>NZ_SNZP01000004.1 GCF_004363805.1 Paludibacterium purpuratum | reverse complement strand
TTGGCCGACCAGACCATGTCGGCCACGCAGAATGTGGAAGAGTTGCTGGCGACGATCCAGGAACAAGTCACCACGTCGAGCGAGACCATGGTCGCGATGGCCGAGCAGGTGCATACCGGCATCTCGGTCTCGCAACAGGCCGGCGACTCGATCGAGGCCGCCTCGCGCGACATCAACACCCTGATCAAAAATGTCCAGGTCATTGCCGAGGCCAGCAGCGCGCAAAACGAGAAAGTGCGTGCGATCACCGATCAGATCGGCGCGGTGGTGGAAAGCTCGCAACTGCAGCTGGAAGGCGCACACGCCCTGGCGGCCAGCGCGACGCAAATGAGCGAACAGTGCGACTTGCTACTGACCGAGGTCGGCGAGTTCCGCTTTGCCGGTCATCAACGCATCCGCCAAGGCGTGGAGGAATCGATCGCACAGTGGCAGTTGACCCGCATGGAGCGGGGAGATCTGGAAAGCAAGCTGGCCGGGTTGTGTCGTCGGCTGCCGGCGCTGGAAATCTGCTACGCCACCGATAAGAGCGGTATTCAAATCACCTCGGATGTCTCGACCGATGGTCTGGGGACGGAATCGTTCGGTTTCAACTGCAATCAGCGCCGTTGGTTCCAGGAAGCCACGCGGCGCCGGGCATTATTCGTGTCCGATATCTATCGCTCTATCGTAACCGGCAACTACGGCTTTACGGTTGCGGCTCCGCTGTTCAACCCGGCGGGCGAGCTGCTAGGCGTACTGGGCGCCGATGTGCGTTTCGATCACATCATCGACGACTAAGCCTTCGTCGAACCTTGTTGTTCCCCTTCGGCGCGAATCCACTGCGCCAGGCTTTGCGTGGCCGGACCGGCAGCCGCCGGATCGGCCACGATCAGAAAAACCGGCATCTTACGCGTCCCCCCGCTCGACAAAGGCAGCGGCCGAAGCCGGCCATCCGCCAGTTCCGCGGCGATGCCGCTAGTCGGTAACCAGGCATAGGCCAATCCGGACAGCACCGCGGCTTGCGAGGTTTCTTGTTTGCTGACCGTCCAGCGCTGACGCGCGCCGAGCCAGCCGGCATCGCGCGGCGCCGTTTCCCCCGAGTCGCGCACCACCACTTGCGTATGCTGCGCCAGATCGTCGGCCTCGATGGCCCGACCCAACGCCAACAGCGGATGCGACGGCGCTGCCACGGCTTGAAATTCGGCGTCGAATAGCCAATCGCCTAGAAAGCCGCTCGGCACCCGGGTGGCGATGGCCAAGTCGACCTGGCCGGCATAGAGCGCGTCGTCCGCGCCCGACATCACGACTTCATGTAGCTGCAGCCGGGTTTCGCCACATTGATCGGCAAAGCGCCGCAAGATCCGCAACAGCGTTTCGGTGGGGAACAAGCTATCCACCGCCAAACGCACTTCGCTCTCCCAACCCTGCCGCAGCTTCTGCGCTCGCGCTTCCAACCGCTCCAATCCCGCCAGCCATTGACGCGCATCTCGCAATAGCGCGCTGCCGGCCGGCGTCAGAACCATGCGCCGCCCTTCCGGCGCCAGTAGCACCACCCCCAACTGTTGCTGCAACGTCGCCACCGCATGACTGATCGACGATTGACTGCGGTGCAATGCGCTGGCGGCCTGGGCAAAGCCCCCCAGATCGACCACCGCCTGCAACATGCGCCATTGCGCGGCTCGGGTGCGCGGCAAATTCATATCGATTTATTCGAACATTAAAAGCCAATAATTGCGCTTTTTTATCGATTATTCAAGACAGATAATCGATACATATAAACACCGCCTGGAGAACATGATGAAAAACACTGACGCATTCCGTGAAGTAGAAAGCCTGCATACCGGGATGAGCGTATCCGATGGCGCCGGCGTCAAGCTCAGCCGCATTCTGACGCAGCCGCTGCAGCAGCGCCTGGATCCATTCCTGATGCTGGACGAGTTCGGCTCCGACACACCTGGCGATTATATTGCCGGCTTCCCTGAACATCCGCACCGGGGTTTCGAAACGGTGACTTATATGCTCGAAGGACGTATGCGCCACCGCGATAGCGTCGGCAACGAAGGCGTGCTTGGACCGGGCGATGTGCAGTGGATGACCGCAGGCCGCGGCGTGGTGCATTCGGAAATGCCGGAACAGGCGGAAGGCCGCATGCGCGGGTTCCAATTGTGGGTCAATTTGCCGGCGCGCGAGAAAATGACCGATCCGCGCTACCGTGGCATCGCCGCCGCCGATATTCCCCGCTTATCGCCGGCGCCAGGCGTCGATGTCCGACTGATCGCCGGTATGCTCGATGGTCAGCAGGGCGCTGTGGGCGGTATCGCCACCGACCCGCAGTACCTGGATATTTCGCTGGCAGAGGGCACGGAGGTCGTTCTGCCCGTCCCCGAAGGTTATCGCGCCTTTTTGTATGTATACGAAGGCCGTGCGTTGGTTGGCGGCAATCAGCGCGCGGTCGGCAAGGGCACGATGGCAGTCCTGGATCATGGGCCCGGCCGGCTCGCCGTCTGGCTACGCGCCCAAGAGGCAAGCCGGCTGCTGCTGATCGCCGGGCGACCGATCGAAGAACCGATCGCCCAATGGGGGCCGTTCGTCATGAATACGCGCGCCGAGTTGGAGCAAGCGTTCAACGACTACAACAACGGTTTGTTCTGAGTTTGCGAGAACAGGGCCGTCCGCCTAGGGACGGCCAACATCAGGCCAAGCCATTCATGCGGGCATATTCGGCGAGATCGAGCGTCGTTTTGAGATTCAACTTGGTCAGCAGGCGCATCTTGTAAGTGCTGACGGTCTTTGGACTGATACACAACGCCGAGGCGATTTCCTTGTTCCGGCTGCCGCCGGCAATGAAGCGCAGCACCGCCAACTCGCGCCGGCTCAACACCGGGACATCCTGGGTCACCTGTTGGCTGCCGACCGGGAAACAACGATAGCCGGATCGCACCAGCTGTACGGCATACAGGATCTCCTGCATCGAACTGGCCTTGCTGATGTAACCGCAGGCCCCCTGCTCGGCGGCCCGGGTCACATAGATTTTCTCCTCCCGGGAGCTGAGTACCAGCACCCGGATTTTCTTATCCACCAGGCAGATCTGTCGGATCAGGCCCAGCCCGTCGAAGGAGAACAACGCCAAGTCCATGATCACCAAGTCCGGTACATGCTGGCGCACGATGGACAAAGCCTCCGCACCGCCGCTCTCCCCCACCACGCGACAGCGGCCATCCTGTTCAAGGTACGTCTTCAGCGCCATTCGAATGGGTGGGTGATCGTCGATCACCACAATTGTGCTCATCATCTGTTCTGCCCCGCTCATGTTTTTGGTGCATGCAGGGTACTCAAACAACCTGAGCAAATCTTGATGACAACTTGCCGACAGCAAAAAAACACCCCCGTTTCCGGGGGCGCTGTCAGACAAACATCAGAATAGCTGGTCCTTGACCTTCTCGACCGCATCGGCTGGCGGCGGCGTATCGGTCTTGGGCTGATCAGAACCGTTCTGCGCATCCGAAGCGTTCGGGGCCACCGGCACCGTGCCGTGGTTGTTGAGCTTGATATCCGGATTCGGCGTCTGGAACTCGTCGTAGTAATACTCGTCGCCGCCATGCAACCCAGCCCCGGCCTTGACCGTAATACCCGACGGCATCGGCAGCTCGACTTCCGGCTCCTTCTTCAGGGCGTTGGCCATGTAGTTGATCCAGATCGGCAGCGCCGCCGTGCCACCATAGCCGTAACGGCCCAGGCTACGCGGCTGGTCGTAGCCGACCCAGGTGGCGGCGACCAGGCCGGGATTGAAGCCGACGAACCAGGCGTCCTTGAAGTCGCTGGTGGTACCGGTCTTGCCGGCGATATCGCTGCGCCCCAGCACCAAGGCCCGGGTCCCGGTACCGTAGCGGATCACGTCCTTCATCATATTGGTCATGATAAAGGCATTGCGCGGATCGATCACCGGCGTGCCGCCTTGGCCGGCCACAACGGCTTGCGTCTTGGCCAACACCCGGTTCGACGCATCTTCGATGCGATCGATGAAATAGGCGTGGGTACGGTAGCCACCGTTGGCCAGCGCGGCATAACCCTCGGCCATCTGCAACGGCGTGACCGAACCCGCGCCCAGCGCCATCGGCAGATAGGCCGGATGCTGCTTGGCCGAGAAGCCGAAACGCTGGATGTACTGCTGGGCATAGTCGGTGCCGATCGCTTGCAGAATCCGCACTGACACCAGGTTACGCGACAACGCCAATGCATGGTGCATCGTGATCATGCCCATGAACTTGCCGTCGTCGTTCTGCGGGGTCCACATCTTGCCGGAGCCGTCTTGCGGGTCGAAGCTGAACGGGGCGTCGTTGACCATGGTCGAGGCGGTCAAACCGCGGTCGATGGCCGCCGAATAGATGAAGGGCTTGAACGTCGAGCCCGGTTGACGCCAAGCCTGGGTCACGTGGTTAAAGCTGCGGCGATTGAAGTCGAAACCGCCGACCAACGACTTGATGGCGCCGGTCCGGGTATCGAGCGAGACGAATGCCCCCTCGATTTCCGGCATTTGCACGATTTCCCAATACCCCTTCTCGTTGGCGCGGACGCGGATCACCGCACCAGGACGGATCTGCTGCTGAGCCGAGACACGACTGCTCAGTGCGCGACGCGCGAAATCCAACCCTGCGCCATTGATGACGGCGATCTTGCCGCCACGCATATACGCACGCACTTCGTTCGAGCTGGACGACTGCACCACGGCCGGCTGCATATCGCCGCTGTCGCGAATCTCCGAGAGCGCGTCATCCAGCGCCATGCTCAGATCCTCGCCCTGCAGGTTGTTCATGTCGATGAAGCTCTCGGGGCCGCGATAGCCGTGCTTGTGGTCGAAATCGAGCAAACCGGCGCGCAAGGCATCGTAAGCCCATTGCTGGTGATGGCTGTCGATGGTGGTATAGACGCGATAGCCCTCGGTATAGGCATTTTCACGGAACCGGTCGTACATCGCCTGCCGCACCATCTCGGCCACGTATTGTGCCGGGAAGCCATTGCTGTCGGCCTGGTTGGCGAACACCAGCTTCTGCGCCATCGCTTGTTCGTATTGCGCGTCGTTGATGAACCCCAGCTCCTTCATGCGGCGCAGAACGTACTCCTGGCGCAGACGAGCCCGATCCGGGTTGACGATCGGGTTATAAGCGGACGGTGCCTTGGGCAAACCTGCCAGCATGGCCATTTCCGCCACAGTCAGATCCTGCAGATTCTTCCCATAATAGGCCTGTGCCGCAGCACCGAAGCCGTAGGCGCGTTGCCCCAGGTAGATCTGATTCATGTACAACTCGAGGATCTGATCTTTCGACAGGGCATGCTCGATCTTGAACGCCAGCAGCGCTTCATTGAATTTTCGGGTGAACGTCTTCTCGCTCGACAAGAAGAAGTTCTTGGCCACCTGCATCGTGATCGTACTGGCGCCCGAGCGGGCATGGCCGGTCAGCAGGTTGCCGATGGCGGCACGCATCACCCCCGAGTAGTCAACCCCGCTATGCTGGTAGAAATTCGCATCTTCGGCCGCCAGCAGTGCATTGATCATCTGCTGCGGCACCTCATGGATGCGCAGAAACGACCGACGCTCCTCGCCGAATTCCCCGATCAGCACATTGTCCGCGGAATAAACCCGCAGCGGGATTTTCGGCCGGTAGTCGGTCAGCACGTCCAGGCTGGGCAGCCGGGGGTAGGTTATGATGATCGCTATCGCCAAGGCTCCGGCCGACAGCACCACCCCACCCAGACACAGCCCTGCCAGAATCGCAAAAATTCGTTTAAACATAGTTTTCCAGTATTTCGCTGAAACACGGATTATACGACTTGTGACGACCTGTAGATAAAAACCTGGTGCGGCCGCGGATTGCCGAGGGTGCAGTCAGGCGGAGGATCGACACCATGCTGCTGCAAAAACTGGTGGCACTGGCCAGGCGGACGGCCGTGCCAGAGCCGATCGGCCTCGAATTGCGCGCCGATCGTTTCACGTTGATCCACCTGGATCGCACATCTTCCAGTTCCCCGCTCATATTGGGACATAGCCACCACACCCTGTTCCCCGGCGACCACGAAGCGGCCGCCGAAGCACTGAGCGATGCTTGGCACCGTTTGGCGCTGCCGGGTAAACAAGTGGTGCTGTCCGTCCCCAGTCCTCCCGCCCGTTTCGCCCTGTTGCCCATCGTCCCCGGCAATGGCACAAGGCCAAAGCCGGCATGGCACTCGGACGATCTGATCTACGCCGAGGTCACGCTGCCGGCGCGCTCGGATCACCCCCCTCAGGTTCTGGTGGGCGCGGTGCCCGGCGCTTTACTGGAGACGTCGCTGGCGTTGCTCGACTTGGCGGGGCTGGAGGCGGTACAGGTTCAGATCGATATCTTGGCGCTGCTCACCGCTTTTAGCCATACCCCAGCATGGACGGGCCAGGGTCCGATCGCCAGAACATTGGTTCACGCAAGCGATGCGGGCTTCTCCTGGTACGCCCTCTCCCCGGCGGACGACCTGCCCCAGGAGATCGGTCTGGCGCAAGACGGCACCGAATTGAGCGAGCGGCTAACGGCGCAACCACCGGATCTGCTTATGCTGGCGGGCCCGGTGGGAACGGTTCAGCCCTTGATGACCGACCTGCAGTCTCGGCTACCGTCCACCCGATTTTGTACCAACCCCTTTGCCGGCTGCCGCTTGGCGCACGAAGAGGATCGCCGTCCCATCACGGCACGGGCGCCGGAATTGTCCGTCGCCCTTGGCCTGGCACTGGGAGCCTGCCCGTGAGCCGCGCAGCGCACGGACGCCCATGGATCGAACTCAATCTCATCGGATCGCGCCAGGCCGCTCAGCGACAACGCCAGCGCCAATTCTGGCTGGCACTGGCCGTGCCGCAATGTCTTGGTTTATTCGCGCTATTGGCGATGCGCACCGTATTGCCGGCGCCGGATCTGCGCCCCATGGCTCATAAGGAGGCGCCCCCTCGCGCCGAATACGATACCAACTGGCTGCAACACTGGCAGGCAAACCGAGCACAGGCCGCCGAGTTGCTGACATTGCTGGCAAACCACACGCCCGCGGGCGTCATGCTGACATCGCTGAAACAGGAAGACAGGCAACTCACGCTGACGGGGCTTGCCAGCCGCGCCGACGGATTGCCGCAACTCGTACAGGTACTGAAAACACAGACCGGCTACCGGCGCTTGAGCCATAAGGAAGCCTCTGCGGGTCTGCATCAGTCGCTCCCGGTTCAGCACTTCATCCTGGTTCTAGCCCGCACCGAGTCGCAACACCCGGCGCAAACGCCATGAAACACTCCTCGCCTTGGCGCCGCTGGCTGCGCACGCTACCCGACCAAGCGCCGGGTATACGCGGGGCCAGCCTCATCGTGCTGACGACGCTGTGCTACTCATTGGCGTACTGGCTGTTGCTGCACGATGCGCTACAGACCTGGCGCCGCGAGCAGCACGCCTCTGCGCCGCAGCCGATCGACAAAACCCAGGATGCCGCCGTCCTGGCAACGATACGGTGGGGCTGCGACATGGCACAAGTCAAAGACATCGCCCGACGCCATCGCTTGGTGCCGCTCGTCGGCGAACCTGTCGACGAGCAGGCGCACGGCGCACTGACGGTTGCTTCGGCTCAGTTGGTCGCCACAGGGACTTTCGACCAACTGCAGGATTTTGCGGTCGCATTGAGCCGGCACCCGTCAACCCTGACGATGGATCACATGCAGCTCGGCGCTTCCGGCCGGCAGCGCTTGGATTTACATGCGCGCATCCTTTGTTTGCACCCCTCCCCACCCGAGATCTCACCATGACCGCACATTGGCTGTACATGTTGGCGCTGTCGCCTGGCTTTGCCGCCGCTCAGACCGGCCTTGAGCAACGCAATCCTTTCGATCCGCAACGGCTGGCCCCCGACAAGGGCTTATCGTCTCTTCCGCACCAGGATCTCGGCCTTTTCGAGCTGGTCGACCTCAAACTAGTTGGCACAATCAGCCAGCAAAGCAACCGCAAAGCCTTATTGCTGGATCCTCTACAGCGAATCCACCTGGTCGCGGTGGGTGGTCTGATCGGCAACGGCGGTTGGCAAATCACCCAAATCGGCGCAGGACATATCACGCTGACGCCCTCAGTGGCAGTCGGTGCCGCCCCGGGTAAGGAAACTCACCTCACCATGGAGCAACCATGATCCGAAGCCGGCGAATAGGCATGGCATCGTTCTACCTGGGCTGGCTGACCGCCAACGCCATGGCGGCGAACGGCGCGGCACCGCTATCGCTCAACTTTCAGAATATGGAGGTCAGCACCGCGTTATACGCGCTGGCGGATCACGCCGGCCGAGACATCATCGTCAACGATTCGGTCAAAGGGCAGATCACGCTACGCCTGAACGGGGTGCGCTGGGATCAGGCCA
Source organism: Paludibacterium purpuratum (assembly GCF_004363805.1). Lineage (GTDB taxonomy): Bacteria > Pseudomonadota > Gammaproteobacteria > Burkholderiales > Chromobacteriaceae > Paludibacterium > Paludibacterium purpuratum. The sequence continues at coordinate 278,948 of NZ_SNZP01000004.1, read as the reverse complement.
TCGAACTGATCCTGCAGGCAAAAGGGCTTGAGCGGCAGACCATCGGCAAGGTCATGCATATCTCCAAACGCGATGAGCTGCTCGGACAAGACAAACAGCGCTTCGAAGCCGGCCAGCAACGCCAAGCCTTGGTCGCACCCCAGGTACGCGCCTTTCCCTTACGCCACCGGCCGGCTGCTGAGGTTCGTAAATTGCTGGAAGAAGGACGCTTGCTGAGCGACAAGGGCAGCATGCTGGTCGACCCCGGCAGCAATACGCTATTCGTGCACGATATCCCTTCGAGCGGCGACAAAATCAAACAATTCGTCGAGAGCACCGATCGGCCATTACGCCAAGTCATGATCGAGGCCCGCATCGTCGAAGCCAATGACTTTTTCAGCCGCGAGCTGGGCAGCAAGCTCCACTTTGCGCGCGTACCGGACATAGCGCATCGTGCGAGCACGCTTGCCGGTTGGCGCGACAACGATACGCCAGGCAGCACCGCGGATCATGATGGCTTGTCTGCCGGCGTGAATCTGCCGATTCAACCGCCCTTCGGTTCGATCGCCGCCCTGTTCCGCGCCAGCGCAGGCACCTTGATCGGTCTGGAGTTGCAGGCCATGCAAGCCGAAGGTCAGGGTAAAGTCGTCTCCAGTCCTCGGTTGTTGGCAGCAGACCGCAGCGAAGCTTCGATCGAGGAAGGGAGTGAAATTCCCTACCCGCGCAGCCGCCCGCACCGCGGTTCTCGCGATGTGTCGTCGGTTGAATTCAAGAAGGCGGCGTTGAGCCTGAAGGTCAAACCGGTCATCGCTCCCGATGCGCGTAGTCTGTGGATCGAGATCGACATCAGCAAGGACTCCCCGAACTACAAACAGTCGGTGCTCGGTGCGCCATCCGTGGATACCAAGCGCATCCGCACCTCGGTTCAAATCGAGAACGGCGGGACCGTGGTTCTGGGCGGGATCTATATCGACGAACAGCACAATCTGCGCAACCATGTACCGATCCTGGGCGACATCCCCCTGCTGGGTGCGCTCTTCAGCAGCAAGACCAAACGCCACAGCCGGCGCGAACTACTGGTTTTCATTACCCCGCAGATCATTTCCCGCTCTTGAGTGCAGGAAAATCGACGTTGCCAGAATGTCCAAAGACAGATTGTCATACCATCGGATAGAATGGCGACATGGAAAAACTGGCAGGCAACTTTTTTCTGGTCGGGCTCATGGGAGCCGGCAAAACCACCGTCGGGCGGGCATTGGCACGCAAGACGGACAAGACCTTTTATGATTCCGACCAAGAAATCGAGGCACGTACCGGCGTTCGTGTAGCAACGATTTTCGATATCGAGGGCGAACAGCGTTTTCGCCAACGCGAATCTAGCGTGATCGCCGATCTGGTTCTGCTCGACAACATCGTCCTCGCAACAGGCGGCGGTGCCGTTTTGAACGAACAGAATCGCCGCCTGCTGTCGCAGCACGGTACCGTCATCTACTTGCGCGCCAATATCGACGATTTGCTGGCCCGCACCCAACTCGACCGCAATCGCCCCTTGCTGCGCACCGGAGACCCACGCGCCAAGCTGACCAGTCTATTCGCCGAGCGCGACCCGCTCTACCGCCAGATCGCCGACCTGGTCGTCGACACCACCCAGCAGAACGTCAATACACTGGTCAACCAATTGGAAGAACAACTCCTCTCCCTTCACAGAAAGCCTTGACATGATCACGCTGAACCTGACGCTGCCCGATGCCGGCTATCCCATCCATATCGGACAGGGCCTTCTGGATCAGCCCGATCTTCTGCTGCCGCTCTTGGCAAGTGACAAAGTGGCCATCGTCACCAACGAGGTGGTGGCGCCACTGTATTTGGCCAGGCTCGTCGATGCGCTGCGTACCCGTGGCATCGCCGTCGTGCCGATCGTGCTGCCCGACGGCGAAGATCACAAAGACTGGCAGACACTGAACCATATCTTCGACGTACTGTTGGCCGAGCGTTGCGAGCGCAGTACCACGCTGATCGCCCTTGGCGGCGGCGTGGTCGGCGACATGACCGGCTTTGCCGCCGCCTGCTATCAGCGTGGCGTACCGTTCATCCAGATTCCCACCACCTTACTCGCGCAGGTCGATTCATCGGTCGGCGGCAAGACCGCCATCAATCACCCGCAAGGCAAGAACATGATCGGCGCGTTTTATCAGCCGCGCGCGGTCATCGCCGACATGCGCCTGCTCGACTCCCTGCCCGATCGCGAACTCAGCGCCGGTCTTGCGGAAGTCATCAAATACGGGCTACTGGGCGATGCCGAATTTTTCGCATGGCTGGAAGCGCATATCGATGCGCTGCGTGCACGCGACATGACGGCACTGGAATATGCGGTACGTCGCTGTTGCGAGATGAAAGCCGACATTGTCGGGCAGGATGAAAAAGAAACCGGGGTGCGAGCGCTGCTCAACCTGGGGCATACCTTCGGCCACGCCATCGAGGCGGGCCTCGGCTTCGGCACCTGGCTGCACGGAGAGGCCGTGGCGGCCGGCATGGTACTGGCCGCCGCCACCTCCCACGCATTGGGCTGGTTGCAAGATAGCGATCTCGCGCGCATTCGGGCGTTGATCTCGGCGGCCGGCTTGCCGATCCAAGCACCGGATCTGGGCGTCGAGCAATGGTTGACGCTGATGAGCCACGATAAAAAGGTCCATCAAGGAAAAATCCGGTTGGTATTGTTGCAACAAATCGGTAAAGCTGTGATTGAAGAGACTTTGCCGAGGGCAATCCTGGACGACGTACTTTCCGGCCCGCACATTCAATCGCGCGCACACTGATATCGTTGCTTGCCGATGGAGCGCTACACCCGGCCAGATAAGCCGCCATTCCATTGGCAATCCCGTCGCGCGCGCCCCCTGTCATGCAATCGACATGACGCCTTCCTCTCCGCGCGGCTAAGCCAGTGAGCCAATTACTTTTTTTTCGCAACGCAGCATCCTTGTGCTAAGGATTTCTACGGATTGCTAGTTCCATTTGTTCGTCCAAATAATCGTGTACAAAACAAACACAAAGCACGAGGGATTAGCATGATGTGGCTCACAGCAATGGCCAGCAGCTTGGGGTGCATGTTGGCTTTCTACGGTGCTCGGAAAATCTGGAGAACCGTTCGTTATACTAAGCCGCGCCACCGCGGCATCGACCCGGTAGGGGAGGCCGAAGTATTCCTGGCCTACGGTCGCACCAAGGATGCGGTTCGCGTGCTGCGCGATGCCTTGCGCGACGAACCGGATAATCTCGCAGCCAAAGTAACACTGCTGCGCGCCTATTCCACGGACGGCAATGTGCGTGCCTACAGCTCGTTGGCCCACGACGTTCAGGAATCCCTGCGCGGCCAGGCGGTATGGAGCACGATCCAGCGCAACGGTCGCGACATGGATCCGGGCAACCCGCTATTCAATACCTGAAGAAGATCCACTTGACGTCAGTAGTACCCGACACCGGTCTTCGACCGGTGTCGTTTTTTTATTCGAACCCAAGCGGTATGCGCTAAAATCACGGGTCTTTCAACACAACCGAAGAAACCATGCCCGCATTCCTGCGCTCGCTTGGCTGGCAGCCCATTTCGCCCGATACCTATGCCGTTGCCTGGCATCGCTTCGGTGGCAGTGTCATCACCCATCCGAAGGTTCTAGCGTTCATCCAGGAGCATTGCGACTGCAAGCCCCAATATCTTGGCCGACACGATCGCGCCGGAAACCTGCTCGCAGCGGTCGCGACATGGGGCAACTACCTGGCTGGGGATAAAACGGCTTTAGAACATTTCGGCGTAGATCGACAATATGACTTTGGCTCTCCGGAAGTCATCCTGCCGCTTGGGCCGGCCTACAAGGGCATGCTCTGTTTTCGAGGCAAATACGTTTCCTCGGAGCACGCTGGACAGCTTATCAATCTAAGCGGACGTAACCGCGGGCGCACGATTTGCCTCGCCAAGGATCTCAGCCCGCAAGGCATGTCGGCTAAGCAAAAAGGGCGCCGCAGAAGCGAGTTGAATCGCTGCCTGAAATCCCAGGGACGCTTGCAACCGGCGGCAGAGTACGCTCCTGAAGAACTGGTACGGATCTATGCCGAACTCTATCAGAAACGATGGGGGCAACCGTTACCCAACCAAGCGCAACTCGCTGTCATGTTGCAGGCGCTGCGAGCGCATATCGACGGCTATGTCCTACTGATCGAGGATCGCCCCGCCGCCTTTCAGCTATTGTTCGCCACCCAGTCAGACCGTTTCTATTCCGTGGAGTACATCAATGGCGGCGTCGATCCCGCCTTCCACGATTTGTCCCCCGGCACGGTGCTGACCTGGGCCAATGTCGAACACACATGGCAAAACTCGCAGTCGCTGGGTTTGGCCCACCGTTACTCGTTTGGGCGCAACTCAGCCGAGTACAAGACGCGCTGGGCCAACGAATCGAAATTGATGCGGATCGTCTCATGGTAAGTGCCGTAACCGCGCCCACTAGAATCTTGCTGATCAAGCTTCGGCATCACGGTGACGTGCTACTCAGCACACCGGTCGTTCGCGCGCTGAAAAGCCACTACCCGAATGCCGAGATCGATGTTTTAGTCTACCGCGAGACAGCCCCCATGCTGTCTCGCCACCCAGACATCAGCCAACTGCATTGCCTGGCGCGCGATCTTCATGGCTGGCAGAAACTGCGCCATCTCGTCGGCCTGTACCGCCGGCTCGCTCGACGCCGCTACGATTGGATCCTCCATCTATCCGATCAATGGAATGGCGCATTGCTGACACGCCTGCTCAACCCGAGTGAAGCGGTCGGCTTCGACTACCCCAAAAGACGTAACAAGCACTGGCAACGGTGTTTTACCCGGCTGGCCGACATCGCGCCCAGTAACTCGCTGCATGCGGTCGAACAAAATCTGCGCGCGGTTGAGGCCTTGGGGCTGGTGGTCGACCAACAGGACAAGCGTTGCTGCATGGCCGTCAGTCAGGAGGACCGAGATCAGGTTCGGCTGCAATTGGCCTCGCTGGGCGTCCATGGCGCCTATATCGTGGTTCATCCACCGGCACGCTGGTTTTTCAAATGCTGGGAGGACGAGCGCTTCGCAGAGATCATCCAGGCGTTGGCCGACGATGGCTGGCCTGTCATCGTGACCGGGGGCACCTCCGCACAAGAGCAGCAACTGGTCGGCAACATCATGAACCTGATCGACTCTCCGCGCGTACATTCGCTGGCGGGGGCGCTCACGCTCAACACCCTGGCGGCGCTGATCGATGATGCAAGACTATTCATCGGCGTCGATTCGGTTCCCATGCATATGGCAGCGGCATTGCAAACCGATACGGTCGCCCTATTCGGCCCAAGTAAACTCAACGAGTGGCATCCGTGGATGAATCGTTCGATCGTGATCAACGCGGCGGACTTCGGCCCGATGATCGACCCGGACGATGTACGGACCGACACCGGACAACGCTATCTGACCGCTATCCCGACCGGAGCCGTGTTGCAGGCGACGCTCCATATGCTGTTGCCGGACGAAGAAGCGGCAAGGCGAGGCTGACTTTATGCACATCGGATTCATTATCGACGGTCTGGCAGGCGGCGGCGCGGAACGCGTCGTCCTCACATTGGCCGACGGTATCGCCCGGAGAGGACACCGCGTCACCATTGTGTCGCTGCGAAGCGCCCGCGCTTTTCCGATTCCAGATGGCGTCGATATGCTGGAAGTCGCCGACAGTTATCGTGGCCCATTACGGCGCCAACTGGAAATCGGCCGACGAGCCCGTCAGCTTGAGCACGCCCTCTCTTCTTACCTGGCCGGCAACCCGTTCGACTTATCCATTTCCAACTTACCCAAAACCGACCGCATCGTAGCGGCCACGCCCTCTCTGGCCAAGGCATGGAGTTGCTTGCATGGTGCGGTAGTGACCACACAGTTGGCCAATAAGCGGGGGTTCAAGCGCTGGCTCAAGCGCCGCCAACTCGCCGCGACCTACCGGCAGCGGCGCCTGATCCTGGTGTCTCCAGGGTTGGCGCAAGATGTCGCGCAGCTGGGCGCGGAATATCTGCAAGGCAGCCAGATCATCCCCAATCCATTCGACCTGGAGACCATCCGCCGACTGGCGGCCCTGCCGTGTCCTATGGAAGGCGAAGACTATCTGGTACATGTCGGTCGTTTTCACCCCATCAAGCGTCACGACCGGCTGCTCGCCGCATTCCGGCATTCCGGCTTCTCAGGCAAGTTGGTGCTGCTAGGGGATGGGAGTACCGCCGAGAAGCAACAGATTGAAAAATGGGCAGACGACTTGGGCATTGCCGAACGGGTCGTTTTCGCCGGTTTCCAGGACAACCCCTACCCCTGGCTACGCGCCGCCCGCGCGCTGGTGCTATCCTCCGACAGCGAAGGTTTTGGCAATGTGCTCGTCGAGGCGCTGGCTTGCGGGACGCCCGTCGTCAGCACGCGTTGCCCTTTCGGGCCGGAAAGCATTCTGACAGGCCCCCTCGTCACAGGATTGTGCGATCTCAACGCGCCATCGCTTGCTGCGGGCATCCAGCGCGTCCTCGATGCGCCGCCGATCATCGATGAAGTCGCACTGGCACGCTTTGCCTTGAACACGGTGGTCGACGCCTATCTGGCGCTGGCCGAATCGTCATTGGAGTCACCTTGATGCAAAAGCCCGCTTCGTTTCTGATCACCATCGATACCGAAGGCGACAATCTATGGGGCAATGGCCCTCTCACAACGCACAATGCCGGCTTTCTCGAACGTTTTCAGCTGCTATGCGAACAATTCGGTTTCAAACCCTGCTATCTCACCAACCATGAAATGGCGGTCGATCCGGTATTTCAGGCGTTTGGCCGGGACATCGTACGCCGCGGCAGCGGGGAAATCGGCATGCATCTACACGCCTGGAACAGCCCGCCCGACCATCCCCAGACCGATCAGCACGGTGTCGACAAGGCCTATTTGATCGAGTATCCCGACAGCGTCATGCGCGCCAAGGTCGATCATATGACCAAGCTGCTGGAAGACACCTTCGGCGTCAAAATGCTCAGCCATCGCGCCGGCCGCTGGGCCTTCGACAGCCGTTATGCACAACTTTTGCTGGAGTACGGTTACCAAGTCGACTGCTCGGTCACCCCGCACATCGACTGGCGCGGCACGCTCGGCACGCGCAACGGCCAGGGTGGCACCGACTATCGGCACTTCCCGGAACAGGCCTACTTCATCGATATGGAAGACATTGCCAGACCAGGCAATTCGGCCCTGTTGGAGATCCCGATGAGCACGCGCCTGAAATACCCTGGCTGGGTACGTACCGTGCGCGGCACGCTGGACAAGCTGCGCGGCAAAACCCGCCCCGATTCGATGAGTTGGCTTCGGCCAAAGCGAAACAATCAAGCCGAGATGATCGGGCTCTCCAACCGCATTCTGGCCGCAGGCAGCAACTACCTGGAATTCATGCTGCACTCATCGGAGTTCATGCCTGGAGGCAGCCCGACCTTTCCGGACACGGAGAGCATCGAACAGCTGTATCGCGATATGACGGGACTATTCCAACACCTGGCCGGTCGATGCCAAGGCCAAACGTTGGCGGAATATCGTCAAGACTTCGCAGCGATATCGGCCAAGACACGATAAAGGCTGGCTTGGTAAGTATCGAAATCGAACCCTTGGGCTGCATGAGCCACGGCGCCTGCGCTGAAAGCCGCATAGTTTGCGGCATCTCCTAGCAAGAACTGAGCGGCATCCGCCAAAGTTTCGGGCCGCAGCAATCGCGCCGGCACGATTTGATCCAGCGCCGGATCATAAACGGTTCTGGTAAATTGAGTGCTGGCGCCGGTCAGTGCCTGATACGCCTCGACGGTCATATCCGGCGTCAGACAAAGGCCGGCAACGCCGTGGGGTACGACTTCAGGCATGCCGTCTATCTGGCTGCAAATAACGGGCAGGCCGTGCGCCATCGCCTCCAGGCACACCAGCGAAAGAGATTCGTGCATGGACGTCTGCACAAACAAATCGATATCGCGGTAAAACGATGCCATCGCATCGCATCGGCCAGGCAGGCTGACATACGGCTCTAGTTTTTCCCTGCGGATCAGCTCAGCGATAGCCGGCATTTCCGACCCTTCGCCCACGATGACCGCTTGGGCATCGCAACCGCGTTCCCGCAATACCTTGATCGTCAAAACCAGCAGCCCAGCCGCCTTGAGCGGCACCAGTCTGGCGGCCAAGCCAAGACGGAAAGGCCGGCCTTGCGGCAGAACTCTTGCCGAGCCCCCCGTCTGGCGCTGACCTGGCGCCAAGGGATTGAGGCAAACCGTCACGGGAAACGCCACGTTGTGCTTGAGTTGCAGCATGCGCGCCGATGCCCGCGAGGCGGCAATCGCCGCGGTGACATAGGGAAAAAAGCCCTGTAATTGCGTCGGCGAGTGGGTATACCAACTCATGCCATGCTCGTAGTACACCAATGGACAAGCAAAATCGGGTGGTAAATGAAAATCGGTGAACTGGTTCCAAGCCAACACGATATCCGGCCGAATCGAGCGGATTTGTGCTAACCGGTTGCGAGCACGCAAGGCGGCCGGCCGTCTGGGGAGCTTGATGCCATGCCATGCCTTGGGTGAGCTCAAGGCTCGGCTATGTTGCTGCACGGACTGACGAAAGCGCGGTGCGATGTTCGGGCTATCCGCAACGGTATAATGCTCGATGCGCCATCCGGCGGGCGGCGGCGCACTGATCAGATCGACATACATCGACTCCACGCCGCCCACGCGGTCAAGATCGATCAAATGCGCGATCCTGAGCTTTGTCATGTTGCTGCCGCCTGCCGCTTACCCGCCCGTTGCAGCGCCTGCCGATAGCAAGCCAACATGCCCTGCATCATGTAATCGAACGACATGTGCGCCAACGCGTGCCGATAGGCGGCATCGCGCAACGCTTCGGCCAATCCGGCATCATCCAGCAATCGCGTCACGGCTTGGCGCAAGGCGCCGGCGTCGCCTGGAGCGCATAGCAAGCCGGTTTCGTCATGACGGATCATCTCCGGCAAGCCGCCGACCGTGGTGGCCACGATGTTCTTTTTCATCAGAAATGCCTGGGCCACCAGGCGGGTCTGCGCCTCGGTGCCGATCGAGGCGACCACCACGATGTCGGCCAGTGCGAGCCAATTCTCGATATCCGACTGGTATCCGAGGAAGCGAATCCGCCCACTATCGATCTCGCTCGCAGCCTCGGCAAGCACTTGCTGTTTATAGACTTGCGTCTGCCCCGTGGCTTCGCCCAAATGAATGGCAAACACCTCGTCGCGCTCGGCGATCATTTCTTGGCAAGCGCGCACGAAGAACAATTGTCCCTTATCGGGCCGGATCATGCCGACATTGGCAATCACCTTGGCATCCAAGGGAATGCCCAGCCGCTCCCGCAAGGCAGAGCCATCCAGCGCCGGGTTAAAGCGCTGTTCATCGACCCCGGCCACGGCAACGTACACATCGTCGGGATCGGCCAGCCCATCCTGCTGCAGCATCTCGCGAATCCGCCCTGCCGTCACGATGACACCGTGATTGCCATGGCGCCAGACCAGTTTTTTCAGGCCCGAAGCGCCGATCGGATCCGTCACATGGCGCGAGCGTACTACCGGCATGCCGTAAAACCACTTCAGATAAGCACCGTACGTGCTGTCGCGATTGCCATGACAATCGATTAGATCGATGCACTCTTGACGGATGAAACGGCGTAAAGATCGCAAGGTCGTAGGATTCATCGATCCGCGAATTTCCATCTCCAGCACCGGCAAATCGCGTGCTCTCGCTTGCGCAAGAATGGCAGCCCCCGGACGCGCCACAATCCAGCACGTGTGGCCATGGGCATTCAACCAGGCGGTCTGCTCGACAATGCGCAGCTCCTGCCCGCCCCAATCCATCGACGACTCAATATGCGCAAGGCGCATGACGACTCCTGACATCCATTAAAAAACCCGAACAGCATGCTCGCGATGTATCCGTCCGAGGTGGGTAAGATCTAAAGTTTCGCTGGCGCCCGTGTCTCTGCCTCGGACGAGGGTTCATCGTCGGCATAACAAAGTGTCAGCAATAGGCCGCAGAAGAAGAAAAACATCTCCAGCATATGATCGCGCCAGATATCGTCGACCAGTCCGCGTAAGGTCATGCCCATGACGAAAATCGCCAAACAGAGCCCCGCGGCGCGTCGATAACGATAGAAACGGTGCAAGCCGATCGCGGTCAGCCAACCCAGGATGACCAGCCACAGCACCATGCCGGGTATACCATTGGCCAAGGCAAAATTGATCATGCCGGAATGGCTCTGGGTCGTGGTGGTCGGGCCGTAATACTTCGCGACCAACAGATGGAAATTATCGCCGCGCAAACCTTGGCCCCATGGCTCTTTCAACATCAGCTCGCTGCCGATCTTTAGCCAGGAGATACGTTCATAAGCGGAAACATCCACCATTTGTCCATTGGCCATCGACGGATAGGGATAGCGATTTAAATCCAGCCATGCCAAATGATGTGAGGTATCCAGCGCCACCGGCAGGGTCTGCTTTAGGCTGGCCCATCGGCTATCCGTTTTCCAGGAAATGGTCGCCACCCCGCCGATCAATACGACCCCCAGCAATGCCACAGCCAGCAGACGGCCTTTGCCCCAGCTGGCGGCCCGCATCAACAACACCAATAGGGTCACCGACAACATATTGGCCAAGACGCCAACCGTGGCGTTACGTGTCATCAGACTCAGCTGCGCGGCCAACGCCAGAGACAAGAGCACCAGCAACGCAGGCCAACCCACCCGGCTCTCACGACGCCCCAAGGCGGCACGCACGCCGATCTCGACAAAAAGGAAAATCAACAGCGTGCTGAAATAAACGCTCAGTTCGAAACGCGAGTAGGCCAGCCGGGTGAACTGCCAAGGAATGACACCCCCGTTGTGGTGCCACAAGCGCACTATATCGTATAGCTGCCAGACGGCCAAAAGGCCCATCACGCACAACAGCGCCCATAGCACTTCGTAGCATGCGCGTTGCCGACGGCCGGCGGATAAAAGCGGCACCAGGCTCAGCCCCATGAAACCGGTTTCCAGCACGCGCAGCCACTTGCCGTTGAACTCCCTGAGAAAGAATCTCGTCGACTGCCCGTGCAACAGCCCGGTCAACAAGATCCAGACGCTCAAAATACCCAGCAGCACCAGCACCGGCTTGATCTGCCGCAGCGGCAACGCCGCGCGCACCGGCGCATGCCGCCATACCAGCCATGCCTGCAACAAGAACAGCGGCACTAGGATGAAATTGCGATGAAATGGCAACTGCCCGTTCGGAATCGGCCAGATCAGCATCAGCACCAGCGTGAGTAACCAAATCAGCCAAGCGAGCCGAGAGTAGCCGTCCGACACCTTGTCTTGTCGCAAAAATGCTGGGAAAAAATACCGCAGTAAGACCATTGTGCTATCCGTCTCTCACTTAAACAGCCGCCGTGTTCGCCACGCCGCTCCAGCCCCTTCAGAAACGGGGCAGGATTTGGCGTAGTAGCGAAGCATACTTCCAGCCGCGGCCGGATGGACGTGCGATGGGCAAATCGAGCTGCCGATCGGCCAGCATCGTCCAGGTAAAATTGAGGAACATGCGGCTATGGCCGTAACCTTGCCCGACATTGGCGAGTTCGTGCCGCTTGCGACTATCGGCCGCAGAGTTGAACGACAGATCGCGCACCAAACTGTGATAGGACTTTTGACGATCGATATCCTGCCGCTCGAAGCACCAAATACGCTTGGGCAGATATTTTTGGAAACTGCCGCGCGCCTTTTGGTATTTGACGAAACGGTAGTCGTCCGAACCGTAATGTCCAGCCAGTTCTTCGTCATAGCCATGGCATTCCATGAAACGGCCGCGAGACATCACGAATAGATTCGGATGCCCCTTGATGTACTCGCCCTTTTCATTCTTGCGCCACATTTTATAAAGCCGTTTGCCGCAGGAAGGCAATTCGACCAGTCGGCGCATAGACTCCAGCGGCACCTCGTGGTCGAGATCGGCAAGCAAAATGGTATCGGCACGCGCATAAACGGCACCCAGATTACGCGCGCCCGGCTGGTTCCAGCGGATGTCCTGATCGATCTTGAGCCAGGTGATATTGAGCGGCAGATCCGGCACGCGATATTCGATCGGAGAACCATCGTCGACAATGACAAAATGAACGCGTGCGCGTATTTCCGGCGGATACTCGGCATAGCGCTCGAGTAGGCGCGTCACGGCGGAAATATCCTTCTGGTTGCAATAGAAGTGCGTAATGTACGCCAGCCGGAAATCCGAATAATCCTTTTTGATGTTGCCGTTCACATCCAGCCGCGCCGGTGTCAATAGGGACGAATAGGCATGGTCGAGCATCGACACCAAGCTCTCTTCACCGAGTTGCTCCTGAGTCAACACCACGGGCGAACGAAGGCCGAGACAACCCTGCTGCTCGATATTGGCCTTGATCGCGCGATCGAGCACCAGATTGATGTCGGTCAGCTTGTTATAGACGAGATGGTTCATCCAGCTACGAGGGATGGCTTCGTCCGTACGCAAATGGGTGGCCAGCACAAAATACGGATGGCTGAAAATATGATACGCGGCGGCGCGGTGATCTTCTTCGCTCAGGCTCTGCACAATGGCCGGGGCAATTGCTTTAAGCTGCGCGCGAATCGACCCGCGGTCTTGCGCGGTGAACAGCGGGACGCCGACATCTTCCAGCGCGCCCCGCCCGGCTTCGGCGCATAGAACGGCAAAACGGTATTTTTCGGCGAGCGGTCCCTGTAGTACTGCGCGTAGCCAGGCAAGCGCCTCATCGGAGGCGAAAACAGCGGAAAAAAGAATCAACTGGTCGTTATTCATGGTGCTTGGTTCTCAGCATACCGATCCGGTCAACTCGGATCGGATTCATTGATCAGACGGCAAACATCGTTCGGAAATAAGCGATGGTTTCCTTCAATCCATCTTCCAACCCAACCCTAGGCTCCCACCCGCCCAGCCGCTCCCGAGCCAGGTCGATATCCGGCTGGCGTTGTTTCGGGTCGTCGGATGGCAGCGGTTTGAACACCAGGCGCGAAGGGCCGCCGACCAGTTTCAAGACTTTCTCGGCCAGCTCGAGCATGGAGAATTCGCCCGGATTGCCGATGTTCACCGGCCCGGTAAAGCCGGTTTCGGTATCCATCATGCGCAACATGGCTTCAATCAGGTCGTCGACATAACAGAAGCTGCGCGTTTGGGAGCCATCGCCGTAAATGGTGAGGTCTTCGCCCTTGAGCGCCTGCACGATGAAGTTGCTGACCACCCGCCCATCGTTCGGATGCATGCGCGGTCCATAGGTATTGAAAATACGCACGACCTTGATATCCAACTGATGCTGTCGGTAGTAATCGAAAAACAGCGTCTCGGCACAGCGTTTACCCTCGTCGTAGCAACTGCGGATGCCGATCGGATTGACTCGCCCCCAATAACCTTCCGGTTGTGGATGCACTTCCGGATCGCCATAGACCTCGCTGGTCGACGCCTGCAGAATACGGCCACGCACCCGCTTGGCAAGGCCGAGCATGTTGATGGCGCCATGCACGCTGGTCTTGGTGGTCTGCACCGGGTCGAACTGGTAATGCACCGGACTCGCGGGACAGGCCAAATTGAAGATGCGATCGACTTCGACATACAGCGGGAAGGTCACGTCGTGGCGCATCAATTCGAAGTGCGGGTGGCCCAGCAGATGGGCGACATTACGCTTGTCGCCGGTAAAGAAGTTATCGACGCAGAGTACGTCATCCCCTTGCGCAATCAGTCGGTCGCACAGATGAGAACCGAGAAAACCCGCGCCACCAGTCACCAGAATCTTGTTCATTCAAACTGTCCTTTGCTACCAGTCAAACATCACTCTGATCGATCGACTTACCGGCGACCGCCACAGCGGCGCCTGGCTCATGAAACTGCATTTCATGCAATTTCGCATACAACCCTTGATTCTTTATCAACTCCGCATGCGATCCAACTTCTTCGATACCGCCCTGATGCATCACGACAATCCGATCGGCATTTTCGATCGTCGACAGCCGGTGGGCGATCACGATCGTGGTGCGATCCTGCATCAGATGCTCCAGTGCGCTCTGTACCAATCGCTCCGACTGGTTGTCGAGCGCGGAGGTGGCTTCGTCGAGAATCAGGATCGGCGCGTTCTTGAGCAGTGCGCGCGCGATAGCCAGCCGCTGCCGTTGTCCGCCGGACAGTAGCGTGCCATTTTCGCCGATATGGCAGTCGAAGCCCCCCGGCAGTGTCTCGATGAATTCCAAAGCATTGGCTTGACGCGCCGCCTCGACGATCTGTTCGCGCGTCGCCTCGCCAAAAGCACCGTAGGCGATATTGGCAGCCACCGTGTCGTTGAACAGCACAACGTCCTGACTGACCATGGCGATATGCCGACGCAGATCAGCCAGCCGCAGTTCGTTCAGATCGATACCGTCGAGGGTGATACGACCGGAGGTCGGTAGGTAGAAGCGAGGCAGCAAGCTGACCAACGTGGTCTTGCCGCTACCCGACGAGCCGACCAGGGCGATGGTTTCGCCGGCGCGGATCTGCAGATCGAAGCGATCGATCGCGGCTTTCTCGGCATTCAGATAGCGGAAGCCGACCTGTTCGAACGACAGATCGCCGCGAACCTTCTCGAGGGTTCGCGTACCGCTATCCGGTTCCGAAGGTTGATCGAGGAACAGAAATACGCTCTCGGCCGCCGCCAGACCGCGTTGCAGCGACTGGGAGATGTTGGTGATACGTTTGATCGGCGCGAACATCGCCGACATACCGGTAATCAGCGCCACGAAGGTACCGGCGGTAAGTTGGTTGTGCTGGCCGCGCAGCAAGGCGAAGTGCACCAGACCGGCCAGCGCCACCGAGATGATGAACTGGGTAGCACTGGTATTCATGGCCGAAGCGGCGCTTTGCTTGACCGCGTTGCGGCGGATGTCCTGTACGGCCTCGGTGAAGCGTGCCGCCTCATAGCTCTGGCCGCCGTAAACCTTCACCACGCGTTGGCAATCGATGCTTTCGCCCAATACCTGCGTCAATTGGCCCATCTGGTGCTGGTTGAGACGTGTCAGGTTACGCAACCGCTTGCTGATCAGGCTGATGCAAACGCCCACCGCCGGGAATACCACAAAACTGATCAACGTCATGCGCCAGTCGTAGTAGAGCAACATCCCCAACAAACCCAGCACGGTACAACCGTCCTTGACGCTCACCGTCAACACATTGAAACCGGCATCGGTGACCTGGCTGACATCATACGTCACGCGAGACATCAGCCGACCTGACTGGTTATTGTCGAAGTAGGAAGCCGGCATACTAAGCAGCTTATTGAACACTTCCTGGCGAATGCGCTGAACCAGGTGGCCGGTCAACCAACTGGTCGAGTATTCGTTGCCGTAGCTGCTGATGCCGCGCACCAGGAACAGCAATACGATCAGAGGCGGGATGTAACGCAATGCCTCCGGATTCTTGGAAATGAAGCCCTCGTCGATCAGCGGCTTCATCAGATTGACGAAAGCCGGCTCGGTGGCGGCCGAAACGGCCATGAAGACCAACGAAGCCAGAAAGACCCGCCAGTAACTGCGCAGGTAGGTCAGTAAGCGCCGATACAGCGCCATGTTGTCGGGTTTGCTTTGACTCATGCCATCTTGTTCCATCTTCATGCGGCCTGCTCGTCAGAGGGCAGCGCCAGCAACAATTGCCGATATCGGGCCAGCAGGCTATCGGCCATTTCCGACAGTTGCAATGGTTCCGCCGTTCGTCGCGCGGAACGCGAGAGTTCATCCCAATGCGAGCGCGCCGCCAACCACTCGCCGATCGCGGCGCTCCAGGACGCCGGCACCAGCGCATCGGCCAGCCAGCCATTCTCGCCCGGCTCGATCAACTCGGCCGCACCGCAGGTGGTGCTGGTCAACACCGGCAGGCCGCAAGCCAACGCCTCGACACAAACGTTCGGGAACGGGTCGTACAGGGTCGGAAGCAAGAATGCGTCCGCCATGCCGTAAAACGGTTTGACATCGCCCTGTGCACCACAAAACCGCACGCGCGCCGAGACACCTAGCCGATCGGCCAGACGCCGGTAGCGCACCAAGTGCTTGTCGGATCCGACCACAGCCAGGAAAACCGACGGATGCGACGTCAACGCCTGCAACGCCCGCGCCACCCCCTTGCGTTCAAACCCCGCTCCGACGTATAGCAACAGCGGCGCATCGGACGGCACCTGCCATTCGTTACGCATCGCCGCGCGATGGCGCGCCTGTAGCGACGGGTGAAATGCCGCCGTATCCACGCCGTTATAGATGACGGCAAAGCGTTCGTCCGGCAAACCGAAAGCTTGCTGGATCTCGCGTTTGACCATGTCGGCGTTGCAAATCACCAACTTGAGGCGCGGATCGAGAAACATCTTCCGCTCGGCGCGGCAGACGTAATGATGGTACGGATTGAGCTTCAACGATAAACGACGCCAGAAACCCAGCGTTTGACGACGCAATTCGAGCCAGCGGGCGTGCACGCCATCGCCGGCCCGATAGATGTTGCAACCGGGGATACGCTCATGCGATTGCACCAAATCGTAGCCTTCCGCCTGCCAACGGCGCCGCGCCGCGCGCGCAAACCCCCAGTCGCGCCAAACGTTGCCGAGGAAGAACGGCGCCACGGTCAATGCCCGCACCCCCTCGATCGGCTCCCACTTACGGGCCAACAACGATACCTCCAGTCCATCGGACTGGCTGAGCGCATTCAGCGCACGGCTGACGAAGCGCTCGGCACCACCGGCAGGATTGTAACGCTGGCGCACGATGGCCAGACGAATGCGCCCCCGACTCGGTGTGGGGGCGCATTCGACGGAAGAAACAGGTACTACGCTATGATCGGACAATGGAAACTCAGCCGAGGGTGTCGGCATTCAGCTGCTGTAAAAGATCGACAATTCTATCAGGGTCTTCGGTGCGAAGCATGCGGCTTGTCAAAGGCGCAATTCGATCCAGGTGCGTATTGCGCACTTGTTGCTTGACCGCCAGCACGTTGGCCGGATGCATCGAGAATTTGCGCAACCCCATGCCGAGCAGTAGGCGCGTCAAGCGCGGGTCGCCCGCCATCTCGCCGCAAACCGACACCGGCACCCCGCCGCGCGTACCGAGCTTGATGGTATGCAGAATCAGTTGCAGCACCGCCGGATGCACCGGATCGTACAAATGGCTGACCGAATCGTCGTTGCGATCGATGGCCAGGGTGTACTGGATCAGGTCGTTGGTTCCGATCGACAGAAAATCGATGTGCTTGAGGAAACTGCCGACCACCAGTGCGGCGGACGGTATTTCGATCATGGCGCCGAACTCGACCGAGTCGGCATAAGGCTGCCCCTCGTCGCGCAGTTCCTCGCGCGCGTAATCGACTTGTGCCAGCGCCTGCCGCAGTTCCTGCAGCGAATTAAGCATCGGGAACATCACGCGCAGCTTACCGTGCACCGAGGCCCGCAACAGCGCGCGCAACTGAACGCGGAACATCAGCGGTTCGGCCAGGCACAAGCGAATGCCGGTCAACCCCAGCGCCGGATTTTCCGCCACACCGTGATTCAACCAGCGCGGGCTCTTGTCGGCCCCCAGATCCATGGTGCGAATGGTGACCGGCAGCTCTTTCATCTGCTCCAGAACCGTTCGATAGGCTTCGTATTGCTCGTCTTCCGATGGCAGGCTATCGCGGCCGAGAAATAGGAACTCGCTACGGAACAAACCTACGCCCGCGGCGCCACAGCCACGCACATCTTCGATATCTTGCGGGCCTTCGATATTGGCCATCAAGTCGATCGGCGTGCCGTCCTCGGTCTGAGCGCTGGCCTTGCGGATCGACGACAGCTTGCGACGGGCATCGCGCCAAGCACGCAGCCGGCGGCGGTATTGCGCCAGCACCAGTTCGTCCGGATTGATGATCACCACGCCCTGCTGCCCGTCGACGATCACCATTTCATCCTCGCGAATCAGTTCGCGCGAATGATGTAGGGCAATGACAGACGGCAGATCGAGGCTACGACCGAGAATGGCGGTGTGGGAAGTCGCGCCGCCGACATCGGTGATGAACGCCGCGAATTCGGATTCCTTGAAATACACCATGTCGGCAGGAGACAGATCGTGCGCGACCAGAATCGCGTCCTCGACCAGATCGTCGGCGGCAGGCAATTGGGCATCGTGGCCGTCGAGATTTTTGAAGATTCGCTCGATCACCTGAAGCACATCGTGCTTGCGCTCGCGCAAATAATCTTCTTCGATCGCCTCGAACTGGGCGACCAGCATGTCGCTTTGCAACTTCAACGCCCATTCCGCGTTGCACTTCTGGGCCGAGATGATTTCGCGCGGTTCCCGCGAGATGGTGACGTCGCCCAGCAGCATGATGTGCAGTGACAAGAAGGCGCCGAGCTCGGCGGGGGCATTTTCCGGAATCGTGCCCCAGAGCATTTCCAGTTCTTTGCGGGTGGCGCGGATCGCTTCGTCGAAACGGGTGATTTCCGCCGGAACCTCGTCCTCCTCCAACGAATAATGGGCAACATCGTCCATGCTACGTGATATCAGGTGGGCTCGGCCGATCGCCACGCCTCCGCCAATCGCCACACCGTGCAGGATGATGCTCATTGACCCGCCCCTCCCGTAAATCCGTCCGTTGTTATTCCGACTCGTCGAACCGGTTATTGATCAATGCCACCAAAGCCGCCAGCGCGGCCTCTTCGTCGTTGCCGCTCACCTCGAGCTCCACCGTGCTGCCCTTGGCCGCGGCCAGCATCATCACGCCCATGATGCTTTTACCGTTCACGCGCCGATTATTGCGGGAAATGAATATCTCGCTCTGGAAACGGCTGGCCAACTGGGTGAACTTGCTGGACGCGCGCGCATGCAGACCGAGCTTATTAATGATTTCGACCTCGGATTTAACCATTCCCCTCCCCCGGGATAATGTAAACCACGCCCTCCAAACCGCCGGTCACCGCCTTGCTCACCACCACGTCGAGCGGTTGCTGGCTATAGCTTAGCGCCCGCACCAGCATCGGCAGGTTGACGCCTGTCACCGCTTCTACCTTGCCGGCATGGACCAGCCGACTGGCTATATTCGACGGCGTTCCGCCCAGCATATCGGACAACACCAGCACGCCCGAGCCATCGTTCAGCGCACCGACCATGGTCTGTGCCACGGCGTGCTTGACGTCCGGATCGTCCGACTTGTCGACCGACAATGCCTTCAAATTCTCCCAGGAGCGTCCCAGGATGTGATAGGCATCTTCGGCCAGCACCGCGCCGAGATTGCCATGTGTTATCAGTAAAATACCAACCATAGTGTGTTAAGAACCGATAAGTCTCGATCTGTCCGGAAATCCCGCCTTCAGAAAGTTCCCCGGGAGCTTCCGCCGATTGTAGCAGGGTCGCCGCCCGCACGGGGGTCGAACCACCCTAGTTGTGCGGCCAATTGCACCACTTCGCCGACAATGATCAGCGACGGCGACCTAATTTGCACGGCGGCAAGCTTATCCGGCAAATCGGCCAATGTCGAAACCAGCACGCGCTGGTCGACCGTGGTCGCGCGCTCCACCACCGCCACCGGACAATCCGCAGCGCGGCCGTGCCGGATGAAGGCTTCGCACAACGCCGGCGCCGTCGCCACCCCCATGTAGACCACCACTGTCTGTCGAGGGCGGCACAGCATCGGCCAATCCAGATCGATGCTGCCGTCCTGACGATGGCCGGTAACGAAGGTCACCGATTGCGCGTAGTCGCGATGCGTCAGCGGAATGCCGGCATAGGCCGCAGCACCGCTGGCCGCGGTCACGCCCGGCACTACCTCGAAGGGGATACCGTGTTGCGCCAACGTTGCGATTTCTTCGCCGCCACGGCCGAAAATGAACGGATCGCCGCCCTTCAAGCGCACCACCCGCTTGCCATCGCGAGCCAAACGCACCATCAGCAGATTGATTTCCTCCTGGCTGAGCGTGTGATTGGCACGCGTCTTGCCGACGTAGATACGTTCGGCATCGCGACGCACCCAATTGACCATGACGTCGGCAACCAGATTGTCGTACAGCACCACATCCGCCTGCTGCATCAAGTGCAGGGCACGAAACGTCAACAAATCGGGATTGCCCGGACCGGCTCCCACCAGATACACCGCACCGCGCGGTACGTCGTCGGCGTTGGCCAGGCGCTCCGTCAATTGCGCCTCGGCCCGCTCCAGGTTACCGGCAACCAGATCCTCGGCGATCGGACCGGCAAGCACCGACTCCCAGAAGGCTCGGCGCGCATCGCTGTTGGCGATCCTCGCCGACACTCTCTGGCGCATGAGTCGCGCGAAATCAGCCACTCGCCCCCAACCGGCCGGAATCAGA
This sequence comes from Paludibacterium purpuratum, assembly GCF_004363805.1. Lineage (GTDB taxonomy): Bacteria > Pseudomonadota > Gammaproteobacteria > Burkholderiales > Chromobacteriaceae > Paludibacterium > Paludibacterium purpuratum. The sequence continues at coordinate 258,552 of NZ_SNZP01000004.1, read as the reverse complement.
CTTTCCAGCCGTTCACGCAGCATGCGCGCCAGCACCGGCGCACCGCCGCCGGTCGACAGGGCGATGACCAACGGTGAGCGATCGATGATCGACGGCGTGATGTAACTGGAAGTCTGCGGGTCGTCGACCACATTGACCCAGATGTCGGCCGCCTCGGCGGCCTCGGCGACCAGTCGATCCAGTGCCGGCTGGCCGCTGGCGGCCACCACCAAGCGCATATGCTCGACATGCCGCGATGCGAACGTTTCGGCCAGATGCCGCAGTTGACCGCGCGCCGCCAATTCGGCCAGACCGGGCCCAAGATCGGGTGCCACGACGGTCAATACGGCACCGGCATCGAGCAGCAGGCGCGCTTTGCGCAAGGCAGTTTCTCCGCCTCCCACCAGTAGGCAGGGGCGATCCCGCAGCTTCAAAAAAATAGGGAAGTAATCCATGAACCGACACGCCACGCGGGGAGGAATGGCTCTACTTTAAATGTTGCACAAATACGACGCACCTTCTTTTTTAATGCACTGCAAAACACATTCGCATTTCATAGGTGTCATGATATTGCCATGCAATTTTTTGTCGGAGCCTGGCGTGAAACGACAGCGCAACGTCAACCACCGGGCTGACGCACAGCAATCCCCTGCATGCGATCCCTTTATCGGCGAAGCCAGCTTTCGCGCCATCATCGAGAACTCCTCCGACATCATCGCGCGCTTCGATTTACGCCTGCGCTGCATCTACATCAACCGCCGCCTCATGCGCTACGACAGCGCCGACCGTAGCCGCTTCCTCGGTAGAACGCTGGCCGGCAGCGGCCTGCCAGCGGCACTGTCCAAACCGCTGCAGCAGGCCATGGAGCGGGTACGCACCCTAGGTTGCGAACAACAAGTCGAGCTAGCCGCCCAACTGACCGGCGGTCGCTACGTATTCGAAACGCGGCTATTCCCCGAGCTTGACGAGTGGCAGCAGTTAAGTTCGATCCTGTGCATCGCGCGTGAAATCACCGAAGCCAGCCAAGCCCGCCGGCTATTGACGGAAGAGAACGCCGTACTGGAAATGATCGCCGACAGCCGGCCGGTCAATCAGATCATGCACAGCATCTGCCAGATGATCGAATCGCAACTGCCGGACTGCATGAGCGCCATCATGACGCTGGATCGCGGTGGCCATACGCTATCGCTGGCCGCCGGTCCCTCGTTACCCGCCGCCTACGCGGAACAGTTGGCCCAGTTACCCATCGGCCCGGAAGTGGCAGCCTGCGGCACGGCCGCCTTCTGGAAGCGCAGCATCATCGTCAACGATCTGAGCCAAAGCGCCTTGTGGGATTCGCTGGGACCGCAGGCCAGTCTGTCCGGGCTGCGTGCCTGCTGGTCGACACCGATTTTTACCGCCGACCACCAACTGCTCGGCACACTGGCCATCTACTACGACACCCCGCGCAGCCCTACGCCTGCGGAACTGCGATTGATCTATCGCTGCTCGCATATCGCAGCCATCTCCCTACAGCGCAATCTCCACGAATCGCAGCTCTATCTGTTGGCCACGCAGGATGGCCTGACGCAATTGTTCAACAGGCGCCATTTCATCGAGTCGGCAGAACGCCATCTGAGTCAGGCTAAGCGCTATCAGCGGCCGGTAGCGGTCATGATGATGGATCTGGACCATTTCAAGACCATCAACGACCACTATGGGCACGCGGTGGGAGATAGAGTACTCGGCCTATTCAGCAGTCTGTGCCGGCGTTGCCTGCGCGTCACGGACGTGATCGGCCGGCTGGGGGGAGAGGAATTTGCAGCGTTCTTGCCCGATACCACCTTGATCGAAGCGCGACAGATCGCCGAACGACTGCGCCAGCAGGTCGCACAGACCGAACTGACGCACGAGAGCCTGGTCATCCACTTCCAGGTCAGCATCGGCATCGCGGTGATGCAAGCCAACGAAAACCTCGATGTCATGCTGGGACACGCCGACAAGCTGCTCTATCAGGCCAAGTCGCTTGGCCGCAACCGCATCTGCACGCCGGAACCGGACGCGGGATCGATACAGCAGGGCGAACTACCGCTCGGCCTGGCCTAGCGCTTCTGCCGGGGATCCATCCGCCGCCACCGACAAACGCGCCACAAACTGGGCCAGCGTCATCTGACCGAGCGTCTGCAGCAACGGCGACATCAGCTCATCGAACGACTGTTCCAACGGCTCGTGCCCACTTCGATGACGATCCGAGTAGACGAATACCCGTATCAAGTCGGCCAGCGACACGGCCGACAGCGACTTCATCAGCACCCAGCGCCCTTCGCTGCCCTGTTGTACCCAGCCTCGCGAAGCCAGTTGATCCAGTATCCAGCCCATTTCGTCGAAACCGATCGGTACCTGTTGGCGCAACGCGGCCGGTCCGAGCGCCACGCCCTCGTCATGGGCGTGCTGCAACACCAGAAGCAACTGCAATGCATCCAACAGCCGGCGGCGCGGGGTGAGGCGCCGGCGCCATGCCGACCCTTGCCAATAGGACAACGCACAGGTGAACACCGCCCCGGCCAGCACGACCAGCCAAATGCAATACACCCACAACAAAGCGATGGGGATACTGGCAAAGGCACCGTAGACCAGCTTGTACGATGCGATTCCCTCGATGTAAAAACCAAAACCGATCTTGGCGACTTCCAGCAATAGCGCGGTCAACAGCGCACCGGCATAGGCATGGCGCGCCGGCACATAACGGTGCGGCACCAGCCGGAACAGCAGCGATAGCGCCACCGTGGTCAGACCGATGGCGCCGACCGACTGAATCAGCTCTTCCAGAATCGGTGCCGTGTGTTGCAAACGCGATGTGCGCAACAGGTTGTGCCACAGCAGCAGCCCCCCGCCGAGCACCACTGGCCCCAAGGTCAGCACCCCCCAATAGATCAAGGTCTGCTGCAGCCAGTGCCGCGGACGCCCCCCGCCCCAGATGGCGTTGAAGGTACGCGCGATAGTCGCCATCAACATCAACGACGTCGCAACCAGCATCAACACACCCGCCGCGGTCAGCTTGGCTGCATTGTCGGCAAACTGGCGCATGTACACCGTCATGACCTTGCCGGCAAAATCCGGCATCAGTTTGGTCAGCAAGATGAGCTTAAAGCGCGTGCTGTAATCGGCAAACATCGGCAGTGCCGAAATCACGATCAGCGCGATGGTCAACAATGGCACCAGCGCCAGCATCGTGGTGAAAGTCAGACTGCCAGCCACTTGCAATAGGCGGTTCTCGCCCATGCGACGCAACAGGAAGCGGGAAAAACCGAGCCAATGCAGGGAAGTTGCGGAATACGTTTTCATGCGCGCACCTTACGATTTATCGCCACCGTCAACAAGTCGTATTTTCGTCGCCGACAACAAGTCGTCATTGTGAATCTGTGCGAGACGCCGCTGTGATGGGATAATATGAAATTCGCGTTTACATGATTTAAAAACCCATGCAGGATATTCTAGTTCTGTACTATAGCCAGTATGGCGCCACGCGCGCGCTGGCACAGCAGATTGCCCGCGGCGTGGAAAGCGTCGAGGGATGCCGAGCTCGGCTGCGCACGGTGCCAAAGGTGTCCACGGTCTGCGAAACAGTGGAGCCATCGATTCCCGACAACGGGGCGCCTTACGTCGAGCAGGCGGATCTGAGCGAGTGCATCGGCCTCGCGCTAGGTAGCCCGACCCGCTTCGGCAATATGGCTGCGGCATTGAAGTATTTCCTGGACGGCACCAGCGGCGAATGGATGCGTGGCGCGCTGTCCGGCAAGCCGGCTTGCGTTTTCACCAGCTCGGCGTCGATGCACGGCGGACAGGAAAGCACTTTGTTGTCGATGGTGCTGCCGTTAATGCATCACGGCATGGTCTGGGTCGGCCTGCCCTACACGCACGCCGAGTTGAGCCAGACAACGACAGGTGGGACACCATACGGCGTCAGCCATGTGTCTGGCATGAAAAACGACAAAACATTATCAGAAGAAGAAAAATTTCTTGCTCTGGCGCAAGGAAAACGCCTGGCGGGCATTGCACTGCAACTCGCCGGCAGGTAACACTTTCGTATATAGAATATTGAACAGGCATCATGGCAACCCTCCTGGGACCAGTCGCATGGACCAGGTGGGACTTTTTGCATTTTCCGGAGACGATCTATGCGCACAATCACCGTTGCAGCCACTCAGATGGCCTGCACGCCCGACAGTTCCACCAACCTGGCCAATGCCGAGGCCATGGTCCGTCAGGCGGCGAGTCAGGGGGCTCAAATCATTCTGCTGCAAGAACTGTTTGAGACCCTGTACTTCTGCATCGATCAAGAAGCCCGCTACAACAATCTGGCACAACCGCTGCAAGGCCATAGCTGGTTGCCGCGCTTCCAGGCGTTGGCACGCGAACTGGACGTTGTGCTACCGGTCAGCTTCTTCGAACGCGCAGGTCAGACCCAATTCAATTCGGTGGCGGTGATCGATGCCGACGGCAGTCTGCTCGGCGTCTACCGTAAAATGCATATCCCCGACGGTCCGGGCTACACCGAGAAATACTACTTCTCGCCGGGCGACACCGGTTTCCCGGTTTGGCAGACCCGCTACGCGCGCATCGGCCTGGGCATCTGCTGGGATCAGTGGTTCCCGGAAGCCGCACGTTCGTTCGCGCTGGGCGGTGCGGAAATTCTGCTCTACCCGAGCGCCATCGGTACCGAGCCGCATGACAACAGCCTGCAGTCGGCCGATCACTGGCAGATGGTGCAACGCGGCCATGCCGCCGCCAACCTGATCCCGATCGTGGCGTCCAACCGCATCGGCATGGAGCATGGTAAGTACTGGGCCAACACCTTCCACGGCCGTTCCTTCATCGCCGGTCCGGAAGGCGAACTGGTGGCCGAAGCCTCGGCCGACCAGCAGGAAATCCTGACCGCCTCCTTCGACCTTGCTGCCCTGGCCGCCAAGCGCCGCGCCTGGGGTGTGTTCCGCGACCGCCGTCCGGAATACTACGGTGCACTGACCTCGCTTGACGGCAAGGATCCGGTGACCGGCAAGATCGGCTCGCGTTAAGCCGCCGGCCAAGCACTAGCGAAAACGCCCCGGAAATCGGGGCGTTTTCGTTGATACGCAAGGACGACACTCAAGCGCCGTGTGCCGCCTGTAAAATAGCGGCGACCTGGTCGGCCGAGGTTTCCTCGCGAGCATACTCGTCGGCGCCGACCATGCCCATCGACAGACTTTCCTTACGGTAGCGCATGGCGCTGGCTACCGGCAGACGCGCCGAGGAATGGAACTCGCGACAACCGGTCAGCTGTCTCAGGGCGACGATGTTATCCGCGCGCACGCCACAACCGGGCATCACCACCAACCGAGCACCGGCGGCCGCGTGTAAATCGCGCAGCAACTCGCCACCGAGGAAGGCACTGGCGGCCTGGCCGGAGCTCAGCAGGCGCCGGCAACCACTGGCGATCACTTGCTCGAGCGCCTGCAGCGGATCGCGCGTCAGGTCGAACGCACGGTGAAAAGTCACCGGCAAGGGCGCGGCCCATGCCACCAGCTCGCCCGTCAGCGCCACATCGACATCGCCATCCTCGGTCAGCGCGCCCAAAACGATCCCGTCGACCCCCAGACGCTTGCATTGCTCGATATCGCGCCGCATCACCTCGATTTCCCCTTCGTCATAGAGAAAATCGCCACCCCGTGGACGAATCATGACGTTAAGGCCGATGCTCAAGCGATCGCGCGCCACGGCAAGCAGGCCATAGGATGGCGTGGTACCGCCCTCGTTCAAGTTGTCGCACAGTTCGACGCGAGCCGCACCGCCCGACTGGGCAGCCAGGCAGGAGGTCAGCGAGCCGGCGCACACTTCCAGCAGAATCTTGGTCGATTTCATACCCCGTCCCTACGCTTCGATTTAATCACGCTCCCGCCAGGGTGCGACACGCGGCAGCATCAACATACCCGGCAAGGCCAACACAAAACACAGCAGGAAAAACGGCATCCACCCCATGGACTCCACCAAGTAACCGGTGGCTGCGTTAGCCATGGTGCGCGGCACAGCCGACAGGCTGGAGAACAGGGCGAACTGGGTGGCGGTATAGGCCGGGTCGGTGCAGCGGGCAATGAAGGCGACAAAGGCCGCCGTGCCCAGCCCAACCCCCAAAGCCTCGAAACCGATCACCCCCGCCAACTTAACCAATTCCGGCGTGCCGACATGGCCGTAGTGACCGGCGGAGGCCAGCAGGGCGAAGCCGAGAATCGCCAGACACTGCGCCAACCCGAACACCCATAAGGCGCGATTGATGCCCATTTTCAGCATCCATACCCCGCCGGCCAGTCCGCCGATCACGCTGGGCCACAGACCGGCATGTTTGGCCACCAGGCCAATCTGCGACTTGGTGAAGCCCAAGTCGAGATAGAACGGCGTGGCCAAAGAGGTGGCCATGCTATCGCCCAGTTTGTAGAGAAAGATGAACAGCAGGATGGTGAGGGCCGAACGCCAGCCGGCACGATGAATAAATTCGTGAAACGGCTCCCAGACCGCCTCGCGCAGCGTTTTCGGCGCACCGTGCGTCAGCGCGGGCTCGGCCGCCCACAACGACAGGCCGACCCCCGGCAGCATGAATAACGCCGTGATCCAGAACACGCTGCCCCATGGCAGATGATCGGCCAGGATCAGCGCCAGCGACCCCGGCACCAGGCTGGCAAGCCGATAGGCATTGATGTGCACGGTATTGCCCAGGCCCAGCTCTCGGTCGCTGAGGATCTCGCGCCGGAAAGCATCGAGCACGATGTCTTGGCTTGCGGAAAAGAACGCCACAGCAAAAGCCAGCATGGCGATCGACCACAGATCGCGCTGCGGTTCGAACCAGCCGAAGGTGCCGATGCCGACCGTCAGCAACACCTGGCTGACCAGCATCCAGCCACGTCGCCGGCCGAGAAACGGCGGAACGAAACGGTCGAGCAGCGGCGACCAAAGAAACTTCCAAGTAAACGGCAACTGAATCAGGGCGAATAGCCCGATGGCCTTAAGATCGACCCCTGCGCCGCGCAACCAGGCGGGCAACAGGTTGATCAGGACATACAACGGCAAGCCGGAGGAAAACCCGGTCAGTACGCAGGTCAGCATGGGGCGCGAAAAAATCTCGCGCCGCACGCTGCTTACTTCGTTTTCGGACGAACTCAACACGACTTCCTTGCAAACGGGCTAGCGGCCAACACGGTAGAAAGCCAGACTCCCGAACAGATTGGGTAGAAAACCGACGCGCCGCTCGCCATCCATCACTACGCGCTCCAACAAGCGGATGCCGTTCTTGGCGCACAGAGCCTCGAAATCGCCCAGCATGCACCAGTGGATATTGGGCGTATCGTACCACTGATAAGGAATCGTCTCCGAGACCGGCATGCGCCCACGGAAAATCTGCCAGCGATTCTGCCAGTAGCCGAAATTGGGGAAAGTAACGATGGCCTCGCGCCCGACACGCAACATTTCCAGCAGGATTTCCTCGGTGTGATGCATGGCCTGGATAGTCTGCGACAGGATGACCAGATCGAAGCTACCGTCGGCGAAGTCGCTCAAGCCGGTTTCCAAGTCGCCCTGAATCGCCGACACACCGGCCTCGACGCAACGCGCCACATTCTCGACATCGATCTCGACGCCATACCCACGCGTTTGCCGATGCTGCTGCAGCCATGCCAACAGCGCGCCATCGCCACAGCCCAGGTCCAGTACGCGCGCGCCGGGACGCACCCAATCGGCGATCAGCCGCAGATCCGCTCTCAAGGTCGTATTCATGCCCGCACCTCCGCCGCCACGCCCGCAAGATAGCTGCGCATCAGCCGCACATAGGGCGGATCCAGCATCAGAAAGGCATCATGCCCATGCGTGGATTCGATTTCGCCGTAGCTCACCGGCCGGTCGGCGGCCACCAGAGCGCGCACCAATTCGCGCGAGCGTAGCGGCGAGAAGCGCCAGTCGGAAGTGAAGCTGGCCACCAGATAGCGGCTACGCGACCGGCGCAACGCCGCCACCAGGTCATCGTCGTATGACTTGGCCGGGTCGAAATAATCCAGAGCCTTGGTCATCAGCAGATAGGTATTGGCATCGAACATGTCGGAAAACTTATCACCCTGGTAGCGCAAATAGGACTCGATCTCGAATTCGACGTCGTAGCCGAACTTGAACTCGCCGGAGCGCAGCATGCGGCCAAACTTTTCTCCCATCCCATCATCGGACAAGTAGGTGATGTGGCCGAGCATGCGCGCCAGCCGCAGGCCGCGTCGCGGCACCACGCCGTGCGCGTAAAAGTCGCCGCCGTGAAACTCGGGATCGCTCAGGATCGCCTGGCGCGCGACGTCGTTGAAAGCGATGTTCTGGGCCGACAACTTGGGTGCAGAGGCGATCACCAGCGCATGCGCGACGCGCTCGGGAAAATCGATGCTCCATTGCAAGGCCTGCATACCGCCCAGACTCCCGCCGATTACCGCCGCCCAGCGATCGATGCCCAACCGGTCGGCCAGGCGCGCCTGGGCACAGACCCAGTCCGGCACGGTCATCAGCGGAAAGGTGGAGCCCCAGGGTTGCCCGGTCGCGGGGTTGAGGCTGGCGGGCCCGGAGCTGCCATGGCAGCCCCCCAGGTTATTGACGCCGACCACGAAGAAATATCGTGTGTCGATCGGCTTGCCCGGCCCGATCATGTTGTCCCACCAGCCGGCGGACTTGTCGTCGTCGGCATAACGACCGGCAACATGGTGATGGCCGGAGAGTGCGTGACAGATCAACACCGCGTTGCTTTTCGCGGCATTGAGTTCGCCATAGGTCTCGTATTTAAGGCAGTAGGGCGATAGTGCGACCCCGCAAGCCAACTCGAGTGGCGTGGAAAAATCTGCGCTTTGCGCAGTGACGATGCCGACTGATTGTTCAGTATTGGACATGAGACAGAGGCCCTATGTTGGTTTTGTCGGCGTCAAGGCATATTCCAAAGCAGTTTATAACGATATGAGCAACTTGCGCGAGGGGTGGGCGGCGCCGATAATCTGACTTCTCTGCCACGGAATGCCCCATGCTCGGACGACTCTTCAATCTGCTGCTCTTTATCGGTCTATCGACCGTGTTGGCACGCGCGCTGTTGAGTCCGGCGCAGCGTTCGGCGCTACACCGGCTGTTCCAGACCGTCGCCTGGGCATTGCTTGCCAGCTCGGCGATCCTGGTCGCGCTAAGCCTGACCCGTGTCATCGGCCCCTGATTCGTTTCTGATCCATGGATATTTCTCGTTTCGTACATACTTTCGGCCGCTATCTCAAGGACCGCTTCGGCGAACGCGTGCACAAGCTATCGCTGGCCGGCGACTTCACCTGCCCCAATCGAGACGGCACCCTTGGCAAGGGTGGCTGCACCTTCTGCAATGTGCGCAGCTTCGGTCGCGCCGCCGGCCAATTGTCCATCGGCGAACAAATCGGACAAGAAAAAGGCAAGACGGATCGCGCCAAGCGCTACCTCGCCTATTTCCAGGCCTATACCAGCACCTACGCCGAAGTGGAAACACTGCGCCGCGCCTATGAGGAAGCATTGGCACAGAGCGACATCGTCGGCCTATGCGTCGGTACGCGACCGGACTGCGTACCGGATGCGGTGCTCGATTTGCTGGCGGGCTACCGGGAGCAAGGCTTGGAAGTCTGGCTGGAACTGGGGCTGCAAAGTGCCCATGAGCGGACGCTCGCGGCCATCAACCGAGGCCACGGCTTGGCGGCCTACCGCGATGCCGTGGCACGTAGCCGGGCGCGGGGACTGAATCTTTGCACTCACTTGATCGTCGGCTTGCCGGGCGAAACGCCGGCGATGATGCACGACACGCTGGCGCAGGTGCTGGACTTGGGCGTCGAGGGACTGAAGCTGCATCCGTTGATGATCGTGAAAGGCAGCCGTATGGCGGCACAATTCCGCCGCGGCGAGATTGCCCCGCTGCCACTGGCCGAGTACGCCGAGCTGGCCGCCGAACTGATTCGCCACACCCCGCCCGAGGTGGTCTATCACCGCGTCTCGGCCACCGCGCAATTTCCGACGCTGATCGCGCCGGACTGGTGCGCACCGCGCTGGTCCGGCATGCAAGCCATCGCCGACCGGCTGGCCAAAGTGGGGCCGCAGGGCAGCGCGATCGGCCACGCCTGGGTGGCATGAGAATCATTTCCCGTCTAGTGTCAGATTGACGGACTTGGTCCGCCCCCTCTTCGGGAGACACACCATGCTGATTCGCAAACCGTCGGATATCGCGCCCTCCGAGATCACCCCGCTGCAGCACTACCTGGATCGGCGCAAGTTCATGATGGCTGGCGCCGCCGGGCTACTGATGGCCAGCGATGCTTTCGCCGCCCTGTCGTTCAAGAAAGGGACCAGCGTCCTCGCCGCCAACGACAAGCCAAACAGCCTGCGCGACATCACGCACTACAACAATTACTACGAATTCGGCAGCGGCAAATCCGACCCATCGGAAAACGCCGGCGTACTCAAAACCCATCCATGGAGCATCGTGGTGGATGGCGCGGTGGAGAAAGCGCGCACCTTCGACATCGATACGCTGCTGCGTCTACCGTTGGAGGAGCGCATTTACCGCCACCGCTGCGTCGAGGGTTGGTCGATGGTGATCCCTTGGGTCGGTTTCCCACTCGCCGCCTTGCTCAAGCAGATGAAGCTGACCGCCAAAGCGCGCTATGTGGCCTTTGAAACGCTCAACCGCCCGAGCGAAATGCCCGGCATGGCCGAAGGGCTGCTCGCCTGGCCATATCGCGAAGGACTGCGTATCGACGAAGCCATGCATCCGCTGACATTATTGGCGGTCGGACTGTACGGCAACGTGCTGCCGAACCAAAATGGCGCGCCGATCCGCCTGGTCGTTCCGTGGAAATACGGTTTCAAGAGTATCAAGGCCATCGTTCGCATCCACCTGACCGATACTCAGCCGCAAACCAGTTGGAACTTGGCCACTCCAAATGAGTACGGTTTCTATTCCAATGTCAACCCAACGGTCGACCATCCGCGCTGGAGCCAAGCGAACGAGCGGCGCATCGGCGAATTTCTGCGCCGGCCGACCCAGATGTTCAATGGCTATGGCAGCCAGGTGGCTTCGCTCTACCAGGGCATGGATCTGCGCAAAAATTTCTAGGATCGGCAATGGAACGTCGTCTCCCCCCTCCGCAGCCGGCACTAAGCCGGATCAAGGCACTGCTGTTCGTGCTGGCGCTCATCCCTTTCGTGCGCACCATCCTGATCGTGCTGAGCGGCGACGCGATCGACCCGGTGGCGTTCATGACCCACGCCACCGGCGACTGGATACTGATCTTCTTGATGCTGACCCTGGCCGTGACGCCGCTGCGTCGTCTGGGTTTCCCGTCCGCAATCGTGCGCCTGCGCCGCATGTTGGGCCTGTTCGCCTTTTTCTACGCTACCTTGCACTTCTCGATCTATTTGGTACTGGACAAGTTTTTCGATCCCGTCGCCATCGCTCATGACGTGGTCAAACGACCATTCATCACAGTGGGGTTCACCGCACTCGTCATGATGACGCCATTGGCCATCACCTCGACCGATGGTTGGATGCGTCGCCTGAAGCGTAACTGGGGCCGACTGCACCGCGCGATCTATGCCGTTGCGATATTCGGTGTGCTGCACTATTGGTGGTTGGTCAAACGCGACCTGCGCCAACCCATTCTGTTCGCCGCTATCCTGGCCGTGTTGCTCGGCCTGCGCCTCTTTTGGTCCTTTCGCCAACGTTATCAGGTGCGCCAGACCTAGGATCGATGCACACAAAAATGCCGCGCATCGATTAGCGCGGCATGGCGGGGATCGGGTGACGCTTACTTGACGGCGATGCGTCGGCTGCTGGCTTTATCGCGTTTGGGCAGTACCAACTCCAGAATACCGTCCTTGAATTCGGCCTGGGCGCCGCCTTCGTCGATATCCTGCGTCAATTGAAAACTGCGCGAGATTTGACCGAAATAGCGCTCGGCGCGCAACACTTTTTCCCCATCCCGGGTTTCGGACTGATGCTTGACCTCTGCAGTCAGCGAAACACGGTTGCCATCCACTTGCACATGGATGTCCTCTTTCTTCACCCCGGGCATTTCGGCATGCACCGTATAGGCTTTCTCGTCCTCTTTGACGTCCAGCCTGATGCTGGCGCCCAACTCGGACTCCAAAGACAGAGGGCGCACGAAAAAGCCTTTCAGCATATCGTCGAACAAGGGCTCAAGGCCGGAACGACGTCTCAGTTGATTCATGACTGCGCTCCTTTCTCTATGACGGGGAACGGCCCCGTCGCTGCATTCTGTTAGATAAGTGCGTTTTTTACGGCATCAAGGCAGCAAATCGCCGCTTTTTGATGATGATCAATCGCTTCAAGTTGCCGTAAAATGTCGAATAATTTGGTTTTACGAGAGCGTCATGAGCAAAGCACCGGTTACCCAAGCGATCCGCGTCCTGCGCGAGCATCAGGTCACCTTTACCGAGCACTTGTACAAATACGAGGAGCGCGGCGGCACCACGGTATCCGCGCGCGAACTGGGTGTCGACGAACACTGCGTGATCAAGACGCTGATCATGGAAGATGAAAATCGCAAACCGCTGATCGTGCTGATGCACGGCGACAAAGAAGTGTCGACGCGCAATCTGGCGCGGCAGATCGGCGCCAAGCACGTCGAGCCCTGCGATCCGAAAACCGCCGACAAACACAGCGGCTACATGGTCGGCGGTACCAGCCCGTTCGGCACCCGCCACATCATGCCGGTTTATATGGAAGCCGGCATCGCTATGCTGCCCCGCATCTACATCAATGGCGGTAAACGCGGCTTTCTGATCGGGCTCGAACCCGAGGCACTGTTGAAGGTATTGAAGCCGGTGAGCGTCGAAGTAGCCGTGTAGGATGCGTTCGCAAAGCAACGCATCCCCCCGTTAAGCCCACCACATCAACCACCACGATGCATCCACCCAGGCGAGCGCCAGAATCAACGGCGGCATGGCCACGACACGGCGGCCCTGCCAACCGCCGACAATGCGCCAGCCGAGATTCAGACTCCAGAGCGTGGCACCGGCCAAGAGCCCGACACGCAGCGGCATCACCCACCACAGCGCCACGCCTTCGACCTTGAGCAGAGTCACGGTCAGCGCCGACAAGCCCAGGAAGACCCCGCACCCGGCCAAAGGAATCAGACTTTGCGCCAGATGATGGAAACGTTGCGGCCGCCAGGGCCCAGCCAGCCGCACCGACGCCGCCAGCAACAGCCCGAGTACGGTGCCCATCAACAGCGCAGCGCCCAGGATGTAGCCGATCAATACCGCGCCATCCAGCCAGCTGAAGCTGTCGTTCACTTCCGGATAGTGCGTCAACAACCACCATGGCGCGCCGTCATCCAACGGCCAGAGGATGCTATGGTTGGCAAGCCAGTCGGCCAACCATAGCTTGACGGCGACGAACACATCGCTGCCGGTCCAATGGAACGCGCCAATAGCGATACCGAGCAGACCATAGAGAATCAGCGCGCTTTGCCAGCCGCCGCTATCCTTGGCCGCCTGTACAACCACCTCCTCGCCCCAGGGGCGCGACGCTAGCGAGATCGCCTCGCGGTGCCCACTGCAGCGGCCACACATATGGCAACCGCTATTGCCTTTCATGTGACGTAGCGGCATCAGCGGCGCGCAATCGACCGAACGAATCGGGATCACCGCTGCGCTCGAGGTCTTCCAAGCGATCTCATCGACGCGGTAATGCAATGGGGAAAGTTTGGACAGCAAGGCGAACACCCCGTTGACCGGGCACAGGTGTCGGCACCAGGCGCGCTTGCCACGGGTATAGACAAAACCGACCGCAACAGCGGCCACAGTCGAACCGCCCAGCACCAGCAGTACCGCGCGCGGATACTGGTAGACGCTGACCATCTGGCCGTAAACCGTGGTCATGGCAAAAGCGACGAACGGCCAGCCGCCCCAACGCATCCAACGGGGGATCGCCCGGCCGAGACCGCGCCGCGCCGCCCACTCCGACATGGCGCCCTCCGGACACAGCACACCGCACCAGAGCCGTCCGAACAACACCATGCTGAGCAACACGAACGGCCACCAGATCCCCCAAAACACGAATTGGGCGAACAGCGTCAGATTATTGAGAATGCGTGCACTATCGCCCGGCAACGGCAAGCAGGCGGGCACGATCAGCAGGAAGCCGTAAACCAGCACCACCAACCACTGCAAAAGGCGGATCAGCCGCGCGTGATCGCGCAGCCAATCGCCGGTTCGGATCAGAAATGACTGCATCATCATGCTTGGCGGCGACGCCCCTGACGCATCGTGCCCCAAATGGTCAACCAGAACAGGCCGTAGGCAATCAGACTGGTCAGGGCCGGATGAGCCCGGTAGCCGGTCAGCGCTGCCAGTACTCCCCCCGCCGGCGTACTGTCATCGATCAGGCGCGAGCTGTCCCATACCGGATCGAGCAAGGGCGGCAACCAATTCAGGGAAATCATTTTCTCGACGCCGCTGACGAATAGCGAGGCGGCCAGCAACAGCAGCATGACTTCGGTCACGCGGAAGAAAACACGCCAGGACAGCAGCTTGCTGCCCAGTTGCAGCACGCCGTACATCGCCAGCGCCAGCGCGAAGCCGGCAAGGCCAGCCAACGCCAACGCAGCAAAAGAGCCCTTGTCCGCCGCCGACAGCGTGCCATAGAGGAACACCACCGTCTCGCTACCCTCGCGACCGACCGCCAACGCAGCCAGGATCAATACGCCCCACCAGTTCTCGCGCTCGGCCTGGGCCGAGAGCCCGCTTTCGATATCGCGCTTGAGCGTACGCCCATGGCGGCGCATCCATAGCACCATCTGTACGATCAGCACCGACGCCACCAGCACCATCCCGAGCTGGAACAGGTCCTGCTTGTCGGCCAGAACCTCACTGGCGGCAAACAGACCGATCGCCAGCATCAAGGCCAACGCGAGCCCGGTTAGCACGCCGCCCCACAAGAACAGCCGGCCGCGCACGGCCGACGGATTTTGCCGCAACCATGCATTGAGGATGCCGACCACCAACATGGCTTCGATACTCTCGCGCCAGACAATGAACAATACCTGTCCCATCGACTTCTCCCGCTACTTCGCCACGATCACGCCCTGCGCACTGGCGTGAAATTCGTCATAAAACCGGTATTCCCCCGGCGACAACGACTGGAACACCACGAAGCTCTCCACGCCGGGCGCCAGCACCTTCTCCTTGCGCAACTGCAGGCTCTCGAACTCGGCCGGGCTCTTGCCCTTGTTGACCACCTCGATCTTGAAGCGCGTATTGGCCGGCACCTCGATGCGCGTGTGCGACAACTTGCCGTCGTTCATTTCCAGCCGGAAGGTCGGCATATCGGCCGCCATGGCCACAAGCGGCAGCGACATCAGCGCCGCCGCGACAACCCGTTTGCATTTCATGTTCTATCCTCGAGGCGCTTAGTAGCCGCCCTTCTTGCCGATTCCGGCGTAGGTGAAGGTGTAATTGACGTCAAACGGCTTGAACCACGGCGCAACACCGGTTTCCTTATCGGTGTGGCGGCCGAAGTGGCTGTCCGCACCCGCATTGGGGGCCAGGATGGTGTATTTGAGCTTGTACTGGCCGGGTCCCATCAGCTTGACGTTGTCGCCGTAGTGCGGGCCATCGTTGGCCACCATCGGCATGAATACCCCCTTGAGCGTCTTGCCGCCGACCTTGGTCAGTTCGTAACGGATGGTCAGATACGGCACCCATTCGCCCTCGCCGAAGCCATTGGTATTGCCCTTGGCGGCATGAATGTCGGCCTCCAAATGCACGTCCGATTTCTCGGCCGCCAGCATCATCCCTTCCGGCTCCATCTTCACCGGTTGCAAATAGACCGCGCCGATTTCCATGTGGTTGACCACTTGCGGCTTGCCAACCGGGTATTCTTTGGCCAACACCGGCAGCGAAAGGGAAAGTGCCGCCAGAGCGACAACCGAACGGATCGTGACTTGCATACGGGCTCCTCGAAATGGAGAAATAGTCAAAATGATATTGAGAACCATTCTCACACACCTTTTGTCCGATCGCAAGAAATTGGGCCGCTCCTGTGGAAAAATTGACATAAAAAATGCGTAAGAAATAGTGATATGCTGAACACAAGCCAATACCAATGCACACCACGAGAAACCGCATGATCCGTTTTTATCACAACCCACGCTGCTCCAAATCGCGTGAAGCGCTGCATCTGTTGCAAGCGCGCGGTGTCGAGCTAGAAGTCATCGACTACCTGAAACACCCGCCGAGCGAAGAAGAGCTGGAGCAGTTGCTGACGCTGCTGGATCTAGATGCGCGCGAACTGCTGCGACAGAAAGAACCGGAATTCGAGACACTGCACTTGGCGGACGTGACCTTGGAACGCAAGCATCTCATCCGTGTCATGGCCGCGCATCCGCGCCTGATCGAGCGTCCGATCGCAGTCGGTGCCCAACGCGCGGTGATCGGCCGGCCTCCCGAGAAAGTCCTCAGCCTGCTGCCGTAAGCTCAGCGAACGATTGCCCGATCCGCTAATAGTTGCTTGACACATAGTAACGTCCGTTACTATCATGTTATGCATGAATCGCTCATTCCAACAAGTTGAACAAGCCATCGATGCCGTCGGGCAACGGATGCCCGGCTCCTCAGCACAGCACGAAGTGCTGTTGAACCGGCTGCTGTGCCATGTGGCAACGCGCTTAGCCTGTCACCTGAATGAGGCGCTGCGCCCGCACGGCATCAACGATACCCTGTGGATCGCGCTGATCGCGCTGTACGCTCGCCCGAACCAGACGCTTTATCCGTCCGAAATCAGCGATGCGCTCGACTTTTCGCGCACCAACGCGACACGCGTCTCGGACGAACTGGTCAAAAACGGCTGGGTCGAGCGCGAGGTCTGCATCGAAGATCGCCGCAAGGTGCGACTGAAGCTCACCGCGAAAGGCGAGCAGTTCGTGGAAAGCTTGATTCCGGAAGCCCGCCGCCACATGCAAGTGCAATGGCAGGACTTCAACAAAGAAGAGAAAAATCAGTTTGAGTTCTTAATGCGAAAGCTGTTAACCGCACTTGGCGGCTAATCATTTTGCATTTACTCTAATAGTCACCATGGTTACTATATTGTGACTAATTATTAGAAACCAAATGGAGATCCAACGGTGAATCGACACCCATGGCAGCAGGGAATCAGCCTGCTGGTTTTGACCTCTCTGCTGAGCGCATGCGCCAGCTTCGGGCCAGAGCGCACACCGTCCACGCCGCTAAACGCGCAGCAACTTGCCCTGTCCGAAGACACAAGCCAAGCACCGCAAGCAGGCTGGTGGCGCCAATTACACGATGATCAGCTCAACGCGCTGATCGACCAAGCCCTGGCGCACTCCCCCTCGCTGAAACTGGCGGCAGACCGCCTCGGCGAGGCCCGCGCCGCCGTCGGCTTGAACGAAAGCACGCTCGGCCCGCAAGTCAACTTGAACGCTGTCAAAGACCGACAGCTTTACTCGGTCAACGGCCTATTCCCGCCACCGATCGGCGGCAACTACTACAACTCGTACACCTTGTCGTTGAATGCCGCCTGGGAGCTGGATTTCTGGGGTAAGAACCGCGCCCGGGTCAAAGCAGCCCTGGGTCAGGCTCGCGCCGCGGCCTACGAAGGCCAGCAAGCACAATTGGCGTTAACGCAAGCCGTCATCGGACAATACACCGCCTTGCAGCGCGAGTTCGCCCAGATCCGCGTCAACCAGTCCCGCATCCAATTGGCGCAGACTCGGTTGTTGTTGATGCGCGCCCGCGTCAGCGCCGGTCTGCTCAGCGCCGACAATCTACACACTGTCGAACAGGGTATTGCCGGCCTGCAAGCACAGAATGCCGGCATCCAGGGCGATATTCAGCGCACGCGCCATGCCCTCGCCGCCCTGACCGGCCAGAACCCGTCGGCACTGGACAACCTGACCCCGCATGCACTCGGCGATGCGCCATCGGTCAATGAAGCCCGGCTGACCGCCGACTTACTCGGCCGGCGCCCCGATATCGCCAGCCAGCGCGAACAAGTCGCCTCGATGGAAGAAAACATCAAGGTGGCCCGCGCCCAGTTCTATCCCGATGTCAGCATCAGCGGTCTGATCGGTCTCAATTCGCTGGAGTACGGCAAGTTATTTCAAAGCAACTCGAAGATTGTCGACTTCCAGCCGGCCATCTCGCTGCCGATCTTCCACTCGGGCCAATTGCGCGCCAACTTACGCGTCGAACAAGCGCGCTATGACCAGGCGGTCGACAGCTACAACCAGGCTGTGCTCAATGGATTGAAGGAAGCGGCCGATGCACTGACGGGCCAACAACAGGCCAATACCCAGCTGGCCGATAGCCGTCGAGGTTTCGACGCCAGCCGCAAGCTCGCCAACGCCATGCTGCTGCGCTTGAAGGCCGGCATGGTCGGCAAACTCGAAGTCCTCGACAGTCAGGACAATCAACTGGCGGAAGAAGGTGCGCATCTGGACGCACAGGCCGCGGCCCGTCTGGCCTGGGCCAACCTGAATACCGCCATGGGCGGCGGAATGACCGCCAACCCCGCCACCCGTTAAGGATTGAAACAAGATGGATGCACAACAGAAAAAAGCTCAAGCCCGTAAACGCAATCTGATCGCCGCCTCCGGCATCTTCGCCGCCATCGCCATTGCCTACGGCATCTACTGGGGCACCGTGCTGCGCTACGAAGAAAGTACCGACGACGCCTATGTCTCCGGTCACATGATGCAGCTCACGCCGGAAATCGGCGGGACAGTGGTCAAGATCAGCAGTGAAGATACCGATCGCGTCGTTGCCGGACAGACGGTCGTGCAATTGGATGTCAACGATGCTCAGATCAACTTCGACAAGGCGCGGCAGAATTTCATCCTGGCGGTGCGCGAAACGCGCCAGTTGATGACCAACTCGCGCCAACTGGCCGCTCAGATCGCCGCACGCAAGGCCGACCTGTCCCGTGCTCAGGATGACCTGAAGCGCCGCCAAACCCTGGCCGGCACCGAAGCCATCTCGCCGGAGGAGCTGGCCCATGCCCGCGACGCCGCAGCCGCCGCGCAGGCCGCATTGGATGCCAGCATTCAGCAACAACAAGGCACAAACGACTTGCTTGGCGCCGACCGCATCGAACAGCAGCCCAAGGTACAGGCAGCGGCCACCGCACTACGAGAAGCCTGGCTCGCGCTTGCCCGCACCCAGGTGAAGGCCCCGGTCGCCGGGTTCATTGCCCGTCGCAACATTCAACTGGGTCAGCGCGTGTCCGCCGGTTCGCCGTTGATGGCCATCGTGCCGCTGGAGAATGTCTGGGTCGATGCCAACTTCAAGGAAGTGCAGCTGGAAAAAATTCGCATCGGCCAGTCGGTCGAACTGACCTCGGATCTGTACGGTGGCGGTTTCACTTACCACGGTAAGGTTGCCGGTTTGTCGGCGGGCACGGGTAGCGCCTTCTCGCTGTTGCCGGCACAAAACGCCACCGGCAACTGGATCAAGGTGGTTCAGCGGGTACCGGTTCGCATCGCGCTCGATCCGAAGGAACTACGCGAGCACCCGCTGCGTGTCGGCCTGTCGATGAACGTCGAGGTCTCGACGCGCAATCAGTCCGGTCCGATCCTGCCGGAAACGCCGGCCCCCGCCTCGGCGCAAGAAACACATGTGCTGACGCCGGATCTGAAACAGGCCGACGCGTTGATCAAGCAACTGCTCGCGGCCAACGCCCAGTAAGGAGACGGCCATGCCGAATCCCCCACTGACCGGCGCCCGCCTGTTCTGGATCACCCTGGCGATGTCGCTGGCGACCTTCATGCAAGTGCTGGACACCACCATCGCCAACGTGGCCTTGCCGACCATTTCGGGTAACCTCGGCGCAGCCACGTCGCAGGGTACCTGGGTGATCACCTCGTTCGGGGTGGCCAACGCCATCTCGATCCCGCTGACCGGCTGGTTGGCCAAGCGCTTTGGCGAGGTCAAACTGTTTCTGGCTTCGACCACGCTGTTCGTGATTACCTCATGGTTATGCGGCATCTCGGGCAGTCTGAACATGCTGATTTTCTTCCGCGTGCTGCAAGGCGCGGTGGCCGGCCCGATGATTCCGCTGTCGCAAAGCCTATTGCTGGCCTGCTATCCCAACGAGAAGAAGGGCATGGCGCTGGCATTGTGGTCGATGACCGTGATCGTCGCGCCGATCTTCGGCCCGATTCTCGGCGGGATGATCAGCGACAACTGGCACTGGGGCTGGATCTTCTTCATCAATATCCCGGTGGGCGCCTTCGCCATCTGGGTCTCGTGGCGCCAATTGCACGACCGCGAAACCCCGACCCTGGCACTGCCCATCGATCGCATGGGCCTGATACTGCTAGCACTTGGGGTCGGTTGTCTTCAGGTGATGCTGGATCGGGGCAAGGAGCTCGACTGGTTCCACTCCAACGAGGTCGTCATCCTGGGCGTGGTTGCCGTGGTGGCACTGACTTTCCTGGTGATCTGGGAGTTGACCGAAGAACATCCGATCGTCGATCTATCGTTGTTCAAGGCACGTAATTTCACCGTGGGCGTCACCGGCATCTCCATCGGTTACCTGATCTACTTCGGCACCATCGTACTGTTGCCGCTGGTACTGCAGACGCAGATGGGCTATACCGCCACCTCGGCCGGCCTGGCCGCGGCGCCGATCGGCATTTTGCCGGTGATCCTGTCGCCGGTGATCGGCAAGAACGCTCACCGCGTCGATATGCGCTGGCTGGTGACGCTGAGTTTCGCGGTCTATGCCGGATGTTTCTTCTGGCGCAGCACTTTCGCGCCCAATATGGATTTCGGCTACGTGGTATGGCCGCAGTTCATCCAGGGTATCGGCGTCGCCTGCTTCTTCATGCCGCTCACCACCATCTCGCTCGCTGGCCTGCGTCCGGATCAGATCGCCAGCGCCTCGAGCCTGTCGAACTTCCTGCGCGTGTTGGGCGGTAGTATCGGCGCCTCGATCACCACCACGCTGTGGGATCGGCGCGAGGCAGCGCACCACGAGATATTGACCCAGCACATCAGCGTATTCGATCAGGCCGCCAATCAATGGTTTGGCTGGCTCGGCAACCTCGGGCTGTCTCAACCGCAGCAAGCGGCGCTGACCGCGCAGGAAATCACCCGCCAGGGCTACCTGTTGGGATCGAACGAGGTCTTCTGGTTTTCCGGCTGGCTGTTCATCGCCTTGATGGTGGTGGTGTGGTTCGCCAAACCGCCGTTCCGACCGGGCGGGGCAGACAGTAGCGGAGCCCATTGATCAGACTCACGAGAGAGAGCGATCGACGGCAGGGAGGTATTCCCTGCCGTTTTTTTATGCCGCGCACAACCGGCAGGCCGGCAGCGAATTTTTAGCGTACTGCGTCTTGCACGGCTCAAGGAGCGCACGTCTCGCGCCCGCCGCCGTCGCGACCGCAGGTCACGATCAGCCCGTCCTGATCCATCATCAAATATTCGCTGCCCAGCCACCGGTATCTGGGCTTGGCCACCAGGCGGTAGCGGCCACGGGTATTTTCGGTCTGCGCGGTATAGCCGATGAGATAATACCCGGTACTGGTCACAGCCAGCGGCAACCAGGCTTGCCCCTTTGCGGACGGACGCGAGTATTGAGCCCGCAGGCCATAGCGCCGCTCGAGATGGCGCGCATTGTGCATCAACGCCAACTTCGCCTCTGCCTGGCGCGCCCGGATGATCTGCAAGCGCCAGACATTGCCGAGCGAAAGCGCCAGCATCGACACCAGCATCAGCACCACCAACAGTTCGAGCAGCGTCATCCCCCGAGCCTGCCGGTACCTCACAACATTCTCCAGCTCAGCCGCTGTCCATCGCCTTGCGCCCAATAGTAGCTTTGCAGCGTGACGCGACTACGCACGGTTCTGCCCCAAGCCCGCACAGTGATGCGATACAAACCGGCGCCGCGATAGTCTTGATCCAAAAGTTCGACGATATAGCAAGGATCCGGGTCGATCGGCCCGTCCTTCGGATCCGGTCGGCAAACGCGTCCGTGGCCAACTGGGCGGCGGCCCACCTGCCACACCGGTAAAGCGACAGGACGGCAGACCGGCAGCCGACAAGGCGACAGCACACCGTCGCCGGTACCGCGCAGCCAAGCCGGTAGCGCCTGCCGCTCGCCGGAACGGGGGGGTGAACACAAACCGCTACGCCAATTCGGCGGCGCAGCGGCATGTTGGCATGACGGCCGAAACCAATCGGCATGTCCTGGCGCCCGTGCCAGCCCCCAAACCTGCCGCTCGGCCTGACGTAAAGCGAACTCGGCGCGAAACAACGCCTGAGTCCATTGCCGTTCGTGCAGTACCTGGCGGCCATCGTCGAGCAACAGCCGTTGGCCGCTGGAGAGCAGCATCAATCCGGCCAGCATCAGCACCCATACCGTCACCATGGCCATGCCACGCTGGCGTCGCGCAATCGCCAATTGCCGCGGGACAGTCGCGGAACCCGGCGGCGTCAGCTCAAGCCGCCATAACCCATCGGCAGGCGATGCCACGCGCAAGCCGACCAGCGGCAGCAGCGGCTGTTCATCGCGTAGCAGCCACCCCGCCGCCTGGCGATATCGACGCACCACCAACGGCCCCAGTTCCAGCGACGGCAGGTGGTGGCCTCCCTGGCCGCCAAGCGCCGGCCGCCCGGATGGCATCAGATCCAGTCGACCGAATTCGCCGGCATCATGCAAGGTGAAATCCACGCCGGCCTGTAGTCTGTCGAGCCTGGCGCAGCTAGATAGTAGTAACGTCCGCGGTTCGCCCTCATCCGGGCTCAGACGTCGGAACAGCAGGCGAGCCAGCCGACCGGCCCCATCCTGCTCAACCTCGACGAGCTGCCAAGCGCTGCTGCCCCAGGAGAGGTGCACCGAGGCATCGTCAACGTATTCGACGGGCCAGGACTGACAACCCGCCTGTCCGTCCGATCGCAAATCGCGCGCCAGTTGGAACAGCGCCATGCGCATGGCCTGTTGGCCATCCGCCGCCCGCCGCAACGACTGCAGTCCGGCTCGCAGCGCCTCGTAGCGCGATAACGCCATCAGCAAGCAACTGCACCCCAACAGCATGGCGAGCAAAAGCCCCGGCAGCGAGAATCCCCGCATCATGGCAGCGGCACCAGCAAGTCGAAGTGTTGCCAGTGCATATAACAACCCGTCGTCTGCAGCCGCAGACTATGGGCCGATGGCGCTTGCGCCCTCTCAAGGCTCAGCTTGAACGACAGGGCACCGCACTCCCCGACTTGCTGCGCCTGTTGCGCCTGCTGCGCCAAGCGGCTGCCGTCGCGCGAATCGGTCTGCAACAGCGATTCGGCCAGGTTGCTGGTCTGCCAGAGCATCCGCGACCGATAGGCATTCTCCACCAAAGCGCGGCCGACCTGACCCGGCAATACCGTCATGGGCGTCAGGCCGATGCTCAGTGCCAGCAGAGCCATCAGGCTGTCGAGCAGCGCCATGCCTCGTTGACTGCGCATGCTCAGGCACACCCCGGACAATGATCGCCACGGCACCAGAGCCGTCGATAGCCCGCCGCATCGGCCGACACGGACTGACACGCGCCGCCGTTCGGGTCGCGCAGCACGAAGTTCGGCGCCACCCCGCCCGCATAACGCCCATCGGCCAACACGGTGTAGCGTACGGCGCTTGCGCTGAGCCGAATGCCCGGCAATACGGCGTAATCACGTAAATCCTCATCCCGGTCGTACTGCTGGTGCGTCATGCCGGGTCGGTCGGCGAACAGCAACACCCCCTGTCGCCAGTGGTCAGCCGCCCTGTCGATCTGGCCGGGTACCGCTTGCCGACAGTCGAGCAAGCGCTGATTGCGTCGCATCCACAAACCGCATATCTGCACCGGCCGCCCGCTGTACAACGCTTCGCTACGCGCCTGCCCCAAGGCACTCCACAATTGCCAGGCACTGGCTTCCATCCGAACGCCACCGCTCAATTTGCCGAGTGCCGAACTGGCACTGACCATCATCAGCATCATCAGCGACAACACCAACAACATCTCGATTAAAGTAAAACCCCGTTCCATATCCACCTCCGCGCTAGTCACCGGCAGACTAAAGTGGCGGCAGGCGGGCCGCTAGCGGAATGCCGGCGGCGAGCGCAGGATGCGCAACTCGCGGATTACCGGACTTTTCTCTGAAAAATTGTTCGAAACGGGAAATTTCACCAATCGAAGCGTTGGTTATTCAATAAATCGCTGCTTTTTGTCTCTTCGGCGCAACGAGTCACCCCATGCCAAGCACAATATCCACATTCCGTGCCCCCCATATCCAGACTTATTGCGCTACATCAACGGTAGCCCCATTCGACTGTGATGAGATCTGGGCATGCGTTAGTGCCAAGTACGGCCCAAATCTGATAAAAATCCAAATCAAATATTCCTTTGCTATCAAAGGCGTCATTTGACTTTCCTCCCGAAGTATTTCCCGAGAAGACAGGCAGTTTTTTCTGCCAAACGTAGATTTTTCTGTTGCCATTTTGTCACGGGGCAGTTAAAACTTTGATTCTTGCCGTCACCGCGACACAGATTGCGGACCGGCGAATTTTTTAGCCAATCGCCAGCCGTCACGCCATGCAGCGTCAAGCTGAGGAACAACACAAAATGATTGGCGACCGGGACGAGACAACCCGGGCGCCGAGACGGTTGGCCGACCGGGGACACTACCAATGAGTTTACTGCGCAAGAAAAATGTGCAAGACATGCTGGACTTTAGTAAAACCACCCAGGCTCTGAAAAAGGAACTGGGTGTCTTCGACCTCACCATGCTGGGTATCGGCGCCATCATCGGCACCGGGATTTTCGTGCTGACGGGTACCGGCGCGCTGATCGCAGGTCCCGGCTTGATGCTGTCGTTCGTCATCGGCGCGCTGGCTTGCGGCTTCGCGGCACTTTGCTATGCCGAGTTCGCCTCCATGCTGCCGGTTTCCGGTTCCACCTACACCTATGCCTATGCCACCTTGGGCGAGCTGATCGCCTGGATCATCGGCTGGGATCTGTTGCTGGAATATCTGCTGGCGTCGTCCACGGTAACCGTCGGCTGGTCCGGTTATTTCCAAAATCTGATCGCCAGCTTCGGGCTGCATCTGCCTGAAGCCCTGACCGGCGCCTACGGCGCCCGGCCAGGCGTGGCTTCCTTCTTCAACCTGCCGGCCTTTTTGATCGCCATGGGCGTGACCGCGCTCTTGGCGTTCGGCATCAAGGAATCCAAGCGCGTCAACAACATCATGGTGGTGATCAAGGTCTCCGTGGTGCTGCTGTTCATCGCACTGGGCGTCTGGCACGTCAAGCCGATCAACTGGCAACCGATGCTGCCCTACGGCCTGAATGGCGTATTCCATGGCGCCGCCGTGGTGTTCTTCAGCTTCCTCGGTTTCGACGCGGTCACCTGTGCCGCCGAAGAAGTGAAAAACCCCGAACGCGATCTGCCGCGCGCCGTCATTCTGTCGCTGGGCATTTGCTCGGTGCTGTACGTGATCGTCGCGGCCATCATGACCGGTATCGTGCACTACCCGGACTTCGCCGGCATCGACCACCCGGTGTCGAAGGCCCTGGAAGTGGCCGGGCTCAACTGGGTCGCCGGCTTGGTGAACATCGGCGCCATTCTCGGCATGACCACCGTCATCCTGGTGATGACCTACGGCCAGACCCGCATCACTTTCGCCATGTCGCGCGATGGCCTGCTGCCCAAGGTCTTCTCCGAAGTCCATCCGAAATACCGCACGCCGTACCGCGCCACCTGGATCATCGGCACCATCATCGCCATCCTCGGTGCGCTGGTACCGCTCGGTACGCTGGCCGAACTGGCCAACATCGGCACCCTGGCAGCCTTCTCGCTGATCTCGATCGCGGTGATCGTTCTGCGCAAGCGCGAGCCGAACCTGCCGCGCAAGTTCCATTGCCCGGGCGTTCCTTACATTCCGGCACTGGCGATCGCGTTCTGCGTGTTCCTGATGGTGCAACTGGCCAGCCTGACCTGGTACTGCTTCGTGATTTGGCTGTTGATCGGTCTGGTGGTTTACTTCGGCTATGCCCGCAGCCGCTCGCTATTGGCTAGCCAAGGCGCGGTATAATCCTCGGCGCAATAGCGACAAAAAAAGCCAGTGCGCAACGCACTGGCTTTTTTTCATCCAACCACCTTTAGTGCGCCGCTTCCCAATTGGCGCCGACACCGACCTCCGCCAACAGCGGCACCGACAGCGCCGCGGCACCGGCCATCAGTTTCGGCAGCATTTCGCACACCGCCGCTTGTTCGGCTTGGGGCACCTCCATCACCAATTCGTCGTGCACCTGCATGATCAGCCGTGTCTTCAAACCGCTTTGCCGTAGCCACTTCGACACAGCGATCATCGCCAGCTTGATCAGGTCGGCGGCACTACCCTGCATCGGGGCATTGATCGCCGCGCGCTCGGCACCGCTGCGCCGGCCCGGATTGGCGGCGCGGATATCCGGCAGGTACAGCCGGCGGCCGAACACGGTCTCGACATAGCCTTGACCCTTGGCCTGCTCGCGCGTGCGCTGCATATACTCGGCCACCTTCGGATACTTCATGAAGTAGCGGTCGATGAATTGTTGTGCCGCGCTACGTTCGATCTCCAATTGGCTCGCCAGGCCGAAGGCGCTCATGCCGTAGATCAAGCCGAAATTGATGCTCTTGGCGTAGCGGCGCTGCTCGCTCGTCACCTGGTCGAGTGCGACGCCGAAGACCTGCGCCGCCGTGGCGCGGTGAATATCCTCGCCGTCGGCAAAGGCTTTGAGCATGCCCTCGTCGCCCGATACGTGCGCCATGATACGCAACTCGATCTGCGAATAGTCGGCGCTGACGATCACATGACCCGGCGGGGCGATGAATGCCTCGCGCACGCGCCGGCCTTCGGCCGAACGAATCGGAATGTTTTGCAGGTTCGGATCGGAACTGGCGAGCCGTCCGGTAACGGCCACCGCCTGCGCATAGGTCGTGTGCACGCGCCCGGTATCCTGGCGGATCAGTTGCGGCAGCTTGTCGGTATAGGTGGACTTGAGCTTGGCCAGGCCACGATATTCCAACAGGCACTTCGGCAGAGGATGATCCAGCGCCAGCATCTCCAACACCGACTCGTCGGTGGAGTAGCCGCCGGACGGCGTCTTGCGTACCCCCTTGGTGCTGATACCAAGCCGGCCGAACAGGATCTCCTGTAACTGCTTGGGCGAATTCAGATTGAACGGTTGGCCGGCCAACTCGTACGCCTGGCTCTCCAATTCCAGCATGCGGCTGCCGAATTGGTGACTCAGTTCGGCCAGTTTCTGCCGGTCGATCAGCACGCCGTTGCGTTCCATCTCGAACAGTACGTCGGCCACCGGCAACTCGATATCCCGGTATACCGATGCCTGGCGCTCGTCCATCAACGGCTTGAGCGCGCCATCGAGGCGCAGGGTGATATCGGCGTCCTCGGCGGCATAGCGCGTGGCGGTGTCGAGATCGACCTCGTCGAAGCCGATCTGCTTGGCGCCCTTGCCGCAGACATCCTCATAGTGGATGGTCTGTTCACCCAAATGTCGCTCGGCCAGATCGTCCATATTGTGCGTCAGGTGGCTCTCGACCACGTAGGACGCCAGCATGGTGTCGTCGGCCACACCGGCAAGGCTGATGCCATGATTGAAAAACACATGGCGGTCGTATTTGAGGTTCTGCCCGAGCTTCTTCTTCGAAGCATCCTCCAGCCAAGGCTTGAGACGTGCCAGCGTCGCCGTGCGGTCGAGCTGAGGCGCCACTCCGGCGGCGCGATGCGCCAGCGGCAAATAGGCCGCCTCGCCTGGCTGGACCGCGAAACTGATGCCGACGATCTGCGCCGACATCTGGTCGAGGCTGGTGGTCTCGGTATCCAGCGACACCACCTCGGCGGATTGCAGTTTGGCGAGCCAGGCATCGAGCTGCGCCTCGGTCAGGATGGTCTGGTAATCGCGCGCCATCGGTGCCGGCGGCGCGACGGCAACCACCAGCTCGCTGCCTGCGAACAGGTCGTCGGTCTCGCCCGTCGCCACCGAGGTTGCGGCTGCGGCAACCTGCGCGTCAGTGGCGGCCCCCTCCAGCTCACGCAACCAGCTATTGAAGCCGAAACGGCGGAACAAGCCGCTGAGCGCGGTTTTGTCCGGTTGGCCGTGCTTCAACCCATCGAGCCCGGCCGGCAGGTCGGCGGCCAAATCGACGTCGCACTTGATGGTGATCAGCTCGCGCGACAAGGGCAGGCGCGGCAATGCCTCGCGCAGCTTCTCGCCGACCACGCCGCCGATCTCGGCCGCGTGCGCCACGACGCCGTCGAGCGAACCGTAAGCCTCTAGCCATTTGAGCGCGGTTTTCGGCCCGCACTTGTCCACGCCGGGCACATTGTCGACTTTATCGCCGATCAGGGTCAGGTAGTCGATGATCCGTTCCGGCAGCACGCCGAACTTGCCCTCTACGCCGGCGATATCCAGCACCTCGTTGCTCATGGTGTTCACCAATGAGATGTTGGAGGTCACCAGCTGCGCAATGTCCTTATCGCCAGTGGAAATCACCACTCGCATGCCGGCCGCCTCGGCCTGGCGCGCCAGGGTGCCGATGACATCGTCCGCCTCGACCCCCGACACCATCAGCATCGGCCAGCCCGAGGCACACACCACTTGGTGCACCGACGCCACCTGCAGCGCAAGATCTTCGGGCATGGAAGGCCGATTAGCCTTATAGTCGGGGTATAACTCGTCGCGGAAGGTCTTGCCTTTTGCGTCAAATATGCACGCGCTATAATCGAACTCGACTTCCTTTTCCAGGCGTCGCAGCATATTGACCATGCCATAGATCGCCCCTGTCGGCAGACCCTCCTTCGAGCGCAAATCGGGCATCGCGTGGAAGGCGCGGTATAGATAAGAAGAGCCGTCAATCAATAACAATGTTTTCATAAAGGCAACGAATATGAGTTTGTCCGACAAGTTACCCCAAGCAAGCGATCGTTACGCGATGATGCAGCGGTTCCGCTCCCGCGAGGCTTGGCATGTCCTGAAAATATTGTCGGAGTTTGTCGAGTCGGCGGAAGAACTGCAAGGGATTCTCCCCGCCGTCAGCATCTTTGGCAGCGCGCGCACCCCTCGCGACCACCCCTATTACCAGAAGACCGAAGAAGTTGCGCGGCTATTGTCCGATGCCGGCTTCTCGGTTCTGTCCGGCGGCGGGCCCGGCATCATGGAAGCCGCCAACAAAGGGGCATTCTATGGCAAAAGCCCGTCGGTCGGTTTGAACATCGTATTACCGCACGAACAAAAGCCCAATGAATACCAGGATTTGGGACTGCGCTTCAATCACTTCTTCTCGCGTAAGGTCATGTTCGTCAAGCACGCCATCGCCTACGTGGTCATGCCGGGGGGCTTCGGCACGCTGGACGAAACCTTCGAAGCGCTGACGCTGGTGCAGACCGGCAAGAGCCGCCGCATCCCGATCATCTTGTGCTGTAGCGATTTCTGGCGCGGACTGATCGATTGGGTCAAGGACCGCATGGTCAGCGAAAAAATGATCAACCCCGAGGATCTGGACCTGGTCCAACTCATCGACGATCCTAAAACCATTGTCGAGACCATCTTCAAACATTACGAGACTCGCGGTTTCGAGGCATTGCCGGAAGAGCGCGAACAGTTGCTCAACCTATAAAACCGAACTGGACGATCCACATGAAAAACAAACTATGGTTGCTGTCCCTGTTGGCCATGCCGTTGCTGGCACATGCCGCCGACACGCCCACTCAGACGCCGCCAGCCGTCAATGCCGAGGCGGCCAAGCCGGCGGCGAAGAACGATGCGCCGCCGCCACCGCAAGTCGGCGACGACCAATCGGCTCAACCGGAGCCCGAAGTCACGATCGTGCAGCGCGGCCAGGACAAGATCGAGGAGTACCGCATCAACGGCAAGCTCTACATGGTCAAGGTCACGCCGTCCATCGGCGTTCCCTACTATCTGGTGGACGACGATGGCAGCGGCAACCTGCGCCAAATCGACCCTAATCGTCGCATCATCATCCCGCGCTGGGTCTTGTTCCGTTTCTGATGGGGGCTTCATGTCGGTTTTCACCGTCGTCACCGATACCGCGCTGAGAGACTGGCTCAGGCAATACGAGCTGCAGTTGGTCTCCTTCGAGGGCATCGCGGCCGGCGTCACCAATACCAATTATTTCGTCGACACCACGCATGGCCGCTTCGTCCTGACCCTGTTCGAAACGCTCAAGCTCGACGAGGTGCCGTTCTACCTCGAACTGATGAGCCACCTGGCCCGCCACGGCGTGGCCTGCCCCGCGCCGCTCTTGGATCGGCAGGATCGCCTGGCCTCGATGCTGTGCGATCGTCCGGCCTGTCTGGTCTCCTGTCTGCACGGTCGAGACATCGATGCGCCAAGCTCGGTGCAATGCTGCGCGGTGGGCGACATGCTGGCCACCCAGCACCGCGCCGCCGCCACCTTCAAATTGACCATGGACAATCCGCGCGGACCAGGCTGGTGGGCACAAACCGCCAAGGTGCTGTACCCGCTGATGACGGACGCCGAGGCAGCCCTGCTGCGCGACGAGATACGTTTCCAGGCGCAATACCGCACGAGCCAACTGCCGCGTGGCGTGATTCACGCCGATTTATTCAAGGACAATGTGCTGATGGCCGGCGATGCCATCGCCGGCTTCATCGACTTCTATTACGCCTGCAACGACGTCCTGATCTACGACGTCGCCATCGCGCTCAACGATTGGGCACGTCTGCCGGATGGCAGCATCGACGCAGAATTGGCTCGTGCCTTCCTGCAAGGCTATCAGGCCGTTCGGCCGTTCGATGCCGCAGAGATCGAAGCCTGGCCGACAATGTTGCGAGCCGCCGCCTTGCGTTTCTGGGTGTCGCGTCTGCTCGATCTGCATCATCCGATGGCGGGTGCGCTGACCTACACCAAGGATCCAGGCACCTTCCGAGCACTGCTGGTCGAGCATCGCGCACGCAGCGATTTTTGGCTGTAAAGCATTCGGCGGCCGGCTTAGCGATGGGCCGGCCGTTATGCTTCGTCCAATAGCGAAAGAAACTGTGCCATACCGCGTGTCAGCGCCTTGTCGCGGTGCATCACCCGGTAGAGGTTGCGCGTCAACGTCGCCAGCGGCAATGCGACCAGCTCGCCGCGCGCCAGCTCGCCGGCCACGACTCGTCGCGGCAGGCAACTGACGCCCAACCCCGCCGCCACCGCGTGTTTGATAGCCTCCGAATCGCCCACTTCCATCGCCACGGCGAAGCTGCCAAGCCTTGGCAGCAACAGCCGTTCCACCTCCTGACGCGTCCCCGACCCGGCCTCGCGCAAGATCCACTCGGCACGTGCCAACGTCAAAAGAGACGGCATGCTCTTCGCGAACGGGTGCTGTGCGCCGACCACGACCACCAACTCATCGTCCCGCCAAGCCTGCACCTGTAACTCCGGGTGATGGCACGGCCCTTCGATGAAGCCGACGTCGACCCGAAATGCGGCGACCGCCGCAACGATTTCATCGGTGTTGCCGACCATCAGCTCCAACCGAACCGCCGGTTGGCTTGCCCGGAAACGGGCGATTTGCTGCGGCAGCAGATAATTGGCAATGGTGGTGCTGGCACCGAGGCGCAAGTTGGCGGCCGTGCCGGAGAACAGCGTCTGAACCTCATGGCCGAGATCCAGGATGGCCCGGGCCCGAGGCAGAAGCAGCCGGCCATGCTCGTTGGCCACCAACCGCCGGCCGACCCGGTCGAACAAAACCGTTTCCAGCGCGGACTCGAGCGAAGACAACGATTGGCTGGCCGCCGACTGCGTCATCGCCAGGCGCGTGGCCGCACGGGTGACGTTCAGCTCCTCGCAAATCGCGACGAACACCTCCAGTTCACGCAGGCTCAAACGCAAACTCAAAGTAGTTTTCCTAATCAATTTAAGTAATTTTATTCGTTTTACTGATTTAGCTCGAAGAAGTAAAGTCCAGTCCATAGAAGAAACAGGACTATCGTTATGACAAGAAACACTATACTGCCGGGGATGGCGCTGATTCTGCTCCTAGCCGGCATCGCTCTCTACCTGGCCGGTCTCCCCGCCTTCAGCCATCTCGGCCTGTCGGCGCTGACACTGGCGATCGTCGGCGGAATGCTGCTCGGCAACACGCTTTATCCGCACATTGCCGAACGCAGCCACCATGGCGTCGCCTTCGGCAAGCAGCAGCTGCTGCGGCTGGGCATCATTCTGTACGGCTGCAGACTGACATTGCAGGACATCGCCAAGGTTGGCACCAGCGGCCTGATCATCGACTTGCTGGTTCTCTCCAGCACCTTCGCCTTGTCGATCTGGCTTGGCACCCGGCTGTTCGGCCTGGATAAGAAGAGCGCGATTCTGATCGGCGCCGGCAGCTCGATCTGCGGAGCCGCCGCGGTTCTGGCCACCGAACCGGTGGTGCGCGGCAGCGCCGAGAAGGTGGCGGTGGCCGTCGCCACCGTGGTGGTCTTCGGTACCGCATCGATGTTCCTCTACCCGCTGCTCTACCCGCTGGCCTTGCATTGGTTCGGCGGCGATGCCCACGCTTTCGGCGTCTATACCGGTTCGACCGTGCACGAAGTGGCGCAAGTGGTTGCCGCCGCCCGCGCCGCCTCGCCGGATGCCGAAAGCACAGCGGTCATCGTCAAGATGATTCGCGTCATGCTGCTCGCGCCCTTCCTGATCGGCTTGTCGGCCTGGATGGCACGCACCGAGCCGCGCCACGGACACGCCCGGTCGATCACCGTCCCCTGGTTTGCCGTACTGTTCGTGCTCATGACCGCATTGCACTCGCTGCCGTTTTTCCCACGCCAGTTCGACCACGTCTTGCTGTTTATCGACAATCTACTACTCGCCATGGCGATGGGCGCACTGGGCTTGACCACCCACGTCTCGGCGCTACGCCGCGCCGGGGTCAAGCCACTGTTACTGGCCGGTCTACTGTTCGTCTACCTGATTGTCGGCGGCGCACTGATCAATCTGGCTGTCTCTCACTTGGCAATGCTGTGAACGGCCGGTCTGGCCGATAGGCCAGCAAAAAGCGTATGCACCGTATTTGATGTCTACGCTGCAAGCTGATCATCGACGGCGGCGATACAAATGAGATTTCAGGCACTGGATGGATGGCGCGGCGTATGCGCCATCATGATTGTCTTGCATCATTTAAATCTGAACTGGCACGGCTATTCGGCGCCCTGGGTGCGAAACGCCTACCTGTTCGTCGACTTCTTTTTTGTGCTGAGCGGGTTCGTCATCAGCAGCGCCTACGCCGACACGCTGCATCGGCCGTCGGCGCTCAAACGCTTCATCGTGCGCCGCCTAGGCAGGATCTATCCGCTGCATCTATTTACCTTACTGGCATTGATTGCCATGGAGTTGGTCAAACTTGCGGCATTCAAGGCCGGCGCGCACATGAACCAAGCGGCCTTTAGTCTCAGCACCTCGGTCGACGCCATGCTCGCACATCTATTTCTGTTGCAATCGATGCACCTCTTCCCCTATTTGAGTTGGAACCTGCCGAGTTGGAGCATCGGGGCCGAGTTTTATACTTACCTCCTGTTCGCCGTGGTGGTCGCGCTCATCCGGCCACTCGGCAAGCCACTGGCGGCGAGTGTGTTTATCGTTCTGCTACTGATGAGCGGCACCCTGTTGATGGTCCTCTCACCACATGGACAAAACGCCACCTACGACTTTGGTTTTCTGCGCTGCATCGTCAGCTTTCTGTGCGGCGCCGTCTGCTATGGCGTCTATCGCAAACACGCTTCAGTCATGCTGCGCTGGCACAACGCGGCCGAATACGCGGCTTTGGCGCTGGTGCTGATTTTTATCTGGTTCGCCGGCGAGGGGCCGGGATCCTTCGCCGCACCACTGGTCTTCGCCATCGCCGTTCTGGTTTTTTCCTTACAGCAAGGCGGCCTGTCGGCCATCATGATGGCCCCGTGGAGCCAGTCTCTCGGTCAGTGGTCCTACTCGATCTACATGGTGCACTTTTTCGTCACCGGCATCCTACTGAACCGTTCGATCCATTTCATCGAAAACAACCTTCATCTCCCCCTGAGCGTCGGATCGGCGGGCAGCGTCAAAGGTCTGATCGTTTTCCAGAACCCTTGGCAAGCCGATGGCCTGGCACTGCTCTGCGTGCTGGCCAGCATCTATCTCGCCAGTCAGACCTATCGCCGGATCGAACAGCCTTGGCGCCATTACTTCAACCGATTGAGCGAGCGCGGCGAGGCACAACGCTCGCGTCGGTCCGAGCGCGCCACCGTACCGGAATAACGTAAAAATGCCGCCCGCTTCCTTGATGAAGCGGGCGGCACGATCGGCATGCTTCGGCACCGAGTCAGCAACATCTGCCGGGCCGGCGCCCCCCCAGGCGGCGCTCGGCGCAATAGCGGACAAATGCGGCGCGGCTCAGCGGCGGGGTATTGCCGCGCCGGCGCGCCAAATAAGCATCGTAGTCGGGCACGCCGACCATCAAGCGCGCCGTTTGCACCAGGCGACGCCACCACAGAGCCAATCGCTCAGCCATGAATCGACTCCTCGCGATAGACAGCCGGCGTTTCCTTGGCGGTCGCCCAACGCAACCCCAGTGCCTTGCGCGCCACGGCCAGACCGAACAGCGCAATGGACACCACCACCAGCACAAATACGGCGGTCAGGGAGGCATCGACGTAATCGTTAAAGACAATGCGCTGCATCTCGATCAGCGATTTAGCCGGTGCCAGCACTTGCCCCTGCTCCAGCGCCGCCGAGAACTTGCTGGCGTGCGCCAGGAAACCGACCTTGGGACTGTCGCTGAACAATTTCTGCCAGCCGGCGATCAACGTCACCGTCAGCAGTGCCGCCGTCGGCACGAGCGCGACCCAAGCATAGCGCGCACGCCCCATTTTGATCAGCACCACACTGGCCAGCGTCAGCGCGATACCCGCCAGCATCTGGTTGGCAATGCCGAATAGCGGCCACAGCGTATTGATCCCCCCCAAGGGATCGACCACCCCCTGATACAGGAAATAACCCCAGCAGCCCACCGCCAGCGCCGTGGCGGCCAGATTGGCCAGCCACGATTCGGTATTGGCCAACGGCGCGTACACCATGCCGCCCAAATCCTGAATCATGAAGCGCGCCACCCGCGTACCGGCGTCGACCGTCGTCAGAATAAACAAGGCCTCGAACAGAATGGCGAAGTGATACCAAAAGGCCATCATCGCCTGGCCGCCCAGCACGCGCGACAGAATATGCGCCATGCCGACCGCCAGGGTCGGCGCACCGCCGGCGCGCGACAGAATGGTGGACTCGCCCACGTCGCGCGCGACTTGGGTCAGCGCATCCGGCGTGATGGCGAAGCCCCATGAGGAGATCGCCTGCGCAGCCTCGGCCGCACTATGCCCGATCAGACCCGCCGGGCTATTCATGGCGAAATACACCGCCGGATCCAGCACGCAGGCCGCCGTCAGCGCCATGATGGCGACGAAGCTTTCCAACAGCATCGCCCCATAACCGATCACCCGGGCCTGAGCCTCGTTTTCGATCAACTTGGGCGTCGTGCCGGAAGCAATCAGCGAGTGGAAACCCGACACCGCGCCGCAGGCGATGGTGATGAACAAGAAGGGGAATAGGCTACCGGAGAATACCGGGCCGGAACCATCGACGAACCGGGTCACGGCCGGCATCTGCAGTTGGGGCGCCACCAACAAAATGCCGATGGCCAAACCGGCGATCGTGCCGATTTTCAAGAAGGTCGACAGATAGTCGCGCGGCGCCAGCAACAACCATACCGGCAGCACCGAGGCGACGAAACCGTAACCGATCATCCACCAGGCGAGCGTCGTGCCCTTGAGGGCGAAAATGGCAGCCAACGCCGGTGTCTGCGCCACATGGCCGCCGTACCAGATGGCCAACAGCAGCAACAGCAAGCCCAGCAGCGACACTTCGCCGATCCGCCCCGGGCGGATGAAGCGCGCATAAATCCCCATCATCAGCGCAATCGGGATCGTGGCGGCGATGGTGAAGGTTCCCCAAGGGCTATTGGTCAGCGCCTTGACCACGACCAGCGCCAGCACGGCCAGCAAGATCACCATGATCATCAGGATGCCGAACGAGGCGATCACGCCGGGAATGGGGCCCATCTCCTGGCGGATCATGTCGCCAAGCGACTTGCCGTCACGGCGGATCGACAGAAACAGAATCAGAAAATCCTGTACCGCGCCGGCCAGCATCACACCGATCAGTATCCACAGCGTCCCTGGCAAAAAGCCCATCTGGGCCGCCAGCACCGGACCGACCAGCGGCCCAGCCCCGGCAATCGCGGCGAAATGATGGCCAAAGACCACCCACTGATTGGTCGGCACATAGTCCAGCCCGTCGTTGTGGCGTTCTGCCGGCGTGAGCCGTCTCGGCTCGAGTTGCAACACCGTCGTGGCGATATATCGGCTATAGAATCGATAAGCGATGGCATATACCGACAACGCGGCCACCAGCAGCCAGACGGCACTGACCGTCTCGCCGCGGCTGAGCGCGAGCGTGGCGAAGGCCATCGCGCCGACCAGGGCAACGACCAGCCAAAACACTTTCTCTTTGTATCGTGGCATCATATAGGTTTCCATGCTGTTATTGTGAAGGGCGCAGACCGTTAGACGGTCTATTGGAGTTATCGTTTTATTGTTTGAGGTTATTCTTTCAATGACAAGTGCAACTTCCGGAAATCGGTGGTCTTCTTCTATGCGAGCGCCTGCATGAGCGAACATGTTTTCCTGGTCGAAGACGACACCAGGCTGGCCGAATTGATTGCCGCCTTTCTCGGCAAGAACGGCTACCAGGTCAGCACCTGCAGCAAGGGGGACGAAGCCGAAGCCAAGATCATGGCGGCGCGTCCCGACTTGGTGGTGCTGGATCTGATGCTGCCGGGCAAGGCGGGGTTTGAGATTTGCCGCGATCTGCGACCTTACTTTGGCGGGCGCATTCTGATGATGACCGCTCGCAACGATGAGATCGATGAAATCCTAGGGTTGGAACTCGGCGCCGACGACTACCTTGCCAAACCGGTCGAGCCACGTAAGCTGCTGGCCCGGGTTCGTGCGCTACTGCGGCGCGGCGAGCCGCGCCAGGGCGCCCTCGCCACCGACCAATTGGCTTTCGGCCAGTTCACCATCAACCAGGGCACGCGCACGGCGCGGCTGGGCTCGCAGTACCTCGACCTGACCACCGCCGAGTTCGATTTACTGTGGTTACTGGCCAGCCACGCCGGTAGCATCCAGTCGCGCGACGACATCCTGGGCAAACTGCGCGGCATCGGGTTCGACGGCAACGACCGCTCGATCGACGCGCGCATTTCCCGTTTGCGCAAGAAACTGCTCGACGATCCGATGTCCCCCACACGCATCAAGACCGTGCGCGGCAAGGGCTACCTGTTTTCCAAAAGCGATTGGGAATTGGGATGAGACGCTATCTGCGCGACCTGTTGCGCCCCTCGCTCGCGACGCTGTTCTTCCGCTATTACCTAAGCGCGCTATTGGCGCTGGTGCTGATCATCAGCGCCGTCGGCGTGGTCATCGACCAGCTCTATACCGGTGTGGACGAAGACCACGCACGCAGTTTCATGCGCGGGACCGTGCAGATGTTCAAACAAGAGCTGCAAAGCCAACCCGAGCAAGACTGGCCCACCGCCCTGCCTAAGCTCGCGACCGGTTTCTCCTACAAGATCGCGCTGACCGACCTCAAACACTTGCAGTCGCTCGACGACGGCCAGCGACTGGATATCCAGCGCGGCATCACACGCTTTGACGAAAATAGTAATCTGCTTTACGCCCGCGTCGGCGACGGCCAACGGGTACTGGTGTTCGGTCCGCTGGACTTCGCCGTGCCGGATAGCGACTCGCTCCTGACCGACGGCACCCACGCCAAAGCACTGTGGTGGACGCTGACCGGCCTGGGCTTCGGCCTCCTGGTCTTTTTCTTCCTGCGCCCACTGTGGAACGACTTGGTCGCCATCCGCGGCACAGCCGAAAAACTGGCGGCGGGCGAGTTGTCCGCGCGAGCGCCGCGCGCGAAGAGCTGGCTGTTGACCCCGCTGTCGGCGGGTCTCAACACCATGGCCGAGCGCCTCGAAGGGCAAATGAACGCCCACCAAACGTTGAGCCACGCCGTATCGCACGAATTGCGGACGCCGATCGCCCGCCTGCGGTTCGGCCTGACCATGTTGCTCGAAGCCGAAAGCGAGACGGAACGAGAGAAGTATCGTGCAGGCATGGAGCACGACATGCAGGAGCTGGACGATCTGGTCAACGCCAGCATGAGCTATGCTCAGCTCGACCAAGGGCAAATCGTCATGCAGCGCGAGCACACCGAACTGACCGAATGGTTCGCCGACCTGCTGGCCTTGATCCAACCGTTGGCGCCGGCCGGGGTCGTACTCGAACTGGCTTGCCCGACGGCCGATGCCGAGTTCGACCGTAAGTTGATGTACATTGCCACGCGCAACCTGCTGGTCAATGCCGTTCGCTTCGCCCAAAGCCAGGTACGCCTTCAGGTCGACAAGCAGGAGGGGTGGTTGACCGTCGTGGTCGACGACGATGGTCCGGGCGTGCCGCAAGCCGAGCGCGAACGCATCTTCGAACCCTTCCACCGTCTCGATAACGACAGAGAGCGCAACAGCAATAGTTACGGTCTCGGCCTGTCTTTCGTGCGATTGATCGCCGAACAACATGGCGGCAGTGTGTTCGTCACCGACAGTCCGGCAGGCGGCGCACGCTTCGTGCTCAACATTCCCGAGCATGGCGCAGCCGACGAACCGTTATAGAACCGCCATGCGTTCGGCATTAGAATAGCGGCCCGATCAACTGTCCCCAAGGAATGGCCATGCAGCGCCCCCAGACCGACGACGTACAATCTTTTCTGCTGGCACTGCAAGCGCGGATCTGCCAAGCGCTGGAACAAGCGGATGGCGCAGCTCAGTTCGTCTGCGACACATGGCAACGCGAGGAGGGCGGCGGCGGACAAAGCCGCGTCCTGACTCAGGGTCAGGTCTTCGAGCAGGCCGGCGTCAATTTTTCCCATGTCAGCGGCGACCGACTGCCCCCCTCGGCCAGCGCGCACCGGCCCGAACTCGCCGGCTGTCGTTTCCAGGCCATGGGCGTGTCGCTGGTGATCCATCCGCACAACCCCTATGTGCCGACCAGCCATGCCAACGTGCGCTATTTCGTCGCCGAACGCGACGATGCGGAACCCGTATGGTGGTTCGGCGGCGGCTTCGATCTGACGCCGTATTACGGTTTCGAGGAAGATGCCGTGCACTGGCACACGGTGGCGCGCGAGGTGTGTCGACCGTTTGGCGAACAGGTCTACCCGAACTACAAGCAATGGTGCGACCAGTACTTTTTTCTCAAGCACCGGCAAGAAGCGCGCGGTATCGGCGGCCTGTTCTTCGACGACTTGAACGAGGGGGGCTTCGAACGTTGCTTCGCCCTCACGCAAGCAGTCGGCAATGGCTTTCTCGACGCCTACCTGCCGATCGTCGAACGGCGCAAGGCGCACTCCTGGGGGGTGCGCGAACGTCAATTCCAGCTCTACCGGCGCGGGCGCTACGTCGAATTCAATCTGGTATGGGACCGCGGCACTTTATTCGGGCTGCAAAGCGGCGGCCGCACCGAATCGATCTTGATGTCCATGCCACCGTTGGCACGCTGGGAATACGGCTACCAGCCCGAGCCCGGCTCGGACGAGGCGGCACTCTACGAACGTTTTCTGCCGGTACGGGATTGGGTGTCGCCGTAGGCGCGGGGGCGGATTGGC
Organism: Paludibacterium purpuratum; assembly: GCF_004363805.1. Lineage (GTDB taxonomy): Bacteria > Pseudomonadota > Gammaproteobacteria > Burkholderiales > Chromobacteriaceae > Paludibacterium > Paludibacterium purpuratum. Next base: position 218,734 of record NZ_SNZP01000004.1, on the reverse strand, counting down.
GCGCTGCTTCGCGAACGCACCCTACGCGCTAGTCCCGTAGGGTGCGTTTGCTGTCCATCAAATCGCCAGTGCGGCGATGGCCTCGCGTGCGGCATGGATCGCGGTGGCGCGCTTGTCGTCGCCCATATTGACCGCTTCGGCGCGTACGATCTGCAAATCGGTAATGCCAACGAAGCCCATCACAGTGCGCAGATAGTCTTCCTGAAAGTCCATCGACTTGCCTTGTTCGCTCGAGTACACACCGCCACGCGACGAGGCGATCAACACCTTCTTGCCGCCCGCCAGGCCGACCGGGCCGTTCTCGGTGTATTTGAAGGTGCGGCCGGCCGCGGCGATGCGGTCGATCCAACTCTTCAGTTGCGACGGAATCGAGAAGTTGTACATCGGTGCAGCGATCACCACCACATCGGCCGCCAGGAATTCATTGATCAGCGTATCGGTCAGTGCGCGTTCGGCACGCTGCGTGTCGTTCCAGTCCGACTCCGGCATGAAGGCCGCGCCGAGGATCTCGCCCGACAGGTGGGCGATCGGTTCCGCCGCCACATCGCGGTAGGTCACACTCAGACCGGGGTGCTGCTGGCGCGCGGCATCCACCAAGGCGGCGGTCAGTTGGCGCGATACGGAGTTGTCGCCGAGAATGCTGGCATCGATATGCAGGAGTTTCATGGTCTTGTCCTTTTAAAAGCAGTGAGCATGGATGAATCGTATATCCATGGAACAATTCGAACTAGATAGTTAAAATCAGATTCATTGTTCCATTTTTAGGACAATTGCCATGCAAGACCTGAATGACTTGTTCTACTTCGCCAAGGTGGTCGAGCACGGCGGCTTCATGGCCGCCGGTCGCGCGCTTGGCATTCCCAAATCGCGTCTGTCGCGCCGTATCGCCGAACTGGAAGAGCGACTCGGCGTGCGTCTATTGCAGCGCACTACCCGCCGACTATCGCTGACCGAAGTCGGCAGTCAGTACTACCAGCATTGCCAGGCGGTTCTGTCCGAGGCGGAAGCGGCGGAAGAAACCATCGCCCGAGTACAGGCCGAGCCGCGCGGCCTGGTGCGCATCAGTTGTCCGGAGCTACTGGCGAAGATGTTGCTCGCGCCGCTGCTGCCACGCTTTCTCGCCGCTCATCCGCAAGTGCGCATTCAACTCGATGCCGCCAATCGACGCGTCGACCTGATCGAAGAAGGCATCGACATCGCCATCCGTGTGCGTAACGTCATCGAAGACAGCGCCAACCAGGTAGCGCGCACCCTCCGCGTCAGCCGCCTGGTGCTGGTCGCCAGTCCGGCATTGCTGGCCGAGCTGGGCCCGCCGCGCGTGCCGATGGATCTGCTGCGCTACCCCTGCCTGACCATGAGCCGGCCGGATGGCCGCGGCCAGTGGGTATTGCTCGATGGCGACGGCCATGAGATCCGGTTGCAGATCGACACGCCGCGTCTGATGACCGACGACCTGATCGTCTTGGCCGAAGCGGCCGCGAACGGCATGGGCGTCGCGCTGCTGCCTAGCCTGGCATGCCGGCCATTTCTCGCCGACGGTCGCCTGCAGGAGCTCTTGCCCGATTGCCAAGCCCCCTGGGGCATCCTGCACTTGGTCTATCCATCGCGGCGCGGGTTGATTCCCGCCGTTCGTCACTTAATCGACTTTCTCGCCAGCGAGGTGCCGTTGCACGACGATGCCGGCGAGCACGCGACGTGCCCGCGGCAATAGCGCTGGCCGACATCCTGGGCTGACGGTATAGTCGACAGATAAAAATAACCTTTTCTGCAAACGACTTAGGAGAACGCTCTTGTTTGAACACGTAGAATCCTACCCAGGCGACCCGATTCTCAGCTTGCTGCAAACCTTTCTGAAAGATGAGCGCGCCGGCAAGGTCAATCTCGGCATCGGCCTGTACTACGACGAGCATGGCCGCATTCCCCGGCTGGCAGCCGTCGCGGCCATGGAAGAACGGCTGCATCAGCAACCGGGCCCATGCAGTTACCTGCCGATGGAAGGCGCGGCCAATTACCGCCAAGCGCTGCAGCCGCTCCTGTTCGGCGCAGCGGCACCGGTCGCGCGCATCGCCACCATTCAAACCCTCGGTGGTTCCGGCGCGCTGAAGATCGGCGCCGATTTCCTCAAGCGCACCTTTCCGCAGGCCGGCGTCTGGGTGAGCGATCCGACCTGGGATAACCATGTGGCGGTCTTCGAGGGCGCCGGCTTCCAGGTGCGCCGCTATCCCTACTTCGCCGCCGAAGGCAGCAAGATCAAGTTCGACGCCATGCTCGACTGCCTGGCCAGCCTGCCGTCGCACAGCATCGTTCTGTTGCATCCGTGTTGCCACAATCCCACCGGTACCGACCTGAACCGCGCCCAGTGGGACAAGGTGATCGACGTACTGCTCGAGCGCGAGCTGATTCCTTTCCTCGACATCGCCTACCAAGGTTTCGGCGACGGGCTGGAAGAGGATGCCTATGCCATCCGTGCCCTACTGGCACGCGGCGCCGCCTTCCTGGTCGCCAACTCTTTCTCCAAGATCTTTTCGCTGTATGGCGAACGCTGCGGCGGCCTGAGCGTCGTGTGCGCCGACCAAGAAGAGGCGCAGCGCGTACTGGGGCAATTGCAGGCCACCGTGCGACGCAATTACTCCAGCCCGCCGACCCATGGCAGCCAGTTGATCGCCGGGGTTCTGCAGGATCCGGCGCTACGCCAGCAGTGGGAAAGCGAACTCGGCGCCATGCGCAGCCGTATCAAGGCCATGCGCCAAGCGCTGTTCGATGTGCTGAGCGTCGAAGTGCCGGATCACTCTTTCGACTACCTGCTGACCCAGCGCGGCATGTTTAGCTACACCGGCCTGACCCCGCCGCAGATCGAACGTCTGCGCGAGCGGCACGCCGTCTACCTGGTCGGTTCCGGCCGCATGTGCGTCGCCGGCTTGAACCAGGACAACGCCACGCGGGTCGCCCAAGCTTTCGCCGAAGTCATCAAAACGGCCTGACTTTCGACTGCCGGCGGCGCCCGCCGCCGGCCTATTTTCCTAAGTAAATATTCAGATTGCTCCTAGGTCGGAACACCCTGCGTTCGTCCAATATGACATGGTCAATCCCAACGGGAGACCATCATGAGCAAACCGTGCAAGCTAGGCTCGCCCCACTCCTCGCAGCGCAGCGAATTGCGCCGCGTGTTGCTGTCGGATGGGCATTGCTGTTTCACACCTCAAGTCCAACGCCGCCGACGGCGCACTCGCCCTGTACGGCCACAAGCGATGCTAGTCCTGCTTGCGATGATCATCCTGCTGCAAGCGGTGATTTATTGAAATATGCAATCGCTTTGTAATTCGATCCCATTTTATCAAACCGCTCGTCCATCTCCGCTTTCCGCACAATACCGGATTGCATCCGGCGAGCGACGAATTTAACTTTCAATAATAAATATTATGCATGAAATACAATTAAAACCATCCAGTGCGAATGAGAGCAGCAAGACCATATTGATTATCGACCCCATCTCATCCTGCCAGTACCTTTCAGACAGTTTCAAAAAACACAAAATCAGGACTATCGCATTATTTACCAAGCCGTTGAATAAAATCGACGAATACATGAGGCCTGACGAAAATTTCTTCGATAAGCAGATTTTCGTCGAAATGAAAAATGCGCAGGATATCGCGCCTATTGTCAAACATCCTGAATTATCGAGTACCCGCTTCGATTTCATCATTAACGGCAACGAAGCGTCGACCGCCATTACCGACAGAGTCGTTGGCGTGCTTCTGCCGGATTACGCCAACAATCCGGATACCTCCCATTTTCGCTCATGTAAATGGTCCATGCAGGAGGCGCTGAAAAAAGCAGGCTTACCTCATATCGAACAGCGTCTGCTATCGCCGGCATCGATAGACGGTATCAACGATTTGCCGTTGGCGTACCCGGTCTTTTGCAAGCCGCTGGGTGGATGCGGCAGCATGGGGGTTTTTCGCGCTGAAAAATTCGACGATATCCGTCAATATTTCAAAGCCAACCCAACCGGCGCAGAGTATCTGGCGCAACGACTCATCGATGGCGTCGAATACATCGTCGACGCAGTGAGTATCGATGGCGTGCACTATATCAGCTGTGTTTTTCAATCCCTCAAGATGGACTTCAATGGCACCCCGCTGTACCGTCAAACCAGAGTCATCGACACCCCTGAAATCTGGTCGCGGCTGGCCCGGCAGGCCAAAGAGACGTTGACCGCCTTGGAAGTCAAAAACGGCTTTACTCATAACGAATTCATGCAGGCAGCCGACGGTACCCTCTATCTCTTGGAGTGCAACAACAGAAACAGCGGCGGCAAAGGGGTATTGAGCATCGCGGCCAGCGCGTGCGGCTTCAAGTCATACGACCGCCTGTTGCGGGACCATTTGCATGGAAGTCTCGTTGAGAGCGCATTTTCGGACAAGCAAGGCTACGCAACGATTCTGGCCATTTACAAGACAAACCGAATGCACGCGCCTGAACGATTCACGGAAATCGTCGGTGCAATGCCCGGCATCAAGCACATCACCATGCTGGGTAACGACACGACATATGACGCCAGCCATAAATTAAGTTTGTGCGATGCCTTCAGTTTTATTGTGGTACAGGATGAAGATTGCAATAGATTGAAAGAAACAGCGAATTGTATTTTTGAATTGGAAAATTTGCCAGATTAATTATGATTCACATCGCTATCTATATTTTACTGACCGTTTTTTCTTCGATCATGGTGTTCCAGACAGCGGGGCACCTTTCCTATGAATTGCTGGTATTGCTTTGCACTTCATTTGCAATTGTATTTTTTCACATCGCCAACAAGAAAAACATCATTTCTGTTTATAGAAAATTACTCACGTCACACAGGCGTTTGTATTTCTTGCTGATGGCGAGCATTCTTGTCATATGGATGGGGTATTTTGCCGGTGCTCATTACATCACCCCAAATTTTTTCGCCTTTCTATTCATGGGGCTTGGGGCACTATTTAGTAGCATTGCCACCTATCGCACCAAAAAAAGCGCAATAAACATTGCAATCATCGCGTTGATTGCGCTCTCTATTTTTTTATTTTACTGCTATATTTTCAGCGCTTTCCCCATCAAAGCAGCACTTGGCATATTTGCCTTCTCCATTTTATTGGGTTACTGCAATTACCTTTACGCTCACACCTCGCAAAGTCTGGCCATCGAATCGGGAATCGATGCCAGCCAAATTCTAGCCGTTCGGTTTTGGCTTATGTTCGCGGTGTCCTTGGCGATCGTAGTATACGAAAAACAGTATATCGATTTAATTTCGACGCCAAATACAATTTTTTATACGTTTCTACTGGCCATAGCGACATTCATTGCTCCTATTTATTTTTATCAGAAGAGCATTCTAAAAATAGGCGCAGATCGGACTTTGCTACTTTGCGGACTGATCCCGTTCTCCATCTTCATCGCCGAATACGCGATTGGGCTGAAGCTGCAAACCACCTGGGTGCTCGGCGCGCTGAGCGCACTGTTGGCATGCGCCACAGTCTTGCGCCTCTTCACGCCGCGCAGTTAAGCGCCGACATCCCTCTGGCGAAGCGCCAACGTCAGCGTTAGCCCACCTTCGCCATCGGCGCTGGAATGAATGTTCTTCAGCGTGATGCCCGCCGGCAGCAATACACTGATGCCATGGCCGACGCCGTATTTGGACAACGTCCGTTCCAGCCGTTTGGCCATGCCGGCGCCAGGCAAGGTGTCATGGTCGTCGCGCCGCACGCCGCAGGACTCGGCGGCGGCGTCGAAAGCCTGCGTCGCCTGCTCCCAGGGCACGAACTTTTCGGCCACCGCCATCACCTGTCCGGACGACACCGTCTGGCTTTCCTCGCACAACGCGAGGCACGCCTCCTTGAACTGAGCCTGTTGCATCGGGTCGTCGATATCGGTGCTGATCTGTTGCACGGCGCTGGCCATCATGCGGCTTTTCGACACGGCGTCCGGCACGCGCATGGCCTTGAGAAAATCGTCCAGCCAGAACTTGGCCTGCTGCCCCTGGCGATCGACTGCGTACACGATCGGGCCGTTCTCCAGGATCAGCGCCCCCTTGTCGATCAGCCGCGGGTTGATCCCGCTGGCGTGGCGAATGTCGAAAACATCGCCGGACTCGACCACGCTGAGGAAGTCCTCGCGGATCTCGGCCTTGAATACGCCCAGCGCCCGCACGTTGCGCTCACCGTCCGACAGCCCGTCGAACAGGATCACGAACAGGTCGCCGGCACTGATATTGGGATGCACCGAGCGCGCGTACAGATGGCGCGCGATGCGTTGCGACACTTCGAGAAAATCCAGCTCGCCGTTGAAAAACTGGCGCGAGTAGCAATAGATCTCGTTGAGCTTGAGGTCGGTCTCATGAAAGAACTGGTACTTCTTCTTGTCCGAAACGATCCCCTTGAGGTAGCCGTTGAGCAGCAGACCGGACACCGCCTCGTCGACCGCGGGGGTGCGATCGGACAACTGCAGCACCTCGCCGCGCGATTGATTGCCCACCCGGTGCACCGCCAGGCGCGCCACGCTGGAGTCGTCAAGCAACATATGCCGTATCCCTTCATTGAATCGAAGCCGAATTATTCCCGTGCCGGCGCGCTAAGGCAACCGCCGCGCCGCACAAATCAGCGCAGCCTAACGGCCAGGATCGACTGCATGCCCAGCAAGGTCGCATCGGGTACTTCGCCGAGCGCCTGGGCCAGACGTGTCGGATCGAAGACCACCGACTCGCCGTCGCGATCGAACACCATGATCGGTTCGATACCGGTCTCGACTCGGCCGCCGGCCTGCCGGCGCGCCGCTTCTTCCTGCAGCAGCCTGGCGATGGCCGACTGCTGTTCTGCGCTGCAATCGGCAAAGATTCTTTGCAGAAACACCACGCCCCGCAGGTGATCGTGCTCATGCTGGACGATATGCGCCTCGAAGCCGGTGCATTCCCGCTCCTGCACCATGCCGTCCTGGGTCTGGTAGCGCACTCGTACCGTGCGGTGACGTCGCACCTTGCCGCGGATCGGTCCCGCCACGCTCAAGCATCCTTCGCCAGACTCCGGGAAATAGGTTTCCGCGCCGTAGCTCAGGATCTCGGGATTGATCATCAGGATGGCGGGAGGCAACGTTGCATCGGGATAGCGCAAGCGTGCGGCCTCCCGCACCGCCTCGTCGTCGGTGCCCGCCCAGAAAATCGCCACTGGCGCCGCAATGGCGGCGCTTTGATTGCAGGCGATGCCGACGCCGCCGGTCGAGCACTGCGCGTTTTGCAAGATGGCGGAATATTCGTCGAGCCGCCCGGCCTGATCGAAATCGACCGGAGGCGGTGGCGTGTGGAGGATCGGGTCGCCGATTTGGCGAATAGCGAGTCGTGCCGTTGCCATGGTGCGTTTGCTCCTTTATCTCAGGACTTGTCGATGGGGTAAATAACTTGAACAGAAGGTGGCTAACATGACAACATCACCGTAGAAATCCGCATACCCCGGATTGGTACCGGAACCAAGATGCTTGCCTACCAACTGACCGAAATCTTGTTGCTCATGCAGCAGATGTGCGTTTACCTGGTGATCGCCTATCTGTTGAGCAAGACACCGCTATTCGCCCCACTGGCTGCCGGTTCCTCTCGCCTGCAGCACAAGGTGGTGTGCTACTTGGTGTTCTCCGCATTTTGCATCATGGGCACCTATTTCGGCTTCCACATTAACGATTCCATCGCCAACACGCGCGCGACCGGCGCCGTGCTCGGCGGCATCCTGGGCGGGCCGTTGGTCGGCTTCGCGGTGGGCCTGACCGGCGGCATCCATCGTTACACCCTGGGCGGCTTCTCGGCCTTCGCCTGCATGGTCTCGACCGTGGCGGAAGGGCTGCTCGGCGGCCTGGTGCACAGTTACCTGTTCCGCGCCGGTCGGCGCGAGCGGCTGTTCAACCCTTGGGTCGTCGCCGCCACCGCCTTCTGTGCCGAAGTGATGCAGATGCTGATCATCTTGCTGTTGGCACATCCGTTCGGCGCCGCGCTCGATCTGGTTCGGCACATCGCGCTGCCGATGACCATCGCCAATTCGGTCGGCGCCGGCATGTTCATGCGCATTCTGCTCGACCGGCGCGTGATCATCGAGAAGTACTCCAGCAGTTTCTCCAGCAAAGCGCTGAAAATCGCCGCGCGCGCCGAGGGGATGCTGCGTCAGGGCTTCAATCAAGAAAACAGCATGCGCGTGGCGCGCATCATCTACGAAGAACTGGGCGTGGGCGCGGTGGCGATGACCGACCGCGAGAAATTGCTGGCCTTCATCGGCATCGGCGACGACCATCATCTGCCCGGCCAAGCGATCACTTCGCCGCACACGCACCGCGCCATCGCCGAAAACCAAGTGGTGTTCGCCGACGGCGACGAGGTGCCGTACCAATGCTCGATCTCGCCGCATTGCCGCCTGGGCTCGACCCTGGTGATCCCGTTGCGCGGCGAAAGCGACCGCGTCATCGGCACCATCAAGCTCTACGAACCGCGCAATAAGCTGATCTCGGCCATCAACCTGACATTGGGCGAAGGCATCGCCCGGCTGCTATCGACCCAGATTCTGGCCGGCCGGTTCGAGGCACAGCATCAACTGCTGGCGCAGACCGAACTGAAGCTGCTGCATGCCCAGGTCAATCCGCATTTCCTATTCAATGCGCTCAACACGCTCTCGGCGGTCATTCGGCGCGATCCGGAACGAGCGCGCCAGTTGGTGCAGCACCTCTCGACCTTCTTCCGCAAGAACCTCAAGCGGCAGACCGAGGAAGTCACGCTGGCAGACGAGATCGAGCACGTGAACGCTTATCTGCAGATCCAGCAGGCTCGCTTCGGCGATCAATTGCAGGTCGACTTCGCCTTCGACGATGCCACCCTCGACACCTGGTTGCCGGCCTTCTCGCTGCAACCGATCGTGGAAAACGCCGTCAAGCACGGCACCTCGCAGTTGCTCGGGCCGGGCAGGCTGGCCATCGGCTCGGCCATCCAGAACGGCGGATTGACGATTTGGGTCGAGGACAATGCCGGCCTGTACCAACCCAGCGCCAACCGGGATGGGTTGGGCATGAACCTGGTCGACCGGCGTATCAAGGCGCGTTTCGGCACGCCCTACGGTCTTTCGGTATCGTGCGAAGCAGGGGTGCTCACCCGGGTGTCGCTGCATCTGCCTCTGCAGACGGAGAACGTGGCATGAACGTACTGATTGTCGACGACGAGCCGCTGGCGCGCGAAGAGCTGCGCGTGCAATTGAGCGCCGAAACGGACATCGCGGTGATCGGCGAGTGCGCCAACGCCATCGAGGCCATTGCCGCCATCCATCGCCACAAACCGGATGTGGTGTTTCTCGATATCCAGATGCCGCGCATCAGCGGACTGGAAATGTTGGGCATGCTCGACCCGGAGCATGCGCCGCACATCGTGTTCCTCACCGCCTATGAAGACTATGCGCTCAAGGCATTCGAGGAAAACGCCTTCGACTACCTGCTCAAGCCGTCCGAACCGGCGCGTCTGACCAAAACGCTCGACCGCCTGCGCAAGGCGCTCGGTACGCGCCAAACGCCGGAATGGCTGGCGCCGGGGCAGGCGCTCAGCTACATCCCCTGCCAAGGCGCCGGCAAAATCCTGCTACTCAAGCTTCCCGACATCGAATATGTCGGCTCGCGCGCGAGCGGCGTTTATGTCGTCGACCGTGCCGGCATCGAGCACTTCACCGAGTTGACCCTACGTACGCTCGAGGAAAGGTCGCCACTGGTGCGCTGCCACCGCCAATACCTAGTCAATCTGGATGCCGTGACGGAAATCCGCCTGACCGAAGGCGGCGCCGCCGATATCGTGGTACGCAACGGTCAGCTCATCCCGGTCAGCCGGCGCTACCTCAAACCGCTCAAGCAGCGAGTGGGCATGAGCGACTAAGATCGCCCGGCATCGTTCCCAACCTCTCACCCCCGGCTTTCGACCGTTCATCGCCCCCGGCTGCCTCTTACCGATTACGCGCTTGAGCCCCCACACCAGCGCGCTAGAGTTTATGCGAGATCATCCAGGGAGCTTCTAATGAACCACGCCATCACCTTTGTGATTGCCACCCTGTGCATCCTTGCCATCTGCTACCGTTTCTACGGTGTGTTCTTCACGCGCAAGGTGCTGGGCTGCCAAGACAATCAATCCACCCCCTCCCACGAGCTCGCGGACGGCAAGAACTACGTCCCGACTCGCAAGTGGGTCAACTTCGGTCAACACTTCGCGGCCATCGCCGCCGCTGGCCCCTTGGTCGGCCCGGTGCTCGCCGCGCAATTCGGCTATCTGCCCAGTTTCTTGTGGCTGTTGATCGGCGCCGTCGTCGGCGGCGCGGTACACGATACCGTCGTGCTGTTCGCTTCGATGAAGCATCAAGGCAAGTCGCTTTCCGAAGTCGCCAAATCCGAGCTCGGCCCAGTGGCCGGCTGGTGTACCGGGCTCGCCATGCTGTTCATCATCACCATCACCATGGCGGGTCTGTCGATGGTGGTGGTACATGCGCTGGAACGTAATCCATGGGGCACCTTCGCGGTGTTCATGACCATTCCGATCGCCATCTGCCTCGGCCTATACGAAAAATTCGTCGGCCCGAGCAAGCTCGCCACCTACGTCGGCATCGGCGCCATCATGGCCTGTGTGCTGATCGGCCCGCACATTCAAGGCACCCTCCTTGGCGACTGGCTGACGCTGCATACCCAGACCGTTTCGCTGGCGCTGCCGATCTACGCCTTTTTCGCCACGGCGCTGCCGGTATGGATGCTGCTGACGCCGCGCGGTTATCTGTCGAGTTTTATGAAAATCGGCGTTTTCGGCGCACTGGTGATCGGCGTGGTCTTCATCAACCCGACTATCCAGTTTCCGGCGCTGACGCAGTTCATCCACGGCGGCGGTCCGGTGATCAGCGGCCCGGTCTGGCCGTTCATCTCGATCACCATCGCCTGTGGCGCGATCTCCGGCTTCCACGCCTTCATCGGCTCCGGCACCACGCCCAAGTTGGTGGATAACTGGAAGGATCTGCTGCCGGTCGGCTTCGGCGCCATGCTGGCCGAGTGCGTGGTGGGCGTCATGGCATTGATTGCCGCCACCTCGCTGCATCCGGCCGACTATTTCGCGATCAACGCCACCCCGGCGGCCTTCGGCCATCTCGGCATGAGCGTGGTCGATCTGCCGCGCCTGAGCCAGGAGATCGGGCTGGATTTGTATGGACGTACCGGCGGTGCCGTCACTCTGGCGGTGGGCATGTCGGCCATCTTCACCCGCGTGAGTTGGTTCTCCAGCCTGGCGTCGTATTTCTTCCAGTTCGTGGTGATGTTCGAAGCGGTCTTCATTCTGACGGCCGTCGACTCAGGCACCCGCGTGGCCCGCTACTTGATCCAGGATTTCGGCGGGGACTTTTACGCGCCGCTCAAGCGTATCGACTGGCTGCCCGGCGCGATCGGCGCCAGCGTGCTGGCCTGTGCGCTGTGGGGCTATCTGCTGATGTCCGGCGACATCAACTCGGTCTGGGCCCTGTTCGGCGTCTCCAACCAGTTGATGGCTTCCATCGGCCTGATCATCGGCGCCACCGTCATTCTGCGCCTGTCGCACAACAAGGCCTATATGCTGACCTGCCTGGTACCGCTGGCTTATCTATACGTAACCGTCAATTATGCCGGCTACTGGATGGTGACCCACGTCTACCTGAACCCGGCCGCCAAGGGCTATAGCCTGTTCAACGCGGGCATCTCCATCATCATGCTGGTGCTTGGCCTGGTGATCCTGCTCTCGGCGCTGAGCAAGTGGAAGCAACTGTTGGCACGCGCCCCGCAGGCTCTGGCGCTATCGCCAGCCCGCGCGGCTTGATCCTGCGCGCTGGGCGGCGGAGGTAGCGCCGTCCAGCGCGTCAGTGGAAAAAACTGCAATCGCCGGCGCCTCCGGCTACACTAGCGCATCAGAATAATAAGCCTGGGGGCGACATGGCGGGCCGATGCACATGGACGTTGGGTTTACTGTTCCTGGCGCAAACGGGCTGGGCACAGACGATCACCGTCGAATACCGCGACAAACCACCCTATACCTACAGCCAGAATGGCAAACCCGCCGGCTTCCTCATGCAGCGTCTTATCGCCATCCTGCAGCAGGCCGACATCCGCGCGACTTATAGCGAAATCCCTGCCAAACGCATCATCCACGACCTACAAGACGACAAACTGGCAATCTGCTCGCCCGGTTGGTACAAGATCCCCGAGCGCGAAGCTTTCGCCCGCTTCTCACGACCGATCCATCAGGACAAACCGCATATCGTAGTGGCGAACCGCCAGGTGGCGGATCAACTGCGCGCCTTCAAGAGCTTGAAGCGCCTGTTGGCCGACCCCGACTTCAAGTTGGGCAAAGTCTTCGGTGTCTCGTATGGTCCGGTGCTGGATGCGATGATCGCCTCGGCGAACCAGGCCGTCACCGACTCGGTGGTCACGCCGGACGGGTTGGCGCATATGGTGGCCCAACATCGCGCCGACTATATGCTGATGGATCAGGAGGACTACCAGTATCTACGTCAAGCGAACCTGCTCGATTCGGACAAAATCGCGACGCTGACGTATCCGGACATGCCGCCCGGGCTGAAGCGCTACATCCTGTGCAGCCGGCATGTCAGCCCGGCCACCATGCGCCGCATCGACGCAGCCATACAGACGATGCAATCGGAGTAGGAGCGGCAGTAGGGTGCGTTTGCGAAGCAACGCACCAACCACCACCGGCAATGGCGGATTGCCTTCGGCGAATCCACCCTACGCCCCCTACGGCAGGCTCCTACGCCGTCGCTGGCACGCGCACGGGTTGAATCGGAATGACCTTCTCGTCCGGAACCAGTTGCCGCGCCAAGCCGCCGCACGAGGTTTCGCGGTATTTCGAATTCATATCCTTGCCGGTCTCGTACATGGCGGCGATCACCTTGTCGAGCGATACCTTCGGCCGGCTGGATCGGTGCAGCGCCATGCGCGCGGCGTTGATGGCCTTCACCGCCGCAATGGCATTGCGCTCGACGCAGGGAATTTGCACCTGACCGCCGACCGGGTCGCAGGTCAGTCCCAGGTTATGTTCCATGGCGATTTCCGCCGCCATGCACACTTGCTCGGGACTGCCGCCCATCAACTCGGTCAGACCGGCAGCGGCCATCGAGCAGGCTACGCCGATCTCGCCCTGGCAACCGACCTCCGCGCCGGAAATCGAGGCATTGAGCTTGAACAGACAACCGATGGCGCCGGAGGACAGGAAGAAACGCAAAGTGCTGTCTTCGTCCAGCGGTTTGATGAAGTGATCGTAATAAGCCAACACCGCCGGCACCACGCCGCAGGCGCCATTGGTCGGCGCGGTCACCACGCGCCCCCCGGCGGCATTTTCTTCCGCCATGGCCATCGCATACATATTGACCCAGTCGAGCACGCACATCGGATCGTTGGCCAGGTTGAGATTGCTGCCCAGCATGCGGTGCAGTGCCGGCGCGCGACGCGGAATATGCATCGGACCGGGTAGATTACCCTCGGTGCGCATGCCGCGTTCCATGCTGGACGACATCACATCCCACACGCGGCGGAAATGCGCCCGCACCGCCTCGTCGCTACGCACCGCCCGTTCGTTCTCCATCACCAGCGCGGCGATCGACAAGCCACTGGCGTTGCACATGTCGATCATTTCCTGGGCATTCAGGAAGTGGTACGGCACCTCGACGCTACTGCACAGACTCTGGTTGAAATGCTCGGCCTCGACGATGAAACCGCCGCCGATCGAATAGTAGGTCTTGGACAACAATGGCGTATCGCCGACGAAGGCATGAATCTGCATACCGTTTTCGTGCAGTGGCAGATTGTCCGCGATAAAGTCCAACGAGAAATCGACCGGCTGTCGTTCCGGCCCCAGCAGCATGCCCCCGGTACGCGTCACCTCGTCGACCACGCGCGCCATGCCATCGATATCGGCATTCTCCGGAAGACTGCCGGTCAAGCCCATGATAATGGCGCTATCGGTGCAGTGGCCTTTGCCGGTCAACGCCAGCGAGCCGTAGCACTCGACACGCACACGCGTGGTGGCGCCAAACCGCCCGGTGGCGCGCAACGCCGACAGGAACTCGAAGCCGGCCTTCATCGGGCCGACGGTATGGGAGCTGGAGGGGCCAACGCCGATTTTGTAGATGTCTACCATGCTGAACATGATGCATTCCCTTTAACGACACGCCTGCCCCGTCCGGTTGGGCGGGGCGCCAAATCATCAGACAAATAGTTTGTAGAAAATTGCCGTCATGGCAATCAGCCCAATCGCCGTCACGAACAAATTGCTCGGCGCGCCGGCATAGCGGCGCATCGCCGGCACCTTGTGGATCGCATACATCGGCATCAGAAACAGCAGCAACGCGATGACCGGTCCGCCCAAGGTTTCGATCATGCCGAGAATGCTCGGATTGAAGGTCGCCACGACCCAACAGGTCAGGATCATGAATACGGCGGTGTAGCGGTCGAGCATTTCGTCGCGCACAGCCTTGCCGCGGCTGCGCAACGCCTTGGCCATCAAACCGTTCATGCCTTCCTTGGCGCCCAGGTAGTGGCCGAGGAACGACTTACTGATGGCGATCATGGCGATGACCGGTGCCACCCATTCGATCAACGGGTTCTGGAAGTGGTTGGCCAGGTAGGACAGGATCGAAATGTTCTGCTGCTTGGCCAGCATCAGATCGGCCGGGCTCAGGCTCAGCACGCAGCTGAACACGAACAGCATCACCGACACCACCATCAGGATATGGGCGCGCAGCAACGTGCGGTTGGCTGCGGCGTCGGTCTGCTGCGGATGCAGACGCTTTTGGTCGACGGCGAACGACGAGATGATCGGCGAATGGTTAAAGGAGAACACCATCACCGGAATCACCAGCCATAGCGTGCGATAGAAACCGCCATGGCTCAGCGCGTCGCCCAGACTGCCGGCCTGGGTAAATATCGCGTTGTTCCAATTGGGAATCAGATAGAACGCCAGCAACATCAGCGCGCAGACGAACGGATAGACCAGGATGCTCATCGCCTTGACGATGAACGCGCCGCCCAGCCGCACGATGGACATCAAGCCCAGGATCAGCGCCAGCGAGAACACGGCGCGCGTCGCCAGGCCGGTGCCGACCTCGATATGCAGTTGATGATTGAGGAAGGACAGCACGGTATTGGTCATCGCCACGCTGTAGACCAGCAGGATCGGATAGATGGCGAAAAAGTACAGCAAGGTGATCAGCTTGCCGGCAGTCAAACCGAAGTGTTCTTCCACCACTTCGGTGATATCGCCGTCGGCGGTCGAGCCGGACAGTACGAAGCGGCTGAGCCCGCGGTGAGCGAAAAAGGTCAGCGGCAGCGCCAGCAGCGCGATGAACAGCAGCGGCCAAAGACCGCCGCTACCCGCGTTGATCGGCAAAAACAGCGTACCGGCACCGATGGCCGTGCCATACAACCCGAGCATCCAGGTGGTGTCCTGGCGCGTCCACGCGCTTCTACGCGGCGGCGACTGTTCAAGGGGAAGCGAAGTTGAACGGGACATGATTGCCCTCTCCTGAGCAAAATAGAATGGTGATCGGGTTATCACTGCGGCCCGTCGGCGGCATCCTTCCTTCCCCCTCTAGGAAAAACGGCCGCGAAGCGCTGACATCCTTCCCCCCGACAACGGGAAAATTTCATGTCAAAGCTTGGGCGCCATTCTATCCAGCTCGTTCACAAACGAATGCAAATTTCGCGGTGTCATTTGACAGTCGTCAAATTATGAAAACAGGGTTTGACGCCATAAATTTTGTTATAAATTCGCAAGTTATAAAACATGACATCATGCAAGCCGCGCATAGTTAATCGTGCTTGTTGCATCGCCGCCCCGGCAAAAGTTCGAAATCGAAGAAAAACGAAATTATTCTCGCGTCCTTTGGGCAAAATCGGCGAAAATTTGATCGTCGGATTTGCCGCAATGCACAAAAATTTGTCGCAAATCTGCAGGACTTCCCACGCTGGCGTTTCGAATCGAATCAGGCCGCCAGTCGTCGCGAAAACTGCCACAAAAGCTGGAAAAGAAAGCAATGATATTGCTAGCAAATCAATGATTTGAACGGAGTTTCATCATCATTGAGGCATCGCCGGCCGGTCGAAAGACCAGGGCAAATAATGCCACCGGCGTGGCAGATGCTTGACCCACATCAAACACGATGTTCGTTTTCGAATTTATATTGGGTTCATAAGGTTACATTTGTTTCGATTTCGAAATTGGAGGCGGTAATGGAAGCCATAACTCGCAGCGCGATTGACGCCGACCCCTGGCACGGTTTTGCCACCGGTAACTGGCAGACCTCGGTCGATGTACGCAACTTCATTCAGCTCAACTACACCCCGTATGTAGGCAATGCGGATTTTCTGGCCCCGGCCACCGAGCGCACCAAGCGCTTGTGGGATAAGTTGGGCGAACTGCTGAAGGAAGAACGCGCACGTGGCGTCCTCGACGTTTCCGCCGACCGCGCCTCCAGCATCACCGCACATGACGCCGGCTACATCGACCAGCAAAGCGAGCTGATCGTCGGCCTGCAGACCGATGCCCCGCTCAAGCGCGCCATCATGCCCAACGGCGGCCTGCGCATGGTCGAAAATGGCCTGGAAGCCTTTGGCTTCAAGCTCGACCCGGTCATCAAGGATATCTGGACCCACTATCGCAAGAGCCACAACCAGGGCGTGTTCGACGTCTACAGCCCGGACATCCTGGCGGCTC
This sequence comes from Paludibacterium purpuratum, assembly GCF_004363805.1. Taxonomy (GTDB): domain Bacteria; phylum Pseudomonadota; class Gammaproteobacteria; order Burkholderiales; family Chromobacteriaceae; genus Paludibacterium; species Paludibacterium purpuratum. The sequence continues at coordinate 201,963 of NZ_SNZP01000004.1, read as the reverse complement.
GCAAGTCCGGCGTGATCACCGGTCTGCCCGATGCCTATGGCCGCGGCCGCATCATCGGCGACTACCGCCGCGTGGCGCTGTACGGTATCGACTTCTTGAGAAGCGACCGCCTGCGTCAATACAAGGAACTGAACGACGTCACCTTCACCGATGATGTCATGCGTCAACGCGAAGAGCTGTCCGAGCAATTCCGCGCGCTGGAAGAACTGAAGGAAATGGCCGCCAAGTACGGCTGTGACATCGCCCGCCCGGCAGCCAATGCCCGCGAAGCGATTCAGTGGGTGTATTTCGCCTACCTGGCCGCAGTCAAGGAACAAAACGGCGCCGCCATGTCGTTCGGCCGCGTCTCCACCTTCCTCGACGTCTACATCCAGCGCGACATCGCCGCCGGTCAACTGACCGAAGTGGAAGCGCAGGAAATGATCGACGACCTGGTGATCAAACTGCGTATCGTGCGCTTCCTGCGCACCCCGGAATACGACCAACTGTTCTCCGGCGACCCGACCTGGGTGACCGAGAGCATCGGCGGCATCGGTGAAGACGGCCGTCCGCTGGTCAGCAAGTCGAGCTTCCGCTTCCTCAATACCCTGTACAACCTGGGCCCGGCACCGGAACCGAACCTGACCGTGTTGTGGTCGACCGAATTGCCGCAGGGCTTCAAGGATTTCTGCGCCAAGGTCTCGATCGACACCAGCTCGATCCAGTACGAAAACGACGACCTGATGCGCCCGCACTGGGGCGACGACTACGGCATCGCCTGCTGCGTCTCCGCCATGCGCATCGGTAAGCAGATGCAGTTCTTCGGCGCGCGCGCCAACCTGGCCAAGGCCATGTTGTACGCCATCAACGGCGGCGTGGACGAGAAGTCCGGCGCGGTCGTGGCCCGCGGTTTCGAACCGATCAAGGGCGACGTGCTGAACTACGACGAAGTGATGGCCCACTTCGATAAGATGATGGATTGGCTGGCCGCCACCTACGTCAAGGCGCTCAACTGCATCCACTACATGCACGACAAGTACGCCTACGAGCGCATCGAAATGGCGCTGCACGACCGCGACATCCTGCGCACCATGGCTTGCGGCATCGCCGGCCTGTCGGTGGCCGCCGACTCGCTGTCCGCCATCAAGTACGCCAAGGTGCACGTGATCCGCAATGAAGAAGGCCTGGCCGTCGACTACAAGATCGAAGGCGAATACCCGGCCTACGGCAACAACGACGACCGCGCCGACAGCATCGCGGTATGGTTGACCGAAACCTTCATGAACAAGATCAAGGCGCAGCCGTACTTCTACCGCAATGCCATGCCGACCCAGTCGGTGCTGACCATCACCTCGAACGTGGTGTACGGCAAGAAGACCGGCAACACCCCGTGCGGCCGCCGTGCCGGCGAACCGTTCGCCCCGGGCGCCAACCCGATGAACGGTCGCGATGTGAAGGGCTTTGTCGCTGCCGGCGCATCGGTCGCCAAGCTGCCTTACGAAGCCGCGCTCGACGGCATCAGCTGGACCGCTTCGGCCACGCCGGACGCACTGGGCCACACCGCGGACGAACGTATCGCCAATATGGCCAACTGCCTGGACGGCTTTGCCGCCGCCGGTGGGTTCCACGTCAACGTCAACGTGTTCAAGCGCGAAACGCTGATCGACGCCATGGAACATCCGGAGCTGTACCCGCAACTGACGATCCGCGTGTCGGGCTATGCGGTGAACTTCGTCAAGTTGACGCGCGAGCAACAACTCGACGTGATTAACCGCACTTTCCACGCCAAGATGTAATATTCAAAGTAAGCACCTGGCCGGGGCCTCGCGCCCCGGCTTTTTTGACTGTTTCGGAACCTGTCCATGAGTACATCTTCCCCAACGCCGCCCATCGGCTATTTGCATTCGACCGAAAGCGGTGCGGGTGTCGACGGTCCGGGCATGCGTTTCGTCTTCTTTACCTCCGGCTGCCAATTCCGCTGCCTGTATTGCCATAATCCCGACACATGGAAGCTGCATCATGGCCGCCAGGTCACCGTGGAGCAGGCATTGGCCGAAGTGGCGCCCTATGCCAAATTCCTCAAGTTCGCCGGCGGGGTCACCATCTCCGGCGGCGAGCCGCTGATGCAAGCCGAATTCGTCGGCGCACTGTTCTCGGCCATCAAGCAAAAATTCGGCTTGCACACTGCGCTCGATACCCAAGGCTTTCTGCACGAAAACATCGATGACGCCTGGCTCGACAACGTCGATCTGGTACTGCTGGACATCAAGCACAGCGATCCGGAGCGCTACCTGGCGCTGACCGGCCAGCCGCTGCAACCGACGCTGGATTTCGCCCGCCGCCTACAAAGGCTCGGCAAGAAAATGTGGATCCGCTACGTGCTGGTACCGGGACTGACGGACGACGATGCGGATATCGAACGGCTGGCGGATTTCGTCGCCGATCTCGGCCCGACGGTCGAACGGGTAGAAGTGCTGCCCTTCCACCAGTTAGGTTCCGACAAATGGAAACAGCTCGGGATGGACTACCAACTGGCCGACACCCCGGTGCCGACCGCCGAGCAAGTGACGCATGCGCGCGCCCTATTCGCGGCACGGGGACTAAAAGTCACCTAAGCCGAAAACGATTCTCATCCGACTTCAACGTTTCAAGGTAGGTAAAATGACGACGGCTACTCCTCTGATTCTGGTCATCAACTGCGGCAGCTCTTCGCTGAAGTTCGCTCTACAACCGGTCGACTCGATCGATCCGATTCTGTCCGGCCTGGCCGAATGCCTGGGTCTGGAAGACGCGCGCATCATCATCAAAGACAGCGACGGCAACAAGACCACGCAAACGCTGAACGGCGGCCGCCACGCCGAAGCCATGGAAGTGCTGACGCGCGACCTGGCCCAACGCGGCCTGCTGGACAAGGTGGCCGCCATCGGCCATCGCATCGTCCACGGCGGCGAACGCTTCACCGCCTCGGCAATCGTCACCGACGACGTCATGGCCGGCATTGAAGAATGCTGCGAACTGGCCCCGCTGCACAACCCGGGCCACCTGGTCGGCATCCGTGCAGCGCAAAAGGCCTTCCCGGGCCTGAAGCAGGTAGTGGTATTCGATACCGCCTTCCACCAGACCATGCAGCCGGCGGTCTACCGCTACGCCGTGCCGAAGCGCTTCTACACCGACTACCATGTGCGCCGCTACGGCATGCACGGCACCAGCTGCCGCTACGTCACCGGCGAGGCGATCCGCGTACTGGATCTCGACCCGGCCGACCACGGCATCATCATCTGCCACCTGGGCAATGGCGCTTCGGCCACCGCCGTCAAGAACGGCCAGTGCGTCGATACCACCATGGGCATGACCCCGCTGGAAGGCCTGATCATGGGCACCCGCTCGGGCGATATCGACCCGGCCGCCGTCACCTACATCGCCCGCCGCGAGAAATTGGATCTGGACGGCATCGACCACCTGCTCAACAAGCAAAGCGGTCTGCTGGGCATTTCCGGTGTTTCGAGCGACTGCCGCGCACTGGAAGAAGCCGCCGTCGCAGGCAACCCGGACGCGCAACTGGCGCTGCAGATGTTCGCTCACCGCCTCTCCCGCCTGATCGGCGGCTTGGCCACCTCGCTCGACCGGCTGGACGCCATCGTGTTCACCGGCGGTATCGGCGAGAACTCCTCGCTGCTGCGCGCCAAGACGCTGGAACATCTGCGCATCTTCGGTTTCAAGCTGGATGCCGCGGCCAACGATGCCGCCATCCGCGGCAAGGCGGGTGTCATCACCGCCGCCGGCAGCCCGGTCGCCGTGGTGGTCAACACCAACGAGGAATGCATGATTGCCCGCGATACCGCCGAACTGGCCGGCATCCAGGCCTGATCGACAGCGTATCCGCAAAGCGAAAGCCGGGGCGAGCCCCGGCTTTTTGCATAACGACTTATCGGCCGCGTAGACTTTCCAACGTGCGCCGCTGCAGGCCTTGCGCGTCGAAGTTGTCCGGCGCGAGCCAAGCTTCCAGCGCGGCACGGGCCGACGGCCATTCGTGGTCTAGCAGGCTGAACCAGGCGGTGTCGCGGTTCAAACCCCAGTTCACCCGCGCTTGGCGGAAGATGCCTTCAAAGGAGAAGCCGAGTCGCTCGGCCGCCCGCATCGACGCGGCATTGAGCCGGTTGCATTTCCACTCGTAACGCCGGTATCCCCATTCGAATGCCTGACGCATCATCAGATACATCGCCTCGGTAGCGACGGGCGTGCGTTTCATGCGTGGCGAGAAGTGCAGCCACCCCACTTCGATCGCCCCCTCCTGCGGCGCGATGCGCAGATAGGACGCCGTGCCGACCACCTCCCCGCTGGCTTGCTCGACGATCACGAAGCGCAACGGATCGCTCGACTGGGCGCATCCGGTCAGCCAAGCGTCCCATTCCGCCTCGCTTTGCGGCGGCACGGCCAGATAGGTCCATCCATCGAGGTCGGGAGCCAACACGGCACGTAGCGCCGAGCCGTGTCGCGCCAGGTCGAACGCTTCCACGCGGCACAGTCGGCCGGACAACGTCACCCGTGCCGGCGGCGTGGCGCCGTGCCAATTCGGTACTTCCTCGCCCAGCGGGCGTCCCAAATGATCGTATTTCATCGCTTAGCCCTCGCAACCGCAAACGATCGGCTGTCCTGCCTGAGCGGTGGTGGCATAGCCGTCGCGCTTCCACCAGTCGATGCCGCCCTGCAGTTCCTTCACCTGAAAACCGAGTTGCGCCAGTTTGAGTGCCGTGCGGGTCGAACTGTTACAGCCAATGCCATCGCAAAACGCCACCAATAGCCGATCTTTGGGCAAGTGGGCGGTACTCGCCGCGCTGATGGTTCGATGCGGCAAATTGATCGCGCCAGGCAGGGTTTCGCGCGCATAGGCCTCGGCCGAGCGGCCATCGACCAAGGTTAGCGGATCTCCGCGCTGTAACGCCTCGAACACGTCCCAACTATCGGTTTCCCAGGCCAGCTTGGCTTGGTAGAAGGCGATTTGATCCATATTGGCTCCACGGTCATTGGTAGGCTTGGTAAACCATGATATAAATCTCAAAGGTTTGGCAAAAGAGCCACCATCCTGTCAAAACAAGGAGCCACTTTTGCAGAGTGCATGGATCGGCGACGCGCTGGCTGCCGCCCTGACGCGTGACGGCAAGGAAGGCCTGTCGCGGCAATTGACGCGCTGGCTGCGCCAGTGGATCGGCGAAGGCAAGCTCGCCGCCGACACCAGATTGCCGGCCAGCCGCGATCTGGCCCGCCAGCTCGGCATCGGGCGCAACACCGTGATCGACGCCTACGAACAGCTCTTGGCCGAGGGATATCTCGACACCCGCCATGGCTCGGGAACCTTCGTCTGCGCCTTGTTCAAGCGCCACACCGTCGCGGCACCGGAGCAAAGGACCACCCTTGGCCTATCCGACCGCGGCCAAACGCTGGAAGCGCTGACTCGGCGCGACGATGACTATCACGGCGCCTTCGTACCCTGCATCCCGGAGATCCGCGCCTTTCCCCATCGCCAATGGCAGCAATTGCTGGCACGCCACCAGCGTCAGGCGCGCCTGCTCGACTTCAATTATCAAGCCGGCGGTGGCCTGCCCGCCCTGCGCCAGGCACTGGCCGACTATCTGCAGATGTCGCGCGCGGTGCGCTGTCACCCGGATCAGATCCTGATCACCCAGGGCACGCAACACTCGCTGGCGCTATGCGCTTTATTGCTGGCCGATCCGGGCGACGTGGCCTGGATGGAGGAGCCCGGCTATCTCGGAGCCCGGGTCGCACTGCATATGGCCGGCTTGCAAACGGTCGCGGCACCGGTGGACGAGCATGGCCTCGATCCGGAGAAGATCGCCGACCCGCGCCCGCCCAAGCTGATCTATGCGACGCCATCCTACCAATACCCGCTGGGCGTCACCATGCCGCTGGCACGCCGGCTGACATTGATCGATCATGCCCGGCAGGCCAATGCCTGGATCATCGAAGACGATTACGACAGCGAGTTCCGTTACAGCTCGCAGCCGCTGCCAGCCCTGCAAGGCCTGTCGGAAGACGCGCGGGTCATCTATCTCGGCACGCTGAGCAAAGTCATGTATCCGGGCTTACGCACCGGCTACATCGTGGTGCCGGAGACTTTGGTCGATGCCTTCCGGGCCGCCAATACCCGCTTGAACCCGGAAGGGCACTACCCGCTGCAATCGGCATTGGCGGAATTCATCGAGAACGGCCAGTTCGCGCGCCATATCCGACGCATGCGCGACTTATACCAAGAACGCCAGCATTGCCTGCGCGCGGTCGTGGCCGACAGCGTGGCCAGCGAGTGGGCCTGGTCGTCGGGTCATGCCGGCATGCATGTGCTGGCGACGCTGCCGCCCCACCTGGACGAGACACGGCTCAGCCAGATGGCCGCGCTCGAAGGCATCTGGCTCGCCACGCTCGGCAAACACTTCCAGGCGCCCCCCGACCGGCAGGGGCTGGTGATCGGCTATGCCGGCGTAACGGAACAAGATATCCGGCGCGGCGTCGGCGTGATGGATCGCCTGGCGCGCGCGCATTTATGATCGAAAGGCTCGCTCTCTTATGATCGAACTGCGGACACAGCGGCTGACTTTGCGCCAACTCATCGAAACCGACCGCGATTTCTTTTTCCAACTCAACCGCCTGCCAGCCGTGATGCGCCATATCGACCCGGCGCGTAGCGATGCGGTGATCGAGCGGAAATTCCAGCAACGAATGCCGTCCTGGACACCTGAGGTCGAGCACTGGCTCGCGCTGGCCGTCATCGAGCGCACAAGCGGCAGACCGATCGGCCTGCACGGCTTCAAGCTGGCCAGCCCACCGCTCGGCCCGGCCGAGCTAGGCTATATGTTCCTCCCGGACAGTCAGGGCCAAGGCTTTGCACAGGAGGCGACCGGTGCCGTGCTGGATTTCGCCTTCGACATCTGCGGCCTCCACAAGGCCACGGCCACGGTCACCGCCGGCAATCACGCATCGGAAAAACTGCTCCAGCGTATGGGTTTCCGACTGGAAGGCCGGCTACGCGCCGAATACCGGATGGACGGCGCGTGGCATGACGATCTGAAATATGGCTTGCTCGCCACTGACCGTTGTTAGTTCAATCCTCGCTTTGTGCGAAGCGTTTCAAACTCTCGCCCGCCATGCGATAACGAACCCACTCATCCTGTGGCGCGGCGCCAATGGAATGGTAGAAACGGATAGCCGGCTCGTTCCAGTCGAGCACGCTCCATTCGAATCGGCCACAGCCTTGTGCGACGGCCAACTGCGCTAGGTAACGCAGCACCGCCCGGCCGGCGCCGTTGCCGCGATGGGCCGGCGCGATATACAAGTCCTCGAGATACAGACCCTTGCGACCCAACCAGGTGGAATAGCTGTAGAAGTAGACGGCAAAGCCGATGTGGATGCCATCGGACTCGACGATCAGCGCCCGCGCGGGGCCGTCATGGGCGAACAGGCTGCGCACAATATCAGCCTCGCGGGCGACCACTTCATGCTCCGCTTTCTCGTAGATGGCCAACTCGCGGATAAAGCCGAGAATCAGTGCGGTGTCTTCGACGGTAGCCGGGCGGATATTCAAAGTCATGATGTCCTCTGTCATTGGCATATGATGAGGACATCATATTACAAAGCGCCGATTAAGAGCGCGGCAAGCCATCCCATGGCTGCGGATCGCTCAACCACTTCATCATCAGGCGCCAGGAACGTTCATAGCCATTGTGCGGCAGCTTGCAGTCGCTACAATCCTTGCGGCCGACACCATGCTGATCCAGGTAAATCCGGTATGGACCCGGGCATTGCAGCCGTACCAGCGGGCAATAGCAGAACAGGCAGTTGAACTCCTGTTTCACACCTTGATGGCAAGGCAAGTATTCGCACTCCCGATGGGTAAAACCCATGTAGTGGGTTGTGCTATGCGGAGAAGCAGGATGAGACATAACGTGTGCGCAATCGAAGAAAATACAATCGATTTTAGCCCCGCCCACGACACCCTGTTCGCACGATCTGCCACGCATTTGATCTGGATCGGCCTGACTACCCTCCCTGTGTGACACGCACACGACTCGGCATGCCTTGTTGCGCAAATAGGGCTATAAATCTGTATGAGCCGACCACCACCGACATACTATGCACAGCGCCATCGACAATCTGGGGCCCGAGCATCTGCAGACCGATTTATGGCAATCGACTTATTCGCTGGCAGGCGAAGCCTACGTGCACGCCATCGTCGAATGGCTGGCCCGGCACCTGCGGGCGCAACGGGTCATGGTCGCACGCGCCATCGATTTGCCGGTGACGCGTGTGCGTGTCGTGGCATCCACACAACGCCATGCACCCGATAGTTTTGCCTTGGCCGGTACGCCGTGCGAGCTAGTCTACCGAGGGCAGCGGCTGGTACAGACTTCCGGCCTGGGACAAACCTTCCCGCAATTGTGCGACACAGGCAGCGATAGCTTCCACGGCTATCCGTTTCTGGACGATCAAGGCCAATGCTATGGCCACTTGGCCATGTTCTTTGCCGATAGCACGACCCTACCCGATTGGTTCGATACGCTGCTGGAGCCGATTACTGCTCGGCTCGGCGCGGAACTGTTGCACATGGAACAACAGACGCGCCTAGAGGCTGCTGAGCGGCAATTGGCTTTACACAACCGCGTCCTGCGGCTGACGACCCAGCATACACCGCTAAAACAGGTGCTCGACACGCTGCTCAACGGCATCGAGATCGATCACCCTGGTACGCTGTGCTCGATCATGGCGCTGGATCGAACGGGTAGGTTCTTACGTTTGTTGTCGGCCCCCAGCCTGCCGGCCGCCTACTTGGCAGCCATCGATGGCGTGGAGATCGGCCCCGAGATCGGCTCGTGTGGGGCGGCGGCCTATCGCCGCCAGCGGGTGATCGTCAACGACACGCTGCAACACCCCTATTGGGCGGCCTCTCGCGAACTAGCACTTCGCTTCGAACTGCACAGTTGCTGGTCGCAGCCGATTCTGAGCGGCGACCGGGTACTGGGGGTCTTCGCCATCTACCATCACCTGCCCAGTGTCGCCGGTGCGAACGACTTCGCCATGATCGAGCATGTATCGGATCTGGTCTGCCAAGTATTGCTACACCATGAAACCATGGAGGCTTTGCGGCTCAAGAGCGAGCATTATCAAATGCTGCTGCGCCACGGCGCGGACGGTACGGTGGTCTTGGATCGCGAGGGCCGCTTCCTCGAAATCAGCGAGGGCTTTCTCAAGCAGATCTGCGCCGAGGGGCCGGAAGCGATCATGGCCACCCGCATCTGGGATTGGTCCGCCAATCTTGAGCCATCCGATATCCTCAAGATCTTGCAAAGCCATCACGATCAACCGCTGATTTTCCAAACCGCGATGCGCCATGTGGACGGCTCGCTATGGGATGCGGAAATCACTGCGACGGCGGTGGAGATCGACGGTCAATCGTTGATCTGGGCCTCGGCGCGCGACATTACCGAACGCAAGAAATTGGAGGCCGCCCTGCTACGCGAGGCTCGCCTGGATAGCCTGACCGGGGTAGCCAACCGCGGCAACTTCCTGCAGGCATTGCAGAAAGAGGTCACGCGCGCGCGACGCTATCCGCAACCACTCTCCGTCCTGATGCTGGACTTGGATCACTTCAAGAACGTCAACGACCAGTACGGCCACTCGACCGGCGACGATGTGCTACGCACGCTATGCCGCGAATCGGCGCCTTTGCTGCGCAAGGAGGATCTGATGGGACGGCTCGGCGGCGAGGAATTCGCCATCATGCTGCCGCATACCGGCGTGGAGGAGGCGGCCGAAGCGGCGCGACGACTGTTGGCACGCATTCTGGACATGTCGGTTCAGGTTCCGGAAGTGCACGACCGTATCCATTTCTCCTGTTCGATCGGCGTCGCGTCACTCGCCCCCGAGGACGCTGATGGCGAGCGGCTGCTCGCGCGCGCCGACAAGGCGCTCTATCAAGCCAAAGCAGCGGGGCGCGGCTGCGTCAAAGTGCTCTAGCGCGTTGTCCAGCAAAATGGCCAGTTTTTTATATGGCATAAAGAACAATAACCGTATAGCACACTCAAGTTTTTCAGCTCATAATTATCATCCTATGATGAACTGATAAGTCGACTGGAATCCTAACCATGCGGTCTGTCGTGCATTACCTCTTGGGGTGCCTGCTGGTTGTCAGCGCGGGATGGGCTGCCGGTGCCGAGCTATCGATCCGGGTCGCCTTCGGCGAATCGCTCGAACCGTACGTCATGGCCGATAGCAACAATGGCATCGAAGTCGACATCATCCGTGCCGCGTTCGCCGTGCGCGGTATTGCCGTGACGCCGCAGTATGTGTCGCAACCCAGACTGGCCACCGCACTGGAATCCCCGGGTATCGACGCCGTGGCCACACTGGGGCGCCAATCCGGCATTCGCACCAACTACTCCAACACCTACGTCAGCTACGACGACGTGGCCATCACACTGAAATCCCGACAGCTCAAGTTGACGCAGATCGCGGATCTGGTCCATTACAACGTCTTGGCTTATTCAAACGCCAAAATCTACCTAGGCCCGGAATTTCACGTCATGGCCAACAAGAATCCGCACTATGCCGAGGCAGCGGATCAGATGAACCAAAACCGGCTGCTCTACCGGGGAGCAATCGATGTCGTCGTGGCCGACCGTCGTATCTTCCAGTGGATGGATCACAAGCTAGAACCTCAGTTTCACGAAAAACCCCAGCCGGTCGAGATGTATCATCTGTTCCCGCCCACTGAGTACCAATTGGCCTGCCGTACTTCCGTCCTGTGCGATACGTTCAATCAGGGTCTGAAAATCATTCAGAAGAACGGCGAATACGACAGGATCCTGGCCCGCTACCACTAGACACCGCACCGACGGGACACCGCGGACGACGTACCAGACCCGGCTGTCTGCTCACCCAAGCCTCTACTTCGACAAAGCCTCGCTCCAGCGACTGCCAGGCGTCGGCCACCGGCAAAGATTGACGTGCCGCCTGCTCAAGCCGGGCGGCCGCATCGGCCAGCCAGTGCGCGCCGATCATCCGGGCCGCGCCCTTGATCCGGTGCGCATACCATACCGTCTGCTCGCTATCGTCTTGATGAATGGCTTGGCGCAGGGCCTGCCGATCCTCGGCACCGACTATCACGAACTGACGCACCAAGCGCCATTCCTTCGTCCGATCGCCTTGAGTGAAACTGCGCAGCACCGAACGGTCGAGTACCTTGCCGGACTCTGCCGAAAAACGCTGGCACGACACCCGTGTCGGCGTTTCAGGCAGATTCAGCCAATGGCGCAAGGTCGTCGCCAGCACCGCCAGGTCGACTGGCTTGGTCAACACCTGCGACATACCTGCGTCGTGCGCCTGTAGTGCCACATCGGCAGCCAGGTTGGCGGTGCAGGCGATCACCGGGATCGGGGTCAAGCCACGAGCCATTTCCTCTTGGCGAACGGTGCGCACCAACTGGTAGCCATCCATGACCGGCATATGGCAGTCGGAAAGAATCAGGGAGAAACGCTGCTCGCGCCAAAGATCCAAGGCCTGGGCACCATGTTCTGCGACTCGGTAATCAACCGCCAATTGTTCCATTTGCATGGCCATCAGTTGCCGGTTGCAGGGATTGTCCTCGACCAACAGTACCGGCGCCAAGCCGGCAAAAGGCAACGGCAGCACCGAGCCATTCGTTCGCAACCTAGCGCCTGGCACCGATGCGCAATCTAGCCTAAGCGACAACCAAGCCCGGGCACCGCCGCCCGGTTCGTTCTGCAAACCGACATTGCCCCCCATCAATTCGGCCAGATGGCGGCAAATCGACAGGCCCAGTCCGACCCCGCCATGCTGCGTCCCCACCTGCCCGAATGCCCTCCCGAACGGCTGGAACAACTGCTCCGCTTGTCCGGCAGAGAGCCCGCTGCCGCTATCGATGCAACTGAAGCACAAATGCTGCCTCCCCCCGTCTTCCGACAAGACATCGACCGTCAGGCGGATACCGCCTTGCTCCGTATGCTTGAGCGCATTACTGAGAAAGTTGACCAGAATCTGTCGCACACGCAGCGGATCGAGCACATGGGCGCTGGCCACCTCGGGCGCGATGATCAGTTCGCAGGAAAGGGAACGTGCCACGGCCGCGGACTGAAACAGCTGGAGCACACTGGCCAATAGCGGGCGCAATGGCGCAACGACAGGCGATAACGTCAATTTACCGGCTTCGATAGCGGAAAAATCGAGAATATCGTCCATCAGACGCAGCAACACCGAAGTCGCTTCATGCATGCTGGCGAGCATCGTCGACTGCTCGCGATCCAGCCGGGTCGCGCTCAAGAGCTCCAACCACCCCAGAATGCCATAGAACGGTGTGCGGATTTCATGACTGATCATCGCCAGAAAAGCGCTCTTGGCCTGGCTGACCTCCTCGGCCAGGTGCTTAGCTTGCTGCAAGGACAGCTCATGCGTTTTCAAAGCAGTGATATTGGAACGCAGGCAGACGTATCCCAACTCCGGCACAGGATGATCGCTCTCCAAGTACCACTGATTACCGGTGCGCACCAAACAAGACTCGCCGGCTTGATGACGCCGGCGCCGCTCCACAACCCAGGACTCGGCATCGTAGCCATCGTCAGGCAGTTCATTGGCAAATCGTAGCGAAAGCCGCTTCATCGACTCGAATGTTTGGCCGACCAACTCCTCTGGCCGAATATCGCGCGAAAACAGATTGGCGTACTGCTGGTTGCACAATGCCAATCGATCCTCGGTGTCATAAAAGGCAAAGGCTTCAGGTAGGGCTTCGATCACCGCCAGCAATTGCCGCCGTGCCGCGACGGCATGGTCATGCGCGGTCTGCAAGGCGCGGAACCGGCGCACCCTATGCTGATGATTGATTTCTTGCAGCAAGCACAGCACGACCAGTAAACACAGTGCCAGTATGTTATGGAGCGCTCCGCAGGCCTGCCAGAGAAACAGGGCGAAACCGACCAGAGCGATACGCGGCAGCCACTCCTTGGCGCCTGACAGATCTAAATGCGAGACCATGATGAGCGAGCGGCGAAGAACTGTAGGTAGAACCAAGTGATTGAACATAGCCATCTTGAGTGTGGGATAAATAGGAAAGACTGATGCGCCTGTCTGACGGTTCACATCCCCTGGTCTTCCTATCAGCCGCCGTGCCAATCCGACCGAGGACACAGCAATACCCCACCCTACATAGGTATTTCTCGCTCAGTCCACGCCAACTGGCCTCCTCAAGCCGCGCTACTGCAACATCCTGCGGCCATTGCGCAGTCTCTGGCAAAAAACCAAGCAAATACAATGCAATAACAAGATACTATCGTGCGAAACTAGCAGAATTTACCTGAACTGCATTAGGAAAATATTCATACCCGATCAAACCTTCCCCCCCGCCACATGTTCAATCTACCGCTCCCACTCGTTCAATTCTGCCGAGCCATAAGGCGATGGCGGCAGACCCTCATTGAGCCAACCCGTGCATGATCGATTTGTCCTCAAATCAAATATACCCCTTGTGGGTATTTGACGAACTCGCCACGGTGCGCCAGTATGGCGCCATTGCCATGTCGTTTCACGCCGAGAACATGCATCGATTGCTGAGCATTGCTTTTTTCCTGTTCGCCTTTGCCGTCCTGCCGCTGCAGGTTTGGGCGAGCGGGCCAATGCCATCGGGAATCGACTCCGCCAATCAAATGCCCGCCAGCATGATGGCGGCACACTGCGCTCAAGCACCGAACAACCATCGCCTGAACGATACGGCCGTCAATCACCACCACGACTTCTGTTGCCAAGCCTCGCTAGTCGGCCTGTTCGGCACGGCGCTCGGCCCTGTGCCGATCATGTCGCCGCAGGACTCGCGACACGAAGCGCGCTATACCTCCTTCGAGCCGGACGCGCTCTCTCCGCCACCTCGCGCCTGATTCCTTCCTGACTTGTCTTAGCGTCATGCCAGACATGACGACACACGAAACTGTCCTGCACCGCGCGTCGCGGCGCAGACACATGCTATGGATTGAATCAAGATGCGAAACCCGATCACCACTACCTGGCTTGCCGCCATCCTGGCGCTTGGCCTGTTTTCGAGCATGCCCGCACTCGCCGCCTCGAGCGCCATCACGATGGTCAAGAACACCGGCTGCGTCTGCTGCGAGCGTTGGGCCGCCGCCATGCAGAAAACCGGCTTCGACGTCACAACCCAGGAACAGCCGGACATCACCGCCATCAAGGATAAGCTTGGCGTGCCACAGGCTTTACGCTCGTGCCACACCGCCACGGCAGGGGGTTATATCTTCGAAGGACATGTGCCGCCGGATCTGGTGGCAAAGGTGCTCAAAACCCATCCCAAGATCGCGGGCCTGGCGGTGCCCGGCATGCCGCTGAAGGCGCCGGGCATGGATGCCGCCGGCGTCACGACGCCATACCAAGTCATCGCATTCACCAAAGACGGTCAGACTTCGGTTTACGCCCAGCGCTAAACCGTTGCCCTATGCGCTGAAAAGCTTCGGGGCGCATCAGCGCCCCGAAGTGTCCTACCCACAGCTTCAGACGACATCGTAGCCGGCATCTTCGATCGCCGACTTGAAACGCGGCATCTGAACCTGCGCCGGGTCGTAGGTAATCGTCGCTTGCGCTTGGTCCTTGTCGACCACTGCGGTCTCGACGCCGGGCAAGGCAGTCAACACCCCGGTCAGCGTTTTAACGCACCCCATGCAGCTGATGCCATCGATCTTGACGGTCACGGTTTCCATCGTTGGGCTCCTATTTCAAGGTTGGCCGCGCCAGCGGCGCAGCAGAAGTGAATTGCTGATGACGGAGACCGAACTCATGGCCATGGCGGCACCGGCAATCACCGGATTCAACATGCCGAATGCCGCAAGCGGTATCCCCAAAATATTGTAGATAAAGGCAAAAAACAGGTTCTGGCGGATTTTGGCCAGCGTGGCGCGCGATAACGAGATCGCCATCACCACCGCTTGCAGATCGCTATGCATGATCGTCACATCCGCCGTCTCGATCGCCACCGCGCTGCCCGCACCCATGGCAAAACTCACGTCGGCGGCGGCCAGCGCCGGTGCGTCGTTGACGCCATCCCCCACCATCGCCACCACTCGGCCCGCGCTTTTCAACTGCTGCACGTAACCGGCCTTGTCCTGCGGCAGCACCTGCGCCTGGAAGCGGTCGATCCCGGCCTGTGCGGCCATTGCCGCCGCCGTGGCATGATGGTCGCCGGTCATCATCACCACCTCGATACCCAGTTCGTGCAGCCGACGCACGGCTTCTGCCGAGGAAGGACGGATGGCATCGGCCAGCGAGATCAGCCCCACCAGTACCCCATCGAGCGCCACACCCGCCAGCGTATGGCCATAGGTCGCGGCGCGCTCGATGATCGCCTGTGCCGCATCGTCGAGCGGTGCCACCCAGGCGGGCACACCGACGCGGATGCGCTGGCCGTCGACCTCGCCCTCGATACCCTGCCCTGCCGTCGCGGCAAAATCCCGGATGGGCAATAACGGTAGTTTCCGTTCGACCGCCGCGTTGAGAATCGCCTTGGCCAGCGGGTGCTCCGACCCCTGTTCCAGGCTTGCGGCCCACTGCACGATGCGCTCGACCGGTTGCGCTCCCAGCGCTTCCACATCCACTACAGCGGGTTTGCCCTCTGTCAGCGTGCCGGTCTTGTCCACCACCAAAGCCGTGATCTTTTCGGCATGCTCCAACGCCGTGGCATTGCGAAATAGAATACCGTGCTGCGCACCGCGGCCGATGCCGACCATCACCGCCGTCGGCGTGGCCAAACCCAGCGCGCACGGGCAAGCGATCACCAGCACCGCGACGGCGTGAATAAAGCTATCGGTCAGGCCGACGCCAAACCAGCGGGACAGCAAGAACGTCAACGCGCTGATCAGGACGACGGTCGGCACGAAGATGCCGGAAATGCGGTCTGCCAATTTCTGGATCGGCGCCTTGGAGCCCTGTGCGGCCGTCACCAAACGCACGATTTCCGCCAACTGGGTTTCCGACCCCACACGAGTGGCGCGACACTTCAGCATCCCCTCCTGCACGGAAGTCGCGGCATAGACCCGACTCCCCTCGACCTTCTCCACGGGCAAGCTCTCGCCCGTCAGCATGCTCTCATCCACGGCAGCACGGCCCTCCACAACCTCGCCGTCCACCGGAATCGCCTCGCCGTGCGGCACGACCACGATATCGTTCACTTGCAACCGCTCGATGGCGACCTCGCGAATTTCGCCCGCCACTTCAACCCGGGCATGCTTCGGCTGCATGTTCAGCAGCGCCGCGATCGCACTGGAGGTCTTACCCTTGGCGCGCGACTCCAGCCATTTGCCGAGGATCACCAAGGTGATGATGACGGCGCTGGCCTCGAAATAGACGTGCTGCGTGCGCCAGCCCAACACGGTGACCACCGCGCTCAGGCCATACGCCATCGACGTGCCTAGCGCGACCAGCACATCCATATTGGCCGCCCCGCCTCGTAGGCTGTGCCAAGCACCGCGATAGAAGCGCGCGCCGATCCAGAATTGCACGGGCGTCGCCAGTGCGAATTGCAGCCAGCGGTATTGCTGTTCACCCTGCAGGCTTTCCGGCATGAAGAACATTTGCAACAACAACGGCAGCGACAGGAGTGCGGCAATCAGGAAATCGCGACGATCTCGGCGCAATTGGCGCGCCTTCTCCTCTGCCATGTCCGGTGCCCCGGTTTCGAGCTGGGCGCCATAGCCCGCGCGCTCGATGGCTGCCACCACGGCATCCGCCGTCGTCAGGCCGGCGGGGAAGCGCACCGTGGCGCTTTCATCGGCGAAATTGACGCCGGCCGTGACACCCGGCAAGCGATTGAGCACTTTCTCGATACGGGCGGCGCAAGCTGCGCACGTCATGCCGGACACACGCACGCGCAATGTGTTCTCCGGCACGCCATAGCCCGTCTGCTCGATGGTTTGCAGCAGATTCTCCACCGAGACCCGCGACAGATCCGCGCTGATTTGCGCCGTTTCGGCAGCAAAGTTGACCGAAGCCTGCACCCCATCCTGCTTGTTGAGCTGCTTCTCGATGCGGCTGGCACAGGCGGCACAGCTCATGCCGCTGATCGGAATGGTGAAGGTCGTTGGACTGCTCATGTTGCGCTCCGTGACATATACCCTATGGGGGTATAATAGCAGCACAAAAGCTAAATTGGAACTCACTTTGCATGGCGCTCTGACCGAAAGGTCACCACACCGTCTGGCCACCCCTGTTTAACGGTTTGCATTTTTTGTAGATAAATACTAGAACATGGATTAGTACAACAGACAGCCTCTATATGTAGTGGCAGAGGAGGCAATAGCGATGAGATTGACTCAAACAGATATCGAGGCGCTCAGGCAGCTGCAGGCGACACCCTGCTATTTCAAGGTATTCAGCCACCCGGCACTGTGCGCCAGCGCGTTCATCGAATCGAACGGCCACGGCGGCTGCCGCGTCAGCACGCTGGGCAGCCGGTTTCTAGCCTGGCTGGATCGGCGCCGCGGTCCGACATGCGTGCCTTATCGAGGCGACTAGAACGAGACCATGCCCCCGAGGATTAAACAAATTGCCATTGAAAGCCGTGGCCTTGGCGCGAGACCCGCCCCGCCGAGGTATCGGGGAAATGGGCCGTGAACAAGGTGGCATCTTGTTCCGCAGCGAAGTCGAGCAACCAACGGCGTGACGCTCGCGCCTGTTCCTGCTCGGCACAAAATACCGAATTCCATTCTGGCCGATACACTTGAATCGGCGTATGCACCACATCGCCTGTGAACAACGCCATCTCACCGCGTGAGGCGAAAGAAATGGCCATGTGGCCGGCGCAATGCCCGGGCGTCGCATGAAAGCGGAACCGCTCGAGATAGTCGCCACCATCGGCATCCATATAGATAGCCTGGCGAGCTGCGATCACGGGTGCCACGCTATCGTCGAATACCATCCGCCGGCTATCCGCGGCTGGCGTAGCATAGAAATCGACATCGCCCTGCGGCATCACATATTTGGCATTCGGAAAAGTCGGCACCCACTGGCCATCGACCATGCGTGTGTTCCAGCCGACATGATCCGCATGCAGGTGCGTCAGTAATACATGATGCACATCCTCCGGCTCGATACCCACGGCAGCCAAACGCGCCAAATACGGCGTCTGCAATCGATGAAACAGCTGACTAAACGGCCGTTCCTTGCCGTTACCAATCCCGGTATCGATCAAGAAGATCTTTCCGGCCCACTCGACGACCCAGGTATGGACGCTGAGGATCACCTGCTCGCCGCTCGCATCCAGTAGACTGCGCAAGTGCGGCTGCTCACTCAGGATGTCGTCATGCCAGTCGCGGTATAGCAGCGATGGTGTCAGACCATACAGCAAGGTGTCCGTGACGCGGGTAATCTTGGCATCGCCGATTGAATAGGTTTTGATCGTTGTACTCATACGCTTCTTCATCCCCTGGGGTCGTTCAGATAACAAAATCCACTTTGCTTATCCTAATCGGTTCCGACCGCAAAAGTTCATGCATCATTTCAATAATTGTTGTACAGTAGAAATATGGATACCCCTAACGCCAGCCAGTTGTTTGAATCGTTGTCGGCCCCGACCCGGCTCGACATCTTCCGCCTACTCGTGCGCATGGGGCATGACGGTATGGTCGCGGGGGAAATCGCCGCCACGCTGGAGATTGCCCCCAACAAGCTCTCGTTTCATCTTAAGGCGCTGATGCACGCCGGCATGATCTCGGTGACTCAGGAAGGCCGCTTTCTGCGCTATCGAGCCAATTTGGCGCTGATGCTCGATCTGATTGCCTACCTGACGGAAGAATGCTGCAACGGCCATCCGGAACAGTGTGCGGATCGCCGATCGCCATCCTGCTGCTCTGAAGCCGTGCTTCCGCCTTTATCCGCGACCGAACCGAAAGCCGAATCGTGAACGTACTCTTTCTGTGTACCGGTAATGCCTGCCGCTCCATCCTGGGCGAGGCGACCTTCAACCACCTGGCACCGGCAGGCTGGCACGCCATGAGCGCCGGCAGTCACCCTACGGGCCAAGTCCATCCGCGCTCGCTGACCTTGTTGACGCGCGAAGGGATTTCAACCGAAGGCTGTCGCAGCAAATCCTGGGATCAGCTGCCCAACACCCCGGACATCGTCATCACGGTTTGCGCCAGCGCAGCCGGCGAGACCTGCCCGGCCTACCTCGGGTCGGCACTGCGCACGCATTGGGGCGTGGACGACCCCGCCCACGCCACCGGCAGCGACGCGGAAATCGATGCCGCCTTCATGCGTGCCTATCGCATTCTTAGGGCGCGCATCGAAGCCTTGCTCGCGCTGCCGCTGACCGAACTGCAGCATGACCGCCCGCGGCTGAAAGCGGAGCTGGATCGTATTGGCGCTTTGTTACCGTAAAAGGAGTCGACCATGTCCGCACAATGCGAAGCAACCGCCCAAAAGGCCGGCGGCGGCCCGCTGAGCGTTTTCGAGCGCTATCTGACGCTGTGGGTCTTCATTTGTATCGTCAGCGGTATCGCGCTGGGGCAATGGCTGCCGGCCGTTTTTCAAACCATCGGCCGGATGGCGGTCGCCCAGGTCAATCTGCCGGTCGGCCTCCTGATCTGGGTGATGATTATTCCGATGCTGGTCAAGGTGGACTTTGGCGCCTTGCATGAAGTGCGGCAACATGTGCGCGGCATTGGCGTGACCCTATTGGTCAATTGGCTGGTCAAACCCTTTTCCATGGCACTGCTGGGATGGCTGTTCATCCGCCACCTGTTCGCGCCGATGCTGCCCGCCGCTCAACTCGATAGCTACATCGCCGGCCTGATCTTGCTGGCAGCGGCACCCTGTACGGCCATGGTATTCGTCTGGAGCCGGCTATCCGGCGGCGACCCGCTATTCACGCTATCCCAGGTCGCGCTCAACGACACCATCATGGTGTTCGCCTTCGCCCCCATGGTCGGTCTTTTGCTGGGCATTTCGTCCATCACCGTCCCGTGGAGCACCCTCATCACTTCGGTGGTGCTGTATATCGTGATACCGGTGCTGCTGGCTCAGCTCTGGCGCAAGTCGCTGCTCGCCAAAAGCCAAGCCGCCTTCGACGCCGCCATGGCCAAAATCGGCCCGTGGTCGATCGGTGCCCTGCTAGCCACACTGGTCCTGCTCTTCGCCTTCCAGGGCAAAGCCATCATCAAACAGCCGTTGGTCATCGCACTGCTCGCCGCGCCAATTCTGATTCAAGTCTTTTTCAATGCCGCCTTAGCCTATGGGCTAAACCGCGCCGTCGGCGAAAAACACAACATCGCATGCCCCTCGGCCTTGATCGGTGCTTCCAACTTTTTTGAGCTAGCCGTCGCGGCAGCCATCAGCCTGTTCGGTTTCGAATCGGGTGCGGCATTGGCGACAGTGGTGGGCGTGCTGATCGAGGTGCCGGTCATGCTGTTGGTGGTCAAGGTAGTGAATTCGAGCAAGGGGTGGTACGAAAAAGCTTAAGTGCCATAAATCAAACGGCAGCGCCATAGCTGCCGTTCTCGTTCATACGACCGAGCCACTGCTTGGCGCTCAGCCTGCCTGGAGTTCTCGCAATACCTCGGGATGCTGTTCAGCCACTCGCAACAACGTTTTAGCCGCCCCAGTAGGATGGCGGCGTCCCTGCTCCCAGTCTTGTAACGTACGTGCGCTTACCCCCAGCAGGGCGGCAAACGCTGTTTGAGACAGACCGACTTTTACCCGTGCCTCGGCAATCGGAGAAACCTCCACTTTTGTCACGCGCGCCACCTGGCCGGCTTTCATTTCCCGAACCGATTGCAGCAAATCGATCTGGAATTGCTCCATTTCTTTATCCATTTTCCACCTCTTCACGCAGTTGGTTGAGGAATGCCGGGGGTAAATTGTCAAACTTGGCTTTGGTGTAAACCATTAACAAATAAATAAATCCATCATCCAGCAAATTGTAGTAGATCACTCTGGCACCACCACGTTTGCCCATGCCGGCACGCCCCCAGCGCACCTTGCGCAAGCCGCCAGCCCCGGGAATGACATCCCCAGCCAAGGGGTTGCCGGTCAACCACTCAATGAATAGCAGGCGCTCGCCTTCCGACCAGACATCATCTGCGCTTCGCTTGAATATATGGGTTTCAATGACGGTGAACATGCCTTCATTATACGGCAATGCCGTATAAGCACAAGTTTAGATGAGGGAGTCCCTATGGGTGGGAATAATGAACGAATTTCTCCGGGCGGGCCGTCGCGACCGCCGGCTGACATTCGTGCCGCTACAGCCCGACGCCGTTGACTCGCTACCCCAGTCCGCTCGGCTGCACGAAGATCCCGACCGCGAGTTTTTGCAGCGCGGGCTCATTCAAAATCGCATAGCGCGTTCGGTCTTTGGCAAGGAATCCGAGTGTGCAGAATTTCTGCAAAGTTCGGTGTACGTGCCGGAAGCTTGTCCCCAGGAAATCCGCAATTTGCGTCAGGTTTCCGGAGAATTCCGCGGGGACGCCATTTGTTCGGTTGGCCGTGCCGAGAATGTAGCTTGCCAGGCGATTTTCGACCGGGTGCAACATATTGAGAGCGCTATTGCGATTCACCCGTCCCAGCTTTCGCCCCAAGGACAAACACATCTGCCGCAGAAAGACCGGGTTATCCGCCAGCTGCGTCATGACGATATCTCTTTTCAGCTTCAGACAAAGACAAGGCGTGAGTGCTTGAACGCCCGTCACCGTACGCGGCTCGGCTTCGAACAGCTCCAGATCGCCCAACATTTGTAACGGCTCATAAAAACACAGCAACAGCTGGCGCGCGTTCTCCATAGGCATGAACACTTTGGCGCGTCCCTCGACCAGAAACGACAGCGAGTCGATGGGCTGTCCAACCTCACAGATGGACTCGCCTTTGTCGAAGGGCTGCAATTTGAAATGTCCGATCAGTTCCGGCGGGATGAAACGGTCAAGCCTGAAGTGTTCATAGTAGGCCGCGATCTGTTCGCCCATCGCATCAATCTCCTCAAATCCGCCCGCCGACTGTGACGGATGTCATAACTTGCGTCAAGCCGAGCATGATAATTTCCCGGTCACACAAGCAACGAGGAGAACGCCGTGTTCAAACACTTCAAGGACAGCATGCTGGCGGTCGCGGGCGGCGCATTGCTTGCCCTGATGGTTGTGTGCAACAGCCAGTTGGCCCGATACACGTCATCCGTCTTTTCTTCCTGGGTAGCCCATGGCACAGGCGCCATCGTGGCGTTGCTGTTGGCACAGCTCTCGACGCGGACACAGGGAAAGAACGCCAGGAGCGGCGCACGGTCGACGAGCTCTCCGCTGTGGTTTTATCTCGGCGGCATCCCCGGGGCATTCACCGTCATCTTGGCGGCACTGGCCGTCAACGGACCGCTATCGTTATCCGGCGCCATCGCGCTGATGATGGTCGGCCAAGTGATGTTCGGGCTGGTATCGGATTACTTTGGCTGGTTTCGCACCCCCATACGGCGCATTCGAGCCGGTGATTTGTTGGTCGTCGTGTGCGTGCTGTCCGGCAGCGCCATGATCATTTTCGGAGGGCAACACGGATGATGCTCTGTATCGTTCTAGCGCTAATCAACGGCATCGCGATCGGGATGAGTCGAGCCCTAAATGGCCAATTGAGTACCCATGCCGGGCCATTTCGGGCGTCCCAATGGAATCATGTGGTCGGCTTCCTGTTTCTGAGTTTGATGCTGCTGATGATGGGATGGCCGCGGGCAAGCGATTTGAGTCTCCCGGTCAGCGCTTATCTGGGAGGCGTCTTCGGCGCTTTATTTGTCGCCATCAATAGCTTTGTCTTTATTCGCTTAGGCGCCACACGGGCCGCGCTGTTGGTGATCGGCGGTCAAATGCTGTCCGCCGTATTGATCGACTGGCAACACCAACAGCAAGCGCCGGGGATATTACGCTGTGCGGGCTTGGCTGTCCTGCTGCTGGGAATGTATCTGTCCAGGGCATCGCGAAAATCGAACTGAAGCCTCAGGCTTTACAGCCAAACTGGATCTCGATGCGGTTTTCCGACGAGTCCGGCCCATCCCATTGCAGGTAGACTTCACGGCTTTCGCCTGTCAGCGCGAGCTTTGCCTGGCCGATGTCATGCAGCAACGGCGCATAGCCCTGAGGGAAGATGCCAGCCAAAGGGCCCTGATAGCTGTAACTCGCACAAGGAAACGCAGGCAAGACCTTGATCGACGGCACGCTATCGTCCACAGCATCCGCCAACACGATCGGCAGGCAAAAATCCAGCTGGAACGCGTCGCTGGGGTTATCGGGCAACGAGTAGGAAACAAAAGTCCAAGGACCCTCGATTTCAAGCCCGCGTCGTGTGGCCTCGTCCTGGATATCCGCACAGTGTTTCTCCGCGTACAGGCCGATCTCGGGGATCGTCAGGCGCTGACTTCTAAACAGCACGGGCTGCTTGTCCACCACTTTGTTCTGCATCGCTTCCTCCAGTTGCGCAAATAAACAATTAGATCGCTGCCACACATTATCTTAATCGCATAAAAATGCAAACAGCCCGGCAAGTCTCCCCGCCGGGCTGCGATCCAAATCATTGGCCGTAAACAGCTGTTTACAAATATCAAAATTCAATCTTAAAACCGCAATAATTTATTGATTATTATAAAAATTACTTCTCAGCTTCAAAAATGCAATTTCCCCCTGGACCCACAGATGAGCATTGCTCCGCCTGGAGGCAAGACAAAAAGTTTCATCCCGCTCTCAACTTGGCCCGCACCCCCTGCGCTGCAACATCGCTGATAGAGCATCGGCACCACTCATTTCAATCGCGATAACCGATATGCTCACCCATTTGCACAATCAAATTTTTCTATATAATTTTTATGGATTTTCATCGCAAACTAATTCATGGCCAGCTATTTCTAATTCTTTTGCTAATCTATACAATCCACATTTTGCAAAAAATGGTAATTTAGCAAGTTTTTTCCCAAGGGGAACAACACATAATTTCCAATCACCATTTCTTGGTCTAGATTTTGCCCACGACACGTCAAGGCTAGGGTTATGTTTTGACACAACATTTGCTAGCTTCTGACGAAAAGTCGGATCTTGGCCAAAGAACAGCTCGACAGTCCGCCGCACTTGTTCTGTTAAATGGCTCATATGGCTTGAATTAACAGCAATTTTCACAAAATATAGTGTTTTATTATCCAAATCCATCAAATCACAAAACTCAAATTTTGAATGCCCCCCGCCATAAGATACGTTCTTAGCATCAAACAATATGACCCCATCTTTCTTGGAGCAGGCTAGATTGAAATCTCCTTCATGGAGGATCGTATCCCACTTAGAAAGTTTCTTGCCAGGCAAACGCGAAGATAGATCGGCCAATTTTTTATTGACAGTAGCAATAAAATCTTGCTCCGACCTGTACCAATGGCCATTAGATAAAATGTATTGAATATTTATTCCACTTTTATCTAATTTCGACATTTCAAACGCAAGGCAATTGAAGATGGACGTTTCAAACAACGGTTCATAATTTGCATCAAGCCCATGAACTGCCGTATTTTTTGCTGTAGCTAAAGATCGACTCTGTCCAGTCTTTTTCAACCAAGAGTCCCATGCCGACAAAAACAAATATGGAGCGCCGGAGCGAGAAGATGTTTTCTTTTTTCGCTCCAATCTGCCAATCGAAAAATTTACAGCATTCAACTCCGAATTTCTTGCCGAACCAGAATTCATAAGCAACAAACTCGCTGGCCATGTGCTTTTTATAATTTCAGAATGAAGATCAATTTCCAAATTATCTACAATTGACTGATCTTCCACCCGAACTATATTATCAACTTCTGGCCAGAATTTTTTATACGCAGTACTTTCATATAGAATACCAACGCTATTCAGAACAGATTCTAAAGTGCTGAGTTCTATCCGCAAGCGAAAGCTTGTTCCACCCTTTATTGAGCTACCAAGAAGCTTCGAATCAACAGGAATCCCTTCCAAGGTGCCCAGCAGATCACGATCAAAGTCCACACCAAACACCTTACGATTTGTTGCCGAAGGGGCTCGTTCATTTGACGTATGTCGGTGAGCAAATACCTGTTCTGCACTTAATTCAACTAATTTATCTGGTGCAATGGCATTTAAAGCTGCCTTCTTGCCAAAATCAGGAATAACCCAATCATCTTTAATTCTCAGCCAACCCAGGCCAAAAGAAACAGCAAACGCATGTGGATTTGATTTTAAAACCAAAACCCCGCCAGCAGATTGCGAGTTCAATTCTAAAGGTGGCTGGCGATTCTCTAAAAGAGGCTTGAGAGTAGAAAACCAAATAGGCTCATCAGGAACAGAGGGCATTGCATAAAATTTACCTTCAACACCTTCAGAAAGTTTGGCAGGTGTACTCTGAAAAGATTGAAATGCATCCTCCATATCTTTGACAGAGCTTGATCGAATAAGATAAATGCTAAGCGATATCATCTATAGATCCATTGCAGTCACAAATATGTTTTAATCTTTACAGCGCGATTCCGTATTACATAAACATCCCACAAAGCATAATTACAATATCATAATACACAAACAATAGGAAAGCAGAGGTCTTCACCAGATCGGCAAGGTGTGGTTCCCATGTGGATGCGGAACACCGATCTCGACGGCGATCTGCCGCGTCACACCACGATCAAGCGGAAACTGCTCGCGGATATCCGAGACGTTATCCTCCCAATCGAACAGCAGGAATAAGCCGGTTTCACCGTCGGAGAGCAAATGGTGGATCCGACCTGTATGCCAGCCTTGAATACGGCTGACACGGCCAGAAGAGGGAACATCGTGCACAGTGAGCCAGGGTTTGTAAGAGGCGAGCCTCCCTACACCGCAGCCTTCGGCAAGGTAACGCTGTACCTTGCTTTCATCGAAGTCATACCGCCGTTTCGCCATAGACATCCCCAATGACACTTGGGAATCATAAACCCCGCCATTCCCACATGACAATGGATAGCTATTGCGCTTTATCTACATTGCTTTTGAATTTCAGCAGGAAAGATCCGCGAGGCGAGCCAGGAGCTTCGCTAGAAGTATTTTTGGCACAGCAAAACGGGACTATTCTGCCGCAGACGTCTTGCATCAACGGTATCCACCGAGAGCTCTGCTATCAGCAACGCTGTCGGCCCTGCAAGCAGATGCTCCCACTCTCGGATGTAATCGGCCGAACACAGTTGTCTACGTCGCCAACGCCGGATTTCCCGCCATGAACGTGACAACACAACAGAACGAGTCCGCTTTGACTTGAGGAGCACGATGATTGCTTGATGATATTCAAGGCGTAGCAGTTCCCGTTCACGAAGTTCTGAACGTGCCCGTTGACGAGCATCTGCGCAGGGATCAGTCACGTTCTGGCCTCCTTCAACAACTGCCGCCCCTCTTCGCAAACCATTGCTCAATCATCTTCGGCGAACAGGGATTCCAGATCATCAACAGTTGGCATTTCAATCGGAACGACCTGCAGTCCCTTCCCCAGCGCCGCCAGTACCGAAAATATCGTGTAGGACTCGACATTGCGCCCAGCCTCAATGTCCCCGATGGCCTGGCGCCGGCAACCAAGCATCTTGGCGATCTGAGCCTGGGTCTTGCCCTGGGCCTTCCTCTCCGCGCGTAATGCCTTGCCCAAACCTGAGGCTGTAATGATTGGCCATGTCATGTTCGTTTAACCGTACATTTTCATCAAAATCTGATGATATGTTCGATTTAGCGAACATGCAAATCGTCCGAAAAGATTAAGCCACTTGAAGACAGGGGCAGACGTCCGCCGGATTCATGCAAAGTCAAAAGGTTCTGCATCTCATCACGGACTTGCGCCGATCCCACACCTTGTTTGGTGCTATTTTAAAAATAACGCGATAGTACCAACGATCGTGGTAATATCCGCGACCTTCGGAAGCACAGCTAGCAGAGCCATCACCACAGATTTTTTCGGCTCTTTCGAGGAGAACTGTGCGTCAATCTCATCAACGATTTCGAGAGCAGACTGCCGTTCTGTACTTGAAAGTTGAGCTCCCTCGATCGCGCAACGAAGCGCAGTCAGATACTCTTGAACATCGCCATTTTCATTGACAACGTTTGTCGACATATCAACAGAGTGATTATTAACTCGATTGTTAGCTCCAAAAAGATTATATGTGACTGACACTGCCGAGTCCTTTTCTGCGTTTACCTTCCTAGTCCATTCGTCAAAGTCAATTCCTTGAAAAATCAAAGGCATCTTCCCCCCCATGTTTTCCCACCGTATGTACCCTTTCTCTTGTAGCTGATCAATGATTGCTACTAGCTCCTGGGCATGCTGGGACAGAGAAATACCTGTGGCAGTTTGGAATGCGTGCATAAGTTCAAAATATTGAAGTGACTGAGTACGTGGACGCTCGCTTAGCCCTCTGTAAATCAGCTTTGCAAGCTTCTCGCGCATCTGGTGATCACCGGCTTCCCCACGTGCAGTAGTAGCTTCGTATCGTTCGACAACTCGTTCGGCGGTAAAAACTTCATTCGGATCTGCATTGATGAAATCAAATTGTTGTACTACAAACCGACGCGCCTCCGCTTCATCGATATCGGGATAGCGCGCAATAAGCATCTTAATAGCTGCCTGCATCTGATCTACCACTGCTTGACGAATCTCATCGACTTCCTTCATTTTTCCCCCCGTATACGCTCAACCCTGTTGCTTGGATGAGCAAATTGAAATACCTGTAATATCGCGAAATTGATAAGACTGGCAGAATATATAGCCATATATCATACTATTTTTACGAGGAGTATGAACGCAAAAGCAATCTTCACTGCATGCAAAAAGCGCCTTGTATCAGGTGAAGAAATTCGACTGCAGTGCCAGCCCAAGACCAAGCCACTTAAACATCCACCCGAAAAACAAACAGCCCGGCAAGTCTCCCTGCCGGGCTGCGATGTAACTATATTGTCGGTGACTGAACTTTATTGTCTATGACGCAACTTTATTGTCCGTAAACACCACACTTTACTGTGCGAGGCGACTTATTCCACCGTCACGCTCTTGGCCAGGTTACGCGGCTTGTCGACGTCGGTGCCGCGCGCCAGGGCGACATGGTAGGCCAACAGCTGAACCGGAATGGCGTGGACAACCGCCGACAGCACGCCGACGTGGCGCGGGGTGCGGATGACGTGGACACCCTCGGATTCGCTGAAATGGCTGTCGAGGTCGGCGAAGACGAACAGCTCGCCGCCACGGGCGCGCACTTCCTGCATGTTCGATTTCACTTTTTCCAGCAGCGCGTCGTTGGGGGCGATCACCACCACCGGCATATTCTGGTCGACCAATGCCAGCGGGCCATGCTTCAGTTCGCCCGCCGGGTAGGCTTCGGCGTGGATGTAGGAGATTTCCTTCAGCTTGAGCGCGCCTTCCAGGGCGATCGGATAATGCAGGCCACGGCCGAGGAACAGGGCATCGTTCTTGGGCGCGAAGCGCTCCGACCAGGCTTTGATCTGCGGTTCCAGGTTGAGCGCGTGCTGCACGCTGCCCGGCAAATGGCGCAGCGCTTCCAGATAACCGGCTTCGGCGGCGGCATCGACGCGGCCGCGCAGCTTGCCGAGCGTCACGGCCAAGGTGAACAGGGCGACCAATTGGGTGGTGAAGGCCTTGGTGGAGGCGACGCCGATTTCGGCACCGGCACGGGTGTAGAACACCAGTTCGGACGCACGCGGAATCGCGCTCTCGGCCACGTTGCAAATGGACAGTGCCGCGCAATGGCCTTTGGATTTGGCGTACTTGAGCGCTTCCATGGTGTCGAGCGTCTCGCCCGACTGCGAAATGGTCACCACCAGGTGCTTGGGGTGTACCCAGGCTTCGCGATAGCGGTACTCGCTGGCGATTTCCACGTCGCACAGTACGCCGGCGATGCTCTCGATCCAGTACTTGGCGGTCAAGCCGGCATAGTAGCTGGTGCCGCAGGCCAGGATCTTGACGCCTTCTAGCTCGCGCAGCACCGTATCGGCCCGATCGCCGAACAGCGCCGGGCAGAAGCCGGCGTCGAGCACGGCCTCAATGGTATCGGACAGCGCTTTGGGTTGTTCGTGGATTTCCTTCTGCATGAAATGGCTGTAAGGGCCGAGTTCAAGCGAGGACAACGAAACATCCGAGACGTGAATCTTGCGTTCGACAGGCTGATCGGCGGCATCGATGATCTTGACGCTTTGGCGGGTCAACAGCGCTAGATCGCCGTCTTCCAGGAAGATGACGCGGCGGGTGGCGGACAGGATGGCCGAGACGTCGGAAGCGATGTAGTTCTGCCCCTCGCCCAGGCCGATCAGCAGCGGGCAGCCCATGCGCGCGCAGACCAGTTCGTCCGGTTGCGCCAGCGAAACCACGCCGATAGCGTAGGCGCCGACCAATTCGCGTACCGCGCGCTGCACGGCGGCGAACAGTTCGCCGGTCTGCTGCAGATAGTGGTGAACCAGGTGGGCGATGACTTCGGTATCGGTCTGCGACTCGAAGGTGTAGCCGAGCGATTTGAGACGTTCGCGCTGCGCTTCGTGATTCTCGATGATGCCGTTGTGCACGACGGCGATCTGCCCGTGCGACACATGTGGGTGGGCATTGGGCTCGGTGACGCCGCCATGGGTTGCCCAGCGGGTGTGACCGATACCGAGGAAGCCCTGGAGTTGCTGTTCCGCCGCGGCGTTCTCCATTTCGGCGACACGGCCGACGCGGCGCACGCGCTCGATGGCGCCGCCGGTCAGCACGGCGATGCCGGCCGAGTCGTAACCACGGTATTCAAGGCGTTTCAGCCCTTCGACCAGATGCGGTACGACGTTATGGTCGGCAATGGCTCCTACAATTCCACACATGTCTATTTCCTTGCTTGCTTACCTTCTTAGCGGAAGGCGCGATTATCTCATGATCTGCTTGGCTTTTGCGGACGCTTCCAGCCTGGAATCGTCACTTGGCGCGCGCGGGCAACGGTCAGTTCGCCCGCCGGGGCATTCTTGGTGACCACCGAGCCGGCGCCGACAGTCGAGCCGGCCTCCAGCGTGACCGGCGCCACCATCAAAGTGCCGGAGCCGACGAAGACGTTGTCCTCGATCACGGTGCGGAACTTGTCGACACCGTTGTAGTTGACGGTCACGCAGCCTGCGCCGACGTTGACTCGGCTTCCGATACTGGCATCGCCGACATAAGTCAGGTGGTTGACCTTACTGCCTTCGCCGATCGTGCTCTTCTTCACTTCGACGAAGTTGCCGATATGCACGTGCCCGGCCAATGCGGCGCCCGGACGCAGGCGCGCGTAAGGGCCGATCTTGCAGGCTTCGCCGACCGTCGAATCTTCCAGCAGGCTGAACGGCGCGATTTGCGTGCCGGCGGCGACCTTGACGTTCTTCAGCACGCAATGGGCGCCGACCGTCACGTTGTCGCCCAGTTCGACCTGGCCTTCGAAGATACAGTTGACGTCGATGCTGACGTCGCGGCCGCAAACCAGCTCGCCACGCACGTCGATGCGCGTCGGGTCGAGCAGGGTCACGCCGGCCTGCATTAGCGCCAGTGCGCGATTCTGTTGATAGATGCGCTCAAGTTCGGCCAACTGCACCTTGTTGTTGACGCCGGCGGCCTCGAAGGAATGCGGCACCACGGCGCTACCGACGCGCACGCCGGCGCGGTGCGCCAGACCCAGCACGTCGGTCAGGTAGTACTCGCCTTGGGCATTGTCGTTTTTCAGGCTATTGAGCCAATCGGCCAGTTGGGCATTGGGCAGCGCCAGGATGCCGGTGTTGATTTCCTGGATCTGGCGCTGCGTATCGTCGCAATCCTTTTCTTCGACAATGGCGACAGCGTTGCCGGCGGCATCGCGCACGATGCGGCCATAGCCGCTCGGGTTGTCGACGATATCGGTCAACACGGCCATTCCCTCGCCCGCCGCGGAAAGCAGGGTTTGCAGGGTTTCCAGCCGGGTCAGCGGCACATCGCCGTACAGCACCAGCGTGGTGCC
Organism: Paludibacterium purpuratum; assembly: GCF_004363805.1. GTDB lineage: Bacteria > Pseudomonadota > Gammaproteobacteria > Burkholderiales > Chromobacteriaceae > Paludibacterium > Paludibacterium purpuratum. The sequence goes on along the minus strand of NZ_SNZP01000004.1, from coordinate 170,960 downwards.
GTCCTGCGGCAAGGCCGGCAGCGCCATCTTGAGCGCGTGGCCAGTGCCGAGTTGTTCGCTTTGCTCAACCCATTGAATGTCCGCATCCGCGATACGAGCGCGCACCTGCTCGCCGCCGTGGCCGTAAACCACCACCAGGCGTGCCGGATCGAGCGCGCGCGCGGTGCGGATGACGTGCGCCAGCATCGGCTCGCCCGCAATCGGGTGCAGTACTTTGGGCATGGAGGAATACATGCGCTTGCCTTTGCCGGCAGCGAGAATTACGACGCTTGGACGTTGCATAGGATTGGTCAGAGTCAAAAATAGGAAAAGGCTGCCCCTCGCGGGACAGCCTACTATACACGAATCGTGAGTTTCCTTTTAGACCTCTATCAGACAGAGGTCTTAATGGTGACGCTTACGGAGGTAGTCCAGCGCCTTGAGCTCGGCGATGGCCGTCGCCAGCGCGGCATGCGCGCGCGCGGTCGACTGGTCGTCGGTGGCTTTCTTCAACGCGTCTTCGGCGTTGCGCTTTGCCTCGTTGGCGCGCGCTTCGTCGAGGTCTTCGCCGCGGATGGCCGTGTCGGCCAACACAGTGACGAGTTCCGGCTGCACTTCCATGACGCCTCCGGAGACGGCCACCAGGACTTCATCCTTGCTGCCCGGAACGGTCAGGCGCAGAATGCCCGGCCGAATCTGGGTCAACAGCGGAATGTGTCGCGGATACACACCGATTTCACCCTCTTGCGCCGGCGCCACCAAAAACTCGGCTTCACCGGAATAGATGAGCTGCTCGGAGCTGACCACTTCTACCTGCATCTTGGACATGAGCCCTCTCCTTAGTTAAGGGTCTTGGCTCTCTCAACCGCCTCTTCAATGGCGCCCAGCATATAGAATGCCTGCTCCGGAAGATGGTCGTACTCGCCGCCGAGAATAGCCTTGAAGCCCTTGATGGTGTCCTTGAGCGACACGTACTTGCCCGGGGAGCCGGTGAACACTTCGGCCACATGGAACGGCTGCGACAGGAAGCGCTGGATCTTACGGGCGCGAGCCACGATCAGCTTATCTTCCGGCGACAATTCGTCCATACCCAGGATCGCGATAATGTCGCGCAGTTCCTTGTAGCGCTGCAGGGTGGACTGCACGCCGCGGGCCACGGTGTAGTGCTCTTCGCCGACAACCAGCGGATCGAGCTGGCGCGAGGTGGAGTCGAGCGGGTCGACGGCCGGGTAGATACCCAGCGAGGCGATGTCGCGCGACAGTACCACGGTCGCATCCAAGTGCGCGAAGGTGGTGGCCGGGGACGGGTCGGTCAAGTCATCGGCAGGCACATAGACGGCCTGGATCGAGGTGATCGAACCGGTGCGGGTCGAGGTGATGCGCTCTTGCAGACGGCCCATTTCTTCCGCCAGCGTCGGCTGGTAGCCCACGGCGGACGGCATACGGCCCAGCAAGGCGGACACTTCGGTACCGGCCAGGGTGTAACGGTAGATGTTGTCGATGAACAGCAGCACGTCGCGGCCCTTGCCGGTGGCATCCTTCTGGTCGCGGAAGTACTCGGCCATGGTCAGACCGGTCAGCGCCACGCGCAGACGGTTGCCCGGCGGCTCGTTCATCTGGCCATACACCATCGCCACCTTGTCGAGGACGTTGGAGTCCTTCATTTCGTGGTAGAAGTCGTTCCCTTCGCGGGTACGCTCGCCCACGCCGGCGAACACGGACAGGCCCGAGTGCGCCTTGGCGATGTTGTTGATCAGTTCCATCATGTTGACGGTCTTGCCCACGCCGGCGCCGCCGAACAGGCCGACCTTACCGCCCTTGGCGAACGGGCACAGCAGGTCGATCACCTTGATGCCGGTTTCCAGCAGTTCGGTCGAGCTCGACAGTTCGTCGAACTTCGGTGCGGACTGGTGAATGGCGCGGACTTCTTCGGACTGTACCGGACCGGCTTCGTCCACCGGGTTGCCCAACACGTCCATGATGCGGCCGAGGGTGGCATTGCCTACCGGTACGGTGATCGCCGCGCCGGTATTCTTGACAGCCATGCCACGCTTCAGACCGTCGGAGCTGCCCATGGCGATGGTGCGCACGACGCCGTCGCCCAGCTGCTGCTGGACTTCGAGGGTCAGGTCGTGGTCAACCAGCTTCAGGGCATCATAAACCTTTGGCATGGCGTCGCGCGGAAACTCCACGTCGACGACGGCGCCAATGATTTGTACGATTTTGCCTTGGCTCATTATCGGTTCCTAAACTTGTAAACTGTTACGGCGCGCGCGTTATACCGCGGCGGCTCCGGCCACGATTTCGGACAGTTCGGTGGTAATCGCCGCCTGGCGCGACTTGTTGTACACAAGGCGCAATTGCTTGATGGCGTTGCCCGCGTTGTCGGTGGCGGCCTTCATGGCGACCATACGCGCCGCCTGCTCCGAGGCCATGTTCTCGGCCAGAGCTTGGTAAACCACCGATTCCAGGTAACGACGCACCAGCACGTCCAGCACGGAGAACGGGTTCGGCTCGTAGAGGTAATCCCACGAGGGTCCGCTTTCCACGACCATCTGCTTCGGCTTCACCGGCACCAATTGCTCGTCGACCGGTTCCTGTTTCATCGTGTTGATGAACTTGGAATACACCACGTGGATGACGTCCAGTTCACCTTCCGCGTATTTCTCGAACAACACGCGCAACGGGCCGATCAGGCGTTCCATCTTCGGCACGTCACCCAGTTGGGTGGCGCTGGCCGCGATGTTCAGGCCCGCCCGTTGGCAGGCCGCCAGACCTTTTTGCCCCAAGCAGCACACGTCCACCTCGATGCCCTCGTCGGTCAACGACTTCACCTGGGCGAAGAATCGCTTCAGGGTGTTGACGTTCAAGCCGCCGCACAGGCCTTTGTCCGAGGTGATCAGGATCACCCCGGCACGCTTGACCGGGCGTTGCACCAGCATCGGGTGCACCACGTCGGTCATATTGGCCATGGCAAGGTGGCCCATGACGGTGCGCACCTTTTCGGCGTAAGGACGGGCAGTGCGCATACGCTCTTGCGTCTTGCGCATCTTGGAGGTCGACACCATCTGCATTGCGCGCGTGATCTTCTGCGTGTTTTGCACGCTACGGATCTTGGTGAGAATCTCTTTGCCGACTGCCATATCCTGAACCTTTCGTATGTCTCGTAAGTAGTGAGTCAGTCAAAAGGTCAGTGGTAGCTGAAGCCGGCTTTGAAGGATTCCATCGCCTTGACCAGAACCTGTTCCTGCTCGCCGGTCAGTTCGCCGGTACGGTCAACGTCGGCCAGCAAAGCGCCGTTGTTGGCACGCAGGTCGGCCAGGAACGCGGCTTCGAATTCCAGTGCCTTCTTGACCGGCACATCTTCGTAGTAGCCCTTGTTCACAGCCCACAGGGTCAGCGACATTTCGGCAACCGACAGCGTGGCGTACTGGTTCTGCTTCATCAGTTCGGTCACGATCTCGCCGTGCAGCAGCTGCTTGCGGGTGGCTTCGTCCAGGTCGGAGGCGAACTGCGAGAACGCAGCCAACTCGCGGTACTGGGCCAGCGCGAGACGGATACCGCCGCCGAGCTTCTTGACAACCTTGGTCTGGGCGGCGCCGCCGACGCGCGATACCGAGATACCGGCGTTGATGGCCGGACGGATACCCGCGTTGAACAAGTCGGTTTCCAGGAAGATCTGGCCGTCGGTAATCGAGATCACGTTGGTCGGTACGAACGCGGAAACGTCGCCCGCCTGGGTCTCGATGATCGGCAGCGCGGTCAGCGAACCGGTTTTGCCGGTCACGGCGCCATTGGTCAGCTTGGCCACTTCGACATCGTTGATGCGCGAAGCGCGTTCCAGCAGACGGGAGTGCAGGTAGAACACGTCGCCCGGGTAGGCTTCGCGGCCCGGCGGACGGCGCAGGAGCAGCGAGATCTGACGATAGGCCACGGCTTGCTTGGACAGGTCGTCGTACACGATCAGGGCATCTTCGCCACGGTCGCGGAAGTACTCGCCCATGGTGCAGCCGGAGTACGGCGCGATGTACTGCAGCGCGGCGGCTTCGGAAGCGGTGGCGGCAACCACGATGGTGTGGCCCAGCGCGCCGTGCTCTTCCAGCTTGCGCACCACGTTGGCGATGGAGGAGGCCTTTTGGCCGATCGCTACGTAGATGCAGACAACGCCGGTGCCCTTTTGGTTGATGATGGCGTCGAGCGCAACGGCGGTCTTGCCGGTCTGACGGTCGCCGATGATCAGCTCACGCTGACCGCGGCCGACCGGTACCATCGAGTCGATGGCCTTCAGACCGGTTTGCATCGGTTGCGATACCGACTGACGGGCGATCACGCCCGGTGCGATCTTTTCGATCGGCGAGAACTCGGTGGCACCGATCGGGCCCTTGCCGTCGATCGGCTGACCCAGCGCGTTCACCACGCGGCCGATCAGTTCGCGACCGACCGGCACTTCCAGGATGCGACCGGTACACTTGACTTCGTCGCCTTCGGAGATGTGCTCGTATTCGCCGAGAATCACGGCGCCCACGGAGTCACGCTCCAGGTTCATGGCGAGGCCGAAGGTATTGCCCGGGAATTCGAGCATTTCGCCCTGCATCACGTCCGCCAGGCCGTGGATCCGGACGATACCGTCGGTGACGGAGATAACCGTACCCAGGGTACGGGTCTCTGCGCCAGCCGACAGATTCTGGATCTTGGCTTTGATCAGATCGCTGATCTCAGAGGGGTTCAACTGCATGATCTCTCCTAATTCTTGAGGCTTGCCGCCAGGGCGTACAGTTTGCCGCGGACCGACGCATCGATAACGTCGTCGCCGACCAGGACACGGGCGCCGCCGATCAGTTCGGGGTCAACCTTGACGTCGAGACGCACGGACTTGCCGTAGCGCTTGGACAAGGTGGCCACCAGCTCGGCCGCTTGACCGTCGGTCAGCGGATAGGCGGACTGCACGCGGGCTTCGATCGCGCCTTCGGCCTCGGCCTTCAACGCGGCGTACTGCTTGGCGATTTCCGGCAACAGCATCAGTCGGCTGTTTTCGATGAGCATGGCCACGAAGCGTTTCACCTCGTTGTCGGCGCGCTCGCCCAAAACGTCCAGGAACAATGCCTCAATCTCTTCTGCGGTATGTTTCGGGTTGGTGACGGCATTCGCCACGTCCGGGTTGTTCACCATGGCAGCCAGCAACTCGAGCGCTTCGAGCCAGGCGTCGAGGCGCCGTTCTTCGCTTGCCAGACTGAATACCGCTTCGGCGTAGGGCCTTGCGACGGTAATGAGTTCTGCCATGAGTGTCTTAAAACTCCGCTTTGATGGAGGCGAGCAGATCGGCGTGCTTGGCCGGATCGATCTCGCGACTCAGGATTTGCTGCGCGCCGGCAACGGCCAGTTCGGCCACTTGCAGTCGCAGGGTTTCCTTGGTGCGCATGACTTCTTGATCGATTTCGGTCTTTGCGTCGGCCACGATGCGTGCGCTTTCGGCGCGCGCGGCGTCGGCCGCTTCATCGACGATCTGATGAGCGCGCTTTTCGGCAGCGTGCAGGATTTCGGTCGCTTGTTGGCGAGCCTTGCGCAGCTCGTCGGCGACGCGCTTCTCGGCAGCTTCCAGATCCTGCTTGCCGCGCTCGGCGGCGGACAAGCCGTCGGCGATGCGCTTGGCGCGAGCATCCATCATGTTGGTAAGCGGAGGCCAAACAAACTTCATGGTGAACCATACCAAGACGGCGAACGTCAGCGCCTGACCCAGTAATGTCGCGTTAAATTCCACGCTTGTTTTCCTCCAGTAGAGTGTCTACAACACCGTTTTCAGGCTGATTAACCAGCGTGCTGATGAATGGCGGCCAGGGCAGCGGACAGGAACGGGTTGTTGAAGGTGTACAGCAGGGCAACGCCGACACCGATCATCGATACCGCGTCAAGCAGACCGGCGATAATGAACAGCTTGGTTTGCAGAACCGCGATCATTTCCGGTTGGCGTGCGGAGGACTCCAGGAACTTGCCGCCCAGAATGGCGAAGCCGATGGCGGTACCGAGGGCGCCCATGCCAATGATCAGGGCAGCGGCCAGAGCGGTCATCGACTGGATCTGAGAAACGAATGCTTCCATTTAATTCTCCTAAGAACTTTGAAACACGTATGGTTGGAAAAAGGGTTTAAAGCTTTACGACTAAATCAATGGCTTTCGACTGCCAGGCTCAAGTACACGACGGTCAGCATCATGAAAACGAACGCCTGCAGCGTAATGATCAGAATGTGGAAGATGACCCACGGACCCCCCAGAGCCCATTGGCACCACCACGGCAGGAGCGCGATCAGAATGAAGATCAGTTCGCCGGCGTACATGTTGCCGAACAACCGCAAGGACAGCGAAATCGGTTTGGCCAGCAATTCGATCAACTGGAAGACGAAGTTGATCGGGGCCAGGATCAGGGTGCCTACCGGACCCGAGGCATGGAACGGCGCCGTCAGCAGTTCTTTGCCGTAGCCGCCCACACCCTTGTGCTTGATCGAGAAGGCGAAGATCAGGAACAGCACCGACAGCGACATCGCGAAGGTGGCGTTGACGTCGGCCGACGGCACCACGCGGAAGTACACGTGCTCGGGTTCCATGCCGAAGAAGCTGTGGCCGATCCACTGGGCGGCCGTCGGAATCAGGTCGACCGGCAGCATGTCCATGGCGTTCATCAGGAACACCCAGCAGAAGATGGTCAGCGCGAGCGGCGCCACCAGCTTGCTCTTGGCGTGGAACACGTCCTTGACCTGGCTGTCGATCATTTCGATCAACGACTCGACGAACAGCTGCAGACGACCCGGGTTTTCCATCTTCGCGTTGCGCGCGACGTAGGCCATCACGATAGCGAACAGGAAACCGAGGAGCAGGGAAACGGAGAAGGTATCGATATGGACGCTCGAGAGTCCGTCGGCGGAATTCCAGAACGTCAAATGGTGCTTGATATACTCAGATGCGTTGCTTGCCATTGCGCTTTTCTCTGTTTATTTAATTAGAAGCCCGAACCAATAGCCGGATACCGCGGCAAGGTATCCGCAGAACAAACCGGCTACGGATAAATTCTTGTAATACACCAGCACGCAACCGAACATCGCCACGGTCAGCATGAACTTGACCGCCTCGCCCCGGAAATGCGCCCTCATCAGGACGCTGGGCGGAACATGGCGCTTGGCATAGGCGATCCGGCTGTAGACCCAGGCCGGTATCAACGCGGAAAGCCCCCCCAGGGACGTCGATACCACGACATTGGCGCGCATCCCCCCAAGGATTGCGCTCAGCGCCACCGCAGCCAGAACCAGTTTGAGCTGCAGGCGCAGCACTCGTGCTATATCCGGATTATTCATGTCCGATTTTGTGAAAAATCGCACGATTATAGGCTTGGCATGGAAGATCAGTCAACCGAGCGACCGCTCGAAACTGTTTGTAACACAGGATCATTCCATTGATTTTACTTGCAGTTTTTCTAATATCCCCTCCAAAGCCGCGACAGAAGAATATTCAATTGTAATTTTGCCCTTTCCGCCCTTTCCATGGCGGATGGCGACACCGGCGCCAAGATGTTCGGCCAGCGTGTCCGCCAGGCGCTTGACGTCGGGATCCTGCGGCGGCCGAACCGGCGCCGGGCGGTCTTCCTGCTGCGCGCGGCGTTCGACTTCGCGCACCGACAAGCCGTGTTTGACGGCCTCTTGCGCCAGTTTCATCTGTCGCTGCGGCGGTAAGGTCAACAAGGCGCGAGCATGCCCCATCTCCAGTTGGCTTTCATGCAACATGGATTGGATGGCCTCGGGCAGAGACAACAAACGCAACAAATTCGACACCGCGCTACGCGAACGTCCTAACGCTTGGGCGGCCGTTTCATGACTCATGCCAAATTCATTAATCAAGCGCTGAATGCCTTGCGCCTCTTCAATCGCGTCCAACTCCTGCCGCTGGATATTTTCTATCAGCGCCATCGCCAGCGCGGCTTCGTCCGGCACGGTTTTGATCACCGCCGGCAGCTCGGCGAGCCCGGCGATGCGTGCCGCGCGCCAGCGCCGTTCGCCGGCGATCAGCTCGTATTCGCCAAAGCCGACCTCGCGCACCACCACGGGCTGGATGATCCCCTGGGAGCGGATCGAATCGGCCAAATCGTTAAGCGCTTCTTCGTTCATGCGCGAGCGCGGCTGGTACTTGCCCGGGCGGATCAGATCGATGGCGAGCGTCTGCAAGCGGTCTTCCGCCGTTTCGGCAACGGAAAGCAGCGCATCGAGGCCGCGTCCGAGTCCTTTGAGTTTGACCATGATTTAGTGGGTTGCTTGTGCGGGTTCAGATTCAAGACGGGTCAACAATTCGCCCGCCAACGTTAAATAGGCTTGCGCGCCGCGCGCATTGCGGTCGTAGACCAGCCCGGGCAAACCATGGCTCGGCGCTTCGGCCAGCCGGATATTGCGTGGAATGACGGTCTCGAACACCTTGTTGCGGAAATGCTGCGCCAACTGATCGGCGACTTGTTGCGACAGGTTGCTGCGCGCATCGAACATGGTGCGCAACAACCCGAGGATCTCGATACGCGGATTGACGGCGGCGCGCACTTTGCGCAGCGTACCGACCAGATCGGACAAGCCTTCGAGCGCATAGTATTCGCACACCATGGGAATCAGCACGCCGTCGGCCGCCACCAGGCCATTGAGGGTCAGCAGATTGAGCGAGGGCGGGCAGTCGATCAGGATGTAATCGTAGAGGCCTTCGAGTTGCGCCAGCGCATTCTTCAACCGTTGCTCGCGCGCCAGTTCCTGCACCAGCTCGATCTCGGCACCGGCCAGATCGCGGTTGGCCGGCAACACGTCGAAGCCGCCCTCGCGCGCATGTTGGCGCACGTCGCGCGCGTCGGCGTGGCCGAGCAAGACGTGATAGATACTGTGATTGAGGGTTTGCTTGGCAATGCCGCTACCCATCGTGGCATTGCCCTGCGGATCGAGGTCGACGATCAGCACGCGGCGGCCGAGTTCGGCCAGACTGGCGGCCAAGTTGACCACGGTGGTGGTCTTGCCGACGCCGCCTTTTTGATTCGCGACCGCGATTATGCGGCTAGTCATTGCATCACCATTCTCACCAGATGGCGCTCGGCATCGAGGCCGGGCACGCTGACCGGCACCACTTCGCTGACCGCGATGTCGGCGGGCAATTGGGCGATCTCCTCGTAAGGGTAGACCCCCTTCATCGCCACGAACTGGCCGTCCTCTGCCAGCAAATGGCGGGTCAACTTAACGAATTCGGCCAGTTCGGCAAAAGCGCGACTGGTGATTCGGTCGAATTTCCGCTCCGGCTGGAATAGCTCAACCCGCTCGGTCATCACTTCGACATTGGGCAGTTTCAACTCGATTGCCGCTTGACGCAAGAAAGTCGTCTTTTTGTGGTTGGCGTCCAACAACACCACCTGCAGATCCGGGCGGGCGATCGCCGCCGGAATGCCCGGCATGCCGCCGCCGGAACCGACGTCCAGCAACCGCGTTCCGCCGTCGAGATGCGGCACCAGCGTCAGGCTGTCGAGCAAGTGGTAGCTGACCATGCGCTCGGTTTCGCGCACGGCGGTGAGATTGTAGGTTTGATTCCATTTGGCCAATAAGGCCAGATAGGCATCGAGCGAGGCCAATTGCCGGGCGCTCAGATCGAGCCCGATGCTTTCCAGCCCCAAAGACAGTTCGCTGATTGTATTTATTTTGCTCACCCTTACGTGTCACGAGTCCCGCGGGCGCCCCGCCGTGCCTTGGCCGGCGACGGCACCCTACCTTGTTATCGTCAGGCGGTTTTCTTGGCGTCGCCGAAACCGCGTTTCAGGTGCACCATCAGCAAGGCGATGGCCGCCGGGGTCACCCCCTGGATGCGCGATGCCTGCCCCAGGGTCTCCGGGCGCTGGCCGTTAAGCTTCTGCTGCACTTCCTTCGACAGGCCCGCAACCAGGGCGTAATCGATGTCCGCCGGCAACCGCACTTCATCCAGATTGTCCCGCCGCGCCAGTTCGTCGTTCTGACGGTCGATATAGCCTTGGTATTTGACCTGAATTTCCACTTGCTCGGCAACCACGTCGTCATCGACGCCGGCCTGGGCTTCCGGCAAGGCCATCAAGGCGGCATAGGTCACATCCGGCCGCTTCAGCAGATCGTGCAGATTGTACTCGCGCTCGATTGGCCGGCCGAGCAAAGCCGTCAACATGGCTTGGTCGCTACGCGCCGGATGCACCCACGTCGCCTTGAGCCGGGCTTTTTCCGCCTCGACGGCATCGCGTTTGCGGCAGAACGCCTCCCACTGCGCGTCGCCCACCAGGCCGAAGCGCCTGCCGGCCTCGGTCAGGCGCAGATCGGCATTGTCCTCGCGCAACTGCAGGCGGAACTCGGCGCGGCTGGTGAACATGCGATACGGCTCGGACACCCCCTTGGTAATCAGGTCGTCGACCAACACCCCCAGGTAGGCCTCGTCGCGGCGCGGACACCAGCCCTCCTCCTCGCTCGCCAACAGCGCGGCGTTCATCCCGGCGAACAACCCTTGGGCCGCCGCTTCTTCATAGCCGGTGGTGCCGTTGATCTGGCCGGCGAAGAACAAGCCGTGGATGGCCTTGGTTTCGAAGGTGGACTTCAAGCCACGCGGATCGAAGTAGTCGTACTCGATGGCGTAACCGGGACGCAGGATGTGCGCGTTCTCCAGCCCCGGAATACTGCGCACGGCGGCCAGCTGGATATCGAACGGCAGACTGGTGGAGATGCCGTTAGGGTAATACTCGTGCGTATCCAGCCCTTCCGGTTCGAGGAAGATCTGATGGCTGTCCTTATCGGCAAAGCGGTTGATCTTGTCCTCGATCGACGGGCAGTAGCGCGGGCCGACCCCCTCGATCACGCCGGTGAACATCGGGCTGCGGTCGAAACCGGAGCGGATGATGTCGTGCGTCTGCGTGGTGGTGTGGGTAATCCAGCACGGCAGCTGGCGCGGATGCATGGCGCGCGAACCCCTCACCGAAAACACCGGCTCGGGCGCGTCGCCCGGTTGTTCTTCCATGACGGAAAAATCGATGGAGCGGCCGTCGATACGCGGCGGCGTACCGGTCTTCAAACGGCCGACCGGCAGGCTCAATTCGCGCAGCTTGGCGCCCAGCACCGACGCCGCCTGGTCGCCGGCACGGCCGCCTGTGTAATTGGACAGGCCGACGTGAATCTTGCCGGCAAGGAAAGTGCCGGCGGTCAACACCACGGTCTTGCCGTGGAACGCGACGCCGATGGCGGTCTTGACGCCGATCACGCGCTCGCCTTCCAGCAGCAGATCGTCCACCGGCTGCTGGAACAGCATCAAATTGGGCTGGTTTTCCAGCATGTGGCGGATCGCCGCCTTGTACAGCACGCGGTCGGCCTGGGCGCGGGTGGCACGCACCGCCGGCCCCTTGGACGCGTTCAAAGTGCGGAATTGGATACCGCCAATGTCGGTCGCCAACGCCATGGCGCCGCCGAGCGCATCCACCTCGCGCACCAGATGCCCCTTGCCGATACCGCCGATGGACGGATTGCAAGACATCTGGCCGAGCGATTCGATGTTGTGGCTCAACAGTAGGGTCTGGCGTCCCATACGGGCGGCGGCGAGCGCCGCCTCGGTGCCGGCGTGACCGCCCCCTACGACGATGACGTCGAAATGCGTCGGATAAATCATGGCCTGCTCGAAATTCAGCTAAAAACGTATCATTTTACGTCAAATTCCGATCGAATTTAAGCTTTTGATTTCTTTCAATTCACATACAGCGGCGCGTTCGCCTCAAAACGGGCCGCGCCGCTGTAACCGGATAGTCATCGGCATTACATACAAACTTCAAACGCGCTGCTTAGCATGATCCCCACCAACAGCCATTGGAGCCAAGCATGCAACTGAATCAAAACCTAGCTGCCCGCCGTGAAAACAAGCTGTCGCTGCGTCTGGCCCAAGGCGCGGGCGATCTGCTGCGCGTCCAGAAGCTGCGTTTCGACGTATTTGCCGGCGAAATGGGCGCCCAGCTGGCCTCGGCCGATCTGGGGCTGGACTGCGACGAGTACGACGATTACTGCGAACACTTGATCGTCGAGGATCACGCCACGGGCATGGTCGTCGGCACCTACCGCATGCTGACGCCGGAGGCCGCGGCGCGCGCGCCGAGCCTGTACTCGGAACACGAATTCAACATTGCCCGGCTCGACCACCTGCGTCCGCGGCTGATCGAGGTGGGGCGTTCCTGCGTACACAAAGATTTCCGTACCGGCGGCGTCATCACGCTATTGTGGGCCGGTCTGGCCGATTACGTACGCAAGCACGGCTGCGAATACCTCGCCGGCTGCGCCAGCGTCAGCCTGGCCGATGGCGGCCATCAGGCCGTGAGCCTGTATCGCCAACTGGAAGCCAGCCATCTGGCCCCGGCCGAATGGCGAGTGTTCCCGCTATTGCCGCTGCCATTGGATCGCGTGGTGGACGACGCCGCGCCGGCGCCGATGCCGCCGCTGATCAAGGGTTACCTGCGTGCCGGCGCCTTTGTTTGCGGCGAACCGGCCTGGGATCCGGACTTCAACTGCGCCGACTTTTTCATGCTGCTGTCGATGAACCGATTGAGCAAGCGCTACGACAAGCACTTCGGCAGCAAATAACCCCATCCGCACGCGCCGATTCGAACGAATCGGCGCGCATCGGTGGGTTATAATGCGGCAATGCAATTCACCTTCGAGCCCATTGGCCTGATCCGCTCTCCGTTCAAGGAGAAATTCGGCATTCCACGCCAAAGTTCGCTTGCCCCCGCCGCGCGTGCCGAACTGGTGCTGCTGCCGCCGTTCGACCACCCGGATACGGTGCGCGGGCTGGAAACCTTTTCGCACATCTGGCTGCAGTTCGTGTTCCATGAAACCGCCGCGCGCGGTTGGACACCGCTGATCCGGCCGCCACGCCTCGGCGGCAACGCCAAGGTCGGCGTGTTCGCCAGCCGCTCGACCCACCGGCCGAATCCGATCGGGCTGTCGCTGGTCGAACTGGCCGGTATCGAACGGGATCAAGGTGTGCGGCTGATACTGAACGGCGCCGATCTGCTCGACGGCACACCGGTACTCGACATCAAGCCCTATATCCCGTTTGTCGAGTCGCGCCCCGACGCGCGAAGCGGCTTCGTCGACGGCCCACCGCCGCAACTGCCCGTCAACTGGAGTGCGCGGGCCGAAGCGGATCTGAACGCCCGTCCGACCCTGCCCGCGGACTTCCGCCGGCTGGTGGACCAGATCCTGGCGCAAGACCCGCGCCCCGCCTACCAGGATGACCCCGCCAGAGTTTATGGCGTGCGCCTGTTCGACACCGACGTGCGTTTCCGCGTGAGCGAACAAGATGTCGAAGTACTTGAAATCCGCGATGCGCCCCTGAACTAACTGAACATGTCGGTGTCCGAAAGCATGCTGACATCTCACTTGGGAAAACTAGGTTATGAATTCTCGCGCGAAGACGGCGATTCTCGCCTTCTCACTGATTTCTTTGCTGCTCTCGCCGTTGGCCGAAGCGGCACGCATGGGCAAGGGACGTAGCGTCGGCATGCGCCGCGCCGCGCCCACGCAGTCCTACCAGCGCCAGACGACGCCTGTGGCACCGCAACCCGCGCCCGCCCAGGTACCGGCACAACCGCAGAAGAAGGGTGTCGGCGTCGGCACCGCCATCGCCGCCGGCGCGGCCGGCGCCGCGGTCGGCTACATGGCGGGCTCCGCCATGTCGAACAAGGCCAACGCCGCACCGGCGACCGCTTCGGCACCGGCAGCAGCCGCCGCTGAGCAGGCGCCGCAACAACCCGGCATTCCTTGGCATTGGGTCATCCTGCTCGGCGCGGTCTTCCTGATCGGCCTGGTATGGTTCCGCCGCCGTATGGCCATGCCGGAACACGCCCCGCAGGCCCATCGCCCCGCGCCGCCTTCGGCGCAGCCGCTGGCCAACGACAATCGCTTCGATCCGATTCCGGCCATCGGTTCCGGCTTCCCGAACAATGGCGGCAATGCGGCGCCCACCGCGGCATTCGACACCCGCCGCCTGCCGGATGGCACCGAAACCCCGTATTTCCTGCGCCAGGCCAAGGGCATCTTCCTGCACCTGCAAAGCCTGAACTCGCCCGACTCGCTGGACGAAGTGCGCCGTTATATGACCCCGGAGCTGTTCGAAGAACTGCGTCACGACATCGCCGGCAATCAAGCGGTCGCCGACTTCACCAACCTGGATTGCCAATTGGTCGAATGCAGCGAAGAAAACGGCCGCATCGTCGCCAGCGTGCGCTTCTTGGGACAAGTCAGCGAAGAAGTCAACGCGGCGCCGGTGCCGTTCTCGGAAACCTGGCATTTCATCAAGAGCGCCGACACCAACGGCAAGTGGATGGTCTCCGGCATTCAACAAAGTTGACGCCATCGGTTGCAACGACAAAAAAGGGCCCTCGCGGCCCTTTTTTCATGGTGCTTGTCATACTGGAATGCTGCTTGCTTGGTAAGCTGTCAGAAGATATGGTTGCACCATTGGAATGCTAAGCGGCATTCCGTTTGCAGGTTTCGGGAGATCCAAGATGAATCAGGCGCCGACAGAACATGCCGGACTCGCGCTCAGCTCGCACTTTCAGCCGATCTACAGTCTGGCGCACCGCCGCACTGTCGGCTTCGAAGCCCTGCTACGCGCCAAGCATGCCGGCCGACCGTTGATGCCGGGGCAGGTTTTTGCATTGATGGAAGATCCCGAAGCCTGTTATCAGCTTGATCTGGCCATCTTGCGCACCCATGTCGCCCACGCCCCGGTGCCAAGCGAACCGCGCTGGCTGTTTCTCAATGTACACCCGGCTTCGCTGATCGATCCGGCACGCACCGCCCTGGTCACCGAGTCGATCGCCGCCGCCGGCCTCTCACCGCAAAGCGTGGTATTGGAAGTGCAGGAGCACGCCCTCGGCGGCGACGACAAGCTGCAGCAATGCATACGCCAACTGCGCAAGCAGGGATTCCTGATCGCCATCGACGACTTCGGTGTCGGCCACGCGCATCTCGACCACATCTGCGAAATGGAGCCCGACCTGGTCAAATTCGACCGCCAACTGCTGCGTAGCGCCAGCAACAATCCGCGCCTGCGCAATCTGCTGTTCCGTTTGGTGCATCTGATGCACGAATCTGGTGCATTGGTGATCCAGGAAGGCATCGAAACCGACAACGACGTGCTGGTCGCACTGGAATCGGGCTGCGATCTGGTGCAAGGCGATTACATCGCTCGGCCCGGCCTGGCCCCCGACGGCGACGAACTGATCACCCCGCGCATCGATGCGCGCTGGGACGAACTGATGGTGCGCGACCTGCTACGGCGCAAGATCACTCGGCGCCAGCTCGAACTGGCACGCCAGTCCTTCGTGCAAAGCGCCATCCTGCTGATCCAGAACACGCCGTTCGACGAAGCGGCGCGGCCGCTGCTGTCGATGCCCAATGTCTTGCGCTGCTTCCTGCTCGATAGCGAAGGGCGCCAGATCGGCCGCAACCTCAACACCAAACAGGCCGCGACCCAGAGCACCCACCCCAAATTCGCCCCGCTGGCCGACACCACCGGCGCCATCTGGTCGCGCCGGGCCTACTTCCAGCACGCCATCGATCAACCCGGCGTGCTGTACATGAGCGAGCCGTACCTGTCGATGACCGATACCCGAACCTGTGTCACGCTATCGATGGCAATTGAGATCGACGAATCGATGCACGTGCTGTGCACCGATATGCTGGCGCCGTCATCCGGCCGCTGAGGGCAGACGACGGCGCAGGGAAATGCGGCGCTACTGCGCCGACGAAGCGTCGGCCGGCAAAGCCGGTATCGCATTGAGATATTCGAACAAGGTCACGACTTTCTGCACGCCGGCCGTCTGGCTAGCCACCTCGGCCACGGCATCGCCCTCTTCCCGCGTAACCAGGCCCATCATGTAGACCACGCCACGCTCGGTCACCAACTTAATGGCTTGCGACGAGTAATTACCCTTGCCGCTGACCAAGCGGCTACGCACCTTGGTGGTGATCCAGGTGTCGTTGTTGCGTTGGCTGAAAGTCGTCGGATCGGCCACGACCGTGTAGTTTTCCACCCGCTTCACGCCCGGCAGCGCGCGCACCACCATCTCGGCGCGCAGACGCTCGTCGTCGCTCGCCACCTCGCCGGTCATCAGCGCGGTACGGTTGAAGCTATTGACGTTGATATGGGCATTGGGGAATTTGTTCGACAGCTGCGACGAAGCCTTGAGTTCGATGGACTGGTCGTCGACATAGGCCCCGCTGGTGCGGCGGTCGCTGGCCACCATGGCCGTTCCGGCCACACCGCCGGCGATCAGGGGGAAGCAGCCGCTCAGCGCCGAGCCGAGCGCAGCCGCCAGCAAAACGGTCATCAGAGAACGGCGCATCATTCGGCCCCCAGCAGCATATAGTCGACCGCATCGCAGACCGCGTGGATCAACAGGATGTGAACCTCTTGAATGCGGCAAGTGCGCATCACCGGCACATTGAGCAGCAAGTCGTCCGGCGACAGCACCTCGGCGATCTTGCCGCCATCGCGCCCGGTCAATGCGATGACGCACATACCGCGCTCGTGCGCGGCGCCGATGGCCTCGATCACGTTGGCCGAATTACCCGAAGTCGAGATCGCCAGCAGGATATCGTTGGCATGACCCAAGGCACGTACCTGCTTGGAGAACACCATGTCGAAATCGTAATCGTTGCCGATGGCGGTCAGCGCCGAGGTATCGGTGGCCAGCGAAATAGCCGGCAAGCCCATGCGCTCCTTCTCGAACCGCCCCACCATCTCGGCCGCGAAATGCTGTGCATCGGCGGCGGAACCGCCGTTGCCGCAAGACAAAATCTTGCCTTCGCCCATGAAGCACTGCACCATGCGCTCGGCCGCGGCGGCCACGACCGGCGCCAATGAAGCCATCGCTTCCTGCTTGGCGGCGATGCTATCCAAAAAATGTGCGTTGACACGCTCGATCAAATCCATGCTTTTCCTTCCGCGCGACTTCACGCCAGAAAATTTTTAATCCAGTCCAGCCCACCGTCGCCTCGCGACAGCACGGCATCGAAACGGCAATGGGCATCGAACAACCCCTTGCCTTGCATATATAAAGTCGCCGCATGCTGCAGGCGCGCAAGCTTGGCGCGCGTCAGACTCTCCGCGGCGCCGCCGAACCGGCTATCGCCGCGATGGCGCACTTCGACAAACACCCAAACGCCGGCATCGCGCATCACCAGGTCCAGTTCGCCCCCCCGGCAACGCCAATTGCGCTCGACCAATACCAGCCCCTGGCGCAACAGCCAGCTCAATGCCCGATCCTCGGCCTCACGGCCGATCTTATTCATTGGCCGTTATTATCCGGCATCATCACCGCCAGTGGCAAAGTTCGCTCAAACTGGCGATCGTGACCCAACATCAAATCGCCGGTCACCCCGGACAATTTGAGCGTGCCGGGCGCCGGTTTGCCATTGGCCATCAGCACCGCCAGACGGTAGGCATCGATGCCCAAGGCGTACAACCGTTCGGTCTGCATAGTCAGCGCCGCCGACGGCCGCGGATAATGCTTAACCTGCTCTTGCCCCGGCATCAGGAACCACGGCATATCGATAAAGCGGATGCCGGCCAGCGATGCATCGGGCTTGCGCGTATCCAACTGCGAAGTGGCGTAGACCGACAGCGTCGCCGGCAAGGCGGCCTTCAAGGCGGAAGCCTCGTGCGGCGTCATGGCGATGAACACCGCATCGGCCTGCGCCAAAGCGCCGGTCATGGCGGCATCGAACGGCCAGTCGAGCACGGACGGGGTCACCCCGGTGCGCTTCTGCCACTCGTCGACGAACGCCTGGGTCAAGCGCCGCGACAACGGATCGGCGGTGCTGACCACCAGCGGCTTACCTCGGCCGTCTTCCTGCATGATGCGCACCACCTGCCGCGCCTCGCCTTCCACAATCAACGACAGGCTCAACAGGCGCGGGCTAGCCTTGAGTGCGGGGTCGACGGCATTGAGCGCCAAAGTTGGCACCGACACATCCTTGGCGATGGCGGCGATGCCAGGCCGGGTCAACGGCCCCACCACAACGCGCACGCCGGAAGCCACCAGCGCACGATAACGCGCCACCAGATCGCGCGTTTGCTCGTCGACATACACCAACTCGGCCTGGCCATCGGTGGCGGCGGCGGCATCCATGCCATCGCGCACCACCTGCGCGGCCTCGCCGAACGTAGCCGAACCGGTCGGCAGCAACACGCCGATCTTCAGCTTGGGCTTGCTCGACGCCAGCGGCATCGGCTGCGGCGCGGACGCGGCTTGAGGAACTGGAGCAGGCGTCGGCACCGGTGCGGGAGGAACAACCTGCGGCACCGACACAGGCGCGGCGGGTGGCGCCGACGTCGGTGGCGGAGCCGGTGCGGGCCGGGGCTGGGCAAGGGGGGAGACACTCAGCGGATTGAGCGGCGCGGCATTGCTTTGAATGATATAGTCGGGTTCCTGCGCATGGGCCATGTTCAGCCATGCCACCAGTGCACCAACCATCAGTGGAGCCAGTTTTTGCATACTTCGTTCGCTCGCTTGATTGAGTCGTCCGGGGAGTCTTTCCTACCCGGGTCATTATATGTTCTGGCCACTCCCATTGGAAATCTGGCGGATATCACCGCGCGCGGCCTGGCTGCGCTCACCGCCGCCGACGTGGTCTGCGCAGAAGATACCCGCGTCACCGGGCAACTGCTCAAAGCCTACGGCCTGCACGCTCCCAAGCTCGTCAGCCTGCGCGAACACAACGAGCGCGCCATGGCCGAGCAAGTCATCGGCTGGCTGCGCGAAGGCCTGATCGTCGTCCAAGTCTCCGATGCCGGCACCCCCGCCATCTCCGACCCCGGCGCTCGGCTGGTCGAAGCCGTGCGCGCGGCGGACCTGCCGGTCTGCCCGCTACCGGGCGCCAGCGCGGTCGTGACGGCGCTATCGGCCAGCGGCCTGACCGCACCGTCGTTCCTGTTCCACGGCTTCCTGCCGCCCAAATCGGGCGAACGGCGCCGCACGCTGGCGCAATGGCGCCAAACCGAATACAGCGTGGTGTGCTACGAAGCGCCGCATCGCATCCTGGACACCCTGCAGGACATCGTGGCCGAACTCGGCCCCGAGCGACGGCTGTTCATCGCCCGCGAACTCACCAAAACCTTCGAAACCCTGCGCACCCTGCCAGCCGGCGAGATGCTGGCCTTCGTCACCGACGACGCCAATCAGCAACGCGGCGAATTCGTGCTGGTCATCGACGCCGCCCCGCCCGTGCCGCAAGACGAAGGCCCGAGCGCCGAAGCGCTGCACGTACTCGCCACCCTGGCGGCCGAACTGCCGACCAAACAAGCCGCCGCGCTGGCGGCCAAACTGACCGGGGCAAACAAGAAGGCGCTGTACGATCACGCACTGACCCTGAAAAAAGATCGCGAATGAGCGTTTACATTTACTCCCTCTTTGGGTAAACTGCCGATCTCTGTATGCCCAGGTGGCGAAATTGGTAGACGCAGGGGACTCAAAATCCCCCGCCGCAAGGTGTGCCGGTTCGAGTCCGGCCCTGGGCACCAAACCCCTTCGAGGGGTGCCGACTGAAACCCGCAAAGCTTTTTTGGCTTGCGGGTTTTTTGTTTTTGGCGTCGTCCACGGGAATCCATATGAATCTGAACAGCGCCAAGCACTGACGCCTCAAATACCGGATCGACGGCAAAGAAAAACTGCTGGCAATCGGCGTCTACCGCGCCCCGTTCAATCGAAGAACGCGATCACCCAACCTCGTCAGCCGTCGAATCCAAGCGCAGGGCTATGAAGGCGGTCTGACGTTGCCCAGCGGTTCGTTTCGAAACCGAGCCCGGACGTCGGATGCAGGCGGATTTCGTGGTGTTTCGCGGACGGTCGCCGCTATCGGCCTTCGTGGCCACACTGGGTTATAGCCGCATGTCGTTCGTGCGCTTTGTCATCTGCGAGAGCTTTGAGTCGGTACGTGCCTACTTGCAGGCCGCGTGTGACTATTTCCACGAGGTGCCGCAGGAGGTGCTGTTCGACAACATGAAGACGGTCGTGCTGGGGCTGGACGCCTACAGCACAGGGCAGCATACCACCATGCGATGGAATGAGTCGCGACAGCTTCAGTTGGTCACAGGGAGGACTGAAGGAGATCCGTGATGCGCGACCAATTGAAAATGAATCCTCGGCTAGGATGAAATACGCGGCTTCCTCTTGGAATAATTAATTCAAGATTTTTCCAGAACTGTTTTTCTGCCTTGAGAAATTGCCTGGCTGAACCTGCTATGGCAGCTGCGCCACGGGCTGGGTTACGTTTCAGCAACCCCTTCACCTCTAAGAATGACTCAAGTTGATCTAGCCAGTCGCTCTCATTCGGGAACGCGCTGCCAAGCGAATCTTGAAATTCACTGATTGCATTGAAGAGAATCAGGTGCTTGCCAGTCGTAAGCGCAGCCGTAGCAATGGAATCCCCAAAAGGGCGAGAGGAATGGCCATACAAGGTACCTACGTGGAGAGCATCCAAACCCTCCTTCGTTAACGCCCCATCCGCCTCAGTCCACCCTAAATGGAATAGGAAATTCCGGTAATTTTTGCTGACTGCTGTTTTGGTTCCCGCCGAATAGTGGCGAACCCCTCCTGCCCAATGCGTTACTCTCCCAGCTTGAATCTCCTGCCACAGGAGATCAAAGGCACGGTCTCGGACAGTCCCCGATGATGAGGACGGTGTGCGCATCTCGTCGTAACAAAATGCAAGCAAAAGCAAAACCTCTTGTGGACTCATTTCTCGCCATTTGGCGTAGAAGCTATTGTCGAGATGAGCAAGGTGGCTAGGCGCCGTGGAGCGGGGAGAGAAGAAATGTGCTTCCGTAAACGCGGGATGATGGGGGGAGAAGGTAGCTGGCGCATAGCTAAGGACGCCAACAGGAATCCCAGCAAGAGACCCCTGCTGTAGAACATCAACAACATGCCTAGCGATTGGGTATCCATCATCTGCGATTTCTGGAAGGATCAACAACCCGTAGTGAAAATCTTTTGAATACGCGATCGCTTGGCCCAGACCTGTCAGGTATTCGCGCTTGGACTGAAGAGGGGGCTTGAACTCTGCAGCGATGGTTAGCGAGTTCGTGCTGTCGACCAGGACGAAGTCGGGGACAGGCCAAGCGCGAGACGCGGTTATGTAGGCGCTGGCGGAAAAAATCGAATTCCAAGGAGCCGCTCCCGCTCTCAAGCGGGCGACGGCCTCCGTGGCCACTGCGTACGCCAATATATCGTGGTTAGTCATTTTGCAGTCGCTAGATCGTATACGTCTCGCTTATAACCTTCAGAATCGAAGTTTCCCTTGATGGTTTTCACAATGTTATTTGCGAATATCTCAGCAAGCAAAGGAGGTACTGCGTTACCAACAAGGGTACATTGCTGCTGCCGCGTACCTACAAACCGCATCCAATCTGGAAATGTTTGAATCCGTGCAGCCTCTCGCACAGTCAACGTCCGGTGAAGAATAGGGTGTACAGGGAAAGCATTATGCCCTGGAACCATTGTTGTTGCGGGCGCGCTCATAGACAAACGCTTGTAAACATGGCTGAAATTTTTGACTTCGTCGGTTCGATAGCCTTTCTTCAGGTGTTCAGGCAGACCGCTTTCAGGAAGCCTTCCACCCTCCGGGATTAGCTTATATCGCTCAATCACAAGTTCCTTGTGTGCCATTGGAACGTGGCTGAAGTCCGCGCTATGGGTGGATGTATCCATCAAATCGGTGAGCACATCCCCAACAGTTACGTAGGCTTTTTGCCATGATTTTGGGGCCATAAAGTGTTTTGGTTCTGGCCATTGAAATTTCAGACCTTGAGCCCATGCTACTAGTATGAAGCGCTCTCTGAGTTGCGGAATACCATAATCTGCGCAATTCACGACACGATACTCAAGCTCGTACCCGGCCTCGTGGAGAAGCCTTTCAATTTCCACCAAATAGCTCGAGTTGCCTCTAGGTGTTGAGGTAAACCCTTTCACATTTTCCAAAAAAATTACGCGCGGTGCCAAACCAATTGCCAAATCGACGTATTTCAGCGAAAGCTCATTCCGCTCGTCCTGATCAGGTCGGTGGTCTTGAGTATTTACGAACCGCCGTCTACCGAAAATCGAAAATCCTTGGCAGGGGGGCCCTCCAAAAACAATATCGACTTTTTGACCCGCCAACTGCGCCTTAACGTCATCAAGGGACAACTCAGCGACGTCCGCTCGAACATGTTGGACATTAGGGAAGTTGAGATTTAGGTTCTTTTCGACACTGTTTTTCATGTCGTACGACGCTGCAACACGTACTCCGGCGTTAAGGAACCCGAGCATGAGCCCGCCTATTCCGGTAAAGAAGCTCACCGCCGTTACATCAGTCGGTTTTACCTTCGGCTGTGTTTTCACTGTCCGTGTATTCCTTGGTACGTTTGATATAGATGATTGCAGTTGCTCGCCCTCGGACGCAGGCACTTCTCCCGCAATATGGGCCTTGATTGCCTCTCCCAGTCGCTGAGCCAGCAAGACCGGGACCGCGTTGCCAACAAGTTTGCACTGTTCAGCGCGAGAGCCCTGAAACACGTAGTGGTCCGGAAAAGTCTGTAAACGGGCTGCCTCACGAGGAGACAGGCTGCGATGCTCTATAGGGTGCACAGGAAATGCGTTGTTTCCGGGAACAAGCGTAAGCGACGGCCGATGACGGTGTAGTCGCTTGTATGTATTTCCGAAATTTTTGCGGCGGATTTCCTCAGGTAGCTCCGCCGGAGGCGGCATTCGCCCCCCCTCAGGAATCAAGCGGTACCTTGCGACAACGGTGTCCCCGTGGCGTAGAAACGAATGATTCTGGATCTCGGTGGCCCCATGACTCAAATCACCAATTGCTTGCCAAACAGTTTCGTACGGTGTCTCAGAAGTACCGTGAGTTGGAGTAGGCCATTTAAATGGGAACTCTAACTTGGAGCCAAAGAAGAAAACTCTTTTTCGGACTTGCGGGACACCGAAGTCTGCAGCGTTAAGCGTTGTCACCCAAACGTGATAACCCAAGCGCTCAAAGGCTTCGACGATCTCGCGCTCATACCGCCCGCCATATTGGGTACGGAGATAATTAACGTTTTCCATCAAGAAGCACGGAGGGGCAAGCCATTCCACCACCCTCGCAAAGCACCAGAAAAGTCCATTTCTTGGATCCGCGGGGTTTTGGTCGCCTAGAGTTGAAAAGCCTTGGCAAGGAGGTCCTCCAACAACCAAATCGACTTTCCTATTGCCAATATTTTTTTCAAGCAAATCTCTGCTTAAGCGCCGTACGTCACCTTGATAGAAAGGGACTTTAGGAAGATTGATGCCAAAGGTTGCTGCTGAAGAGGGCTCCAAATCCGTCGCGAACAACGTTTCGAAACCAGCTTTGCCGATACCAAGGGTTAGTCCGCCACCACCAGCGAACAGCGAAATTGTCGTGAGCTTTTTCATCTATTATTTTCAGCATTAGTCGGCTCGCGAATCACTGAGTCCAGAGAGGAGGGGGCTTCAAAGAGCCTAGGTTGTCGAATTCTTTCTCCATGCTCTTCGACATACGATCTCATGAATGCACGGAGAACTTGAGCCGCCGTGGTATCTCGCGCCTTACAAATCTCGATAAATTCGTGCCGCAGTTTATCATCCACGCGGATGCGCAGACCAATGTCTTCACTCATGGCAAAAAACCCGCTGGATGTGCAATGTGTTCATTGTTGACACACGCGAAGATACTGTCAAGATCACATCGCTTGAAACGAACCTTTCAGGATTGCTTAAAGAGGTCCCTAAGAGGTGTGAGGTGATCGGCTTAATGTGATGGTCAGCCTGAATTGAACAGCCCAGCAGGGGACGTGTCCGAAGTTCGGTGTAAACCGGTCGTTACGTTCCACCATGCTGACAGACCGCTTTGGCCGAAGTAGCCATTCGACGCTCCCGACCCAAACAACCGATTTTGAGGGGAAGCAGACGTCACTGTGACTACAAAACGCGGGGTGATTCAATTCATTCCTGGAAAACGACCTCAGGTGAGGTGCTAGGGATTTTCGGACTAGGGTCAGCGTTAGCACAAGGTGAAAAGCCGCCAATGGGATGGGTGGCGGTTCCTCATGTAAAATCCCCCTACCACCACAGTATCCCCACCCACATGACCAACAAAAAACCCACCACCCCAACCAAAGCCGCACGCCAAGACGAGAGCAAGCGCTGGCAGCGCACCGAAAACGCCTGCCGCACGCTGATGGACACCTTGTTTCAATGGCAACGCGAGCAGGGTGAAATACTGGCCGAGCGCACGCAGCAATACCTGTCGATGACCGCGATCCACTATCGCAAGATCCGCCACGGCAAGGTGATCAGTGCCGGCGATTTCAACCAATGTGTCGAGGTGTGTCAGTGCGCGCTACGCGCCTTGCAAGCGCAGGATCCGAGTCTGGCCTTCACCGACGACAAGCTCGGCGAAGCGTTGCGCCAGGCTTGGCAGTTGGCGGATGGGGTGTTGGCAGACTACCGCAAGCTCAAAAGCGGCGGCTAGGCTTGCTGTCTGAGGCGTTTGGAACGGGCCGATGCATCGGCCCGTTTGCTTTGACGCAGCTTAGTGCATAGCGTCCTCGCCGCTTAGCTCCGATTTTTGGGCGAGAATGCCAAGGTCGTGCGTTGCTTCGCGAACGCACGCTACGCCTTCTCTGTCGCCCGTACGAACTCGATGAACCGCGCTAACAGCGGCGATGCCACCGGAGCCCGCCAAGCCAGCCCGATCTGCCAATGCGCCGCCGGGTCGTCG
This sequence comes from Paludibacterium purpuratum, assembly GCF_004363805.1. Lineage (GTDB taxonomy): Bacteria > Pseudomonadota > Gammaproteobacteria > Burkholderiales > Chromobacteriaceae > Paludibacterium > Paludibacterium purpuratum. Next base: position 146,160 of record NZ_SNZP01000004.1, on the reverse strand, counting down.
ATGGCCATCAGTTTCGCCCCTGTCGGCAACTGTTGCGCCGCATGCCAAGGCAGCAAGGCGGCGCCGAGTCCGGCCTTGACCATGGCATGCACCGTGAGCAGATCGTCCGCGAATTGCGTCACGCTCGGCTGAAAATGCCTGGTGGCGCTCCAATGCCGGATTTGCGCCGCCAGGCCCGGCCCGCGGTTGTGCGACAGCGCAATGAAATTCAGCTCGGCCCAGGCATCGGCCTCGGCGGGCACCGTCTGCCAGGGGTGGTCTGGCGGCAGGCACAGGGCCAGTTGTTCATCCAATAGCGGTAACGTTTCCAGATTGGCCATGCTGGGCAAGCGGATGAACCCGACATCCAGCTCGCCGGTCAGCAAGCGCCTGGTCTGTTCGGCCGAGGCGAAATCGTCCATGGCCATTCGCACACCTGCGTGCTGCTGCTGAAACAAGGCCGCCAAACGGGTAGCCAGCGACAAGGTGGACAGGCCGAACCCCAGTCGTAAGGTACCGAACGCGCCTTGCCGGGTCAGGCGGGCGCGCTGCTGCAAAGACTCGCCGTCCTGCAAGAGCCGGCGTGCATCGGGCAGCAATGCGGTACCCGCCGCCGTGATCTGGGCGCCGTGCCGTCCTCGCTCAAACAGCCGGGCCCCCAATTCGGATTCCAACTGGCGCATTTGCTTGCTGAGCGTCGGCTGGGTAATGCACAGCAGATCGGCCGCACGACCGAAGTGGCCCAGGTCGGCCAACGTCACAAACGCGCGTAGCAGGCGGAGATTCATTCCGAAGTTCTATTGAATGTGGCAATGATATTCATTTTACAGCGATGCACGACCGGCTTGAAATGAACGCTCCGATCATGATTGCCGAAAGAGACGAAATGAACGCCCCTGTCTTGAAGGTTGCAGCCGTCCAGTTTCAACACCGCGCGAACGACAAGTCTTATAACCTGGCGCGTATTGCCGCTTTTGCCGCCGCGGCAGCAGCGCGTGGGGTGCAGTTATTGGTTTGCCCGGAAATGTGCATCACCGGCTATTGGCATGTACCCAAACTGCCGCCAGCCGAGGTCGAAGCCCTGGCCGAACCGCTGGATGGGCCATCGGTCAACCGGCTGCAGCAGTTGGCCATGCAGTACCATCTTGGCGTGGGGGCCGGGTTCATCGAACGCGCCGATGATGGGCGGCTATTCAACAGTTATGTGGTCTGCCTGCCGGATGGCACGCGGCACTGCCACCGCAAACTGCATGCGTTCGAACATGCGTGTATCGACAGCGGCGACCGCTTCACGGTGTTTGAGACCCCGTGGGGCATCCGGGCGGGCATCCTGATTTGCTGGGATAACAACCTGGTGGAAAACGTCCGTGCCAATGCCTTGTTGGGCGCCACCCTGCTGATCGCCCCGCACCAGACCGGCGGCACCTGCTCCCGTTCTCCGCATGGTATGAAACCGATCCCGCTGACGCTATGGCAGCGTAGACATGAAGATCCCGAAGCCATCGAGGCCGCCTTCAAAGGGCCGAATGGTCGGGAGTGGCTGATGCGCTGGCTACCAGCCCGTGCGCATGATAACGGCGTCTTCGTGGTCTTCAGCAACGGTGTCGGCCAAGACGAAGACGAAGTGCGCACGGGCAACGCCATGATCCTCGACCCCTACGGGCGCATCCTGGCGGAAACCTGGGCCGCGCAAGATGATATGGTGACGGCTGAGCTGGACTTCAGCCTGGTGAACATGAGCACCGGGCAACGCTGGCTGCGCGGTCGCCGCCCGGCGCTTTACGGCTTGCTGTGCCAGGTGGATGGCCGGGAACTGGATGCCCGCGAGGCGCGTTTCTCAACCCGGCCGACGCATGACGATATCCAATCGATAACAGGAAAAACGAGGTAATGCCCAGTGATGCCGCATTGGCACATTGCGTGTTCGCTCTTAGCACCGACCGATGCCCAATACCTGTACTTTCAGACAGGTCTCATTGTCCGTCATCCGACTATCGTTTATAGTTTGCTAGCACATCTTAAATAATCATTTATCATTTAGCAGACTGTCTGAACCGCCCATGCCCCTGACCGACCTCCTCGCCGCCTTTGCCTCCGCCTTCGACCAGAAGCAACGTCTGATGACCTTGGACATTGGCCAAGACGGCCAATGGGACGGTGTCCTCCTACCGCAAAGCGTCGACGGAGAAGAAGCCGTCTCTGACAACTATCGCTATAGCGTCGACTGCCTGTCGCCCGACGCCAAGCTGGCGTTGAGGGACTTGCTCGGTCAGTCGGCGAAATTGGCCATTCAGGATCAAAACGGCGAAGAGGTAGTGCGTGCCGGGGTGGTAACCCAGGCGCAAGCGCTCGGCAGTGACGGCGGTTTTAGCCGCTACCGGCTGACGTTAGAGCCGCCGTTCGCGCTGCTGCGCCACCGAAGCACCAGCCGGGTTTTCCAAGATCTATCGGTACCGGACATCGTCAAGCAGGTCATCGCCGAACATCAGGCCAACAACCCGGTGTTCGCCCGGCTGCAGACGCTGGCCTTTGATCTGACTCGCCCCGCCGCACCTCGTAGCTATACAGTCCAGTACCGCGAAAGCGATCTGGCGTTCTTGACCCGCTTGCTGGCTGAAGAAGGCTTGGGCTGGCGCTTCCATACCGTCGACGACCACATTCAACTGACGGTATTCGACGACCCGTATTCCCTGCCGCAGTCGGCGCAACAGCGCGTGCGTTTTCAGCGCGCCGATGCCACCGAAAGCGAAGACAGCCTGACCGAATGGCAGGCACGCCAGAACCTCGGCACCCGCCAAGTGAGTTTGGCCAGCTTCGACTACAAAGCGGTGCAGACCGGCCAGGCCATGGACAGCAGCCAGCGCCCCGACCAGCCGGCCGAGCGATCCTTGGAAAGTTACGATCCACAGTCGCTGTACTACGCCGCAGATGCCGATGGCCTGACCCGTTATGCCCAATTGCGCCAGCAAGCACACGACCTGGCCGCGCAGGGTTTCCAAGGCAGCGGCACCGCGCGCGGGCTGCACGCCGGGCACTGGTTCCGGCTCGACGATCACCCTACCCACGACCGTCTACCGGCAGAGCAACGCGAGTTCATCGTTACCCGCCAAACCTTCAGCGCGCGCAACAACCTGCCGGACGAACTGCAACGCCTGCTCGCCTCTCCGGCCGATAGCACCCCCTATCAAACCCAATTCGACGCCCAACCCAGGGGGCTACCGTTGTCACCGGCCTATAGCGGCACCGAACACGCCAAACCGACCGCACTGGGCGTGCAAACCGCGACGGTGGTCGGCCCGGCCGGCGAGGAAGTGCACACCGACGAACAAGGCCGTATCAAGGTGCAATTCCACTGGGCGCGTAACCAGGAACACCCCGAGGCCGGCGCCAACTTCGACGAACGCTCCAGTTGCTGGGTACGCGTCGCCATGCCCAGTGCCGGCGCCGCCTGGGGCCACCAGTTCATTCCGCGTATCGGCCAGGAAGTGTTGATCGACTTCATCGAAGGCGACATCGACCGCCCGCTGGTGACCGGCGTGCTGTACAACGGCAGCCATAACCCGCCGACCTTCTCCGCCAGCGGCGCACTTCCGGGCAACAAGACGCTGTCCGGGATTAAATCGAAAGAACATCAGGGCAGCGGCCACAACGAACTGCTGTTCGACGACACGCCGAACCAAGTCCGCACCCGGTTGGCAAGTACGCACGGCGCCACGCAGCTCAACCAGGGCTTCCTGGCCCACCCAAGAGCGGACGGCAAAGCCGAACCGCGCGGCGAAGGCTTCGAACTTCGAACCGACCAGCACGGCACCGTCCGCGCCGCACACGGCCTGCTGCTTTCCACCGAAGCGCAACAAGGCGCTGCCGGCAATCAACTGGCACGCACTCACGCGCAAAGCCAACTCGATGCCGCACTCGCCTTGAGCCAAAGCCTGGGCGACACCGCCACCGCACAATTGGCCGACACCATCGACAGCGAGCCGCAAAAAACGCTGGATGAGCACGCCAAGGCCTGGGAAACCGGTACCAACACCGGCGCCAATGCCCAAGGCGAGGGCCAACAACCCATTCTGGTCATGAGCGCCCCAGCCGGTATCGCGAGCCTAACGGAACAAAGCCAAACGCTGGCCGCCGGCAGCAACCTCGATCTGGTGGCCCAGCGCGACGTCAACCACACGGCCGGCCGTCGCTGGCTCGCCAACGTCGGCAAAAACATTAGCCTGTTCGTCGCCGGGGTGAAAGAGGCCGTCAGCCTCAAGCTGATCGCCAGCAAGGGCAAAGTGCAGGTGCAAGCGCAAAGCGGCGAGATGGAACTGACGTCGGAACAAAACCTGACGATCACCTCGGTCAACGGCAAACAGTTGTACAACGGCAAGAAGGAAGTGCTGCTGACCTGCGGCGGCGCATATATCCGCATCGCCGACGGCAAGATCGAGCTGCATGCGCCGGGCAAGGTCAGTATCAAGGGTACGTCACAGAGTATGGATGGGCCGACCAGCCTGATGCAATCGTTCAAACAAACCGGACAGAAGGGGGACTTGAAGATTCGTTATGAAGACGCAGACGGTAACACCCCTGCTGGCGAGCCCCTGAAGTTGAAGAACGAGGACGGTAAGGAAATTCCGCTGGCGCTGGACGGCGATGGTTGGGGCAAGCTGAGCAACATCGATTTCGATGAATTCAAATCACAACAACACCAACGCGTAGGCGAATAAGTCGATGGATAACCTGGTTGAAAATACCGTTTGTATCGATTTGCCGGGCCAAGATGCCCACAACATCATGGTCGGCTGCGCCAATCGCGTAATTCTGCGCAAGCACCGCGACATCATTATCGATATCAAGCTAGGCAACAATGCTCAATACACGCTGCAAGCAACCGGTAAGGCGCAGCGCGACTGGTTCTACGACCCAAAAAGCAAAAAGTTGCTGACCAAGTTGGATTTCAAAGACGGCGAGCGATGCCATGTTTGGGTGGGACGAAACATCCGCGCGGAATTACACCTGCGGTGCAATGGCAAGGTGATCAACCGCATTAACGTCAAGCAAATGGATTGCACTCATGGTTGCAGTGAAGACCCGAAGGAAAAACCCGCTCCGCTGATTTTCACTCTACGGCCCCAGCAGCAAACCGCGCCCGCCAGTGCGGCCGCACCGCATACCAACTCAGCACCAAGCCCACAGTCTCATGCGCCAGCGCCGGCGCAGCCAGTCGAGCATATCCGCGTACTACAAGTACCCCAAAGCGCGTACACAGAGCTCAAATCGGTGGCGCAGTTTGTGGCCAATGGTGGCACCCCCACAGCCGTCGACAAGAGCGATGTCATTACACGCAACTGGATCATCAACCAAATCTCCACGGTCGGTGTCTCGGTGGCACAGAAGGCGACCATTTTTAAAGAGTTGGGAACCACGACCTTCTATTTGCGAAAATATGGCAACAACGTCTACATCATTTTCCGCGAATGGCCGCAGCTCAGAAAAGAATATAATGCTGCAAAGTATAAAACCAGCAATATCAAGGCCGTGCAAATCACTGCTGGGGCCGGGTCATTGAAGGAGGCGGGGAAAGCCGCCTGGGAGGCTCCTGGCGGTGCCTTAGCATCCAAGGCTGGCCGGCTCCTGTTTTTACTGCAGATCACCACTGACGTGGCGGAGTGGTGGCACGATAGTCAAACCATCGATCCCAAAACCGGAAAACCGATCAGCGATGTCTTCGACTTGGCCGCTAAAATGCTGACGGATGTGGCGTTTTTTTGGATTGGGGCGATAGCAACGTCTCTAGTTGGCTCCGTGTTGGTCGCGCTTGCCGGTGGAGTGGGGGCAACAGTTGGCGTAGCTGTCGCTGCTGTGCTTGTGGGTGGGGTTGTGGTTAGCGTCCTACTGGGCATGGTGGATAACAAGCTGCATATCACTGGTAGCTTGGCGAAGGCACTCAGAGGCTCTTTTGAATATCTGAATCAGTACCGGCCAAAAGATTACCATGCTTATGGGCCACATATGATGCCCGTACTTTCATGGATGCACTAAATGGACAATTCCACAATTTCCGGTTTCTTTAAATTTATGCTCGCCGGGCATTCTGTACTTTTTTTTCTCATGGCAACTCCCTATGCAGCCTTCTCCACATCTGATGGCGTCAATTTAAATAATTTCGCCATTTTCAATATTTTCCTCTGGGCCATTCAGATGCTAATTGATTGGTGCGTTTATCATTTTGCCAAAGAAACACGCAGACCACTAATTAGAGCATTTTATATGTGTCTAGAGGGCTGGGTAACGCTTTACAGCACGCTGGCCATCAGCTTGCTTTTTTATTTTTTTGCGCCGAAAAAAAATATTGGGTTTGAAATTTCAGCCTTCATTTTAGTTGCTGGATTATTATTCATGATCGCTGCGGAATTGATACGGGTCAAAAACAAAATCAGAGAAACTGACTTTGACAATGAATTCAAGGAAGAAAAAAACGAAATTGTTTTATCGTGGAAAAAGCATGGATTTATCAGCACGCATAACGCCTCTGCAATTGCTCGCTGGAACGATAAGATACTTATCCGTATTTTAATGGTTTTGGCACCGCTTGGCATGGGTGGCGTCATGATCGCTACCCGCTTGCTGCAAAATTCCAGCGGCAATATGGCGATTTGCTTTTTATTGGCGATATTAATGACCCCAGTAACGTATATATTTTGGTCTCGTGCCGCCATCAATCTATACGTTAATTTTTACAAGCCGTTGCAAGTCGAGTTACGCACAGGTAAGCCTGTGGTTTATGATAAGTACCCGGATGTGTTTAGAGGTCTGGTCGGGACAGATGAGTTCTGATTTTTGGCTGAGAATTACTGCTATTTATCTCATCCCCACTAGAAAGACCATCAAGGGTATTGGCCTCATATGATGCCAATTTCCATTAGATGAAGAAAACAGAAAAAATATCAATATCGAGATTATATAAAGTTTCGCTTCTTGCGCATTCAATGATGTTTTTAATCCAAGTGGCTGCATTTGGAGGAATGGCGTTCTCAGGAGGGGAAAACCTAAAGCACTTTACTCTCCTTATTCTGATGCTGTGGGGTGTTCAGCTGCTGCTTGATTGGGTGGTCGTTCGCTTTGTCAAAGAAACTCGAAGAGTGCTTCTACGTGCATTTTTTATGCTGCTAGAGGGGTGGGTTTGGCTATTCTTTAGCCTTTCCATTAATTTATTGTTCTATTTTTTCTCTCCACATAAGACATCGGAATTAAAGGCTGCTGTAGCCACACTACTCACCGGTTTGTTATGCATAATCATCTCCGAACTGATGAGAGTGCATCAGAAAATGAAAGCAATAGGCTTCGACGCGGATTTCAGAGAGGGAGAACGCGAAGTGGTCATGTTGTGGAAAAAACGTGGATTTATTAGTGCTCGGGATAACTCTGTTCTCGCACATTGGAACTACCGGATACTCAACTACATGCTAATGCTGGTCGCTCCGCTCGGTATGGGCGGGATCTTCTTAGCGACGCGTTTGTTAGCCAATGCAACTGGGGCAATGGCAATTTGCTACGTGGAGGCCCTATTGATGACTCCGCTAACTTATATCCTCTGGTCCCGTGCTGCCATCAATCTATACGTTAATTTGTACAAGCCCCTGCGACTTGAACTACGCACTGGCAAACCTGTCGTTTATGACAAATATCCTGATACCTTCAGAGGTTTGATTGGTGGAGATGAATTCTGACATTGGCAACCGGCACTCTGCGCAAAACATTTCTTGCTGCATGCAACGTAATTGACTGGTATTGAAACAAGAAATATCGTATCCTTTTTACACTCTTTACCTTGGGCAACACTTAGATAAAAAAACATATCCCATGAAAAAGAATTTTTTATTTTTTTATTTGTTATTTGCTTTATTTCCACATATAGCCACAGCAAATCCGTCATGCTCAAACTTACAAGAAAAACTAGATAGCAGGACCCTAACTGGACCAATGTATTGCTCAAACATTGAAAAAACCGATTCTAATTTCAATTTTGCAAGCATAGAATCTGACGCAAGTGGAAAATATAGAATTAGTTTATGGAACTTAGACAAAAGCAACAAGGAACCAGTATATAGCTCTGCACTTTTTCGTATACCATTTAAAGAATGTTGCATAGTTGAAATAAAAAATAATAGCGTATACCTATCTGGCGATAGCTCCAGCCCGGATGATGTACTTGATGAAACATACCAGATGAAATTTCGTCGTGGAATTTTTCAGATTATTGGATATACGGGATGTGAAAGCATATTTGATGACAAGCACAACGATACTCATCCAAAAGTAAAAACTTGTGCCGACGTTAATCTAATAAATGGCGCTTACAAAAGATCAATAAAAAAAGGAAAAAACAAAGCTGCAAGTGCAGAAGGTAAAATCAAACCCGATATTTTCGACACCAACCATGTTGATTTTTTCGATACACCTCAGAGAGTCGGCGCTGACGTTCTACAACCTTAGCTGTACTCGAATAAATCGGCATTCGGGGTCCGATTTCAATACTGCTGGTTAATGAACTCCTGACCTTCCCCCAGTTGATATGCCATCGACTGGGGAGTCGATCCAGCTTAGCCCACCAACTATTCGGCAACACCCAACAACCCGCCCAATCCGTATAACTGCAATCACACTAGCGAACCGACGAAACCCTCCCACAGGCTGAAAATTTCAGCCTTTTCTGACAGCCGCGCTTGGTTGTCAGTTGGTGTCTTGCTGGGTAAGGTAGGCGGTGCGACGTTCGTCGCAATGAGGCGCGGGTCCGGGGTGCTACGAACACCACCGAACCCGCTGGCCAAACCAACTTGAGGAGCAAGTCAGAATGGTTGCCGTCGATAGTAAAACAGTCCCTGTCTTTTCTCAAAACCCGGATTCCCGCCAACAGCAGTTGTTTTCGCTGATTTCCATGTTGTGCACGCCGCGCGGCAGTCGTCCAAATTCCGACGAGTGCCGTTTGATCGTCGATAGCCGCTTGCCGTGGGCGTTCGAACGCATCGATGCCGACACTTCATGGATTTATCTGCCCAAGGCTGCGCAAGCGCGCGAACTGGCGGGCTGCCTGGTGCTCACGGCCGATTAAGGCCACCTACCGGAGGCGGGGGGCAAAGCTCCCCGGCCGGATGTGGGTCAGATGCCAACACTGCACAATTGGCCGACAGCATCGACTGGGGTTTGGAGGTGTTGAGGGTTTGTGCGTTGCTGCGCGAACGCACACTACCGAACGTACACCCGGAGCACAGCACTAATCGGGTGACAGACGTGTCAGTTACTACCGCCCCCTCTCCCTAAGCTAAAATCCCCCCATCCCCACCACCTTCCCACAAACTCACCCATGGCCATCGAACTCACCAAAGTCGTCCGCGCAGCGGCGGTTTCGTCGCTGTATAAATATTGCCAGCGCAATCTGGAAGAACCGTTGGGCAATCTCGCCACCGAGGCATTGTTGGATTTCTTTATCGAGGAAATCGGCCCGGCGATCTACAACCAGGCCGTGGCGGATGCGCAGGCCAGAATGCTGGTGCGGGTGCAGGAGCTCGATATGGAGGTAAACGAGGAGGCATTCCTGTACTGGCGCAACGACAAGGGCGCCAAGTCGCGCAGGTAGGCCGATGGCGGCGCGATTACTGCAGCCTGAGCTTCAGGCGGCCAGCCATACCCTGGCGCATGAACACGGGGACTTTACCGATTGGCATCGTGGGCGCCCCTGGTTCTGGCTGTGGGCCATCGATGCCGATGAAGCCGATGTTGCCGCACGCATGGCGGCGGCGTGCCGGCATCTGGAAGGTACTTTGCTACCGGGTTATTGCCGCGAGCCGCATATCACCCTCAGCCTGTGCGGTTTCCCGGGGGGCGATGGCGACTATGCGCCCGTGCGGCTGAGCACCCAGCTGCGTGCCTTGCGGCGGCTGGCCCCGACGCCGTTCGTGTTGCAGATCGGCGCTTTGGACAGCTTTCTATCGGCGCCCTTCTTGCAAGTGCATGATGCTGGCCGGCAACTGGCCGCGGTGCGCGGCTGTCTGGTGGGCTATCCGTTGGATCATCCCCCAGAGGATTATGTGCCCCACATCACGGTCGGGTTGTATGGCGGCCGCTGGCCGACCGGTTCGCTGGCTGAGCGCTTGCTGGAGTTTCCGGCCGGCGGCCGTTTGAATCTGCCGGTCGAGCGGCTGAGTTTGATGCGCTATGCCAGCGCCGACATCGGCGGCCAGCTGGAAACCATGGCCGATTACAGGCTGGCATCAGGCGAACTGATTTGGCGGCCGGCGTTCAAGGCCCAGCTGGCGCCACGTTGGCTATAGGTCGTACTGATTGACCGCCATGCGCATGCGTTCGACCATGCGCGCCAATTCGACGGTACGCGCACTCATGTGCTGGGCGTGTTGCAGCGTGCTGTCGGTGCCCTGCGAGACTTGATCCATGCTGCTGGCGATCGATTGCAGCGCTTGGCTTTGTTCGCCGGTGGCGGTGGAAACCGATTGAATGCGTTGTAGGGTTTCGATCATCTCGTCGTTGATCGACAGCAGCGACTGGCTCAATTCGCCGACCCGCACGCAGCCTTCCTGAATTTGCGTGTTGCCGATGCCCATGCCGTCGACCACGGCGGCGGTGTCGGTTTTGATGGCGGAGACCATGCTGCCGATCTCTTCGGTCGCCACGTGGGTGCGTTCGGCCAGTTTGCGCACTTCGTCGGCGACCACGGCGAAGCCGCGTCCTTGCTCGCCGGCGCGGGCGGCTTCGATGGAGGCGTTCAGCGCCAGCAGGTTGGTCTGGTCGGCGATTTCCTGGATCACGGCGGTGATACGGCCGATTTCGTTGGAGCGTTGATTGAGGGTGTCGATCTGTCCGGCCGAATGGTTGATGGTTTGGGTCAGCGCCTGCATGGCCGACTCGGCGCCATGCACCTGCGTCACGCCCTGCTTGGCTTGCTCGCCGACGCGCCCGGCCACGTTATAGGTGTCGTGGCTGTGCGTGGCCACTTCGTGCAGAGACTGTGTCATTTCCTCCAGCGCCGCAGCGGTGGCGGCGGCCGAGTCGCGCTGCTCGGCGCAGCGCAGGCGGATATCCTCGGCGCTTTGGCCGGTCACGTTCATCACGGCCTGCAGCTCGTCGGCGATGTTGGCCATGCCTTGTAAGGTGGCTTGCAACGAGGTAATCAACAAGCTGATCTGGCGTGCGACCTCGTCGCTCGGGCCGCCGCGTTCGAGGGTTCGATTCAGGTTGCCCGAGGCCAGCACCGCGTTCAGGTCGCGTTCCAGGCGCACCAGGCCGCGTTTGACGGGTAGGCAGCAGGCAAAGACGAAATAGCTTAGCGTCAGAGCGCTGAAGATCGCGCAGGCGAGTCCCAGCGCATCCGGCATGGCGGACTTGAACAGCAGTGCCGCGATATTGGCCGCCATACCGACGAGGGCGAGCCCGGCGCCGAATTGGAACGACAGCAGCCGTTTTTTGCGGGTGGTCGAGGCGGCCAAGCCTTCGCCGTGGCGCACCGACAAACCGGCTGCCCCCTTGTTGATCGCTTGGTAGGCCGCCTCGGCGGCGGCGATTTGTTCTCGGCTCGGGCGCGAGCGCACCGATTGATAGCCGACCACCCGCCCGCCTTCGCGCACCGGCGAAACATTGGCGATCACCCAGTAAAAGCCGCCATCCTTGCGCCGGTTCTTCACCAAGCCACGCCAAGGCAGGCCCTGTTTCAAGTCCTGCCATAAGTCGGCGAACGCCGCTGGCGGCATGTCAGGATGGCGCACGATGTTGTGCGACGAACCGATCATTTCGTCGCGGGAAAAGCCGCTGATCTCCAGGTAGACGTCGTTGGCTTCGGTCACCACCCCTTTCAGGTCGGTGCGCGAATAGATGAATTTCCCTTCGGGTAAATAAGACTCAATATCTGTAACGGGCAGGTTCTTCTTCATTGTTCGGTTTATTTATTGTGAGATGTTCGTCGGTGTGGGTGTTTTTCGACGATGGTAGGGGGTTTAGTCCGCCAATCTCATTGATACGAATCAATAATTCCAACCAGAACAAACACTTGCTGCGTTTGGTTACAAATCGGCATGGTTCAGCGATAGCGATGCCATCAGCCCGGCGCCGACGGCCCGCCGGGGGCTGACGCCGTTCCCCCTGGCGATCTCTCACGCCAGCGCTTTTCCCGCCTTCCCACGGCATTTCGCGCCGCACTGGCGCCATTCGTCGCATCCTGAAAAATCACTTGCCGCGCAGGCCTATATTCGAGCCGTTAGCCATCACTGGGGGTGAGAAATGCTATCGGTGGAAATGCACGAGGTTTGCAAAAACTACCAGTTGGGGCAGGTCGCCGTACCGGCGTTGCAAGCGGTGACGCTAGCCATCCATCCGGCCCGCTTTACCGTGCTGTCCGGGCCGTCCGGCAGCGGCAAAACCACCTTGCTCAATCTGATCGGCGCCATCGACCGGCCCGACCAGGGGTCGATCGAGGTGGCCGGGCAGGACATTCTGCGCTTGCGGGACGACGCGCTCAGCGCGTTTCGCGCACGACACATCGGCTTTGTGTTTCAAAACTTCAATCTGCTGCCGGTGCTGTCCGCTTATGAAAATGTCGAGTACCCGCTGTTGCTGGCCAAGGTGGCGCCGGCCGAGCGCAAGCGCCGGGTGCTGCACATGCTGGAGGCGGTCGGCTTGGCCGACAAGGCGCGCAATCTGCCTGGGCAGTTGTCGGGCGGTCAGCGCCAGCGGGTCAGCATCGCCCGGGCACTGATCAACAAACCCGCGCTGGTACTGGCCGATGAACCGACGGCCAATCTGGATAGCGCGACCGGCGCCACGATCCTGGCGCTGCTGCGTACGCTGCAGCAGCAAGAACAGGTGGCGGTGGTGTTCTCTTCCCACGATCCGCAGGTGATTGCCGCGGCGGACGATCTCTATACCCTGCTCGACGGCAAGATTCAGCAAAAGCGCGAAGTGCGCGCGAAGGAGCTGGCATGAGCGTATTCAAACTGGCCTGGCGCAATCTGCTGCGCAATCGGCGCCGCACCGTGTCGACGCTGTTGACGATGATCGTCGGCGTGATCGCCATGTTGTTGTTCGGCGGTTATGACCACGCCGTGGTGTATGGCCTGCAAACGAGTTTCGTGCGCGATGGCGGGCATTTGCAGGTGCAGAACAAGGATTTCTTCGAGTTTGGCAGCGGCAATCCGGCCGCTTACGGTGTGCGCGACTACCGGCGCGTGATGCGGGTCATCGCCGACGACCCGGTGCTCAAGCCGATGCTGACGGTGGTCACGCCGACGCTGTATCTGGACGGCATTGCCGGCAACTATGCCGCCGCCACTTCGCACACGGTGATGGTGTTCGGCAGCGAAGTGACCGGACAGAACCAGCTGCGCCAATGGGACGACTACCATTTCGGCGATGCGCATCGCCGCAAGCCGAGCGCGCTGACCGGCACCGCGCCGGATGCGGCGGTGATCGGCATGGGCGTGGCGCGGGTGCTGCAGTTGTGCGATGCGCTGCAGCTTGCCCATTGCCCCAAGCCACAGCCCGAGCCCCGTTCGGCGGCTGGCCCGGTGCTGCCCGCCGATCTGGCGGCACTGGCACAGAACACACCAGCGCCGCCTAGCGATCAGCGCATCGAATTGTTGGCCGCCACGGCGTCGGGCGCGCCCAATATTGCCCGTCTGCGCATCGTCAAGGCGCAAAGCCAGGGGGTGAAAGCGCTGGACGACCGCTATGTCGGGATGCATCTGGCGCAGGCGCAGCGACTGGTGTACGGCCAGGGCGAGCCGATGGTGTCCGCCATCGTGCTGCAACTGCATCACACGCGGCAGATTGCGCAGGCCAGCGCCCGGCTGCGGCAGTTGTTCGCCGGCCCGCTGCGCGACCAGCCGCTGGCGGTCTATAGCTACGCCGAGCTGCAACCGCAATATGGCCAGATCACCGGCATGTTCGGCTCGATCTTCGGCTTCATCGCCCTGCTGATCGCCTGCGTCACGCTGTTCACCATCGGCAACACCATGAATATGGTGGTGCTGGAGCGCACCGGCGAAATCGGCACCTTGCGCGCCATGGGCTTGCGGCGCGGGGGAATCCGCCGGCTGTTCTTGTGCGAGGGCGTGCTGCTGGGCAGCGTCGGCAGCGTGCTGGGCGTGCTGGCCGCCTTGCTGGCGGCGGGCCTGGTCAACCATGCCGGGCTCAGCTGGACGCCGCCTGGCAGCGTCGACCCCAGCCCGATCGCCATCATTCTGTGGGGCGAGAACGGGCTGATGCTCGGTACGATTCTGATCCTGACGTTGACCGCCACCTTGTCCAGTTGGTGGCCGGCCCGGCGCGCCGCGGCGCTGGATATTGTCGATGCGCTGCGTCACGCCTGAGAGAACATCATGAAAACATGGCTATTGAGTTTGTGCGGCTGGCTGTGGTGCGCGCTGGCGCTGGCCGCGCCCGATGCCCAGCAGATCCTGGCGCAAAGCGATGCGGTGCGTAACCCGGACCGGCCGTTCAGCCTGACGGTATCGCTGACCGAGTACAAGGACGGCGCTGCGGGCGAAAGCAATACGCTGGTGGTGTATTCGAAGGCGGAGGCGCAAAGCGGGCAATTCCGCAGCCTGATCCGCTTTCTGCTGCCGCGCCGCGATGCCGGCAAACTGATGCTGAAAAACGGTAACGAACTCTGGTTCTATGACCCGTCGAGCAAGGCCAGCATCGCCATTTCGCCGCAGCAACGGTTGATGGGGCAGGCGTCCAACGGCGACGTCGTCACGGTCAATCTGGCACGCGATTACCGGGCGACGCAGGTCAGCGAGGAGGTGATCAAGGACGGCGACCGGCAGATGCGGCATTGCTACAAACTGCGTCTGGTTGCCCAGAACGACAGCGTCACTTACCACGCCATCGATTTGTGGGTGGATGTCGACAATTTGCGTAGTAGAAAGGCGCTGTTCTACGCCGAGAGCGGCAGTCTGCTCAAGCAGGCCTACTACCGCGGCTATGCGCAGGTGTTGGGCGGCACGCGGCCCACCGAAACGGTGATCATCGATGGTCTCAATCCGAGGTGGGTGACCGTCATGCGCTATAGCAACCATGCTTGGCGCGATATTCCCGAAGCCTGGCTGCAACGCGACTATCTGCCACGCTTCCGCGGGGAATGATGGTGTGGCGGATACTCTTGCCCGCTCTGGCGGCGGGACTCGCGTGCGCCGCCGCGCTGGCCGACGACGAGATGGCGCTGCAGTTGGCCGACCAGGCCGCGCAGGTCTCGGAAAAACCGCGCGATGTGAGCGTGCTGTTGGAAAGCGCGCTGCTGGTTGGCGCCGGCCAGCCGGGTATGCAGCGCCAATCGGTCGATGTCCGCTGGAATGGCCGGCTTGGCCAGGATTGGCAGGGTGTGCTGGCCGATCGGGTCGATAGCCGGTTTTTCGATGCGCCGGCGCGCAACCAGACCGTCAACACACTGAAAGAGGCCTATGTCAGCCGCACCATCGACGAGCGGCGGATTTTGGATCTCGGGCGGATCAATACCCGCTATGGCGTGGGTTATGGCTACAACCCGACCGACTTCCTCGGCCAGGGCACCGTGCGCTCGGTGGTGTCGGCCGATCAGGAAAGCTGGCGGCAAAACCGTCTGGGCAACGTCATGCTGCGCTGGCAGAACCTGTGGGATAGCGGCAGTCTGACGGCCATCTGGTCGCCCAGGCTCGCCGGGCAGCCGGACAATCGCGGTTCGAGCCCGGACTGGGGCGCCAGCAACCCGCGCGATCGGCTGCTGCTGGTGCTCAGTCAGCACCTGACGCCGACGCTCTATCCGCAGTGGATGCTGCTCAACGAGCAGGATGGCTCGCCGCAACTGGGCTTCAACTTGTCATGGGGTTTCGACAATGCGACGGTGCTCTATCTCGAATGGGCCGGCGGGCGGCAACAGCGCATGGTGGATCGTGCACTGGCTGCCGACACCCCAAGCGTCTGGCATAATCGCAGCACAGTAGGCATCAACTGGTCATCG
This sequence comes from Paludibacterium purpuratum, assembly GCF_004363805.1. Taxonomy (GTDB): domain Bacteria; phylum Pseudomonadota; class Gammaproteobacteria; order Burkholderiales; family Chromobacteriaceae; genus Paludibacterium; species Paludibacterium purpuratum. Next base: position 130,190 of record NZ_SNZP01000004.1, on the reverse strand, counting down.
GCCGGCAAGCTGAACTGGATTGTCGAGTGGCAGTTCGATGGCGCGGCACCCGACCGGCAAGATTGGCAGGCCGTGCAGGCCAACCCGGCGCAGTATGGCGCCTACCGCGCGGCCATGGCCAACTCGTCGGATCTGCTGACGCGCCGGTCGGCGATGGTGCGCGCCGCCTGGCAAGATGCCATGATCGATAAACTGGATCTGGTCGCGATCTACAATCTCGATCTGATCGACCACAGTGCATCGCACTGGCTGGAGGCGCGCTACCACCTCGGGGCGTGCGATCTGGCGCTGCAGTGGCAGCAGAACCGGGGCGGCGCGCTGAGTCATTACGGCGCAGGCAACACGGCGGCCATCTGGCAGTTGGTGTTCGACTACTTTTACTGAGCGGCGGCAATGCAAACCTCGCGCATGAGCATTTCCTGGTCACGCAGCCTGGTGCTGTGCTGTATCGTCAATTTCGCGGTCGCTGGGCTATTCAGTGCCATCGACGGCATGGACTCCTTCCGCAGCAACTTGCTGATCTCGTTCAGCATCGGCGGCTGCTGTTGGCTGAGCATCCGTGGCATGAGCGCCCTGTTCCCGGCGCACAACGTCTGGCTCCACCCGGTTCTGGTTCTGCTGTGTATTCCGATTGGCCTGAAAATCGCGGCGCTGTTCGGTACCGTCGATCTACTGGCCGAGGACGGGCATCACCACAATGGGCCGCTGGCGGTGTGGTTGCCGGCGGTGATTATTTCGCTGATCGTCCTGACTATGCAGACGTTTTATTTCCGCTCAAAAATACTGGCCAGCGAACTGGACGCCACCAGGCGCCGCGAAGCGGAGAGCCGGCAGGCGGAGCTGGCCGCGCAATTGGCCTTGCTGCAGGCGCAGGTCGAGCCGCATTTTTTGTTCAACACCCTGGCCACGGTGCAAAGCCTGATTCCCGCCGAGCCGCAACAGGCGGTGCACATGCTGGCGAGCCTGAACACCTATTTGCGCGCCAGCTTGAACCGCACCCGGCAGCAAAACGGCACGGTGGCACAGGAGCTGGAACTGGTGCGCGCGCTGGTGGACATTGCCGCCATCCGCATGGGCGACCGGCTACAACCGGTGTGGCAGGTGGATCGGTCGCTAGACGATCTGCCGCTGCCGCCGCTCTTATTGCAACCGCTGGTGGAAAACGCCATTCGCCATGGGCTGGAGCCCTGCCTGCGGGGTGGACGGCTGACGATCGTCGCTCGTGCCGACCACAGCAAGCTACTGCTCAGTGTCGAAGACAACGGCGTGGGCATGGACGCCAGCGCGCCCAATGGCATCGGATTAATCAATATCAAACACCGGTTGAAAGCGCTCTACGGCGAGCAGGCCAGCCTGCACCTGCAGCCGAATCAGCCAAGCGGCGTGATCGCCCAGCTCGAACTGCCCCTTGCGGAGACCGCACCATGCCAAGCGCACTGATTGCCGACGACGAAAAGCTGCTGGCCAATGCCTTGCAGCAGCGGCTGGCCCACTTCTGGCCGCAATTGGAGATCGTGGCGCTGGCGGCCGATGGCGTGACCGCGCTGGAGCAGATCAACCGCTTGCAGCCGGACTTCGCTTTTTTGGATATCCGCATGCCGGGTTTGTCCGGCATGCAGGTGGCCCAGCATATCGAGCATTGCCGGGTGGTCTTCGTCACCGCCTATGACGAATTCGCCCTAGCCGCGTTCGAGGCGGCCGCCTGCGACTATCTGCTCAAGCCGGTAGACGATGCCCGCCTGCTCAAATGCATCGCTCGACTGCAGCAGGAACGCCCGGTTGCGGCACCGGCGCTGCCAAGCGATGCGCCTGCCGCGCCGGTGCTCAATTGGATCACCGCCGGCCTGGGCGAGAATAAAAGCCTGATTGCCGTGGACGAGGTGATCTATTTCAAATCGTGCGACAAGTACGTCGAGATCGTGACGGAGGCGGGAACCCACTTGATCCGCACGCCGTTGCGCGAGCTGGCGGCCCGGCTCGACCCGCATCGCTTCGTGCAGATCCACCGTGCCGTGATCGTCAATCTGGCGCATGTCTGGCGCATCCAGACCGACCTGCTGGGACGCCAGCACATCGTGCTCAAGGACAGCGATGTGCAGCTGCCGCTAAGCCGCGGCTTTGCCGGCAAGTTCAAGTCGATGTAAGGGGTTGGCATCGAGCCCGTGGCGACACGAGGAGGCCCTGGCTCTCTTTCTTGCGCAGAGACGAACGCGGCACCCAAGGCTGGATTGTTGATCGGACTTCGGGCAGACTGAGGTCGAATTTTCCCTACCCTAGTCCCGCACGCTTGTGAACAAATACAACCAGATTCTTTCCGATATCGTCGCCGACATCGACAACCTGCGTTACCGCCAGGGCGATCGTATTCCCTCCGAATCCGAGCTGATGGATAGCTACCAGGCCAGCCGCGGCACCGTGCGCAAGGCGGTCGATCTGCTGCAAGAGCGCGGCTACGTGCAGAAGATCCACGGCAAGGGCGTGTTCGTACTGCGGCCAGGCAATATCGAATTCCAGCTCAACGGCATCGTGAGCTTCGAGGAGGCCAATCAGCGCTTGGGGCGCGTGGTGGTGTCGCGGGTAGTCGAGATGGAGACGATACCGGCAACGCCGGAACTGGCGCGGCTGTTGGACGTGCGCGAGAAGACGCCGCTGATCAAGCTTAAGCGGGTGCGCCGCATCGACGAAGAAAATGTCATTCTGGACATCAACCATTTCGTTGCCAGCCTGGTGCCCGGCCTGACGCGCGACATCGCCGGCGGTTCGATCTACCGCTATCTGGAGCAGGATCTCGGCCTGCACATCAGTTATGCCCAGCGCATCATCGAAGCCCAGTCATGCAGCGACGACGACCGTCGCTATCTCGATCTCAACGGCATGGATCACGTCATCGTGGTCAAGAACCATACCCACCTCTACGACGGGCGGCTGTTCGAATACACCGAATCGCGCCACCGGCTCGACAAGTTCTATTTCTCCGACGTAGCACGGCGTTAACACCTTGCTAGCCGCCCGGGCGTGTTGCACGCCGGCCACGGCTTTTGTCGACGCTCGCCAACTCGTATATACAAGTATTTGACGCAACTCGTATGTACGAGTTATGGTGCCCTTACCACACACAGGGACACCAAAATGAGTCACGACTTCCAACGGATTGCCGCGCGCATCGTCGAGGCGGTGGGCGGCAAGAACAATATTCAGCAGGCTGCGCACTGCATCACCCGGCTTCGACTGTCGTTGCGCGACGAGCGCCGCGTCGACGGCGAAACCTTGCGCCAGATCGAGCTGGTCAAGGGGCACTTCAGCAACGGCGGTGTCTACCAGGTCGTCATCGGATCGGGCGATGTCGAGCGGGTCTATGAGTCGATGTTGGCACAGACAGGCCTGCAACGGGCGACGGTGGCCGACGTCAAGGCCAGCGGCGGTAGCAAGCAAAATAAGCTGCAACAGTTGGTCAAGGTGTTCTCGGACGTCTTCATGCCGATTCTGCCGGCCATCATCGTGGCCGGCCTGTTGATGGGTGTGAATAATCTGCTGGGCAGCCCGGGCATGTTCATTGCCGGCAAGAGCCTGCTGGACGCCTATCCCGGTCTTTCCGGCGTATGGAGTCTGATCAACATGATGGCCAACACTTCGTTCGTGTTCCTGCCTGCGCTGGTCGGCTGGTCCGCGGCCAAGCGCTTTGGCGGCAGCGAAATCCTCGGCATCGTGCTCGGCCTGTTGCTGGTCCATCCTGACCTGCTCAACGCCTGGAACTACGGCAAAGCCGCCGCGGGGCTCGATGGCGCCAGCCTGCCCTACTTCGAACTGTTCGGCGTGCTGCATATCGAGAAGGTCGGTTATCAGGGCCAGATTCTGCCCATCCTGATCGCGACCTGGGTGATGAGCCAGATCGAACAATGGCTGCGCGCCCGGGTGCATAACTCGGTTCAATTATTGATCGTGCCGATTGTCACCATCGTGATCAGCGGCCTGTTGGCGCTAGCTGTCATCGGCCCGCTGGCCCGCCACCTCGGCATGGCGCTGACCACCGGCTTGGTACACATCTTCAACCTGGCGCCGGTGCTTGGCGCCATGCTGTTCGGCGCGCTGTATGCCCCGATGGTGATCACCGGCATGCATCACATGTTCATCGCCGTCGATCTGCAGTTGATCGCCAGCCAAGGCGGTACCTTCATTTGGCCGATGATCGCCCTGTCCAATATCGCCCAAGGTAGCGCGGCACTCGCCATGTTCCTGGTGGCGCGCGACAACAACGACAAAAGCATGGCTTCCACGTCGGCACTATCGGCCTACTTCGGTATCACCGAACCGGCAATGTTCGGCGTCAATCTGCGCTTCAAATTACCGTTCTACGCCGCGCTGACTGGCTCGGCGCTGTCGGCCGCGGTCATCACCTTGAACCATGTGCGCGCGTTGGCCATCGGCGTGGGCGGCTTGCCGGCCTTCATTTCCATCGTGCCGCAGCACATCCCGATGTTCCTGGTCGGCATGTTGGTGGCGATCATGGTGCCGATGGGCATGACGTTCGCCCTGGCCAGCCGCATCCGCGCCCAACTGGCCGCGGCTTGAAACACGATGGCGAGAGCAAACCGATGAAGCACAATTGGAAAAGCGCGGTGGTCTACCAGATCTACCCGAAGAGTTTTTACAGCCACCGCGGCGGGCCGACCGGCGATCTGGCCGGGGTGATCGACAAGCTGGACTACCTGGCCTGGCTGGGTGTGGATTACCTGTGGCTGACGCCGTTCTTTCAGTCGCCGCAACAGGATCACGGCTACGACATCAGCGACTACTACGCCATCGATCCGGCCTACGGCGACATGCAGGATCTGGAGCGCTTGATCGCCGAGGCCAGGACGCGCGGCATCGGCCTGATGTTGGACATCGTGGTCAACCATACCTCGACCGAACACCCGTGGTTCCGCGAGGCACGGCAAGGGCGCGACAACCCATACCGCGACTTCTACATCTGGCGCGATGCGCCGAATAATTGGCAATCCAAGTTCGGCGGCTCGGCCTGGGAATTCGACGCCCAAAGCGGCCAGTACTATCTGCACCTATTCGACAAGACACAGGCCGATCTCAATTGGGCGAATCCGGCGGTACGCCAGGCGGTGTTCGAAATGATGCGCTTTTGGGCCGACAAAGGCGTGGCCGGTTTCCGGCTCGACGTGATCAACCTGATCGCCAAGCCGGCCGACTATCCCGAAGACGATACCGACGGCCGACGCTTCTACACCGATGGGCCGCAAGTGCATGACTATCTACAGCAGATGCATCGCGAAGTTTTCGCCGGACGCGAGCTGTTGACGGTCGGAGAAATGTCGTCCACCAAGCTGGCGCACTGCATCGACTACACCCAGCCGAAGCGGCGCGAGTTGTCGATGGCCTTCAACTTCCATCATCTCAAGGTGGATTATCCGCAAGGGGAAAAGTGGCAGGCGGCGCCGTTCGATTTCATCGCCCTCAAACGCATTCTGTCTGAGTGGCAGGTGGGCATGGTGGCGGGCGACGGCTGGAACGCGCTGTTCTGGTGCAATCACGACCAGCCCCGCGTGGTCTCCCGCTTCGGCGACGACGGCCGCTACCGTGTGGAATCGGCCAAGATGTTGGCCTCTGTGCTGCACGGCCTGCGCGGCACGCCCTACATCTACCAGGGCGAGGAAATCGCCATGGCCAATCCGGGCTTTTCCCGCATCGAGGACTATCGCGACGTTGAAAGTCTGAACGCCTGGCGCGATTTGCGCGCACGCGGTGTGGCGGAGGCGGATGCCATGGCCGCCATCCGCCAGAAATCGCGCGACAACGCCCGCACACCCATGCAGTGGGACGATGGGCCGCATGCCGGCTTTTCGCGTGATCAACCCTGGATCGGTATCGCGCCCGACGCGGCGCGGGTCAACGTCGCCGCCGCCATGGCAGAACCGGATAGCGTTCTGCATCACTATCGCCGGCTGATTGCGCTACGCAAGCGACATGCGGTGTTCGCCGACGGCGACTATCGCTGTCTGACGCCGGCGCATGCGGCGATCTGGGCCTATCTGCGAACCAGTGCCGACGCCCGCTTGCTGGTGATCGCCAACTTCCGAGGCGAGCCGCAAGAGTTCGACCCGGCGCTGGCACCCCTGCCGATCGGCTGGCGTTGGCAGCGATTGTGCGCCAACTGGCCGGCTGCGCCGGATCGGCCCGGCCCCATGCGACTACGCCCGTACGAAGCCCTGATCTTCCTCGCCGAACGCGGCTGATCCCCGATTGCAGTACACCATCCCTGCCGGAACGCCCGGCCGGCAGGGACCGGCTTTGCCTGTTTCCGGGCGTGGCAGCAGATCCGATCCAACCAGGTTCGACCAAAAAATAAGGAACAAAGTGATGATCAAACGCTCTCTCGCGCACGGTGCCGCCATGATCCTCTTGGCCGCCGCCTTGCCGACCTTTGCCGCGGAACTCCCCGCCACCGAGTCGTCGGCTGCGCCGACCCTGACGCCGACACAACTGGCCTCGTTGGCCAAGCAGGTGACCGACTCGCTCGGGCTGCAATTCGACGGCTATCTACGCAGCGGCTTCTACGACGGTTCAGGCAGCAATCACAAGCAGCAATACCAACTGGGCGGCGACTTGCAGCACTACCGCCTCGGCAATGAGGGCGACACCTACCTGGAATTCGGCGTCGGCAAGCAGTGGGACGCCGGCGATGGCGTCAAGTGGGGCGTGTACGCCATGCCGTCCTGGTACAACGGGACGCAGAGTACCAAGCAGCTCTACGGCACCTTGTCCGGCCTGCCGTTCGCGCCGCAGGCCACCCTGTGGGCCGGTCAGCGCTACCACCGGATCCAGGACATCCACATCGTCGACAACTGGCTGATGCAGGATGGCGACAACTACGGCGCGGGGATCGACAACCTGGCGGTCGGCGCCGCCAGCCTCAACCTGGCGCTGTACTCCTCCGGCAGCTACGACAATAACAACACCACCATCGACAACGCGCGGCGCTTCAACTTTCAGTTGACCCGCATTCCGGTCAACAGCGGCGGCACCCTCAGCCTGACCGGTGCGCTGGTGCATGGCGACTTCGCCATCGGCAAATCCGGCGGCGCGCTCGGTTTATTGCACAGTCAGAAGGATTTCCTGCACAGCGGCCTGAACAATTCCTTGTTCCTGCAGGCCTCGACCGGCCACGCCGCGCTGACCGGCGAGTTCTACAACTTGGATAACAACGGCGCGGCGCAAGAGGGGGCGCGCCAGCAACGCATCGCCGAGGTGCTCAATTGGCAGGTCGGCCGCTTTGGCGGGCAGGCCCTGGCAAGCTACCAGCGCGTGGCGCCGGACATTGCCGCAGCCTGGCGCGACAGTTCGGTGGGCGGACGTGTTTCCTATGGCCTGTCGCAACATGTCAAATTGCTGGCCGAAGCGGGCTTGACCGCCCGGGCCATCGACAACCAGCCGACGCAGCATTTGAACAAAGTGACGCTGGCCGTGGCGCTGTCGCCCGATACGGCATTCTGGACCCGGCCGGAAATCCGCCTGTACGCCAGCCGGTTCAACTGGAACGATGCGGCGGCCAGCGCCAACGCCGGCACCTTTGGCGCCGACGGTCAGACCCACGCCAATACCGTCGGGATCCAACTGGAAACCTGGTGGTAAGAACCCGCGCCCCCGCTTAGCCGCGGGGGCTTATTCGCCTCGCAGCTCCAGGCTGGCCAACAGCTCGGCCAGGCGATTATTCAGCGATTGCTGGCTACGGCTGCTCAGCGCTTGCAGCAGATCCTGCTCGTTGGCCACATGCGCAGTGACCGCCGCGTCGATCAAGTTGAAGCCGACGTCGGTCAAGCGCACCAGGGTACTGCGCGCGTCCTGGTCGCTGTCGATGCGCTCGATCCAGCCTTTTTCCTCCAGCACGCGCAGTCGATGCGTCAGTGTCCCCGAGGTAATCATCAGCGAAGAGAACAATACCGTCGGCGTCAGGCAGTACGGCGCACCGGATCGGCGCAAGGTGGCCAACACGTCGAACTCCCAGGCACACAATCCGAACTGGGCGAACACCCGCTCCAATTGTTTCTCCAATAGCAAGGCACAGCGCTTCATCCTGCCCAGCACCCCCATGGGGAACACATCCAATTCCGGCCGTTCTCGGCGCCACTGATCGAGGATGCGTTCAACCGCATCGGCGTTTTCAAACGCTTCCATGCTTGTCAATTGCCTTGAAGTTAAGATTAATTTGTCTTGAATTCAACCTATATGTTATCTTGAATTCAACCTATATCGATAAGATTATACAACGGGAGATCATGAAGATGCGTTCCGATCGCTTGCGCTGGCGCGATGTTCTGCTGACCGCCATCACCCCCATCATCTGGGGCAGCACTTATATCGTCACCACGCAGGTACTGCCGCCGGATCGCCCCTTTATCGCGGCACTGATCCGGGTGCTGCCCGCCGGCCTGCTGCTGGTGCTGGCCAGCGGCTATCGTCTGCCGCGCGCCCAGTGGGGGCGGATGCTGCTGCTGTCGGCCTTGAACATCGGCGCGTTCCAGGCTTTGTTGTTCGTGGCGGCCTACCGTTTGCCCGGCGGCCTGGCGGCAGTGGTCGGCGCGACGCAGCCCTTGCTGGTGATGTCGCTCGCCTGGGGGCTGGACCGTCAACAACCGGCCCGGATGGCGCTATGGGGCAGCTTGGCCGGCGTGGCCGGCATGGCGGCGCTGCTGTTATCGCCCGGTAGTCGCTGGGATAGCGTCGGCATGTTGGCGGCCATGGTCGGCGCGGTGTCGATGGCCTGCGGCACCTATCTGAGCCGGCGCTGGCAGTCATCGATTCCGGTACTGGCCATGACCGGTTGGCAATTGCTGCTCGGCGGCCTGATGCTGGCGCCGCTGGCACTACTGGTCGACCCGCCGCTGCCCGCGCTGCGTCCGACAGAATGGCTGGGCTATGGCTACCTGAGTCTGTTCGGCGCGCTACTCGCCTACTTACTGTGGTTCCGCGGCCTTAGCCGGCTCTCGCCGGTGGCGGTCTCGTCGCTTGGGCTGCTCAGCCCGCTGACCGCCGTCCTGCTCGGCTGGCTGTTGCTCGGCCAATCCTTATCCACTTTTTCGCTGCTGGGGCTGTGCACCGTCTTGGCCGGCGTGTTGACGGTGCAGCGCGGCATGATGCCGCGGCCGGCAAGATCTTGCCCGTGACGCACCACGTACTGATTTTTTATCGTTTGACGCGCGATACGCCGCCGGTCGATCATGACCGTACTGATTCAGGTGCCCAACGCCCATCCGGGCCAGGGTGAAACGGGAAGCCGGTGCCGCTGCTATGCAGCCAGTCCGGCGCAGCCCCCGCTGCTGTAGGCCTGACGACGCGACCACCATGCCACTGGGTACACCACCCGGGAAGGCCGGCCGCCGAGGATGAAGGCAAGCCAGAAGACCGGCCTGAGTCGTTCGAGGTTCAACCCTGGGGATGGGGTATGGTCTCGCCGGCTCGCTTGCGTGCCCGCTCGATCTCCACCCTCTGCGTTGAACCGCCAACCTTGCCTCCCCGGTGGGGGGATACAGCACGGAAAGCGTGGACACCATGACTACAGCCCAACCTTATTACCTCGCCACTATCGGCTCGCGAACCCGTCGCGGCGGCACCGTCGTCACGGCTTCCTCCGGGATGGAACTGATCGCCCGAGTCGGCGACAAGGTCCGTTATCCGGATGGATCGGAGACCGAAATCGTTTCCGGCGCCGGCAGCCTGTTGTTGATCGCCGGCCGACCGGCGGCCATCGTCGGCAGCGAATTGGCCAACGGCGATCGCATCGTGACCACCACCCAGACTAGCTGCGCGGTGATGCCGGAGGGTAAACGCGCCGTCGGTTTCCTAGATCCGGCTTACCTGGGGCACTGAGATGGCGCAATGCCGTAGGCGATTGCGCCTACGGTTAAAAACAAAAAGCCGATCGCTCGCGCGATCGGCTTTTTGCACTTCTAACAACGAGGATTACTTGCCGCTGGATTCGGCTTCGGTCGCCGGCATCGGCAGCTTGCCTTCTGCGCAGTGACGTTCGTAACGAGCCACCATGTACCAACCGATAATGGCGAACACAACCACGCCACCGATGGACATCAGCGCTTCCTTCATGTTGGTCGCAACATCGTCGCCCATGTAGACATGGATCAGCGGTTCAGCCACGGTGAACAGGTTGGCGAAGCCGATGGTCAGCATGGCGCACCAAGCCATCGTGATGCCCGTGCCATCCGACTTGAAGATGCGGATCGGCTTTTCAACCTTGTCGTTCTTCAGATAGTGGATGTAGGCGTAGATGATGAAGATCACCGGTACGGTCATGGTCACGTTGGTCAGAGTCACCAGGTTTTGCACCAGATCGGCTACGGCATCGCCGCCCAGGGTGCTGATCAGCACCAGGAAGATCACCAGACCCAGTTGCCACATCAGGGCGACGGTCGGCATGCCGTTCTTGTTTTCCTTGCTCCAGCTGGCCGGGAAGATGCCTTGCGGCACGCCTTCGATCATCTGCTTCAGCGGTGCGTAAATCAGCACGAAGAAGGCGCCGGACAGTGCACAGAACATCGACACGCCGGTGTAGGCGGCAAAGATATTGCCCAGCGTACCGCAAGCGCTAGCGCTCAGGTGCAGGCTGGAACCGACGGTGGAACCCAGGGTATACATGAAGTAGTACACCGCATTACCGGCATAGAACAGCCCCGTACCGCCCTGCTTGGTGGTCATGATGTCATGCATGACTTGCACCGAATTGCGGTCGATGAACCACGTTGCAGCAAAAATACCGAAGCAGTAGACAAAGATCCCGACGCCGGCACCGATCAGCAGACCGCGCTTGACGTTCTTTTCCGGGTTTTCCAGTTTGTCCACCAGGCCGCCGACGGCTTCAACACCGCCATAGGCGAAGATGGCATACACGGCAAAACCGAACAGGCCGACCATGCCGATCAGGCCGTCGCCAGCGTACTTGGAGAATTTCGGTACGGTGGTCATGTCAGCCCAGGAGTAGGTGCTGGCCGGATGGAAACCATGGCTGATCAGGATGAACAGCGAGCAGACGATCAAGATCACGTTCAGCGACATCACGGCAATACCGCCCACCGAAGCCAGTTTGGCCAGCTTGGTGACACCGTGGGTGATCAGGTAGGTGATCAGCGAGATCACGACGATACCGATCAGGCCCATGCCGACCGGTCCGAGCAGATCCTTGACCATCTTGGTTGCATGGCTGAAGCCGCCGTCGATGAACGGGGACAGAACGTACGACAGCGGGATGGTGATCATGCTGGCGACGTTCATCATCCATACCACGTAAGAGAACCACCACATGAAGATGGTGATGAAGCCCAACTTACGGCCGAAGCTGCCGCCGACACTTTTCTCGATCCAGGAGTAGATACCCCCTTTTTCATTCTTGAAGCTCGCACCCATCTCGGCACAGATGATCGAGTACGGCAGGAAGAACGAGAAACCGGTAAAGACATAGAACAGGATGGAAGATTGCCCCATGTAGAAAATACCGCGCGATACGTTGGAGAACCCAAGTACCGAGGTAAAGAACATAAGGACGAATCCGACTAATGTAATTTTTTGAGCTGGAGTTTTAACTGACACGATACATCTCCCTGAGTAGGCTTCGAGGCGGCGGCGGCCATGACCGCCTGCAACATAACCGCGACGAAACCGGTTCTAACTACGAGCTATTGCCTGATGGGCAATGACGCCTGATTCGACTTCGCGCGGCCTGCCGCTGCGCGGGCCATTCGCCCTGTTCGCGATCAAAAGATGCTGTGCATCCCTTGCAGGTCAACCAAAAACGCATCAGGTGTAGTACTTGGCCACCACGGCTTGGTCTCGGCGCCGAAAGACGTGCGATTTGCATCCATCGCATGCACGTTTCACGGCCCACCCACTGTTTTTTTTCGATACCTTTGGCGGCTCGCGCACATTATGCTCATGCACAAAATGACAAGACGTTGTCGTTTATCAAAAAAACCATGCTTTCGCGCAGCCATATCGCACATATGCCGCATAAATCAAATTCAATAGCATGATTTTTTGTCATTAGGTATAACAAAGCAACGAGATGCCGGATGCGTTCATCATCGCTAGCCGCCTGAAAACTTTGCGGAAATCACCTGCGATGACGCACCGACAGCCGTCAACCGCCAGCAAGGCGACAGGCTGGAAACGCACGTTTTTGCCGCAGTGCACAAATCATGCCAAGTAAAAAATTATCTATTGCTGATATGGGAATAAGCGCGCTATGGCGTTTTCATGAGACGCAAGGCTTGCCACCCCAATAGGAACGAGTCGAAACCTGCAGAAATGGCGCCACGGCATCATGCCAATGACATTGACAACAACACGAAAGGGAAAGAAAAGGCTATCATCCACAACCTGATCACGCGGGATGGAATGGCAAATGGACAGGCTGTTGACGCTGCAGGCATGGTTATGGGGTCTGCTGCTCGTGCTGGCGATTTTGGCGATATGGTCGCTACGGCGAGCTATCCGGCATGCCCAGCGCCATCCCAGACATGAGATACCATGGCGCATGCAACACTTGACGCGCAGAACGAGCCGGACACTGCAGAACGAACGCACGCTTGCGCGTTGGTCGCGTATCGTCAAGAAATCGAACACCGCCTTCTGGGCCCACGTCAGCCAACGGCAAGATCCAAAACAGTAGGCGGTTCAAAACGCCGCGCGCCACCCCAGGCTGACAATCTGCCGATGGCTGGTATAGAGCACGATGCTGGCATCGTCGCGAATGTAGGTATAGCCGGCAGTCAGGGTATGCTGCTTGCCGCACTGCCAGGCCAGGGTCGCCGAATAGTTCCAGATCGACTCGTTGCGCGGCCGGAGAAAGCCAGGATCGATCTTACGGTAGGCATCCGACTCATGCGTCAGCGCCAAATGGGCATCCAGCTCGGGCAACAGCTTGTAGCCTAGATCCGACGACAGAATGACCATGCGCCGGCTGCCGCCCGCGCGATTATTGACCCCGTCGTCCTCGCCGCGGTAAGCGCTCACCATCCATCGCAACCGATCCTGCCAAAATAGCTGCGTCAGCGATAAACCTGCCAGCAGTTGGTCGCTATCGTAGTTGCGCATCTTGGGATCCGCGTAGCGGGTACTGGTAAATTGCGAGGTCAAACTCAATTGCCGGGTGTTCGACAGCGGCAAGCGCCACTCCAACACCCCCCCTTCGCTATGCAAATACTCTTGACCGCTCAGCTGCTGATCCTCCGATTGCAGCAGAGCGATCAGCATGCTATCGCCCAGTCGCCAGCCGACACCGCCCTGCAGTCCGAAGATCGCGCGGTCGAATTGGTGTCGTTGCAGAAACGACCGGCTCTTGGCCTTGGGTAACAAATATAGGGTCAGGGCGTCGTCGGCGCGCCAAGCCAGCGTCCCGCCCAGCTCGACGTCCGCATAGCTGCTGCCTTCTTGACGCGAATCGGGATCCAGTTTGATCGGCAGAGGCGAGAAACCCGGTGCGGAGAGAGCCGTCAGATCGGTGGCGGAATTAACGTTGGAGTCCCAACCGGCCTCGCTGGCGAAGTAGCCGTCGAACGACCAGCGGCGGTTCATGTGCTGCAAGGCGTCGCGGAGGACGGCGATCTTTTGTTGCGCGGAGGGAGGAGGATTCAGGTTGACGGCACGCTGCAGCGCTTCCTGCGCCCGTTCCGTATCCCCCAACCGCAGGCCGGCGTCCGCCAGGTCAAGCCAAGCGGCGCCATTGCGCGGATTGGCGGCCACCGCGCGCTCCAGCACCCAGGAGGCCTCGGCGGCCTGATCGTTGCGCAGCAGGACAAAGCCCAGTAGCTGATCGAACGCCGCATTACCGGCGCAGCTCGCTTCGGCCGCTTGCAGCAGGCGCTGTGCACCGACCGCGTCGCCGCGCTCGAGCGCCTGACGCGCATCGCCGGTGACACCGACGCATTGGTCGGCGCCCCATGCGCTTAGCGACAACAGGGACAGCAAAAAGGTAAAGGCTAGTGCTTTAATACCGCCACTCCGCTGACAGATTGATTTTGATCTGGCTGATTTGTCTGCAGAGTATAACTGGTGATCGCACCGCCGGCATGTTGACCGATCAATACCCCAGCCGCCGTGCCGGTGGCCGTGATGGTGCTGCTTTGGCAGCCGGTGCAGCCGCCGCTCAACTGCATCTGCCCGTTCTTGAAACCGGCTAGCGATACCGAACCGGTAGCCGAGGCATTCCACACTCGATTCTGGCCGTCTGTCACGTTGATGTTGTAGCTCGTGACCTGGGGATTACCGTCAAAACGCACCCCCATACTCAGACTATTGAGCCGGCCGCCTGCGCTAGCATTTTCGTCGATCGGTGCCGTCGAGCCCACCACCGTCGAATAAGTCAGCGACCCCGTCATGGCTTGAATGACGGATAGCGGGGTACTGCCGCCCGGTGCGAACGCATAGGCATGGGCATCCGCGTATTGCCAATCGCCGTTAATGTCGGAGGAAGCGCCGCCATAGTAGATGCCCCAGTACACCTTCGCACCGTCCAGGTCATGCTCGGTACTTTGGAACTGGACAGGCTGTACGGTGTCGTCGTCGACAAAGAACAGCAACTGCCAGTCTGTGCTCGGGTTGGCGGTCACCGCATACAGCGGTATCCCATATCGGGGGTCGACGCCGATACGCCAAGCCTCGTCGGTATTGCCGTCGATCGCGCCTAGCGCCACATTACCACCCGATAAGGTCGCGCCGACATAGGCGGACATTGCCGGACTATCGACAGGATCGACATTGAAATCGAGGGCGACACTGTTGGAGACGATGCGATCCGGCATCGCCGTAAGCGGGTCGAGCGGCGAGGTGATACCGGCATCCGCCGAATCGGTCTTGCCGGTCGAGGACGTACCGGTGGCGCGCAGCGCGCCTCGCAGCGGCAGGGTGCGCAACACCTCCGGCAAAGCCTCGATGACGTGCGGCTGACCATTGTTTAGCGGAATGAAGCCGGACTGGGCGGGCTCGAGCCGCACGCTACCCGCGCCATTGAGCATGGTGGTACCGCCGCTGATCACATGATTGTACGTGCCGGGCGCGACGTTGCCGAAGCGGCCGACGGCCGCCGGCACGTGGAACACCTGGTGATCAGTGCCGCGGATATGGATTTGCGCCGCCGGCGTCTGAATCAGGTAATTGGCCTTGTTGACGTGACCGATTTCACCGGTCATCGCCCGCATGCCGCCCTCGGTCAACGTCATCGCCAAACGCTCGCTGCCATCGATCTTCGCCGGCAGATTGAAGGTGTCGATGTGCAACTTCGAACCGGAATACAACATCACCGACCCCTGATCCGCCATACGGATCTGCAGCATGCCCGCCTGCGTGGCGACGGCATCGCCTTCGCAGATCGCGTCGCCACGGGCGAGCATACGCGCCGGCAGCTCGCCTTGGCGCGCCATGGTCTGGCCGCTGGCAAACAGGACATAGCCTGCCAAATGGGATTGGCCGCCCGCCGGCGTGTGGGAAATACCTGTGCCGCCGATGCCGCCCCAGCCCTCGTGTTCCGTCGCCGTGCCGCGATCCGCGACTAGCCCTGCCGGCAGCGGTGCCGCATGCTTGACCCCGGTGCCGCCGATGCCGCCCCAGCCATCGTCTTGGCCGGGCTTCGCCACCGCCGACGCCGTGCGGATACCGGTGCCGCCGATGCCGCCCCAGTTGTGCCCGGTATGCGGGTCGACGGCAGTCGGCTCGATCGCAGGCGCGATCTGCCGGCCATGCGCATCGAATGCACAGGTCGCCGCACCCGAGGCGTGCACGCTGACCATGGCCAGCGCGGCCAGGCAGACGACGCGTCCAAGCCACTCAGGCAGGATCGTTTTCTTGCGATCGGGAGTCGTCGGCATGATAGAAGTAAGTGCCAAAATGCATGCGCTGCGGGGTTTGCGCAGCGAGAGGGTCGGTCGATGCCTGGTTTTGCATGACCATTTCGCGCGCGATGCGATTGATTTCCAGCAAGGCATCCATGCTCAGATGCTCGGCGCGTTGCTTCAATTGCTGGACTTGCTGCTCGGTCAGCCCATGATAGAACACGCAGCGATCCATATAGGGGGCCGCCTGCCCTTCGAGATTCGACACCACGGCCGCCAAGTGGTCGTGGATATTGCGGCCGAAGAAGTCCATCTTTTCTTCTAGCGCCGGAGATTGCAGCAACGCCGCCACATTGAGGTGTACCACGTCGTCCTGATCGAGTCGCACGATATCGACGCGCAGCCATTCATCCAAAAATACCCGGGCACGAACGTCTTTGCTGATCTCGCTGGCCATTTGCTCGAAGGAGGGCCCGCCATGGTTCGCCAGGCGCGGCAAAGGTAGAGGGCGGCTATCCGCATCCAGGTAATTCGAATCGCCCAGCCATTTGGCGAGCAATTGTGCCTGTACCGAAACATGGCTGGTCTTGGCCAGGTTGAGCGGCGCATCGGCCGTTTCGCGCAGGCGTTTGACATCTTTGCGATGCACGCCGGTGAGCACGCTGAGCCGGCTATCCGTTTGCACCTTGCCAGGCAAGGCGAAATCCCTGGCCGCCACATCCACGTAGACGCGCTTGAGCAGCTCCGCCAATGCGGGGTAGGCCAAGCCGTGATCCAGCAGCAACCGAACCAACGGTTCCAGCAGATAACGCAGGGCCTGTAACATCTTCGGCGGTGGACTGGCGGGGGTATTCATGCGAATAATCTGAGCCTATAACAGAGCCTAGCGTAGCATGAATCATTGCACCTTACAGTAAAAAATGGGCAAATTTCCCACGCCACTGTGCCAGCGGCCAGTGTTATGCCGTATATACAACAGATGAACGCGTCCCGATTGATCGATACCCACTGCCATCTCGATGCCGACGAATTCTCCGGCATACGCGACCGGGTCGTGTTGGCCGCGCTCGACGCCGGCATCGATCAGGTGATCGTGCCGTCGGTAGCCGCCCGGTCGTTCGCCGATACGCTCGCCATGCGGCAACGTTATGGTTGCCTGATCGCCTTCGGCCTACACCCGTTGTATTACCGCGAGCACCTCGACCAGCATCTCGCGCAATTGGCCGAGCGCCTGGCACAGGATCGCCCGGTCGCCGTCGGCGAAATCGGTCTTGACGCCTGGCAGCCGGGAGCCGATATGGCACGCCAGGAAGTGCTGTTCGCCGAACAGCTCAAACTGGCGCGACGCTTCGATCTGCCGGTCATCCTGCACCTGCGTCGCGCGCAGGATCGCGTGCTGAAATACCTGCGCCAGATTCCGGTGGTCGGCGGTATCGCGCATGCCTTCAATGGCAGCGAACAGCAAGCGCGCGCGTTCATCGACTTGGGCTTCAAGCTGGGCTTTGGCGGCGCCATGACCTACAGCGGCTCGCAACGTATCCGCCGACTGGCCGCCGAGCTACCGTTCGATAGCCTAGTGCTGGAAACCGATGCACCCGACATTCGACCGGCCTGGGCCACCGATGCACCGAACCAACCGGCCAATCTGTCGCGTTTCGCAGAAGAACTGGCGCAGCTGCGCCACATCTCCGCCCAGGAGGTCGCCCGCCAAACCCGCGCCAATGCGCTGCAGGCACTGCGGCTGGATGAAAATTCACTCGGCCGCTTGCACCCGGCGCAGGTTTCTCCTTGAGGGGGCTTGCATCGGCTATGCTACAAGATATGATGCACAAATAATCTCACCGGAATTGACTGCGATGCCATTCGTTCAATTCACCCCCACGGGCGAGGTCGAAGCGCTATACCTCAAACCGGGCCAAGACCGCGCCTACTTCCCGCTGAGCGACGTCCGCGTCTTGCACTTCCTGCAGGCATCCGACCCGGCGCTGACCATGGCACTGCTCAATGCCTCGGACGACGCGCACCGTCTGCTGCTTTCCAGCCTGATCGACCTGTTGGTTCGCAACAAGATACTGGCCGGCAAGTCGGTGGTCACCGATCGCGACCGGCATCTGCCGCACCGACAGCTGGACGATCTGATCGACACGGTGGAAACCAGCGAGGACGAGGCGCTCTTGACGCTGAAGGACTCCGATCGCAACACGGCACGCATCATCGAAGACATCATCGATGTGCTGATCGCGCACAAAGTGATTACGCTTAGCGACTTGCCGCCGGGCGCCCAACATTTGTTGTCGGTTCGGCGGGCTCTGCGCGCCTACCTATCGGACAAGGTGGACGATTTGGATGAGGTTTAGGCGGTGCGCAGGCTGCGGATATAGCCGATCACGGCGCCGAAGAAGAGCAAAGACAGCAGAATTTCCGCCCAGGCCAGTCGCTGCGACAGGCCGCGGTCGGCCCAACCGCGCATCACGCCCTCGGTCAGAAATAACAGAATGAACATGCTGGACCACTGAAAAGTGTAGCGGCGCCCGCGCAGGATGCCGAACAGCGGGCAGAGCAGCAATACCGCCTTGAACACCAACATCGAGCCACCCGGCCGCAGCGGCGCCAGCCATAACTCCCATGCCAGGGACAGGAAAATCAGGCCGATCAGGCTGGCCGCCGCCAGCCAGTGGCAGCCCTGGCGCATCAAGATGCGCTCCGGGCTTGCTGACGTTGCATGAACAGCGCCGCCAGGATACCGGCCTCATACAACAGCCACAGCGGCACGGCCAGCATGGTCTGCGACAGGACGTCAGGCGGGGTGACGATGGCGGCCACCACGAAGGCGCCGACGATCACATACGGGCGTCCGGCGCGTAACTTGGCCACCGTCAGTATGCCGATGCGCACCAACAGCACCACCACCACCGGCACCTCGAATGCCGCGCCGAACGACACGAACATCCCCAGCACGAACGACAGGTACTTGTCGATGTCGGTCATCATCGACACGCCGCTCGGCGTGACGGCGGCCATGAAAGTGAATACCAGCGGGAACACCAGGAAATAGGCGAAGGCCATGCCCAGGCAGAACAGCAGCACGCTGGAGACCACCAGCGGCAGGATCAACCGTTTCTCGTGGCTGTAGAGCCCCGGCGCGACAAAGGCCCAGATCTGGTACAGCGTGTTGGGCAGGGAAATCAGCAAAGCCACCAGCATGGTGACTTTCATCGGCACGAAGAACGGCGCCGTCACCTCGATGGCGATCATATTGCTGCCGGCAGGCAAATGCTGCAGCAACGGCCTGGCCAGCAAGTGGTAGATGGTACCGGACCAGTGAAACAGTCCCAGGAATATCAGGAAAAAACCGACCAAGGCGCGTACCAGACGGGTGCGCAACTCGATCAGGTGGGCCAGCAGCGATTGTTCGATCATCGAGAAGATTCGTGCGAAGTGGAAGCGGCAGGAGGGTCGGCGAACAGATCCAACTGGTTTTCATTGACAACCGGCACGACGGGCGGGGTCTCGCGCGGAGTCGGTTGCTCGACGCCCGGTTCGAGCGGCGCATTGGCCGGCTCAACCGGCGCACTGGCCGCCTCGATGGCCTCGACCGGCGTACCCGTGGCTTCGATGGCCCCGACCGTTTCGTCCCGGGCCTGGTGGATGGTCTGCTGCACCTCGGCGACGTCGGCCGACAATTGCGAATGGAAAGCCGCGGCCGTCTGCTGCACTTCTTGCTTCAAGGCAGCCAGGTTGGCCAAGTCGGTATGTTGGCCGATATCGG
Source organism: Paludibacterium purpuratum (assembly GCF_004363805.1). GTDB lineage: Bacteria > Pseudomonadota > Gammaproteobacteria > Burkholderiales > Chromobacteriaceae > Paludibacterium > Paludibacterium purpuratum. Next base: position 110,579 of record NZ_SNZP01000004.1, on the reverse strand, counting down.
CCTTGACGCTGGCGACGAAGCGCTGGGCGCGCGCCACCAGGGCGCCGAGCGTGCGCGCCACCGCCGGTAGTCGCTCGGGACCGAGCACCACCAGCGCCACCACGCAGATCAGCAGGATTTCACCAAAACTGATGTCGAACACGTTGTCCCCGGTCGCTTATTTTTTGTCGGACTCGCCTTCGACCGGCTGACTGGTCTTTTCGGCATCCTGGGCAGGCTGTTTTTCCGACTCGCTCTTCAAACCATCCTTGAAGCCGCGTACGGCGCCGCCGAGATCCTTGCCGATATTCGGCAGCTTCTTGGTGCCAAAGACCAGCACCACAATCAACAGAACGATCAGCCAGTGAAAAATACTCAACGAACCCATGTCAATTCCCTTGCGACTTGTGACCGAAAACGTGGACATGCAGGTGGAACACCTCTTGTCCGCCGCCCCGGCCGGTATTGATGCCGGTCTTGAAGCCGGCGGCGAGGCCCTGCTCGGCGGCGAGCTTGGGCGCCAGCAGCATGATCTTGCCCAAGAGAGAGCGATGTTCTTCCTGGCAATGCGCCAGCGAATCGACGTGCGTCTTCGGTATGATCATGAAATGCACCGGCGCGATGGGGCGAATATCGTGAAACGCCACCACGTCGTCGTCTTCGTAAACTTTGTTGGCCGGAATCTCGCCGGCGGCGATCTTGCAGAAGATGCAATCAGTCATCAGCCTTCTCCGAGGGCATTGAGCAAACCAAATCAGGGTTTGGGCGGGCGCGAGGCCTTCTCGTCCAGACCGGAAATCCCTTCGCGGCGGTGCAGTTCCATCAGCACGTCTTCCGGACGCAGGCCGTGCCACGCCAGCAACACCATGGTGTGGAACCACAGATCGGCGGTTTCGCGCACGATTTGCAGCTTGTTGCCGTCCTTCGAAGCCATGAGCGTTTCGGCCGCCTCTTCCGCCACTTTTTTCAGAATGGCGTCCTCGCCCTTATGGAACAGCGAAGCCACATAAGAGGTCTGCGAACTGGCCTCGCGTCGCGCTTCGAGCGTATCGGCGATGGATTTCAGAACATCGGAACTGGTCATGGCATTCCTTGAACGGCGAGGCCCGATTTTGGGCGACAGCGCCCATTCTAGCGCTGTCGGTGGCGAACTCGCCAATGGATTTATGTGTTGCGGGTATAGATGTCGGCGGGGTCCTTGAGCACCGGGTCGACGACCTGCCAGTCGCCGTTGTCGAAGCGGCGGTAGAAACAGCTCTCGCGCCCGGTATGGCAGGCAATGCCGCCTTCCTGGCGGATCGCCATCACGATGACGTCGCCATCGCAATCCAGGCGCAGTTCGCTGACATGCTGCAGGTGGCCGGATTCCTCGCCTTTTTTCCACTGCCGCTGGCGCGAACGGCTGAAATAATGCGCGACGCCGGTTTCGGCCGTCAGTCGCAGAGCTTCGCGATCCATCCAGGCCATCATCAGGATGCGCCCGCTCTTTTCGTCTTGGGCGATGGCCGGCACCAGGCCGTCCGCGTCCCATTTCACTTCATCGAGCCACATGGCAGCCATCTCTCATAGTCGAACTTCGATGCCGGCGGCCTGCATGGCCAGCTTTGCATCGCGTACCGTGTATTCGCCGAAATGGAAAATACTGGCGGCCAGCACCGCATCGGCGCGGCCCTCGGACACCCCTTCGACCAAGTGCTGCAGATTGCCGACACCGCCGGAGGCGATCACAGGGATCGAAACCGCCTCGGACACCGCGCGAGTCAGCGGCAGGTTGAAACCGACCCGCGTGCCGTCGCGATCCATGCTGGTGAGCAAGATTTCTCCGGCGCCAAGCCGCTGCATCTTCAGCGCCCACTCGACGGCATCGAGACCGGTGGCGGTGCGCCCGCCATGGGTGAACACTTCCCAGCGGTCGTTTTCCGGCGTAACCGCCTTGGCGTCGATGGCCACCACGATGCACTGCGAACCGAAGCGGCCGGCGGCCGCTTCGACCAATGCCGGGTTGGTCACGGCGGAGGTATTGATGCTGACCTTGTCGGCGCCGCAGTTGAGCAGGCGCCGGATGTCTTCCACTTGGCGCACGCCGCCACCGACGGTCAGAGGAATGAACACCTCGTCCGCAACGGCCTCGATCACGTGCAAAATCAGGTCGCGCTGGTCGGAGCTGGCGGTGATGTCGAGGAAGGTCAGTTCGTCCGCACCTTGCTCGTTGTAGCGCCGGGCGATCTCGACCGGATCGCCGGCATCGCGCAAGCCGACGAAATTGACGCCCTTGACCACACGTCCGGCGGTCACGTCCAGGCAGGGAATGATGCGTTTCGCCAGCGCCATCTCAGGCGTCCTGCTCGGCCAACTGGTCGGCCAGCGTCTGCGCCTCGGCGAACGGCAAGCTGCCCTCGTAGATCGCGCGCCCAGTGATCACGCCTTCGATGCCCTCGTGCTCGACCGCCGCGAGGTTCCGCACGTCGTCGAGATTGGTCAGGCCGCCGGAAGCGATCACCGGCACATGCAGCGACTGGGCCAATTTGACGGTGGCATCGATATTGACGCCATTCATCATCCCGTCGCGACCGATGTCGGTATAAATCACCGACACCACGCCATAATCTTCGAAGCGCTTGGCCAACTCGACCACATGGTGGTTGGTGACCTTGGCCCAGCCGTCGATGGCCACCATGCCGTCCTTGGCGTCCAGGCCGACGATCACTTGGTCGGGGAATGCGTCGCAGGCATCGTGCAAAAAGCCGGGCGTCTTGACCGCGGCCGTGCCGATGATGACGTATTGCAGCCCCATGTCCAGGTACTTTTCGATGGTATCCAAGTCGCGGATGCCACCACCCAATTGCACCGGCATGTCCGAGCCGACCGCGGCCAGGATGTCGCGAATCACCGCCAGATTTTTCGGCTTGCCGGCGAACGCGCCGTTCAGATCCACCAGATGCAGGCGCCGCGCACCTTGGTCGCGCCAATGGACGGCAACTTCGACCGGATCGTCTGAAAATACCGTGGCTTCGTCCATCAGGCCCTGCCTGAGGCGGACACACTGGCCATCCTTGAGGTCAATTGCGGGTATGAGCAACATGGTCAGTCATGATTTCGTTAGGGTTGAACAGTGCCATCCCAGGCCAGGAAGTTCTTCATCATCTGAAGACCGGCCGCATGGCTTTTCTCGGTGTGAAACTGCGTGGCAAAAATATTGTCGCGCCCGACGATGCAGGAGAAGCGTTCCGGATACTCGCTTTCGGCCAAGGTCAGCGAGGCGTCGCGCGGCTCGAAATGATAGCTGTGGACAAAATAGAAACGCTCGCCATCGGCGATGCCGGCGAACAGCGGGTGCGGCCGGGTCTGGAACACCCGGTTCCAGCCCATGTGCGGTACTTTGAGGCGGCCGTGCGCATCGGACATGCCGTCGGCGAAGCGGCGCACAACACCCGCGAACAGCCCGAGCCCCGGGGTGTCGCCCTCTTCGCTGCGATCGAACAATAGTTGCGCGCCGACGCAGATGCCGAAGAACGGTTTGTTGCGCGTCGCTTCGATCACGGCCTCGGCCAGGCCATGCTCGGAGAGTTCGCGCATACAGTCCGGCATGGCGCCCTGCCCCGGGAACACGACTTTATCCGCTTTCAGCACCGCTTCCGGGTCGGAGGTCAACACGATGCTGGCCCGACCGTCGTTCACCGCCTCGATGGACTTCACCACCGAGTGCAGATTGCCCATGCCATAGTCGATGACAGCCACGTTGATCATGCCGACAAGGTCCCCTTGGTGGAGGGCATGATGCCCGCCATGCGCTCGTCGACCTCGCACGCCATGCGCAAGGCGCGGCCGAAGGCTTTGAAGATGGTCTCAGCCTGGTGATGCGCGTTGACGCCGCGCAAGTTATCGATGTGCAGGGTGACCATCGCATGGTTGACGAAGCCGTGGAAAAACTCGGAAAACAGGTCGACGTCGAACTGGCCGATGTTGGCGCGGCTGTACTCGACTTGATAGGTCAGCCCCGGGCGACCCGACAAGTCGATCACCACGCGCGATAGCGCCTCGTCCAGCGGGACGTAGGCGTGGCCGTAGCGGCGGATGCCCTTCTTGTCGCCGATGGCGCGGGCAAAGGCCTGGCCCAGCGTGATGCCGATATCCTCGACGGTGTGGTGGGCATCGATGTGCAGGTCGCCTTCGGCGCGGATATCGAGGTCGATCAAGCCGTGACGGGCGACCTGATCCAGCATGTGGTCGAGAAACGGCACGCCGGTTTGAAGTGTCGCTTGCCCGCTGCCGTCCAGGTTGACGGCGACGGTGATCCGGGTTTCCAGGGTGTTACGGGTAACGGTGGCTGTTCGCATGATTTATTCGAAATAAGCGGTCAGGGCGGCCAGGACCGCGTCGTTTTCCTCGGGCGCACCGATGGTGATGCGCAAACAATTGTCGAGCAGCGGATGACTGCCGTGCAGGTTCTTGATCAGGATGCCCGCCTGCTTGAGGAAGGCATGCAACGCATCCGCGTCCGGCACGCGCACGGTGATGAAGTTGGCCTCGCTCGGGAACTGCGTCAGTGCGGCAAAGCCCGCCAGCCGTTCGGCCACGCGTGCGCGCTCGCGGCACAGATCCTGCGCCTGACCGTCGAATACCGCGTGGTGTTCGAGCACGAAGCGCGCGGTCTCCTGAGTCAGGACGTTGACATTATAAGGCGGGCGAACCTTGTTGATCGCTTCGATCCAGGCGGGCGTCGAGGCCGCGTAGCCGAGCCGGATGCCGGCCAGGCCGATTTTCGACAGCGTGCGCATCACCAGCAGATGTTCGACCTTGCCAGCCAGATCCATCAAGCTATCGCTTGCAAAAGCCTGATAGGCTTCATCAACCACCACCAGGCCGGTTGCCGCGTCGAGGATGGCCTCGACATCGGCACGCTCGAAGCGACTGCCGGTCGGATTGTTCGGGTAGGCGATGAAGATGACCGCCGGCTGGTGCTCGCGGATAGCGGCCAACACGCGCGGCAGATCCAGGCTGAAGTCGGCATTGAGCGGAATGCCGACGTAGTCGACACGCGAAAATTGTGCGTTGAGGCGGTACATGACGAACGACGGTTCGAACGCCATCAGCTTGGCGCCGGGACGAGCCAGCGCCTGGGTAATCAGGGTGATGATCTCGTCGGAGCCATTGCCGAGCAACACCTCCGCCTCGGGCGGGATGGCGAAACATGCCGCCAACTGCGCCTTGAGGCCGCCGCCGGACGGATCGGGATAGCGATTGATCAGCACATCGGACAAGCGACGGCCCAGTTCGCTGCGCAATGCGGCCGGCAGGCGGAACGGGTTTTCCATGGCATCCAGCTTGATGTAGCCGGTCGCATCGGCGACCGGGTAGGCCGGCATATCCAGAATTTCAGGTCGAATCAAATGTGCAGCGGATCGTTTCATGTCTAGGCTCTTGCCCGCGAGGGGTCGGACTGTTGCATCTGATTATATGTCATTAAAATATTCTTTGTCGGCCGGCGCCATGCGCATTTCGGCTGCGCGCGCATGCGCCGTGAGCCCTTCGCCATGTGCCAGGGTCGACGCGATCGGTCCGAGCGCCGCCGCGCCGGCCGCCGACACGCGGATTAGGCTGGTGCGCTTCTGGAAGTCGTAGACGCCCAGCGGGCTGGCAAACCGCGCGGTACGCGAGGTCGGCAGCACATGGTTCGGCCCGGCGCAGTAGTCGCCCAGGCTTTCGGAGGTGAAGCGGCCGAGAAAGATCGCGCCGGCGTGGCGCAATTGCGGCAGCCAGGCGTCCGGATCGCTCACGGACAGTTCCAGGTGCTCCGGCGCGATACGGTTGGCGATCTCGCAGGCCTCGGCCAAGTCGCGCACCTTGATCAGTGCGCCGCGACCGGACAGCGAGGCCTCGATAATGTCGCGGCGCGGCATGTCCGTCATCAGGCGCGCCATGCTGGCTTCCACTTGCCGAATGAAATCCTGCGAGGGCGAGAGCAGGATCGCCTGGGCGATTTCGTCGTGCTCGGCCTGGCTGAACAGATCCATGGCAATCCAGTCCGGATCGGTTTCGCCATCGCAGATCACCAGAATCTCGGACGGTCCCGCCACCATGTCGATACCCACCACGCCGAACACGCGCCGCTTGGCCGCCGCCACCCAGGCATTGCCCGGGCCGGTGATCTTGTCCACTTGCGGGATGGTCTCGGTGCCATAGGCCAGGGCCGCCACCGCCTGGGCGCCGCCCACGGTGAACACCCGGTTCACGCCGGCGATGTACGCCGCCGCCAGCACCAGATCGTTGCGCTCGCCGCCCGGCGTCGGCACCACCATGATGATTTCGCCCACCCCGGCCACCTTGGCCGGCACGGCATTCATCAACACCGAACTCGGATAAGCCGCCTTCCCGCCCGGCACGTAGATGCCGACGCGGTCGAGCGCCGTCACCTGCTGGCCGAGCAAGGTGCCATCCTCGTCGGTATAGGACCAGGATTGCATGCGCTGATGTTCGTGGTAGCGGCGCACCCGGGCCGCCGCCGCATCCAGCGCCTGGCGCTGTGCTTCCGGCAGCCGGTGGTAGGCCGCCGACAGTTGATCTCGATCCAGGGTCAGGTCGGCCATCGACTGCGCCGACAGCCGGTCGAAGCGATTGCTGTATTCGACCACGGCGGCGTCGCCGCGACGCGCCACATCGGCGCAGATGGCGGCCACGCCTTGGTCGACAGCCGGATCCTGGGCGGTTTCGAAAGCCAGTAGCGCATCTAGCCGCGCGGTGAAGTCATCCTGAGTGGTGTCCAGATGCAACATATTGGTCATTCCCGATTGTCGGCCGACGCCGCGGCAAAAGCGTCCAGCACGGGCTGGATCGTCGCGTACTTGAGCTTGAGCGCGGCTTGGTTCACCACCAGCCGCGAACTGATGTCCAGGATGTGTTCGACCGCGGACAAATGATTGGCCTTGAGCGTGTTGCCGGTCGAGACCAGGTCGACGATGGCGTCGGCCAGCCCGACCAGCGGCGCCAGCTCCATCGAGCCGTACAACTTGATGATGTCGACGTGAACGCCTTTGCGGGCAAAATGCTCGCGTGCGATTTTCGGATATTTGGTCGCCACTTTGAGGCGCGCGCCATGTTTCACCGCTTCGTCATAATCAAATCCGTTTTGCACCGCCACCATCATACGACAGCGTGCAATATTCAGATCCAGCGGCTGGTATAGCCCGGCTCCGCCGTGTTCTATCAACACGTCCCGACCGGCAATACCCAAGTCGGCGGCGCCGTATTGCACATAGGTCGGCACGTCGGACGCGCGCACGATCACCAGACGGACATCCGGATGATTGGTGCCGATGATCAATTTGCGCGACGATTCGGGGTCTTCGGCGGGGGTAATGCCGGCGGCCGCCAACAGCGGCAGGGTCTCTTCGAAAATCCGCCCTTTGGACAGGGCAATGGTCAGCGTCATGGTAGGCGATATTTTAAAGATTAATTCAAATTCAAGTGCTTGCGAAAACAAGCACGTGAATGGGGCAGTCATGACAGGATAACCGAAAAGCCCTCAGGGGGAAATTCCCGCTCAGGCCATGATCATCCGTCCGAAAAAGAAAGGAATCAGCGCATCATGGCGCGACGCTCGCGCTCGAGCTGACCAACGTAACGTTGAATCAGATTTTCCATCTGCGTCGGCAACTTGATGAAGGTACAACCGATGCGCACCGCATCCTGGCCGTTGCGCATTTGCAAGGGCAAACGGTGTCGTACTTCGAGCATGCATTGCAGATGGCCGAAGGGCTTGAGATCGACGTGGCAATCCAGGTATTGGGTGCCGATGTCGAAGCCGGCCATGGCCAGATCGGGCAGCCATAACGCCAGCCCGCCCAGGCTGATGTCGAATACCGCCAAGTCGATCGGCGCGCCGGGGTAATCGGTGAAGGTGCAAAGTAGCGGATTGCCCACCGGTGTTCGGATGCGGAAGAACTCGCGCCGCTGCAGCTTGATGATCTGCACCGGAAGATCGACTTCGAAAGCCGGTTTGCCCTCGAAGTCGACTTGACGGACTTGGCCGGTGATGAACTGGGTCTTGACGCCCTCGGGCGAACAGACGAAGACATTGCGCTCGCTGGCCAGCAATTGCTGATTGGTCGCTTCGTCGCTGCCCCAGTCGAAGATCATGCTCTGTTTCTTGGCATCGACTTCCAACAGCCGGGTGAGGATGAACGTTTTGCCCTTGTTGGAGAAAACCGTAACCATATAGCCGCTCTTGGCTATCGCTTTCAGGTGATGGACGATCTCAACCGGCGAGGCAAGTGTGTACTTGGTCAGGTCGAGCGTCTGGCTGGCACCTAGCGCGCTGGATTGGTTTTCTTGACTCACAATGCAAACTTTCAATAAATATTGGATACGGCTATATGACGATTCTAGCGTAACAGTTGGCGAATATCATGCACCACGTCGGCGACAGGCGTGTTATACGGTTCGTAGACGCGTACGCGACCCGCGCTATCCAGCAGATAGGAGCCGGCGCTGTGATCCACCGAATACCCGCCTCCCGGCGTCGGCACTTTCTGCGCCACCACCTTGTAGGCTTTCATGACAGCGGCAACCTCGCTCGGGCTCCCGGTCAATCCGACGAAGGTCGGATTGAAATGCGGCACGTAGCCGGCCAGGACTGTCTGCGTATCCCGCTCTGGATCGACCGACACGAAGATCACCTGTAGATTTTGACTATCCGGCTCGAGCTTCTTATAAATGTTGGCATATTCTAACAGTGTTGTCGGACAGACATCCGGGCAATGTGTGTAGCCGAAGAACAGCGCCACCACCTTGCCCCTGAAGTCGGACAATTGCCGCGGCTTGCCGGTCTGGTCGGTCAGGGTAAAGTCGCCGCCGACCTCTGTGCCGGTCAGGTCGGTGCCTTTGAAGTCGAGCTTGAGCAGATCGACACGTTGACAGGCCGTCAGCGCCAATAACAGCGCCAACAGCAGTATTCGACGAAAAACGCGCATCGTTGAACAGCCTTCAGGGCCCTATGAACCAGTAATGATCCAACAGAAGCGCCGCAAACAACGCGGTCAGATACCAGATCGACCAGGCGAACAAGCGGCGCGCCAGGCCGTCAGCATACTGGCGATGCAATGCCACAGCAATAAAAACAAAGCGCGCATTCAGTGCCATAACGCACAGCAGATAAACGAGTCCGCTCCCACCCAGCGCCACGGGCAACAGCGTCAACCCGGCCAGCAGCAGCGAATACAGCAAGATCGACAGCGTGGTGAAGCGCTCGCCGTGCGTGACCGGCAGCATGGGCAGTCCGGCGCGGGCATAGTCGTCGCGCCGGTACAAGGCCAGCGCCCAGAAATGCGGCGGCGTCCAAGCATAGATGATCAAGAACAGCGCCAACGCCATCGGATCGAGGTGCTGCGTCACCGCCACCCAGCCCAGCACGGGCGGCATGGCGCCGCTGGCGCCGCCGATCACGATGTTCTGCGGCGTGGCGGGCTTGAGTAACAGCGTATACACCACCGCATAACCGACAAAGGTGGCCAAGGTCAGCCACGCGGTCAACGCATTGACCCACAGCAACAGCACCACCATGCCGACCGAGCCGAGCGACAGGGCGGCCAGCACGGTTTCCGGCACCCCGACCTCGCCACGCGCCGTGGCCCGGTGCGCGGTGCGGCGCATGCGCGCGTCGACCGAGCGTTCGACCAGGCAATTCATCATGGCCGCCGCGGCCGCCACCATGGCGATGCCGACGGTTGCCGGCAACACCCGCGCCAAATCCGGCCACCCCGGGCTTGCCAACAACATACCGATCACAGCGCAAAACAGAATCAGCAACAACACGCGCGGCTTGCATAGCTGCCATAGCGCGCGCGCATGCGTAGCGGCCTGGGCATGGGTCAGCGCGTTCATGCCGCCGCCTCCGAGGACAGATGGGTCAGCAGCACCACGGCCACCGTCAACAGCGCCAGGGCGCCAAGGTTATGCGCTACCGCCAACGGCAGCGGCAACCGCAGCAGCACGTTCAGGACGCCCAATCCAACCTGCACCGCCCACGCCAGCGCCAGCATCGAGAGCGCCGGCCGCAACGCCGGTAGCCGCCTACCGCGCCACAACAGCGCCAGCACGGTCAGCGACACCAGGAGCGCGCCCAGACGGTGCAACCAGTGGATGGTGATCAAGGCCAGACCCTGCGGGTCGATGTCGCCGGCCGTTGCCGCCGGCGCCCCCATCAACCTCAGCGCCAAATCGAAGCGTAGCGGCGGCCACCAAGCGCCGTTGCAGGCAGGGAAGCCCTGGCAAGCCAAGGCGGCATGACTGGCCGACACCCAGCCACCCAACACGACCTGCACCAGCAGCAACGCCACCAGCAACACCCCCAGCCCCCTAAGCGACTGCGCCACGCGCAGCACCGGTAGCCGCGCACGCCAAACCAACGAGGCCAAACCGGCCGCCAAGGCCATGCCCAGAACCAAGTGCGCCGACACCACCACCGGCTTGAGCAATTGCGTCACGGTCCACATGCCGAGCAGGCCCTGCAATACCACGGCGGCCAACAAAAGGCGGCTGGCGCGACGTAGTTCGCCCTGCCGCGCGTTGTTCGCCGACATGATGAGAATCAACGCCCCCAACCCGGATGCCAGATAGCGGTGGATCATTTCGCGCCAGGCCTTGCCGGGAGACACCGGCCCTGCCGGATCGGCGGCTTCGGCGCGCGCAATCTGCGTCGCGGCATGATGCGGACTGAGCTGGCCGTAGCACCCCGGCCAGTCGGGACAGCCGAGCCCGGCCTGCGATAGCCGGACATAGGCGCCGAGCGGCACCACCAGGCAAGCCAGCAACCACGCCATCCAGACCAGTTTCATCCCGCCCTCCCCGATCACAAAGCGTTATTGACTCGCATGACTCGATTGATTTCATCGATAACGCGCAACGGATCGCTGCCATCCGGGTAAAACAGCACCTGATTGCCGCGCGGATCGACCAGAAAAAAACCGCGCCGGGCCAATTGCCGAGCCAGCGCCGGCGCCACCAGCGCCCTACCGTCTTGCGGCACCGCCTCGTCGGCCCGGCCAATCAACCGCACGGCCACCATTCGCGTCGCGGCTTCCCCCTGTGCCAGTCGGATCTGACGCAGCAGAAATCGCCGCTCGGCACACGCGGCATCGCAAGCTCCCGGCTCGATACTCACCAAGCTCCAGCTTCCCAATGGCCAGCCCGGCAACGTCGCAGCGGCAAAGGCGCCGGTCGGCAACAGCTGCCCGTAACTGTGCCGCTCGAAAGTCGGGCTCAATCGAAACACGCCCCAGGCCGCCAACACCGGTAACAAACAGAGACCCGCCATGGTCAACAGCATGCGCCGCCCCCGCGTCCGGCCGGTCACGCTGGCCTCCGTCGGCGCACATGGCGCACGGCCGCCGCCAACAAGCCCAGGCTGAGCAACAACCATTGCAATGCGTAGGCATCGTGACGCGCCGGATCGACATCGGGTCGAGCCGGCCAAGGCACGAGCGGCGCCGGCGCTTGGCCCAGCACCACCACCCCGGCATAGAGCGGCAGGCCTAGCCGGCTGCGCAGCCCCGGCCAGTCGATGGCATCGACCCGTCCCACCGCCGCCACCAGCGCACCGGGCAGCGTGAAACGCCTCGGCGCCGGCATCCAGCGCCCGTCGGCACCCGACAACACCGGCGCGCCGGGCGTCGCGCCGCCATCGGCCAACCAGCCGCGATCCGCCAGAACGGCACGGCCATCGGCCAACCGGTACGGCTGCAATACGCGCACCCCGGGGCGGCCATCGTCGAGTAGCGAGTTTTCCAGCAGTAATGCCGCGCCCAACGGCTGGCCGCTGAGCCGCACCCGGCGCATATCCGGGTCGGCGCCGAGCACAGCCGGTAGCCTCTGCACACGGTCGGCATGCGCGGCGAAACGCGCGATCAGCCGGGCCTTATCCGCACCTCTCTGCCACTGCCACAGGGCCAGGCCAAAGGTCAGCCCTGCGGCGAGCAGTAGCGCCCAGAGCGTACTAGAGTAAAAATACCAAGCCACTCTCGGGAGACGGACCGTGAAACTGCTACTGATTGTCTTGCTGGTCGGCATCGTTCTGTCCCTCGCCTGGGGAGGCGTCGCCCTGTTGCGCGGCGGGCCGGCCGATACCCGGCTGGTGCGTTCGCTCACACTGCGCATCGGCCTTTCCATCGGGCTATTCATGTTGCTGATCCTCGGCGCCTTATGCGGTTGGTGGCGTCCGCATCATCTCTAGAGCCAATACACGAACACAAACAAGAACAGCCACACCACGTCGACGAAGTGCCAGTACCACGAGGCCGCTTCGAAAGCGAAGTGATGACGTTGGTCGAAGTGCCCGCGAACCACGCGCAACCACACGACCGCCAGGATGATGGTGCCCAGCAGGACGTGCAGCCCGTGAAAGCCGGTCAACATGAAGAAAGTCATACCGTAGGCGCCGGCAGACAGGGTGAGGTGCATGCTGTCGATGGCATGACGGTACTCGCTCGCCTGCAGCGCCAGAAACAGCCAGCCCAGCAATACCGTCAGCGCCAAGCCGAGTATCAATTGTGTGCGGCGGCCCAGCACCATCGCCCAGTGCGCCCAGGTCACCGCCACGGCGGAGGACAACAGGATCAGCGTATTGATGGCCGGCAGCCCCCAGGCTTCCATCGCCTGGTAGACCTGCGTGATGCCCGGCCCGGTCGACAGCGGCCAAGCGGGGACGAAATCCGGATACAGGCTCTTGTGCTCGAAATCGCCCAGCGTCGGCAGCGCAATCACCCGCACATAGAACAGCGCGCCGAAGAACGCGCCGAAAAACATCACTTCGGAGAAGATGAACCAGCCCATACCCCAGCGGAAGGAGAGATCCTCGCGGCCCTGGTAGCGTCCGAGCAGATTCTCGCGAATCACATCGCCGAACCAGCCGAACAGCATCCAGACCAACAACAAGGCGCCCACGCCCAAAGCCCAGGGCCCGGCCGCGAGCGCATTGACGGTCAGCGCGGCCCCCAGGGCGATGCAGAACAGCGCCACCGCGCCCAATAGCGGCCAGTAGGAAGGCGGCGGAACAAAATAATGCGTTTGCGATTCAGCATGCACTTCCATGACAGTTCCTCCCAGTCACGAGGTCACCCAGGACACCAGCAACAACAAGCCGCCAATCAGCCCGGCGAGCGCCAGCAATACCGCCAGCCCCACCTGCCACCAATGCAACCTGATGTCGTGCGCCGCAGCCCGGCCCTTACGGATGCCGGCAAACGCACTCAGTACCGCACCCAGCGCCCGCCACATCGGCATCGCTAGCCTCCTCCGACATCGAACAGGCTGTAGGCCAGCGTAATCGAGCGAATCTCCGGCGGAATCGACCGATCGATCACGAACACCACCGGCAAGCGCCGCGTCTCGCCCGGCGCGAATGTCTGCCGGCGAAAGCAGAAACAGTCGATCTTCTTGATGTAGCCGGCGGCCGCGGCCGGCAGGTAACGCGGCACAGCCTGGCCGACCACCTGGCGTCGGCTTGCATTGGTGATGGCGTACATCACCGTCACGAACTGCCCGGGACGCACCGCAAGCGAGCCGGTCATCGGCACGATCTGCCATGGCAGGCCGGGCTGTACCGTGGCATCGAACCGCATGCTGACCGGCAGCACGGCCTCTGCCGCCAGGCCGGCGTCGCGCTTCATATCGCTGATGCCCGTCAGCTCGCACACCACTCGGTACAGTGGAATCAGCGCCCAGGCAAAGCCGAACATCGCCAGTGCGACCAGCGTGAGCTTGATCGACAGCCGGCGGTTGGCGATCCGTTGCGCGGCATCCATGGCGCTACTCGTGACGCCCGCCCTGCATCTTCACCACCACCCCGTTCTCGATCACTTCGAGTTCGGGCGCTTCGACGAACGAGTGGTAGGGAGCCGGCGTGGGGATCCGCCACTCCAAGGTATTGGCGCCTTCCCACGGCAGTTGGGCGGCCGGCTCGCCATGACGCAAGCTCTTGAACAGGTTGTAGAGAAACAGCAGCTGTCCGAGCCCGAAGCAGAACGCGCCCACCGTGGCGACACTGTTGAAAGTGGTGAATTGCAACGCATAGTCGGGGATGCGGCGCGGCATGCCGGCCAACCCCAGGAAATGCATCGGGAAGAAGGTGACGTTGAACCAGATCATCGACCACCAGAAGTGAATCTTGCCCAGGCGTTCGTCGTACATCCTGCCGGTCATCTTGGGAAACCAGTAGTAGATCGCCGCGAACAGCGAGAACAGCGCGCCGGCCACCAGCACATAGTGGAAGTGCGCCACCACGTAATAGGTGCCGTGCAATTGGATATCCAGCGCCGCCACCGACAACGTCACGCCGGACAATCCGCCGATGGTGAACAGCAAGATGAAGCCGACCGCGAACAGCATCGGCGTCTCGAAGGTCATCGCGCCTTGCCACATCGTGGCGATCCAGTTGAACACCTTCACGCCGGTCGGCACGGCGATCAGCATGGTGGCGTACATGAAGAATAACTGCACCGTGGCCGGCAGGCCGGTGACGAACATGTGGTGCGCCCAGACCATGAAGGACAGCACGCCGATGGAGGCCGTGGCGTACACCATCGAGGTGTAGCCGAACAGCGGCTTACGGCTGAAGCTCGGGATCACCTGGCTGACGATCCCGAAAGCCGGCAACGCCATGATGTAGACCTCGGGGTGGCCGAAGAACCAGAACACATGTTGGTATAGGATCGGGTCGCCGCCGCCGGCTGCGTTGAAGAAATGCGTGCCGAAATGGCGGTCGGTCAAAATCATGGTGACCGCGCCGGCCAACACCGGCATCACGGCGATGATCAGGAAGGCCGTCACCAGCGAGGTCCAGGCGAACATCGGCATTTTCATCAACGTCATGCCCGGCGCGCGCAGGTTGAGCACCGTGACGATGATGTTGATCGACCCCATGATCGAGCTGATGCCCATGAGATGGATGGCGAAAATCGTCAGATCCATGCCCATCCCGAGCTGCGTCGAGAGCGGCGCGTACAGCGTCCAACCGGCCGCAGCCGCACCGCCGGGCACAAAGAATGCCAACAGCAAGAGCGCCGCCGCCGGCGGCAGCAGCCAGAAGCTCCAGTTGTTCATACGGGCGAACGCCATGTCAGGCGCACCGATCAACAAGGGCAGCATCCAGTTGGCCATCCCGGTGAAGGCCGGCATGATGGCGCCGAATACCATGATCAGCCCATGCGACGTGGACAGTTGATTGAACACCTCCGGATGGAACAACTTGAGTCCGGGCCGGAACAACTCGGCACGGATGCACAGCGCCATCACGCCGCCGGTAAAGAACATGCATAAGGAAAACCACAGGTAGAGCGTACCGATGTCCTTATGATTGGTCGCGGTAAGCCAACGCGTCAGTCCGCGCGGCGGACCGTGATGCAGGGCGTCGGGATCGTGAATCGCATCGATAGCCATCTTTCGCTCCTAAGGCTCCATAAATCAGCTCTTGGCCGCCGCGCCGGCACGTGCCGCGCGGATTGCCGAAGGCTGTACCGATTCGCCGGTGTGATTGCCCCACGCATTGCGCTCATAGCTGATCACCGCGGCGATTTCGGTATCGGACAACTGCTTGCCCCAGGCAGGCATGGCGGTATTGCGCTTGCTGCCGTTGAGCACGATGTCGATGTGTGCCGCCCGATCCTTGGTGACGATCGTCGAACCATCGAGCGCGGGGAAGGTGCCGGGAATACCGCGGCCGTTGGCCTGGTGGCAGGGCACGCAATTCTGGCTGTAAACCTGCTGGCCACGCGCCTTGAGGTCCTCCAGCGTCCAGACTTTATTCGGGTCGTCGGCCGTGGCCAACGCCGCCTTCTTCTGTGCCGCCACCCACTGGTCGTATTCGGCGGGCGTCTTGGCCTCCACCACGATAGGCATGAAACCGTGATCCTTGCCGCACAGCTCGGTGCACTGGCCGCGGTAGGTGCCGGGGCGATCCACCTGGAACCAGGTATCGCGGTAATAGCCCGGAATAGCATCCTGCTTGACCCCGAGCTGCGGTACATACCAAGAATGGATCACGTCGTTGGCGGTCAACAGCAACCTGACCTTTTTGCCGGTCGGCACCACCAGCGGCTGGTCGACTTCCAGTAGATATTCCGGGCGCTGCGTCGCCGCCGGGTCATCGCGCGGCGTCGCTAAATGGCTCATGAAGCCAAAGCCTTGATCGAGGTAGTCGTAACGCCATTTCCATTGAAAACCGGTGACCTTGATCGTCATGTCTTCATTCGCCACGCGTTTTTGCGCCAAAACCGAGCGTGTCGCCGGTAGTGCGATCGCCACCAGGATCAGGAAGGGAATCAGCGTCCAGAGAATCTCGACCGTGGTGTTCTCGTGGAACTGCCGCGCGGTGTGGCCGGCCGCTTTACGGTGTCGAACGATGGCGTACAGCATCACCGCCAGCACACCGACGAAAATCAGCCCGGTAATGATCAGCAAGAGGGTGTGCAGCTCGTATTCCTGCGCGGCCATCGGCGTGACCGGCGCTTGCAAGTTGAGTTGTTCGGCACGCGCGGCGACCGAACAGCACAGCAATAGCGGCATCATGCGCGCACGAGCCATCGTTTTTCCCCCTTGCCAAAGACAAGAATCCGGAACCCGGTAGATTCGAATTTTAGAAAGCAAGTCAAGAAAAACAAGAAGCCGCCTTGATGCAGCGCAAAAGCGGACAGGCGCAATACCCCCTCTCCGCGACAGATATCACGCTTTTCGTTGAACGTCAGACAGACATCGAAACCTGGATAAATCTGCGCACTCATAGCGCATGTAGGACACGACACGCCGGCATTTTATTTCTCGACATCAAGGAGATGACGATGACATTAGTCACCAACCGTACCAAACCAGGTTACCCCCCAGGCCCGATACTTGGGCCCGATGTTTTCGTCGGTTCGTCCAAGGACGACCTGGTCTACGCCGCCCACATCTCCACGCCGTACCACGCCGATGCCTTCAAACCGATCGATACCCTGCTATTCGGCATGGGCGGCAACGACACGCTGATCGGCGGAAAGCGCAACGACGAGTTATACGGCGGCGACGGCAATGACCGGCTTTTCGGCCGGAATGGCGACGACCAGCTGTTCGGCGAAGACGGCAACGATGTGCTCTCTGGCGGCGCCGGCAACGACTTGCTGCGAGGGGGGCGGGGCGCCGATACGCTGACCGGCGGCGCGGGATGCGACATTTTTGCCTGGCGAGTAGACGAATGGGGTGGCACCGACCACATCACGGACTTCCGACCAGGCGAGGACAAACTGGCGCTGCAGGGCATCAAGTGCGCCAAGCAACTGTCCTTGTCTTTTGACGGCAGGCACACGACCTTGGCCATCCTCGCGCCATCGGGCGAAGCCGTGCAAAGCATCGTGATCGAGCACGTCGATCTCCTGGATGGCCAGTCCGAGGCGGAAGCGTTGCGCCGGCTGATCATGCAGGGCGCGCTGGACGTGTAAAACCTAACCGCCCGCACACCAGCACGATCGTGCGGGCAGGCACATCCCATCGGCACTTGAGCCATTTTCCTATGTAAATCACACAGTTTTTCGGGAAACTGTCAGATCTTGCCGTGCTCAATCCTAAGCAACACTCGGTAATCCACCCGACAACCTTCGCGAAGGACGCACACCATGACAACATCTACGCTCAATCCGCCGCAACTGGAGATGGCCACCACCGCCTTCAGGCAAAGCCACCAAATCGGCACACCAGGCTCGGATCACTTATATGGCACTCAACGCGCCGATTGGCTTTTCGGCGTCGGCGGCGACGACTATCTCTTTGGTTTGTGGGGCGATGACACCCTCTACGGCGGTACCGGCAACGATACCCTCGACGGCGACGAAGGCAACGATACCCTCTACGGAGGAGCCGGCAACGATACCCTCCTGGGCGGCGACGGCGACGATACCCTCTTTGGCGGCACTGGCGACGACGAGCTCACCGGCGGCAACGGTCGCGACATCTTCGTATGGGGCAAAGACGATCTGGGCGGCATAGACCGCATCACGGACTTCAATCACGAAGAGGACACCTTGCTATTGCATCGCATCGATAAGGAGCAGCTCTCGCTGTCATTCGACGGCACGCACTCGCTGCTGCGCATTCGCAACCCGGCCGGCGAAACGATGCAAATCATCCAGATCGAGCACGTCGATCTACTGGCCGGCCAATCCGAAGCCGTAGCGCTAGACCGGCTGATCATGCAGGGCGCGCTGGACGTGGCGTAAAACGTCGCCGCCCGCACGCCAGCCACGATCGTGCGGGCCGGCACATCCCATCGGCACTTGCGCCATTTTCCTATGTAAATAACACAGTCTTTCGGGAAACTGTCAGGACTCTCCGAACTCAACTTGTTAACGCTGACATGCTTTCGTCAGCGCTCTAGATGCTTCTCTATCTCTCTTCACTGACAGGAGTTCTCGATGAGCACACATCTATCGACCAGTCGTCATACACGACGACTCAACGCGCTCGACAAGCACGTCGTGCTGCTTGGTACCGAAGGCGACGACATCATCTACGGCAGCGATGGCGACGACCGGATTTTGGCCGGCAAGGGCAACGACGATATTTTCGGCTTTGCCGGCAATGACTGGATCATCGGTCAAGATGGCGACGACACCATAGAAGGGGGCGACGGCGACGACGAATGCTATGGCGGGGGCGGTAAAGACTGGCTGCTCGGCAACAAGGGCAATGATTTACTGGCTGGCGGCATCGACGACGACACCCTCCAAGGCGGCGACGGCGACGACCTACTCTTGGGCGGCAAGGACGACGACATCCTGGACGGCGGCGATGGCAACGACATCTTGTGCGGCGGTTACTCGTTCGACGAACAAGGCACCTCTTCCATCGTCGATGACGACGATGGCAACGACCAGCTCAATGGTGGCGCCGGCAACGACGTGCTGCGCGGCGGCACCGGCGACGACCTTCTCACTGGCGGCAGCGGCCGCGACACCTTCCTCTGGCTGGCACAGGATCTGGGCGGCATCGACCGCGTGACGGACTTCCATCGCGAAGAGGACACCTTGCAATTGCATGGCGTCGATCGGAGCCAGCTATCGCTGTCATTCGACGGCACACATTCGCTGCTGCGCATTCGCAACCACGCCGGCGAAACGATGCAAACCATCCTGCTCGAGAACACCGATCTGCTGGCCTACCAATCCGAGGCCGAGGGGCTGCGCCGGCTGCTCGATGAGGGCACGATCCAACTCCAATATTAGCCCGAGTGCGCTTACGCGTTCTCGTCCCGGCCACTTGACCCCGGTCATTTTTCGCATTGCATGAAAGGAGCTCACAATGACAATACGCGCATCTCATGCCGCTCATCAGAATGTGGTCATTCCCCTCGCCAGACAGCGCCGCCAAACCGACAGGGTGGATAGTGAAGACTTGTATGGCACCCCGGCAGCGGATCTGATTTTCGGCAAAGGCGGAGATGACTATATCTATGGCCTGGAGGGGGATGACCGCCTCTATGGCGAGGAAGGGGACGACAAGATCTTCGGTGGCGACGGCAATGACCAGCTGGTGGGTGGCGACGGCGATGACGAGTTGCACGGCGAAGACGGTAACGATCAACTCTTCGGCGGCACAGGCGACGACATATTGCTAGGCGACAAGGGCGACGACACGCTCGATGGCGGCGACGGCGACGACAAGCTGTTCGGGGGCGACGGCAACGATCTACTCACCGGCGGTCAAGGCAACGACATACTCCACGGCGATGGCGGCAACGATCGACTCTTCGGCGACTCAGGCGACGACACGCTCGGTGGCGGCGACGGCGACGACAAACTGTTCGGGGGTGACGGCAACGATCAACTCATCGGCGGTCAAGGCAACGACATTCTCCACGGCGATAACGGCAACGATCGACTCTTCGGCGATATAGGCGACGACACGCTCGATGGCGGCGACGGCGACGACATCCTCCACGGCAGCGCAGGTAACGACACGCTCGCGGGCGGCGACGGCAACGACATCCTTCAAGGCGGCAGCGGCGACGACATCCTCAGTGGCGGGCGCGGCCGCGACACCTTCATCTGGGCGGGACAGGATCTTGGCGGCATCGATCGCGTGACGGACTTCGATCGCGAAGAGGACACACTGCAATTGCAGGATATCGATAAGAGCCAACTGACCCTGTCCTTCGACGGCAAGCACTCGCTGCTGTGCATTCGCAATCTGGCAGGCGAAACGATGCAAACCATCCAGATCGAGAACGTCGATCTGCTGGCCGGCCAATCCGAGGCCGAGGGGCTGGGCCGGCTACTCGACGCGGGCACGATCCAATGTTAGCCCGAGAGCATCAGCGCTCGCGCGTAAATCCGGCTGTCGTCTTGTCGGCAACGATGCGTCGGCGACAGCCGACAAAGCACCAAACGTCCTCTAGCACTGCAACTTTCCACGGCATCCCAAACTCTCTCACCCAGGCCAAGTGGCCTCACTCATATTCCATTCAGTGATAAGGAGTTCACGATGACAACACGTATCTCTCATACGTCTCGGCGAGAGGTGGTCATCACCGCCCCCAAACAACGCCGCCAAATCGGCAGCCTGGATCATGCATCCCCATTCGGCGATGACGACGATCTCTACGACTACAACTATATCTCCGGCGATGACGGCGATGACGATCTTGAAGGCACCGACGGCGTCGATAAAATCTTTGGCGGCAGGGGAAACGACCGCATCCGAGGCCTCGGCGGCAACGACGAGCTGTACGGCGGGGCCGGCAACGATCGAATCAGCGGTGGCGACGGCGACGATGTCCTGCTCGGCGACGCGGGGGACGATCAACTCGCCGGCAATAACGGCAACGACATCCTGTTCGGCGGCGACGGCAACGATCGGCTCACCGGCGACGACGGCAACGACCGGCTCTACGGCGAAGGCGGCAACGATCGCCTCTTCGGCGACCGGGGCGACGACACGCTCGATGGCGGCGACGGCGACGATATGCTCTTCGGCGGCGACGGCAACGATATCCTCGCCGGCGGTCAAGGCAACGACCTGCTCGTCGGCGGCGAAGGCAACGACGAGCTCGATGGCGGCGAGGGCAACGACCGGCTCTTCGGCGGCGCCGGCAACGACACGCTCAGCGGCGGCGACGGCGACGACCTGCTTCAGGGCGGCACGGGCAATGACCTGCTCAGTGGCGGCCGTGGCCGCGACGTCTTCCTATGGACCAACGACGATTTGGGCGGCACCGACCGCGTGATGGACTTCCATCTCGGCGACGATGTATTGAAATTCGAAGGCATTCGCGCGAGCCAGTTATCGTTGACCATCGACCGGGATCCGATCCCTGTGTTCGACCTCGTCACCGAGGAGCGCCTGCCCGACAGGCCCCGAGGCTTCTCCACATTGCACATCCATGATCAGACGACGGGCGAGCGGCTGCAGAGCGTGACATTCGACACCCCCAACGTCTTCGGCAACGCCTACGAGCTGGGATCGGACGCGGAAATCCTGAAGCAGCTGCTCGACAACGGCACGATACAGGTTGCCTAACCCCATCATCAGAGCGCGTAAGGCAGCGTCAGCAGTCGCGGTGCGCCGAGATGCCGGTCGAGCGTGGCCAGATTGTCCTCATAGGCCGGCATCTGCGGCACCACTTGGTTGGCCACCCAGCCGGCGAACTCGCAGCCGGCAGCGCGAATCGCCTCTGCGGTCAGCAGCGCATGATTGATACAGCCCAGGCGCATCCCGACCACCAGAATCACCGGCAAACCGAGCGCTTGCGCCAGATCGGCCATGAACGACTGGCCGGACAACGGCGCATACCACCCCCCCGCCCCCTCCACCGCGACACGGTCGTATTGCGGCGCCAGCCGCTGGTAATGCTCGACAATGGTGTCGAGACAAATCTCGACGCCGGCCTGTTGCGCAGCGATGTGCGGTGCAATCGGCGGCAAGAAGCGATACGGGTTCATCAGATCGAGATCCGTTTGCCCGGTGGCGTCGGTCAGGCGGCGAACATCGTCGTTGATCCAGCGACCGGCCGCGTCGACCTCGCAGCCCGAGGCCACCGGCTTCATCGCGGCGACGCGCAAACCCTCACTTTGCCATTGGCGAATCAATTTGACGGTAGAATACGTTTTACCGACCTCGGTATCCGTACCGGTAATGAAATACCCCTGGGTCATGGTGTCGCTCCTCGCACGCTGACAGAAGTGCGCTGTTATGACGCAAACTCGCCCTCGGCGCAAGCATTCGCCCTATTAAAAGACTGGATCGATGAAACCGGAAGAACTACTCGACAATCTGAAAAACCTGAGCGGTCCGATATTCTGGAGCACTCTGGCCATCCTACTGGCGGCATTGCTGACCAATCTGCTGTACTACCGCACGCTCGCGCGCACCATGCAGACGATTGCGCCCGAACGCCGCCCGTGCCCTCCGATTCTGGTCTGGGCCTCGTTGCTGCCGCTCATCGGCATCCTGTGGTTCATGGTCTATATCGTGCTGTTGTCGATCGGGCTGCAAAGAGAGCTGCGCGCGCGCCAGTTGCCCGGCAACGGCGCACTCGGCATTACGCTCGGTACCGTGACGCTGTTCGCGTTGTTTCTGGTACCGGGCTACCGGCTGTATGTCGTGCTGCCGGCCATGCTGTTCTGGGGGATGCATTGGCACCGTATGGCCAGATACCGCAAGCTGCTGGCCGAGCGGGTCTATTTGCTGGTGGACTAGAGCCTTAAGACGCCGCCATCCGCCAGCGCTGTTGCAACAACACGCTCGCCTCGTTATCCCGGGACAATGACGGCGACGGTTGCGCAGGCTGGAACAGCGGCGGCGGTTGCCGCTCCGCCCGATCGACCAGAAACCCCACCAGCGCGTGCACTGCCGGCGACAGATGATTGCGGTCGGGATAATAGAGATACATCGGTATCGGCGGCGCGACAAAATCGGTCAAAATCGCCTGCAGCCGCCCCTCCGCCAAATGATAGGCCACCTGGAACGTCGCCACCATGGCCACCCCCCACCCTAGTCCCGCCGCCTGCACCGCCGCCGACGGGTCGTTGACGATCAGCGCGCATGGCGGGGCCAGCCGGCGCGTCTCGCCATTCTCGACCAACTGCCAATCGATCAGCCGGCCGTCATCCGAGCCTCTCATGCGAATACAGGCGTGCTCGGCCAAATCGTCGGGCCGCTGCGGCTCGCCTTGCCGCGCCAGGTAATCCGGTGCGGCCACCGCAATACGCTGCATCGGGTAAAACGCCCGCGCTACCAGACGACGATCTTCATCCAGCGTATTTCCCATCGCCAGGTCGTAGCCCTCGCCAATCAGATCCACGGTACGGTTTTCGAACGTCAGGTCGAGCTGTACTTGCGGATACAAGCGAGAAAAATCATGGAGCCAAGGCATGATGACCTGGCGGCCAAACCCGAGCGGCAGATTGAGCCGAACCGTCCCGCTGGGTCGAGTATGCTGCGAACGGATCGCCTCTTCGGCATGCGACAACTGCGCCAACCCCTGACTCACTTCGCGGAAATACTGCCGTCCGGCCTCGGTCGGGCTCAGCGCGCGGGTGTTGCGATAGAACAGCCTGAGACCGAGCGAGTCTTCCAGTTGACCAACGTGTTTGCTGACCGCGGCCGGTGAAATGCCGAGCACGCGGGCGGCCTGGGAAAAGCTGCCGGACTCGACGGTCTGCACAAAAGATCGCAGCAAGGGCAAAGCAATCATCAAAAACCATTCTGGCTTCAACGCCATATTGAAAGAGTTTCGTTCGCCCTTTCCAGCGCCATGACGCTAGCCTGCTCGCGTACTGGCCCGGAACGACTACGGAGAACGTCATGAACATACTCATTTTACATAGAATTCCCTACCACAAGATCAACTACCATCTAGGCATCGATCATCGGCGACATACGGTGACCTATATCGGCACCGAGGCGGCCCTGGCCTCCCTACCGGGCGAACTGCCATGCCGTCGCATCGCCCGCCCCGGCCTCGGGCCGGTTTACCGGGAGGTACTGCAATGCCTGGATTCGGCGCCCGCACATTTCGACTCGGTCATCTCGCTATCCGAGTACGAGTTGCTGGATGCCGCCCATGTCAGGCAGGTACTGGGCGTGCCCGGCGACAGCCCGCAACAGGTGCTGACCGTACGCGACAAACTGCAAATGAAAGCGCGCGTCGCCGCAGCGGGGCTGCCGGTACCCCTCGCCATGTCGCTGGAAGATTGGCAGGCCGGCTGCGCCTTGAGCTGGCACGGGCGTATCGTCCTCAAGCCGGTAGACGGTGCGTCGAGCGAGAACGTGCTGATCTTTGACGACGAGCAGTCGATGCGGGCCTATCTGGTACGACACCCGCTGCCGCATGGCCAATTCGAAATCGAACAATTCATCGATGCGGGCATCCTGCACTTCGATGGCCTGGTGGTGGACGGCGAGGTGGTCTTGCTGGTCGCCAGTCAATATATCGGCAGTTGCCTGGGCTACGCCCGCGGTCACGCGCTGGGGTCGATCCAACGGCCGACGGCACCTGGTGAGGCCGGCTGGGTCGCGGCCGTGATCCGCGCACTGGCCATCGAGCATGGGGCATTTCATCTGGAAGCCTTCGCCGGCGAAGTGCAGCCGATCTTCCTGGAAATCGGCCATCGGGTCGGCGGTGCGGAAGTGGCCGAAACCGTGCGGCTACACACGGGGATCGATCTGCACCAGGCGTGGCTCCACTGGCTGACGGAGGGGGTGCGGCCCGCCATTCCGCCGCGAGCCCCCTGGTACTACGGCTGGTTCGTGCTCCCTGGGCATCACTTGCCGCCAGGGCCTTGCCGGCTGCGGGGACAGCAACCTTTCGCCAACCATCCACAGGTATTGCGCTGGCAACAACTGGCGGCCGATCAACCACTGCCGCGCCACATTACCTATCAAGGGCATGAGGTACCGGCGGCCGGTATCATCCGCGGCGCAAACCCCGGGCAATTAGCCGAGTTGATGCATCGCATTCTGAGCGAAGTGCATGTCGAGCCGATGACGGAGGTACCCGCATGAGCCCGCGTATCTATGGCCTATTGCTTTCGCGTTTCCTCTCGGCACTCGGCGACCAGCTATTGCTATTCGCCGTGCCACTGATTGTCTACCGCAGTACGGGCAGCATTCGCATGTCGGGCTTGGCGTTCTTCATCGAGTGGCTGCCCCGGGTGCTGTCCTTGCCGATCGCCGGCCAAATCAGCGACCGTTTCGGCGGCAAGCGACTATACATCGGCGCCGACGCGTTGCGCGCACTCGCTTGCCTGACCGTGGCGCTCTGGGTGGCCGACCAGCATCAGGTGCCGATCATGGCGGTCATGTTGATGATGGGCGGCTGCGCCTTTGCCTATGCCCAGGCCTTCATCGCCCTGGAGACTTCGTTGCCTCAGTTGGTGAGCCCGGCGCAGATGCCCACTGCGCAAAGCGCGTTGCAGGCGATCGATCAGACCTCGGCCATTGCCGGCCCCGCAGCGGCCAGCTTGCTGATGTTGTGGCTGACACCGGAACAGCTGCTTTGGCTGACCGGCAGCGCTTTCGCGCTCAGTGCGATCGGTGCGCAATGCTTCTGCCCGGCGTTGGCGCGGCCTGATGCGAAGATCAAACGCCCCGCCTTGTGGCACCACTGGCGCGCCAGCGGCGCCAAGGTACTGGGTCATCCCGTGCTGCGCGCGCTGGTCATCCTGAGCGTCAGCGTCAATTTGATTGCCGGATTGGCGTTGGCCAGTGGCGCCGCGATCACGCTGGGGCGCTTCGGCCTCGACCCGCGGCACTTTGGCTCATTGCAGGGGTCGGTAGGTATTTTGGCGGTCTGCGTGCTACTGGCCGTGCCGATTTTGCTGCGTTGGCTCAGCGTATACCGGCTGGGGATAGCGAGCTACACGGCCATCGCACTCGGGGGGCTGTTGATGGCCTCGGCAGCCAACTACCCACTATTTGTACTCGGCTATGCCATCTGCTTCGCTGCCTGCGGCAGCTTCAACGTATTCATCCGTAGCGAACGTCTGCTATGGATCGCAGAAGCGGAGCGAGGCAGCCTGATCAGCCTGATTGTGCTGTTCAACCAGTTGAGTCTGCCGCTTGCCGGTTTGTTGATCAGCCTGGCGGATACGCGGCATGGCCCGCAATGGCTGTTCTATCCGGCCAGCCTACTGGCTTGCCTGTTGATTCTGGCGTTACATCCGGGTTTGCATCGGCAGGCGGGGACAGCGCGAGTGATGGCGGAGTAAACCGCCATTCGATCGCATCCGCTGGTGGACTAGGGCCGGTTCGCCGGAGGTTAATCGCGGCTGAAACCGCTTCTACGGCCGTTCATACGGCCGCGAGCAAGGAGGAACGAGGGGTGACGTCGGATCAGATGCATCGCATAGAAAATGGCGATGCCGATCACCCCGCCGCCGACCACGTTGACCAAGCGCGAGCCTTCCTGCAGCAGGCTGCCGCCTAGCAAGGTAATGATCAGCGCATGGCCGGCACAGCGGGCGGCAAAGGCCGGCCGGTACTCGCGAAAAGCGACGATGGTGACCAGGGTGAGCAAACCGGCCACATTGATCCAGAAATCGCTGTGCGGCACGATGAACAGGCCGAGTGCGATGCCGCTCGGCACACCGACCAGCGCGCCGAACACCCGGTCGCGGATTTTCTTCGAAGTGCTCTGCAATTCGCCGGTGATCACGCTGGCCGCCGACCAGATGAACCACTGGCCTTCCGGAATGGCGTGCCGCTCGAATAGCCAGGCACACAGCCCGACCGCCAGCGCGGCGGCCAGTGCCGGCAAGACGGCATCGATGCCGTTACCAAGCCGACGTTCCAGGTGATGCCAGCGCGACAGATGCCGCAGCATCGGCAACACGCCCGCGCGCGGCGCGGCGGCGCAACGATGCAGCACGTTCAACAGCAGCACCGGCAGCACACCCCAGGCCAGGTAAGGCATCAGTTGCAGCGCGCCATCCAGGCGGCCGCCATGCCAATCGCCGCCGTTCTCGATGGCGGCATACAAAACCGGAATGAAGGTCCAGGTGCCGAAACTGCGCAAAGTCCTGTCCCAACCCGTCAAACCCAGTAGGGAAATCCCCAGGCCCGCACACAGCGCAACGAACAACCAGGGATGGGGAATGGCGAGAAACAACGCCATGAAGCCCAGCACCATCGCCAGACCGTGCACCAGCACGAGCAGCGGGCCCGATTTCGTCTCGCGATAGACGATCAACGCGGAGATGGTCACGACCGTGGCTTTCTGCCAGTTCGCGTCATGCCGCCATTCGGCCAGCAAGAAAAACGGCAGTAGGCACAACACCGCCGCCAAAATAGATGTGCCACGGAACACGCGGCGCAGGCGCGTAGCCACTGGCTGGATCGACTGCTGCACTGCTTACCCTATCTAAAAATCTATATTAAAGTAAATTCTAATATACATAGAAAGACAGGCCCCACGCTCTGATACAACGCAAGAGTGGCTAAAAAACTAAGCCGCCAACCTTGTGGGTCGGCGGCTTTTCCCGCAGCGCGATAACGCGCGGGAATCGAACAGGCGGCCTTGTGGGCCTTTGATTTCGCGGCACCCCGCCGACAACGGGACGGGAGCGACAGGGCGCGTGACGAGCGGCAATTACAACTGAGGGTTGAGCCAGTTCTCCTTGCCGTGAAACTTATTGAGGGCCGACAGGTAGGCCTTGGCCGAGGCGACGATGATGTCGGTGTCGGCGCCCTGGCCATTGACGATGGTGCCGTCGCGCGCCAGGCGCACGGTGACCTCGCCTTGCGATTCGGTGCCCTTGGTGATCGCATTGACCGAGTAGAGCTGCAGTTCGGCGCCGCTATGCACGACCGATTCGATGGCCTTGAAGGCAGCATCGACCGGGCCGGAGCCGCTGCTGGCGGCGCGCTTTTCGTGCCCTTCGTCGGCAAACACGATCTCGGCGCGCGGCTCCTCGCCGGTTTCGGTATTCACCTTGAGCGAGACGAACTTGAAGTCTTCGAGCTCGACGGCGCCGACGCCATCGGACAGCAGCGCATACAAGTCCTCGTCGAATACTTCGCGCTTCTTGTCGGCCAGCTCCTTGAAGCGGGCAAAAGCGGCATTGAGCGCTTCCTCGCTGGCCAACTCGATGCCCAGCTCGGTCAGCTTGGTCTTGAAGGCATTGCGGCCGGAGAGCTTACCAAGCGTCAGACGATTGGCACTCCAGCCGACACTTTCGGCCGACATGATTTCGTAGGTTTCGCGATGCTTGAGCACGCCATCCTGGTGGATGCCGGACTCATGGGCGAAGGCGTTGGCGCCCACGATCGCCTTGTTGGGTTGCACCGGATAACCGGTGATAGTCGACACCAGTTTGGAGGTCGGCACGATCTGGGTGCTATCGATGCCGGTCGTAAGCCCGAACAGATCGCTGCGGGTTTTGACCGCCATCACCACTTCTTCCAGGCTGGCGTTGCCGGCTCGTTCTCCCAAACCGTTGATGGTGCACTCCACTTGGCGCGCGCCGGCCTCGACGGCCGCCAGCGAATTGGCGACCGCCATGCCCAAGTCGTTGTGGCAGTGCGTCGACCAGACCACCAGATCCGAGCCTGGCACGCGTTCGATCAGGGTATGGATGCGCTGGTACCACAGAGAGGGAATCGAGTAACCCACGGTATCCGGCACATTGATGGTGCGCGCCCCCGCCTGAATGACCGCGTCGAAGATGCGAACCAGGAAATCCATGTCCGAGCGCACGGCGTCTTCGGCCGAAAATTCGACATCGTCGGTGAAGTTGCGCGCTTGCCTAACCGCACGCACGGCCGCCTCGACCACTTGGTCCGGCGTCATGCGCAGCTTCTTCTCCATGTGGATGGGGCTGGTGGCGATGAAGGTATGGATGCGGCCTCGGTTGGCCGGTTTGATCGCCTCGCCGGCAGCGCGCACGTCATTATCGTTGGCGCGCGCCAGCGAACAGACCGTCGAGTCTTTCACCTGTTCGGCAATGGCGTGAATCGCCTGTGCATCGCCCGGGCTCGCCGCCGCGAAGCCGGCCTCGATGATATCCACACCCAAGCGCTCCAACTGGCGCGCGATGCGGACTTTCTCCTCGCGCGTCATCGAGGCGCCCGGACTTTGCTCGCCATCGCGCAAGGTGGTGTCGAAAATAAACAAACGATCGCCCATCTTGTGGTTTCTCCCTGTTGCAGCCGACATCGGCGCCATGGCCAGATAGTCGTTGTAATTGAAGGTTCTGCCTTGGTTGGCCGCCAATTGCGCCAGCTTGTTGAGCTGGGTCAGCGGCAGGCTGCCACGCTCTCTCCATTTGTAGATTGCGGCGCGCGAAACCGGCTCATCGGGAAAAATTCGGGTCAACGCTTCTGCCAGTCGCCCGGGTCCGCCAAAATCTTCGATTAGTC
Source organism: Paludibacterium purpuratum (assembly GCF_004363805.1). Classification (GTDB taxonomy): domain Bacteria; phylum Pseudomonadota; class Gammaproteobacteria; order Burkholderiales; family Chromobacteriaceae; genus Paludibacterium; species Paludibacterium purpuratum. The sequence goes on along the minus strand of NZ_SNZP01000004.1, from coordinate 81,227 downwards.
GTTCGATGTCCAATTGCATGTTTCGCTCCACCGCTTATGTTCATTTACAGTGCCGAAACTAAGACAACATGTCAAACAACCGAGTGAAATTCCGAGAATTATTTGTTGCGGATTATACAAATCACAAGAAATTAGACATATTGTCCGTTTTATACAGTCGTAATACCGGGCAGACGACTCAGGTGAAGGCAGACCTGATCGCGCAAGAAGACATGCAAGGGGTGATTGTCATTGCGGCGATGCCAGATCAGGTTGATCGGGATGTGCAAGGCGGGGGCGAGCACCACGTGCTCGATATCGGGCAGCGAAGCGAATAGCGGCAGGTAGAGGGAGGGCTGAATCGAGATCAGCGGGGCGCGCTGCAAAATCAGGCCGGTCGTCATCAGGCTGGCAGAGGTGGCGACAATGCGGCGCTGCAGCCCGTGTTCGGCGAACAAGTGGTCGACCACCCCGGCGCTACTGCCACGATAGCTACTGGCCACCTGTTCGCAGGCGGCCAGTTCGGCCAGGCTGGGCATTGGCGGCAACGACAGTTGACGGCGCGAGTACAGGGCGACGAAACCGCTCTCGCCCAATAACCGCTGACCATGCCAATCGCGCGCCAAGAGCGGCGACCCACTGATCAGCAGGTCCACTTCGTCGCGATCCAGCGCGCCAAGCTGCTGGTCGATCTCCAGCAAGTGAGCGCGCAATTGCACGCCCGGGGCGCGTTGGCGCAAATCGGCAATCAGTGAGGGATAGAGCATCGCCTCCAGGCCATCCGGCGCCGCCACGGCGTAAGTGGCCTTGACCCGCGCCGGATCGAAGCTGTCGACACTGAACAGAATACGATTGGCCAGCACCAGCCAAGCACGAATCGGCTCGGCTAATTCCAATGCACGCGCGGTCGGCTCCATACGGCTACCGCTACGGATGAACAGCGGATCGTGAAAAACCTCGCGCAGACGCGCCAGAGCATGGCTCATGGCCGGCTGCCCCAGATACAGCCGCTCGGCGGCACGGCTGACGTGGCGCGTCTCGAGCAAGGCATCGAACGCCACCAACAGATTCAAATCCACGCGGCGCAGATCGCCGTGAGTAAAATCGACGTTGTGCATGACTGTAATTATAACAATCGATTTCCATCATAGTTGGCGGATTGCGACAATAGCGGTGTCATGTTTCCGAATTGCTTTATGCCTGCCCACCCCGCCTTTGCATCCCGACATTCACTGACCATCGCAGCGCTTGTGGCGCTGGAATATCTGCAAACCATCATGGTGTCGTTTGCCTCCAGCTATATTTCCGGCGGCATCGACGCCGCGCCGGAGGAGTTCAGCCTAGCCGCGGCCGCCTATGCCACCGTGGCCGTGTTGATGATCCTGGCACACCGCTGGTTGGTTCAGCGCGTCGGTTACCGCCGCCTGTTGCGACTGTCCCTGTTCACGTTCGCACTGGGCGCGTTGGTCTGCGCCAACGCCGATTCGGTCGGCGTCTTTATCGTCGGGCGCATGTTGAGCGCGACCGGCGGCAGCGCTTTCTTCACCGCGGCACGGGTTCAGGTGTTGCACCACCGCGGCCCGGCACGCGTGCCGGCATTGCTGGCCGTGCCGGTCGGCATCACACTGGCATCGGCGGCGGCGCCTTGGCTGGCCAGCATATTGGTCACCGAGACGAGCTGGCGCGCGCTGTTCTGGATCATGCTGCCGCTGACAGTGCTGGTTGAACGCCTGGTGGCCGTCACCGTGCCGCAGCGCGAGCCGGTTCCACCGCCCCAAGCGGACAAACTGCACCCGTTGGCGGTCACACTGCTGACCGTCGGCGTCTTCAGTCTGCAATTTTTCCTGGAACGTGCCCGCTACGATCTGTTCGACCATGCCGAAACGATTCTGGCCGGTGCGGGGCTAGCCGCGTTGCTGCTGCTGGGATACCTGTGGCACGAATGGCGCCAGCCGCGTCCGCTGATTCCCTACTCGCGTTTCTCCAGCTTGCGCTATTGGCTCGGCATGACGATCTACGGCACCGGCTACCTGGTGGTGTCCGGTTGCAACGTCATCCTGCCGATTTTCATGGTGCAGGGGCTCGGTTTCGCCTTGCAAAGTACCGGTTGGGTGATGGGCTTGAGTTCGCTCCTGGGCCTGCCCATCGTCTTCTTGCATTTCCGCCTGCTGCAACGTTGGCCGAACATGCGCGGCTTTCTGCGCGCCAGTATGCTCGGCCTGGCCGGCTTCGCCTGGCTCGCCGAGCGCCTGAGCCCCGAGGCCACGCTATGGCATATCGCGCTGGCACTGATCGTCCTCAATGCGCTATTCATGCCCTTCATGCTCGGCACAGCGGCGGCCAGCACCTTCCGCGGCATTCCGGACTCGGCCTTCAGCCACGCCTACCAAGTCAAGAATTCGATGCGCGAAATCGCCAACGCACTCGGTATTTCCGTCGCCACCATCGTGGTACAGATGCGGACCACCTTGCACTACAGCCGGTTGGCGGAGGGGACGACCAATCTGTCTCCCTGGTATGGCATGGCGAACGGCCCGGCAGACCCCTTGGGCCTCGCCCACCCCGACATGCCGGCCTTGGCGCAGCTGGCGGGCGAAATCGGGCGACAATCGACGCTACTGGCTTGCCAGGATTATTTCGTCGGCCTCGGCGCGCTGGCGCTATTGGGCTTGCTGTTATTGCAGACCAAGACCGAAAAATCCATCGGATAGGCATCGATGACGAGATGGCCGACAGACAACAACAAGCTCTGCACGGCGATTGTTCGCTTTCCGCAAAGACACGACCGTCAATCCAGAACCGTCACACCTCTCGCAACGTCCTTCACCTGTGCCCACCACGCACGGGCATGAAACATCCTTTTTGAAGCGCACTCACTGAGAGGAACTGAAAGCATGACTGACAAACTAGCTAGCACCGACACTGTAGACAACGCACCCGATTGCCAAACCAACCGGCTCGAACAATTCGCGAACAGGGGCTGGATGACGGCAGCTCAGCACAATACTTTCGCGGGCACAGACCGATTGTTCGGCAGCGAAGATGTGCAAGATACCTTCGTCTGGCGGCAACAGAATATGGATGGCGGCACCGATTACGTGCGGAACTTCGACCCGAGCGAATGCGACCGAGTGCAGTTGCATGGTGTCTCGCAAGATCAAGTGTCGCTGTCGTTCAATGGTATGCACACCATCTTGCGCATCGGCCAGGGCGACGAAACGCAGCAAATCATCCAGATCGAGAACGTCAATTTGGTAGGGGAGCGCTCCGAGGCGGCAGCGCTGCTGCACCTGATCGAGCAAAATACGCTGACGTTTTCGTACTAATGACTAGGTAGCAAAACGCGCCGGTTCATACCGGCGCGTTTTTTCGAGGTAGGCAACGCACGGACAGCGTCGCCAAACTAGGATTGCACAGCGCGAGGCCGCTTGTGACGGCGCCACAAAGCGCCGACATAGCCCGATAGCCCGTAGCAGACAAAGAACCCGAACAGAACCAGCGGCGGCGAGGCCACCAGCAGCAGAAAGCCCAACACCAGCAGCATCAGGACGAAGAACGGCACTTTGCGGCGCAGGTGGATCTCCTTGAAGCTCCAGAAGCGCACATTGGTCACCATCGACAGGCCGGCGAAGGCGGTAAAGGCCAGCGCCAGCCAATTCATATGCGGCAGGGTATCGTAACCGTATTCGAGGCAAATCCACACCAGACCGGCCACCAGCGCGGCGGCGGCGGGGCTCGGCAGTCCGATGAACCAGCGCTTGTCGACCACCCCGATCATGGTATTGAAGCGCGCCAGCCGCAGCGCCGCCGAGGCGCAGTAGATGAAGGCGACCATCCAGCCCAGCTTGCCCAGACCGCGTAGCTGCCACTCGTAGATCACCAGTGCCGGCGCCACGCCGAAGCTGACCATGTCGGACAGGCTATCGAACTCGGCGCCGAAGGCGCTCTGGCTATGCGTCAGCCGCGCCACGCGGCCATCCATGCCGTCGAGGATCATGGCGATGAAGATCGCCATGGCGCCATACTCGAAGTTGTGGTTCATCGCCTGTACCACGGCATAGAAGCCGGCGAACAATGCGGCGAGCGTAAAGGAGTTGGGCAGCAGATAAATGCCTTGGCGACGTAGCGAACGCTTTTCGCGTCCGCCTGGCAGCATGTCCGGGATGGTCATGGTCGGTATCCGATCAAGCGAGTTTCGCCAGGATAGTGCAAGTCGCCGATACCTTGTCGCCGATGGCCACGCACGGGGTGGCGGTGAGCGGTAGATAAACGTCGACCCGCGAACCGAAGCGAATGAAACCGTAACGTTGGCCACGCGCGAGCCGATCGCCGGCGCGGGTGTAACACAGAATGCGGCGTGCAACCAAGCCGGCGATCTGTACGAAAGTGATTTGCGTGCCGTCGGGCGTCGCGAGCAACACGGCATTGCGTTCGTTTTCCAGCGAGGCCTTGGCCAATGCGGCGTTCAGGAAGGAGCCGGCATGGTACTCGACCTTTTCCACCGTCCCGTCCACCGGGCTGCGGTTGGAATGGACGTTGAACACGTTCATGAACACACTGATCTTCAACGCTTCCTGATTGCGATACGGATCCAGCGCCTTTTCCACCACGACGATGCGGCCGTCGGCCGGCGACAGCACGGCATTCGCGTCGGCGGGCACCGCGCGCGGCGGGTCGCGGAAAAACTGCAGGACGAACAGGGCCACCAGCCACAGCGGGGCCGACCACCAGCCGATGGCGGGCGTCAGGGCCAGGGAGACCGCGACCGAGATGAACAGGAACGGCCAGCCTTCACGGGCGATCAGTGGGTGGGGATAGTGCGCGGACATCGAGTCTCCAGTTATCTGCGGGGGCGAGCCCCAAAACAATGCGGGATTATAACCCTCCGCGACGGCGTCGGGTGAAACCCGAGCATCCACTTGATTCACCAAAGGCATAAACCTTTGGGATTCAAAATGAAAAATCCCTCCCTCCGGGCGGAGAGAGGGCGGGTCGTACGCGGCGGGGCGATCAGTTCTTGCTTTGATCGACCAGCTTGTTCTTGGCAATCCAAGGCATCATTTCGCGCAGCTTGGCTCCGACCTGCTCGATCGGGTGGGCGGCGTTCAGACGACGGCGCGCGGTCATCGACGGATAGTTGGTCTTGCCTTCCAGGATGAACATCTTGGCGTATTCGCCGGTCTGGATGCGCTTGAGCGCGTGACGCATCGCGTCCTTGGTCGCCTCGGTGATCACCTCCGGCCCGGTGACGTACTCGCCATACTCGGCATTGTTGGAGACCGAGTAGTTCATATTGGCGATGCCGCCTTCGTACATCAGGTCGACGATCAGCTTGAGTTCGTGCAGGCACTCGAAGTAAGCCATTTCCGGCGCGTAGCCGGCTTCGGTCAGCGTTTCGAAACCGGCCTTGACCAGTTCGACCGCACCGCCGCACAACACGGCCTGTTCGCCGAACAAATCGGTCTCGGTTTCTTCACGGAACGACGTCTCGATCACCCCGCCCTTGGTGCCGCCGTTGGCCGCCGCATAGGACAGCGCCACGTCGCGCGCCTTGCCGGACTGATCTTGATAGACGGCGATCAGGCTCGGCACGCCGCCGCCCTTGACGTACTCGGAGCGCACGGTATGGCCGGGCCCCTTCGGGGCCACCATGATCACGTCCAGATCGGCGCGCGGCACGATCTGGTTGTAGTGCACGTTGAAACCGTGGGCGAAGGCCAGCGCCGCGCCCTTCTTCAGATTGGGCTCCACGTCCTTGTAGTACACGTCCGGCTGCGATTCGTCCGGCAGCAGGATCATCACCACGTCGGCCTTCTTGACCGCCTCGGCCACTTCCTTGACCTTATGGCCAGCCGATTCCGCCTTCTTCCACGAAGCGCCATCCTTACGCAGACCGACCACCACGTCCACACCGGAGTCCTTCAAATTCTGCGCATGGGCATGGCCTTGCGAACCATAACCGATGATGGCGACTTTTTTACCCTTGATGATCGAGAGATCTGCGTCTTTATCGTAAAAAACTTTCATATTCAATGTCCTTGGTTTTTATAAGGGCGTCTCGATGGCCGGCGCCCTAGATTTTCAAGATACGTTCACCACGGCCGATACCGGAAGCGCCAGTGCGGACCGTTTCCAGGATCGCTGTGCGGTCTACCGCCTCGATAAAAGCGTTGAGTTTTTCGCTGGTACCGGTTAGCTCGATGGTGTAGGTCTTGTCGGTCACGTCGATGATGCGACCGCGGAAGATGTCCGCCATGCGCTTCATCTCTTCGCGCTCCTTGCCGGTGGAGCGCACTTTGATGAGCATCATTTCACGCTCGATATGCTCCGACTCGTTCAGGTCGATCACCTTGACCACCTCGATCAGCTTGTTGAGCTGCTTGGTGATCTGTTCGATCACATCTTCCGAGCCATGGGTCACGATGGTCATGCGCGACAGGGTCGGGTCTTCGGTGGTCGCGACCGTCAGCGAGTCGATGTTATAGGCCCGGGCGGAAAACAGCCCGACCACGCGGGACAACGCGCCCGCTTCATTTTCTAGCAAAATGGAAAGAATATGTCGCATGGTGCCGCCTCAACACATATTGCCGTAATCGCGGTTGTTCTCGAACGGGACGTCCTGCACGTCGCCCATGTGCGGCGGCAAGTCCATCTGGTTCAAGCCCTTGCCGTTTTGCACCATCGGGAACACGTTTTCCGACTGATCGGTGATGACGTCGAGGAAAACCAGACGTTCTTTCATGGCGAACGCTTCGCGCAGCGCCGGTTCCACGTCCCCCGGGTGCTCGATGCGCATGCCGACGTGTCCGTAGGCCTCGGCCAGTTTGACGAAGTCCGGCAAGGCGTCCATATAGGTTTCCGAATAACGGTTGCCGTAGAACATTTCCTGCCACTGACGCACCATGCCCAGGTAACGGTTGTTCAGGTTCACCACCTTGACCGGGATGTGATACTGCTTGCAGGTGGACAGCTCCTGGATGTTCATTTGGATCGATGCATCGCCGGTCACGCAGGCTACCGTTGCGTACGGATTGGCCAATTGCGCCCCCATCGCGGCCGGTAGACCGAAGCCCATGGTGCCGAGACCGCCGGAATTGATCCAGCGCCGCGGCTGGTCGAAGCGGTAATATTGCGCGGCCCACATCTGATGCTGCCCGACGTCGGAGGTGATGATGGCCTCGCCGCCGGTCACCTCGTACAACTTCTGCATGACGAACTGCGGCTTGATCAGTGTCTCCGACGGGGCGAATCGCAGGCAATCGTGCGAACGCCAGACCTCGAGCTGCTTCCACCAGCCGGCGAGCGCGCCGGCATCCAGCGATAGTTGCGCCTGCCGCCATTGTTCCAGCATATCGCGCAGCACCAGTTTGACGTCGCCGACGATCGGGATGTCCACTTTGACGCGCTTGGCGATCGACGACGGATCGACGTCGATATGGATGATTTTTTTCGGCTGCGACAGGAAATGCGACGGCACGCTGATCACGCGATCGTCGAAGCGCGCACCGACCGCGACCAGCACGTCGCAGTAATGCATGGCCATATTGGCTTCATAGGTGCCGTGCATGCCGAGCATGCCCAGGCACTGGCGATCGCTGCCCGGATAAGCGCCGAGTCCCATCAGGGTGTTGGTACACGGCAGGCCGAGCGACTGCACCAGCTCGCGCACCTCGTCCGCCGCATTGCCTTGCACCGCGCCGCCGCCGATATAGATCAACGGACGCTGCGCGCCGGCCAGCAGATTGACGGCTTTCTTGATCTGGCCGCTGTGGCCGCGCGTCACCGGCACATAGGACCGCACGCTCATGCTTTGCGGATAGCTGAACGCATGCAACTGCTGCGTGATGTCCTTGGGAATGTCCACCACCACCGGTCCGGGCCGACCGGACTTGGCTAGGTAAAAGGCCTTTTTAATGGTCGTGGCCAACTCGGCGATGTCCTTGACCAGAAAGTTGTGCTTCACGCACGGCCGGGTAATGCCGACCATGTCGACTTCCTGGAAAGCATCCAGCCCGATGGCCGGCGTGCCCACCTGGCCGGACAGCACCACCAGTGGGATAGAGTCCAGGTAAGCCGTGGCGATACCGGTGACGGCATTGGTCGCCCCGGGGCCCGAGGTCACCAGGGCCACGCCTACCTTGTCGCTGGACCGAGAATAAGCATCCGCCGCATGCACCGCTGCTTGTTCATGTCTGACCAACACATGTCGAAACTGGCTCTGCTTGAAGATGGCATCATATATTTCAATTACCGCGCCGCCGGGGTAGCCGAAAACAAACTCGACTCCTTCCTCCTGCAGGCATCGGACTACAATCTCCGCGCCCGTGATCTGCATTTTCGCCTCTGTCTATGATTTTTTGTCCCGTTGTTATCGAACCAAGGTCATTCTGTAGAAGAATTTTCCTGAGTCGTCATAAGACCTTATCTTATCTGCCAGGCCTCGGCAAGCGATTTTGTGCAGTCGCAAAAAACGCTAAGCCCCGGTAAATTCAAGCATTTTTTTCGTACTATTTTTGCGTATTCACCTCTGATAAGATGCTGTGTTGGCATCATTTATGCGTGATTGCATGGCATCTGCCCCGCCCCTGCTTTCGAGCACCGAATCGGCCGGTTTACGCGCCATGCAGCAGGCGCTGCTGATCGTTGGCGACGAACAAACCGCCTTGGCGGTTGTGCGCGATACCTTGCGGGCCATGTCCAAGCGATATGCCTACGCCATGAAAGATGCGCGAGACCCGCTATTTCAGCGCCTTTTGCGGCAACACCTGCGCCGCGCACGCTGGCGGCAACGCCTCGGTCAACTGCTGCCGGATTTGCTATCCCACCTGATTCCGCCCCAGAGTGAAACCTTGGCGCCCGGCACGCTCGAAATGTTGCAGATCGACTTGGGCGAGCATCGACCTGCTTGGCATGAACAACCGCAAGGCGGTCTGCTGGTCACGGAGATTTTGCGTCTACTGCCGACGCGTCAACGCGATGCCTTCTGGCAGCTCCATGTCGAATGCCTGCCATTGCAGCAGGCGGCCCGGGTACTGGCGCTCACCCAACGCTGCGTCCGCCGCGACGCAAGCCGCGCCACCGCCATGTTGAAGGCCATTCTGGCGCTCAAGGGCTGCGCGGTGGAGATGGCGACCAAATCGGATATTGCACTCTGCGCAGCCAAGGCCTTGGCATTGCCTCGGGCAACGTTGGCCATCGCGCACGGTGACGCGCTGCGGCAGCTATTCCAGGCCGTCGATCGGCCGCTGCGCCGCAGCCGCCTGACCGACCGCGGTCGCCTACTGATGTTGCGGCACCCGCTCGGTACGCGACTGGCCATACTAGGCGCGCTGATTGCCGCCGTTGCGGCCGGCCTATGGCTGACCCAACCCGGCCGCAACGAGGATCAAGCGCGGACGGAGATCCAACTGCTATCGAGCGATGTTCCCCTCGACGTGCTACTGGATTCACGCTTCGTGGAGGCCGCCGATGAAGACTAGCGGCTTGTTGGCGGCGGTCATGCTATCGATCGCCGTCACTGCGACGGCACAACCGGCGGGACCGAACTGGGGGGAGCTGAACGCGCATCAGCAAGCCATCCTGGCGCCGGTCAGCGCAGAGTGGAACCGATTCGCGCCGGAGCACAAGCAAAAGCTGCTGGCACTGGCAACGGCTTACGATTGCTTATCGCCCCTTCAGCAAAGGCGGGTCGATGCTCGGCTCAAGGCCTGGGCCGATCTATCCGAAGAACAACAGGCGCTGGCGCGCCTACATTGGCAAGCACTGCAAGCGATGAATCCGGCGCAACGCGCGGAAGTACTGGCTAAATTGCAGGGGCCGGCGGCGACCGCCCCATGACACAGGAACGACCTATGACCGACCAACCGAATCCGCCCGGCATCAAACGCCTGTTGGCTTGTCTGCTGTACGAATGCCTGCTGATGTTGGCTTTGCTGCTGACGACCTCGGCGCTGTTCACCGTCCCCATGGTCAAACTGGGCAACCCATCTTGGTTGCGCTACCTGGAGCAGTTGGCGCTGTTGGCCGCACTATTCGCCTATTTTGGTCTGTCCTGGGTGCGCGGCGGCCAAACGGTGGCGATGAAAGCCTGGCGACTGCAGCTTGCGCGCGCGGACGGCGCGCCGATCGGCTGGGGGCTGGCGGCATTCCGTTTCACGGTCGCACTGGTGCTGATCATCGGCGTCCCGATCGCCGCCTACTTGGGCATGGGCGCCGGCAACCCGCACGCGGCGCGCCTGGCATTGCTGTGGTGTGCGGTGCCCTTTGCCTGGCGCTACTTCGATCCGCGCCACCAAACCTTGCATGATCGACTGTGCGGCACGCGGCTCTTCCTGCGGCCGCGCGCTCCGCGTCCACCGCGCTAAACGCCCGCTTGCCAAACCGGGCGGCCGGCCACCCAGGTCGCACTGACCGCCCGGTCGTCGCCCAGCGTCATCAGAATAAACAGCGCTTCCTGCAAGTCGCGCGCATGGCTCATGCGATAAGCGACAAAGGGCGTCGGATGCTGGTTGAGCACCACCAGGTCGGCTTCCATACCCACCTCCAACGAGCCGATGCGGTGCGCCAGACCCAGCGCCTCGGCGCCGCCGCGCGTCGCCAGGTACCAGGCTTGCGGTGCCGTCAGCGGATAACCGCTCAGTTGGGCCGCCTGATAGGCCGCACCCATCGTGCGCAGCATCGAGAAGCTGGTGCCGGCGCCCAGGTCGCTGGCCAGACCGACGCGTACAGGCCGATCGGCTCGCTTCGCCAGGCGCACATTGAAGCAGCCCGAACCGAGGAAGAAATTGGACGTTGGACAATGCGCCAGCGCGCTGCCGCTTTCGGCGAGCAGGGCATACTCGTCTTCCGTCAGGTGAATGCCATGGCCGTAGATTGCGCGCGGCCGCAGCAGACCATAGCGATGATAAACATCGGTGTAACTGGCGCAGTCGGGGAACAGCTCGCGTATCCAGGCGACCTCGTCGCGGTTTTCCGATAGATGCGATTGGATGGCGACTTGCGGATAGGCGGCCGCCAGCGCACCCAATGCTTCCAACTGTGCCGGCGTGGAGGTCGGCGCGAATCGCGGGGTAATGACGTATTCCGCTCGGCCGCGGCCATGCCAGCGTTCGATCAGCGCTTGCGACTGGTCGTAGGCACGCGTCGGCGTGTCGAGCAATTCCGGCGGCGCATTGCGATCCATGCACACCTTGCCGGCCAAGATGCGCATGTTGCGGCGTGCCGCCGCTTCAAACAAGGCATCTACCGATTGCGGATAGACCGTGCAGAACACGCTGGCACTGGTTACACCGTTTCTCAGTTGCTCGTCCAGGAACAGTTCGGCCACCGCGCTGGCGTACGCCGGATCGCTGAAACGCTGCTCGGTGGTGTAGGTATAGCGATGCAGCCAGTCGATCAATTGCTCGCCGAAGGCGGCCACCATCTCGATCTGGGCATAGTGGACGTGCGTATCCACAAACCCAGGCAGGATCAAAGCATCCGGATAATGCGTCACCACGGTATCCGGCCCGAGTGTCGGTAACAACCGGTCGGCCTGGTCATGGGCCACGATCAGCCCGTCCTCCATCACCACCATGCCGTCCTGGCAATAACGCATGGCCTGTTCGGCATCATGCAGGAACGGGTCGGCGACAAAGGTCAAGGTGGCGCCACGGATTGCCGTCTTCATCTAACTCCCCAAAGCTGACTGCGATACGCCCATTATATATCTTTATGTGAAGATATTTCATTAACCTTGCGTGATACCCTTATCACACCGCTTCCAAACAACTTGTGAAATTCACTGCCATGCTCGACCACGCAGATCAAATCGACCGTATCGTAGCCCTGTGGCGCAGCGTCCGCCCGGATCTCGACCCCGCCTCGACCGAGGTTATCGGCCGCATCGTGCGGATGGAATACTTCATTACGCGCCGGGTCTTGCAGGATCTAGCCCGCTATTCGATCAACGTCGGCGAGTTTGATGTGCTCGCCGCGTTGCGGCGCCAAGGCGAACCGTATCAACTATCGCCAAACCAGATGCAGGAGATGGTGCTGATTTCCTCCGGCGCCCTGACCAACCGCATCAACCGACTGGAGAGCGCCGGTCTGGTCAAGCGCACGCCGGATCAGGACGACCGCCGCGGCGTGAACGTGTCGCTGACGGAAAAGGGATTCAGGATCATCGAAGAGGCCGCCGGCCACCATTTGGCCGCCGAGGCCGAGCTGGTCGAAATCCTGACGCCGGAAGAACGCAAGACGCTGGCGGATTTGCTCAAGAAGCTGCTGTCGACCCAGGAAGATTAAGCCGCGACAGGCGCACAACAAAAACCCCCAACGTCGCCGTTGGGGGTTTTTTCTTCATATCGTATTATTTTCACAACACTGTCATTTGATCCTGATCAGCAAGCAATGCTGGCACGCAGATGCGCGGCGATCTGTGCCACATCGATCGCCGTGGCACTCGCATCGCGGCGGCCTTGGTATTCGACCTTGCCATCCGCCAAGCCGCGCTCGCCGATCACCACGCGGTGCGGAATGCCCAGCAACTCGGAATCGGCCAGCAGCACGCCAGGACGTTCGTCGCGGTCGTCCAGCAGCACATCGATGCCCAGCGCCGCCAGTTCGTCGTGCAGTTTGTCGGCGGCGGCGCGCACCAGCTCGCTACGACCATAGCCCATCGGCACGATCACCACGGTGAACGGCGCCATGGCGTCGGTGAAGACGATGCCGCGTTCGTCGTGGCCCTGCTCGATGGCGGCGCCGACGATGCGCGACACGCCAATGCCGTAGCAGCCCATTTCCATCGGCTTGAGCTTGCCGTCGCGGTCGAGATAGTTGCAGCTAAGCGGTTCGGCATACTTGGTACGCAGCTGGAAGACATGACCGACTTCGATACCCCGGCACAGAGCGAGCGTGCCCTTGCCGCACGGCGACGGATCGCCGGCCACCACGTTACGGATGTCGGCCACTTCCGCTTCGGCGCAATCGCGGCCGAAATTGACGCCGGTCAGGTGCTCGTCGTCGCGGTTGGCGCCGACCACCATATCGGCCATGGCGGCCACGGTACGGTCGGCGATCACCCGACCCTTGAAGCCGACCGGGCCGAGCGAACCCGGCTGGGCGCCGAAGGCGTCGCGGATGGCGGCGGGCGTGGCCATGGTCAGCGGCTTCTTGATACCGGCGATCTTCTCGGCCTTGACCTCGTTGAGTTCATGATCGCCGCGCACCATCATCAGCACCGGCTCGTCGGTATCGCTCTCGACCACGACCGCCTTGACGGTCTGGCGGATGTCGACCTTGAGGAAATCGACCAATTGGGCGATGGTTTTCACGTTCGGCGTCACCACCGTCTGCATGGCGGCCGTGGCGGCGGCGCGCGGCGCGGCCGGCGCCAGCGCTTCGGCCAACTCGATGTTGGCGGCGTAGTCGGAATCCGGGCAATAGGCGATCAGGTCTTCGCCGGAATCGGCCAACACCTGGAATTCATGCGAACCGGTACCGCCGATCGAGCCGGTGTCGGCGGCGACGGCGCGGAACTTCAGCCCCAGGCGGTTGAAGACGTTGCAATAGGCCTGGTACATGCCGTTATAGGTTTCCACCAAGCTGTCGAAGTCGGTATGGAAGGAGTAAGCGTCCTTCATGACGAATTCGCGCGCGCGCATCACGCCGAAGCGCGGACGCACTTCGTCGCGGAACTTGGTCTGAACCTGGAAGAAGTTCTTCGGCAGCTGCTTGTAGCTGTTGATTTCCTTGCGCACGATGTCGGTCACGACTTCTTCGTGGGTCGGCCCATAGCAGAAATCGCGATCGTGGCGATCCTTCATACGCAGCAGCTCCTTGCCGTAGAACTCCCAACGGCCCGACTCCTGCCACAATTCGGCCGGCTGTACCGACGGCATCAAAAGCTCGACCGAGCCTGCGCGGTTCATTTCCTCACGCACCACCGCCTCGACCTTGCGCAGCACCCGAAGCCCCATCGGCATCCACGAATACAGACCGGAAGCCAGGCGCTTGATCAAACCGGCGCGCAGCATGAGTTTGTGACTGGGAAGCTCGGCTTCGGCGGGAGCTTCCTTGAGGGTGGAAATGAAAAACTGCGCAGCACGCATGGACAACTTCCTTGAAATTTCGGCGAAATATCAGTGATTGTAGCGTTTTGCCGCGCCGGTTGGAACCTAGCCGCCAGGTGAGGCGGTGTATCGTCTGTCGCCATTGGTTGACAGAATGAGCTATACCTTTGGCAGAAATGGCTGTTTCGCTTTGCCCATTATCCGTTGCTCAGGTAAGCTGCGCGCATGCCAAATGCTTCCGCAGTCCTGACAGGCGCCGCCTCCGGCGCGCTCAAAACCAGTCAATAACCGATAAAACAAACTCACCATAAAACATGCAGGAACATCAAAAACATAGTATGGCGGCCATTACATTGGGCGCCATCGGGGTGGTATACGGCGATATCGGTACCAGCCCGCTTTATACGTTGAGCGTCTGCTTCTCCATTACCAATCTGGCGACGACGGCCGCCAACATCCTGGGCATCCTCTCGCTCATCTTCTGGGCCATCCTGTTGGTGGTCACCATCAAATACGTGGCTTTCATCCTGCGCGCCGACAATAACGGCGAAGGCGGCATCATGGTGCTGATGGCGCTGGCGCGGCGTTACCTTAACGGCAGCGCCAAGAAACGCATTGTGATTCTCGGCCTGTTCGGCTCGGCGTTGTTCTACGGCGACGCCATCATCACGCCCGCCGTGTCGGTGCTGTCCGCCGCCGAGGGCCTGAAGGTACTGAGCCCGGCCATGGCCGAGTTCGTGCTGCCGATGGCGGTGGCGGTGCTGGTCGGGCTGTTCCTGCTGCAGCGCTTCGGCACCGCCAGCGTCGGCCGCCTGTTCGGCCCGGTGATGGTGGTCTGGTTCATCGTGATCGGCCTCTTGGGCCTGCACAGCATCATGCAGGCGCCGCAGGTGCTGGCCGCCCTCAACCCCTGGTATGGCTTGCGGTTCATCGCCGCACACGGCTACGGCGCCTTCCTGACCCTGGGCGCGGTCGTATTGGCGCTGACTGGCGGCGAGGCGTTGTACGCCGACATGGGCCATTTCGGCCGTAAGCCGATTCAACGCGCTTGGTTCTGCCTGGTGCTGCCGGCGTTGCTGCTGAACTATTTCGGCCAAGGCGCCCTGCTGTTCCGCCAGCCGTCGGCCATTTCCAACCCATTCTTCATGCTGGCGCCCAAGTGGGCGCTACTGCCGTTGATCGTGCTGGCCACCATGGCCACGGTGATCGCCTCTCAGGCGGTGATTTCCGGCGCATTCTCGCTGACCCGCCAAGCGATCCAACTCGGCTATTGCCCACGCATGAGCATCCTGCACACCTCGGCACGCGAAATCGGCCAGATCTACCTGCCGTTCGTCAACTGGGCGCTGCTGGTGGCGGTCTTGGTGGTCACCGTGTCGTTCGGGTCGAGCGACAGCCTGGCCGCCGCCTATGGGATCGCCGTGACCGGCACCATGGTGATCACCACGCTGCTGTTCTTCGTGGTGGCGCGCATCAACTGGCGCTGGCCGCTACCGCTGGCCGCCGCCATCACCGCGGTGTTCCTGGTGATCGACAGCACCTTCTTCTGCGCCAACCTGCTCAAGTTACTACACGGCGGCTGGCTGCCGCTCACCATCGGCCTGATCGTGTTCTTGGTGATGAACACCTGGAAACTCGGCCGCGAACTGCTGTTCGAGCGTATCCACGAGCACGCGCTGCCGCTGGATAGTTTCATCGAGAACATCGAGCACTACCCGCCGACCCGCGTCCAGGGCACGGCCGTGTTCCTGACCGGCACCACCCACGGCGTGCCGCACGCCATGCTGCACAACCTCAAGCACAACAAGGTGTTGCACGAGCGCGTGGTGCTGATGACCATCAGCACCGGGGACGTGCCCTACGTTAGCGAGCGGGTGGAGATCAAACAACTGTCCAACAGCTTCTGGCGCGTGGTGGCACACTACGGCTTCATGGAAACGCCGGATATCGACGACATCGTCGAGGCCGGCAAGACTTGCGGGTTGGAATTCGACCTGATGGACACGTCGTTCTTCCTGTCGCGCGAGACGCTGATTTCGACCGATCGGCCGGGCATGGCGCGTTGGCGTGAAAAGCTGTTCCTGTGGATGAGCAAGAACGCGCTACGCGCCACCGATTTCTTCCAGATTCCCACCAACCGCGTGGTGGAACTGGGCGCACAGATCGAGCTGTAACGCAGGCGCGCAGCTGGCGGCGCTTATTGCCGAGTCATGTCGGCACCGAGCGCCGCCCGATAGCGAGTCCAGTCGAAATACGGCCCCGGGTCGGTTTTACGCCCGGGCGCAATATCCGAATGACCGGCAATGGCCCGCAGCGGCAACCGATCGAACAGCAACCGGGTCAGCGCGATCAGTCGCGTATATTGCGCGTCGGTGAACGGCTCGTCGTCGCAACCTTCCAGCTCGATACCCACCGAAAAATCGTTGCATCCCTCCCGCTCCTGCCAGCTGGATACCCCGGCGTGCCAGGCGCGCCGCGCTACCGGCACGAACTGAATCAATTGGCCATCGCGACGAATGAAGAAATGCGCCGACACCTTCAAGTGAGCAATGCCGGCATAGTAGGGATGCGCGTTCGCATCGAGCACGTTGGTAAACAGTTGCTCGACGCCCGGGCCGCCATACTGCCGGGGCGGCAGGCTGATGTTGTGGATCACCAATAGCTCGATCGCCACGCCTTCCGGGCGATCGTTGCAATTGGGCGAGACAATGTGGCGGGCAGGCTCGACCCAGCCCTCGGCATTGAGGCACAGCGGAGTATTCGATTCGGTCATGGCACGCTCTCGCGGGTAATGCGCCCATTTTAGGCCAGATCACCCATGTTGCGCTGCATGAGTCCGTGGTATGCTGGCCATACCATATAGATATATTCATGCCGCATTAGGGCCTGTATTAAACGAGATCGCATACCCGTCATTACGCTTGGCGCATCCAGGTTCTCAACCAGCGCCATGCCGGAGAAAGTCATCATGCCGACGTTTGAAAGCCTGACCAACCCCGCTCCTTCTTTCGACCAACCGCTCGACATGCTGATGGCTTGTCACGACCAGATCCGACGCTTCTGCGATCAGCTGGACAAATTGGCACCGTACATCACCGAGCATGGCGTCGATGCGCAAGCGAAGTCCTCCATCGAATCCATCGTGCGCTACTTCGATATCGCCGGCCCCTCGCACCACTCGGACGAAGAAGACGAACTGTTTCCGATCCTCGAAGCCCGCGTGCCGTCGGCCGCGCCGAAACTCGAGCAACTGAGCGCCGAACACGGTTACTTGCACTCCTGTTGGAATGCCATTCGCGACGATCTGCTGGCGCTGAAAAATGGCGACATCTCGGTCATCAGCCGGATCGAAATCGAGGAGTTCGTCCGCCAGTACCGCATGCATGCCGCGATTGAAGAGGCCTGGTTGATTCCGACCGCCGACAAGATCATGACCGAAGCCGAGAAACGCGTGGCCGGGCAGCACATGGCGGCCAAGCGCATGCCCGAGCTATAATCCCCCACTTTCCAGACCACGCCGGCGGCCCCTATGTCGCCGGTTTTGTTTTGCATAGCCAAATGTTGATCACTTTTTCTACGCTGTTGCTGATGCTGCTGGTCATCTTGATCGCAGCCGAGGTCTTTACCAACGCCTTGGAGCACCTAGGCCACCGCCTGGGTATTTCCGAAGGAGTGACCGGTTCGTTATTCGCCGCGGTCGGCACCGCCATGCCGGAGACGATGGTGCCGCTGTTGGCGATCCTGGGGGGCGGCGGCGGCCGCGAGGTCAACCAGGAGATCGGTGTCGGCGCCATTCTGGGCGCACCGTTGATGCTGTCTACCCTGTCGATCTCGCTGATGGGACTGTCGGTCTGGCGCGCGCGCGGGCCGGCCGGCGCCATCGCGGCCGAACGCAGCGGCCTGATGCGCGATCTGCACTTCTTCCTCGGTGCCTATACGCTATCGGCGCTGGCGATGTTCCTGCCGCAACAGGGCGCCTGGGCCTGGTCGCGCTCGGTGATCTGCCTGGTGCTGATCATGCTGTATCTGCTGTATGTGCTGATCACCCTGCGCGCCTCCAGCGCGCTGGTCGAGCAAGGCCACGGAACCGAAGCGGAGACGCCGCTGTTTCTCAGCCGGATCGGCTTGCCGGTGAATGCCGCCACCATCGCGCTGCAACTGGCCTTGGGTTTGGCTTTGCTGGTGGGGGGCGCCGAGGGCTTCATCGCGGGCGTCGAAGCGGCATCGCATCTGCTGGGTATCAGCCCGTTGCTGCTGTCGTTGATGGTGATTCCTATCGCGACCGAGTTGCCGGAAAAGATCAACTCCATCCTCTGGATCCGCAAGGGCAAGGATACGTTGGCCTTGGGCAACATCACCGGTGCCATGGTGTTCCAAGGCACCCTATTGCCCGCCATGGGGATCGCGCTCACGCCGTGGACGCCGCGCACGGACGTCTTCATCCCCCTGTTATTTACGCTAGCCGCCAGCACTTGGTTGCGCCTGGCGGCGCAACGCGGGCTGCGCGTCGGCCACTTGGCGCTCAACGGGGCCGCCTACCTGCTCTACCTGACCGTCAGTCTATAGAAACGTCGTAGGGTGCGTTCGCGAAGCAACGCACCATCCCGCCGGCAACGGGTGATGGCGGGTTGCCTTCGGCGAACCCGCCCTACAACGCAAAAAAGCGCCATGTGGCGCTTTTTTGCTGCGTTGGCAAACCGCTTAGGCCGTCAGTTCCATCAGCGCGTTGAACGAGTCGACAAACAGCTTCAGACCGTCTTGCTGCAGCTTCTCCCCGGTAGCGTCCAGATCGACGCCGGCGGCGGCGATCCGAGCCAAGATGTCCTGCGCGCCATCCAGATCCTGACGTAGTGTCGCTGCGGACTCGCCATGGTCGCGGAACTTGGCCAGTGTCGCATCCGGCACCGTATTGATGGTTTCCGCGCCGATCAGGCTCTCGACATACAGCACATCGGAATAAGCCGGGTTCTTGGTGCCGGTCGAGGCCCACAGCAGGTATTGCGGATGTGCGCCGGCACGGGCGAGTTCGGCGAATTCGTCGCCGTGGAAGCGCGCCATGTAGCGTGCGTAAGCCGCCTTGGACAGCGAAATCGCCCCTTGACCGCGCAGCGCTTCCGGCAATTGCGGATCGAGCAAGGAATCGACGCGCGACAGGAAGAAGCTGGCGACGGCCTTGACGTGGCCAAGCGTATTGCCGTCGGCCAGGCGAGCGGACAGCGCGCCGATGTAGGCATCCCACACGGCTTCGACCTGCTTCAGGCTAAACAGCAGGGTGATGTTGACGTTGATGCCTTCGCGCGTCAGTACGCCGAAAGCCTGGATCCCCGCCTGTGTGGCCGGAATCTTGATCATCAGGTTGGGTCTGCCGACCGATTGCCACAGGTCGCGCGCCGACTGCAGCGTGCCCTCGGCATCGTTGGCCAACAGCGGCGACACTTCCAGGCTGACGTAGCCGTCGTCGCGTTCGCTTTGCTGATACACCGGCAGCATCATATCGCAGGCGGTGCGTACATCGGGAATCACCAGTTCCTCGTAGGTCTTTTCCGCGCCCATGCCTCGCGCCCTGAGCGCCGCCAGATCGTCGCGATAGCGCGGATCGGTGCTGATGGCCTTATGGAAAATCGTCGGATTGGACGTCACCCCCGCAATGCCGTCCTGTTTGATCAAACGCGCCAGCTCACCGGAAAAAAGCAGTTCGCGGGAAAGATTGTCCAGCCAGATGCGCTGGCCAAAAGGGCGGATGGCTTGCAAACGATTCATGGTGAGGTCCGTAAGGCGAAGGGAAAACTGCATCGTAGCGCCAGACGACACTTAAGCCAAGTATTTATATGTAGAGCGATGCGGGCGAGAGGCTTATTTCCCGGGGCTCTCGACCATCACCGGATCGGCCATGCGCTCGCGGCCGAACACCACGCAGAACGTGCTGCCCTGATCCGGTTCGCTATGGATCTCCAGCCGCGCGTGATGACGCGCCACCACATGCTTGACGATGGCCAGACCCAAGCCGGTACCGCCGTTGCCGCGCGAGCGGCCGCGGTCTACGCGATAGAACCGTTCCGTCAGGCGTGGAATGTGCTCGCGCGGAATGCCGATGCCGGTATCGGACACACTGAATACCACGCGCTCGGGCTCCTCGCGCCAGGAAAGCGAAATACGGCCGCCTTCCGGCGTATAACGGATAGCGTTCGACACCAGATTGCTGAATGCGGAGTGCAACTCGCGCGCGCTACCCCACAGCCATTGCCCGGTTTGCTGCGTAAGCGTCACCCGATGGCGGCCCTGCGACAGCCCCTCGGCCTCCACCATCAGCGTCTCCAGCATTTCATGCATGTTGACCTTTTCCGAAGTCAGCGGCGCGGGGCTATTTTCCAGCCGCGACAGCGTCAGCAGATCTTCGACCAGCGTCTGCATACGACGCGACTGTTCCATCATCATCGGCAGGAACTGGCGCAACAGGGCCGGGTCGTCATTCTCCATGTCGTTCAGGGTTTCCAGGAAACCGCCGATCACCGTCAACGGCGTGCGCAGTTCGTGCGAGACGTTGGCGACAAAGTCGCGGTGCACGGTCTGCACCATTTCCAGCTGGGTAATGTCGCGCGACAGCATCAACTTGCGCGTGGAATCGAACGGCACCAACTGGATCGCCAGCACGATTTCGCGTGGCTGCGAGTATTTCAACACCAGCGGCTGGCTGAAGTTGTCGGCCTTCATGTAGGCATGGAAGGAGGGTTGACGGATCAGGTTGAGCAGCAGATTGCCGATGTCGCGTTGACGGTCCAGACCGAAGTGTTCGACCGCCATCGGATTGAGCCATTCGATACGATCGTGTTCGTCCAGCACGATCACGCCGTCCGGCATGGCCTCGCCGGCGTTGATGAAGCGTTCCAGCACATGGGTGAGCTTGCGTTTGCTCTGGTTCTGGCTGCGAACCTGCCGATACAGCGTCATGAACACCGTATGCCATGCGCCGAACCCATCCGGCACGCGCTCGGCGGTGGGGTTCTTCAACCAGCGCAACAGTAGCGCGACATGGAACAGGTGGAACGCCAGCATGCCCCCCAAGCAGATGGCCAAGGCGATCAAGCCGTCCTGCGCACTGGAAAACAACCAGAATCCGGCACTGACCAACACGGTCGAAGCCAACCAACCCAACACCCGCTGCAGAAATTCGCGCAAAACCGCCTCACTGATACCTTAAATCCTGTCGATGATCTCTTTCCACTACATGAAGAACATCGACAGGCACTTACCGCTGGGTGGAAAAACGATAGCCCGTACCGCGCACGGTTTGAATCAGATTATCGTGTGCCGACTGTTCGAGCGCACTGCGCAACCGGCGGATATGCACATCGACCGTGCGCTCTTCGACAAACACATGGTCGCCCCAAACGTGATCCAATAGTTGCGCGCGCGAATGCACACGCTCGGCATGGGTCATGAAAAAGTGCAGCAGACGGAACTCGGTCGGGCCCAAATCGATGGCCTGGCCGTTACCGGTCACGCGGTGCGTGATCGGATCGAGTCGCAACCCTTGCACTTCGACGGCGTCGTCGGTCATCTGCGGCGCGCGGCGACGCAGCACGGCCTTGATGCGGGCCAGCAATTCGCGCGGCGAGAACGGTTTGGTGATGTAATCGTCGGCGCCGGCATCCAGCCCGGAAATCTTATCCTGCTCGTCCGAGCGGGCGGTCAACATGATGATCGGCACACTGCGGGTGCGCTCGTCGCTGCGCAGCTTCTTGGCCACCTCGATCCCCGACGCGCCAGGCAGCATCCAGTCGAGCAACACCAGATCCGGCAGTGCGTTCTTCACCAAAGTAATCGCCGCTTCCGCCGTGCTGGCGCGCAACACATGATGGCCGGCCTGCGTGAGATTGAATGCGATCAGCTCCTGGATTGCCGGTTCGTCTTCGACCAGGAGAATATTTGCCGCCATAAGTTCACCCTTGTTAACCAATTGTGGCAAGGATAAAAACCAAAAATTGCAGAAATATGACATTTATTGTGTCTACTGTCATATATGCAGAACTAAACCGAAAAGAAGACCGAAAACGCGACGGATCGTCTGATCAGCCCCACGACGGCAGCAACGCCCGCCACTCGCGGTCCAGCACCTCGACCAATTCGCTGGCCGGCACGCCGCGGGCAAGCCGAACCCCCTGACCTGCCCATAAGGACAGGTAATCGGCACGACCGGCGCGCTGAGCCGCCTGACGCATGGGGCCAGTCAGGGCATTTTGTACCGGATACGGCGGCACATGGCGCTCGTAGCGCGCCATGCTGGCCATGAAATCGTTGTAAAGGCCGCGCGCCGGCCGCCCGGAGAATACGCGCGTGATGCGCGTGGCATCGTCCCCCGCCGCCAGCAAGGCCTGTTTCCAGGTCGTGGAGATTCCCGACTCCGGACAGCAGAGGAACGCCGTGCCCATTTGTACCCCGGCAGCGCCCAAGACCAGGCAGGCGGCGATGCCGCGCCCATCCATCACGCCCCCTGCCGCAATCACCGGAATCGACAGGGCATCCACCATTTGCGGCACCAATGCCAAGGTACCGATCATGCCGCCGCCCTCCTCCGTCTGCAGCCCGCCGCGATGTCCGCCGGCTTCCACGCCCTGGGCGCAGACCGCATCGGCGCCATCCGCCTGCCAGGCAAGCCCTTCCGACACCGTCGTGGCCGTACCGATCACCTGGATACCCGCCAAGTGGCAGCGCTCGATCACCGCCGCCCCGGCCAGACCGAAGGCGAAGCTGATCGCCGCCGGCTTGGCGGCCAACACCGCATCCAGCTGCGCGGAAAAATCCTCGCACCACTTGCTTGGCGTGGTTTG
Source organism: Paludibacterium purpuratum (assembly GCF_004363805.1). Taxonomy (GTDB): domain Bacteria; phylum Pseudomonadota; class Gammaproteobacteria; order Burkholderiales; family Chromobacteriaceae; genus Paludibacterium; species Paludibacterium purpuratum. The sequence continues at coordinate 58,369 of NZ_SNZP01000004.1, read as the reverse complement.
GTCGATGCCGATTGCCCGATACGAGTCGGCCAGCATCGATTGCGCGTGCGCCAGCGTATCCTCTGTCGGCGTGGGCGTCTCCAGCACGAACAGATTAACCAGGAAAGGCCGGTCGGTCAGCGCTCGGATCGCCGCGATGCCCGCGGTGATCTGGGCCGGGGACAGCATGGCGGCGGCGAAGGCGCCAAGCGCCCCCGCTTCGCAAACGGCGGCGACCAATTCGGGGGTGGTGGCGCCGCCGGCCATCGGCGCCTGGATCAACGGCGTGGATAGCTGCCATTGCCGGCAGAAATCGAGATGTTTCATGCGGGCCTCCGCAACGATTGAAAATCGATGGCCAGTGCCGGTTCCGATAGAAACTGGGTGGTCACATGCTCGATGAACAGGCGCACGGCCTGGATATCGATGTTGCTGGGCCGCCAAATCATGGCGGTGACCGCGGTTGCGCACCAGGACGGCAATGCGTGGGTGGCGACCGAGAACTGATTGGACTGCTGGTCGAGGATGGATTGCGGTAGCACCGCCACCCCCATGCCGGCGCTGACGCAACCGAGGATAGCCTGGGTCGAACCGAACTCCAGCAGCGCATCCGGTGTCACGCCCTCGGCGGAGAACCAATTCTCCACACGTTGGCGATAGGCGCAACCGTTGCGGAAAGCCAGAATCGACCGGTTGACCAACTGGCTGGCGCGTTTGACCGGTGGATGGTTACGCTCGGTGATCAGCACCAGCTTCTCCTGCCACAACAGGTGCTCCTGCAAGTCGAGCGCGCCGACCGGTCCGGAGACGAAGCCAATGTCCAGGTCATATTCGCGCACCCGCTCGACAGTCTCCCGCGTCGGTCCAGTCGTGAGCTGCATGGCAATCTTCGGGTACTGTTGGTGAAAGCCGCTCAATATCGCCGGCAAGCGTACCGCCGCGGTGGTCTCCATCGACCCCAGCCGCAACAGTCCTTGTTGTCCGGCGCCGCCCGTCATCACCTGCTCGGCTTCGTCGGCCAAACCGATCAACCGCTCGGCATAGGCCAGCAGTACCCGGCCGCGCGCAGTGATTTCCATGCGACGATTTTTGCGGATGAACAACTGCACGCCAAGACGCATCTCCAACTGCTTCAGACGCGCCGTAACGTTGGATTGAACACAGTGCAAGCGCTGAGCGGCCTGGGACACGCCTCCGCACTCATGCACGGCCCTAAAAACACGCAACTCGGCAAGATTCATGTATCACCCATAGTGAATATGTAATCTGTATTTTTTATTTTCACAATCCTCGCCTTCAGCATATCTTAAGCATCACTTCCAGTAAATCAAGCTGTCATATCGTTCAGCATGAGAGATATATATGCAACACAACGCCCGGATGTATATGGCTCGCCACCACTGGCTGGTGGCATGGGCCGGCATGTTGGCCATGGCGGTCGCCATGGGCTTCGGCCGCTTCGCCTATACCCCGTTGTATCCGCTGATGCTGAAAGACGGCGTGATCACCCTGCAGCAGGGCTCCTGGTTGGCGGCGATGAATTATGCCGGTTATTTGACCGGGAGCCTGGCCGCCGCGCGCTGGCCGCGGGAAAGGGCGGGGCGATACGCGGCGCTCTGCCTGTTGGCCACCGCGATCTGCTTACTGCTGATGGCGCTCACGCGCTGGTACCCCGCCATACTGGCCTTGCGCCTGTTGGCGGGTTTTCTCAGTGCCGGGGCCATGGTGACCGTCTCCACCCGCTGCTTGCGCGCCGATTATCCGCCGGCCATGGCGCCGATGCTGTATGCCGGCGTCGGGCTGGGCATCGTATTGTCCACGTGGCTGATCGACAGCGCCGTCGCCCATGCGATCCAGGTCGGGGCGATCTGGGAGTACTGCGCCGTCGCGGCATTATTGTTGTCGCTGTTACCGCTGGCCCTGTTGCCCAGACCTCACCCCACACCCGCGCCACAAGCGGCGCCCTCGCATCTCGATCTGGCCGGACTATCGCGCCGACACTTGGCATTGGTCTACACACTGGCCGGTTTCGGCTACATCATCAGCGCCACGTATCTGCCTCTCATGCTGAGCCAATCGTCCCGACTGCAGTCTGGCGTCGCGCTGGTATGGGGCATGGTCGGGGTCGCGGCGATGCTCTCCTGCCATCTCTGGCATTGGATTCTGACCCGCGTCAATGTCCGCCGCGCCTTGTTGTTCAACCTGTGCATACAGGCGGTGGGCGTCGGCCTGCCGGCTATAGTGCCGCAGCTGTGGGCCAATCTGTGCGCCGCAGCCTGCCTGGGCGGCACCTTCATGGGCACCGTGGTGATCGTCATGCCGGCGGCGCGCCAACTCCAAGCCGGCATGCGCGCCAACTTGCTGGGCATCATGACTTTCGGTTACGGACTTGGCCAAGTCGCCGGTCCTTTCTTCGCTCAGTTGACCATCGCCCGCTTCGGCACACTGGCGGCGGCACTGGGAACCTCGGCTGCCATCCTATTTTTGGCCGCCGGCTCGCTGGTCTGGCGTCGCGGCTCTCCGTCGCGGCTTCAGCCCGATCCTCCCTATTGATGTCAGGAGTACCAAATTCATGAACGATCCATTCCGTATCGTTATCGTCGGCGGCGGGCCGCGCGCACTCGGTTTGTTGGAGCGCTTCATCGCCATTTATCCCGAGGCAGGGATCGACCATCCGGTCGAGATCCACATGATCGACCCGTCCGAAGCCGGCCGGGGCGCCCATCCGGTACAACAATCCGATACGCTGCTGACCAATACCGTCGCAGGCCAAATCACATTGTTCAGCGACAGCAGCGTGCAGGATGCCGGCCCGGTCGTACCGGGCCCGTCGTTGTTGGATTGGGCACGCGACAGTGGCTATCGCCGCATTGGTCGCCGCTTTGTCCAAAGCGGCAACGAAGGCGAAATCATCGACGAAAACGACTATCTCCCGCGCAATCTGCTGGGCTTGTATCTCAGTCACGTCTACGACTTGTTGAGCCAGCGCCTGCCGGAAAACATGAAACTGCTGCACCCGCGCCGCAAAGTCGAAAACATCCGGCGGCTGGAAAACGATCGCTACGCCATCAGCATGGAGGGCGGCTACACCCTGCTGGCGGACTATGTCATCCTAGCCACCGGTCACGGGACCAACCTCCCCGACGAAACGCAGCAACAACTCGAACATCAACTGAATGCGCTGCGTGCGCGCAACCATAAGCTGCAACATATCGCCACGCCCTACCCTCTGGCCGGCCTGCCTTCCATCGACGCCGATGCCGTTGTCGGCGTGCGCGGCATGGGCTTGACCGCCCATGACGTCATCTCGGAGCTGACGGAAGGCCGTGGCGGCCGTTTCATCGAGACCGACGGGCAATTGCACTATCAGCCCAGCGGCCGCGAGCCGAAGATCGTGCTGTTTTCCCGTCAGGGGCTGCCTTATTGCGCCCGGGGCAGCAACCAAAAGGGCGTCAGCGGTCAATGGCAGGCCCGCTTCTTCACCCGTATGTGGATCGACCAACAGCGCGATCGGCAACTGGCAACCACCGGCTGCCGTCAGCTGGATTTCGCCAGCGTGCTCTGGCCGCGGATTCGGTTGGAGATGGCGCATATGCACGCGCTGACTCGATTGGGACACCCGCCGCTGGCCGATGCGCCGACTGTCGAGGTGGCGGAGGAGGATTTTGCCGCCGTCGATCGGCTCATGGAGCCATTGGACGACACCCGCTTCGATGGCCAGGCCGACTATCACGCGGCGGTCATGGATTATTTGCGCACTGATCTGGCCCATGCCGAGCAAGGGAATGTCGACGACCCGATCAAGGCCGCGACCGACATCTTGCGCGACGTCCGCGACAATCTGCGCTACGCGGTCGACTTCGGCGGCTTGTCGCCGGCCAGCCATCGCGACTTTCTGGAGCAATTTTGCCCGGTCATGAACCGCATCGCCGTCGGACCGCCGCTATCGCGTAACCGCGAACTGCTGTGCCTGATCGAAGCAGGCATCGTGTCGTTCGGCCCGGGCCCCATGCCCACGCTGCGGCTCGACGAGCAGCAAGCGCGTTTCGTGTTGAGCTCGACTCAGCTTGAGCAACCGCAACAAACGACGTTCGACGTGCTGATCAATGCGCGCATCGATATGTTCTATCCGCGCCAGGATCGTTCCTTGCTGATGCGCAATATGCTGGCCAGCGGGACTATCCGGCCCTACCTGCATGGCGACTTTCATCCAGGCGGCCTGGATATCGACCCCTTCAACCGCCTGATCGACACCGGCGGCACGGTGCACAGCCGCTTGTGGGCGTTGGGCAATCCGGCGGAAGGTCCCAACTTCTACACCTTCATCCTGCCCCGGCCGATGGTGAACTCGCGTTCCATCCAGGATGCCGGTCGCTGCGCCACACAGATCCTGACCGGTATCCGGCTGCAGACCCAGCAATCCCAGGTGGCCGATGAGTCGGTTTGATCTGGCGGCGCGTCGTACCCGGCGCGCCGGCATTGACCTGCCGGGCGGCCTGTATATGGCGCCGGCCGGTCCGATGCTGGCAGCGCTGGCCATCGTGCTGGCGTTTCTGATTCCTTCGGCATCGCCTTGGCAAAGCCCGCTGCTTATCGCGGCCTGCTTGGCCTTTGCGCTACCGACGGCCCCATTCTGGCTCAAAAAACTCTCCGGCCAGCTGGCGCTGTTGATGCTGGCCGTCACGCTCGCGCTGACGCTCGGCGCCGGACGCCACCTCGATCTGGCCGCGGGCCTCATGCGTTATCGGACGGTGGTCGAACTGATGTTCGGGATCGCCATGCTGCAACGGCTGGTGGGCCGGCTTGGGCTGCAAGCGCTGATCATGCGCCAGGGCGACCGGCTGGCCACGCGTTGGCGCGCCGTGTCGTTTGGCGCGCTGGCCTCGCTATTGGCGCTGCCCTTGAGCATGGCAACGATTCCGCTATTCGCCACCGTACTGGGCCCGATCGCCCGGCCGCGCATGGCGGCGGCCAAGATTCCGATGCGGGCGGTCAGCCTGACGATGCTGATCGTGCCGACAACGGTCGCATCGGCAGCGGTCAGCGCATCGCTGCCCGGACTCGACGCACTGAAAGTCGCCCTCCTGGGCGCACCGCTCTTTGTGCTGGGGCTGGCTTCGCTGTTGACCACCTCGTTGACGCTGATGCCATCGGAGACGCCGACCACGCCGGCACCTGGCCTGGTCTGGTACGTATTGGGCTTCTGGGGGTGTTTCCTCGCGGGTTTGGCTCTCGGGCTGGCCATCCCCTCTTGCATCGCCTTGGCCGGCGCGGTGCTCTATCTTGCCGACACGCTGTTCACTCGACGCAGCATCGAGTCGGCCATGGCGGAAGTCGGCGGCGCGCTACAGACAGGCAGTGCCGAAGTGGTTCTGCTGTTGACCTGCGGCCTCTTGGCGCAAACACTGGCGCACGCACCGATGCTGCCGGGTATCGGACCGTGGCTGGCCGCGGCCTGGCAGTCGCCGTGGATCGCCTCGGCGCTCTTGGTATTCGCCTTGCCGCTCATCGCCGCGCTAGGCGTCCACCCGCTGATCTTGTTCAACCTGCTGTTCCCGCTGGTCAACAATGCGGTGCTGGGCAGCCTGACGCTGCAGTACTTGGCCTGGAGCACCATGTTCCTGGCCGCTCAGCTACTGTCTCCGGTGTCGATCAGCGCGCTCCTGGCAGCCGCCAGCTTATCCACCTCGCCAAACCGCGTGAGCTTCGGACTGCATCTGCGCTTTTCGCTGGCGATGGGGATCCTGGTGTTCGGTTATCTGAACGGCCTGCGTTATATGGGGATCGGCTAGTCGGCGCGGCGCGCGCAATAGGCAAAAAAAACGAGCCTGTCAAAAAACAGGCTCGGATAAAGGGTCGCCGTCAACATTGCAAGACAATGACTTATGACCAGGGACAAAGAGATCACCAGGACAGTCGCGGAGGGAAATGTCACAACGGGACAGGACAGTTTTCCGCAACAGATCCGGTAGCGGAGCAAAGCACCGCTGAAGGCTCGTATTGTACGGACGACCCATACATTGATTAATGGAGTTCCCCTGATAATAATCGCTCGATAGCTACGAATGCTCGTTTATAATGAGGTTTTACCTTCGATTCGAAGTCATGGATAAGTTCGATAAGAAAATACTCACTGCGCTGCACGAAAACGCACGAATCAGCTATGCCGAACTGGCGCGGCGGGTCAATCTGTCGGCGCCCGCGGTGGCGGATCGGGTGGAAAAACTGGAGCACGCCGGGGTGATCACCGGCTATCACGCGCGCATCAATCCCGCCAAGATCGGCTATCCGATTCAAGGTCTGATCGAGCTGACCGTCAAGCACCAGGACTATTACATCGTGATGGAACAGTTGGGCACGATGCCGGAAATTCTGGAGTGCTTCTCGGTGACCGGCACCAGCGGCCTGCTGCTGAAGGTGGCGGTACACTCCATGCCCGACCTGCAGGCGTTGATCGCCCGGCTGATGCAATACGGCGACACCAAGACATCCATCGTCATCGATGTGCCGGTGCCATTGCGCATGCCGGAAGTCGTCGAGACCGAATAAATCCCCGGTCCACGAAAAAAACCGGACGCACAAGGCGTCCGGTTGCGGGGGAGTCGATCGACGTCAGTCGATCATTTTTGGCTCAGCGCAGACACTGCCTGATCGGCGTCGCCCGCTAGAACCACATGCAACAGCGTGCTGGAGAACGGCACAACTTCCACCGCGCCCAGCGACTTCAGCGCCGTTTCGTCGACGCGGCCGCTGTCCGCCACTTCGACGCGCAGGCGGGTACCGGCCACCTGCTCGACATTGAAAATATTGCTTTCGCCGCCCAATGCTGCCGTCCAGCGGGCGCGGTCAAAATTTGGCGTGCTCGACGGTGCGGCCTGCGCACCTTGCATTTGATGCAACGCCTGACGGATTTCATCGGCCACCAAGTCGGCTTCCGGGCCGATCACCACTTGCACGCTACCCGCTGCCGGGCGAATCATGCCGCGCGAACCCAGCGCCTTGAGCGCCGCTTCGTCCAACGCTTGACCATCGACCACTTCGAGACGCAGACGGGTGGTGCAGGCATCGACCGACTTCAGATTGGCGGCACCGCCCAGGGCAGTGATGAAACCACGGGCGCGGTCGCTGGCGGTGATCGACTGATCGACCACCACAGGCGCGTTGTCTTCGCGACCCGGCGTCATCAGGTTGAACTTGCGGATCGCGAAGCTGAACACCACGTAGTACACCACGAAGTACACCAAGCCGACCGGCAGCATCAGCAGCGGGTTTTCACCCTTGCCGCTGGAGAGCAGGTAGTCGAACAAACCGGCCGAGAAGGTAAAGCCCAGCCGGATATGCAGCAGGTGGGCAATGACCATCGACAAACCAGTCAGCACGGCGTGGATGGCATACAACACCGGCGCCAGGAACATGAAGCCGAACTCGACCGGCTCAGTGACGCCGGTCAGGAAGGCGGTCAACGCCATCGACAACAGCAGGCCGGCCACGGCCTTCTTGTTTTCGGTCTTGGCGCAACGATACATGGCCAGGCAAGCTGCCGGCAGGCCGAACATCATGATCGGGAAGAAACCGGCCATGAAGGCGCCGGCTGTCGGGTCGCCGGCAAAGAAGCGATTCAGGTCGCCGGTGGCGATCTTGCCGGCCGCGCCCGGGAAGCTGCCGAACACGAACCACACCAGCGAATTGAGGATGTGGTGCAGACCGGTCACGATCAGCAGGCGGTTGAGCACGCCATAGACGAACAGGCCGATGCTGCCGGCGTTGATCAGCCAGTGACCGATGGCGTCGATGCCGTTTTGGATCGGTGGCCAAACCACGCTGAACACCAAGCCCAATACCACGCTACTCAAACCGGTCGCAATGGGCACGAAACGCTTGCCGCCGAAGAAGGCCAGATACGGCGGCAGCTTGATGTCCTTGTAACGGTTGTACAAGCCGCCGGCGACCAGACCCATGATGATGCCCGAGAGCACCCCCATGTTGATTTTGTCGTCGAGCGCCTTGAGCACGGAGGTCAGGATCAAATAACCGACCACGCCAGCCAGGCCGGCGGTGCCGTTGTTTTCCTTGGCAAAGCCCACCGCGACGCCTATGGCGAAGATCAGCGCCAGATTATCGAAGATCGCCCCGCCGGCTTGTGCCAACCAAGCGATGTTCAACAAGTCCGGCTGACCGAGACGCAGGAGTAAACCCGCGACCGGCAGCACGGCAATCGGCAGCATGAGGGCACGCCCCAACTGCTGAATGCCGGCGAATTTATTCATCGACATCACACATCTCCCTGTGTTGAAAAAAGCCGCCTACGCTTGCGGCCAAATTTCGCGCGCACGCGCGCGGACTTCCGCGGCCGACGCCAACTGCAGCAACGGCTGCACTTCTCGTCGACACATGGCCAGATCCAGGGCACGTACCCTGGCCTTGAGTTCGGGCACCAGCCCAGGGCTGACCGACAATTCGGTCACACCCAAGCCGATCAGTACCGGCGCGGCCTCCAGATCCGAGGCCATGGCACCGCAGACGCCGACCCAGCGGCCGTGCTTGGCCGCACCGGCGGTGGTTTGGGCGATCAGGCGCAGCAGTGCGGGGTGCATATGGTCGAGACCGGCCGCCAGTTCGGGATTGCAGCGATCGCGCGCCAGGGTGTATTGCGTCAGGTCGTTGGTGCCGATAGACAGGAAATCGGCGTGCTCGGCCAACTGATCGGCCAGCATGGCGGCCGAGGGCACCTCGATCATCACCCCCAGTTGCGGTAGTTCGTCGACCCCCATTTCGGCGGCCAGTTCGGTGAGCCGGGTCTTGACCCGCAGCAGATCCGCCACGTCGGCCACCATCGGCAGCAGGATGCGCAGCTTGCTGGCCGGACGGGTGGCCAAGAGGGCCGCCAGTTGATCGTCCAACAGCGCCGGCCGGGCAAAACCGCTGCGCACGCCGCGCAGGCCCAGTGCCGGATTGTCTTCCGGCGGCAGCGTCAGGTAGGGCACATCCTTGTCGCCGCCGACGTCCAGCGTGCGCATGATGGCGCTACGGCCGGCCATGGCATCCAACACTGCTTGGTAGGCAACCTGCTGCTCGGCGCGGGTCGGCGCCGATTCGCGATCGATAAACAAGAATTCGCTGCGCAGCAGGCCGACGCTATCGGCGCCGCAACGCACGGCTTCGCGCGCATCGCGCTCGTTGGCGATATTGGCCGCCACTTCGATCGCATGGCCATCGAGGGTCTGCGCCGGCTCTGCGGCTTTGCGCTTCACCTGCTCCAGCATGGCGTGGCGTTGGTCGATCTGTCGCTCTGCGTCCTGCAGCGCCTCGGCCGCCGGGCAGGTGTCCAGCACGCCGGTCGTGGCGTCGAGCAACACTTGACGACCGTTTTCGATCTGTAGCGCGGCCGGGCCCGCGGCCACGATGGCCGGAATACCGCGTGCGCGCACCAGGATCGCCACATGCGAAGTCGCACCGCCGCGCGCCAACACGACACCGGCCAGCGCATCCGCCGGCAGCGCCGCCAGATCGGACGGCGTCAGATCGTCGGCGATCAGAATCGAGCGCGGCGGCACCACCGGCTTTTCATCCACATCGCCACTGATCGCCAACAGCACTCGGCGCTCCAGATCCTTCAGATCGCCTGCGCGCTCCGCCAATAAGGGATTGTTCATGGCCAGCAGAATGCGGCGCTGAGCTTGCGAAGCGTCGCGGAAAGCGCATCCGGCGCTAGAGCCCTGCCCGATCGCTCGTTCGGCGCCGCCGATCAATTCCGGATCGTCCAACAGAGCCAGATGGGCATCGAAAATGGCCTGCAGCGCCTTGTCGCCCCGCTTGAGCGCGGCATGCACCTGCGTCATGATCTCGCTACGCACCGTGGCCAGCGCCTGCGCCAACGCGTTGTACTCCGCGCCCAGCTCGCCAGCCGTCTCCATCACGCGCGGATCGGCGGCGGTAAATTGCGCCACCGGCCCAATCGCCAGCCCCGGCGCCGCCAACACGCCGCCGATCTTACCGGCGCCCAATGCTATCGGCGCACCGGCAGATTCCGCTCCGAGTTCGGTGTGGGCACTCGGGCTTTGCGCTTGCAATGCTTCGACGACGGCCGCCAATGCCTGCTCGGCCTCGGCGCCGCTGGCCAGCACTTCCACCCGGTCGCCATGACCGATGCCCAGCCCCATCAAGGCCACCACGCTGCGCGCACTCGCCTCCTGGCCGGCGAATCGCAACACCACGCGCGCGTTGAAACCCTTGGCGGCCGCCTGGATCATCGCAGCCGGCCGCGCATGCACGCCGTCGCCATGGCCGACCACCGCCCAGGCCGACGTACCGGCATCCGCCGCGACCGTCTCGACAGGCTTAGCCTCACCCTTGGCATGCACACTCATGAATGCCGACTGGCCGGCCGTCAGCGCGCCTTCGGCGCGGGACTGCGGCACATAGGCATCGCTATTGGCGATCACCACCACGGTGATCAGCGACGGCACTTTGCCGGCGATAAAACCCAAATCGGCTTCGATCAGCGGCTGACCGCACGTCACCGAGGCCCCTTGCGCTACCAGCGGCCGAAATCCCTCGCCTTTCAGGCTGACGGTATCGATGCCGACATGCATCAGGATCTCGGCGCCATTGGCTGCGGTCAGGGTCAGGGCATGACCGGTGCGCGCGACCTGCGCGATCACCCCATCGCACGGCGCGAGCAGCGTGCCGCTGGTTGGGTCGATGGCCAGGCCGTCACCCATCATCAGTCCGGCGAAAACCGGATCGGGCACCTGGGACAATGGCAGCGCCTTGCCTGAGAGCGGGGCTTTGAGTTCGAGCGCTTGGGTCATGATGTTTTCCTGTTCCTAAGACACCGGTCGTCAGACGGTGCGCGTCACTTTCGAAAGATGGCGCGGCTGGTCGGGGTTCATGCCACGGGCTTCCGACAGGTGGGCCGCCATCAAATAGAAGCTTTGGATCGCCAACAGCGGATCGAGCACTTCGTCATCGGCGATCGAGAGCGTCAGCTCGCGTTCGGCCACGTCGGCCGGTGCGGCCAACAGGACACGGGCACCGCGCTCGCGCATTTCGCGCGCCAGCGCGATCAGGCCGGCCTGCTCCGGGCTACGCGGTGCGTAGATCAACAGCGGGTAGCCTTCGTCGATCAACGCCATCGGGCCATGTTTGATTTCGGCGCTGCTGAAGGCCTCGGCCTGCAGGGCACAGGTTTCCTTGAACTTGAGCGCCGATTCCAGCGCCACGGCGAAACCGAGGCCACGCCCGACCACCATGATCCGGTCGGCCGGCGCCAGCACGTCAATGGCGCGCGACCAGTCTTGTTTGACTGCGTCGCCCAAGCGCTCCGGCAAAGTTTCCAGCGCCGACAGCAGCGCTTCGTCACCCTGCCAATGCGCCACCAGCCGTGCGACGGCGGACAGCGAGGCGATATAACTCTTGGTCGCGGCCACGCTCTTTTCCGGGCCGGCGCACAACGGCACGACCCATTCGCAACAATCGGCCAGCGGCGATTCGTGCTGATTGACCATGGCGACCGTCACCGCGCCGGCGCGGCCGAGCATGCTCATCGTCTCCACCAGGTCCGGGCTCTGGCCGGACTGGGACAAGGCTACGGCCAGTTGGCCGCTGACATTCAGCGGCGCGTGGTGCAAGGTCACCAGCGACATCGGCAGCGACACCACCGGCACCCCCTGGCGCTGCATGGCCAGGTAGGCGAAATAGTTGGCGGCATGATCCGAACTGCCGCGCGCCACCGTCAGCGCCAAGCGGGGCGGATGCTGAACCAGCAAGCGGCCCAGCATCGCCAGGCGTTCATCGGCATACATATGCTGCGCAGCGACCACTTCGGCGGCACTTTGCGCTTCTTCAAGCATCAGCGAGGACAAGGGACTCTCCTTCAACGTAAACCTGGGTCAGATTGAGATCGGCATCGAAAACAGTCAGGTCGGCCCAGCACGCCTCGGCCAGACGGCCTCGGTCATGCACGCCGAGATAGTCGGCCGGATTGCGCGACAGGCGGTGCGAAGCGTCGGCCAGATCCAGGCCGATGGACACCAGATTGCGCAGGGCTTGATCCATGGTCAGCGTACTGCCGGCCAGGGTGCCGTCGGCCAGGCGCACGCCGCCCAGGCATTTGGTCACCGTGTGCGAACCCAGCCTGTATTGGCCGTCCGGCATACCGGCGGCGGCGGTCGAGTCGGTGACGCAGAACAGGTGCGGAATCGCCCGGATGGCGGCATGCATGGCACCGGGATGGATGTGCAGCAAATCGGGGATCAGTTCGGCGAACTCGGCATGCGCCAGCGCCGCGCCGACCATGCCGGGTTCGCGGTGGTGCAGCCCGGTCATGGCGTTGAATAGGTGGGTGAACCCGCTGGCACCGTGTTTGAGCGCCGCCACGCCGTCTTCGTAGCTGCCGAGCGTATGGCCCAGTTGTACGCGCACACCGCGCGCCTTGAGGGCGGCGATGATGTCCAGATGCCCCGGGATTTCCGGCGCGATGGTCACCAGTTTTATCGGCGCAATGCGGTTGAAGGTATCGAACTGGGACAGCGCGGCGTGACAGGTATTGTCCGGTTGCGCACCAAGCTTCCCGCGATTGATGTACGGCCCTTCCAGGTGAACGCCCAGTACGCGCGCCGCACCGGACGGACGGGTCTCGCACACGCCGGCGAGCGCTGTCAACGCGGCGACGATATCGGCCTCGGGCGCCGTCATGGTGGTCGCCAACAGCGAGGTGGTGCCATGCCGGGCATGCAAGCGAGACAGCGTCACCACGGCGTCGCCGCCTTGCATGGTGTCGGCGCCGCCGCCGCCATGCACATGCGTATCGATGAAGCCGGGCAAAATCGTCGGCAGCGGACCGCTCAGGGTGTGCGCCTCGATGCGGCGGATTTTGGCGTCGAAGGACAGCGTGCCTTCGACCCAACCCTCGGGCGTTAGAATGCGGCCACTGATCTGTTGCAAATGACTCATCGTTTCAGCTCCGCGACAAAGTCGTAGTAATCGTTTCGACAGTAGGTATCGGTCAGTTCGATCGCATTGTTGGCGGCATCGAAACCGATACGCGACATCATCAACATGGCTTCGCCAACCGGGATACCGGCAAGTTCGGCAAGCTCAGGGGTGGCGTTGATCGCCCGCACATGTTGCAAGGCGCGGACCACGGAATGACCGGTGCTGTCCAGGTGGGCATACAGCGAGCTATCCACCCGCAACGGATCGGGCAGGCAAGATGCCGGCAACGTGCTGATTTCGATCGCCATCACCACGCCGTCGGCCAAGCGTTTGCGCTTGAGGCGGCAGACTTCGGCATTGGGAGACAAGCCGAGCTTGATGATCTCTTCGGTGGTCGGGGTGGTGCGCACGCGGCTCAGCCACTGCGATTCGGGTTTGAACCCCTTGGCCTTGAGCACTTCGCTGAAGCCGTTGAGGCGGGACAGCGGTTGTTCGAGTTTTGGGGTAATGAAGGTGCCGGAACCATGACGGCGGCTGATCAGCCCTTGCTCCAGCAGGATGTCGAGTGCTTTGCGCGCGGTGACACGGGAAATCGCCAGGGCGTCGCACAGCGAGCGCTCGGACGGCAGCGCCTCGTCGGCTTGCCACCAGCCGGCATTGATCGCCTCGGCCAGCTTCCGCGCCAACTGCAGGTACAACGGTGTATTGACCGACTCATCCAACTGCAAGGCAGTCCAGCGACTATCCATTTCCAGCTTCCGTCAGTTTGCATAAACCGAAAATTAATACCACTTCAATACCACGTCAATACCAATTTTTTGTAAGTTTGCGCCAGCTCAATATGCTGCACGGCAGTATTTATAGTGGCTTAGCACACATTTATGCCGAAAGGGTAGGATTTATTACTGCAAAGTGGTATTACCAGGTGACAAATAGACGAAAAAACGGGAAGACAGCGCGACAAACTGAACGGAGAAAACAGCGGGAGAGGAAGTGGCGGCAAAGCCGCCACGGAAACGAACGCTTAGCGCCGCCAGGCGAGCAATACCACGGCCGAGACGATGACGCCCATGCCGGCCCATTCGACCGTACCGACATGTTCGCCCAACAAGGACATCCCGAGCAGCACGGCGATCACCGGATTGACGTAGGCATAGCTGGTGGCCAGCGACGGACGGACATGAGCCAGCAGGTACAGGTAGGCGGTATAAGCAATGATCGAACCGAACATCGCCAGATAGAGCATGGCCAACCAACCCGCCAGCGGCGGGATGGCGACTAGACGCTCGCCCATCAGCGCGCTGCCGCACAGCAATTCGACGCCGGCGCACATCATCATCACCGCGCTGGACATCATGCCCTTGGGCTGCGGCACTCTCTTGCTGAGCGCCGAGCCGAGCGCCCAACCGGCGCAAGCGAGGATCAACAACAGGGCGCCAAGCGGGCTCGCCCCCAGGTTCGCGCCGAAGTTGAGCAGCACGATGCCGCAAAAGCCGAGCGCCAGCGCCGACCACTCTCTCAACCGGGTCGGGAAACCGAGCATACGCGAGAACAATGTCGTGAACAGCGGTACCGTGGCGACCACCAAGGCGGCGACGCCGGAGGAAACGCGGGTTTCGGCCATGGTGACCAAGCCATTGCCCACCGCGGGCATCAGAAACCCCAGCAACGCCGCGCCGGCAATCTGTCGGCGATCCGGATTAGGCTCTTTGCGCCATTTCAACCAACCGAACATCAGCGCGCCGGCCAGCAGAAAACGCACACCGGCCATCATGAAGGGCGGCCAATACTCGACGCCGATACGAATCGCGAAATAGGTCGAGCCCCAGATGATATAGAGGGCAAACAGGGAGAACAGAATAGGCGCGCGGTTCTGGGTCATGGGATCGGTCGATAAGATTGGCCGTTCATTCTATTTGTTTGTATTCAAACCGCACAGAACCATTATCCAAAGCAGCGACAGAACCATTCCCGGGGCACGGCGTTCGCACCCCGGCGCATTTCAGCGTGTCGCCAAGCGCTGCAGAATGTTGGAAAACTCTTCCATGTAGGCATCGAAACGCGTGGCCAGACGGTCGACGTCGGTCGCGAATCGGTTGTAGGCCACCACGGCGGGAATGGCGGCGAACAGGCCGATGGCGGTCGCGACCAACGCTTCGGCAATGCCCGGTGCGACGGTGGCCAGTGTGGCCTGCCCGGCATTACCCAAGCCGATGAAGGCATGCATGATGCCCCAGACGGTGCCGAACAGGCCGACATAAGGGCTGACCGAGCCGACGGTGGCCAGAAAAGCGTTATGACGATCCAGCGTATCCAGCTCGCGTTGTGCGGCGGCACGCATGGCGCGGCGAGCGCCGTCCATGATGTCGGACAACTCTGTGCCGTTACGGCCGCGCAATTTCAGAAACTCGGCGAAGCCGGATTGGAAGATGCGCTCCATGCCGCTGCGCTGTTGCCGGCGCGAAGCATCTTCGTACAGACGGTTCAGGTCGGTACCGCTCCAGAACTGACGCTCGAATTCATCGCTGTCGCGACGCGCGCTTTTCAGTACAAAAGTTTTATTGAAGATCAGCGCCCAAGACAGGATGGAGGTCAGCACCAGGCCGGCCATCACCAGCTGTACGACCAGGCTGGCGTTGAGAATCAGGGAAACAAACGAAATCGGTTGCACGGGGGTTCCTTGAACGAAGGGTGGGCCGACATGGCGGCCCGGCATCATTCCATGAAAAATCTATAATGACTCGCTCAATGCCACCCGAGTTCCATAATCGCCGCTCATCGGCGGCCGACATGACATTGGCCAATCATCGTCTATGGCAATGTCGATATTGTAACTCGAAGTATCGGAAAAACCGCATCGACACTCATTGCGCCAGGTACTGCTTGGTGATGCGCGCGATGGTGCCGTCTCGCTGCATGCCCTGCATCACGTCGTTGAGCTGGTAAATGATCCGGTTGTCGATACGCGGATTACAGGCCAAGTACATGAAGGCCGTATTGAACACCAGCACCGGTTTGAGCGGCGGCAGCTTTTCTTTTCGGAGCAGATAATCGCCCAGGTATTTGCCGGTGGCCCAGAAGTCGATCCGGCCGGCCAGCAACTTGTGCGGATTGAGCTCGTCCGCGGGCGTCAGCTCGACATTGAAACCGCGCGCAATCAGATACTGCGCCACGGCATCGCCATTGTAGCCGCCGATTCGATAGCGACGCACCGACTCCAGATCCAGACCGACCTTGGGGCCGGGACGATTGGACGGGCGGGCATACAGTACCCAGGGATTTTCCAATAACGGACCGACCCACTTGAACTGATGTTCGCGATTGTCGGTCCGGGTGGTCGAGTAGACGCAGGTGTTATTTTCCAGCACGGCGGTATTGAATGCGCGGATCCAGGGCATGAGCTCGATGGTGTGCTCCATCTGGGCGCGTCGGAACAGCTCGTGCACGATATCGGTGGACATGCCGCCGACTTGGCCATTATCCAGCATCATGTTGAACGGCGGGTACGACTCGGTCAGCAGGCGTAGTCCGGCTGCTTCGACCGTTCCGGCGAACAAGGCCAGCAACAGGACGAGCAGGCGATTGCGCAGCACGGCGATCTTCATACCGCATCTCCTAAGGGACCCTCTGAACAAGTTATTTTCCCCGGCAAATAACTTGTTCAGAGGGTTCCATCATTCATTGAGATAACGTTTGTGCAGCTGATCGTAGAACCCGTCGTGCTGCATGATCGACAGCGTGTCGTTCAAGCGCCGGATGGTGGCGTCCGGAACCTTGGTATTGCAGGCCAAGTACATGAACACATTGTTGAAGGTCAGCAGCAGCTTGACCTGTTCGGCTTTCTGCTGCTTGATCAGATAGGCGCCGCGCAGCTTGCTGGTTGCCCAGAAATCGATGCGCCCCGCCTCCAGCTTACGCAGATTGAGGTCGTCGGTCGGCGTCAACTGAACGTTAAAGCCCAGGCCGATCAGATATTGCGACTCGGCATCGCCGATATAACCGCCGATGGTAAACGGGCGCGCGTCGTCCAGCGCAAGAATGCTTTTAGGGTCGGCCTGCACACCGTATAACGCCCAGGTGTTCTCCACCAAGGGGCCCACCCACTTGAATTGGCGTTCGCGATTGTCAGTGCGGGTGGTCGAGTAGACGCAGGTGTTATTTTCCAGCACTGCGGTATTGAATGCGCGAATCCAGGGCTGCAATTCGATTTGATAGGGCAGCTTGGTGCGCCGGAACAGTTCTCGCACCATCTCGGTGGCCATCCCGCCCACTTGCCCGTTCGGCATGGTCATGTTGAACGGCGGATATTGTTCGGTCAGCAGGTGCATGGTGGGTTGCCCCCATGCCGCCGATACCGCCATCAATCCGGCGCAAAGCACCGTTCTGCACAAAAAAGCACCCATGGGGGCCCGCCTTCTCCAGGGATCTTGTATTCAATATAGCAACAGGATCGTGCGTTGCCTTCGGCGAACACCCTACGGCAACGCACTGTCCCTCAATGCCGACGATGCAAGGCGCGCGCGCCGATGTCGCGCCGCAACTGCATGCCGGCGAAGTGGATCTGGTCGGCCAAGGCGTAGGCACGCGATTGCGCCATGCGCACGCTGTCGCCCAGACCGACGGCGCACAACACCCGTCCGCCGTTGGTTCTCACCTGCCCCGCCTCGTCCTGCGTGCTGCCGGCATGGAACACCACACCGTCCTCGGCTTCGGGAGGGATACCGCTGATCGGATCGCCCTTCTTCGGCGCGTCGGGATAGCCCTCGGCCGCCAACACCACCCCCAGTGCCACGCGCCGGTCCCACTCGGCCTCCACCTTGTCCAGCGTACCGCGCACGCCATGCTCCAGCAGCACAGTCAAATCGCTCTTGAGACGGGCCATGATCGGCTGGGTTTCCGGGTCGCCCAAGCGGCAATTGAATTCAATCGTGAACGGATTGCCCTTGGCGTCGATCATCAAACCAGCATAGAGAAAGCCGGTATAGGGATGACCGTCGGCTTTCATGCCGCGCACGGTCGGCATGATGATTTCGCGCATGACGCGCGCGTGCACTTCCGGCGTGACCACCGGCGCCGGGCTGTAAGCGCCCATGCCCCCGGTGTTGGGGCCTTGATCGTTGTCGAGCAAGCGTTTGTGGTCTTGGCTGGTGGCCAACGGCAGTACGTGCTCGCCATCGACCATGACGATAAAGCTGGCCTCTTCGCCCTGCAGAAAATCTTCGATCACCACCCGAGCACCGGCGTCGCCCATGCGGTTGTCGAGCAGCATCATGTCGATGGCCCGATGAGCCTCCTCCAGCGACATGGCGACCACCACGCCTTTGCCGGCCGCCAGGCCGTCGGCCTTGATGACGATGGGCGCGCCGCGCGAATCGATATAGCCGTGCGCCGCGGCGGCGTCGGAGAACGTTTGATAGCCGGCCGTGGGAATGCCGTGCCGCTGCATGAAGGCCTTGGCGAAATCCTTGGAGCTTTCCAACTGAGCGGCGTAGCGCGTCGGTCCGAAGATCTTGAGGCCGGCGTCGCGGAAGGCATCGACCACGCCAGCGGCCAACGGCGCCTCGGGACCGACCACCGTCAGTTCGATCTTTTCGCGCTTGGCGAAGTCGATCAGCTCGGCCGTAGCGGTAATCGGCACATTGGTAAGGTTGGGGTCGAGTGCGGTGCCGGCGTTGCCCGGCGCGACAAAGACCTTCGAAATGCGACGGGACTTGGCGATACACCAAGCCAGGGCATGTTCACGACCGCCGTTGCCGATAACCATCACTTTCATGCTGTTTCCTTGCTTCGAATGAAGTGTGTTCCCGTAAACCGACAGACCACTTCCGTCAGCCCGGTTGTCATATGATAGCGCGCCACCCGACCCGATGGGCAGGGCGACGCCTGTGCTTTTCGTCGGTCTTAATGCCGGAAGTGACGACATCCGGTGAACACCATGGCAATGCCCTGCTCGTCGGCGGCGGCGATGACTTCTTCGTCGCGCATCGAACCGCCCGGCTGAATGATGGCCTTGATGCCCTGAGCGGCGATGACGTCCACCCCGTCGCGGAACGGGAAGAAGGCATCGGAGGCTGCGGCGGCGCCTAACAACGACAAACCGGCGTCATGTGCCTTGCGTGCCGCGATGCGGGTGGAATCGACCCGGCTCATCTGGCCGGCACCGATGCCGGCGGTCTGTTGCTGTCGGGCAAAGACGATGGCATTGGATTTGACGAACTTCGCCACGCGCCAGGCGAACAGCAAATCGGCCATTTCCTGTGCTTCGGGCGCGCGCTGCGTGACGACGCGCAGCTCGTCGAGCTGGATGTTGCGGGTGTCCGGCGTCTGCACCAACAGTCCGCCGCCGACGCGCTTGAGTTCGAAGCGGTTGGCACCGGCGTCGAGCGGCACTTCCAGCACGCGCACGTTCTTCTTGGCGGCGATCAGCGCCTTTGCCTCTTCGGTGAACGACGGTGCGATCAGCACTTCGAGGAACTGGCCGGTCACGGCTTCGATGGTCTCGGCATCCACCGGGCAGTTGAAGGCGATGATGCCGCCAAAGGCCGAGGTGGTGTCGGTGGCAAAAGCCAGCCGATAAGCATCGAGTGCACGGCCGGCGACGGCGACGCCGCAAGGGTTGGCGTGCTTGACGATGACGCAGGCAGGCTGATCGAAGGTCTTGACCGCCTCCCAGGCGGCATCGGCGTCGCCGATGTTGTTGTACGACAGCTCCTTGCCTTGCAACTGCCGATAATGGGCGATCGAACCCGCCGCCGGATCGAGGTCGCGATAGAAGGCCGCCGATTGATGCGGGTTTTCGCCATAGCGCATGTCCTGCACCTTGACGAACTGCATATTCAAGCGGTTGGGGAACAGCGAGCGCTCCAACACGCCGCTGGGCTCGGCGTCCACCAGGGCGGTCAGATAGTTGGAGATGGCGCCATCGTAGGCCGCCGTGTGAGTGAAGGCTTTCTTGGCCAACGCGAAACGGGTATGGCGCGACAATTGGCCCTGTTCTGCCTGCATTTCGTCGATCAGCGCCGAATAATCGGCCACGTCGGTGACCACGGCGACATGGGCCCAGTTCTTGGCGGCGGAACGCACCATGGTCGGCCCGCCGATGTCGATATTCTCGATGGCGTCCTCGAGACTGCACTCGCCATTGGCGATGGTGGCCTCGAACGGATACAGGTTCACGCACACCAGGTCGATATTCTCGATGCCGTGCTCGCTCATCTTGGCGACATGCTCCGGCAGGTCGCGACGGCCGAGAATGCCGCCGTGCACCTTGGGATGCAGCGTCTTGACCCGGCCGTCGAGCATTTCGGGGAAGCCGGTGTAGTCGGAGACTTCGGTCACCTCGATGCCGGCCTCGGCCAGCAGTTTGGCGGTGCCGCCGGTCGAGAGGATTTTGACCCCCATTGCGCCGAGTGCGCGGGCAAACTCGAGCACGCCGCTCTTATCGGAAACACTGATCAATGCACGTTCGATTTTGGTCATGATGTTTTGCGCCAGATTTAAGAATGACAGGACAAACAAAAGGCCGCCCTCTGGGCGGCCTTTTTATCTTCAAATCAAATCATAGGATTTCATCTTCTTGCGCAGCGTGTTGCGGTTTAATCCCAGCAACTCCGCTGCCTTTGTCTGATTCCCCTGCGTATGTATCAGTACGACTTCCAACAAGGGTTTTTCCACACAGGCCAGCACCATGTCGTAGATGGCGGAGGGTGTCTCGCCATCCAGGTCCTGGAAGTAGCGTTCCATCGCCTGTCTGACCGATTGCGAGATATGGTCGTTGTCCTGCATGGCTTGCGTCTTCATCGCATTTTTTGCTCTTGTGAGGTCAAGCCTGCGCGGGCAGGCTTTGCATTTCGTACACCAGCCGGTCCGAGTCGGCCGCCAGTCCGGCGAAAAACGCCGCGACAAGGGCATGCTGCTCTGCCGTGCTTTCCAGTTGATACATCGCCTCGCGAAATGCGTTGGCGCCCTTCAGGCCGCGCGTGGTCCAGGCGATGTGCTTACGCGCGATGCGACACCCCGAGTACTCGCCGTAGAACGCATACAGATCGTCCAGATGCGTCAGCAGGATATCGCGAATTTCCTCGACCCTGGGCGCTGGCAGCAACTCGCCATGCTCCAGGTAATGCAGGATTTCGCGGAATATCCACGGGCGCCCCTGCGCGGCTCGGCCGATCATGATGGCGTCGGCGCCGGTTTGCGCCAGCACCAGGCCGGCTTTTTGCGGCGAATCGATGTCGCCATTGGCGATCACCGGAATCGACACCGCGGCCTTGACCTGTCGGATGGTCTCGTACTCGGCCTCGCCGTTGTACATGTCCTCCCGAGTGCGGCCGTGCAACGCCAGGGCGGCAATGCCGCAGTCCTCTGCCAAGCGCGCGATCCTGAGCGCGTTACGCGTTTCGCGGCACCAGCCGGTCCGGGTCTTCAGCGTCACCGGCACGTCGACGGCCCGCACCACGCTATCCAGGATGCGTCCGATCAACGCCTCGTCGCGCAGCAGCGCCGAACCCGCCGCCACATTACACACCTTCTTCGCCGGGCAACCCATGTTGATGTCGATGATCTGCGCTCCGCGCTCGACATTCAAGCGGGCCGCCTCGGCCATCTGCACAGGATCGGCGCCGGCGATCTGCACCGAGATCGGCGCCGTCTCGCCGACATGGTCGGCGCGTCGCAGCGTTTTTTCCCGCGTCCACAGCGCCTTGTTGGCGGTGATCATCTCCGACACCGCCAGGGCCGCGCCCATCTTCTTGCACAACATGCGGAAAGGACGATCGGTCACGCCAGCCATGGGCGCGACAATCAGGCGGTTCTTGAGCCGGTAGGATCCTATACGCATGTTTTACAAAGGTATTACGAGCGGAGGGCGGCCATTGTAATGCTTTTTCACATTCCGGTAAAAAACATTTTGCTTATTTTTTGGGCAACCGCGATAGCGGAAAGAAATCGCACGTGGAAAAACTTAGGGGGATGGGGGGTGGGAAGTCAGCCGATAAGCCGGGTTCTGTCGTTGGACAGTCATTCATCTAGGCCTGCCGTTGCCAACAGGCTCAAGCAACCTACCCGGGCGCAACGCGAGCCACGTTGGCGCGCCCCTATTTGGTCTTGCTCCGGATGGGGTTTAGCCTGCCGTCCGTGTTGCCACGTCCGCGGTGCGCTCTTACCGCACCTTTTCACCCTTGCCTGATCCACGCTTGCGCGTGGCCATCGGCGGTTCAGCTCTCTGTTCCACTTTCCATCGCCTCACGGCGTCCGGCCGTTAGCCGGCATCCTGCTCTATGGAGCCCGGACTTTCCTCCCCGTCTGGTGCGAACACCGGACGCGACGACTGTCTGTCTGACTTCCCGGGGCGGATTCTACCCGAAAACCGCGGGCCGGGGGGGTGGATTCGGGTAAGGCCCCGCGAAAAGGGCTCATAAAGACGGCGGCGAATTTCGCGATTTGCTACGCCTACGGCTATACTGTGCGCTCGCCTCGGAGGGAGGGCATGGAGCACACTCAGTCCAGATTATCGCATTTGCAGCTCATCGGCTCCTTGCTGATCGTGTTCCTGCTGGCGGTCAGCATGTCCGCCTATTTCCTATTTTCCCACTGGCACGATTTTTCCAACCGCCAAGCCGCGATTTCCGCACAATCCTCCGAACGCGCCCGCGAGCACCTGAAAGCCACTAGCGAGCAGACCGTCTTGATGCTGGGCGCGTTGCGCGAACAAGCCAGCCAGACGCTGAAGAGCCGCATCCGCGAACAAGCCAACCAAGCCTGGCTCATCGCTCAATCCACCTGGCAGCGCGAGCACGGCAAGAAAACCGACGCCGAGATCGGGCGCCAGATTCTCGATACTTTGCGTCCGTTGCGTTTCCACGATGGCGACGACTATTTCTTTGTGCTCGGCCAGGACGGCCGGGTTCTGCTCCATCCGGATCGCAGGGTGCAGAATGCGCCCGCGCCGTTATCGCTGACGGACGATACCGGACATTACGTGTTGCGCGACTTGATCGCCACGACACAGAGCCCGGATGGCGCGGGTTTCCGCTATTACCGCTGGCCGGAACCGGGTCAGACGCTCATGCGCGACAAAATTGCCTATGTGCGGCGTTTTGCGCCACTCAACTGGATCATCGGCACCGGGGAGTTCGTCGCGAGCGCCGACACCAAGCTGCAACAGCAGGGACTGGATCTACTCCAGCAGTTACAGTCGGCCCGGCGCGATAGCTTCATCGTGTTCGATAGCAACGGCATCCTGCGCATGTTCCCGCCCGATCCCGCCCAGGTCGGCCGGCACTTCCTGGCGCTGCCGCCATCGGACCG
The DNA here is from genome assembly GCF_004363805.1 of Paludibacterium purpuratum. Taxonomy (GTDB): domain Bacteria; phylum Pseudomonadota; class Gammaproteobacteria; order Burkholderiales; family Chromobacteriaceae; genus Paludibacterium; species Paludibacterium purpuratum. The sequence continues at coordinate 35,146 of NZ_SNZP01000004.1, read as the reverse complement.
AGCGCTGCTGGTGTCGTTGATGGGCTTGAGTCCGAGCGGCGGTTTCCTTTCTTGCGTCTTCAAGGGCGAGCACGCGCTGGCTTATGCGCGCAAGCTGCCGGGTTGGGGCTGGACGCTGGTGTCGGTGTTGCCGACGCAGATGCTGATCGACCGCGACCAGGCGGCAGACCAAGATTTGCGCGAGGCACTGCATCGGCGCGTCAACGCCACCTTGCTGATGACGCTGCTGGCGATGGGGCTGGCAGGACTGTTTTCCTGGATGTTCGCCCGTTGGATGAACGCGTTGTTCGCACGCTATCGGCGCGACTTGTGGGCCAGCCACCACGAATTGAAAGAGCGTTCGCGCGAGTTGCTGCTATCGCGGTTCATGATGGATAACGCGTCCCAGATCGTCTGCCTGATGGATCAACATGCCCGTCTTGCCTATCAAAACGAGATGGCGCGCCTAATACTCGGCAGCGACCCGCACATTCGCGATCAGCGGCTAGCGGCGTTGTTCCGCCCACCGGAAGGCCCGTTGCCGCGAACCTACGCGGTGGCGCTGCCGGAAGACAAATCGGCGCGTATCTTCGAAGTCACGCTCAACGAGATCCTCTACGAAGGCGAACGCTACCGTTCCGTCACCGCCCACGACATCACCGAGCGCATGCAGGCCGAAGACGCCCTGCGCCTGGCCGCCCGGGTGTTCGAAACCAGCGCCGAGGCGATCCTGATCGCCAATAGCCAGAATCGCATTCTCAAGGTCAACAACACCTTTCTGGAGAGCACCGGCTACAGCGAGGCGGAGGTCATCGGCCAGACACCGTCGATCCTGGCCTCGGGCCGCCATTCGCGGCAGTTCTACGACGAAATGTGGCAAATCCTACGCGAGCACGGCAAGTGGTCCGGCGAAATCTGGAATCGGCGCAAAAACGGCGAAGTCTTCCCAGAGTGGCTGACCATCAGCGTGCTGACCGACGAGCGCGGCAAGATCAGCCACTATGTGGCGCTGTTCACCGACATGTCGGAAAGCAAACGCCAGGAAGCGCAAATGCGCTACATGGCGGAGTACGACCCGCTGACCGACCTGCCCAACCGCGCGCGCATCAACGACCGTATGCAGGCGGCCATCGGCATCGCCGAGACCACCGGCGGCGAGCTGGCGGTGCTGTTCATCGACCTGGATCATTTCAAGCACGTCAACGACTCGCTGGGCCATGAAATCGGCGATGCGCTACTCAAGGAGACGGCTCGACGACTCTCGCAGACGCTGCGCGACATCGACGACCTCGGCCGCAGCGGCGGCGACGAATTCGTGCTGATTCTGCCCGATCTGCGCCGCCACGAAGAGGCGGCACAAGTGGCGGAACGCATTCTCGCCACGCTGAGAGAACCTTTCGAGTTAGCCGGCAATACGGTACACATCTCGGCCAGTATCGGCATCAGCCTGTATCCCAAGGACGGCCGCGACATCCAGGGACTGATGATGAGTGCGGATCTGGCGCTCTACCACGCCAAGGCCAGCGGCCGCGATCTGTTCCGTTTCTATTCGAGCCAGATGAACAACCAGTTCAACGAGCGGCTGATGCTGGAGTCGCGCTTACGCGAGGCGCTGGCGCAGAACCAGCTCGACCTGGTGTATCAGCCGCTGTTCGCGATGGACGGCCACACGCTGATCGGCTGCGAGGCGCTGCTGCGTTGGCATCACCCTGAAATCGGCTTTATCGCGCCGGAGCGTTTCATCCCGGTGGCGGAAGAAACCGGCCTGATCGAGCCGCTCGGCGCGATGGTGCTCGACCGCGTCTGTGCCCGCATCGCACAGTGGCAGCAGCAAGGCGCCGCGGTACTGCCCGTCACGGTCAATATCTCCGCCGGCGAACTGTCGCGACCGAACCTGGTGGAAACGCTGCGTGCCACGCTGGCGAAATACCGGCTGTCGGGCGACCGGCTACTGCTCGATATGAACGAAGACGCGCTGATGAGCAACCCAGCCCGCGCCATGAGCGTACTCGACCGGATTCGCGCACTGGGCGTGGGGCTGGCGATCGACAATTTCGGTGTCGGCTATTCCAGCCCGGCGCATTTGAAACGCTTCGCGCCGGCGATGATCAAGATCGACCGCACTTTCGTCGCCGGCCTGCCGGACGATCTGGAGCAGGTGTCCATCGTATCGGCCATCGTCCATTTGGCGCGCGCGCTGGAGATTCCCACCCTGGCCCAGGGCGTCGAAACCGAAGCACAGCGACTCTTCTTGCTACGCATGGGCTGTGACGGCTTCCAGGGTTTCCTCGCCGGCGCGCCGCAATCGGCCGACAGCATGGGCCGGCTGTGGCTCACATCAGGCTCGTAGGGGGAATTTTCAGCATTTTCTGACGGCCGCGCTTGGTTGTCAGTGTATGTCCAGCTGGGTAAGGTAGCGGTGCGGCGTTTGCCGCAAGAGGCGCGGGCCCGGGGTGGTGACACACCGCCGGACCCGCTAACCAGACCAAACTTAGCGGAGTTCAGTATGGCTACTCAAGATGGTAATGCAACCCTCGTTTCTTTTCCAAACCCGGATTCCCGCCAACAGCAGTTACTTTCCCTGATTTCCGTGTTGTGCCTGCCGCGCGGCAGTCGTCCAAATTCCGACGAATGCCGCCTGATCGTCGATAGCCGCCTGCCGTGGGCTTTCGAGCCGATCGATGCCAGCACTTCCTGGATGTATCTGCCCAAGGCCGCACATGTGCGGACACTGGCAGGTTGCTTGGTTCTAACGGCCGACTAAGGCCTTCAGCCGGAGGCGGGGGGCAAAGCCCCCCGGCTGGAGCGGTCAATCGAAGCGTAAGGTATAGCGCGACTCTGCCGAGGCATTGTTGCCGACGCGTAGCAGCAACGACCATTTCCCGCTGAGCTGATACATCAGCTTGACCGCCTGCTGCGAGCTCGTCAGCCCGTATTCGTAGCCGAGGTAGAAGGTGCGGGTCAGTTGCTTGCCGACAGTCAGCACCTGCTCGGCCGGGCTCACGGTGCCGTTGAGTAGCGTCTTGCTTTCCTTGCGCGTCAGTCCCAGATCGTCGAACAGCCCCACCTTGTCGTTCAAGCTGCCGGCAGCGAATTGGCTGGCCGCCAGCGCCAGGAAGTTGCTGTCCTGGGCGCTGTCGTCGGCCGCATGTCCCAACAGCAACCAGGACAGTTTGTCGCGTTCGCTCAGGCCCAGGTCCTCGTCGGCGATCAGGCGCAGTCGCGGCTGGGACACCGAGCCGAGCACTTCGACACCGGCGCCGACCGGGGACAGGTGGCGGCGGGCGCGCACGTTCAGATTGGGGTTATCCAATGGGCCAACGAAGGTGATGGTGCCGGTATCGATTTCCAATTCCTGGCCATAGGCCTTGTAACTGCCCTTGACCACGTTGACCCGCCCGCGTGCCGAGGGCGCCATGCCCTGGTGCGCGCTAACCTGGACCTGACCGGACAGCTCGACGTTGAGCCCCGGTCCGGTGAAGGCGAAGCGGTCGCCGAGATCCAGCATCAGGTCGACGGACACAGGCAACTGCGCCAATGCCGACTGCGGCACCGGCCGTCCCAGCACCACGACATCGTCCGACAAGCTCGGCGTACCCGACTTGGGCAGCGCCAGCCGCCCTTGGTCGGCGCGCACGCGCCCGGTCAGGGCGATCAGCTTGTCGCTGACGTTGAGCGCCGCCTGCCCGCTGACCACCAAGAGCCGATCCGGACGGTCGAACACGCTGAATTGACGGATATCCACCCGGACCGCCGCTTCCGGCCGCAAGGCATCGCCAGCACCGCCGGCAAGGCGCAGTTGGCCGCTGGCCGATGCTTCGCCCTTGCCGGAGACGAAATGCAATTGATCGAGCCACAGCGTCTTGCCGTCCAGTCTGGCCGCCAGCGTACCGCCGGCCAAGCGCAAGCCGGTTCGGCGGTCGCGCAACAGCAGGTCGTGCCCCTGAATGCGCCCGCTCGCCTGCAGATTAGCCAGCGGACCGCTCAGCGTCAGATCGGCATTGAGCGCACCGCCCGTTTCCGCCAGATCGGACAGGGCGGCCAAAGCAGACAATTTCGGTAGATCGAGCTGTACCCTGGCGGATAGCGGGGCATTGGCGGACAGCCGCCACGGCGGCAATGCCAGCGTCCCTTGCGCCTGCAAATGACCGACGGCGGCGGCGAGCAGCGCTTCGAATGTGGTGCGCGCGCCATTCCAGCCCATCTGGAGGCGTGCCTGACTCAACGCGAGCGGCAGCCCCCGAGCGCCGCCGTCGAGCGCAAGATCGCCCCCCTGGCGCTCCACCGTCAGTTGCCCCGTGCCATCGGCGCTGAGCGCCCAACTGCCACCGACCACCAGAGAGTGTATGGCCGGCAGATCCAGCCAAGGCCGCAATGCGGCCAACGCTAACCCGTCAAGCCGACCGCGGCTGACCAGGCGCCCATCCGGGCGTCGTGTCAGCCCATCGAAAACCACGGTGGCGCCGGCCAACTGTAGGCGCCCGCTCCCGAGCGTGACGCCATTGGAACCGAACTGGACGGCCAGAGGCGCCAGCAATGTCATGTCCGGCGTACCGGTCACCCGCAGTGTCTGCACGCTGCCGCGCCAATCCAACAGACCGGCCGGCCAACCGCCTTCCGCTTGCAGTACGGCTTGAAAGGGGTGTCCCGATACGGCGAGATGGGCGTCGGCACTCAGCCGATGCCGGGTCCGATTGCCCTCGGTCGCCAAATGCAGGCTGTCGATGCGCCAATCGGCGCCGCTGATCCGTTGCGCATCGCCCGTCAAGTTGAATACGCCGGCACCGCCCGCCTGCAGATTGCCGTTAAGCGTCAACGACTGCGCTTGCAGCAGGCCGGGCAGGCGCAGTTGCCGTGCCTCCAACTTGAGTGCGACCTGTGGCACGGCAGGCGTGCCGGACAGGGCGATCTGGCCTTGTGCGCTGCCCGTCAGGCCGAAGCCGATGCGCGCCAATGCCGGCGCGTCGAGGTGTGCCAGCAAACGATCCCCCGCGCTGCCCCAGGCTCCTTGGGCCTTGATGCTATTGCCGGCGAGATTCAGATCGACCGCGACATGCCGTAGACGAGCCCCCGCCAACGAAACACGGGCCTGTCCGCCCACGGCGGCGCCGTTGAGGCGGCTGGGCGCCAGATCGAGCTGCAGTTCGGCCGCTAACGGCTGGCTTGCCTGCCCGCCGATATGCAAGTTGGCATTGAGGTCGCCCTGGGGCCACTGGGCGGCCAGCGCGCGCGGGTTGCCATGCCGCAAGGTGCCGTCGAGCACAAAACGGCGGTTGGCGGCCATCTCGCCCTGCAGCTGCAGTTCGCCGTCGGCAGCGCTGATGAGCCCTTTGTTCAAACTGAGCGACCACGGCTTACCGGCCGGCCGGCGCCAGATGCCATCGGCCTGCAACGCCAAGAGCCGCCCTTTTAGGCCGGCGCGCAACTGCAGGCGCTCGAGGCTGCCGCCGAGGCTGGCGGCGCCGTTGACGGCGTCTTGCGGTGCCGCCGCATACAATTGCCGCGGATCGATATTCTGCAGGCGTAGATTGAGCATCAACGCGGCCTTGCGCACATGGCCATCGATCAGCAAGTGGCCGCCGGCCAATTCGGCGTCGAGCCGGTCGATACGCAACGTGTCCTGGTCGAGCAGGAAGGTCGACTGCAAGCTGGACAGCGGCAGACGGCCGCCGCTGATCGGACCGGGAAGGTGGTTGGTCAGGTCGAGCCGGCCACGAACGATGCCGGCGGCATCGGGTTCGATGTGCGCCGCCAAATCGAGCGCGGCGCGAGGCCAATGGGTGCTCACGGCTTGCGGATCGACGCGCTGGGTTCGTAGGTCGAGTTGCCGAACGCGCGCAAAGGGCTCGGCGGCAAACGGCGAGAATCGGCCGGATAAGTCGACTTCAACGGGATTGGCGCGCACTTTGCCGTGCACGGAGAACTCGCGCAGATTACCGTCGAGCGCCAGATCGCTGCTGCCGGCATCCGCCGTGCCGTGCAGTTGGCCGGTCAGCGCAAACGGTGCTTGGTCGGCCAGCGTGAGCTGTCCGGCCAGGCTGGCCTGCGGCAGCCTCAGTTGCCGCAAAACCAAACGATGCCGACCCTGTGCATAACGGTAATCCCCCTGCAGGTCGTAGAGATGCATGTCGCTCTGTCCGATAGTCAAGCCGGCCAGCTGCAGCGAGGCGATATAGACATCGGTCGGCAGCGACAGGCTCGACGGCAGGGTCGGCCAAGGCGATGGCGGTGCGGACGGGTTGGGCGTGTAATTCACCAGCCCGATGTCCAGGCGGCGGATCGCGAGTTGCCGATGCCAAAGCCGCGATGGCTGCCAATCGACATCGAGACGGTCGATCGTCAACTGCAGATCGGCATTGCGCAGTTCGATGTCGCCCAGATGGAAGCCCCGCCACAGCGTGCCGCTGACTTGGGCGACTCGCAGTTGCCCGCCGGATAGCCAGTCGATACCTTGCCACAGGTAGACAAAACCACGGTCGGTGGCCGTCAGCCACGCCAGGGCGGCAAACAGCAGCACAGGCAACGCCGGCAGCAGCCAGAGCAACCGGCGGCGGCCGGTACGGCGAATCGGTGGTGGCGATGGCGAGGGACTCGGCGCTGTCATCAGAAGGCCAATCCAAGGCTCATGGTCCAGGCGAGGCTCTTTCCCCCCTGCGGTTTGGCCACGTCAAACGACAACGGGGCCACCGGACTGAACCAGCGCGCCCCGATACCGTAGCTACGCTTGAAACTGAAGCTTTTCCAGTCTTCCGATACGTTACCGGCATCGCTGAACAGCGCCAGCGCCCAGTCTTTGTAGACCGGGATCTGGTACTCGAGGGTGCCGGTTACCATCACAGCGCCGCCGATCACCGAATTGTTCTGACCCGGCAAGCCAAGGCTCTGGTAGTCGTAACCGCGCACGCTATTGCTGCCGCCGGCACGGAACAACTCCGTGCTCGGGACGTCGTTGACGTTGCTGGCCCAAACCCGGCCGCCCTCCAATCTGGCCATCAGCGATCCGAGCGCCGAGGAAAACGGCGTCCAATACTGGACGCCCCGCGCATACAGCCGCACGTAGTTGGTCGAGGACAGCCAGTTGCCGATCGTGCCGGATAGCGTGCCATCGAGCAGATAGCCCGCCCGGGGGCGCAGCGGGTTGTCGACTGCGCGCCGGGTCATGCCGATGGTCGGCAATAACGCGGTGTTGACTTGGGTGTCTTCGTTGATGGCGTGTTGCGCGTCGCGTAGGAAATTCAATCCGACCCGCCATTCATCGCCGGCATTTCTGTGGATACGCCAAACGCCCAGCTCTTCCGACTGGGTGATCAGGCTCTGGATATTGGTCTGTTTAACGGCGGCGTTGATGGTGTGCACATAGCCATCGGCGGTGCGCGGCATGGCGATACCGAGGTTGAGCGTCTGCTGCATACGATCCCAGCGCAACACCGACGAGCCCGTCAATCCGCTGCCGAACAGATTGTTGTGATCGAAGCCGATCCGTCCCCCGGGGCCGACGTCGGAGCTGTAGGTCAGACCAAGCTCCAATTTCTTCAGCGGGAATTCGCTAACTTCGATAAGCACCGGCGCCACGCCATCGGCGGAAACATGCTGCAAATCGGCGCTGACCACGGCGCCGGAGAACTGGCTGCTGTGTTCCAGCGCCGCTTGATAGTCTTGCAACACTTGTAGCTGATAGGGGTCTCCCACCCGAAAATCGGCCAGCTTCTTCACCAGCGTGGCGGGATAACGGTTCAGCCCGTGGATCTGCAATTCGCCGAAGCGGATGAGCGGGCCGCTGTCGATAATCACGGTCATACGCGCACGATGCGCAACCGGGTCGATCTCGGCCTGGCTGCTTTCGATCTGAGCCAGCGGGAAGCGATCCGCCGTCACCGACTGTAGCGCCAAGCGCTTGGCGGCATCCCAATCGGCTTCGCGGAACACCGCGCCAACCTGCAGCGGCCACTGGGTCAAAATGGCCTGACGCCGTGTTTCGACGTCGGGTTCCTTGGCCAATGCCCCCTTCAATTGCACATCCACAGTACCGATTTGCACCGGCTTACCCGGTTCGACCAGAACACGGAAAGTACGCGGCGAGCCCCCTTCGTCCCGTACTTGAACGCGGGCATCGAAGTAGCCTTCGGTTTCCAGTAACTTACGCGCACTTTCCGGTGTGGTACGCACCAGCACATCCAGGTCGCCGTCGGCGACTGGCGCCTCCTGGCGTTCGGTCGCCAACGGCAAGTTGTCGTTCAGCAACGTGACCAACGCCGACGGCGCGTCGATACGGACAACATACCCCGCCGCTTGACTGCACAATGGCAGGCACAGCAGCGCGAGTAGCACATGGCGCGCGAAGGGGGAGGGGCAAGTCATGGGCCACATGGTAGCCAAAGCAGGCGTTGGTGGCGAGTCCGGCCTTTCAGGAAAAAGGCCGGCCCGGCGTCGGCGTAAGCCTCGCCGGGCGCTGTCGCTATTTCTTGCGCTGCGGCGGTAGATCGGTACACACCCCGCCGAATACTTCGGCCGACATGCCGATCGATTCGCCCAACGTCGGGTGCGGGTGGATGGTCTTGCCGATGTCTTCCGGGTCGCATCCCATCTCAATGGCCAGACAGATCTCGCCGATCATGTCGCCGGCATGAGCCCCGACGATACCGCCGCCGATGATCCGGTGCGTGTCGGCGTCGAACAGCAGCTTGGTGAAGCCTTCCTCCTGGCCGTTGGCGATGGCGCGGCCGGAAGCGGCCCACGGGAAGACCGACTTGCCGAGTTTGATCCCTTCCTTGCCAGCCTCTTCCTCGGTCATGCCGACCCAGGCGACCTCGGGGTTGGTGTAGGCCACGCCCGGAATCACGCGAGCATCGAAAAAGGCTTTGTGGCCGGCGATCACTTCGGCCGCCACGTGCGCCTCGTGCACCGCTTTGTGCGCCAGCATGGGCTGGCCGACCAAATCGCCGATGGCGAAGATGTGCGGTACGTTGGTGCGCATCTGCTTATCGACCGGGATAAAGCCGCGATCGGTAACGATCACACCGGCGTTTTCGGCACCAATCAGCTTGCCGTTGGGGGCGCGGCCCGCGGCCACCAGCACTTTGTCGTAGCGCTGCGGACCACTTGGCGCGCTTTCACCCTCGAAGGTCACCCAGATACCGTCCTCGCGCGCTTCCACCGCCACGGTCTTGGTCTTGAGCATGATGTTGTCGAAGCGGTGGGTGTTCATCTTCTGCCAGACGCGCACCAGGTCTCGGTCGGCGCCTTGCATCAGACCATCCATCATTTCGACCACGTCGAGTCGAGTGCCGAGCGACGAATAGACGGTGCCCATTTCCAGGCCGATGATACCGCCGCCGATGATCAGCATCTTTTGCGGTACGTCGGTCAATTCGAGCGCGCCGGTGGAGTCGATGATGCGCGGGTCGCTGGGGATGAACGGCAATTTCGCCACGCGCGAACCGGCGGCGATAATGGCCTGCTTGAAGCGAACGATCTTCTTCTCGCCGGTCGTCGCCTTGCCGGGACCATCGGTCAGCTCGACCGCAAGGTGGTGCGGATCGACGAAGGTGCCGACGCCGCGCACGACCTCGACCTTGCGAGCCTTGGCCATGCCGGCCAGGCCGCCGGTCAGCTTGCCGACCACTTTTTGCTTGAAGCCGCGCAACGCGTCGATATCGATTTCCGGCTTGGCGAACTTGATGCCGTTGGCTGCCAACTCCATGACTTCATCCATCAGCTCGGCATTGTGCAACAACGCCTTGGACGGAATGCAGCCGACATTGAGGCAGACGCCGCCAAGGGTCGAGAACCGTTCGACAACCACGGTCTTCAGTCCCAGATCCGCCGCGCGGAAGGCGGCGGAATAGCCGCCCGGGCCACCGCCCAACACCAGCACATCGCATTCGACGTCTGCGCCGCCGCTATGGGTCTGCGCGGCAGGCGCCGCGGCGGGCGTGTCGCCGGTCTGGGTATGCGCCGAGGCGACGCCGCCGGTTTCGGTCACTTCCAGTCGGGCAATGACGTCGCCCTCGGAGACCTTGCCGCCGACCTGCACCAGTACTTCCTTGATCACACCGGCTTCGGCCGCCGGTACATCCATGGTGGCCTTATCGGTTTCCAGCGTCAGCAACGCGTCTTCGACGGCAATCGCGTCGCCGGGCTTGATAAAGATTTCGATGACGTCGACGCCGCTGTGGCCGCCGATGTCGGGGATTTTGAGTTCGACGATTTTGCTCATTTTTCTTTTTCCACTTACAGCATCAAGCGGCGAATGTCCGCCAGCGCCTGCGCCAAGAAGCTGGTAAAACGCGCGGCGGAGGCACCGTCGATCACACGGTGATCGTAGGACAGCGACAACGGCAGCATCAGCCGCGGCTGGAATTCCTTACCGTCGTAGACAGGCTTGATCGCCGATTTGGAGACGCCGAGGATCGCCACCTCCGGCGCATTGATGATCGGGGTGAAGGCCGTGCCGCCGATACCGCCCAGGCTGGAAATGCTGAAGCAACCGCCTTGCATGTCGGTAGGCAGAAGCTTGCCGTCGCGGGCCTTCTTGGCAAGCAGGGCCGATTCCTGCGCCAATTCGATCAAGCTCTTCTTATCGGCGTCGCGGATCACCGGCACGACCAGACCGTTCGGCGTGTCGGCGGCAAAGCCGATATGGTAATACTGCTTGAGCACCAGGTTGTCGCCGTCCAGCGAGGCGTTGAACTCGGGGAATTTCTTCAATGCGGCGACGCAAGCCTTGATCAGGAAAGCCAGCGGCGTCAGCTTGACGCCATCGGTCTTGAGCTCTTCGCCCATGCCCTTGCGGAAGGCTTCCATTTCGGTGATGTCGGCTTCGTCGAACTGCGTGACGTGCGGAATCATCACCCAGTTGCGCGCCAGGTTGGCGCCGGAGAGCTTTTTGATACGCGCCAACGGCTGGGGATCGATCGGGCCGAATTTGGCGAAATCGACCTTGGGCCACGGCAGCAGATCCAGGCCGACGCCGCTGCCCGATGCCGGGGCGGCGGCGACACTACCGCCTGCCATGATGCTCTTGACGTAGGCTTTGATGTCTTCTTCGACGATGCGGCCCTTGCGACCCGAGCCTTTCACCTTGGACAGGTCGACCCCGAGCTGGCGCGCCAAACGACGCGCCGACGGACCGGCATGCGCCTGGGTCAGACCGCTGTCGTCGGGCAAGGCGACGGCAACGGCGGCTGCGGGTACCGCGGCAATCGCCGCGGCCGGCGCACTGGGCACGGGCGCACTGGGCGCCGGCGCGGCAGGCGTCGAGGCGGGCGCAGGCGGTTCGACGGATGCGGCACTCGTGGCGACCGCTTCGATGCGGGCGATCACGTCGCCTTCGGACACCTTGCCACCAACTTGGATCAGCACCTCCTTGACCACGCCGGCATGGCTCGCCGGCACTTCCATCGTCGCCTTATCGGTTTCCAGCGTCAGCAGGGAATCGTCGATTTCGATGCGCTGGCCTGGCTGGATGAATACTTCGATGACGTCGACGCCGTTATGGCCGCCGATATCCGGTACTTTCAGATCGATCAGATTGCTCATATTGTCTGGTTCCACCTAGGGTGCCGGGTCGCACCCGGCACCAAATGTCTTCAAGGGAGGCTTATACGGTCCACGGCGCCGGCTTGTCGGCGTCGATGCCGTAGCGGGCCAGGGCCTCGGCCACGCGGGCGCGCTCGATCTTGCCCTCTTGCGCCAGGGCATTCAGCGCGGCCACAGCCACGTGGTAGCGATCCACTTCGAAGAATTTACGTAATTGCTTGCGCGAATCCGACCGACCGAAGCCATCGGTGCCCAGGACGGTGTAGCGCCCCGGCACGTAGCCGCGAATCTGCTCTGCATAGTTGCGAATGTAGTCGGTGGCAGCGATGACCGGGCCGTCGTGGCCGGCCAACTGGGCGGTCACATAGGGCACGCGCGCCTCCGCGGTCGGGTGCAGCAGGTTCCAGCGTTCGGCGGCCATGCCGTCGCGACGCAACAGGTTGAACGAGGTGGCGCTCCAGATATCGGCATTGACGCCGAAGTCGTTTTTCAGCAGATCGGCCGCGGCAATGACCTCGCGCAGGATCGTGCCGGAACCCATCAGTTGCACCTTGACGCCGGCATCGCCGCCGTCGCGCAGCAGATACATGCCCTTGAGGATGCCCGCTTCCGCGCCGGCCGGCATTTCCGGGTGCGCATAGTTCTCGTTCATCAGGGTGATGTAGTAGAAAACGTCTTCCTGATCGATGTACATGCGGCGCAAGCCGTCTTGCAGAATCACCGCCAGCTCGAAGGCGAAGGTCGGGTCATAGCTGATGCAGTTGGGAATCAGGCCAGCCTGGATGTGGCTATGGCCGTCTTCGTGTTGCAGGCCTTCGCCGTTGAGCGTGGTGCGGCCGGCAGTCCCGCCGAGCAGGAAGCCGCGCGCACGCATATCGCCGGCGGCCCAGGCCAGGTCGCCAATGCGTTGGAAACCGAACATCGAATAGTAGATGTAGAACGGAATCATCGGGATGCCGTTGTTGGCGTAGCTAGTCGCCGCGGCGATCCAGGACGACATGGCTCCCGGTTCGTTAATGCCTTCCTGCAGGATCTGGCCGTCCTTGGATTCCTTGTAGAACATCAGTTGATCGTGGTCTTGCGGCACGTAGTTTTGACCGACGGATGACCAGATGCCGTATTGGCGGAACATGCCCTCCATACCGAAGGTGCGCGATTCGTCCGGCACGATCGGTACGATCTGCTTGCCGATGTTCTTGTCCTTGAGCAGCGAACCCAACATGCGCACGAAAGCCATGGTGGTGGAGAATTCGCGCTCGCCGGAGTCCTTGAGTTGAGCATCGAACAGGTGCAGGCCCGGAACGGTCAGCGGCGCAGTCACCGGCTTGCGACTCGGCAGATAGCCGCCAAGCGCCGTGCGGCGCTCTTGCAGATAACGCATTTCAGGGCTGTCGTCGGCCGGCTTGTAATACGGCACTTCCGCCAATTGTTCGTCGGAGATCGGGATACCCAAACGGTCGCGCAGGCGGCGGATGGAGTCGGTGTCCATCTTCTTCGCCTGATGCGCGATATTCTGCGCTTCGCCGGCGGCCCCCATGCCGTAGCCCTTGATGGTCTTGGCCAAAATGACCGTCGGCCGTCCGCCGGCGTTGGTGGTGGCCTCGTGGTAAGCCGCGTAGACCTTGTGCGGATCGTGGCCGCCGCGGTTCAGCCCCCAGATTTCATCGTCGGACATGTTGGCGACCATGGCGCGTAGCTCCGGGTACTGGCCGAAGAAGTGTTCGCGTACATAGGCCCCGTCGCGGGATTTGAAGGTCTGGTAGTCGCCATCGACACATTCGTCCATGCGCTTCTTGAGCAGACCCTTGGAGTCCATGGCCAACAGAGGATCCCAGCGGCTGCCCCAGATGACCTTGAGTACGTTCCAACCCGCACCACGGAATTCGCCCTCGAGTTCCTGGATGATCTTGCCGTTGCCGCGCACAGGGCCATCCAAGCGCTGCAGGTTGCAGTTGACCACGAAAATCAGATTGTCCAGGCCTTCGCGCGAGGCCAGGCTGATGGCGCCGAGCGACTCCGGCTCGTCCATTTCGCCATCGCCGCAGAAGCACCAGACCTTGCGCCCCGGCGTGCGGGCGAGGCCACGGCTTTCCAGATATTTGAGGAAGCGGGCCTGGTAAATGGCCGTCAACGGCCCGAGGCCCATGGAAACGGTCGGGAATTGCCAGAAGTCCGGCTGCAGCCAGGGATGGGGATAGGAGGACAGACCATTGCCATCCACCTCTTGGCGGAAGTTGTCCAGGTCGGCTTCGCTAAGACGGCCTTCCATGAAGGCGCGCGCATAGATGCCGGGGGCGATATGGCCCTGGAAGTACACCAGGTCGCCGTCTTGATCGTCGTTGGGAGCATGCCAGAAATGGTTCAAACCGACATCGTACAGGGTGGCGGAGGACTGGAAGCTGGCAATATGCCCGCCCAATTCGAGCTCTTTCTTGCCGGCGCGCAGGATCATCGCCATGGCGTTCCAGCGGTTGATCGAGCAGATGCGATTCTCCAGCTCATGATTGCCCGGCGACTTGGCCTCGCGTCCGACCGGGATGCTGTTCTGATAACCGGTGGTCAGATGGAACGGCAAGTGGCCGCCTCGTTCGCGGGTCCGCTCGACCATGCTCTCCAGAAGGAAATGCGCTCGGTCGGCGCCTTCGGCATTCAGAACGGACTCCAACGCCTGCAACCACTCCTGGGTTTCCAACGGATCAATGTCTTGCGGCATGCTCTCAGCCATTTTCATACATCCTCATCATCATGTGCGGCCGGCCGGCTGCCGACCTGGTTCTTTGCACCATAAATATTCACTTATGAACATTTTGCGCAGTTTGCAGTAAATAATTGTTCGTTTTTGTTTGTATTTTTCGTTTTAGAAAAAAAGTGGGTATGCGCAGATGAGTTTAAAACGAATGATGTTCGTTTTGGAATAGCTTTTTAGGGTTTTCGCTCCAACCCAATAGCATTTTTGCAATTGCCGCGCCGCAACATGTTGCATTTTTGCTATTGCCCGTCGCCCTGATCGGTGCCATCGCGCTTGCTGTCGGCCACCAGTTTTTCCAATTCCCGTGAGCGAGCCTCGATCGAAGAGCGCAGGTAGAAATCATCGCCTGGCGCCTGGCTCGCCAGCCGGAATTGTTCCAGTGCCGGCTCATATTGCAACTCGAAGTACAGTGCATTGCCCAGCGCCGCGTGGTAGCGCAGCATGTCGCTATCGGCGTATAGCCGCGACTGCAGCCGATACAAGGCGGGATCCGCAGGCCACGTCTGCTGCAGATGGCGAATCTTCTGCAGGGCCTGTTCGCGCTGCCCCAGTTGGATCAGTAGATCGACTTCGTCGTCGGACAGCGGGCGGAATCCTGGGTAGCGCGCCAATCCGGTCTTATACGCCGCCAGCGCGCCGTCCCAGTTCTTGCCGGAGCGGTCGATGGCGGCCTCAAGAGTGTAGAGCATTGGACTGGCAGGCAATATTTGTCGTGCCTTGCCCAGCGCCTTCGCGGCCCCAGCCTGATCGTGCAGGCGCTCGCGTGCCATCGCCAGGCCATACCATTGCGCGCCTTCGTTCAAATATTGCCGGTTGGCGAGCGCGGTCTGGTAATACTTGGAGGCCTCGGTCGGCGCTAGTAGCTGGTTGCGGATTTTTTCCCGTACCAGCAGGTAATCGGTACCGCTGACCCGCATGCGTACCGGGGCATTCAGAGAACGGTTCTGGGCTTCGCTGATTCGCTCGACGGTCACGGGGTGCGTGCGCAGGAAGGCGTAGGCGTCGCCGCCGTTGAGATGCTCCGACTGCTGCATACGCGAGAAGAATCCAGGCATGTCGCGCACATCGAAACCAGCAGCGGCTAGGTATTGCATGCCGACACGATCCGCCTCGCGCTCGAAATCCCGTGAGAAAGAGAGCTGGTTGGCCAGCGTCAGCCCGATGCCAGCGTTGATCGTCCCCATGACGGCGTCCGAATTATGGGCGCGCGAGGCCAGCGCGGCGGCCACCAGGGTAGCAAGCAGGGTCAGCTGGTTGGGCAAGGTATTGGCTTGCATGCGCGCCATATGGTGCTGGGTGACGTGCGCCATTTCATGACCGAGCACCGAAGCGAGCTCGCCTTCGCTCTGGGAGGCCATGATCAGCCCCTTGTTGACGCCAATGTACCCGCCCGGCATGGCAAAGGCGTTGATCGAACCATCGTTCACGACAAAGAAGGTAAAACGGATGCCCGACCCGACCGCGCCCGCAGCCAAACGGGCGCCCAGGCTGTTGATGTACATGGCCAATTCGGGGTCGTCGCTGATGGCGTCCTGCTGCCGGAGTTCGCGCATAGCGTTGCGCCCGATGCGCGCTTCGTCAGCCAAAGACATGGACGCCTGGGAGACATCGCCCAAATCAGGCAACTCGGCGCGAACACCGCCAGCGATCAACAGCAAACCGATGGAGATCGTCGTGAGCAGGAAGGTTTTTTTCATGCGGACATGATATTCCGCATATTCGACACCTTGCACGCAAAACGATTAAGAAAATCTTGCATCTTCACACATCGTTTACATCGTCCTGGCCAATTCCTTCCGCTCCGCCGTCTCGTGGCGACGAAGACTTTCGTTGCCATACAGCGATTGCAGTGTCGACAGCATGGACATCGCTTCCCGACTCGCCACACTGTAGAAAATCCATTTGCCATCACGGCGCGTAGCCACCAGCCCCTCGTTTCGCAGTACGCCCAACTGCTGCGAAAGGGTCGGCTGCCTGATACCGGTCAGCCGTTCCAACTCAGAAACGGCCTTTTCACCCGAAACCAGTTGGCACAACAGCAACAAGCGATCTTCATTCGCCAGGCTCTTCAGTAGAGACGCCGCCTTGGCAGCATTTTTCTTTAGTTCAGACAAATCCATGACATATTTCCTTCGCGCCAGTGCGTGGTATGAGGGTGTGTTATTGGTTTAACTGCCAGGGTGAGCAAACCGGAGAAAAACGCTTGTGCAATCATTTACCGGTTCAATACAATGACACCATCCTAGTGAATGAGTTCACCCCTGTGGTTCGCCACTGGCCAAACGGCCTAGTGGCTTCCCTCGCCACATGCCTTGAAAATTGATGCGTGGCCTTGTGCCAATTCTCGCGTTACTATCTGCGTAATCGAAACCCGCCACTTCGACACCTGTCCTAATGGACAGCTACCGATGCAGCGGCCTGTAAGGAGACAGATGATGAGCGTGCTGGGCGCCATGCTCGAACACAATCGGACATTCGTAGACAATCACGAATACGAACAGTTCAAAACGGATAAATTCCCCGACAAGAACCTGCTGGTTCTCGCCTGCATGGATGCCAGGCTGGTCGAGCTCCTGCCTAAAGCCATGGGGCTGAAAAACGGCGATGCCAAGCTGATCAAGAATGCCGGAGCGCTGGTCACCCACCCTTGGGGATCGGTGATGCGCAGCATCGTGGTCGCCATCTACCAATTGCGCGTCGACGAAGTCTGCGTCGTTGCGCATATGGATTGCGGCATGAACGCCATCAACCCTGCCCAGGTTATCGAATCGGCGCAGGCTCGCGGCGTCAGCCCCCAAACCATCGACACCTTGCGTGCCGCGGGTATCGATCTGGATAACTGGCTGCTCGGCTTCAACAACGTCGAGGACAGCGTTCGCCACACCGTAGGCGTCATCCGCCAACATCCGCTGGTACCGCGCGATATCCCGGTACATGGGTTGGTCATTCATCCCGGTACCGGCGAACTCAAGCTGGTCGTGGACGGCAGAGCCGGAGCGGAGTCCTGACCATGCCGTTCCACCGTGTTGTCGGTATTTTTGGCGGCACGTTCGACCCATTTCACATGGCACACTTGCGCATGGCGCAGGCTTATCAGTCCGAAGCCTGTCTAACCGAGCTTCGACTGGTACCTGCGGGCGCTCCGTATCATCGCGGCGGCGCGGTGGCCAGTCCCGAAGATCGGCTTGCCATGGTTCGGCTCGGTGTCGCCGATGTGCCCGGCATGACAGTGGACGATCGTGAGTTACACCGTCGAGGCGCCACCTTCACTGTCGATACCCTGGCCGAAATTCGCGCTGAAATCGGCCCGACGGTACCGCTCTGGTTTCTTATCGGTGGCGATTCGCTGCTGCAGCTCGATCATTGGCACCATTGGCGGCAGTTGTTTTCGCTTGCGCACCTGGCCGTGGCGGTGCGCCCCGGCAGCGATACGTTGCCATTGCCGCCCGCCGTCGAGACCGAATGGCGCACCAGATTAAAACCACGGGCCCAAAACGATGTCGCCTCTGGTACAATTCTGCGCCTTACGCTGCCGCCGCTGGACTTGTCGGCCAGCGCCGTACGCGACGCGGTGGGAAGTCGCCAGCCGATCTCGCATCTGGTACCACCGCCCATCGCCTCCTATATTCAAAATCACGGGCTCTACCTGCACACACCCAGTCAGGGCACGGGATGTAACTCATAACGATAGATGCATCGCAGGACGATGCATCCAGTTTCTCTGGAAGGGACTCATGGAAATCTCGGAAATCGTGAAAGTGGCGGTCGATGCCCTCGAAGACGTCAAGGGCAAAGACATCATCGAATTGGACACACGCGATCTGACCTCGCTGTTCCAGCACCTGATCGTTTGTACCGGCGACTCGAACCGACAAGTCAAGGCTTTGGCCAACAATGTCAGTGTCAAGCTCAAGGAAGCCGGCGTCGAGATCATCGGCAGCGAAGGCGAGGAGTTCGGCGAATGGGTATTGGTAGATGCCGGTGATGTCGTCGTCCACGTCATGCTGCCCGCCGTGCGCGATTATTACGATATCGAAGCCCTGTGGGGTGGAGAGAAGCCTTCGTTCGTTCCGGCCGGCGCAAAGCCCTGGAAAGTGCTCTAACGGCACTTGCCCGCTAACGGGAACTGCATGCGGATCACCATTCTGGCCGTCGGCACTAAAATGCCGCGGTGGGTCGATGACGCCTTCTCCGACTACGCCAAGCGTTTCGGACGCGACATCAGCCTGGAACTGAAAGAAATCAAACCGGAAAAACGCGGTGGCGGCGTCACGGCGGAAAAAGGTATTGCCGCGGAGCACGCCCGCCTGCTGGCAGCCATTCCACCGCGGGCGACGCTGATCGTGCTGGATGAGCGCGGCAAGAACTGGACCACGGTACAGCTCGCCCAGCAGATGCAACACTGGTTGCAAGATGGCTGCGACCTCTGCTTCGTCATTGGTGGGGCAGATGGGTTAGCGGCCGAACTCAAGCAAAAGGCCGACACCCTGTTGCAATTGTCGGCCATGACCATGCCGCACGGCATGGTGCGGGTCTTGCTGGTCGAACAGCTATACCGAGCCGTCAGCATTCTCAACAACCACCCTTACCACCGCGAGTAGTCCTGCCCATATGGCCGGCTGCGCTGGCCTTCCATCCAGGCGATGATTAGCATGCCGTATTCTTCGACTGGAATCCGTCCATGCGTCTACCGCTGTTACTCGTCGTTGTGCTCCTGCCGATTGCGCCTTCCGCTGCGCTTGGCGACACATTGCTGGGTTATACCGATGCCAATGGCGTGTTGCACTTGTCGAATCAGCCGCAGAGCCCGGCCTATCGGCCGCTCGTGCCAGTCCACGCAGCCGATCCGCCGCCGACACTGGATGAGCTGATCGGTAAGACGGCGTACCGCTTCGGCATAGATCCTCATCTACTGCATGCGCTGATCCAGGTTGAGTCTGGCTATGATGCGCACGCACGTTCCGCGAAAGGCGCCGTCGGGCTGATGCAACTCATGCCCGAGACCGGGCGACGTTTCGGCGCTACCGCGCTCTACGATCCCGCGGACAATCTGCAGGCGGGCAGCCGTTACCTCTCGTGGCTGTATCGACGCTTTGATGGCGATCTTCCTTTGACCTTGGCCGCATACAACGCCGGTGAAGGCGCGGTGGCCCGTTTCGGCAACCGGATCCCCCCATATCCGGAGACCGCCGGTTACGTCGCCAAGGTACTTCGGCAGTATCGAGCCCGATCGGG
This sequence comes from Paludibacterium purpuratum, assembly GCF_004363805.1. Lineage (GTDB taxonomy): Bacteria > Pseudomonadota > Gammaproteobacteria > Burkholderiales > Chromobacteriaceae > Paludibacterium > Paludibacterium purpuratum. The sequence continues at coordinate 15,645 of NZ_SNZP01000004.1, read as the reverse complement.
CCAAGCGGCCCTCGCCTCGGCCGCCGTGCGCGAAGTGACGATTCTCAACGATGACGCACTTTCGGTCACCGAGCGCTGGTGACATGCGCTAGAGATGAATGCCCAGCATCTCGCCTAGCGGATCGGCCAGGTCGCGGTAATGCGCCTTATGATCGTATACGCCCAATAGCCCTGGAAACGACTGGGGTGAATGGAAGATCTGCCGCGCCTTGCGCGAAGTCAGTTTATGCATGCGCAGTATGCGACCATCCCAATGCACCACGCGCGGTTCCTCCGCATCCAGCAATACATCCAGCACTTGATGGATGCTCTCCATCAATACCACCTTGCTGCGTACCCGGTTTTCGCCACAAACGAATGTCGACATCGTCAGTCTCCTGATCTGGGTAGATGCTGCGTCCAACAATATATAAATATTACTTATATGTTTTTAAATTAAACGCTACACAGTCTAGGGAGAGTCTGAATTTATCGCAAGCTTAATTAGGACAACGTCATTAAAGTAAATAAAAATAAAAAAAACCCGATGTCATCGGGTTTGGATGGTACTTTCCCCTACTTCTAGGTAGGAATGATCGACGGGTACGGATCAGTGCGCGAGCTGGTGAGCCAACACCCGGAGTGTACGCCAGGGCTCTCCTTGCTCCACCCCTTTGATCTGCCGGTCGACCTGTGCACAGGTTTCAAGCGCCTGCATCAACCGACGCGCACCGATACGCCTCAGGGCCGGCTCAGCCAGTTTCTGCTTATTGCCCCATAGCCGCAGCTCGCGCGACAGATCGCGCGCATTGCGGCCATCCTTGAGCCCCTGACGCAGCCGCAGCAACATGCGCACATCCTCGCTGAACGACCACAACACCAGCACCGGCGCCTCTCCCTCGGCTTCCAACCCCTCCAGCATACGCAGCGCCCGCGCCGCATCGCCTTCGAGCCAGGACTCGGACAGATGGAACACATCGAAGCGGGCAACATTGGCGACCGCTTCGCGCAACATATCGAGCGTCAGTTCTCCCCGCGGATAAAGCAGCCCCAGCTTGTCGACTTCTTGACGAGCCGCCAGCAGGTTGCCTTCCACACGATCGACGAAGAAAGCCAGCGCCTCCGCAGACAACGTCTGCCCCTGCGCCTGCAGGCGGCGGCCAATCCAACCAGGCAAGCTCTGCCGGTCTACCAACCCCGCCTGCAGAACCACTGCCGACTTTTCCAGCGCCTGGAACCATTTGCTTTGCTGCTGCTGACGATCCATCTTGGGCAACAGCACCAGCGTGATCGTGTCCTCGGGTGGCCGATCCGCCAGGTTGATCAGCGCCTCCGCACCCTCGGTGCCCGGCTTGCCGCTCGGAATGCGGATCTCCAAAACCTTGAGAGAAGCGAACAGCGAAACGCTGCTCATGGCGTCCCGAAGCGACGACCAATCGAAACCCGCCTCGACCGCCAGCACCTCGCGCTCCAGGTAACCCTGCCGTCGAGCAGCATCGCGAATCTGATCGGCAGCCTCCAACGCCACCAGAGCTTCTTCGCCGTGGATCAGGTACAGCGGCGCCAAGCCGCGCGTCAGAGCGGCCGACAGCGCCTCAGGGCTGAGAGACGGCATTGTTGGTCTTGGCGTCAGGCGGTGCCACACCGGCAGCGGCCGAAGCGGCGTCGCGCAGCATCTGGTTATTCGATAGCCGATAGATCATCAACTGTGCCACATTGCGCGCCATATCGCTCCACAGCAGCGCCTCTTCCTGATCCTTGCCCAGCACCGCTGCATCGTTGTAAGTCATGGTACGGGACTGGTTCAGCACGATATCGCGCCCCGCCTGCATGCCGTTGATCCACAACTGCGCAGTGACACGGTAATTCAGCCGGTATTCATTGGCCTTGCCGCTCCGATCGATAGCCGACAGGTCCTTGTCGCGCTTCTCATCGATAATGCGCAGCACGCCATCCGCTCCTTTGACCGAATCGACCACGGTCACGTTCGGGTAGGACTTCAGGGCCGTCGTCACCTGCTGCGCAACCGGCAATGTCGAATCGATATACAGCCGCGTAAAGGGGAACGTGCGCTGAGTCGAATCGCCCAGGCCACGCAGGTGGAAACCACAAGCGGCCAGCACCACGGCGAACGCCAAGGCGGACAGCAACGTAAACAATCGGGTCATGGGTAAACCTTTGCAAAGCGAAGGTGGGCAAAGCGCCCACCTTCAGATGGATTTACACGACGATATTCACCAAACGGCCGGGCACCACAATCACTTTCTTCGGTGCTTTGCCTTCCATGAACTTCTGCACATTGGCATTCGCCAGTGCGGACTGTTCGATGACGGCCTGACCGGCATCGGCAGCCACCACCACGCTGCCGCGCAGCTTGCCATTGACCTGCACCATCAGCTCGACCTGGCTCTTGATCAACGCGGCCTCATCCGCCTTGACCCAGGTCTGCTCCAGCAGACGGGTACCCGGCACCAATTCGATCCACAGCGACTCGGCGATGTGCGGCACGATCGGCGACAGCAGGATCACGGCAGACTCCAACACCTCCTGTGCCACGGTACGGCCGACGTCGCCCGTGGTATCGGTCTTGTCGTAGGCGTTGAGCAATTCCATGACGGCGGCGATCGCCGTGTTGAACTGCTGGCGGCGGCCATAGTCGTCGGACACTTTCTGAATCGTGGTGTGCAACTTGAAGCGCAAGGCCTTCAGGCTATCGGACAACTCGCCATCGCGGTAACGCGACGCGGCACCAAGGTTTACGTGCTCGTACACGGTTTTCCACAGACGGCGCAAGAAGCGGTATGCACCCTCCACGCCGGCATCGGACCACTCCAGCGACTGATCCGGCGGCGCGGCGAACATCATGAACAGACGAGCGGTATCGGCGCCGAACTTCTCGATCAGGTCCTGCGGATCGACGCCGTTGTTCTTCGACTTGGACATCTTTTCGATGCCGCCGATCTGTACCGGCAAGCCATCGACACGATGGGTCGCCTTGACGATCTTGCCCTTGGCGTCGCGTTCGATCACCACATCGACCGGTGCGATCCAATCCTTGTGTCCGCCCTCGACATCGCGATAGAAGGTTTCGCACACCACCATGCCCTGGGTCAACAAGCTGGCGAACGGCTCGTCGCTCGACACTAGTCCCTCGTCGCGCATCAGCTTATGGAAGAAGCGGGCGTACAGCAGATGCAAGATGGCATGTTCGATGCCGCCGATATATTGGTCGACCGACAGCCAGTAGTCGGCGGCCTTTTTGTCCACCATGGCATCGGTGCAGTTGGGCGAGGCATAGCGCGCGTAATACCAACTAGACTCGACGAAAGTATCCATGGTATCGGTTTCGCGTCGGGCCGCGCCGCCGCAGCTCGGGCAGGTCGTGTCATAGAATTCGGGCATCTTGGCCAACGGCGAACCGGCGCCGTCCGGCACCACGTTCTCCGGCAACACAACCGGGAGTTGCGCCTCCGGTACCGGCACATCGCCGCAATGCGCGCAGTGAACGATCGGAATCGGGCAGCCCCAGTAACGCTGACGGCTGATGCCCCAATCGCGCAGACGGTACTGGGTACGCGGTTCGCCCAGCCCCTTGGCCTTGAGCACCTGGGCCATGCGATCGAACGCCCCCTGGTAATCCAGACCGTCGAACTCGCCGGAGTTGCACAAGATACCGTACTCGGTAAAGGCACTCGCCAACGGCTCGGCCAAATCGGCGCCATCGGCCGGACGGATCACCGTCTTCATCGGCAGGTTGTATTTGTGGGCGAATTCGAAATCGCGCTCATCGTGGGCAGGCACAGCCATCACAGCACCTTCGCCATAACCCCACAGCACGTAGTTGCCGACCCAGACCGGCACATCGGCGCCGGACAGTGGATTCTTGACCGTCAGCCCGGTCGGCATCCCCTTCTTCTCCTGGGTGGCCAGATCGGCCTCGGACACGCCACCTTTCTTACACTCGGCAATGAAGGCAGCCAGTTCGGCATTGCCTTCGGCTGCACGGGTAGCCAGCGGATGCTCGGCGGCAACCGCCACATAGGTCACGCCCAACAGGGTATCGGGGCGCGTCGTGTAGACCTTGAGCACCTCGGCGGAACCGTCGCCGTAGGGGAAGGCGACTTCCATGCCACGGCTCTTGCCGATCCAGTTGCGCTGCATGGTTTTAACTTGTTCCGGCCAACCGTCCAGCTTATCGAGATCATTCAGCAGCTCATCGGCGTACTGGGTAATCTTGAAGTAATACATCGGGATTTCGCGCTTTTCCACCAAAGCACCGGAGCGCCAGCCGCGACCGTCGATGACCTGCTCGTTGGCCAACACCGTCTGATCGACCGGATCCCAGTTGACCACCCCGGCCTTCTTGTAGATCACGCCCTTCTCGAACAGCCGCGTGAACAGCCACTGCTCCCAGCGGTAGTAGTCCGGCTTGCAGGTCGCCAGTTCGCGGTCCCAGTCGATGGCCAGCCCCAGGCTCTTGAGCTGGTTCTTCATGTAATCGATATTGGAATAGGTCCAACCGGCCGGCGCCACGTTATTCTTCATTGCGGCGTTTTCCGCCGGCAAGCCGAAGGCATCCCAGCCCATCGGCTGCAGGACGTTGAAACCATTCATGCGCTTGAAACGCGACAAGACGTCGCCAATGGTGTAGTTGCGCACATGGCCCATGTGCAACTTGCCCGACGGGTAGGGGAACATCGACAGGCAGTAGTATTTCTCGCGCGTGCTGTCTTCGACTGCCTGGAAAACCTTGTTCTTTGCCCAATACTGCTGTGCCGAGGTTTCAACCTCGTGCGAAGTGTAATGTTCTTGCATGCTGGTCCCGGGAAATAATCTTTGCCTGAAAGTCAATCCGACGATTATAGCCGGGCAAGCGCGAAGCGCAGAAGCGGGCCGCGAGGATTTGTCGCGCGAACGACGTCAATTCGCGAAAAAACCCATCCGATTCAGATCGAACCGTGTGCCAGAAACAGCTTGAAGCGCTCAAGCCGATCCATCAACGCAGCCAAGATGGCGGGCTCCCACATCGAATGCCCGGCAGCCTCCACCAGACACAACTCAGCCTTCGGCCAGGCACCGGCCAGCGCAAAGGCGCCATCCGGCGGGCAAATCACATCGTACCGCCCCTGAACGATGCAGGCCGGCAGATGGGCGATACGCCCGATGTCTCGCAATAATTGGTCAGGTTGCAGGAATAGCCGATTGACGAAATAGTGCGCCTCGATACGAGCAAGCGGTAATGCGAGGTAGGCGCTGGCGGCGCGCTCGATGGCCTCGGCGCGCGGCTGCAGCGACACGCAATGGGTTTCCCATGCGGCCCAGGCCTGGCACGCCGGCAAATAAACCGCCGGGTCGGACGACGTTAGACGCCGGTAATACGCAGCCAGCAGATCGTGGCGCTCGTCCTGGGGAATCGGTGCGACAAACCGTGCCCAGGCATCGGGAAAGAAACGCCCCATGCCGTGCAAAAACCAATCGACATCACTTGGCCGGCCAAGAAAAATGCCGCGCAAAATCAAACCGCAGACCCTGGCCGGATAGGCTTGGGCATAAGCCAGCGCCAGCGTACTGCCCCATGAACCGCCGAACACCAGCCAACGCTCGATACCCAGCATTTCGCGCAGGCGCTCGATATCCTGTATCAGCAGATCGGTGCGATTCGCGTCGAGCGCACCGCGCGGCACCGAACGGCCACTGCCCCGTTGATCGAACAGCACCGCGCGGTAAAACCCCGGGTCGAACAACTGGCGGCACATCGGCGCGCAACCATCGCCCGGCCCGCCATGTAAATACAGCACCGGAAAGCCATCTGGGCGACCGCACGTTTCCCAGTACATCTGATGCGCCTCGTCGAGGCACAACATGCCGCTGGCGTAAGGGGAAATGGCAGGATAGAGCATGGCGACAACGCTCCCGGATCGTCGGAAAATTAATCTGATCGCATTGTGCGCGACGCATCGTCGCCAACGCAAACGTTTGTCGGCACGCGCGTCGGGAAGCGGAACAGCCCGGACTCGGTCACCAGCCAGTCGAGCCGAATATCCCAAGCCTCGCGCGGCACCCGGGCCACACGCTGGCAATCGAAAGCGACCCCAACCAGCAGTGGCCGCCGCCGACCGGCGGCATGCAGCGACGTATCGTAAAATCCGCCGCCCTGCCCAAGCCGAAAACCTTCGGCATCCACCGCCAAGAGCGGCACGAACAATACATCCAGCCGCTCGACGCGCAGTACCGGGCCGGCATATTCGATCATCGAGTAGCGTGGGTGGCGATACCAGCGATCCTCCGGCCCCAGACGGGAAAACCATAACCGACGCCCACGCTCGGGAATCACCGGCAGGTAGATCTCGGCACCGCGACGCAACGCGCTGCTCATCAGCGATTCGATGTCCAGTTCGGAGCCGGCGGCCAGATAACCGCCGATACGCTTGCCGCGCCGCACGAAACGCGCGGCCATGCGCGCGATTTTCTCTTCTGCGCAGCGCCGGTCACGGGGCGAGAGCGACAAACGCGCACGGCGCACAGCACGGCGTAGCGCAAGCTTGTCATCGGGCGCCGGGGACGGGATCGGAATTGTCATATCAGGGGAAACCATCATCCGCCAGAGGGGTGGGACGATCGGAAAGGAGGCCCCCGCGAGTGCCGTTCGGGCTAAATTCGCTTGAACCCTGTCTCCAGGGGGTCGCCTGCCTCACACATCGGGCGCATCCTAAAAGGACGCGGCGCGCCAGTGCTACTCAATGCCAGCAACCAAGCGAACGCATTGGTTCAAAGGAATTTTTGAGCCGTCACGAACACCGCAGGGGGTAACCGGTAAATCTGTCGAAAGCGGCAATCACTCGAACAGCGACTGCTGGCTTTCTTGCAAGGCCGCTTCGGCCGCCTCGCTCATATTGCGTATTCTACGTTGAAAGGCCGCCATCTCCAAGCCTTCTCCCACTTTTGTTTTTAGCAAGTCGTGGGCGATATTCAACGCCGCCATGATGGCGATCTTGTCGGCATCGACAATCTTGCCCTGGCCGCGAATGGCTTCGATCTTCTCTTCCAACAAATGCACCGCCTCAAGCAACGTGTCGCGCTCGTCGCTCGAAGTACCGATGGTGAAATGCCGCCCCAGGAGCGACACATCTACTTGCACGATTTCGCTCATGCGTCCTCCTCGGCGCCGGGCAGGCGCTCTATCAGCGAGGCCACGCGCTGGCGGGTTTCCTCCAGGCGGAAATGCAGATCCGCATTTTCCTTCAGGGCCTGCGCCAACGCTTCCGCCAGACGGGTGTTTTGCCCACCCATCTCGCCGATGCGCGTGATCAGTCCCGACACCCGGGTTTCTAACGATTCAAGTTCTTTGTCCATGGCGGCGAGCATAGCCAACGCTCAGCGAGGCGTCAAACCAAGCACCCGGCGCGCACGGTCCAGCGTGGCGCAAATGGCCTCAGCCCCCTCTGCCAACCTCGGCCCGGGGCGGCTGGCCAGGTCGACATCGATCGCGTAGCGCGTGCCATGCGCCACGGCGGGAATAGCCTTCCAGCTGTCCCAAATCGCCAGCTCCTGTGTCGAAGCCGCCAACATCACCTGAGGCTTGCCGGCGACAACCGCCTCGCGACCGACCTGTGGCGCAGGCGCCGCCAGCGCACCGAACAGATTACGGCCGCCGCACAGTTGCAATACCGCACCGATGTAACTGGCGTCGCTGACGGTAAACAGCGGCGCCTGACTCATCTGATAAAACACCGACACCTGTGGCCGGCCGTGGTAGCGGGTGCGCAAATCGGCGATCTTCTGCCGATACGCCGCCGCCGCACGACTGGCTACCGGCTCCGTCCCGCTGAGTTTACCCAACGCCAGCAACTCGCCGGCCACATCGTCCAACGCCAGCGGATGGCTGACGAACACCGCCACCTGGGCATCGCGCAGGCGCTGCAACAACTGCGGCGCCGTGCCGTCCTTCCACACCACCACCAGATCCGGCCGCAGACGCAGAATCGCCTCCAGGCTTACCCCCATCAGATCGCCCACCCGAGGCAAGCGCTTGGCCGCAGGCGGGTAGTCGCTGAACGCGACCGTACCCACCATGCGCGCCCCCGCGCCGGCGGCATACGCCAACTCGGTGGCGGAGGGAGCCAGGGTGATGATGCGCTGCGCCGGCTGCGCCAACGTCACCGGCGCACCGGTGCCGTCGCGGGCGGTGACTTGGGCGTGGGCAGCCAGCCCCACGCACAGGAACAACAACACGGCCAGCCGCTGCAGCACAATTTGCATGGTGGTTATGCTCATCAGAACTTCAGAGTGAGTGATGCCTGGAAGTTGCGTGGGTCGGCCGGATAGACTGCATATCCGGTTCCTGACCCTTTCCAAGATGTGACACCGTAGTTTGCATAATGGCGATTCAACAGGTTATTGACGCTAAACGAGCCGGACAACTGGCGGGTAAACTGCTGTGTCAGCTTGGTGTTGACCACGGTATAAGCCGACAACTTGGAGGTGTACTGATTACCCCAGTCGTTGTCCATATATTGTGTGCCAACATATTGGGCATCCAGACTCAGGCTTGTACTTTCACGCACATCCCAAGACACGCCAGCATTCGCCATCCACTGCGGCACCATGGGGATCTGCTTACCGACCAGACTGGTTCCGTTGTAAACACCCTCCATGAACTTCGACTTCTGCCAAGTCAAGCTGCCATGCAGACCCACGGTCTGCGCCAAGCGGGTACGCCCCTCCAGCTCAATCCCCTCATGACGGGTCTTAGGCAGGTTGACGTTGTAGCCCAGATATGGCGTTGGCAGATACACAATCTCGTTGGTCAGATCCGAACGGAACACATTGGCCCGGGCTGAGGATAGTCCGAGCTGCCATTCAATACCCATCTGCTGGTCATGCGAAAGCTGCGGCAGCAAGGGTCCATACGACCAACTCATTTCATCCGCCTTGCCCAGGCGGAAACTTTGAGCTTGGTTGGCAAACAGGCTCCAATTGCTACCCAGCCGTTGGCGCAAGCCCAGTTGCCAGGCATGCAATTCTCCCTGCGTGGCATAGCTGACACCAGCTACTTTTGAAAGGTCATCCACACGCTGGGACCGTCCTCCGACCGTAACACGAGCGCCCTGCCACAGGCCCAGCTCGGCCTCGGCAAATAGCGATTGGCGGCGCACCTTGACCGATGTTGGCACCCCTCCGCTCCAGGCATTGGTGGCATTGCCATACAGCCAATCCGTGCCGACGGTCAGCTTGTTCTCAGCCGGTAATGGCAGAACATAACGCAGACTGCCTTCATCCGAACTGCTCACCTGATGATTTGCAGCAGTACCGCCCCAGCCATCCAGACGCTTACTCAGTGTCGAGGCCTGAAAATACAGCCGGCCGACACCAAAGCCTTGATCCCCCTGGAGACCAACCTGGTCTGTCTTGACGAAGGAGTAATCATTAGGCGTTGATGTGCCGGTAGGGTTGGAGTCAAACTCGTTAGTCGCACTGGCCGGATCTACCAGACGGTCACCCGCCAACCGCAGACTGTCACTGCTGGAGCGCGCATAAATCCGTACTTGGCCATCGTCCAGCTTCAAATTCAGACCAAGGCCGCCGCCATCCCGCCTCTCGGCATTGTTCTGGCGATAGTGGTGGGTATCCATCGACTGGACATAGCCATCCAAGCTCACACGATCCCCCGCCAGGTTGAAACTGGCATCGGTCTGACGCAGATTGAAACTACCCACTGTCTGGGTAATTTGTGCACTGTTCTGCGCACGATAACCGGCCTTGGTAATGATGTTGATCACACCACCGGTGGCGCCACTACCATACTGAACAGCCCCGCTACCGCGCACGATTTCGATCCGATCGATGCTGGCCAAAGGAATAAAGCTCAAATCGGGAGCAGACAGGTCATTGCTACTCTGACGAACACCATCCACCAGCACCAAGGTATTGCTGATGCCAGTGATGCCGAAGCCGTGTAAGTCGAATGAAGGATTGGCCCCACCCATATTGAACACATTGACACCGCTGCTTTGCGACATCACCTCCTGCACCGTGCGCGCACTACTATTCGCAATATCCTGGGCCGTAATGACGCTGACGCTGACCGGCGCCACGCCGCGCGCTTGCGGCACGCCGCTGGCGGTCACCACCACATCGCCGCCGTCGAATTCGGGAAGGTCTTCCGCCAGCGCCGCGCCGGCGAAGCAAAGCGCGATCAGGGCCGCGCCGTGTTTGAGTTGAAACATTATCTGCATCCGTAGCTTTGTAATGACGGAGCGCAAAGGACGGGCAAAACCACAAACTTCATGCCGACAGACATGCAGACCGTGTCATCGCTTCCCCGCGACACTCCAGGTATTGGGTCGGTACGCGCATCCACTCGCGTCCGTGTCAGGCCGGTCTCCGGGCTCGGTCTCTGGCTTCGCGCCTTCCCACCCGAGGGCAGTGGCTGGTTGCGAAGCCCTGGCGCATCGCGCCGGACCTTACCGTTGCGGGGGCAGCGCCGGTCTCGCACCGGCTTCCCGTTTCACTCGCCCGGCCGGATGGCAGGGCAAGCACCTAACGCGTGGCATTATACCTCGCGGTAGTTGCCAGACTACTTGACTTGGAATAAGGTCATAAGCCTTTGTCGCAAATGACAGAACTCATCATGAACCCGTATACCCTGACGCTATTGCGTCACGGCGAAATCGATCACCAAGGCCTGCTGACGGGGCAACGCGACGTGCCGCTAACCACCGAGGGTGGCGCCGCGATGGATCGTAGTTGGCAACAGATCGCTGCACTGGCGCCGGTGTCCAGCATGGCCACCTCGCCCTTGGCACGCTGCCGGGAGTTCGCTGTGCGCCGCGCACTGGCGGCCTCGGTGCCGCTCAAGGTCGACGAGCGTTTCGCCGAATTCGATTTCGGCGACTGGGACGGCCGCGCGCAGTCCGAGTTGGCAACGGCCGAACCGCACTGGGAACAAGCTTGGCAAACGGGGAAACTGGCGTTGCCGGGCGGAGAGTCGCCCGAGCGCTTCCACACTCGGGTACTGAGCGGATTTTCAGAATGGATTGCCGCATCTCGCGGTTGTCATCGCGTGCTGGTGACGCACGGCGCGGTGATCACCACACTTTTGGCGGAACTGCTCGATATGGAGTTGGCCGTGGCACGGCTGATTACCGTACAGCCAGGTGGCTTCGTGCAGTTGTCGATTCTACAGGCTCACCCGGCCTATCTGATGCGCCTGGATGCGCCGCTACCCGGCTAAAAACGAACAGGGGCGGATACGCCGCCCCTTTACGAGTGATGCATGCCTCAACGGGAACAAGCGACCGTCTGCAGGGCGATCCCCGGCGTCAGGCGCTTTTGCAACGCAGAGAGCGCATGCAGCTGGGTATCGTTCAGCCGCTTGAAATCGAGCCGTGTCGCCGAGGCCTTGCCACGAGCCAATATCGCACCCTTGTCGTAGCCGGCCTTCTTCAAACGATCGATCAACGCCTGGGCCCCATCCTGCTTACCAAACAGTCCCAACGACAATGCGCCCTTATATTCGCCCTCGTTCTGCACGGCATAGTTGTCGAACCCCTTGTCCGCAAGTTCGGCGGACAGCGACGCGGTGACAGCCTTGGTCGGAATGTAGACCCAATAACGCAGGTTCCCGGCCGCCTTGCCTTCGAGCGACTGGCTGCTGATCTGATCGGACGCCAAGTGCACGCTGTACAGACCGCCCTTGACGCGCGCAAGCAGCGCGTCGTTCAGTCCGCCCCATTGGGCGCATTGCACGGCCTCGTCCTTGTCGGCGCGATGGGCCGGCGCGGAGGCGGTTTTTTGCGGCTTATCGACAACCTTGGCCGGTGCGGAGGCCGCCTTCTTGGGCTTGTCGATAGCCTTGACTGGCGCCGAGTCGGCCTTATTGGGCTTCTCGCTCGCCTTGGCGGGCTGGGGTTTGACCGTCTTACCGACACCGGCCGGCGCCGAGGCGGCCTTGCCTAACGGTGAGGACGTGGTTTGCGCCAGCGCCATCGGCGCAGAAGCCGAGACAGGCTCGGAGGCGGCCAACGGCGCCGAGGAGGCTGCATCCGGCCGCCAGTCAGCCGGCAACACCTTGAGCTGCTCCGGCGAAACTTCATGGCTATGAATATCCACGGGATCGTGCTGACGCAGCATTAGCACCGCGCCGACAAAAAGGTTCAATGCCACGACCAGGCCCAGAAACCACTTCATGTCTTGTCCGCCACTTCTAATAAACCGGTAAGCACCAGATTATCCACGATCTGACAGGGGCTTGCGAGCAGGTCGACAACTCTGGATGCATCGCCGCCACTCAGAAGTACCGGCGGCAACGGACGGCCCGTGCGCGCAGCCAGACGTTGGCGGGCGCGCTCGATGGCGCCGGCCATGGCTTCCAACACGCCCGTTTCCAGCGCATCCCCTGTACAAGTCGGAAATGCAGACCACTCGCCGACAGGCTGATCGAGACGCGCGGTATTACCGGCCAAGCCGGCAAGCATCACCCGATAACCCGGCATGATCAGTCCGCCCAGATAGTCGCCCTCGGCAGTCAACGATTCGATGGTCAGTGCAGTGCCGGCACTGGCCACAATCACGTCGCCCGCTACCAAGCGACGCGCCGCCAGCACGGCCAACCAACGATCCACCCCCATCTGCGCCGGTTCGACGTAATGATTGCGCACGCCAGCGGCCGAATCCGTGGTCTGAATCCAAACGATCGGACACGGCGCCTGCTCATCGATGCGCCTGCGCAAGGCCGGCTGCACGACCGATGCACCGACGGCCCGGCTCAATGTAAAGCCCGACCAGGCGGCGGCCAGTGCGGCTATATCGGCATGGTCGACAGCGCCTTCGCCACACTTGGCGGTGCCGTGAAAAACGGCCCACTTGATGCGGGAATTGCCTGCATCAATCACTAGGATCATGCCATGCTCCGCAGGCTGACTTCTCCGACATGAAAGATTTTCCGACCGCCTGCGGTATCCACCAACAAGGCACCGTTCTCCGCCACTCCGCGAGCGACTCCCTCGATCGGCCCGCCATGCGAGAAACTCAGTCGCACCGGTTGATCCTGGTGCGCCGACATCGCCATCCATTCATCGGCAAACGGTGCAAAACCTTGGGCTTCGAACGTCGTCAGCACAACGTGCAGCTCATTGAGCAACAGTGCCAACAATCGGTTACGGCTGACCGCTACGCCGCAAGATTGCAGCGCGGCAACCGCCTGATCCACACCTTGCGGCTCATGCAAATTGATACCGATACCGATGACCACCGCGGCAGGCCCGAGCGCATCGCCGGACAGCTCGATCAAAATGCCGGCCATCTTCCGGCCATCGAGCAACACATCGTTGGGCCACTTGAGCTCTACCGGGGCGCCTAATTGGCGCAAAACGCGTGCCAGCGCCAAGCCCACAGCCAGCGACAAGCCGGCGAGTTCCGCCAGGCCGCGGTCGAAGCGCCATAGCAGGGAAAACATCAGGCAATCGCCCAAACGGGCTTGCCAACGGCGGCCAAGCCGGCCACGGCCGGCGCTTTGCAGTTCGGCCGCCAGCACGAGGCCATGTAGACCATCGCTGTTGGCGCGGCTCAGCAATTGGGTATTGGTCGAGTCGACCTGATCGGCGACGGCAATTGTCCACACATCGCTGCAAGCCGCCGTCAATCCACTTCGAATCGATGTCACATCCAGCCAGTCGAATGGCTGCGAAAGCCGATACCCTTGGCCGCGCACGCTAAAGACAGGCAGGGCGAACTCGGTTTGAATCGCATGCACCGCCTGCCAAATCAGTGTGCGCGAGCACCCCAGCTCGTGGGCGATTGCCTCGCCGGAGTGAAATTTACCGTCGGACAATGCACGCAGGACTGCAAAGGGCCAATCAGCCATGCCCCGGCTCCGATGCACGAATTTTCTTCAGCGTAGCGGTCGTTGAGGTATCGAACAGGAAGGGAATCGAGTGCACCGCACCGCCGCGCGCCAGGGTTTCGTTCGAGCCGACAATCTGTTCGATCTGCCAGTCGCCACCCTTTACCAATACTTCCGGTTTAACCAACTCGATCAGCTCAGCGGGCGTATCGGCATCGAACCAAGTCACCAGCGAGACACACTCCAGAGCGGCAATGACAGCGGCACGGTTCTGCAACGGGTTGATCGGGCGATCCGTCCCCTTGCCGAGGCGGCGAACGGAATTGTCCGTGTTAAGCGCCACCACCAGACTCTGACCCAGACTACGTGCCTGAGCCAGATAGGTGACATGCCCGCGGTGAATAATATCGAAGGCGCCGTTGGTAAATACCAGAGGGCGGGAAAGGCCGGACAAACGTGCGATCAGTTCGTCCGGGGGACACAGTTTTTGCTCAAACAGCGGGGTTGGGTACGACATTGGGCTCCTTCAGACTCGCCGTCAATTCTTTGCGGTAACGATTCAGCACCTGAATCGTTTCAATCGGCCGCTCAAATAGATTGGACAAGTTGCGAAGGATACCACCCACCACACGCGCCTCCCAAGTATCATCAAAGTGGATTTGGCGCGAAAGCCATTCTTCCAGCCAGGCAGGGTCGGGTAAACGCGACTGCACCGTATCGTTGGGGAACAGGCTTTCATTGACGTGCAGATTGGTCGGATGCAGCGGTTTGTTGGCACGCGCGGACGACGCCATCAGCAAACCGATCTTGGCAAAAGCAGCGCGGGCCTCGTTGCCACAGCGTTCGATCGCCCTTTTCATGTACTTGAGGTAAGCACCGCCATGGCGGGCTTCGTCCTGCGACAAGGTCTTGTAGATATGCTTGATGACCGGTTCTTGGTGCCAATCGGCGGCACAACGGTACCATTGGGTCAGGCGAACTTCACCGCAAAAATGCAACATCAACGTTTCCAGCTGAGGCGCGGGATCGAACTCGAAGCGCACGGCGTGTAGCTCTTCCTCGCTGGGCAACAATTCGGGGCGGAATCGACGCAGATACTCCATCAAAACCAACGCGTGCTTCTGCTCCTCGTAGAACCAGATCGACATGAAGGCCGAAAAATCGGAGTCGTCGCGGTTATCGCGCAAAAACATCTCGGTCGCAGGTAACGCCGCCCACTCGGTAATGGCGTTCATCTTGATGGTCTTGGCCTGCTCTTCGGACAGTTTGTCAGCGTCGAATTGACTCCAAGGGATGTCCTGCGCCATATTCCAGCGCGCTTTTTCCAGCTGCGCAAACAGTTCGGGGTACAACATGGCCTCTCCTCTGAGGATCTCTGAGGGGTCGATTGTAGGACAGGACGTCAAGGAGTGAAAGCGTTCTTTTGACTTTAATCAAAGTTTTTTTGCTGAAATTGCCATCAAGACCAGCCTAGAGGAAAGCCAAGCGTGCTGAGCCCGTAAAAGCAAAAAGCCCAGACCTAATGGTCTGGGCTTTTCTCAAGAGGCGTCTGGCAGTGTCCTACTTTCACACGGCGAATGCCGCACTATCATCGGCGCTAAGGCGTTTCACGGTCCTGTTCGGGATGGGAAGGCGTGGGACCACCTCGCTATGGCCGCCAGACATAAACTGTTTACAAACTGTAGAAGCCGAATTCGGTAGTATTTCTTGTATCGAGCGCAAAGTCTCTCAAATGATAGGATCAAGCCTCACGAGCCATTAGTATCGGTTAGCTTCACGCCTCACAGCGCTTCCACACCCGACCTATCAACGTCCTGGTCTCG
>NZ_SNZP01000003.1 GCF_004363805.1 Paludibacterium purpuratum | reverse complement strand
GCGCAAGCTTGTGCATATCGCTCACGGTGTACTGAAATCCGGTAAGCCATTCGACAGTTCGTTTCTTATCGCTTGACTCGGATAACAGTATCTACAACTGTCGCGGGATGGGGGCGTCAAACGCCCCGCGATAGGAAAATCAGTGCCGAAGCTGATCGAGCTCCTGCTCGGTCAAGCCGGTGAGTTGCATCACGGTTTGAGGGTCGATGCCATTGGCCAGCATCGTGCGCGCGACCTACCGAACACCTTCGTGAATGCCTTTCTCCATGCCTTCCTGTCGGCCTTCTTGCCGCCCCTCTTGCCGCCCCTCTTGCCGACCTTCTTGCCGGGCAGCGTCGCGTAGTCTATCTGCAATGGTCATCACGGTCTCTCCATACTGTGGCGCAATGTGCGCCAATTCATGCAACAGGGCTTTCGGCTCGGCCGTATCGCCGGTCTGCAACATGTAATTCACCAGTGCCTCAACCTGCGTTTGGCTGCAGGTGCCAAGCCTCAATAGGAAACTGAGCTTGTCGATCAGTTCCATCATATCACGCTGGCGGATGTGTTTTTGCACCAACTCCAGCAGCGCCACGCGCTTATGTTGCAGGATTTGCTCGTCGGGGATCACGGTGACGTCGACCAGTGGGAAGGGTTGGTTATAGAGCCTGGACGCCAACTCCGGTTGCACGAACAAATCGAACCAATGGGTACTGTACGGATAAGGGCTTTGGCGCCCGTGATAGAACAGCAACGGCACCACCAGCGGCAAGGCACCGTGCCCTTTGAGTAGATGGCTTTGCATCGCCGCCAGACAATAGCGCATTAAGCGGAAAGCCATCAGCCTATCGGGCGTCGACTGATGTTCGATCAGGCAATAGACGTAGCTCGGTGCACCTCGTGTCTCGACCGAATAGAGGATGTCCGAGTAATAGGCGCTGAGGTCGGGTTCGATGAAGCTGCTGGGCTCCAAACGTAGCGTCGACAGATCGCATACGTCATGCAATGCCGGCGGTAGATGGATGTCGAGAAAATCGCGCGCCGTGTCCGGGTCGGATAGGAATTGCTTGAACACGGCGTCGTGCGGAGTGGCGGTGGGCATGAGGCGATGATAGTGGCCTCATGCTGGCAAAGCACGCCAGCGCGGCGCTAAGCGATACGCCCTAAGCTACCCGACGGTGTTGTCTCCATCATTCACAGAAAAAAAGCCACCGCCTAGGCGGTGGCTTAAATCTTCGAAAGTAGAGCTACTACGCAGTCTTAGAAGTGATGCACCATGCCGGCGTATACCATGTTCGACTTGTTGCTGTCGTCTTGCTGCAAGTTCTTCAGGCCATCGCTTTCGGTCAACTGTGCATAACCAACGTAGAAGCCGGTGCGCTTGCTCATGGTGTAGTCCAGTTCGAACGATACTTCGGACGCGCTGGTGGACAGCTTTTGGCCGTCAACGCTGATGTCTTGACGACGCGAGTACTCAGCTTGCGGCTTCCAATTGCCAATTTGATAGGCAACGTAGGTGCCCCAGGAATTGCCGCTCATGTGCGACGAGGAGTTGGAAATGCCATACAGCGTGGTGAAGCGGCTGGCTGCGGCTGCGGTGGTGTCGCCGTACAGCGAATCGTGGTTGAAGGTCAGGGCCACGGTCAGGTTGTCACCGTTGTAACCGCCTTCGATACGGCTGGTGGCACTGGTCTTGTCGTGGTTGCCGCCCTGATCCGGCTCAGCCAAGTAAGCAGCACCGACGAACAGGTTGGTCGCGGCATTGTTGTAGTTCACGTGGAAGCCGTACTGGCTCTTCACCGACTTATTATTGACAGTCGTTTCGCCAGCGGTGTACTGCAATTGACCGGAGATGCCGTTCCACTCCGGCATATCGTACTTGATCGTGTTCTTTTGACGACCGTCACCGCCGCTAAGGCTAAAGACCTTGCCGTATCCCGGGGTGGAGCCTTCTTCATACAGCGGGGTGTTGATGTTGCCGCCACCTTGCGCGCCCGAGTCACGACGCGGACCGTTCATATTGTCGGTCGATTCGGTTTCCAGCAGTACGTCGTTCAACTTGCCCATACGCAGTTGACCCAGCGTGTCGCTCTTCAGACCCACGTAGGTT
This sequence comes from Paludibacterium purpuratum, assembly GCF_004363805.1. Taxonomy (GTDB): domain Bacteria; phylum Pseudomonadota; class Gammaproteobacteria; order Burkholderiales; family Chromobacteriaceae; genus Paludibacterium; species Paludibacterium purpuratum. The sequence continues at coordinate 290,345 of NZ_SNZP01000003.1, read as the reverse complement.
TCGCGATTGCCGAGCGTGCCGGAACCAGAACCATCGGTAGCCACGCCGTCGGCGTTGAAGCCGTTGGAGATCTTCCACACGGTCTTCAGACCGTTGCCCAGGTCTTCCGTGCCGCTGAAGACGATTTGCGAACCGAAGTCATCGACACCCGTAGTACGGGCCGTGCTGGCGGCGCCACCGCCGGTACCGGCGTACTTGATCGAGTCGATGCCGACATTCAACGAGCCAGAAATGGTCACATCAGCATGAGCCAACACCGGCAGCGCTGCCGCTACCGCCATAACGAGAGAGAGTTTTTTCATTTTTTCGTTTTTCCACATTGTTATTCAGGGCCCCTGCGGATCGCGCAGGGAGCTGTCCGAGCCCGCATGCGAATCTGTGCACTGTCCGTCATGTCAGGTGGGTATGATTCTGTGTGTGCCTGATATTAGAGTCAATTAACATTGCCGACAGTCGGCTTTTCTCCCCCCCTCCCATGCTATCCAACCGGTGTAATTTTTCCGCCACAATATCCACCCTGCGTTTTTTGATAGCTAAACATTTGGAAACAAAAGAGAAATTTTTATGACAATTTCCTGAAACATTACAACAATGCGACAAGTTGTGTTGTAAAAAAGTCATAAACGCCCGCCCAATCCCCCTTAAGAAGACCTTTTCCGAGACATTTTCGTCGGCAAAATTCGCTGTTTTTACAACACATTTGCCACGCCGCCGCGCATACGGATGTCATTTTGTTATTGGTGATAAACAGAAGTTTTGCCAAAACCATCGCAATTGGTAATGCATTATGTTTTTTTACTGTCTGACAAAAAAACACCCCGACAAAGAATCGGGGTGTGGGTCGCCAAGAGGGATCGTTTGGCGTTAGCGGGAAACAGTCGACGGTACCGTCAGGTCCTTGTCGCTACCACTGGTCGAAACGAACGGCACCTTGCCGGCTTGCAGGCTAGCGATGGCCTGCTTGACCGCGTCCGCCGGGTTGGCGGACAGATCCACCTGGGTGGCGTGGCGGCTGTCACTGCCGGCGAGCGGCGAGCTCGTCACCGGGCCGCTCAGGGTGCTGCCGGCGGGTAGGGTCAGCGAGGCGCCGATGACGGTGCTGCCGCCTGTCACGGCGAGGTTGGCCGACTGGCTGGCGACCAGCGCGGCGGGGTGATCCGCCGCTTGGTGCTGTTGCTCGCTACTGTCGACGTGAACGCCGATCAGGTTGGCCGGGTCGGTCGCCAGTTGCTCGACGGTTTGGATCGCTTGATCCCAACCGCTCTTGGCGGGGGCTGGCTGCGTGTCGGGCGTAGCGGGTGCGGCGGGCGTTGTCGCTGCCGGGTAGTGGCCGTTGACGCTGACATCCACGGCAAGATGGCTGCTGTCGTTGCTGCTCAGGGTGCTGCCGACCGTCAGCTTGCCGCCGATGTTGCCGCTCAGACTAGAGCTATTGACCGTGCTGCCGCTGATGGCCGTATCGCCTTGGCTTTGCAGGCTCAGGCTGCCAGCGGCAATCTGGCTACCCTGCTGGTCGGCGGTGTTCGCGGTCGAGCGGTCGACCTTGATTTCGCCACCGCCCTGCCCGCTGCCGGTTTGCAAACCGCTGGCATTCAGGTTCAAGGCCACGCTCTGGCCGGTCTGACTACTGCTCTGGCTTTGCCCGCCGATGTCGAGACGACCGCCGGTGGCGCCCAGTGCGACCTGGTCGCCCTTGATCTGCTGATCGGCCAGGCTAAGGTTCTGCGCGGCCTGCAAGCTCACGTTTTGGCCATTGACGCTGCCGCCGACGGCGCTTTGCTTGTCGCTGGCATTCTGGCCGCCATTCACGCCCAGGCTGCCGCCACCGCCGAGCACCGCGCCCGCGGTGGTCATCGACAGGTTCAAGCTGCCGTTGCCGCCCGACTGGCTATCCTGGTGCTGGCTGCGGTCGCTGCCGGCCGCCAGGGTCAGGTTGCCGCCGCTGGTCAGGTTGACCGCGCCGTTGCCGCCGTTAAGGCTGGCGGCGGTCAAGCTGGCGTCGCCGGTCACGTTGATGCTGACGCCGCCGGCGCCCTTGATCTGGCTACCCAGGGTCTGGTTGCTGCTGTCTTGGCTGGCGGATTGGCTGCCGGCCGCCTTGACGCCCAGGCTCAGGTCGGCGCCGGTGACCGTGGCCGCACTCACCGATGCGCTGCCGCTGCCGTGTTGCTGGCTGGCCGTGCTGCTGTTTTGCGCCGCGCCCAGTTGCAACTGACCTGCCGTCAGGCTGACCTGTCCTTGGCTGGCGGTGTATTGGCCGCCCTGGTCGGTCAGCAGGCCATCGCTTTTCACGGCGATGCTGGCGCCGCTCATACTGGCGACCGTGGCGCTACTGGTGCTGGATTGCGCCTGATCGTGCTGGCCGCTGGCGACGATCTGTCCGCTGATGCCTGGCGTGCCCAGCCCCTTCAGGCTGTCCACGGCCCCCTTGAAGTCACCGTTTTTAACGGCCGTGGCGGCGCCGGATAGCGCTTGACCGACCTTGTCGTCGCCCAGGGGCTGGCCCTTGAGCAAGCCTGTCAGTTTGTCGACGACCGGATGGGCGATATCGCCCACTTGCAGGCCGGCACCGATATCCGCGTGCCACTGCGTTTCGCTGCTCTGACTGTTGCTGGTCGACAGGGCGGCAGTTTGCGCGATCGCGCCGGCGCTGACGGTCAGATTGCCGGCCGCGCCGATCTGGCTACCCTGGTTATTCAGCGTACCGGCGCCAATGCGCAAGTCGCCGCCGCTTTGCAGTTGGTTGACTTGGGCGCTCTGCGTTTGCGTGGCTTGCTGCTTGCTGTCGCTGCCGAAAGTGATCCCACCTCCGACGGTGTCCACACCGGCATTGACGTACAGTCCGCCGCCGCTGGTCGTCTGGCCATGGGTGGTGCTGACGTTGTTGTCGGCCGCGTTGAGACTCACGCGATCCCCCGACAACTGCAGGCCGCCGTTGCCGGCGCCGAGCGTCGAGCCGGTCAGCGTCAGATCGCTGCCGGCCTTGACTTGCAGGCTACCGCCGGAGAGTTGGCTAGCAGCCTGTGTGTCGCTCTGGCGGCTGTCGGTGGTGGTGACCTGCTGCAGGCCGAAGCCGGCGCGGTATTGCATATCGCCGGTGCTGGCGGCCTGGCCGGTCCAGCCGAGCGTTGTTTGCGTCTGGTTGCTGGCGCTATTGATGGTCTGGGTGCTGACTGCGAGGTTATTGCCGGCGCTCAGGTTGGCATTGCCCTTGGCGGCGACTTGGCTACCGGCGATGCGCAGATCGTTGGCGCTGTCGATGGTCAGGTCGACGTCGGAGCGCACGCTGGCCCCCACCTGCTGACCGGTGCTGCTGGTCTGCCGGTTGGCGGCGGTGGTGATATTGAAGACGCCGCCCTTGCGCGTGTCTTGGCTGGCGGTGTTGGTGCTCTGCGCGCCATCGATATAGACGCTGCCGCGCAGCGAGCCGGCATGGGCGCCGGCGCCGCCATGGATCTGGCTGGCGGTGATCTGCAAGTCGTCGCCGGCCGCCAAGTGGATGCCGCCTGCGGCATTCAGGCTGCTGCCCACCACCGTACTGGCGCTGGCGCTCTGGTCGTTGCGCGCGCCGCCGCCGATGCCGCCCCACCAGGTCTTGCTGTCCTGGCTCTGGCTCGACGTGTCGTTGCGCAGCAGACCGAGCGTCATCGCGCGTAGGGCGCCGACATCGGCGTTGCCGCCGCTCGTCATGCTCGCCCCTTGTGCGTTCAAGTCGCCATCGGCGCTGACGGTCAGGTCGCTGCCGGCATGAATGGTGGTGGTCTTGAGTACCCCGGCGTGGGTTTCGTTATGCCAACTGCCGGTCTCCAGCGCCGCGCCCTCGTTCTTGCGACTACTGCTGACCAAGCTGTCGTGCGCTTCCTGCGTACCGGTCAAGCGCAGATCGGCGCGCGAGGTCAAAGCGATCTTGCCGCCGGCATTAAGCGTCGCGGCCTCGGCACTCAGCGGGCCATTGGCATTGAGCGTCAGATCCTGTTTCACGTCGAACTGCGCGCCCGCGACGGTTTCGTCGCGGCTTTGCGTGGTCTGCTGGTGGCTCCATGAGTTTTTCCATTGCGACAGGCTGTCGCTCAGCGCCACCGTGCCCCGCTCGGTCGCCAAAGTAATCGACGTCGCGTCGATACTGGCCTGATTGGCCTTCACTTCGGTGGCCGACAACCTGGCCTCGCCATCGGCGTGGATGGTCAGTTGCGCCGCATCGATGCGCCCCGTCTGCAGGGTGTCGCTGACGCGATCGGTTTTGTGATCGGTTTCGCCGGTTTGCCAGATAAACCAGCTCTTGCTCTGGCTGGCGTCATGGCTTTCATCGTGAACCAGCGCGCCGTGCACATTGACCGAAGCGCCGGACAGACTGGCATTGCCACCCGCCTTGAGTTGTACCGCCGCCAGGTCGAGGCGGCCAGCACTGGTCAGGCTAACGCTGTCGTCGGCGGCGATCTTGCCGCCCATATTGACGCCGGCGCCTTGCGCCGTGTTCAGCACCGTAATGCGGCCGGCCTGCATGCCGCCGAGGAAGACGCTATCGAAGCTGGACGGCGCGCCTTCTTGTCGGGCGGTGACCTTGAGGTCGTCATAGCCGACATCGTTGCTACCCGCGATGGCGCGAATCGCGCTGCCGCCCTTGACCAGGGCGCGGGCGTCGATGCGCGGCGCGATCAAATCCAGCACATCGGCGCCGCCGATGCCGCTGGCGCCAATGGTCAGGCTGGCCGTACCGGCCGTACGCACGCCGGTCAGTTGGCCATTGGCGATAGTCGGCGTACCGACCACCAGCGAGGCGCGCGTGGTATTGATGAAGCCGCAACCGTTGCAGGTGATACCGTTCGGGTTGGCCAGCACAAAAGCCGCGCTGGTGCCGAAAATCTCTTGCTGGCCGAGCAGCAGCGACGGATTGCGGCTGACCACCTCGCCCAGGATCACGCTGGCGGCGCGACCGCCGAGCGCGGCATTGGCGCCCAGTTGGCCCGCCAGGGTCGATTGACCGGCCGCGGTGCTGTTGTTGAGCACGGCGCCGAAGCGATCGACGTTGTAATCGGTGAACTGGTTATGCGATAGACCCGCCGCGCTGGGGGCCACGATATTCACCACCTGGGCGCCGTTGGGCTGGGTGCTCACCGCCGGGCCATTGGCGCCGCCGGCGGACACGATGCCGGCCGCCATGCTGGCTTCTCCCAACAGAAATGCCAAGGCGATCGCCACCGAGACCTTGCCGGCCCCGGAGAGAGAGAACGCTCGTTCAATATGTCTATGGTTCATAATTTTCCTTATTTGCCCTTCCTCGTTACCAACACTGCCAAATCAATCGCGCCAGTACCTGTTTCGGTTCCGGCGCGAAACCCGCCGGCGCCTTGAGCGGCCGGCTGTATTCGATATCCAGCGACAGCGCATGCCAGGCGACAGCTAGGCCCACGGACATGCCCATCACCGTCTGCCATGGCGTCACGCCATCGCGCGGGAATTCGCGCCCAACATCCACGCCGAGGTGAGGCAACCAGGCGATGTCTTGTACGCGCGTGCGCCAGGACCAGGTATTGCGCCAAACCCAGCCGGTTTCTCCCGCCAGCGAGTTGTGGCGATAGCCCCGTACGGCGCCGTTGTCGGCCAGTTCCAGTTGTTCGATAGCCGGTAGCGGTTCGCGCGAAGCCTGGCCCTGCAGGGCGCTCTGCCATTGCCAAGGGCCAAACTGCTGCACCGACCCCAGCGAGAGGTTGAGCCGGCTGAACTGCGGGTCGGGTAAGGCGTCGTTTTGCCGCTCAGCGGCCGAGTCGGCGCCGAACCAGCGCAGCCCGCGCGTCAGCGACAGATCCAGCGTGACATTGCCTTGCGGCAGCAGTTGCAGACGGTTGTACCCCAGGGTCGCCAGCGTCAGCGTCGGGCTGGATAGCTGTTGCACTTCGCCCATGAAGCGGTTGCGCACCTGCTTGTGCGTCAGGCTGCCGTACAGACTGCCGATCTGCTGCTGATCGCGGCTAATCACCTGATCGAGCCGCGCGCTGCTTTGCAGGGTTTCGCCACTGAGCGGAATGACCTGCCCGGCGATGACGAGCGTATTCAGATAGTCCGACTGGGCATGGTTGAACGTCAGGGTGCGGTAGCCAAGGGGCAATTGGTACAGGAAGGCGCCATTGCTGCTGTGATGCGTGGCGGTGTCGTCAAGCGAAGCCTGCGCGTTCAGGCTCAAGAAATCGAAATGTCCGCTGGGATTGTCCAGCGCCAGGTTGCCGGTGGCCAGTAGCCGCCCGGTGCTATCGCTGCCGGTGTTGTCGAACGACAGTAGCGCATGCGGTACCGGCTGCTCGCTATCGCTCAGCACCAGCACCGACCCGCCGGTGGATTCGCCGGGGGCGATCGCCACGGTCGCCTGGCTGCTGGCCAAGCGGTTGGCCTGATCCAGCCCCTGTTCGATGTCGCGCAGGTTGAGCGGCCGGCCGGTCACACCGGGGAACAAATTGCCCGGCACCGCGCTGCCATCCGGGTGGCGAATCGCCTCGACCCGCCCTTCCTCTACCCGCAGTTCGACCGTTCCCTGTGCATCGACCGGCTGGACGTGCACACGCACGGCAATGTAGCCGTGAGCGACGTAGCGGGCAGTCAATGCGCGCACCAGCTCGTCGATGGACTGTGCCGACAAACAGTCGGTCGGCAACGGCGGCAGCGCGGCGCGATCCGCGCTATCGAGCAGCACGACGCCGGAGATGCGCAGGCTGCGAATCGGTAAACAGCGCGTATCGGCTTGCGCCGCGGGCGCCAGCGGCGCCTCGCCGGCGCCGCCGGGCATTTGCCGGCGCGCGTCGAGCTGTTGCTGCAGACGGCGTTCGCTATCCTGCATCAGCCGTCGTGCATCGAGATCCCCGGGCAGCGACGCCGCCCAGGCGGGCAAAAGCCACAATGCCAGCCCTATGGCTTTAACCCAAAAGCGCATTTATCACCAAACGATTAATTAAAGCGGTTTAATTTTAAAGATATATCGCAAGTGTGACGTTGGCCAGCAAATTATGTATTTGTATGAATGTTTGATGTAAAACTACGACAAACAGATAAAAAAGAAAGGCGCAACGTCGTAGACGTTGCGCCTTGGATCGGCGAGGGATCGGCGATTAACCGACGACAGAGCTTGCCAGCGCTTGATCCTGGCGATGCCGTTCGAGCGCCAGCTCGATCAAGGTGCTGATGAGTTCCCGGTAGCTGAGCCCGCTGGCTTGCCACAATTTGGGATACATACTGATGTTGGTGAAGCCAGGCAGCGTGTTGAGTTCATTGATGACCACCTCGCCCGCCGACGTCAGGAACACGTCCACACGCGCCATACCGCGGCAGTCGAGCGCCTGGAAGGCCCGGATGGCGACATCGCGGATGCGCTCATGGATGTCGGCCGGCAAGTCGGCCGGCGCGACCACCTGGGCGCCGGAGGCGCTGATGTACTTGGTGTCGTAAGCGTAGAACTCGTCGCTCAGCACGATCTCGCCGCAAACGCTGGCGCGCGGCTGGTCGTTGCCGAGCACCGCGCATTCGATCTCGCGCCCAACGATGGCCTGCTCGATCAGCACCTTGTGATCGAAACGGAAGGCGGCATCGAGGGCCTGCTGAAATTCGGCGGCGCTATGCACCTTGCTGACGCCGACCGACGAGCCCTGATTGGCGGGCTTGACGAACATCGGCAGTCCCAGCTTGGCCTCGATGGCGGCGTAATCGATCCGGCCGAGGTCGGCGCGCGTCAGGGTGACGAAGGGCGCCACCGCCAGACCGGCATCGCGCAACAAGCGTTTGGCCACGTCCTTGTCCATGCAGACGGCCGAGCCGAGCACGCCGCAACCGACGAACGGCAGGTTGGCCATGCGCAGCAGGCCCTGCAGCGAACCGTCCTCGCCCAAAGTGCCGTGGGCGATCGGGAACACCACGTCGACCTGTGCCAGCGGATTCGCCGTACCGGCCGCCAGCAATTGTCGCTGCTGTTCGCCCGGCACCAGCGCCAAGCCCTGCCCCGAGGGGTTGAGCGCGATGCGCGCCGGATCGTCGGCATGCGCCAGATAATCGCGCGCTTCGCTGATGTGCCAACGGCCCTGTTTGTCGATGCCGATCAGCAGCACCTCGAAACGCTCGGGGTCGATCGCCTGGGCGATGTTCTTCGCCGATTGCAACGACACTTCATGCTCGGCGGATTGACCGCCGAAGATCAAACCGACTCTCAGCTTGCTCATGCCCCGCCCTTAGTGACCGTTCTCGACCCACTCGATGCGCGCACCGAGCGAAACCAGGTTTTCCACGAAGCGCGGATGGGCACGGCGAATCGGCGTGGCGTTGAAAATCTTCGATTTGCCGTCGATGCTGGATGCCAGCATCAGTAGCGCGATGGCGACGCGAATGATGTAGGGGCTTTCCACTTCGGCCGGCACCAAGTGCTTGCCGCCGAAGGTCACTACCCGGTGCGGGTCGGAGATGAAGGCATGCGCCCCGAACTTGCTCAGTTCGGAGGTCCAGCCGAGTGCGCCGTCGTAGACCTTGTTCCAGAACATCATATTGCCTTCCGCACGCACGCCGAGCGCGATGAAGATCGGCAGCAGATCGACAGCCAGATAAGGCCAGGGCGCCGCTTCGACTTTTTGCAGCATATTGCGGGTGAACGGCTCCTTGACGCGCAAACCGTCGTCGACGAAGGCGCGCGACCAACCGTTCTCGTGCACCACGCGCACACCGAACTTGGCGAAGGTGCGGTCAATCAACGGGAAGAATTCCGGTGCGCCGTTCTTGACGACGATGTCGCCGCCGGTAATGGCGCCCAAGGCCAGGAAGGTGACCACTTCGTGGAAATCTTCGACAAAACTGAAGTCGATGCCGCCGAGCCGGTCGACGCCCTTGATGGTCAGGCGCGACGTGCCGATGCCGTCGATCTCAGCGCCCATTTGGCTCATGAAGCGGCAGAACTCCTGTACGTGCGGTTCGCAAGCGGCATTGGTCAACGTCGAGGTGCCGTCGGCCAGCGCCGCCCCCATGACGAAGTTCTCGGTGGTGGTCACCGAGGCGTAGTCCAGCCAGCAATCCTGCGCATGCAACGGTTGCGGTGCCTTGACCAACAGCATTTCCGTCCCGCGCAGTACTTCGGCGCCGAATCCCTGGAAGATTTCGACATGCGGGTCGATCTCGCGCACACCCAGGGTGCAGCCCTGTACGTCGTTCTCGATGCGAGCGCAGCCGAAACGCGCCAACAGCGGCGGCACCAGCATGATAGAAGAACGCATTTCTTCCGGCAGTCGGTTGTGGGCGATATCGAAATGGGTGTCGCGGTGATGGATGGTCAGCACGCCCTGTTCCAACTCGCCATCGATCTGGCTGCCCAGGTCGCGGAATACCGACAAAATCTTGCGCACGTCGGTGATGTCCGGCACGCCGCGCAGAGTCACCGGCTCGCGGGTCAGCAACGTCGCACACAGAATCGGCAACACCGCGTTTTTGTTGGCGGAAGGGGAAATACGGCCTTTAAGGGGTAGGCCGCCGTGGACCACAAGATCAGACATGCCGGTTGTCCTGGATGAGATATATGTTCGTTGGATGCAGCTAACCGCGCGCACAAAAGTGGGCCATAGGTTAGCAACCCGTAATATTAAATGATTTGGCACCGGCTGTGGCGTCATTACTGGTCGGTGCGGCGACATATTGTCGACGCACCGGGTAAGGCGGAATCAGAAAAGTTCGAGTTCGCCGACGCTATCGGCGGGCACTGTCGGACGTTGGTAGTGGAATTCGAAGCTTGCACCGGGTGTCAGGTGCAGGCTGCTGGTGAGCCAAAAGCGAGCATCGTCGGAAAAAGACACTTGATAGCTGCGCTTAAGCGCGGGCTTGAGCATATCGAAATGCGCCAAGCACTGCCGCTCCAGCGCCAACGGCGTCGACATACCGACATGGTGGAAGGCGTTGCACAGACCGCGATTGACCGAGCCGCAAATCATATTGGCCATCTCGCCGTGGGCGTCGGCCAAGGCGCTGCCGGACAACGGTACCGGGCTGCGCAACAACCGCGCCAGCGACGAACGTAGTGCCGCGCTGTCGTCGAAGTACAGCCAATTGACCAAGCGGAAGTGGTAACTGGAAATATTGAGCAAGATCAGTTCCTGCCGGTCGATCACGGGCAGCTTGTCGCCCAAGACGGTTACCCGGCTGGCGGCACCCTGCTCGTCCGGGCAGTTATCGTGCAAAGCCTGCAAATAGAGTTGGTCGAGCGCCTCGGCCGACGTGGAAGCGATCATGCGGCCTCCGGTGCGTCGAGTCGGGCGAACACCCGGTCGCTGGCGGAACGCAGGCTGAAGATCGCCGTGCGGATCATGTTGCCGCTGGCTTGCAGGTCCTGGAACGTGGTCGTGGTGATCAGGTCGTTGCGCTCCAGGTTTTTCTTGTATTCGCCCGACAGCTCGCCGGCGCCCTGCGCCAATGCGCGCACGCCGTCGGCCACCACGGCAAAGCCGCGACCGTGCTCGCCGGCGCGTGCCGCCTCGATGGCGGCGTTGAGCGCCAGCATCACCACGCTTTTCACGATGGTGGCAAAGCTTTCGTTCTGCTCTTTCAACCGACGATTGTTGGTCAGGATGGTCTGCATTTCGTCGTGCCAGCGTTCGACCGTCTGCACTAGGCCAAGCAGACGCGTCAATTCCTGCGTCAAGATGGCCTGTTCGCCGCGCAAATCGTCGCATAGCCGCTCGAAATGGCGGCTAAGTTGCTGTTCGCTTGCGGCCTGGGCCTCGACACGGGCGGCATCGATGCGCGCCAGCTCCCCCTGCGCGTCGGCCTCCCGGCTTGCCTGCCACTGTGTACGCTCTGCGGCGAATGCCGCCTCCTGCTCGGCGATACGCGCCAGATAGCGCGCCTCGATGGCGTCGACCGGCGCGCGATCTCGCAATTCGGCGATCAGACGATCGCGTTCCGCCACTTGTCGACGCAGGCGGCGCAAACGCACGCCATGCCATACACACAGAAAAACCACCAACGACACAAACAACACCAGCACAAGGCCGGCAAAAACGACATTCATAAAATATTTTCCGACAATCGATTCATCGCCCCGGCCTCAGCCGATCAGCTTCTTGAAGGTCGCCAGCACCGCCGGACCGTTGAATGGCTTGACGATCCAGCCCTTGATGCCGGCTGCGCGGCCGCGCTCTTTCATCGCCGGGCTGTTCTCGGTGGTCAGCATGATGACGCTGACCGTGCTGTTGTTCAGTTCGCCGCGAATCTTCTCGGCCATGGTCAGGCCGTCCATATTCGGCATGTTGACATCGCTGACCACCAGGCGGATGCCGGGGTTGGCGCGCAGCTTATCCAAGCCGTCCTTGCCGTCGACCGCCGGAATCACCGACAGGCCATTGGCCTTGAGGAAATCGCACACCTCGTTTCGGACGGTACTGGAGTCGTCCACCATGAGTACTTGGGCCATGACACAACCTCTCTAAAACAAATCGATCAAAAAAATTCGGGCTCGCCGACAGCCTTCCGGGCCGGAGCGGCATCCTCGATGCGCACGGCGTAGCTGTCCGGCAATGTCAGCACGGTCTCGAAGCGACGGAAGTCCGCGCCGGCCTCGTTATCCAGGAAGCGCAGGACAATCTGGCCGTTTTCGCGTTTGACGAACGACTGAACGGCGTCCATCCCTACCCCGCGCCCGGACACTTCGCTCACGCGCGCGGCGGTGGAGAAGCCCGGACGGAAAATCAACTGGGCCACGGCTTCGTCGCTCAGCACAGCGTCGGCGGCGATCAAGCCTTGTGCCTGCGCCCGCTCGCGGATGCGCCCCAGCGCCAGGCCGCGACCGTCGTCGCCAAGCACCAGGGTCAGCTTGCCGTCCGCCAATTGCAGACCGAGGCGCAGGGTGCCGGCGACCGGTTTGCCCAGCGCGACGCGTTCGTCCTCTGCCTCCAGTCCATGGTCGATCGCATTACGCAGCAAATGCATGAAAACGTTCTTCAATATGCCGGAGGCCTGGCTGCGGATGACGATGCCGTTGTCTTGCAGCACCACGTTCGGCACCGCCTTGCCCAGTTCGCGCGCCAGCGAAGGCAGCGAGTCGAGCACACCGGCCAGCATCTCGCGTAGCGGCTCGGTGCCGATGCGGTTGAACAAGGCGCACATGGCCTGATGCGCGGCGATCAGTTCATGCAGGTTGCCGGTGTTGACCTTTTCCAGACGGGCGAGCGTATCGCGGATCTGCTGGCGATCCACCAACAAGTAACGGTCGGCGCCGCCAGGCCGGCCAGGCCCCTTGCGTCCCAGGCTCACTTCGTTGATGCGGGCGTAATGCTCGACGGCGCCGCGCACCGACTCCAACTCCAATAGCAGCTGCGACTGATCCCAAGCGATGGCCGGTTGCGGCCGGCGCAAGTATTCGTAAGTCTGCTCCGCCTGATGCACGGTGTCGGTTAGATGCCCCAGGCCGTAAGTGCGGGCATTGCCCTTGATGGTGTGCAAGTTGCGGAACAACTGTGCGATCACCTCGCCGTTGCCGTTGGGGTGATCGCGCAGCAATTGCTCGCTGTCGGCGATGAACTTCAGCGCCCCGACGATGAAATCGTGGAATTTCTCCTGCGCCACCGCCAGGATTTCGCCGATGATGGCCAATTCGCGCTTTTGTTCGTTGGCTTCCGCCGCAAGCGCACGCAGTTCGGTCACATCGCGTACGCACAGCATCAAGCGCGCCACGGTGCCGTCATCGCCGGCGATGGCCGACCAGCTCAAATCCAGGGTCTTGATCCGGCCGCCAGGCAGCTGCTTGGTCAATTCGCCCACCAACAGATGCCGGTTGAAATCGAAATTCATGCTGTCCTCGCCGAGACAAGAGGCAATCGCCGCCTCGACTTGGGACAGCGCATCGGCCCCCAGGCCGGTGTCGGCGAACAGCAGCGCCATGATGTGGCGCCCGGCGATGTCGCGTGTTTCCAGAATGCTCTCCAGGTGCGCCGAGTATTCCGGGTGGATCGTGCCGCCCTCGACCAGGGTCAGGATCCCCTGCGGAATGTTCTGCAACATACTCTGGATGTCGCTGGTCTTCTGGCGCAGCAAAGCGGTGCGTTCCTCGATGCGCGCCACCATGCTGTTGAAGGCCATGACCGACTTGCCGATTTCGTCCTCGCGCTCGACGGCGACTCGGCGCGAGAAATCCTGGTTGTCGGCGATCTCGCTCATGGTCTGCTGCATGCGGCTGATCGGCCGCACGATCTGGCGATAGAGCAGCCAGCCCAAAGCCACCAACAACAGCAAGGTGGCGACGGTCACCAGCGACAGAGTGGTCAGAGTGCGCGCCAGGCTGCGCTGCAGCGCCTGGATGGCGTCGTCCTTGCTGCGCGTCTTCTCCACGCGCAAGGTGGCGACGATCTGTTGCAGGTTGTCTTGATATTGCTGTACGCCGGCGGCGAAGGTGGCGGCCGCCATATCGTTCTGGCCGACCTGCTTGAAGTGGGCGGTCGCGCCGATGGCATCGAAATAGTTGTCGAGCACGTCTTGCGCCTGCACCACCAAGCCGCGCTGCACGTCGTTGGCGGCCAGGCTGGCCTGCAAGGCGAGTTGTGCTTTCAATGCCTGTTCGCTGGCGCCCAGTTGTTCATGGGCCTGCGCCAGCAAACGCTCGTCGCTGGCCTGCAGAATATTCATGGTGGCGAGCTGCACGTCCTTCAGGGTCGAGACCAGGTCGGACGAGGCCAAGGCGCTGGGCACCGCCCCTTCGGTGACCGAGCGGACCGCTCGCGCGTTGGCGTCGGCCTGCCAGATCGCGTAGCCGCCAATGGTCAGAATGGCCAGGAAACTCGCCAGCACCAACAATGCGATTCGACTGCGGATAGTCACGTTCGGCCTCGCGGTGTTCGGGGTTTAAAGAAATCGTGTGGCAATGCCATCGCCGATTTGAGCGCAATTGTTTCAAATATGGATGGCAGAAATATGACGGTGCGGCTGCAGCTTCATGACCGATCCGGGCGCCGACCTTTTGCAAACGCACATTGCCTTGCCAAAAGCGGCAAAAACAGCTAAATTTGTCGGCCTTATGCGAAAGCACGCGGGTGTAGCTCAATGGTAGAGCAGAAGCTTCCCAAGCTTACGACGAGGGTTCGATTCCCTTCACCCGCTCCAACCGACCATGCCGATCCGCCCCGTTAGTCCAACCTTTTCCCGTCTTCTGCCATGAACTGGAATTCCGGCCGACTCTGGTTGCGCATCACCGTTTATACGTCGCTGGCGTTGCTGTGCCTTGGCGTCGTGACGCAAAGTCTGATTTTTTGGCAATTCGACGAAACGGCCGTGCGCCACGCGATCGGCGAGTCGCTACGAGATACCGGCCGCCAGGTGCTGATCGAAGGCACCATCAGCCCGCGGGTGTTCCCGATTCCGGGTATCGACATCAACGATATCACCGTCAGCCAACCCGGCAGCACCGCCAAGTTTGCGAAGATCGCCCGGATGGAGGCGCGCCTGGCCTGGTGGCCGCTGCTGTTCGGCAAGCGCGAAGTGCGCTCGCTGACGCTGTATGCCCCCGAGATCGACGTCGTGCGCCAAAAAGACGGCGTCTTGTCGATCAGCGATCTGTTCATGCGCCGCGAGCAACCCGGCTTCAACATCAATCTCAACACCTTGGTCGTCCACGACGGCGTGTTCTCCTACCACGACGACATCAGCGGCGCCAAGCAACGGCTGTCGTCGATCACCATCGACGCGGATGGCCTGAAGAGCAGCGCAATGCTCAAGGCCAGCGCCGTGCTGGACGACGACACGCGCCCGCTGCGCATGGCGATGAACACCCCGCTGACCATCGACAACAACCGCCTGGACTTCGGTCAGATCGATGCCCAGGTGGAAAGCGACACGCCGACGCTCGGCAAGACGCAACTGCGCACCACCGGCGAATTGCACCTGGATTTGAACAACTTGAGCGCCGCCGGCGAGGATCTGGCGTTCGAATTCACCACCGAGCAACCGCAAAGCAGTGCCACCTTGCGGGTGCCGCACCTGGACGCCAGCCTTGAGCGGGTACAGATTCCGCAAAGCCATCTTTCGGCCAACATGCAATACGAACGCAGCCAGTATCAGTTGGAAGCCAATCTGGCCAATCTGAATATCGGCCGCAAAGCGATGAACGCCAGCCGCTTGAGCGGGGACTTCAACTGGCAGGTGGGCACGACCCGCGTCAAACTTCAACTCGATGCACCGTTCACGCTGGCCGGATTGAACGATCTACAGCTCTCGCCACTGACGCTGACCGCCCAGGCGATTACGCCGCTACTGCCGCGCGGGCAACTGATCGCCAATATGCAGGGCGCGCTGACCGGCACACTTGGCGACGAGCGCTTCGACCTGCACGGCAAGGGCAAGATCGACGGCTCGGATATCGCACTGGACGTGACGCAGTATGGGCTGATGCACCCACGCCACGAGGCGGCGCTATCGATCGGCGCGCTCGACCTGAACCGCTACTTGCCGGAAACCAAAGGCGAGGCGGTGGCGATCTTCCAGAACAAAAATCCGATTCCGCTCGACTGGATGGACTTTTTCGATCTCAACGGCAAAGTCAGCGCGGGCGAACTGTCGATGGGGCGGTTCCGCATGAAGGACGTATCGGCCTCGGTACGCATCCTGCCGCAGGAAATGGAGCTGAACCATATTTCGGCCAACATCTATAGCGGCCAACTGCAGGGCGACGCCAGCCTCAAGCGCGGGCAGACCAATCGCTACGAAGTTCGCCAGACGCTGCGCGGCATGAACATCCGCCCGCTGCTGGTGGACCTGTTCAACTTCGGCCAATTGGACGGCAAGGGTAATGGCCAGGTCATGCTGGCAGCGCAAGGCGATTCGTTCGTCGACCTGCGCAACAGCCTGAGCGGCAACGTGCAAATGAGTCTGAATCAGGGCGCGCTCACCGGTATCGACCTGGTGTCGGCGCTGAAGAACCTGCCGGCCGAACTGAAGGAAATGAACACACCGTCACGCGCCAACCAGAAAACCACTTTCTCGACGCTGCAGGCGGGCTTCCGCATGGAACAGGGCGTGGGGCGCAACCAGGATTTGAAACTGGCTTCGCAATTGGTCAACGTCAACGGCGGCGGCAAGATCGATCTGAAGCACAGCATCATCGATTACAACATGAATGTCGCAGCGAATCCGCGCGAATTCTCCAGCCTGCGCGGCGTCTCGATCCCACTGAAAATCACCGGCCCGCTGAACGCACCGGTGTATGCGCTCAACTTCAATGCCTTGGTCAAGGGTAAGAAGACCGAAACCGAGAAACAACAGGCGCTGAAGCAGGAGTTGAAGAAACAGATCACCACCATCCTGCCGTAGGGTGCAATCGCGAAGCGCACCCACCCGGCAGGCATCCCGCCCTACCCGTTCAGGATTCGCGCCTCGGCGCGCGCCAGTTGCTCCGGGCTGCCCAAGAGCACCAGGACATCGCCTTGGTTGAGCAGTTGGCTCTGGTCGAGGTCGAAATAGCGCCGGTGA
Organism: Paludibacterium purpuratum; assembly: GCF_004363805.1. Taxonomy (GTDB): domain Bacteria; phylum Pseudomonadota; class Gammaproteobacteria; order Burkholderiales; family Chromobacteriaceae; genus Paludibacterium; species Paludibacterium purpuratum. The sequence continues at coordinate 273,881 of NZ_SNZP01000003.1, read as the reverse complement.
TTGCTGCGCATCGACTTGATGGCCACACCCAATTCGTCGAGCCGTAACGCGTGCAGCGGGTGGCCGATGGCCGCCGCCCCTTCGCATAGCACCACGCTTTGCAAGCGTGGAATACGCGCCTCGTCTTCCAGCGAATCGATATCGTCCACACCATGAAAAAAGCCGCGGAACAGTCCGTAGCGCTCTTCGCGCACACGGCGGATACGGCGCAAGACCCGCGCGAGCGGCACACCGGCCTCCATCAAGGCCTGCGAGGCCAGCATCAGGCTGCCTTCCAGCAATTCCGGCACGACTTCGTCGGCGCCGGCAGCGCGCAGGCGGTCGATATCGCCATCGTCGACCGTGCGAACGATGACCGGCAGATCGGTGCGCAACCGCTGCACGCTATTCAGAATGCGGCAGGCGGCCTCGGTGTCGTCGAAGGAGATCACCATGACCTTGGCGCGCTGGATGCCGGCGGCCAGCAGAACCTCGGTCTTGCTGGCATTGCCGAACACCACCGGATCGCCGGCATCGGCCGCTTCTTGTATCCGCACCGGATCCATATCGAGCGCGAAGAAGGGGATGTCCTCGGCGTCGAGCAGGCGGGCCAATGCCTGGCCGCTACGGCCGTAGCCGCAGATCAGCACGTGCTCGTTTTTGGACATGCTCTCCACCAGCAAGTGATGTAGATCGAAAGCCTGCATAGTCCAGTCCTGGCGCACCAGGCGGCGGGCGATGGCCTCGCCGTGCAGCAGAACGAAGGGGGCGATCAGCATGGAGAGCAGCACCGCCGCCACCGCCGCCTGGATGACGGGTTGTGCGATCAAATCCAACCGAAAAGCCAGCGTCAGCAACACGAACCCGAACTCCCCCCCCTGGGCCAGAGCCAGGCCGGCGCGCATGGCGTCCATGCTGCGATGCCCGAACAGCCGCGCCACTCCGTACACGACCGCCAATTTGACCGGCAGCAGCAGGCACACCAGCAACAGAACCAGCGCAAAATGCTCGATCAGCACCGGCAGCGACAGGCGCATGCCCACGGTCATGAAGAAGAAGCCGAGCAACAGATCGCGGAACGGCCGGATGTCCTCCTCCACTTGGTAGCGATATTCGGTTTCGGAAATCAGCATGCCGGCGACAAAGGCGCCCAGCGCCAGCGACAGGCCGGACAGCTCGGTCAACCAGGCCACGCCAAGCGTCACCAGCAGCACATTGAGCATGAAAAGCTCGCTGGAGCGCTGACGCGCCACCAGATGAAACCATGGCCGCACCAGCCGCTGTCCGACCACCAGCAGCAAGGTCAGCACCGCGACCACCTTGACCGCGGCCAGCCCGAGATCCTGCCACAGGTGTTCGGGGTTGCCGGCCATCGCCGGCAGCAGGATCAGCAACGGCACGACGGCGATGTCCTGGAACAGCAGTACGCCGATGGCCAACTGCCCGTGCGGCTGGCCAAGTTCGCGCTGTTCGGTCAAGAGGCGGCTGACGATGGCGGTGGACGACATGGCCAGCACCCCGCCCAGGGCGAAGGCCGCCTCCGCGCTACCGGTCGCCAGATAGCAGACAGCGCCGGTCAGCAGCATGGTCAGCGTGACTTGCAACAAACCAACACCGAATACCAGTTGTTGCATGGCCTTGAGCTTGGCCAGCGAAAACTCCAGCCCGATGGTGAACATCAGGAAAACGATGCCGATCTCGCCCAATAGCTCGGTCATCTCGCCCTGGGGCACCAACCCGGCGACGGCTGGGCCGGCCAGGAAACCGATGACCAGATAGGCCAGCAAGGACGGCACGCGCACCCGGCGGCACAAGGTGATGACCAGCACCACGAGCAACAAAACCTGAACGACGACGGCGAGCGAGTGCATTGAAAAAACGATCTCCCAAACTTTTATTGAAATCGAATGACATAAACAGCTGTTTCCGTAAAAGTTGCATAAAGCCTGCGACTCTTGCGGGTATAACCTTGATATAATTCACGCTTATGGAAACCCAAATTTACACGAACCGCCTGGAAAGCGCCCGTGAAGTCTTGCGTATCGAGGCTGCGGCGCTGGAGGCGCTGGCCGCGCGTTTGAATGGCGATTTCTCCCATGCAGTGGATCTGATTCTGACCTGCAAGGGCCGTCTGGTCGTCACCGGCATGGGCAAGTCGGGTCATGTGGCGCGCAAGATCGCCGCCACACTGGCCAGCACCGGCACACCGGCGTTTTTCCTGCACCCGGCCGAAGCCGTGCACGGCGACCTGGGCATGATCATGCGCGAAGACGTGCTGTTGGCGCTATCCAACTCGGGCGAGAGCGACGAAGTCTTGGCGATGTGGCCCGCGCTCAAGCGCAAAGGCATTCGCACCATCTGCATGACCGGCCGCGACGGCTCGACCATGGCCAAGCTTGCCGACGTCCATCTCGACGCGCATGTCGACAAGGAAGCCTGCCCGCTCGGGCTCGCCCCGACCACCAGCACCACGGCGCAGTTGGCGCTGGGCGATGCGCTAGCGGTCGCGCTGATGAACGAGCGCCAGTTCCGCGAAGAAGATTTCGCCATGTCGCACCCGGCCGGCAGCCTGGGGCGCCGATTGCTGGTGCGGGTGGCCGACGTGATGCACAGCGGCGAAGCATTGCCTTGCGTGCGCATTGGCGCCTCGCTCAAGGAAGCGTTGCTGGAAATGTCCACCAAGGGCCTGGGCATGACCGCGGTGATCGATGCACAAGGCGCGCTGGTCGGCGTCTACACCGATGGCGATCTGCGCCGCACGCTGGATCGGACACTCGATTTGTCCGGCATTGCCATCGAAGACGTCATGACGCGCGCGCCGCGCACCGTTGCCGAAAACTGCTTGGCCACCGAAGCCGTCGAACAGATGGAAGCCGCCAAAATCCTATGCTTGTTGGTCGTCGACGACCGGCAGCAACTGGTCGGCGCCCTCAATATGCACGACCTGTTCAAGGCCGGCGTGGTTTGATCCGCGTTCGCGCCCGACTCAAGGAATAACATGCAAGCGACACACGATCTGGCCCGCAAGGTCAGCCTGTTGATCATGGATGTGGACGGCGTGCTGACCGACGGCACGATTTTCATCACGGCCAGCGGCGAAGAGCTGAAAGGCTTCAACACGCTCGATGGCCACGGCCTGAAGATGCTTCAGTCCACCGGCGTCAAACTCGCCATCATCACCGGACGCGCCGCAGCCTGCGTCGAAGCGCGCGCCCGTGGCCTCGGCATCGACTATTACTATGCCGGCATCCACGACAAGCGCGCGGCCTTTCTGGAGCTGATCGGCAAGGCGGGCGTCGACGCCAGCCAGTGCGCCTATGTCGGCGACGACGTGGTCGACCTGCCGGTGATGTGCCGCGTCGGCATGGCCATCGCGGTGCCCGAGGCACCCAGCATCGTGCGCAAGAACGCGCATTACGTTACCGGCAACAGCGGCGGACGCGGCGCCATCCGTGAGACCTGCGAACTGATCATGCAGGCGCAAGGTACCTTCGACGGCCTGATGGCGGGCTATCTGTCATGAAAATCGGACGTTCCGCACGCCTATTCCCGATCGCACTGGTGGCATTGATGGCCTTATTGACCATCTGGCTGGATCAGGTGTCGAAGCTCGGCAGCTTCGGGCGCGAACTGGATCCGTCCAGGCCGGAATATGTCTCCGAGCACGTTCTCTCCACGCGCTTCGATACGCAAGGGCGGGTGCAACAGCGCATGGTGGCCGACAAATTGTGGCAATATCCGAATCAGAATGATCTGTATTTCGTCAAAACCACGATCGATGTATTCCAAACCGGTCAGCCAGACTACACTCTCGTTGCCGAGACAGGCCGCTACAATACGCGCACTCGGGTTGCCTACTTCGACCACAAAGCCCATCTGCAGAAACCACCCGCGGCCGGTCAACCGGCGATGACGCTCGACAGTAGCGCCATGACCGTGGACACCGTGCGCCGCTACGCCAGTTCGGCGATGCCGACCACGGTGCACTACGGTAACAGCGTAGCAAACTCGACCGGCTTCAATTATGACTACAAGACCGGCGTCGTGAATTTGCTTTCTTTCGCAAAGGCAACTTATGTCAAATAAATTCGCAGCGCTGCTGATACCGCTTGCCCTGACCGCACCGCTGGCGCACGCCGAAAAGGCCGACGCCGACAAACCCATCCAGATCAGCGCCGACCGTGCCTCGCTCGATCAACTCAAGGGCATCACCCAATGGGATGGCGCCGTGGTGGTGATTCAAGGCACCTTGCTGATGCACTCCGACCATCTGACGGTCACCCGCGACGCACAAGGCAACCAGACCATGGTGGCGACCGGCAAGCTGGTCACGTTCCGCCAAAAGGCCGACGACACCCCGGAAAAGAAGAACGTCTGGATTGATGGGCAAGCCAACCGCATCGATTACAGTACGGTCAACCATACCGCCGTACTGACGACCAATGCCCGAGTCAAGAAAGATACCGATCTGTTGATCGGCGACGTGATTGTCTACAACACGGAAACCCAGATTTACCAGAGCCAGGGCGGCGGCACGAACACCGCCAACAAGGGTCGGGTAACGGCCATCATCCAGCCGCAGAAGAAAAACGCCAGCAACGGCGCCGGAAAGCAACCATGACAGACAGTGTATTGACGGTGCAGCGCCTGAAGAAGCGCTACAAGAGCCGAACCGTAGTCAAAGATGTCTCGCTGGACATCGAAAGCGGCGAAGTCGTCGGCCTATTGGGTCCGAACGGCGCCGGCAAAACCACCAGTTTCTATATGATTGTCGGCCTGGTCGGCGTCGATGACGGCGAGATCACGCTCAACGGACAATCGATCACGCACATGCCGATCCACCGCCGCGCCAGGCTCGGCCTCGGCTATCTGCCGCAGGAGGCGTCGATTTTCCGCAAGATGACCGTGGACGAGAACATCCGCGCCATCCTGGAGATCACCGGGTTCAAAGGCGAAGAGCTGGAAAAGGAACTCGACCTGCTGCTCGACGATCTGAACATCGCGCACTTGCGTAACAGCAATGCTTTGTCGCTCTCCGGCGGCGAGCGCCGCCGGGTGGAGATCGCGCGCGTACTGGCCACGCGGCCGCGCTTCATCCTACTGGACGAACCGTTCGCCGGCGTCGACCCGATCGCGGTCATCGATATTCAGAAAATCATCTCTTTCCTGAAGGAGCGCGGCATCGGCGTACTGATCACCGACCACAACGTGCGCGAGACGCTGCGCATCTGCGACCGGGCTTATATCATCAGCGACGGCGCGGTACTGGCTTCGGGCGACCCCGAGGCGCTGGTCAGCGACGAGCGGGTGCGCAAGGTCTATCTGGGCGAGCATTTCCACTTGTAAGCATGATGAAGCAGAGCCTCCAGCTAAAAGTCTCCCAGCAGTTAACCCTGACACCGCAGTTGCAGCAGTCGATCAAGCTGCTGCAACTATCCACCGTCGAGCTGCAAGCAGAAGTCGAGCGCTACCTGCTGGAAAACCCGTTGCTGGAGCGCGCCGACGAGCCTCCGCAGAGCGACCAACAGCCGGCTGAAACGCCTGCCGTCGCCGAGCCGAGCAGCGGGCAGGAAGACTCCGCGCCCGCCGAACCTGGCATGGAGGCTTTGCAGGATTGGGGCAGCGGCGGATCGGGCGGCAGCGGCGGCTACGACGACGATTACGATCCCTTCCACAACGTACCCTGCCACCAGACGCTGCGCGAACTCCTGCTGTCGCAGTTGGGCGAAATCGCCCTGGCGCGCCGCGATCACGCAGTCGTGCAGCTTCTGATCGAAGAATTGGACGATGACGGCTATCTGACCACGTCGCTGGCCGAACTGGCCGCCACGCTGCCGACGGAACTGGACATCGACGAAACCGAACTGTCGGCCGGCCTGCACCTGTTGCAGCAATTCGATCCGCCCGGGGTCGGCGCGCGTTCGCTGTCCGAATCGCTGGCGCTGCAGTTGGATTGCCTGCCTACCGACGCGCCGGGGTTGCCGCTGGCGCGCCAGATCGTCCTCGGCCACCTGGATTTGCTCGGTGCGCGCGACTATACCCGGCTGCGCAAACTGCTCGGCGCCAATGACGAAGCCTTGCGCCTGGCGCAGGCGCTGATCGCCACCTTGAACCCCCGCCCGGCCATGGGGTTCGATGCCCGCGACACCCACTACGTCACGCCCGACGTCACCGTCAGAAAACGCAAAGGCCGCTGGGTAGCGGAGTTGAACGCCGGGGCTGTACCGCACCTGCGCGTCAACCAGATCTATGCGCAAATGCTGTCGGAAAATCGCCAACAGGCCGGCGAGATGTCGGGCCGATTGCAAGAAGCACGTTGGCTGGTCAAGAACATCCAACAGCGATTTGACACTATCCTGAAAGTGTCGGAAGCTATAGTCGACAAGCAGCAAGCGTTCTTTGAACAAGGCGAAGTGGCCATGCGGCCGATGATCCTACGCGATATCGCCGAAGAGCTCGGGCTGCATGAATCCACCGTTTCCAGAGTCACCACTCAGAAATATCTACTCTGCCCGCGCGGATTATTCGAGCTGAAATATTTCTTCGGCAGCGCCCTGGAAACCGACAGTGGCGAGGAATGCTCCGCCACGGCAATCAAGGCTCATATCCGTAAATTGATCGAGGACGAGAGCCCCGCCAAGCCTCTGTCCGATAGCGCTATTGCCGAGCAGCTATCCAGTCAGGGCATTCAGGTTGCAAGACGTACCGTTGCCAAGTATCGTGAAGCCATGCAGATCGCACCGGTCAATCAGAGAAAGGCGCTGTAGTCCAACATCCGGCTGTTCGGCCGACCCGACCGGGCAGTCATCATGGCAACAAAAAGGAGTAAGGGTTATGAACATCAAAGTGACTGGTCTTCACCTCGAGATCACCCCGTCGCTGCGCGACTACATCGAGAGCAAACTCGAGCGCATCAGCCGTCATGTCGACGACCTTATCGATGTCTCCGTCACCCTGTCCGTGGACAAACTGATCCAGAAAGCCGAGGTCAATGTTCATCTGTCCGGCAAGGACATTCACGTTGAAGCCACCGAATCCGACATGTACGCCGCCATCGATCTGCTGATGGATAAGCTGGACCGCCAAGTGCTGAAGTTCAAGGAAAAGCAAAGCGAGCACCGCGGTGCTGGCGCTCACCCGGAAGCTTCTCTGTAACGTGGTAACCCGTACCGCCGGGAACCTTCGGGTTCCCGTTTTTGTTTGTCTGACCTTTTGCAGACGCCGGCCCGTGCCGGCGCCCGATTTCCGCCAAACGATATGAAACAGATCGGTAAAATTCTCTCGCGCGACCACATCATGCTCGATCTCGACGTTAGCAGCAAAAAACGTGTTTTCGAGCAAGTCGGCCTGTTGATGGAGAATACCTGCGGCATCGCCCGCAGCGAAGTTTTCGACTGCCTGTTCGCCCGTGAAAAGTTGGGGTCGACCGGTCTCGGCCAGGGTGTGGCGATCCCGCACGGACGGGCACAGAGTCTGAAAGAGGCCGCGGCGGTCTTCATCCGCTTGAAGGCCCCGATTCCTTTCGATGCCCCCGACGGCAAACCGGTACAAAGCCTGTTCGTGCTACTGGTGCCGGAGCAGGCGACCGATCTGCATCTACAGGTGCTGTCGGAACTGGCGCAGTTATTCTCCAGCCGTCCGTTGCGCGAGCAAATGCTCGCCGCGCAAAGCGTGGACGAGCTCTATCAGATCCTGTCCGAGTGGTCGAACCATGCCTAGTATCACGGTGCGCAAGCTGTACCAGGAAAACCAGCAGAAACTCAATCTCAGCTGGGTCGTCGGCACAGCCGGCGCCGACAATATCATCGGCATCGACGATGCGCGACCGACGCTGGCATTGGTCGGCCACTTGAACTTCATCCACCCGAACCGGGTGCAGGTGCTGGGGCTGGCCGAGGTCGACTACCTGAACCGGTTGGAGCAGTCCGCCGCCAAGACCGCGCTCGACCAGCTGTTCCACAAGAGCATGTCGGTCGTGATGGTGGCCAACGGCCAGCCGGTGCCCAAACTTTTGCGCGACTATTGCCATTCGCACAGCGTACCGCTGATGTCCACGCCGCTGGAAAGCCCCTACCTGATGGATGTGCTGCGCATCTATCTGGCGCGGGCGCTGGCAGTGTCCACCGTGTTGCACGGCGTATTCCTCGACGTGCTGGAGATCGGCGTACTGATCATGGGCGACTCGGCGATGGGCAAGAGCGAACTGGCGCTGGATCTGATCTCGCGCGGTCACGGCCTGGTCGCCGACGATGCGGTCGAACTGTACCGCATCGGCCCGGAAACATTGGAGGGACGCTGCCCGCCGCTGTTGCGCGATTTCCTGGAGGTACGCGGGCTGGGCATCCTGAACATCCGCACCATTTTCGGCGAAACCGCCGTACGACCGAAAAAGGTACTGAAGCTGATCATCCACCTGGTCAAGGCCAACGACCAGGCGATGCAAGCGCTCGACCGCCTGAACATCCAGTCGGAGACCCAGGACATCCTGGGCGTCACGGTTCGCAAGGTGGTCCTGCCGGTCGCGGCCGGCCGCAACCTGGCGGTGCTGGTGGAAGCCGCTGTGCGCAACTATATACTGCAATTGCGCGGTATCGACAGCACGCGCGAATTTATCGAACGACACACCAATTTCCTCAAGGATCAGGAGCATGCAACTGATATTGATTAGCGGGCAGTCCGGCTCCGGTAAATCGATCGCATTGCGCGCTCTGGAGGATTCGGGCTTCTACTGTGTCGACAACCTGCCCGCCACCATGTTGTCCGAGGCAATGGCCCTGTACCAGGATTACGGCTTCGAACACATCGGCATCAGCGTCGACGTACGCTCCAGCCCGTCGCTCGGCGCGCTGCCGCACGAGATGCGCAAACTGCGCGAGCAAGGCGTCGACGTTCGCCTGCTGTTCCTGGAAGCGCAGGACGACACGCTGGTCAAACGTTTTTCCGAAACCCGTCGGCGCCACCCGCTCGCCGGTAACGGCCTCTTGACCATCAACGAATGCATTCTGGCCGAGAAAGACATGCTGGCCAGCATCCAGGAACTAGGTGCGCGTTTCGACACCACCGACCTGGTGCCCAATAGCTTGCGCAGTTGGGTCAAAGATCTGGTATCGGCCGACAGCAGCCGACTGACCCTGGTGCTGCAATCGTTCGGTTTCAAGCACGGCGTACCGCTCGACCTGGACTTCGCCTTCGACGTGCGTTGCCTGCCCAATCCCTATTACGTCCCCGAACTGCGCCCGCTGACCGGTTGCGACCAGCCGGTGATCGACTACTTCCAGCAAGAACCGGCGGTGGCCGAAATGACCGAGGACATCCACCGTATCATCGCGCGCTGGCTACCCTGTTTCAGTCAGGAAAGCCGCAGCTACCTGACCGTGGCCATCGGCTGTACCGGCGGGCAGCACCGCTCGGTCTACATCGCCGAGCAATTGGCACAACGTTTTTCGGATCAGCAGGTGATCATTCGCCACCGCCAACTACAACACGCCGAATAATCGGCCCGTCATAGATTGACCTCCCCATGCGCCCCATCCAAACCGTCACCGTCGCCCTGACCGGCGCCTCCGGCCTGCCCTACGGCCTACGCCTAATCGACTGCCTGATCGCCGCCGGTACGCGCGTCTGGGTGTTGTACTCCCAGGCGGCCCAAGTCGTGGCGCAGCAGGAGCTGGGTTTGACGCTGCCAAGTCGCCCGGCCGATGCAGAACAGTGGTTCATCGAGCGTAGCGGGGCGAACGCCGGGCAGTTGCGGGTATTCGGCCGCGAAGAATGGTTTGCCCCGGTCGCATCGGGCACCAACCCGGCCGACGCCATGGTGGTCTGTCCCTGCACCATGGGCACTCTAGCGTCGATCGCCCATGGTCTGTCCGACAACCTGATCGAGCGCGCCGCCGACGTCAGCCTCAAGGAAGGCCGCAAGCTGATCCTGGTTCCGCGCGAAACCCCGTTCTCGGCACTGCACCTGGAGAACATGCTCAAGCTGGCTCGCCTGGGCGCGGTGATTCTGCCGCCCTCGCCTGGCTTTTACACTCACCCGCAAACGATCGAGGACATGGTCGACTTCGTCGTGGCCCGCATCATGGATCAACTCGACATTCCCCACTCGCTGATCCGCCGCTGGGGAGAGACGCCATCGTGAGCGCTGCCATCTATAGCCAAGCCGCGCTACGCGCGCTGGAACAGCGGGCAGACGCCCTGGGCGTGGATCTGATGGCGCGCGCGGGCCAAGCGGCGGCGGACTGGATCGCCGCCCGCTGGGCGACAGGCGCGCGCATTTTGCTGGCGGCCGGTCCCGGCAACAACGGCGGCGATGCGCTGGTCGTCGCCGATTTGCTCGCACGCGGCGGTTTTCGCGTCGACGTGCTGCAGCCCCGGGCACCGCAGACACCCGCCGCCCGACAAGCCCTGGCCCGTTGGCAGGCCGCAGGCGGCACGGTACGGACGATGCTCGCCCCCCATGAGCCGCGACCGGATCTACTGGTGGACGGCCTATTCGGCATTGGCATCAGCCGGCCGTTCGACAACGACTGGTGCGCACTGATCCATCAATTAAACGCACTCGGCGCCCCGGTATTGGCGCTGGATGTGCCGACCGGCCTCGACGCCTGGCGCGGCACGGCGCTCAACGCCGTGCTACGCGCCGATGCCACGCTGACTTTCCTCTGCCACAAACCTGGACTGTTCACCGGCGAGGGCCCGGATCTGGCCGGCCAGGTGCAACTCGACACCTTGCAGCATCCCGGCTGGGCGGGCGAGGCACCGGAAGGCGCGGTGTACCACCCTGCCGGACTAGACAAGCTCAGCCGGGCGCACAACAGCCACAAAGGCAGCTACGGGTGCGTCGGTATCGTCGGCGGCAGCGAGGGCATGCTGGGTGCGGCGCTCCTGGCCGGTCGCGCGGCGCTGGCCGGCGGCGCGGGCAAGGTGCTGATCGCCGCGCTCGACCCCCGCTTGCCGGTCGATCCGCAGGCACCGGCGTTGATGATTCGCGCCGCCGACGCCCTGCCGATCTGCGACGTACTGGCACTGGGGCCGGGCATGGGACGGGAAGGCGCGGCACAAGCGCTGCTCGACGCGGCCATCGACCAACCGCTGCCGCTCGTGCTCGATGCCGACGCGCTCAATCTGCTGGCCGCAGAACCGAGCTGGCAAACTCGAATAGCCGAACGACGCGCGCCGACCGTCCTCACGCCGCATCCGGCTGAAGCCGCCCGCCTACTGGCGTGCCACACAGCGGAAATTCAAGCCGATCGTCTCGAGGCCGCGCGCCGACTTGCCGAGCGGCTGAATGCCGTCACCGTACTCAAGGGTGCAGGTTCGCTGATCGTCGGGCCCGATCGTTACTACCATGTCAATCGCAGCGGTGGACCGGCATTGGCGAGCGCAGGCCAGGGCGATGTGCTCAGCGGGCTGATCGCCGCCTTGCTGGCCCAACACATGGAGCCCTTCGCCGCCGCCTCGCTGGCCGTACACGTCCACGGACTGGCCGGCGACGCCTATACCGCCAGCCATGGCGGCCCTATCGGCCTGAGCGCCGATGCCACCGTGGTCGCCCTATCGGCCGAACTCAACCGACTGGTCGCATCGGCCAACCGCCGAACGGGCATGTATGCGCGATCATGATCAATTCGGCGCTTACGCCGCCGGCCTCGGCGCCGTGCTCGCCTGGTCGACGGTGGCCACCGCCTTCAAGATCAGCCTGGCGCACCTGTCGCCGGCACAACTGCTGTTTTGGGCCAATCTGGTTTCGTTGGCGGTGTTGCTCGGTATTCTGATCAGCCAAGGTCGACTGCTTGAGACCCGCGCAGCACTTCGGCAACATTGGCGCCGTTCGCTGCTCCTGGGGGCGGTCAACCCCTTTGCCTATTACCTCGTATTGTTCCAAGCCTATTCGCTGCTCCCCGCGCAAGAGGCGCAGGCCATCAACTATACCTGGGCGCTGACCCTGACCCTGTTGTCGGTGCCGGTTCTCAAGCAACGGCTGCGGCGGCGCGATGCACTGGCCGCCCTGGTGTGTTATCTCGGCGTGCTGGCCATCGCCACCCACGGCAAGCTCTTCAGCCTGCATTTCGGCAATCCGCGCGGCGTCATGCTGGCGCTTGTCTCGACGCTACTGTGGGCCGGCTATTGGCTGGCCAACACCCGCGACAATCGAGAACCGGTGATCGGCTTGACGCTCAATTTCTCCTGTTCGCTGCCGCTGATCGCGCTGTGGTGCGCCTGGCGCGGCGAGCTGACGCTACCATCCTGGACTGGACTTGCCGGTGCCGCCTACGTCGGCGCCTTCGAAATGGGCTTCACCTTCGTGCTGTGGCTTTTTGCCCTCAAGCGAGCGCACAGTGCCGCACGCATTGCCAATCTGATTTTTCTGTCGCCGCTGGTTTCCTTGCTACTCATTCATTGGCTACTTGGCGAGGCGATCCTGCCGTCGACGCTGGCCGGTTTGGGGCTGATCCTAGCGGGATTGCTGCTACAGAAACTGCCGGCACCGCGCGCCCTGGCACATTAGCACCCCGCTGCTTGTCGCTAAGCTCGCGACACGCGTGTTCGTTTTGATCCGAGCCAAACACTTTGCTTTAATCAAGTATTTATGATTGGGCTTTTGCATTTTACATCCAGCTTATTTACGATGAGAGTGAGTGAGGAAGCCGCCCATTATGATGAAAAGCATCAAGGCTCAATTAACCGTTTGGCTGATCGTTGGCATTACCGTGATCCTCTCGGTCATGGGCTACGTCTCGTTCAGCACCAGCAAGGCACAAGGGGAAGCCGATTATCAGGCGTTGCGAACCGCATTGCAGGAGCGCTTGGCACTATCGCTTCCTCATGGGGTGTGGCAACTCGACGATCAGTATATTCAGCTGACCCTGGACGCCGAACTCGGCTGGCAGTCGCTGATCGCCATTCGCATCAAAGGCGACGCGGGCCTGAATATCGGCCGCATCCGCGACAGCCGCGGTCTGCGCGACATGACGCCGACCGAAGAACCGGCGGCCGACGATATACTCACCATCCCTATCGTTTATCAAGGGAAGGAAAAACTCGGCGTCGCCGAGGTTTTCCTATCGCGCAGCGATCTAAACGCTCAACTACGCAGCCACCTGATGGAAAGCTTGATGCAGATCGTGCTGCTCGACGTGCTGATCCTGTTCATGATGAGTTACGCCCTCCGCCATTTCGTGTTCCATCCGCTCAAAGAGCTACAGGACGCACTGGATTTGGCGGCCAGCAGCTCCGACTTGGAGTCGGCCACCTTCAGCGTCAACCAGAAAAACGAGTTCGGCGACGTGATGCACAGTTTCAACCGCATCGTCGCGCGTATCATGGACGACCTGAAGATGCGGACTCAGGCGGAGGCGAACGCCCGCGAGGAAAAGGAAAAAGCCCAGGATGCCTACCGTCGACTGGTACAGACCCAGCAGACCCTGGTCGAATCGGAGAAACTCGCCTCGCTAGGAGGACTCGTAGCCGGCGTCGCCCACGAGATCAACACGCCGGTCGGCATTTCGCTTACAGCCGCCTCGCACTTGGCTGCCGTTACCCAACAGTTGAACAGCGAACTAGAAGCCGGCGCCATCAAGAAAAGCGATTTTCAGAACTACCTGGCGACCGCCAAGGAGAGCTGCGAGCTGATCCTCTCCAATGCCGAGCGCGCCGCCAACCTGATCCATAGCTTCAAGCAGGTGGCGGTCGACCAGACCAGCGAAGCGCGCCGCGACTTTCAGCTTGAGGATTATCTACACGAGATCATCACCAGCCTGCGCCCAAAATTCAAACGGACCTCGATCGAGATCCAGATCGACTGCGAGCCGGATCTGCTGATGGACAGCTACCCGGGTGCACTGTCCCAGGTGATGACCAATCTACTAGTGAACGCCGTCACTCACGCCTTCGACGAAAGCCAGCCCGGCCGGATCGAGATCGCCGCTCACAGGCTGGAAAACGGCTATTTGTCGCTAACGGTAAAAGATAACGGCAAAGGTATCGCACCGGAGAACATGGGCAAGATCTTCCAGCCCTTCTTCACCACGCGTCGCGGCAGCGGCGGCAGCGGGCTCGGGCTGCATATCGTCTACAATGTGGTGCGACAGCGTTTGGGTGGCAGCATCGATGTATCCAGTGCGCTTGGCGAAGGCACCGTCTTCTCGATTCGACTCCCCTGCATCGCGCCTTCGATCGCGCCCAAGGAGGGCTCCTGATGATCGACAATAACAATCAGCACGATGAGGAAAACTGGCTACTGGACGACGATCACGCCGAGGCCGACGAAGAGTCGCAGTCCCCGCGCAAGCGCCCATGGACGGTGCTGGTCGTCGACGACGAAAAAGACGTGCACACGGCGACCAGGCTAGCGATCCAGGACATCCGCTTCAAGGACAAGGGGCTGCAGCTGCTGTACGCTTCGTCAGCCGAAGAGGGATTCCGGATGATCACCGAGCATCCGGATACCGCACTGATCCTATTGGATGTGGTGATGGAAACCGACGATGCCGGCCTTAAACTTGTGCGCCGCATCCGCGGGGAGCTCAACAACCAGACCGTTCGCATCGTCTTGCGCACCGGCCAGCCCGGCCAGGCGCCCGAGCAGGAAGTCATCCTCGATTACGACATCAACGACTACAAAACCAAGACCGAACTGACCGTACAAAAACTGTTCACCACGGTCATTTCGTCGCTGCGCGCACACGAAAATCTGCTCACCATCGAGAAAAACCGCCAGGGCCTGGCCAAAATACTGGAAGGCGCGGGCGATCTCTACCAATTACACTCGCTCAAGGAGTTCGCCTCGGGCGTACTCAAACAGGTCAGCACCCTGCTGGATGTCGGCATGGACGGCATTCTGTGCGTGGAAAACGGCAACCAGGTCAATGGCCGCTTGGCCGTCGAGGTGATCGCCGCCACCGGCTCCTACGAATACCTGACCCATACCAACGACTTCAGCTCCCTGCCGGAGCTGGCCGAGGCCATTCACGAATCGCTGACCCAGAAGAAAAGCATTTACCGCCACCCCTACGACGTGCTGTACATCACTTCGCAAAACAATCGCGAGTTCGTGGTGCATTTCAGCCCGCCCTGGCCGCTGGAGGACGTCGAGCGCAATCTGCTGGAGGTATTCTGCCAGCGCATCTCCGCCGCCTACGACAACCTCTACCTCTACCAGCAACTGCGCAAGTCGCAAGAGGCCACCGTGGTCGCGCTGGCCGACCTGGCTGAATTTCGCGATTCCGATACCGGTCAGCATGTGCTGCGCGTACAGAAATTGACTGATGCGCTTGCTGAAGAATTGAAGAAGATGAAGCACTATCCGCAGGACTTGACCGCGGAGTTTATGGAAATGATCGGCATGGCCAGCATCTTGCACGACGTCGGCAAGGTCGGCACGCCGGATCATATCCTGTTCAAGCCCGGCAAGCTGGATCCGGACGAGCGCACCATCATGGAACAACACGCCAATATCGGCGCGCAGATTCTGCACAAAGCCAGCCTGATGGTCGAAGGTAACAGCTACTTGGCGTTCGGCAGCGAAATCGCCGCCAGTCATCATGAGCACTACGATGGTTGCGGCTATCCGCAGCGCAAGCGTGGCGAGGATATCCCGCTATCCGCCCGTATCGTCGCGGTGGTGGATGTGTTCGACGCCTTGCTGCACAAGCGTCCGTACAAAGAGCCCTGGACACTGAAGGACACCATGGATTACATCAGGCAGCGCGCAGGGAGTCAGTTCGACCCGCATGTCGTGACCGCGCTGATCACGCTGGTGGAAGAGGATCGGCTGCCGTTCGACGTCTGACAAGAAGGAAGTGCGGTGCTTCGGCGGATGCACGCTACCCTATGTGGGGTGCGTTCGCGAAGTAACGCACCCCCACCCCCATTCAAACGTAGAACATCACGCACACGAATTGGCTTAGGCTGCCGGCCAATACGAACAGGTGCCAGATGCCGTGACCGTGGCGGATCTTCTCGTCATTGAGAAACCAGTAGATGCCGATGCTGTAGAACAGCCCGCCAAGCGCTAGCCAAACCAGGCCAGGCGTAGCCAGCGACAACACCAGCGGTTTGATGGCGATCAGCACCATCCATCCCATCAGCACATACAGAATCATCGACAACAACCTGGTGCGCCGGCCGATGGTCAGTTCTTGCACGATGCCGAATAGCGCCAAGCCCCAGCTCAAGCCGAACAATGTCCAGCCCCAGGGGCCGCGTAGCGTCACCAGGGCAAATGGCGTGTAGCTGCCGGCGATCAGCAGATAGATCGCCGAATGGTCGCATTTTTGCAAAATGGCTTTCGCCCGTCCGCGCACGCTGTGATACAGCGTCGAAACCAGGTAAAGAATCACCAAGGTCGCGCCATACAGGGAAAAGCTGACCACCCGCCAGGGGTCGCCCTCGATACCGGCCCGGGTGACCAGCACCGCCAAACCGGTAATGGCCAGCAGCGTGCCGACCAAATGGGAGATGCCGTTGAAGCGTTCTCCGTGATACATAAAATTCTCCATGCGGGCATTCCGTACCGAGCCCTATGATCAGTTTACAGATTCGCTCGCTCTTTCGTGGGAATTTTCTGTGACAACTGCGCAGCGTACAGGTTTCGTATCCCAGTAAACCAACAAGGGCAGGCCGGATCGAAATCCTGACCTGCCCTTGCCGAATCCAACCCTAGCAACCGGCCGCCAGGCCGGTTGGCCTCAGGCGCCCAGCGCCTTGAGCACGTTGTCGCGCACGGTTTCCACCGCCTGCGTACCGTCGACCTTGATGTATGCCGGCGCAGGGCCGTCGGTCGTCGCCAGCTTGGAGTAGAACGAGACCAATACTTCGGTCTGCTCGTGATACACATGCAGCCGTTTCTTGACGGTTTCCGCTTTGTCGTCGTCGCGTTGGATCAGCGGCTCGCCGGTCAGGTCGTCAAGGCCGTCGCGTTTGGGCGGGTTGTACTTGACGTGATAGGTACGGCCGGAGGCCACGTGCACGCGGCGGCCGGACATGCGATCCACGATCAGTTCGTCCGGCACATCGATCTCGACCACGAAATCGATATCCACGCCGGCTTCCCGCATGGCTTCCGCCTGCGGGATGGTGCGCGGAAATCCATCGAACAGAAAGCCGTTGGCGCAGTCGGGTTCGGCGATGCGCTCCTTGACCAGACCGATGATGATGTCGTCGCGCACCAAGCCGCCTTCGTCCATGATCTTCTTGGCGGCCAGGCCCAGCTCGGTGCCGGCTTTGACGGCGGCGCGCAGCATATCGCCGGTGGAGATTTGCGGAATGCCGAACTTCTCCTTGATGAAGTTGGCCTGGGTACCCTTGCCGGCGCCCGGTGCGCCCAACAGAATCAGTCTCATATATCTCTCCAGGAATTAGGATTTATTGGTTTCAGGTTCGGATGAAGTGTCGACGAACGCGCGCCAGATCTTCCGGCGTATCCACGCCGGCCATCGGCGCTTCGTCCACCACCGCCACGGCGATCGGGTAGCCGTACCACAGGGCGCGCAATTGCTCCAGCGACTCGAAGATTTCCAGCGGCGCGGGTGCCAGCGCGGCATAGGTTTTCAGGAAGCCGGCCCGGTAGGCGTACATGCCGATGTGGCGCAACACCGGCAACCCGTCGGGCAACGCATCGCGCCCGACGGCGAAAGCGTCGCGGGCGAAGGGGATCGGCGCGCGGCTGAAATACAGCGCCCGCCCATCGCGGTCGACCACCGCCTTGACCACGTTGGGATTGAACATTTCGTCGGCATCGCGGATCGGATGCGCCAAGGTGGCCATCGGCATGGCACCGTCATCGAGCAGCGCCGCCAAACGGTCGATCAGCGCCGGTTCGATCAAGGGCTCGTCGCCCTGCACGTTGACCAGCACCGCCTCGTCGGGCAACCCGGTCAGCGTGGCCACCTCGGCCAGGCGATCGGTGCCGGAGGCATGGTCGGCGCGCGTCATCACCGCTTCCACGCCGTGCGCCGCGCAAGCGGCGCGCACCGCCTCGTGATCGGTGGCCACCAACACGCGGCTAGCGACGCTTTGCATCGCCTGGCGCGCCACGCGCACCACCATCGGCAACCCGGCGATGTCGGCCAGCGGCTTGTCCGGCAAACGGCTCGACGCCATGCGCGCCGGGATCACGACCGTGAAATCGGTCATTCGACCTCTTCCTCGGGCGCGAGCTCGCGCGCTTCTTCTTCCAGCATCATCGGGATACCGTCGCGAATCGGGTAAGCCAGGCGATCGCCCTTGCAGACCAATTCCTGCTGCGACTTGAGGAGAACCAGCGGCCCCTTGCACACCGGGCACACCAGAATATCGAGAAATTTAGCGTCCATTGCTTGCCTTCAGAATCCAGTCGGCCAGATCGGGTGCGATCTGCGCCTCTACCGGCAGTACCCACAGTTTATCATGATTGACGTGGCGCATCTTGACCGCATCCTTACTGGTCATAACGATGGCATCGACATCGTCCGGCATGTCCGTCTGACTGAAGGCATGGTGATCGGGAAAGGCCAGCTCGCGCTCCGCGACGATGCCCAGCTCGCGCAAAGTGGTGAAGAAGCGCTGAGGGTTGCCGATACCGGCCAACGCCGCGACCGAGAGCCCGGCGAAGTCGCCAGGATGCCGACGCCGGGCGGGATCGGCCAGCGCATACACCTCGCCCGGCCGCAGCGTCATGGCGAAACGCGCCACCGTCGCGGGAATCGGCAAAGCCCGATCCGACACGCCGTTGACCACGACGGCATCGACCCGGCGCAAACGGCTCAGCGGCTCGCGCAGCGGGCCGTTGGGCAACAGCCGTGCGCTACCGAAGCCGCGCACGGCATCGATCACCACCACTTCCAGATCCCGCGCCAGCCGATAGTGCTGCAAACCGTCGTCGGTCAGGATCAGTTGAACTTGCGGATGCGCGGCGAGCAGCGCGCGGCCGGCGGCGACCCGATCGCGCCCGACGAACACCGGGGCGCCGGCCGCGGCCAAGAGTAGCGGCTCGTCGCCCACGTCGCGCGGATCGCTGTCCGGCAGCACGGCGGTCGGCGTTTCGTGCCGGCCGCCATAGCCGCGGCTAATCACACCGACTTGGATGCCACGCGCACGAAGCGCCTGCAGCAACGCGACGGTCAGCGGCGTTTTACCTACCCCGCCGACATTGATATTGCCGATCACCACGACGGGCACCGGCAAGCGCTCGCGCTTGAACCAGCCGGCACGGAAACCGGCACGGCGCAGCATGGCCAAGAGCGCGAACAGCGCTTCCAGCGGAGCGAGCAGCCAGGTGAGCCCGACGCACGGCCGGTACCAGTGCCGTTCGAGCCAGGTCACGAACGCGGCGCCTGCGTGGCGAAGGTCAAACGGGTCAACCCGGCGGTACGCGCAGCCTCCATCACACTGACCACAGACTGGTGCGTGGCCTTGCCGTCGGCACTGATCACCACCTCGCTATCCGCTTGCACTTGGCGCAAGGCGTCGAGCAATCCCTTGTCGTCGCCGGCCGCCAGCGGATGGCCATTGACGGTCATGC
The DNA here is from genome assembly GCF_004363805.1 of Paludibacterium purpuratum. GTDB lineage: Bacteria > Pseudomonadota > Gammaproteobacteria > Burkholderiales > Chromobacteriaceae > Paludibacterium > Paludibacterium purpuratum. The sequence continues at coordinate 254,401 of NZ_SNZP01000003.1, read as the reverse complement.
GGCCATCGGCGGCGATGCCCACCTGGACGGCGCGCGGTTTTTCCTTGACCACGTCGCCCTGCCCCAGCGGCAGGTTGACCTGCATTTCCGCGTAGTGCTGGTAGGTGGTGGTGACCATCAGAAAGATCAGAATGACCAACAAGACGTCGATCAGCGGGATCAAATTGATTTCGGGTTCGTCCCGATGATGTCCGCGGCGAAAATTCATGGCGTTACCCCTGGCGACGTTCGCCGTGGATGACTTCGACCAGGCGCACCGCCTGGGACTCCATCTCCACCAGCAAAGCGTCCACCTTGGCGCGGAAGTAGCGATAGAACATCATGCTCGGAATCGCCACGATCAGACCGAAGGCCGTGTTGTAGAGCGCCACGGAAATGCCGTGGGCCAACACGTGCGGATTGGTGCCGGCCGGGCTCTGCGAGCCGAACAGCTCGATCATGCCGACGACGGTGCCCAGCAAACCGAGCAGCGGCGCCATGGCGGCGATCGACCCCAGAGTGGTTAAAAATCGTTCGAGTTGAAACAACACCACCCGCCCTTCATCTTCAATCGCTTCCTTCATTACCTCGCGACTGACGTCGGCATTGCGCAGACCGGCATTCAGAATGCGACCGAGCGGCGAGGCGTCTGCCATTTGCCGCAACGTGGCGCTTTCCGTGCCGTGTCGACGGTATTCGTCGAGGGTCTGAGCCAGGAGGCCGGCAGGCGCAACCAGGCTCTGGCGCAGCGAATACAGGCGTTCGAGGATAATGGCGAGGGATACCACGGAGGCGGCAACAATTGTCCAAATCGGCCAGCCGGCCGCTTCAATGATCGACCACACGAGTCATTCTCCCAAATACACGCTATAAAACCAGAGACTTTATCCGTTTCGCACGTCCCAGGGCAATACGCTATACCGCCTAGACCAAGATGGCATTTTAAACTGTTTGTTAAACAAACGACCTAAAAAACTCTTCAAACATAGATCACACCATTAGGCGCCCAACAGTTTCAGGCAAAATGTTGTAGCAATACTACAGTAAAACAAAGTAACCGGCATGCAAGCCTTCCGGCAATGGCAACACGAACAGAACAGCGCCCGCGCCAGTCTTTGCCTAGCATCCCGTAACTATTAGCAAATACTGGTCTTAACGCTGATCAAATCGTGCAATGTAGCGATGTTACATGACGCAAGTATTTAATTCCGCCAAAGGAAGTACCGACTCGATTGATCCAAATCAATGGATTTTGGTTATAAATGAGAATATTCTCTGACTCGCCGACGGCATTTCCCACCGCAATGGACGTTGGCGCCACACGGATATCTTCAATCTTGTTTTGCATGCCAGGGTCGCATCAGGCGCAACGCCTCCGAGGAGGCCGTGGCAAGCCGAGAGGTTTTCAATATGGGTACTTCCGAACTGCACCAGGAGCTGATCCTGAATGCACCCCTTTCCGGCATGCTGCTGCCCCTGAGCGCGGTACCGGATCCCGTTTTTGCGGAAAAGATGATCGGCGACGGCATCGCCATCTCGCCGGCCAGCAACATGCTTCGCGCACCTTGCGCCGGTACGATCACCCACATTCACTCCGCACGCCATGCGCTGACGCTGACCTCCGATGACGGCATCGAAATCCTGATGCACATCGGGCTGGACACCGTCGACCTCAAAGGCCAGGGCTTCACCACCCGCGTCAACCAAGGCGACCGCGTCAATGCGGGCGATGCGCTGATCGAATTCGACGATGCCTTCCTCGCGACGCACGCGCGCAGCCTGATCACCCCGATCGTCATTCTGACCGGCGACAAAGTGGCCGCGATGGACAGCGCCAGCGGCCACGTGGTCGCCGGACGCGACCGCATTCTGACCCTCTCGCGCACCGGCGAATTCTCCAGCCGACTGACGGACACCGCCGTCAGCCTGCGCGCCGAATCGCCCTCCATCACCGTGGTCGGCCGCGCCGGCCTGCACGCCCGCCCCTGTGCGGTGCTGGCCCATGCCGCCAAGCAATTCAAATCCGACATCAAGCTGATTTGCGGCAGCGAACAGGCCAACGCCAAGAGCGTGGTCGCCCTGCTGGGCCTCAATGTGCGCCACGGCGACGTGGTGCGCGTGGTCGCCGATGGCGAGGATGCCCAGGCTGCGATCGAAAAACTGACGCTACTGGCCGCTGGCGACGCGCATGAAGCCGCGCCGGAAAGCCAGACGCCGGAAGCCGCCGCAACGCAGGAAACGGTCGTCGACAGCGACCCGAACCTGTTGCGCGGCGTGGGCGCCTCGGCTGGCATCGCCGTCGGCCAGGCATTCATTCTGAGCCACCAGGCCATCACGCTGACCGAGAACGGCATCGGCGAGACCCCGGAACGCGAGGCGCTGCAAAACGCGCTGGCCGAAGCCCACACCCAGCTCGAGCAACTGAAGTACCAGACGCACGGCAAGACCACCAGCGGTCGCGCCGAAATCTTCGCCGCACACCAGGAGCTGCTGGAAGACCCGGATCTGCTCGACATGGTGATGGGTGGCATCGCCAACGGCAAGAGCGCCGCCTTCGCCTGGAAGCAAGCGTTCACGCTGCACGCCGAGCGTCTGTCTCACCTGCCGAACCCGCTGTTGGCCGCTCGCGCCAACGACCTGCGCGACGTCGGTCTGCGCGTGCTGCAGATCCTGACCGGCAGCCGCATGACCGCGCCGGAACTGCCGGCCAATACCATTCTGATCGCCGAGGATCTGACGCCGTCGCTCACCGTCAGCCTCGATCGCAGCAAGGTGCTGGGCTTCTGCACCAGCGGCGGCAGCTCGACCAGCCACGTGGCCATCCTGGCTCGCTCGCTCGACATCCCGGCCGTGGTCGGCATCGACCGCCAGGCCTTGCAGATCGAAGACGGCACGCCGCTGATTCTCGACGGTAGCCGCGGCACCCTGCGCATCAATCCGACCGTCGACGAACTGTCGAGCATCCGCACCCAGCAGCAACGCCAAGCCGAACAGCGCGAAGCCGACCTGGAAAACGCCGCCCAGCCGGCCTGCACCTCCGACGGTCATCGCGTCGAGGTCGTCGCCAACATCGGCGGCCTGTCGGATGCCGAGAAGGGCATGGACAAAGGCGCCGAGGGCGTCGGCCTACTGCGTTCGGAATTCCTGTTCCTGCAACGCGAGGACGCGCCGGGGGAAGCCGAGCAGGCCGATGCCTACATGAGCATCGCCCGCGCCGTCGGCCACAGCCGCCCGCTGGTGATCCGCACGCTCGACGTCGGTGGCGACAAGCCGCTGGCCTACCTGCCGATGCCGGCCGAGGAGAACCCCTTCCTCGGCGTGCGCGGCGTGCGCCTATCGCTGGCCCAACCCGACATCATGAAGAGCCAGTTGCGCGCCATCCTGCGCGCTGCGCCCTACGCCAAGCTATGCATCATGTTCCCGATGATCGCCACCCTCGACGAACTGCGCGAGTGCAAGGCGATGGTGGAAGAAGAGCGCAAGGCGCTCAATGTTCCGCCGGTGCAAGTCGGCATCATGATCGAAGTTCCATCGGCCGCCATCATGGCCGAGCAGTTCGCCCGCGAAGTCGATTTCTTCTCGATCGGCACCAACGACCTGACCCAGTACGTGCTTGCGATGGATCGCAACCACCCGGGGGTCGGTCGCCAAGCGGACGCATTGAATCCTGCCGTGCTGCAGTTGATGGCAAGCACGGTGCAGGCTGCGCATCGCCACGGCAAATGGGTCGGGGTGTGCGGCGGTCTGGCATCCGACCCGCTGGCCGTACCGGTGCTAGTGGGGATGGGGGTGGATGAATTGTCGGTTTCGGTACCGTCGATTCCTGAAATCAAGGCACTGGTGCGCAAGTTCAGCAAGACCGAATGCGAGGCACTGGCCGCTGAAGTATTGACGCTTTCCACCGCGTCCGAAGTTCGCGCACGTTTGACCCAGGCAATCAAGGAATAACGCCGCGGGCAAAGGTAACACGACACAACGAAAGGGGTAGTAGATCATGTCATTCAACGCATTTGCTGTACTACAGAAAATCGGCAAGTCGCTGATGATGCCTGTCGCAGTGCTCCCGGTCGCGGGTTTGCTGTTGGGTATCGGTAGCGCCCACTTCGGTTGGATTCCGGAAATCATCAACCACCTGATGGCTCAGGGCGGCGGCGCGGTGTTCGGCAACTTGCCGATCATCTTCGCCGTTGGCGTTGCACTGGGTCTGACGGAAAACGATGGTGTAGCATCGATCGCAGCCATCGTCGGCTACGTGGTTCTGGTCGCCTGCCTGGGCGTGATGGCGCCGCTGCTCGGCGCGCACACCACCCAGGTAATGGGCATGGACACCATGGATACCGGCGTGTTCGGCGGCATCCTGTCCGGCGTCCTGGCCTCGGTCCTGTTCAACCGCTACTACCGCATCGAACTGCCGACCTACCTCGGCTTCTTTGCCGGTAAGCGCTTCGTGCCTATCGCCACCGGTGTGTGCGCGATCTTCCTGGCCGTGGTGCTGTCCGTGGTTTGGGCTCCGGTACAGGCCGGCATCGAAGCGTTCTCGCACTGGGCCGCAGTCAGCAACCCGGCCGTCGCCGTGACGCTGTACGGCGTAGTGGAACGTATGCTGTTGCCGTTCGGTCTGCACCATATCTGGAACGTACCGTTCTTCTTCCAGATGGGCGACTTCGTCGACGCTTCCGGCAAGATGGTTCATGGCGACATCAACCGCTTCTTCGCTGGCGACCCGACCGCCGGGATCCTGGCTGGTGGCTTCCTGCCGAAAATGTGGGGTCTGCCTGCCGCCGCTATCGCCATCTGGCATAGCGCCAAGCCGGAAAACCGCACCAAGATCGGCGCGATGATGGTTTCCGCCGCCCTGACCTCGTTCCTGACCGGCATTACCGAACCGATCGAGTTCTCGTTCCTGTTCGTGGCTCCGGTGCTGTACGCGATCCACGCCGTGCTGGTGGGCCTGGCGTTCTACCTGATGAACACCTTCGGCGCGCACATGGGCTTCACCTTCTCGCAAGGCGCGATCGACTTCACCTTGTTCTTCGTCAAGGACGTCAAGCCGTGGCTGGTGTTTATTCTGGGACCGATCTACGCCGTTGTTTACTACACCGTGTTCCGTGTGTTGATCTCCGCCCTGAACCTGAAGACCCCGGGTCGCGAGGATGCCACCGAAGAAGAGCAACGTGACGAAGCAGTCCTCGCACACGCTCTGGCCGGTTCCGGCGCACCGATCGAAGCCAAGGCCGCAGTCGCAGCATCTGCCGCCCCGGCAGCCGGTTCGATGGCGCAAGGCCTGGTGGAAGCTTTTGGCGGTCGCAGCAACCTGACTAGCCTGGATGCCTGCATCACCCGTCTGCGCGTCAGCGTGGCCGACGTGGCCAAGGTCGATCAGTCCCGCCTGAAGTCGATGGGCGCGGCCGGCGTGGTCGTAGTCGGCAACAACGTTCAGGCCATCTTCGGGCCGCGTTCCGAGAACCTGAAGACTGACATGCAAGAGTATCTGAAGCACAATTAAGCAGTACATGTACGGCCGGCGGCGATCCGGCCTCACCGGATCGCCGCCGCGAGGTTCTTCACGAATTTCCGCTTGCCTCCCCCGCAACGCCAGCCGGTTACAGGCCCTGCAATTCGTGAACGACTTTGGCTCGTCAACGACGACAACCCGAATTTTGCTATGTAGAGAGGAAGTACCATGGACAGTAACCAGCTCAACCAACTGGTGAGCCGCGTCAAAGCGGCGCAGCGCACTTACGCTACCTACACCCAAGAACAGGTCGACGCGATCTTCCGCGCCGCCGCGCTCGCCGCGGCCGACGCCCGCATTCCGCTGGCCAAGCTCGCCGCCGAAGAAACCCGCATGGGCGTGGTCGAAGACAAGGTGATCAAGAACCACTTCTCGTCCGAGTACATCTACAACAAGTACAAAGACGAAAAGACCTGCGGCATCATCGACCACGACCCGGCGTTCGGCATCCTGACCATCGCCGAGCCGATCGGCTTGTTGTGCGGCATCGTGCCGACCACCAACCCGACCTCGACCGCCATCTTCAAGGCGCTGATCTCGCTCAAGACCCGCAACGGCATCATCTTCAGCCCGCACCCGCGCGCCAAGAAGGCCACCTGCGAAGCCGCCCGCATCGTGCTGGAAGCCGCCGTCAAGGCAGGCGCCCCGGCCGACATCATCGGCTGGGTCGGCGAACCGACCGTCGAGCTCTCCAACCAACTGATGCGCCACCCGGACATCAACCTGATCCTGGCCACCGGCGGCCCGGGCATGGTCAAGGCAGCCTACTCGTCCGGCAAGCCGGCCATCGGCGTCGGCGCCGGCAACACCCCGGTGATCATCGACGAGACCTGCGACATCAAGCGTGCCGTGGCCTCGATCCTGATGTCCAAGACCTTCGACAACGGCGTGGTCTGCGCCTCCGAGCAATCGGTGGTGATCGTCGACTCGGTGTACAAGCAGGTCAAGGAACGCTTCCACAGCCACGGCGGCCATGTGCTGTCGTCGGAAGAATGCAAGGCGGTCAGCAAAGTCATCCTCAAGGATGGCGCGCTCAACGCCGACATCGTCGGCCAGTCGGCCGTTCGCATCGCCGAAATGGCCGGCATCAAGGTACCGCCGACCACCCGCGTACTGATCGGCGAAATCGCCAAGGTCAGCGAGGACGAAGCCTTCGCCCACGAAAAGCTGTCGCCGACGCTGGCGATGATTCGCGCACGCGACTTCGACGATGCGCTCGACAAGGCCGAAGCCCTGGTCACCATGGGTGGCATCGGCCACACCTCGGTGCTGTATACCGACCAAGACCTGCAGCGCGAACGCATCAGCCGCTTCGGCGAGCGCATGAAGACCGCGCGTATCCTGATCAACTCGCCGGCCTCGCAAGGCGCCATCGGCGACCTGTACAACTTCAAGCTGGCACCGTCGTTGACGCTGGGTTGCGGCTCCTGGGGCGGCAACTCGATCTCCGAGAACGTCGGTCCGCAGCATCTGATCAACAAAAAGACGGTGGCAGAACGGGCAGAAAACATGCTGTGGCACAAACTTCCGAAGTCGATCTATTTCCGTCGCGGCTGCCTGCCGGTGGCCATTGAAGAGCTGTCGGACAAGAAGCGCGCGCTGATCGTCACCGACGGCTTCCTGTTTAAGAATGGCTATGTCGACCAAGTCAGCGACATCCTGAAAAAGAACGGCGTCGAAGTCGAAGTGTTCTACGAAGTCGAAGCCGACCCGACCCTGGCCGTCGTCCGTCGCGGCGCCATCGTCGCCAACCGCTTCAAGCCGGACGTCATCGTCGCCCTGGGCGGCGGTTCGCCGATGGATGCCGCCAAGATCATGTGGGTCATGTACGAACATCCGGACGTCTCGTTCGAGGAACTGGCACTGCGCTTCATGGACATCCGCAAGCGCATCTACAAGTTCCCGAAACTGGGCGTGAAGGCTCAGATGGTGGCGATTCCGACCACCTCCGGCACCGGCTCCGAAGTCACCCCGTTCGCCGTGGTGACCGATGAAAAAACCGGCAAGAAGTATCCGCTGGCCGACTACGAACTGACGCCGAACATGGCCATCGTCGACGCCAACCTGGTGATGAGCATGCCGAAGTCGCTGACCGCCTTCGGCGGCATCGACGCGGTCACGCACGCGCTGGAAGCCTATGTATCGGTCATGGCCAACGAGTACAGCGACGGCCAGGCACTGCAATCGCTGCAGCTATTGAAGGACTTCCTGCCCTCCTCCTACGCCAATGGCGCCAAGGATCCGGTAGCGCGCGAGAAGGTGCACAACGCCGCCACCATCGCCGGCATCGCCTTCGCCAACGCCTTCCTCGGCATCTGCCACTCGATGGCGCACAAGCTGGGCGCGGAATTCCATATCCCGCACGGCTTGGCCAACGCGCTCTTGATCAGCAACGTCATCCGCTTCAACGCCACCGACACGCCGACCAAGCAAGCCGCGTTCAGCCAATACTCGCGTCCGCAGGCGCTGTGCCGTTACGCGGCCGTCGCCGACCACCTGCACCTTGCCGGCAAGAGCGACAAGCAGAAGGTGGAAAGCCTGATCGAGTGGGTGGACGGCATGAAGAAGGTGCTCGACATTCCGGCTTCGATCCGCGATGCCGGCGTCTCCGAAGCGGACTTCCTCGCCAAGGTCGATAACCTGGCGGAAGAAGCGTTCGACGACCAGTGCACCGGCGCCAACCCGCGCTTCCCGCTGATCTCCGAACTCAAGCAGATCCTGCTCGACAGCTTCTACGGCCGCCCGTATGTCGAAAGCTATCTGCGCACCGACGAGAAGCCCGCCGAGAAGGTTGGCAAGAAATCCTGATCGAATCTTCCCTCTCGATCCACGGCCGCCTTGCGCGGCCGTTTTTTATGCCCGCGGCCATCGCGGCAAAATCGCCCTTGCAGCCAAGGCATCCTCTTTGAAGGCGACTTGACAATGGCATTATTTGTTTTTATATAACATATACTTAGCTTGTTTGCTAAGTTGCGTGGCGCCAATTGTCCAAAGAACAATTTCGTGAGTCGGGTGATCTAGCGGCAGTTTTTTCTGCATGCGTCACCGAATGCATCAACACATCCATGCAAGGAGATTGTGATGAGTGACATTAGGGCAATTAAGCTGGTTCGTAACTTGAGCAATCAAGAGATCGATGTGATCAATTACGAACATCCGAATAAACCGGGTAATCATGTCGTGGTACCAGCCGGCGAAGTCATGGCATGTAATATGTGGACGCCGTGGTGTGACTCGCAACACGCTCTGGATGGGCTGAATAATAGCACTGAGGGTACTAGAGATGACGTCACACACTACATCCAGATGACGCCTCACGGAAACTCGCCTAAGCAGATCTTTCAGCATGGCTCGGCCGTTTTCTATACCACAAGCGTTCGATACGACCTTAAAGTAAAAGTCAATGGCGACGCCGAGTTGGGAAAGGGCGATTATGAACTCATCATCCGTGCCAATACCGATTTAACACCGGAATACAAGAAAATTTAATTTCCAATTCATCCGCTCGAGACGACAATGCGCCCTGCCAATGAGGGCGCATTGTTTTCCGTAGGGTGCGATCGCGAAGCATCGCACCAATCGCATATGGCGGGTTGCCGTTGGCGCCCCCCATACTCCCGCACGAACAATTTCAGCATTTTCTGACGGTCGTTCGCCGTTGTCAGCGTTTTGTTGGCTGGGTAATGTACGGGGGCGGCATTTGCCGCGAGAGGCGCGGACCCGGGGTGCTAGAACACCGCCGAGCCCGCTAACCAAACCAAACTATCCTGGAGTTCAGAATGGCTGCCGAAAATGGTAATGCAGTTCCTATCCTTTCTTCAAACCCAGATGCCCGCCAACAGCAGTTACTTTCCCTGATTTCCGTGTTGTGCTTGCCGCGCGCCAATCGTCAAAATTCCGACGAGTGCCGTTTGATCGTCGATAGCCGCTTGCCGTGGGCGTTCGAGCCGATCGATGCCAACACGTCTTGGTTGTATCTGCCCAAGGCCGCGCAAGCGCGTCATATGGCGGGGTGCCTGGTTCTCACGGCCGATTAACGGCTTTTCCCGGAGGCGGCGGGCCATGCCCGCCGACCGTGCGGTCTCTTCCCGCCGCGCTTTGCACACCCGTCGTGCCCGAGGCGCTGCTACAATGGCATCGCTTACATACGGCACTTAAAGCGCGATTTCAACGGTGTGGATAAACCTGTTGATAATATTGAAAAAACCGCTCCCTCTTCGCGCATTCACCAAGATGGGGCAGCAATTAGAATCGTTTGATAATAAACCACCAAACGGTTGTTTTTATTAGGTTTTACACCACTACCACCAGGCGGTTTTAAAGAATTGGCGCGATCTCTTCACATAAAACCGTGCGTTGTCAACTGCTGTGGATGACTTGACAAAATGCCATTTTCTCCCCTTGCCGGTGATGTCATCAGCGTCTCGGCGCTGAACCGTCTTGCGCGCGATCTACTCGAATCCGGCCTGCCGGCAGCCTGGATCGGCGGTGAGATCTCCAATCTGACCATCGCAGCCTCCGGCCATGCCTATTTCTCGCTCAAGGACGCCAGCGCCCAAGTGCGCTGCGTCATGTTCCGCAACCGCGTCGGCCTGCTGCCGTTTCGGCTAGCCAATGGCCAGCAGGTCGAATTGCGCGGTCTACCCTCGCTCTACGAGGCGCGCGGCGAATTTCAGATCAACGTCGAGACGGTGCGCGCGGCGGGACTGGGCCGGCTATTCGAAGCCTTCGAACGGCTCAAGGCGCAATTGAGCGCCGAAGGCCTGTTCGCCGCCGAGCGTAAACGTCCGATCCCGCACCTGCCGCGTGCGGTGGGCATCGTCACCTCTCCCGCCGCCGCCGCGCTGCGCGACGTGGTCACGACACTGACCCGGCGCATGCCCGGCCTGCCGCTGATCCTGTACCCGACCCAGGTACAAGGCGACGCCGCAGCAGCCCAAATCGCCGAAGCCATCAAGCTCGCCGGCGCGCGCGCCGAGGTCGACGTGCTGATCGTCTGCCGCGGCGGCGGTAGCATCGAGGATTTATGGTCGTTCAACGAGGAGGTGGTGGCCAGGGCGGTGGCGAACAGCCCGATCCCGATCATCAGCGGCGTCGGCCACGAAACCGACTTCACCATCTGCGACTTCGCCGCGGATCTGCGCGCCCCGACGCCGACGGCGGCGGCCGAATTGGCGGCGCCGAGTCGTGAGCAACTACAGCGCCAGATCGATCAGGCGCGCCAAGGCCTCGCACGCGCCATGGCACGCCAGCTCAACCATAAGGCGCAGCAACTCGACCTGAAGGCCCAACGACTGCGACACCCCGGCGAGCGGCTGAAGCAACAAGCCATGCAACTCGCCCATGTGGGCCAGCAGTTGAGCCAACAGATGCAACGCCATATGCAACGCGCCCGCATGCGGCTTGAGCTGACACAGAACCGCTTCGCACAAAACCGCCCCGACCTGCCCAGACGCCGCGAGCGCTTGGCGCAGCGCACCGACGCCTTGCGCCGCGCCATGCAGCAATGGCTGATCAATCGGCAGCAAACCGTGCACGGCGCCGCGGCACTGCTATCGTCGTACAATCCGCAGGCCGTGCTGGAACGCGGTTATGCCATCGTACAAACCGAAGCGGGACAAGTGGTGAAATCCGCGGACGAGCTACGGCAGGGACAACGGTTGAAACTGCAATTGGCACAGGGACGCACCGAAGCGGTGGTGGACCGGCAAACGGACATTCAGCCCGGTTTGCCGTTTTAAAAAACCGACGGGCTACGCATGCGTAGCCCGTTAGGATCGCGCGGCCAGCGGCCGCCATACTATCTATATAGAAGGTCGATACTCAGTCGCCGAAACCGCAGAATACTTCGCGCATCATTTTCAGCACTTCGAGGGTTCGTATATCGCCCACCCGGTAGTACACCCGGTTCGCATCCTTGCGCGTCCGCAACACCCCTTTGTCGCGCATGATGGCCAAGTGTTGGGAAATATTGCTTTGCGACGTGCCTACCTGTTCGACAATATCCTGAACGCTGACCTCCTGATCCTCGAGCACGGAGATGATCTTCAGCCGCAACGGGTGCGACATGGCCTTCATCGCCCGCGAGGATTGTTCGATCTGGTCATTATTGAACAACAAGGTATTACTCCTAAGTAGTCATTATTCTGATGCGATATACGGTACAATAGTAAACATAAAATCGCCTTCCATCAAGAATTTCTAATATTCTGATTGCTAATATCATGAAAAAACCCACACCTGTAATGCTGCTGATCATGGACGGCTTCGGCTACCGACCGGAAGGCGATGACAATGCCATTCTGCACGCGCGTGCACCGCACTGGAAAGCCCTGTGTGCAAAATATGCATTCGGCACCATTGAGGCGTCCGAACATTCCGTCGGTCTGCCCGCCGGTCAGTTCGGCAATTCGGAGGTCGGTCACCTGAATATCGGCGCCGGCCGCATCGTCCAGCAAGACATCAGCCGCATCGATTGCGATATCGAGGCGGGCACTTTCGAGCAGAACCCCACCTTGCAAGAGGCCTTCCGCCAAGCGCATAACGGCACCCTGCACGTCATGGGCCTGCTGTCCGATGGCGGCGTGCACAGCCACGAAAACCACATTCACGCCGTGCTGCGCGCCGCGCAACGGGCCGGCGTGCAACGCGTCGCCATGCACGCTTTCCTCGACGGCCGCGATACGCCGCCGCAAAGCGCACGCCGCTATCTGGAGCGCTTGGACGCCGTACTGGCCGACATTCCCGTAGCCCGTCTGGCCTCGATGACCGGCCGCTATTGGGCGATGGATCGCGACAAGCGCTGGGAACGCGTCGAAACCGCCTACCGTCTGCTGGTCGACGGCGCGGGCGAGTTCCACGCCGAGACCGGCCTCGCGGCCTTGGAAGCCGCCTACCAGCGCGGCGAGAACGATGAATTCGTCAAGCCGACCGCCATCGGCGCCAAGACCGTCATGGCCGACGGCGACAGCGTACTGTTCATGAACTTCCGCGCCGACCGCGCACGCCAGTTGGTCAGCGCGCTGACCGACGCCCGTTTCGACGGCTTCAAGGCGCGTCAACCGAAGTTCGCCTACTTCGCGACGCTCACGCGCTACGGCGAGGAATACCCGCAGCCGACGCTGTACGCGCCGCAAACCATCAAGAACGGTTTGGGCGAATACCTGGCCGGCCTCGGCCTGCATCAGCTGCGCATCGCCGAAACCGAGAAATACCCGCACGTCACCTACTTCTTCAACGGTGGCGAAGAGCAGGTCTACCCGGGCGAAGACCGTATCCTGGTGCCGTCGCCCAAGGTCGCGACCTATGACCTGCAGCCGGAAATGAGCGCGCCGCAAGTAGCCGATCACATCGTCGAGGCCATCGCCTCGAACAAGTACGATGCCATCATCTGCAACTTCGCCAACGGCGACATGGTGGGTCACACCGGTAACTTCGACGCCGCCGTTCGTGCCGTCGAAGCGCTCGACAGCTGCATCGCCCGTTGTGTCGATGCCATGCTGGCCGCCGGCGGCGAGGTGGTGATCAGTGCCGACCACGGCAATTGCGAAAAGATGTACGATGCCGTCAATGGCCAACCGCACACCCAGCACACCACCAACCAAGTGCCGTTCCTGTACATCGGCCGCGCCGCGCATATCCGTGCCGGCGGCGCATTGCGCGACATCGCCCCATCCATGCTCAGCATCATGGGCCTCGACAAACCCGCAGAAATGACCGGTGAATCCCTGATCGACTTCCAGTGAAACGTTCTCTACTCCTCCTCTTGATGCTCGCCGGCCCGACCTGGGCCGCGACCACGACCTTGAGCACCGCCCCGCAGCAACAGAATCTGAAGGCGGTGCGCAAGGAGATCGACAGCCTGCAAAAGGACATCGCCCAGAAACAGGCGGTGCAAAAGCAGGCGCAATCCGCCATCCAGCAGTCGGAACTGGCCATCCAGCAAACCGACCAGGTGCTCAATCAACTCGGCAAGAAACAAAACGCTTCCACGCAGCGGCTGGCCGACCTTGAGCATCAGATCCAGACGGCCCAACAGCAAGTGGCCCTCGCACGCCAAAAAGTGTCGCAGATGCTGGCACACCAGTATCGCAACGGCGAGCACGATGCCATGAAGCTGATGTTCAACGGCTCCGATCCGAATCAGACCTCGCGCGACCTGGTGTACTACCAGTACATCGCTCGCGCGCAGCAACAACTGATCCAGGATCTGAATCAGCGCCAAGCGTCGCTGGCGCAGTTGGCCGAACAGCTGGAACAGCAATTGCACATCATCGTCGGCATGAGCACCAAGAAAGCGCAGGAGAAGAGTCAGCTGCAGCAGACCCGAGCCGATAAGCAGCAGCAGGTTCACCAGCTGAACAGCGAGATTCAGAATCGGCAAGATCAATTGGCCAAGCTCAAGCAGGACGAAAAGCGGCTCACCGACCTGATCGCCAACATCAACCGCAAGATCCAGCAGCAGATCGCCGAACGCAAGGCGAAGGAAAAGGCCGCGTTCAAGGCACGGCAGGAAGCGGCACGCAAGGAAAACGAGCGCCGCCGCCGGATGGCTGCCGACGCGCAGAAACAGGGCAAACCCGTGCCGGAGGTCGCCAAGACCCAAGTGCCGGTAGAAACGGTCGATACGGCAGCCGACGACAGCAATGCCGGCCGCGCCTTCAAGAGCCTGCAAGGGCGTATGAAGCTGCCGGTCACCGGCGAGATCGCCGGCCGCTTCGGCACCATGCGTAATGAAGGCACCGTCTGGAAAGGCGTCTTCATTCACGCCGGTCGCGGTCAGGCCGTCCACGTGGTGGCCGACGGACGCGTGGTCTATGCCGATGCGCTAAGGGGCTTCGGCAACGCGGTCATCGTCGATCACGGCGGCAACTACCTGACGGTCTACACCGGCCTGTCGGTGGTCGGCCGCGGCGTTGGCGACGCGGTCAAGGCCGGCGACAGCCTGGGCAGCACCGGGGCACTGGACAGCGGCGAGCCCGGCCTGTACTTTGAAATACGTTACTTAGGTAAGCCAGTAAATCCCCTTACCTGGGTGCATTAAAACGTCAACGGAGAGTTCTTCCAGATGAGTAGTCAACGCTTGAAAAAAATCGCGCTGATCTGTGCCGGCGCACTGGCGGGCGGGGCGCTGACCCTGAGCATTCAGGCCTACGCCGAGAAAGATGCCAGCCTCTCCGCCTTGCCGCTGAACGAATTGCGGACCTTTGCCGAGGTATTCGGCCGCATCAAACAGGATTACGTCGAACCGGTGGACGACAAGAAGCTGATCAACGATGCCATCAAGGGTATGTTGACCGGCCTCGACCCGCACTCCGACTATATGACGCCGGACGAATTCAAGGATCTGCGCGAGAAGACCCAGGGCGAATTCGGCGGCCTGGGTATCGAGATCGGCGCCGAGGACGGCCTGGTCAAGGTGGTGGCCCCCTATGAGGACACCCCGGCGCAGAAGGCCGGCATCAAGAGCGGCGACTTCATCGTCAAGATCGACGACACGCCGGTGCGCGGCCTGAGCCTCACCGACGCCGTCAAGCGCATGCGCGGCAAACCGGGCACCAAGGTGACGCTGACGATCGCGCGCAAGAACGCCGACAAGCCGATCGTGGTGACGCTGACGCGCGCCATCATCCGCACCAAGAGCGTCAAGTTCAAGCTGATCGAACCGGGCTACGGCTATGTGCGCGTGACCCAGTTCCAGGAACATACGGCGGAAAACCTGGCCAGCGCCATCCAGAACATGTACACCAGCAACAAGGGCGACCTGAAGGGCCTGGTGCTCGACCTGCGCGACGATCCTGGCGGCCTGCTCAACGGCGCGGTCGGCGTGGCGGCGGCCTTCCTGCCCAAAGACACGCTGGTGGTCTACACCCAGGGCCGCACCAGCGACTCGAAGATGCATCTGACCGCCACCTTGGCCAACTACGCCAATGCCGACGGCTCCAACCCGCTGGCCAAGCTGCCGCAGCAAAGCCGCAAGGTACCGATGGTGGTGCTGGTCAACGGCGGATCGGCCTCCGCCTCGGAAATCGTCGCCGGCGCCTTGCAGGATAGCAAGCGCGCGCTGATCCTCGGCACGCAGACCTTCGGCAAGGGCTCGGTTCAATCGATCTTGCCATTGACCAACGATGGCGGCATCCGTCTGACCACGTCGCGCTACTTCACGCCGAGCGGCCGCTCGATCCAGGCCAAGGGCATCACGCCGGACATCCTGGCCGACGGCGGCGACTCGGCCTATCAGGCCTTCTCCGTGCGCGAAGCCGATCTGGAAGGCCACTTGGCCAACCCGAACGGCGACGACACGCGCCCGGCGCCGGCCAAGCCGACCGCAGCCGCCCCGGCGCCGGCCTCGGACGCCACCAAGCCGGCACGCCCGGCAGCCAATGGCGACGAGCCGGACCCGGCCAACGACTACCAGCTCAGCCAGGCGTTGAATACGCTCAAGGTACAGCAGCTGCTGATGAAGAAGGCCGCCAGCCAGTAATGCCCCAGCGCCCGGACGGGCGCCGGGATCGATCCGGCCGGGGTGCGCAGGCTCTCCCCGGCCGGTTGTTTGAACACTCGCCATATTGTCGGAGCCGGGCATCATGCTGTCTCATCAGTTTGCGCAGCCGTTTCGCGAAGCGGCGCCTTATATCAATACTTTTCGCGGCAAGATCTTCGTCTTGGCCATCAGCGGCGAAACCGTCGACAACGGACACTTTCCCAGTCTGGCGCCGGACATCAACCTGCTCGTCAGCCTCGGGGTCCGGGTTGTGCTGGTGCACGGCATCCGCCCGCAAATCGACAAGCTACTGGCACGCCACGGCTTGACCCGGCAATTCCATCACCATCGACGCATCACCGACGACGACACCATCGACATCGTCAAACAGGCCATCGGTTTGGCGCGTTTGGATATCGAGGCGGCCCTGTCCACCGGTATGCCGAATTCGCCGATGCACGGCGCCCATCTACGGGTGGTCGGCGGCAACGTCCTGACCGCGCAGCCGCTCGGCGTGGTCGACGGCGTGGACATGCAATACACCGGCCAAGTTCGCCGACTGGATACCCAGGCGATCCATGCCTGGCTTTCCAACGGCGACCTGGTGCTGATGTCGCCCATCGGCTACTCGCCGACCGGCGAAGCCTTCAATCTGACCATGGAAGAGGTGGCGACCGAAACCGCTATCGCGCTACGCGCCGAGAAGCTGATCTTCCTGATCGAGGGCATCGGCGTCCTGGATGAAGATGGCGAGTTGATCCACAACATGACCGCGCAACAGGCCGACGAGCGCCTGGCTGCCGACACGGTCAACGAAGAGGCGCGGCTGTACCTGCCCTACACCGTGCGCGCGACCCGCGAAGGCGTCACCCGCGCCCATTTGGTCAGCGACAGCGACAACGGCGCGCTCTTGACCGAGCTATTCACCTCGGTCGGCTCCGGCAGCATGATCGCCCGCGACCCGCTGGTGAAACTACGCCCGGCCAATATCGACGACATCGGCGATTTGATGGCGCTCATCCGTCCGCTGGAAGAGCAAAACATCCTGGTACGACGTAGCCGCGAGCATCTCGAAATGGAGATCGGGCGCTATACCGTCCTGGAGCACGACAACCGCATCTACGGCTGTGTCGCCATGCACCCGTTCCACCAAGAGGAAACCGCCGAACTCGCCTGCCTCGCCGTGGCGCAGGAGCGCCGCAACAGCGGCTTCGGCGAGCTGCTGTTGCGCCACGTCGAATACCAGGCGCGCACCCAGGGCTTGGCATCGCTGTTCGTACTCACCACCAAGACGGCGCACTGGTTCATCGAACGCGGCTTCTCCGAGATGCCGCCGTCCGAACTGCCCGAAGCGCGGCGGCGGCTGTACAACAACCAACGACGCTCAAAGGTATTCGTCCGACACCTTTAAGAACCCACACTTAGATCGAGGTTGGTGCGCTCATCCGGATATGCCACAATAAGCGCCATATCTCAATTCACTTGCATCAAGGATTTGCAATGGCACGCACTGTTCAATGCATTAAGCTCGGCCGCGAGGCCGATGGCCTGGATTTCCCGCCGCTGCCCGGTGCCCTCGGTCAACGCGTGTTCGAGCACGTCTCCAAGGAAGCCTGGCAAGGTTGGATCCGCTACCAGACCATGCTGATCAACGAAAATCGCCTGAGCCTGGCCGACCAGCGCGCGCGGCAGTATCTGTCACAGCAATTGGAAGCTTATTTCTTCGGCGACGGCGCCGAAACGCCAAGTGGGTATGTTCCACCAGAAGAAAAATGAAACATAATAAAAGCCCGGTATACTGGGCTTTTTTCTTTTCTCCTTCCGCACGGATCGCATCATGGCAGACCAAGAACAAACCATGCTCAACCGCGAACTCGGCTTGATCGAGTTCAACCGCCGAGTTCTGGCACAAGCGGAAGACCCCAGGCTCCCCCTGCTGGAGCGTCTGAAGTTTCTTTGCATCGTCTCCTCCAACCTGGACGAATTCTTCGAGGTGCGCGTGGCCTGGCTCAAGGAGGTCAAGGAACACACCCCGGAACGCATCCTGGCGGACGGCCGCAATGCCGAACAGTGCTTGGAGAAGGTCTGTGCCGGCGCGCGCCAACTGATTCAAGAGCAATACGGCGTCATGCGCGAGGTGATCTTCCCGGCGCTACGCGACGAGAGCATCCAGTTTCTGCGCCGTATCGAGTGGACCATCGAACAACAGGAATGGGTGAAGGCGTTTTTCCACCGCGAATTGATGCCGATCCTGACGCCGATCGGGCTCGACCCGTCGCACCCGTTCCCCAAGGTGCTCAACAAAAGTCTGAACTTCGCCGTCGAGCTGGAGGGCCGCGATGCCTTCGGTCGCCAGTCCGGCATCGCCATCGTGCAGGCGCCGCGTATCTTGCCGCGCGTCATCCAGTTACCGGCCGAAATCAGCGACGGCCACCCCCATACCTTCGTTTTCCTGTCCTCGATCCTGCACTCGCATGTGCACGAGCTGTTCCTCGGCATGACGGTCAAGGGATGCTATCAATTCCGCGTGACGCGCAATAGCGAACTCAACCTCGAAGAAGAGGACATGAAAAACCTGCGCACCGCGCTGCAAGGCGAATTGCGCCACCGCCAGTTCGGCGACGCCGTCCGGCTGGAAGTGGCCGACACCTGCCCGCCGCACATGGAGGAATTCCTGCTCACCCAGTTCGGCCTCGACAAACGCGATGTCTTCCGCGTCGACGGCCCGGTCAACCTGGTGCGCCTGATGCAACTGGCCGACCTGGTCGACCGCCCGGACCTGAAATTCAAGCCGTTCGTGCCCAGTCTGCCGCCCGCACTGGATAAAAAGATCGGCCTGTTCGAGGCCATCGGCCAAGGCGACATTCTGCTGCATCACCCCTATCAAAGCTTCCAGCCGGTCATCGATTTGCTGAACCTGGCGGCCACCGACCCGCAAGTGGTGGCGATCAAGATGACGGTTTACCGTACCGGCACCGACTCGGTACTGATGGACTCGCTGATCGCCGCCGCGCGCGCCGGCAAACAAGTGACCGTGGTGGTGGAACTCATGGCGCGCTTCGACGAGGAGGCCAACATCAGCTGGGCCTCGCAGTTGGAGGATGCCGGTGCACACGTGGTGTACGGCGTGTTCGGCTACAAGGTGCATGCCAAGATGCTGATGGTCGTGCGGCGCGAAGAACGCGGACTTATCCGCTACGTGCATCTGGGCACCGGCAACTACCATCCGCGCACCGCACGGCTGTATACCGACTTCGGCTTGTTGACCTGCAACGAGAAAGTCGCGAGCGACGTCAACGATATTTTCGTGCAGTTGACCGGCCTTGGCCGCGCCAGCAAGCTCTATCTGCTGCACCAGAGCCCGTTCACCTTGCACAGCATGATCCTCGAATCGATCGACCGCGAGATCCAACATGCCGAAGCAGGCCGCCAAGCGCAGATCATCGCCAAGATGAACGCGCTGCTCGACCCGCAGGTGATCACCTCGCTGTACCGCGCAAGCCAAGCCGGCGTGAAGATCCAATTGATCGTGCGCGGCGTCTGTGCGCTACGTCCCGGTGTACCCGGCTTGTCGGACAACATCACCGTGCGCTCGATCGTCGGTCGCTTTCTGGAACACCCGCGTGTCTTCTACTTCTACAACGACCGCGAGGAAGACCTGTACATCGCCAGCGCCGACTGGATGGGACGCAACTTCTTCCGCCGCATCGAAACCTGTGTGCCGATCGTCGATGCGAAGCTCAAGCGCCGGCTGATCAAGGAAGCGTTGCGCTTGTACCTCGAAGACAACGTCAATGCCTGGGAAATGCAACCGGACGGCAGCTATCGCCGCAAAGCCGTGCGCGGCAGGCTGCGCTGCGCCCAGGACACGCTGCTCGAGGAATACACCCATTGACGGCGTGGTAAAATCGCTTTTTTTCGACCCACATTTCAGCGGATAGTCATGTCTCAATACGTGTTTTCGATGCTGCGTGTCAGCAAGGTGGTGCCGCCCAAGCGGCAGATCATCAAGGACATTTCGCTTAGCTTCTTCCCTGGCGCCAAGATCGGCCTGTTGGGCCTGAACGGCTCGGGCAAATCCACCGTGCTGCGCATCATGGCCGGCCTCGACAAGGAAATCGAGGGCGAAGCCATCCCGATGCCGGGCATCAAGATCGGCTATCTGGCGCAAGAGCCGGAACTCAACCCCGAGCACACCGTGCGCGAAGCGGTGGAAGAAGGGTTGGGCGACGTGGTGACGGCGCAGAAGAAGCTGGACGAAATTTACGCCGCTTACGCCGAACCGGATGCCGACTTCGATTTCCTGTCGGCCGAACAAGCCAAGTACGAGGCCATCCTGGCCGCCAGCGACGGCAGCGCCAACCAGCAGATGGAAATCGCCGCCGACGCGCTGCGCCTGCCGGATTGGGATGCCAAGATCGACCATCTGTCCGGCGGCGAAAAGCGCCGCGTGGCGCTGTGCCGCCTGCTGCTGTCCAAACCCGACATGCTGCTGCTCGACGAGCCGACCAACCACCTGGACGCCGAATCGGTCGAATGGCTGGAACAGTTCCTGGTACGTTTCCCCGGCACCGTGGTGGCCGTGACGCACGACCGCTACTTCCTCGACAACGCCGCCGAATGGATTCTCGAGCTCGACCGCGGACACGGCATCCCCTGGAAGGGCAATTACTCCTCTTGGCTCGACCAGAAGGAGGCACGCCTGAAACAGGAGGAATCGAGCGAATCGGCCCGCCAGCGCGCCATCAAGAAAGAATTGGAATGGGTTCGTCAGAACCCCAAGGGACGCCAGGCCAAGTCCAAGGCCCGTCTGTCGCGTTTCGAAGAACTGTCGAGCCAGGAATACCAGCGCCGCAACGAAACCCAGGAAATCTTCATCCCGGTCGGCGAACGGCTGGGTAACGAGGTCATCGAGTTCGACCATGTCAGCAAGGCCTTCGGCGACCGGCTGTTGATCGACGACCTGAGCTTCAAGGTGCCGCCAGGCGCCATCGTCGGCATCATCGGCCCCAACGGCGCCGGTAAGTCCACGCTATTCCGCATGATCGCCGGCCAAGAACAGCCGGATAGCGGCGACGTCAAGATCGGGCCGACGGCGAAGATGGCCTACGTCGATCAAAGCCGCGGCTCGCTGGACGCCAACAAGACCGTCTTCGACGAAATCGCCGACGGCCACGACCTGTTGACGGTAGGACGCTACGAAACGCCATCGCGCGCCTACATCGGCCGCTTCAACTTCAAGGGCGCCGATCAGCAGAAAATCGTCGGCCAACTGTCGGGCGGTGAACGCGGCCGGCTGCACTTGGCCAAGACCCTGATCGCCGGCGGCAACGTGCTGCTGCTCGACGAACCGTCCAACGACCTCGACGTGGAAACGCTACGCGCACTGGAAGACGCGCTGTTGGAGTTCGCCGGTTGCGTCATGGTGATCAGCCACGACCGCTGGTTCCTCGACCGCATCGCCACCCACATCCTGGCCTGCGAAGGCGATTCCAAGTGGGTATTCTTCGACGGTAACTACCAGGAGTACGAAGCCGACAAGAAGAAACGATTGGGCGAGGAAGGCGCAAAACCCAAGCGCATCCGCTACAAGCCGATCACCCGCTGATCAAGGCGTCACCAGGGGCCGGTTCATGACCGGCTCCTCCTCCACCTCCGTCACCAGGCGGTTGCCGCCCTCCCGTTTGGCGCGATACATGCGCACATCGGCCATGTCGACCAGCGCACGCCAGCCGCACTCGCGATCGGCATGCCGTTCGGCCAAGCCGATGCTGCAAGTCAGGGTATCGCCATCCGGACGTTTGCCCAAGCCGCTCTCCAACACTCGCAGCAAGGCCTGGCGCGCCTGCGTCTTATCGGTATTCGGCATCACCAGCAAAAACTCCTCGCCGCCCCAGCGGATCAGAATATCGCCATGACGCAGATTGCGCCCGATGGCGCGATTGACCTGCTTGAGCACCTTGTCGCCGGCCTCGTGTCCGAAGTCGTCGTTGATGCGCTTGAAACAATCCAGATCGACGAAAGCAATCGACAACGGGGTGTTGTGGCGCAAAGCATAGCTTTGCTGCAACTCCAGCAACTCCTCGCCGCTACGTCGCGAGAACATCCCGGTCAACGGATCGTGAATCGTTTGATTGACCAATGCGATGATAAAGGCCAATTGGCTCAGGCTGGCCAGGCTCGCCACGCCGGCCAACAGCATCAGCAGCCATAGTTGCGCCCCGAACGACGGCAAGCTGACCTCGCCCCAGTTGAAGGCATAGGCCACCATGTTCGCCCCCAACACCGCCAGTGAAAAAAACGCCGTCTCGATCAACGTCAGGGGGAAGATCGCCAGGCCGGCCAGCAACACAAACGGCAGGAATGCATAGCCGGCACTGATCGCCGCCGCCGAGCCATGCAAATGCTGTTGTGTCAGTAGCAGGTGGGAAACCAAATAGAACACGGTGGGAATAGCGAACAGCGCAATCATCGCGCGATAGGCATGGCGCAGGCGACCATGCTGCGGCAATAACAACACCAATGCGACAAAGGCACAGGTGGCCACCAGCCGCAGCGCGGCCAGGCGCAACCACAGCGCCATCGGAAACGTGGCGACATCCACCAACACCCATAGCGGCGTCAGCACGGCGAACAGACTGGCAAACAACCTGACCCGGTTGAGAATCATCTGCGCACGCCTAAACACGATCAGCGGCATATGTAAGCGCGGGCTGACCAGCCAACCGGTTTCGTTCGGCTCGACTTCGCCCGGCAACAGGCCGAGCAGCCACTGCCAAAGCAGGTTTGCAATGCGCATCGTCATCTCAACGTAATGTGGCTTACATTCTATCCAGCATGCTCAAAAAATAACACAGTCATATTATTTAAGCTTAGTCATCGACGGCGCCATCGCGACCGGATTACTAGGGAATGACGGGAGAACATGGACCGGGAGGCCGATAGGCGCTGTTGCATCGCCGCCATCAGGAAGCGGCGCGAGAGACGCACGAACATGAAAAAAGCCACTTTTCTCGAAAAGAATAAGTGGCTAATCAATCTTGGCGTCCCCACGGGGATTCGAACCCCGGTTACCGCCGTGAAAGGGCGATGTCCTAGGCCTCTAGACGATGGGGACCAGGAGTGGCGCACCCGGAGCGATTCGAACGCCCGACCCTCTGGTTCGTAGCCAGATACTCTATCCAACTGAGCTACGGGTGCGCGGGAGGTCTGGCGGAGAAAGAGGGATTCGAACCCTCGATACAGGTTTTGCCCGTATGCACCCTTAGCAGGGGTGTGCCTTCGACCACTCGGCCATTTCTCCGTTCAGAGGTTTGCGATATTAAGGAAACCCGCCACCTCTGTCAAGCTTCGCAGGAATTAATCTTCCTGATCCAGGGAAAAAGCCTTATGCAACACGCGAACGGCCAATTCCAGATATTTTTCGTCCACCAGCACCGACACCTTGATTTCCGAAGTGGAGATCATCTGGATGTTGATGCCCTCCTCCGCCAGGGTGCGGAACATGGTCGACGCCACGCCGCAATGCGACCGCATGCCCACGCCGACGATCGACAGTTTGGCCACCTTGTCATTGGCATCAATCTTGGCGGCGCCGATATGCGCCTGCACATCGCGCAGAATGGTCAGCGAACGCTGAAATTCGCCGCGCGGCACGGTGAAGGAAAAATCCGTAGTGCCGTTTTCGCCGACATTCTGGATGATCATGTCGACTTCGATATTGGCATCGGCGATCGGCCCGAGGATCTGATAGGCAATGCCCGGCTTGTCCGGCACCCCTTTGACGTTGATGCGCGCTTCATTGCGGTCAAATGCGATGCCTGCCACAACTGCCTTTTCCATATTCTCATCTTCCTCAAACGTAATCAGCGTGCCTTCCCCTTCGTCCTCTTCGAAACTGGACAACACGCGCAAGCGAACCCGGTACTTGCCGGCGAATTCGACCGAACGAATCTGCAGCACCTTGGAGCCCAGACTCGCCATCTCGATCATCTCCTCGAAGGTGATGGTCTTGAGGCGGCGCGCCTCCGGCACCACGCGCGGGTCGGTGGTATAGACCCCGTCGACATCGGTGTAGATCTGGCATTCCTCGGCGCCCAGCGCCGCGGCCAATGCCACGGCCGAAGTATCCGAACCGCCGCGGCCCAGCGTCGTGATGTGGCCCAACTCGTCCACACCCTGAAAACCCGCCACGATCACCACTTTGCCGGCGGACAGATCGGCGCGGATTTCCTCTTCGTCGATCGATTGAATGCGTGCCTTGCCATGCGCGCTGTCGGTGGTGACCCGCACCTGCCAGCCGCAATAGCTGTGGGCCGGTACACCGATTTCCTGCAGCGCCATCGACAACAGACCAATGGTGACCTGCTCGCCGGTGGAAACCACCACATCCAGTTCGCGCGGATCCGGATTGGCTTGAATATCGTTCGCCAGAGCGATCAGACGGTTGGTTTCTCCACTCATCGCCGACACAACGATCACCAGGTCATGCCCCTGCGCCTTCCAACGGGCCACACGCCGCGCCACGTTCTTGATTCTTTCCGTGGTGCCGACAGACGTGCCCCCGTACTTTTGTACGATTAGTGCCATGCTCTTTGTCTTTGAATTTATGTTGAATGTCGAGCTTCGATTCTTGCCGCAAGCTGACAAGAAATGCAAGCGACATTGCGGTATATCAAGAAATTTCTGCTGCAGCGCAACAGCCGGACGGAGCTGCAACGGGAAAGCCGGACGGGGGCTTGTCAGCCGCGACGGGGATCTCTAGAATTTACGGCATTCTTCGGGGGCCGATAGCTCAGCTGGGAGAGCGCTGCGTTCGCAATGCAGAGGTCGGGAGTTCGATCCTCCTTCGGTCCACCATCCCCCTTTTTTATTTTTCCTTCGTTGTTGTCATCCGCGATTAAAGTACCTCTGGCACCAACGCCTTTGCGGCCCTGTCCTGATGCACTGACTTTACGGTGATATGAAAGCTTTCGTTCATTGTTGCGAATCAAATTAAAGGATGGTTTAATTTGATTTCAATGTACTAAAGAGTACTTTAAATGCCTCGCACCTCTGGTAGCTACGCGATTTCGACGACTCTGGGTGAAACGGTACACGCATTCGTGCCCCACCCGTTGCCACCGACGGATCCTGCATTATCCCCCACGGCGTTCATTGACCTCAATCGCCAGGCAGAACTGGCGCTGGCGCGCCTGGAAGGGGTATCGGGATTGGTGCCGTCAGTGGACTGGCTGCTTTACAGCGCCATCCGCAAGGAAGCCTTGCTTACTTCCCAGATCGAGGGCACACAGGCCACGCTGACCGACTTGTTCGATGAAGAGGCTGGTTTCAAGGTGAGCAACACCGACGACGTGGAGGAGATCACCAACTACCTGCAGGCTTTCCGCTGGGTTCAGGAACAATTTCGCATCCCCAATGGGCTGCCCATCAGTGTGCGACTGCTGTGCGATGCTCATCGGCAATTGCTCAATGGTGCGCGAGGCGCCACAAAACAGCCGGGCGAATTGCGTCGGTCGCAAAACTGGATCGGAGGAACCAGGCCCGGCAATGCAGTATTTGTACCACCTCCGCCGGAGTGCGTATCCGACTTGCTGGCAGACATGGAACGGTTCATTCACGATGAAACGAAAGATTTGCCACTCCTGATTAAAGTGGCGCTTGTCCACGCTCAGTTTGAAACCATCCACCCCTTCCTTGACGGCAACGGTCGCATCGGTCGTCTGCTGATCGCGGCATTATTCGAGCATTGGGGATTACTGTCGGAGCCGTTGATGTACCTCAGTGGCTACCTGAAGCAGCACCAGACGGAGTACTACCGTCGCTTGTCGGCCATTCGTACCGATGGAGATTGGGAATCCTGGGTATCTTTCTTTCTGGAGGGGGTAACTACCGCCGCCGGGTATGCGGAGAAAAACATCATTGAAGTCGCCAGTCTCATCGCGGCCGACCGCAGACGGCTGCTGCAGTCGACCAAGGCTGGCCCTGCAAGCTATCGGCTATTCGAGATGCTGCCGATGATGCCACGCTTCACGATCGAACGAGTGCGACAGCAATTGGATACCAGCTTTCCTACTGCTACGGCTGCGGTGAAGGCGCTCGAAGATTTGGGTATCGTAACGGAAATGACAGGGCAAAAAAAGAACCGCAACTACAGCTACCAGGCGTACGTCGAACTGCTCAGTCGCTGACCTGTAGCCAGCCGGCTAATGGCGAGGCATCGACAGCATGTCGTGCTTTGGAATCAGCGGCGGTAAAAGCGGCGGCTCGGTCCATAATCCATCGGCTTTTGCCTCCAGGCAATTTTATGGTTACTAAACGGTGCATTCGGCCAAGTTATCCTTCCAGCTACGAGCGGTAGCACGCGCACGGGGGCAGGGAAATGCCGAGAAAACAACAACGATATGCTTCCAGAGGGCGGCAGAGTTATGCTCCCCGGGACACAATTTTGTGATCGGAACCATAAAGCTTCCCAGGCCACAGAGCACGGGGATCCCATGCTCTGCCGGCAGCCACGACACCAGCCAGTTCCTTTCGGGCCGTGCGGACTGCCCCGGTTTTTGTAAGTCCCCCGATCCGGTGGCAAGATAGCCATCTACCGATGCCGGGGCGGCTCATTTGGAGGTTTTGCTAGTGCAAAAAGTGATTGAAGGTTTTTTGAAATTCCAAAAAGAGGTCTATCCGACTAGAACAGCGCTATTTAAAGAACTGGCGGAACAGCAGAGCCCCAAAGCACTCTTTGTGACGTGCTCCGACAGCCGGGTCGTACCGGAACTGTTAACCCAGCAAGAACCTGGCGATCTTTTTGTCATCCGCAATGCGGGAAATATCGTGCCATCCTACGGCCCCGAGCCTGGCGGCGTCTCGGCGACGGTCGAATATGCGGTATCCGTTCTAAAAATAACCGACATCGTCATTTGCGGTCATTCGAATTGCGGGGCGATGGCGGCCATCTCCAGTTGCCAGTGTCTCGACCATCTTCCGGCGGTCGCTCACTGGTTACGCTATGCCGACTCCGCTAAGGCGATCGTTTCCGCTAGAGAATATGCCACCCAACAGGAGAAAGCCGATGCGCTGGTTCGGGAAAATGTGATAGCCCAACTCGCGAACATCAGAACCCACCCGTCCGTTGCCCTTGCCATTGCTCAACGCCGACTCAATCTGCATGGTTGGGTTTACAACATTGAAGATGGCGTCATTGAAGCGCTCGATGGCAAAACCATGAATTTTGTCCCGCTATCGGACAACCGCGAGGTGAATGCAACCTAGTTAAGGAAACCGGGTTGTTGCCTCCATCCGTCATCAAGCCCACGTCCAGGGACAAGGCGATCGATCAGGCGAAGAGACCGGCAATCCCCGAATACACGCCAAGGCAAACGGTCACGCCGATGATTGAGGCCGCCACCCAGGCATAGGCGCCCTTAAGTCGATAAGGGCTGGGCAGGCGCCGCGCCAACAGATAGAGAAAACCCAGTACGATCGGCAGTAGCAACGCATTCATCACCTGAACACCAACACCGATGGTGATCATACTTGCCCCCGAGCCGACAAACAGCGCGGCCAGCAGCAGAGACAGCGTATACGTGGCATAGAACCAAGGCGCTTGACGCGGCGAGTGTTCCAACGTGTGGCGATACCCCATGAGCTCGCCCAGCGCTCGTGCTGCCGTCAACGTTACAACGATCGCCGCCACCAGTGAGGCACCAATCATCCCCATGCCAAACAGCAACTTACCTGTCTGTTCGCCCAGGAACGGCGTAATCGCGTCGGCAATCTGCTGCACGGTATTCAATTCGGCGTGGCTGTGTCCGCGACTTGCCAAGGTGGCTGCCGTCACAATCAAAACCATGGCCATGATCACCTGGGTGACCACCGCGCCAATGGCCGTGTCCCAGCGCGCCGCACGCAAATGGTGCACCCTCAGGCCTTTCTCTACCACCGCAGACTGCTGATAAAACACCATCCACGGCATGATGACCGCACCAATGTTCGCGGCGACCAGGAAAAGATAGTCATGATTGCCCAGCGGCATGCTGGACAACCCGGCCAGCATCGCGGCGCCTTCAGGCCGCGCCTTGCAGGCCACGACCACAAACACCAGTTCGAAAGCGCCTAAAGCAATGGCGATCCGTTCCACCGATCGATACGAGCCGGTATAGGCCATCAGCGACAAGCCGGCCACGGCCGCACTCAGCATTTGCCAGGCGGGAATACCATACATTTGCCCGACACCGACCAGACCGCTCATCTCCGTCAGAAGCGCCCCCAGGCAGGCCGCCAGCAGCGTGCCCACCGACAGCCAGCCCCATCGACGTCCGAAATGGTGTTTGATCAGATCGCCGTGCCCCTTACCGGTCACCGTGCCCAACCGCACCGTGAGCTCCTGCACGATATACAGTACGGGAATCAGCAAAATCTGCAGTAGCAATAACTTGTAGCCCCACTGGGCCCCACTCTGGGCGGCCGTGATGATGCTACCGGCATCCGTATCGGCCAGCATGACCACCAGGCCAGGGCCGAAAATGGCCAAAGCCCTTTTCAATCGGGAAGGAGGTGCCAGAGCAATCGCGTCCATACATCATTCTCACAAAGGCTTTATTGAGAATGATTATCAATAACATTTAGTGGATTTGCAACATGATTCTGCTGGGAAACAGGTCCGGATGGCGAAGTCACCCCAAGTACCGCAGAGACTTTCCTGCTTAAAAGCGGCACCGCCACTGATTTCGACGCGTCGCTTGCGGGAACCGGCCCGGTCCCACCCGGAACCGATAGAACGCCCACCGCGGCCAGCAGACTACGTGCCGCCTCCGGGTTGAAGCGGAATACCCATTGCATTTATACAGTTTAACTGTATAAAATCATCTAAACGGCTTGTTGAGACGATCGATGATTCTGGAGGAGAGTGATATGGGCGTGGAAAGTAACAAGGAAATTGTCCGGCGCTTCAACCGGGAAGTGATAGAGCAAGGGAGCAGAAGCGCGTTTGACGCGCTGGTCGATGCCGATTTCGTCAACCATTCGGCGGCGCCCGGCACGCCCAATGATGCGGAGAGCCTCTGGCATACCTTTGAGCATGTCCTGAGACCGGCGCTTGGCGGCCTCTCCGTCCAAATCCATGAACAATTGTGCGATGGCGACAAAGTCACCACCCGGAAGCGCGTGACCGGCAAACACACCGGCTCGCTGTTGGGTATCGCGGCGACCGGCTTGCCTGTGACGATCGAGGTGATCGACATCGTCCGCATTCGCGATGGGCGCTATATCGAACATTGGGGGATCAACACGCTGCCATCCGTCCTGGCGCAGTTGCGTGCTGGCCAGATGCCAGAGAAATAAAGGCGGAGCGGAAGCTTACGAAAGAAGAAGAGGCCTAAGTTGACCAAGCAAACATACGATACAACCAGCGATGCGGCCGCTTTGGCAGAAGATCTGCGTGGCGCCATTGGGCAATTCGTCCGTGCCGTCCGCTCGCAAGCGGGTACGCCGACGACGGCACAAGGGGAGACGCTCGCATACCTGGAGCGCAACGGATCTGTCAGTATCGCGACGATCGCGGAGAACCGAGGGGTGAAGCATCAGAGCATGCGGCTTGTTATCGCGACACTCGAAGAAGCCGGCTTGGTCACCCGCTATCCTGACCCACAGGACGGACGAGGCGTCCTGATCGCGCTCACAGCGCTGGGACGCGCCGAAATCGCAGAGGAGCGCGCTCGACGATCGCATTGGCTGGCGAACGCCATGTTGCACGCATTGAGTACCGACGAAATGACCAGCTTGCGCGCCGCGATCCCGCTGTTGCGGAAACTTTCGGACACGTGCGGAACGCTAGTATCGACGGACTGCGGCGAGCACGCCCCAGCTTCGTTGCGGTAGAACGCGCTCGCGCCACATGACGCCTACTTTATTCTCGTGCGGCCGCCTGCAGGACATCCAGCTTGTAGCTCACCGCGGCCAGCAGACTGCGAGCCGCCTCCTGTACGGCAATGAAGCGATCGAGCGGTTCACCATGCGGATCCTGGAAACCGACGTGTATGCGTTTGACCGGGCGGGGGAAGACCGGGGTTCGCCGTGGGGCAGCGCCGGCAGGCGGCGATCACCGATAACTGAAATTTGCCGCCATCACTCTCCCCAGCAGGGCGGGATCATCCCAGGGGACATCATGGAACTGGCCGTGCAGCCACGGGCTTGCGGCATCCCGCCGCCACTCGTCGGGAAAAAGCGTCACCCGGCATTCATCCATCGGCGGATGCGGGGGCGGCGGAACACGAACACCACAGGAAGCCGCCAGGGCGGCCATGAGGTCACTGCCCAGCAACCCGCCCAGATGGGAGATGGAGATGGGACGGGGATTGTGTTCAATCAAAAAGGCGTTTCCGCCTTCATCGACCTGAAAGTCCCAGCCGTGGAAACCCGAGGCCCCCGTGGCCTCGACGAACGCGGCACCGCTGGCGGCCATAGCCTTGTGCCCGCAGAGCATGACCACGCTGCTCGGCGCGCTCGCATTCTCGCTCCGCCTGAGTAATTGGATGGCGCTCACCGCAGCCAGCACGTGCCCTCGGACGGCGAACACCGCATGCATGCCCAGGCGGCCCGGCATGAAGGCCTGGGCAACCCATTTTCCGCCAGAAGCCAGGAAGAGGCCCTGTGCCACGAACTCCCTGGTGGCCGCCTCGCTATCGAGGATGTGGATCCCTACCCCCCCCATGGAGCGTTCCCTCTTCACCACGATCCGCCACTGATGGCGACGCGCGAAGTCAATGATCTCTCCCAGGGTCGACACGTCAGCCTGCTCCGGGACCGGGATGTCCGCCGTCCGGCTGGTCTGATAAGCGCGCTGTCGGGCTGATGCCAGCGGGTAATGATCCGGGTTTCCCAGGGAATTGCGGACCAGTTCGGCAATGTCTCCGGGAAGGGTGAATGCCGCCTCTTGCCCCGTTGTTCCCCGACCCATGATTTGAAGTAGTTCAGCGGCGCATTCGTCGATGGGGACGAGGCAGACAGGCCGGCAATGCCGGACCGCCTTGGCGAACGGGGCCACCTGATAGTGGCCGCCGTTCTCGGGCTCCCAAGGGAGAAACTCCTCCACGAAGCCGGAGCTAGAGGCCATACAGGCCCTCGTGCCGAGGAAGGCCACGCGCAAGCCCACGCGGGCCAGATGCCGGGGCAGGTGCATGCCGCCGAAGCCGGGCATGAGGCCAACCAGCAGTACACAGGGGGCGGAAACGGGCAGGTTTTCCATGGAGTCCTTATGGGTTTTCGCTAGTCGATTTCCGGAAATATCTCTGCCGCCAGGAAGCTGCCCGCGATGCGTGAAACTGCTCATGGAAGCGTGCCGCGCCAGGTGTTTGGTGAGCAGATGCAGATTACGCCGCAAAAGGACCACACACTAGTACTACAGCGGCAAATAAAAGATCTTGCGCTTTCCTCGTCTGCCCAATCGGCCATGACAATCTGGCATGGGGGCAGGACAGATGGACAGGGCAATGAACGCTCGCGTACCTGGAGCGCAACGGATCTGCCAGTATCGCCACGATCGCGGGGAACCGCCCCGGTTTTCGTGATCGACGATGCATTGACGCGAGGGATCGTCAGCGGCTCGCTTACAGCGATCGAATGCCGCTCCATACGGTGACGACGGATGCCAGAATCAGCATCAGCCCGACACCGCGTGCCGCATAGGCGCCGGCTTTGGGTTTATCCGCCAGCGTTTTCATGGCCTGGGCGGCCAGCAGCGCCAGGCTGCCGTAGACCGCCACTTGCGTAGCCGCGGTGATCAAGCTCAGCACACTGGCCTGCATCCAGATCGGCCCCCGGTCGGCGCGTACAAACTGCGGGAAGATCGCGAGCATGAACAGGTAGGCTTTGGGATTGAGCAGACAGGTCGCCATCGCCCCGAAGAAGCCCTGTCGGGCAGTACGCGCGCCCCTGGTCGCCACCGAACTGGCCAGCGAGCGGGTATGCAGTAAGGACCAACCAATCCAGGCGATATAGATCGCACCGGCAAACAGCAAAATCAGGAAAGTAGCCGGAACGAGCTTGAGCAGTACGCTCAGCCCTGTGGCCGCAATCAGCATGTGGCATATCCCGCCGGCCACGATGCCGGCTACCGCGACCAGCCCGACGCGTCGCCCTCCCGTCATGCTGCTACTCATGACAAACGCCATATCCATGCCGGGCAGGATGATGACGCCGAAGACCAGCAAAAAGTACAACCACAGATTGGCGTATTCACTCATGGCTTCTCCTCATCGGGGATGGATGTCCGTTGCTGTCGTTAGCGTAAATGCGAAATAGGACGGAATTTGCCCTGTTTCGATTTATCATCAAGCCATGAGCCAATCCACGACACGAGTCTTCGCCCTACTCGAACTGATGCAAAGCCATGGCCTGATGAGTGGCCCGGAATTGGCGCGGCGTCTGGACGTGGATCCGCGCACCTTGCGGCGATATATCCAAACGCTGGAATCGCTGGGCATCCCGGTCATGGCCGAGCGTGGGCGCGATGGCGGCTATCGGCTGATGCAGGGCTTCAAACTGCCGCCGATGATGTTTACCAATGAAGAGGCGATCGCCCTGGGCTTGGGACTGGTCGCTAGTCGTCACCTCGGACTGAACAGCAGCACGCAGGCCGGTAACAGCGCCTTATCGAAGATTGAGCGGGTGATGCCGGAAAACCTGAAGAAGCAGTTGCGTGCGCTAGGCGCGACGGTCTCGCTCGACCTGGCCAAGGCCACGTCCTCGAACGATGGAGAGGTTCTTGCCTTATTAAGCGGCGCGGCGCGAGACCAACAGGCGGTCGAACTTGGCTATCGAACTCCAAACCAACCCCAGAGCGAAAGATGGGTCGATCCTTACGGGCTGGCTTTTCTGGGCGGTTCTTGGTATTTGATCGGCTTCTGTCATCTGCGCCAGACCATTCGCACCTTTCGCCTCGATCGTATCGCCACGGCACGGCCGGTCGCCCGGCATTTCGCCAAACCCTCGGATTTCGACCCACTGGCTTACCTGACGCGGGCTTTTGCCGGGATTGAGCGTACCCACCGTATCCGCGTGCATCTGTACGCCGACTTAAGCCGTGCCCGCGCGGCCATCTTTGCCGCATTCGGTTTGCTTGAGGAACGGGATAACGGTACACAGCTGCTCATTCAGGCCGACGATCTCGAGTGGGTGGCCAGGGAGCTGGCGCGTCTGCCGTTTGCGTTCGAGATCGAAGAACCGCTCGCGTTGCGGGCGATACTGGCACGCCATGCGCGTAGCTTGCTAGTGTCGCTGGGCGAAGCGGAAGAAAACTGAACGCTCGCGCCGACCCAGCCCACTAACCACCTGGAAGCTCACCCAAGCCTTTGCAGACCTGAATAAGCTTCCAGATAGCTTTTCGTCCTTGATGCGATACGGACGATTTGCGTTACTCGCCTCGACTTATTTCGGGATATGCGAGAGATCGCGATCTTCAGTAGAAGTCTCGAGGCCGGCCTCTTCAGGAGACATGGCAAGGGTGCCGTACAATGCTTGCAAACGGGTCATGCCCCAGTTATTGATCAGCACAACGGCGCCTTGTGGGTTATAAGTATCGGTATGTCCCGTCTGAATGTTTACGCCTAACACCCATGCATTGTTACCGATCTTGATGTCATAGTGCCCTGTTTCTGCACTTGGTTTCCCCGTGTTA
The DNA here is from genome assembly GCF_004363805.1 of Paludibacterium purpuratum. Lineage (GTDB taxonomy): Bacteria > Pseudomonadota > Gammaproteobacteria > Burkholderiales > Chromobacteriaceae > Paludibacterium > Paludibacterium purpuratum. The sequence goes on along the minus strand of NZ_SNZP01000003.1, from coordinate 220,753 downwards.
TAAATATGAAGCTGAGTGGAGATAGCACCCAAATTGACATCGCCGCTATGCGGTTGAAGATTAATGACAGACATATTTTCTCCCAAGTTTTAGAAAGTTTGCTTCACAATATTTATTGAGCCAAACAGAAAAAACCGCTTTCCCCAATAAAATTCGCCAGCCACCCCACTTAAAAAAACATTCATATTATTTAAATAATAAAAACCCAAGTAGTCATTGTTTTTACCAAGATTCAATATTTAAATTAGATTTAATCTAAAAAAACTCAAAAACACTTAATTACAAGGCCATGATCAACCACTGCCAACCCTGCACAGGATGGCCACGCGGCGAAGCTTTTGCTTAACGGCGGGGAATGTTTACTGCAAGAAATTTTATTTGCTAGTGGAATGATTTTTGAAAAACACGATTTAAATCGGCGCAGTGGACGACATCACCAAACCATTTGATTTTGAGGAAGCCCGCATACGGTTTGCTTGAGGAACCGGAGAATGGCAGCCAGCGGCTAATTGAAGAACCACTCGCGTTGCGGGCGAGACTGAATGGCATTCGGCAAGGATATGCTTCCATCCCGCGGAAAAATTATCCTTCCGATGACAAGCTTGTCATCGGATTGTCCACTGGGGCGAGATCAACCACAATGACATGCAGGTATGTGCCGGCGCATGCGCGGGAGTTCATACCAATTTCAAATGGATTACCAGGGAGATTACTATGAAATCACCACCATCCGACTCTGCCGACTTCCCTGACGTCGACCACTTGCGCTTCCACCGCCCTCATGCGCACCTTACCACCACCTTCGGTAACGATTGGTTCGCGCTCAAAGCCGAAGCATTCGCGCGTTTTTTCGGAACACCACTTTTCTTAGGGGCGCAGACGACCATTGTCGCCATCTGGATTGGGGTCAACGTTCTTGGTCTCACCAAGTTCGACGTCTATCCGTTCATTCTTCTCAACCTGGCGTTCAGTCTCCAGGCCGCCTATGCCGCGCCACTCATCTTGCTCGCTCAGACAAGGCAGGCCGCTCGAGACAGCGCACACGCAACGGCGGATGCGCAACATAGAGAGGCGATTGCTGCCGCCAACGAACAGCGCCAGGCAATCGCCGCGCAAAACTCGGCACAAATGCTGGAACTACTGAAGCAGAATACACAGCTGACAGAACTCACCAAACAGATGTCTGAGCGTATCGAGATGCTGACCGTTGAGATACACCAGCGATTCGAGCAAAAGGGTGCCAAGCCGTAACTGCGCCCAGCGAAGCTCGCGAGGCATATAGGGGACGGAAGTACAAATGACGGCTCCAGAGCCAGAAAAAGGAGCCGGCCAGTTCATTCACGGTGTTGAAATATCCGATTTTCGCTGAGGTTGATAAATCACCTGAGCGGACGTGTCATTCAAAATTCGCATCCCCATTTCCGCAAAATCAGGGTAATCCGAAGGGCCGATCCATGGGGTCGGCCAATCGAGCAGTAGATCACGCACAACCATCAATTTCGCCCCTTGCCGCCGATAATGCGCCTGATAGCGGCCAAAGCGGGTGGTTAGTTCAGTATCCACGGGCAACGCCAAGACACTCAGGCCGGGAGGAAGCGTCAATTGCGTCTCTTCTCGGAAATGCCCTGGCCGCAAGCGCAGAGGAAACTGCCTGACCTTGCTATCGGTATTTGCAAATGGGCTGACCACCCCATCAAAGCCGCGCACCCCTTCCGGGATGACAAAGCCCCCCGGCTCACCGGTATTCATTAAAGTTGGCAAAACAAAATGCGTCTGGAAGCTAAAAGCAATATCCAGATTATCCGGTTGCCCGATCTGATAGGATCCTGTGCCGGTCTGGCCGCTTTTTTGCAACATGTGCATGGCCAACCGCGTTTCGTCCCCTTTGGCCAGATCACTAAACAACATCCTGGCTGACAGCTCTGGCGCGCCGACAAGTTGCACATGACTACTACCGTGGATGGTCCCGTCCGACGATAAGGTCATGATCGTTTTCTCCCGCTCCTGATCACGCATGGAAGTTGCAACGGGGGTCTGAAGCAATACGCCGTGGCCATTCAGATCATCAATCACCAAGGCTTGTTTGCCATACTCCCGTTCCGACAGTTGTCCGAATGGCGCCTCGGCAAGTGTGCTATCGAGAAAGACGTGCTCATCAGGCAAATAGTTGATCGCGTGGTTGAAGACTTCGTGCGCGGGCGCGGACATCGGCAAGCGATACCGATAACCGGCATCGATCAACACTTGCGAAGAACGAATGCCACTGGCGGACAACAAGGCCTGTAGCAGGGTTGCATGATCCTTACAGTCGCCATAACCGTTGTGCAGAACCTCGTCTGCCGCGTGCGGCACAAGTCCGCCATGGCCAAAATAGATCGCGACCCAGCGTATATGCTGACTCACCCAATCGTACAAAGCGACAGCCTTCGCGTGCCGATCGGTCTTACCCGCGGTAATGCGCTGGGCAAGCCGGCGCACATCGGGCGTCACCGAGGCCTTATCGTGGGCACCTTGCCAATAGGCCTGTCCTAGCGCGGCATAGTCTGCGAAGGAACTGATCACGACGTGCGGGCTATAGTCCTCGTCCTCCACGGCACGTGCCTCGGGAGCCGGTGGGTTGGGCTGTTGCAATGTCCAGCGCCAGACCCGGCGCCCCGATTCGACAGAGGCACTGATCGGCGAGACCCCCTCTGCCTCCCAATGCAAGGGCATGGATTCTGGCAGCGTGACCGTCAGACTGGCGGACTGAATCTGGTCGTGCAGCGATTGCCCCCAGGTATAGTCGAACTGGCCAGAGGGCCAAAGCGCCTGTCGGACATGCCGGCGCCAATGCAATAGCGCTCGCCCTCCCACTTCAAGCCCGGAAAACCTCACTTGGCGGAGTCGATTGGCACCAAATTGTGGCTGTCCGCTGAATCCCGCTGCTTGATCAAGGATCTGCCCGGGAGAAACCGCCAAGACTTGCCCCGATGAGGTACGCGTGGCCGCCTCAACGATCTGCAAATCCTCAAGATCGCGGTTATAGGAGAGGGCCATCTGACTATTGGCGGCGAGTGCGCTTTGCGTATTGACCCGCACTTCCAGTTGCGCGTCCTCCACCAATGATCCATCAGCCGAAACCTCGATCCGGGTTTCCGAGCGCACGATGGTGATGTCCGGCTGATAACTGGCGGCATGGACCGTCGCCACAGGAACCATCGCGAGCAGGTATGAGAAGACAACCAAGCGCTTCATTTTTTCTCTCACGGCATCCGGTACAACACTTGAGCATGCAGATCCTGGCGAACACGATCCCCTAGCGCCTTAAAATCCGGGTAATCACGCGGCATGACCGTCGTGCTGGGCCAATCCAACTGTAGGCTGCGCTCCACTTTCAATACGCCATCTTGTACTTGATAGCTGGCGCGATAGTGACCAAATCGATTCTCGATTTGCACAGGCTTGGGCAGCGACAGAATCTGCAGGCCTTGCGGCAGACGAATTTCCGTGTGTTCGATGCGCATCCCGGCACTTATTTCAAATGGAAAATGACGGGTATCCGGCAAACTGGTTTCGAGCGCATCCCGAATGGAAACCCCGATCCCCACTCCCTCCGGCAGGCGCAAGGCGGCCGGACCCGGCATATTGGCGACTTGGCTCAGGCGATAATTCGAGCGGAACCACATCGGCCTAGTGGTATCTTGAATATCGGCCAACTGAAAACGGCCTGTGCCATGCAAACCGACCTGATTCAGCAACCTCTCCGTGACCCGGTCTTCCGTTCCCGGCTCGATGTCTCGGAATATATAACGGGCCAGCAAGTCAGCCGCGCCTCTGAAATTCACCTCGCCCTGACCCTCCATATCGCCATTGGCAAGCCAGGTCAGCGTATTCAGAGTGGTGACTTGGTCCTGATCGGACCGCAACACGGGCATGCGCAAGCGTTGCGCCTTGCCACTCTCGGGGTCGATCACCAATGCTTCCTGTCCCAGCACATTACTGTCGATCTGCCCAAATGGGGCCAGAGACATGCCGGGATCAATGAATCGTTTCTCGTCGGCCAGATAAAGTACAACGCGATCGTGATCCACCAACGGCATATTAATGCTGGTGGGCAGAGAGTCACGGTCCATGACCAGTGCCTGGCTGCTACGAAGGTGGCAGGCCGCCATCAATGCTTGGAGCAGCGTCGCGGCATCCTTGCTGTCCGCATAGCCATTCTTGATGACTTGTTCCGCCGTATGGGGCACGACATCGCCTCGCCATAGCTCAAGATCAATATGGCGCAGGTTCTTCCGTGCCCATTCATACAGGGCCACAGCCCTGGCATGCGGGTCGGTCAAGCCCACGGTAATCCGGTCAGCCAGCTTTTGCACCACTGGTGTAACGGCAATGGCGGAGCGAGCGCGAGACCAGTATGCATCGGCGGCCGTCTGGTCGTTACCGACATTGGTGACCACCACTTGCGGGCTATAAACATTGCTGCCCACTGCGTCATCTTCACGTGGCAGGCCGGGGTGGGTTGGGAAGCGCCAATGCAAAATCTGCTGGCCATTGACATGGCGCACCTCTGGGGGAGGCACATCCAGCGATTGCCAGTGCAAGACCATCCCCTCGGGGGCCTTGAGCGTGTGACTCGTTGCTTGATGACGTTCAGAAAGATTTGCCACCGTTTCATTGTCAAAAAGGGCATTCGGCCAGCGCGCCACAGTGTTCAAACGCTGCCAATGCACGGTCAACTTGGCGCCGATGTCTACCTCGGGAAACACCACGACCTTGACCTTGAAATTGCCATACATCGAGGCATACCGGCTTCGCGGACTGGATTGATCAAAAATCTTTTCGGCCGGCACATCAATACGTCGACCATCCGCCGTCGTGGTATAGGCCTCCAAGACCTTGACCTCTTGCCGATCCGCGTTGTAACTCAAGGTTTGTTGGCTAAGTGCCTCCACCGCCTTTTTACTACCGATGCTCGCAACGGCTGTTTCCTCCCAAAGAGAGCGGCCATCCTCATTGATCTGTGTGATGGTGTCATCGCGATCGAAGGAATAAGTCGGCTGATAGGGGGATGCGTTTGCCAATAAGGGGAACAATACGAGAGCGAAATCTGCGGGTTTCATTATGATTATCTCTGTATGGGGGGATCCATAAGCGCGCCAGAGATTATGACATAACCATTTAGAGTGGCAGGCTAAATGTCATTTGATCCTACGCAAGGCTATTGCACACGGCCCATGCGCAGTTGGCCACCCCGATCCCAGTAACGCCCCCCCACTGCTTCTCGCCATCCGCTCATCGCCCTGCCGCTATCCCCATGCCGTCACAGACAGGCCACTTACTTGACAGTATCTCAAAAGAGATACAAAATTCTCACAATAAGGAGGATCTGGATCATGAGCCATTCCACTATGCTGCATGTCCGGGTGGACGACGAACTCAAGACACAAGCCAGCGAGACACTAGCCGCCATGGGGCTCTCCGTATCCGACGCGGTACGAATCCTGCTTACGCGCGTGGTCAACGATCAGGCATTCCCGCTTGAGCTCAAGGTGCCCAACGCACAGACCCGTGCAGCGATGGAAGAATCCCGCACGATGATGAAGGCGCGGACGGCCCGTTTCGACTCCGTAGACACATTGATCGATGACCTCGAAAAAAACCGCCAGTAGCAAGCGGCCCACATCGCCTCACACATGTGATTACACTAAGGCAGTCCCCCCCGGTCAGCCATAGAGAAGATGCTGCTTAAGCGCCGTATCGATCGGGTTGTCGCCTAGCCAGATGGCGAAGATCATTTCCGCAAAGGAATAACCATCGATGAGCGGGCCAAGCGGCTTGCCGTTGAGCGCTATGGCCGTACCCTTGCCGTTGAAGCTTATTTGCACGATATCGCCGGTATTGAGCGTGCCGGTGCGTTCGATCATCCCCTGCAGCGCCTGAATTTTATTCGCTAGCGCCAAAAGCGTTTTCTCGGACGAATTGCGTCGGAAGGCGCCGGAGAGCGTATGCATCAGTTCATTGGCCGATACCGTGCGCAACAGGTGCAATTCGATCATGCATGGCGCCATCTTGGCCAACACGAACTTATTCTCCGCAGGGGGAACGTTACCGTAAAACCCGGCCGCATAAATGTCGAAAAAGAGGAACGTCCGCTTGCCGACCCCATGGAGCGTAACGGTCTGATGGTCGATGTATTGCTGCCGCTCGAAAGACTCGCCATCGTTAATCTCCGCCGAAGCCGCCATACAAGCGCAGCTCAAGCAGATAGCCAGAATCGAATGGCGCAGCCACGCGGGCGGGTGTCTCATCTTAGAAATTCCCCATTCCGACCGCATGATAGAGCGAGATCGTATCGATCAGTCTCTGCGCCTTGGCTTGGTCGAATTCGACTTGGCTCAGCGACAAACGACGCTGCGATTCGAGCATGGCCGGCATGGCGGTATCGCCGATCTGCAGTTGCTTCCGAACGATCTGATTCAAACGGCTGCGCTGATCGAGGTCGGTTTGGCGCAAACCATAGATGGACGCGGCGCGATCGGCGGCCTGCATCGCATTCGAGACCTCCAGAAAAGCATCGAGCACCGTTTGTTTGTAGGCGCTGTAACACTCGTCGTACACCGCCACCGCTGCACGCCGTTCGGCTTGCAGACGCCCACCGTTGAAAAGCGGCATCAACAGCGAACTACCGGCGTTCCACACCACGGCGTCGGGGCGGAAGAGCTGGCCCGCGGCCAGGCTTTCATAGCCATAACTGGCGCTCAGCGACAATTGCGGGAAAAGGTTGGCCGTGGAGACGCCGACGAGATCGCCGGCACGCGACATGGCGACATCCGCCATCATGACGTCCGGCCGCCGCCGCAGCAGTTCGGATGGCAAGCGCAAGGGAAGTTGTTTGGGCAGTTGCAGTTCTTCCAGCGTCAGCGCGGGGATGTCCTTGGTGGACGACAGCCCGGCATAGACCGCCAATTGCCGACGCGCGTCGGCAACCGATTGCGTCAACATGGCGATCGTCGTCATGGTCTGGTCGATTTCTTGCTGCCGGTTCAGGATGTCCTGCTCCACCCCCGCACCCAACGTCATTCTTTTACGGTCGAATTCCAGCAGCGCCTGCTGGCGCGCCAAGATATCGCCGTAACTTTGCAGCGATGTCTGATCGGAGGCGGCTTTCACGATGGTGGTCAACATCTTGCTCACCAGGGTCTGACGCAGAGCCAAGAGCTTCAGCCGCTCTGTTTCGGTCTGGCGGAACAAGGAGGTGGACAGCAGATGGTTGCGCTCGAATAGATCGAAGTTGTAGCGCACATCCACGCTGGCGTTATACACCGTGAACGGTTTGGGCGAGGGGATGACGCCCAAGCCCATGGCGGCGGTGTTGATTTTTTCCCGTTGCGCGCCGGCACCCAGCGAGATGTCCGGAAAGTATTCCTGACCGGTTTGCGCCTGCAGATGCGCCTCGGCCTCTCGCAAGCGCGCTTTCGCCTCATCGATGGAGGGGCTGCCGGCCAGCATGCGCAAGACCAACGCATTCACTTTTGGGCTATTGAAGCTTTCCCACCAGCGCGGAGAGATCTCGCTGGCCGCGGCATAGTGCTGGGCGGCATCGCCACCGGCGGCTGTGCCCGACACAGGATTCGATTCGTCGAAATAATTTTCCGGCCAGCTATCTTTAGGGCGTGTCGGCACCCCGATACTGGTACACCCAGCGAGCAGGCACACGACAGCCGCCATCCCCAGCGTCTTGATCCATGTCGATGTTTTCATCGGTCAATCCATCGTATTTTTGTAAAAGAACACGCCAAGCAGCATGACCGTCAACGCGAACAGCATGATCGGCCACACATTGGGGAAAATCTCCACCCACCCGTTGCCTTTGAGCAAAATGCCGCGGATGACGCGGTTGAAGTGCGTCAGCGGCAAGACGTTGCCGATGATTTGCGCCCATTTCGGCATGCCAAAGAACGGAAACATGAACCCCGACAACAGGATGCTGGGCAAGAAATAGAAAAACGTCATCTGCATCGCTTGCAATTGATTGCGCGCCAGTGCGGAAATCGTGATCCCGACCATCAAGTTGGCCAGAATCAGCAAGAGGGAGACCGCGTATACCGTCAGCATATTGCCCTCGAACGGCACTCGGAACAGCAGCTTGGCGAACAGCAGAATCGTGGTGCATTGGATCAGACCGACGATGATATAGGGGATGATCTTGCCGCTGATGACCTCCAACGCCTCGACCGGCATGGCCAACAGATTTTCCAGCGTGCCGCGTTCGCGTTCGCGGGTAATGGATAGGCTGGTCATCATCACCATGGTCATGGACAGAATGACGCCCATCAGGCCGGGAATGATGTTGTATTGGGTAATCCCTTCCGGGTTGTACCGTTTGTGAATCATCAGCTCATAGCTGTAGGGGCTGTTGCTGTCGACCACGTGCACCACATGGTTCAAATCGCGCTTGAGGGCGGATTGCGCCACCTTATTCAAGGCGGACAACGCATTGGCGGTCGTCGTCGGGTCGGTCGCATCGACCTCGACCAAAACCTTCGGCTTTTGATCTTTGAGCAGTTGCGCGGAAAATCCGTTGGGAAAGCTGATGACGAACTGCGCCCGGCCGCTAGCCAGCGCGGCATCGGCCTCGCTCTGCGAAGAAAGGGCGTCCTCGATATCGAAATACCCGGTATTGCGTAACGCGCTGATGAAAGAGCGTGTGAATTCGCTTTGCTCGGCGAGCACAATGTCGGTTTTGAGGTGCTTGGGATCCGTATTGATGGCAAAACCGAACAGGGTCAATTGAATGATGGGCAATGCGCCGATCATGCCGAGCGTCAGCCGATCGCGGCGAATTTGTAGAAACTCCTTGAGCACAATGCTCCACCACCGGGAAAGATTGAAGTAGCGCATCGTCAGTTAAACGCCCCTTCCGACGTTTTCATCAAATTGATGAACACATCCTCCAGGCTGGTATCGATGATTTTGGCGTCATACCCCTCGCGGGTGGCATGCTGTTCGACCGTGTCGCGCAACAATTCGGCCTGTGTGCCGGAAACATGCAGCGCAGTGCCGAATGCCACCACCTGCTCCACGCCGGGACAAGCTTCAAGCGTTCGATTCAGTTGCACCAAGTGCCGGCCGGTGATCTGCCAGGTGGTCAGTTGCCGTTGCTGGATCATTTCCGCCGAGGTGCCCTGGCACAGCAACTCGCCATAGGAGATATAGGCCAGGCGGTGGCAACGCTCCGCTTCGTCCATATAGTGCGTGCTGACCAGGATGGAGATGCCTTTGGCCGCCAACTGATGCAGCTCCTCCCAAAAGATACGGCGCGCGGTGGGATCCACCCCTGCGGTGGGTTCGTCCAGCAAAAGCAGTTTGGGTTTGTGCAACAAAGAGGCGGCGAGCGCCAGGCGCTGTTTCCAGCCGCCCGACAGCGAACCGGCCAGTTGCTTGGCGCGGGACGTCAGCTGCAATTCTTCCAACGTCTCGTCGACGACCGCTTTGCGATTGGGCACTTGGTAGAGCCGGGCGACGAAATCGAGGTTCTCTCGAATGGACAGATCCTCCCAGTAGGAGAACCGTTGCGTCATATAACCCACACGGCGCTTGACCTCGGCGCGCTGGCGGATGATGTCGTACCCCAGACAGGTGCCGGAGCCGGAGTCCGGCGTCAACAAGCCGCACATCATGCGAATCGACGTGGTCTTGCCGCTGCCGTTGGGACCGAGAAAACCGAAAATTTCGCCCTGGCGAATCTGCATGGAAAGGTTCTTCACCGCGTGATGCGCGCCAAAGTGTTTGTTCAACCCTTCAACCGTCACGGCATAGTCCGCTGTCGTCATAGCAGAACCTCCACCGGTTGACCGACGCGCAACGCTCGCGCGGTCGCTTTGTCGGGTCGCGCCTCGATGAGATAGACCAGTTTGCTGCGCGACTCGTTGCTGTAGATCATCGGCGGGGTGTATTCGGAATCCGGCGAAACGTAATCGATCACCGCGACCAAGCCGGGCTGGCAACCATCGCAGGTCAAGCGAAGATTTTGTCCCGGATGCACTTTCTGCAAATCGTTCTCCGGCACGAAGAACTTGATTTTCACGTTGTCCGCCGGCAGCAGTTTGATCACCGGCACGTTGCTCTGCACCCACTCCCCTTCGCGATAGAAGATGTCGACGATGGTCGCTTGCACCGAGGAAGTGACGGATTTTTGCTGTACCCGGTATTGCGACTGGTCGTAAGAGGCCCGCGCGCCCTGCACCTGCGCCTCCTGCGATTGGATCTGATCTTGGCGGGCCGGTTGTGTGGCGCTATCGAGCTGACTGCGGATTTCCTCGCTCTTAGCCTGATCGGCCGCCCGGGCGGCTCGACTGGCCTCGATCTGCGCTTGGGAAATGATATTGGCTTTGAAGAGCTCTTCATCGCGCGCAAGTTGTTGATCCGACCGTTTGGCACTGGCTTCCGCTTGGGCCAATTGCGCCCGAATGGCATTGATCTCCGCTGGCCGCCGCCCTTTCTTGAGATCTTTCAACGAGGCATTGGCCGATTCGTACTGCGCGTGGGCATGCTGCATGGCATACGTTTCATCGGTGGCATCGATGGCGAACAACAGGCGATGCGGCGCGACTTCCTGTCCGCGCCGAACGTGCAGATTCGTCATTTTCCCCGCATAGGGCGTGGACATATAAACGAAATCGCCTTCGACATACCCTTGATAACCGTCTCTGCTTTGTTGACCGCACCCGGTCGCCAATACCGTACAAATGACGACGGACAGAACCCCCGAGAAACGCTGAATATTTTTATTGACCATCCTGCATCCCACAGCCTGTTATAGAGCGATGCCGACCTCGCCGGCGCCATTACGACGATACGTCGGCCAACGCGTTCGGTCGTGCATCGTCATCCCGCACGCGTACCGAGGCCGCTGCCTGACGGTGCGCCTGATAGATCTGGAGAAACGCCTGCGCCGCCAACTGGCGGATTTCCGCCACATGCTGCGTGCAACAATGATCCCCGTCCGGGTAGACGCTAATCGTGGCCTGAGTGTGGCCGAGGCGGTTCAATGTGTCCGCCAGCCATACTTTATCCTTGGTCGGCACGATCGGATCTTTGTCGCCATGGACGATATGCGTCTTGGCGCGCACGCGCGATAGTAGCCCATCGTCGTTTATGCAGAACTCTAACATGCTTTCCGCATAATCATCAGGTGAGGCCAATCCAAAAATTTGGCAGAACTTGCTCTTCAAGAAGAAAGGCAGCTTGGAAAAGTCCGTGGCATGAATGGGGCCGCCCAAATCGAGAATAAACGCGACTCGCGGGTCTTTGGCCGCGACCTTGTAGGCCCACATTCCGCCCCAACTGATGCCGCAGATCGCGTAGTACTCGGTATCGATGATCGGATGCCGCGCCAGCGTATTGACCGAGGCGATGATCGCTTCTTCGAAACGCCCTTCCCACAACACGCCATCGAGCAAGAACGCCTCGCCCTGCCCCGGGCCGTCGATCGAGAACACCGCGCAACCGGCCGCCTGGAACAGCAGCTCGCTCGCCAGGTGCTCCTCCTTGACGTCGTCCATGCCATGAATGATCACCACCAGCGGGCATTTTTCCGTCGGGTTATGCGTTTCCGGCAGGTGAAGATTGCCCCAGAGGCGATGACCGCCATAATCGACGGGCAGACGCGCAAAGCGACTACCGTGCTGCAGGGTCTCCGCCTCGACATAAAAATCGCGCGCCATCCGATAGGCGTTCTTTTTCAGATCGGTTAACGGCATGCAGCCCCATTGCACCAAATGCGCCAAGAAAGACAGCCGGCGCAGTTCCGCCACCTCCTGCTCGCGCTCAAGCGTCCCGCGGGCGGCGCCGAACGCCGCGATCTCCTGTTCGAGGAAAACCTGGCCGGCATCGGCCCAGTCGCTCAACCCCTTGATGGCGGACAAGAAGCGCTCAAGCGTGCTGTTGGCGAACAGCGCCGCGCGCCAGCGGTTCCAAAATGGCCGGGTGATGTTCTTGACGCCGATGACGCGCGATAGCGCATAGATCGCACGGCTAAAGAAGTGGTCCTGCATCGAGTAAGACTGCGTATCACTGATGTTGCGCACTTTTCGCCTCGCGTAAAGGATGGATCTTGAAAACCTTCTTTTCCTGATCCGTTAGATTGATCAAGGTGGCGCCGAGCGCCACTGCCGTCGGGTCGGGCCCCTGCGCCGCGTGGGGATCCGCGGGATTGCCCAGCCGGCGTTCGTTGGCGTCGATAACGTCGTAAAGGTCGAAATCGAAACGGGTGCGCATCACGGCCCGCCCCAGTTCATTGATCATGCAATTTGAACTGCACGAGCCGGTATTCTTGGGCAAGGACCAGCCATAGGCCTCAATCGCCCGAATCTGCTGCTCGCGTTCCGGTTTGGCAACGAACTCGTAAAATGGGATCAGCACGGTCGGGAAGGTGCTCTCCTCGGCGTCGAGCGCCAACTCCGGCACCGGCGCGGGCAAAGCGCGTCGGAACGGTTTGACGAACCGCGACACCAGGCTGCTGACCTTGGGCAACGCCGTCGAGGTCAACACATCGCCGCCCTCCAGATTCAACCGGTTTTGCCCACGTTGCGTACCGATAAAGCACAGCGGTATCTGGTGTTCGTCGGCAAAGCGGCAAGCGCTGACCGCGATCAGCGAAAAGCAGGGCCAGCATGCCGAACCAAACGTCATGGCGCCCTTCACCAGTTCCGTATCCGAGTGCCGGTCGATGGCGAACCCGGCGCGAAACAAGCCGTCCGCCATGACCTTGTCTTTCTTTTCGACAATTAACGGCACGCCCAGACTACGCGTCAGGTTTTCCGCATTGCGGATCGCCTGCGGCGACTGATAACCGGGATCCAGCATCCAAGCGCAGACGCGCAGCCCCTTTTTCGCCAATTGGACCAGCATATACGTGCTGTCTTTGCCGCCGCTGTAGAGCACCATCGCGTCGTATTTCGACGCGTCGGTCCGTGCCGGGACACTGGATAGAATGTTGGCCAACGCGCCCACGCGGGTTTGCCCCACGCCGGGCAATCTTGCGACCGCCGAGGACAAGCGGCGCACCCAGCCCCTCTTGCCTTGGGCCAAACGAATACACAGATCGAGCAATCGTTCGTGGCTCTCGTCCCCCTCTTCCTGCCGCGTCTGCCCCGTGCGGCAGACGGTGCAGCGGCCGTCGTCGGCGGAGGCCGGCTTGGCGGCATCGCCATGGATGATCCGGTCGTAATTGAGAGGCATGCCGCAGCTAACGCAGCGTGCCGATGTTGCGTCATGAGTCATGTTCAGGGCTCCACCAATGACGGATGAATGGACTGCGTGCGTTCTGGTATGGCGTGTAGCCCGCACTGCAGCTGGGGTATCGTGAATCCGTGGCGCAGGAAGGCCGACTCGTAAGCAAGCAAGTTGGCCACTTCCAATTCGCCGATATTGTTCGGCAGCGAACTGTCGATACCTCGCAAGAGGCCTTCGGCCAGACACGACCAGGAAATGGCGCTGCCAAAGCCTTGGTCGTCGCTGAAGTCAAAAGGAAAGTGGGAGACGAAACCGATGCTGCCCGCATCCACCAGGCCGGCATCGCACGGCAAGATGTCGTTGGTGCGCTGGAAGCGTGCCCAGGCGGCGTCCCGATCCCAGCAATAGGGCTGGCTATCGTCGATCAGCAGCGTACCGGGGGCCACCTTATCGACATCGAGGATATACGGGGTGCTGACCGCGCTGATGATTACGTTGGCCTGCCGATAACAAAGGCTGTCGTCGCCGAGCGTGGTGCGCTTGTCGAGCAGCTCGACATCGACGGCAATCCCGAGCCGTTCCCGCAACTGGCCGGCGATATCGTTGAGCCGGGTTTCCTGCTGTCGCGTGTCGATCAGGATGACGCGCGCCGGCTTGACCCGATGAGCGGAGTGACAGAGCAATTTGGCTACCCCGCCGCCGACGCTGCCGACGCCGACGATCGCCAACACCACCTCGTCGCCGGATCTGCCGATCTCGGCCAGGGCCTTGTTGTACTGCTGCACGATCGATACCGCGGTCAAGGCATGCCCGGTGGTCACTTGCATCCCGAGGCTGTCCGCCCGCGCAATCAGCCGACGGCCATATTGCGACAATGCGCCCGTGAGTCCCCCCAAGCAGACGAAACGGCCATGCATTTGCGCGATCGCGTCCAGCGCGTCGTATTCGAGCATATGCCGGCAAGCGGCGCGTTTGCGTGGGTCCAGGATGTCAGCGGCCAGCAGAGGCAAAAACAAGATACCGACATTGATCTTGTCGGTCTGGATCATTTCGCCCCAGACCGGCTTCAGATGCGGCATCAGCTCGACGATCTCCTCGCGCCGCAGCCGTTCGGCCCAAGGAAACATGCGTGCCAGATCCTGCTCATCGCGCGGATGAGTCAACAGCACGACATCCAGCCCCGCGCCCCCCTCCTTCGCCTTGCCTTCCCGCAGCCATAACGCTTGTGCGTCGGGACCGAAAAAAGGGCGAGTCGGGCCGTTTTCGATCAAATTTAGAATTTCAGCTTCAGTTGTCATTATTCCCCCTGAGCGGGTAAGGTTGCAGGCCATTTAACGATGACATTCGAGTACGACAGTCACGGATACGCCACGCCTTAGGTCACGCCAGCGCCGCTAATGGCAGCGATTCCAAGTAGCTTTCCATGGCTTTGACGAAATGAGTCGGCTTCTCGATCATCGGCGAATGGCCGCAGTGCTCGATCACTTCAATGGTTAAGTGGCGATTGATAGCTTGCAGATCCGGCACGTCGCCGAGGGGCGTGACTTTGTCCTGCGCCCCCCAAACGAGGAGGCTGGGCGAGGCAATGCGCTGCAGCAAAGGCGCCATGTCGACCTTGTTCGCCGTCTTCATGTATTGCGCGATATTGAGCAGCGAGCGCCGGCTTTTGAAATGCGATAGGCATTCGGTCATTTGTGCCTGCGTAACGCAGGACGCGTCGACAAAGAGCAGGTCGGCCACACGCTGAGCGTCGAGCAGGGAAAACACCCGCTTGGCGGTCAGCCCCAGATCCGAGGTTTTACCGAAGCCAGGCGCGCCGCTGGCGATGCATCCCGCAATGGGAATGTTTTGGTCCGACTGAATTTTCAGTGCCAAAAAACCGCCGAGCGAATTACCGCAGACCACCGCATGAGAGAAACCGGAAGAGACAATGATTCGCTCCACTTCTCGTTGCAAATACTCCAGCGGATCTCCAGCCGGCACCATTTCGGCAAAGGCGGCATCGATGGCGATGCCCGAATAGCCAGCGGCGGATAACGCCGTTTGAACCTTGTTCCATATCCAGCTGCCGGCGAACAATCCAGGTAAAAGAAAAATGCCAAGTTCGGTTCCCGAACCGAAACGATGGTAGTTCATCACTTTGTCAAACCTTCTTAATATATGCCATATAAATATACTACTCATATCGCATACAACTTCGTCAATCTGACTAGAAACTTAATATGGAAATAAATTTTTCTTTGTTGTATTTAAATCACGATGGCATAAATGAGGCCAGGTCTTGACCGCTCGCCAAGTCGATAGTCGAATCGGTTGAAGGAAGCACTGGATTGAGAAAGCAGGCCGACAGCGCGATAGCGGCTTGAGCGTATCGGTGTCGCAGTGGATGTGATCAACGACAAAGCCGGCCAGGTGTTACCTGGCCGGCGCGACCTCGCCCATGCTCAGGCGCAGGTGACATTCAGGCTGGCAATGACGCTAGACGGTTTACCGTTCGCTTGGGGCACGACGTCCGAGGTGCCTCGGAATGCCACGATGGACTGGCCGGTCGGCGCCGTGAAGGCGAACGCCGTCTTGGCCGTGACGCCGTGCATGCTGCCGTACGGCCCGAAGGTCAGTCCCTTGCGGGTCTTCACCGTCAGTTGCACGACCACGTTCCAGCCGTACCAAGTGCCGGTGTAGCCGGAAACCTCCACGAGAGCATCGTCCGACGCGAGTTCTATTTCGGACTGGCGGCCGCCGTCGCCGCCGTGCTGCGGCAGTTGATAAGGCAGCGATATACCGGAAAACGAGCCGGTATTGGTGGCCTGGATCGCGTCCAGCACATCGCCGCTACGAATCGTCAGCTGCGTGATCGGCGGGTTGCCGGCTGCGCCGACGATGGGGGCATCGTCGAAGCTCGGGATCGACTCGGCGTACACCAGCTGATGCAATAGCATCTGTTGCGCTTGCTCGAACTGGTAATCGCCGGAATTGAGACGCCATTGCGTCACGATGTTATAGCCACCGCTCAGCATCCCGTCATGCGCCTGCTGTGCGCACTGGTACGGCGCAAGATCGCTGCCATCGATGCTCTCGAACTTGGCGCCGTAAGCCAGCAGCTTGTCGTTGATACCGATTTTTAGGTACTCGCGCTTATTGATGAAACCGCTGTACAGCTGCAGGTTGACGAAATCGCAGCTACCGTTGACCGCTTCCGCATCGATGTACTGCAGATTGGGTGCGAAGTTGGCCGGCGACAGGGTCAGGTAGTAGTAACGGTCCTTGGCTGTATCGAAGGCATGGCGGATCGCCGTGAACAGCATGCCGAACTGTTGCCGGGTCAGCGAACTATCCAGCTCCGCCTCCCAATCCACATCGAAGCCATCCAGATCATGTTGCTGCAGATACGTCAGCAGGTTTTTGCCGAAAGCCGCGGTGCTCGCCGGCCAACTGCTTTGCGGGCCGGAAAAGATACCGTTAAGTTCGTTGGCGCCATAACCCAGGGTGGCCAAGATCTTGATTTCCGGGTTGGTTTTGCGCGCATCGCGCACCACCCATTTCAGGTAGTCGGCATTAGTGCCACCGCCGGGATGCTGTTTGTCGATGTTGCCGATCACGATGCTATAGCTGCCATCGGCAAGCGTGACCGTGTTGAAAAAGCAAATATTCAGCATGTCGGTCGCGCGATAAACATCGTAACGAATCAAGGTCTGATAACAGCTATCCGGACTGTTATAACCCGTCTGAGCCGGCTCATCTTCATCGAGATAGATCCAGGCATTGACGCTTTTAGCTGGGGTATTGGGTGTAGACATGGCGGCTCCGTGGCAAACGGGAAAAGACAAGGCGCGAGGTGTGGCGGCACGATTGGCCGCCGGCCCCGCGCCACGGACTTAGTTGCAGGCAGCGATCATCGCCTGGCCGGCAGCGGTGCAACCGTTGCCATTGCTGGAGGCGTTGATCAGATTACCGCCGTCATCGACAGTGATGCTGTAGTTGCAGCCTGCGCCACCGCCGGAACCCCACGGGCTGGAGGAGCTCACCCAGCGGCAGGTCTTGCCGGCCACCTTGAATACGATGGGCGCATTGGGCGTGAAGGCCATGCTGATGGTGGATGAGGGCGCGCCGGACGGCGAAACAAAAGCCGCTTGGCTGACAATGTTCACGGTATCGGCGTGGGCAACGGCGGCCAGGCCCAGAGCGGCCAAAGAAAACATCAATCGTTTCATCATGAATCTCCAAGAATGATCAAAGCAATGTGTTTATGCGAACTTAAAGTTGCTTTTTCTACGACTTGCCAATGGTCATGAAGTCTTGTCTGGCGTCCCTCCTTGGTAGCGAATGTCTACGGCAAAGCATATGCCTTGGACTGATTGGCATATGTCAATAAATTATTTACAACGAAAAATTAGGACAATGAATTAATGAATTCAAGAACGCTTGAAAGCATTGCCGACGAAAGTCCGGCTAGCGCAATGACGGCGGCAAGCGGCAGGATGTGGGAAGTGGAGAGCCAAGCGAGGCGTGGCGCGGTTTTGCAAGAAATGTTGGCGACCAGGCCAATGTGGTTCTAGATAGCGTCGGACGTCATAACAACTGACCGAACTGTCAGGCTATTTCTACCGGTACACGAAATAATCGGCGCCAAGGCGAAAGAGCCTCCGGGGAGCAGTCATCTATTATGTTTCGCTATCCCCGAATACCCGGGTATCCGGAGTGCGCCGTAGCGATTCGAACACGGCGGGCTCCCACGGACGCAAGGCCAGCAATAGGCTGGTGCCGTGACGGATATTGGCTGGGCAAACGACGTCATCCTCATGGAGTTCGGCGAACTCCTGCAGCAATCGGTGGAGTCGTTGTTGAAATCGTATATTGGCGGTAGGACTCAACATGGCGTGCTGAAAACGCAAGAACTCGCCCGGCTGGTTAAAATCGGCATTGAGGAAGTCCGTTTGCGCACGCTCGCGGAAAAACTGGTGAATGGGGCCGCCAGGTCGCCAAGCGAAATCGCGGGCAATCCTCAGCTTCACACGATTCTCCGGCATGAGCTTGATCAGCCCCAACTGATCGAGCTGTAAGAGATGAATGATGCACTCGGCCTCGCTCAGCCGATAGGTCTCCACGATCTGGGCCAGTGTCCAATGATTCAACACACACACCGCAACCAACACGCGACATGGGTCGCCGACTAATTCCGCCTCCTGCGCTTCGCTTAACTGGCTGACGCCGGCCTGCGCATCTTCTGCGGCCTGAACCAGCTCCGACAGCTCCAACTGAATCAAATCGCAGATGGCCTCCAAGGTGTGCAAACTGAAACTTTGCTGCGAGAACTGCCGTTTCACGCTGGCCTCGCTCAACTTTAGATGCGTGGCGACTTGGGCATAGGTCACACCGCGAGCCTTGAGTAAACGCTTGAGGGTTGTGATCAGTTGATGTGTCTGCGACATGGTTTAGTATCGTTTTTCAATACCAATTGGCTCGAACCGTGCATGATAAGACAAAAAGATTCTACCGTAATGTAAAAAAAGGCAGAGTACGCCCTAATTCAACAACGAGGGAGCGCCATGTTTCCCAACCGATACCGCACCCCGAACATGCTGCCGATCGTCGCTCTATGCCTTTCCACTACGGCGATAGGTCAAGTCATGAACCAGGTCGAGCACACCAGTGCCCGCGAATTGGCCTCGCAACTGCAAGTCGGCGATGCCGTCTTTATCCGGGTTTCGGCCTTGCCATTTCAAAAAGTCGCCAGCGCCACTCAAAGCTGGACCAACCATGTGGGGGTGGTGATCGATATCTCGGGACGTGAGCCGATCATCGGGGAAAGTACTTTTCCGCTCTCCAAAACGACACCCTTATCGCACTTTCTCGAGCGCTCGGAGGGTGGCCGGATTGAGGTCAGCCGATTGAACACACCACTCACGCCGCAACAAAAAATAGCGGTGATGCGAGCGGCGCAAAAGCGCTTGGGTATTTTCTACGACACCGGTTTCGATTTGCATTCCAAGCAGCAATTCTGCTCGCGTTACGTTCGAGAGGTATTAGACGAGGCGACCGGCACGCAGGTGGGGCAAGTCGAAACGTTCTCGACCTTGCTCGCCCGGAATCCCAAGACGGATCTGACATTTTGGCGTGTCTGGTATTTGGGAAATATTCCTTGGCAACGTGAAACCGTCACCCCCGCGAGCTTGCTGCAAAGCTCGAAACTGCATCGTGTCTTTGACGGCTATGCGAGCGTCGATGCCGCCGCTCAAGGAAATCGACGAGTCAGCTGGAAGGCATGAGTCCTGGGCGGCACGACATTGCAGCCCACCGATGCTACCGAGATTGCAAAGCAGAGGGGCTGGGGATAACGACTTGGAACCGCTAGCAAAATACCTTTATTAAGACACAGCGCCGACATCGCCGCCGGCGACAGCCGATCCGGCCGGCTGACCTTGATGCCCCACGATCGACAGGGTTTCTCTAAGGACGCGCCCCAGCGTTTCCACCGCTTCGATATTGGCCTCGTCGTGGGCAAAGAGACGCAGAGATAGCGAGGGCAGTGCCGGCAGACCGACGCAACGCGGCAGATCCGGCGGGCAGAGTCCTTCGGCCAGCACGGTGACCGCCAGGCCGGCACGCACCACGGCGATGTTAGGCAAGATCCCCTCGGCGATCATCGCCGCGTCCCAGGCGATACCGGCGTTATCCAGCGCGTTGGTCGCGGCGTGCCGCATGCCGCAGCCTTCCGCATGGAGGGCCAGCGGCACGGTTCCGCCACGCCATTCGCCCAGCCAGCACAAAGGCAACGGCAATAGCTCGGTACCGCCCCGGGCGTGTGAGGGTTTGATCCCCACGACGACATCGTAGCGAAACCCGAGCTGCGGCAGTAACTCGCGCGTCGAAGCCGAGTGAATGTCGAGTCGAAGTTGCGGCACCTCGGCACGCAGGCGCTGCAATACCTCTGCCAGCACAAAACCGGCCAGATCCTCCACGATACCGACACGTAAGGTCTGTTGTACGGCCAGACCATGTACGGTACGTCTGGCTTCCTCCGCCAGATCGACCATGCGCTGGGCGTATTCGACAAAGCGCTCCCCCGCCGCGGTCAAGCGGATGGCGCGGCTAGTCCGGATCAACAATGGGCCGCCCAGCAAATTTTCCAGCCGCTGTATCTGCTGGCTCACCGCCGACTGAGTCCGGCCGATCTGCTCGGCGGCACCGATGAAACTACCCTGGCGGATAACGGCGAGGAAGGTCTTGAGAAGATCGGCATCCATCAATCAGAAACCCTTATTCTTTACTTAACTATTATTCGTTTAACTAATTCAACCATACACGCTACGCTAGCGCCAATACATTTTTCCCAAAAACGGGAGGGAAAAAAAATGCGCTATCGCATTGCAATAGGCGGCGCGACAGGTAACGTCGGTACAGAAATGCTGGCTATTTTGGCGGCACGCGCTTTCCCGGCCGCACAGGTCGTAGCGCTGGCATCGGCACGTTCGGTCGGACAGACGGTGAACTATGGTGATACCCGTTTGGTGGTAGGCAACTTGGCCACGCACGATTTCAGCCAGACGGATATCCTCTTTCTCTCCACGGGCGGGGAGAATTCACGCAAGGTCTCGCCTTTGGCTGCCGCCGCGGGCTGCGTCGTGATCGACAACAGTTCGGCCTTCAGGCTGCATGCCGAAGTACCGCTGGTAGTGCCGGAGGTCAATGCCCCTGATCTGGCACACTGGCGCGCCCGGTGCATTTTGCCGGTCGCCAACTGTTCGACGATCCAGTTGGCGGTTGCTCTGGCGCCGCTGCATCGGGAAGCCACCATCCGTCGTGTCGTCGTTGCAACTTATCAATCCGTCTCCGGCGGCGGCAAGCGCCAGATTGCGCGGTTAAGGCAAGAAATTGAACATGCCCGCGTGCAAGACTCGACGGTAAGCTGGCCGCCAGGCACCGTGGACGACAATACCGTTCCCTACGCCTTTAACGTCATTCCGCATATCGATACTTTTCTCGATGACGGGCGCACCCGGGAAGAATGGAAAATGGAACAGGAGCTGCACAAGATCCTGGATCCTTCGATCCGCCTGAGCGCAACCTGCGTGCGCGTGCCGGTCATGGTGGGGCACGCGGAGGCGGTCAATGTCGAGTTTGTGCGCGGGCTGGATGTGGAATCCGCTCGGCGTTGCCTCACGCACGCCCCCGGTATCGCTGTACTCGACAAGCCCGAACCGGGCGGCTACGCCACGCCACTAAGCAGCGCGGGCAAGGATGACGTCTATGTCTCCCGCTTGCGTCGAGATTCGACGGTGCCTCACGGTTTGAATTTTTGGGTCGTGGCCGACAACATCCGCAAAGGCGCCGCACTCAATGCGGTACAAATCGCCGAGACGCTGATCGCCCGCGCAGACTTCGGTGCCCATGTCGCCGCACGCAGAAACGGCGAGCTCGGCACGCCGGCAGACTCCCCATTATCCAATAGGAGTTTTTCTTGAAAGCCCTCACCTTCAGCACATTCGGCGAGCCCGACGTACTCGAATATATCGAAATCCCCGACCCGCGCCCCACGCCAGGCTGCGCCATCGTTCGCACCGAGGCGATCGGACTGAACTTTGCCGATATCTATCGCCGGCGCGGCAACTATCATCTGCAAGGCCAGCCGCCCTTCATTGCCGGTTACGAAGCGGCAGGCACCATCATCTCGTTCGAAGGCGCCTGCCCGTTCCCTATCGGCACCCGCGTGGTTTTTGCCGACGCGCCCTTCGCCAATGCCGAACAGGTTTCGGTGCCGTTCGACAAGCTCATTGCCTTGCCGGACGATATTTCGGCCGACATCGCGGCAGCCGCCGCGCTGCAGGGCCTCACCGCGCAATATCTGGTGTCGGATAGCCATAAGCTGCAAGCGGGGGAAACCGTACTGATCCATGCCGCAGCCGGCGGCGTGGGGCTGTTGCTGGTGCAGATGGCGAAACGACTGGGCGCAAAGGTGGTCGGCCTCACTTCCCGCGCAGACAAGATGCCGGCGGTGCGTGAAGCCGGTGCGGACGAGGTTCTGTTATACAACGTCGACTGGGCGCGACAGGCACAGGCACTGGGCCGAGACGGACAAGGGGTCGACGTGGTGTACGAATCGGTCGGCACCACCTTGCTAGACAGCCTGAGCGCCACCCGGATCGGTGGCCACGTCGTGTTCTACGGTATGGCGGCCGGCGACCCGCCGCACATCGACCCGCGCATGCTGATGGACGGCTCGAAAACACTGAGCGGTGGCGATCTATGGAACGTCCTGACCTCGGCCAGCGAACGCCGGCAACGTGCCGCGGTTTTATTCGACTGGATACGCCGCGGTGACGTGCGGGTCAATATCGCCAAACGCTTTGCGCTCGCCGACGGCGCGCAAGCTCATGCGTTTTTGGAAAGTCGTCGTTCCAGCGGCAAGGTTCTGTTAATACCTTGAACAAAACCCCTGCAGGCGTTTGGTCGCAGCTAGAAATGGTACGGCAGGCAAAAAAGACTAGCCTACCCATTTAAAAAATCGACATTTTATGCCTATAAAAACTGATTTCTGAGAATTTATGCCCAAACACCTATCACGCAGTAGATCAGGCAGAATAACTTTGCTACGCTGAAGTTAAAGGGGCGTAAAAAAAAGGGAGCACAATCATGGGACAACTCTGGCGTAGTTTCTGGATGGCACTTCAAGAGGCAGTACGGTTCTACTTCGCGCCTCGAATGGACAGCCACCAGTTGGTGAGGATCGAATATCGTCACGAAGACAGCTACCGGCGCAATAGCCGCCGACGCTTCTAGCTTGTCCAAGGCACGACACAAGCCGATGCAAAAGGCAGCCATTAGCGCTGCCTTTTGTATTTGTACGATCAACCTGTGAGACGTCACGACAACACCGCCCCATCGGATCCCGCCCTCCCCGGCAACGGAATGGCTTGATTCATATCATTCCACCCGCATAGCAAGACACTGATACTCTACTGAATCAAATCAACCATCGAGTCAGCCCTGACGATGCTCAAAGTTCGTCGCTTGCACATGCTGTTGCTGGGGGCGCTGGCGCTTGCCGCCATCCTGCTGCTCACTTTGCGGCAGCCCCAACTGTATGCCCAGGGCACTTATGTTTTCGGCACGCGGGTGCAGTTGTCGTTATACGGCCGGACGCTGGAGGAAGCACAGCAGGACACCAATGCGGTGTTCGCCCATTTCGTCGCCATGCAGGATAGGTTGCATGCCTGGAAGCCCTCGGAGTTGACCCGCTTGAACAGCAGCATTGCCGCCGGCAAGCCCTTCCATGCCAGCCCGCAATTGGCCGCTATCCTCAGCCATGCGCAGTCGCTGTCGACCGCCTCCTCGGGATTGTTCGATCCGGGCATCGGCAGCTTGATCAGGCTATGGGGATTTCAGGCGGATCAGTTTGGCGTCACGCCGCCGACACTTGGCCAGGTGCAACGGCTGATGCAACCGCAGCCGACGATCCAGGCATTGCATATTTCTCAATCCGGCTGGATTAGCAGCAGCCAGCGCAATATTGCCCTTGATTTGGGCGGCTATGCCAAGGGATGGGCGCTGGACGAGGCGGCGCGCATTTTGCGCGCACGGGGCGTCAAAAATGCGCTGATCGATGTCGGCGGCAATCTGCTGGCATTGGGCCGGAAAGGCGACCAGCCCTGGACGGTGGGCATACAAGACCCCAGACGCCCAGAACCGCTGGCGACCCTGGCATTGCAAGACGGCGAGGCAATCGGCACCAGCGGCGACTATCAGCGTTACTTCGTGGCCAACGGCAAACGCTACTGCCATATTCTCGACCCCAGGACGGGTTTGCCGGCGAGTCGATCGGAATCGGTCACCGTGCTCGTTCCACCGGGCCCGTATGCCGGCGCGCTTTCTGATGGGGCCAGCAAGCCCGCGTTTATCGCCGGCTCGGCGCACGCGCTATGGCTTAGCCGGAAACTGGGCGTGAGCGCCATGTTGATGGTCGATCAGGCTGGCCGCGTCTGGGTTTCGCCTGCCATGTTGAAACGAATCAGTCTCCGGCGCGGCGAAGCACCGCCCGCCATCCTGGGCGAGTGAGCAAGTCGATGAATGCGAGCAAACACCGCGCACCCGGCATCGAAGTGTGTCAGCTTCAGTATCGGCTCAAAGCAAAGACCATTTTGCAGTCGCTGTCCTTTCGGCTCCATCCAGGCACGATCACCGCCTTGATCGGCAAAAACGGCGCGGGTAAAAGCAGCCTGTTGTCGCTGCTGTCCACCCTGGCGCTCCCTGCCGCGGGCAGCATCACACTGGCGGGGATCGATGCTATCCGCGCCCCACGCAAAGCACGCGAACAGATTGGCGTCGTCTTCCAAACGGCGGCGCTCGAACCCTCCTTGAGCGTGGCAGAAAATCTCTATGCCATGGCCTACATGCAGGGGCTGCGCGGTGTACGGATCGCAGAGCGCTTGGCCGAGCTGATGGCCGAACTGGAGATCGAGCCGCTCGGCAAACGGCGAGTCAAAACCCTGTCGGGCGGCGAGACGCGCAAGGTGGAGCTGGCCCGTGCCTTGATTCACGAACCGCCCATCCTCTTGCTGGACGAGCCGACCCAGGGGCTCGACCCGATTGCGCGCCATCATTTCTGGAACACCTTGCAGCGATTGGCGGGCAAAGGCCATACCATTTTGCTGGCCACGCACCACACCGATGAAGCCATGCGCGCATCGCAAGTCATGCTGCTCGATCAAGGGAAAATGCGGTGCCTGGCGCCGTGGGACGAACTGGTCAAAACCTTGCCGCCGGTTCGCTCCCGGCTCCCCGCGCTATCCGGCACAACGCAAGATGCCGATCGGCACTCCTTGCACACGGTTTTGGCATTGGGCGAGATGCTGACAACGCCGGAGACATCTTCATGAGCTGCCTATGCATCGTCCGAATGGATATCTTGCGGTTCTTGCAATCGCCGTGGCGCATTGTCCTGACCTTGGTGCAGCCGCTGCTCTATCTATTTATCTTCGGTGCCGCCCTGCAAAGCGGCACTTACGCGGAGATGGCGGGTTACCAGTCCTATTTGTACCCCGGCATTCTCTGCATGATCATCATGTTCAGCGCGGTATCCGCGGCCATCTCGCTGGTTCACGACCGGGAGGCGGGGTTCTTGCGCGCGCTGCTGGTCAGTCGTGCATCGCGTTGGGAAATCGCATTGGGCAAGATCATGTCGGGCACTGCGCAAGCCTTGCTGCAAAGCCTATTGGTGCTGCCTTTCGGCCCCTTGCTCGGCGTGGGGATCACCCCGCCGACGTTGATGATGCTGCTCATCGAGATGCTGCTGATTGCCATGACTTTTTCGGCCATCGGCTTGATGGTGGCGTTACCGTTTCGATCCGTCCTGGTCTTTCCGGTGATGAGCAACCTCGTGCTATTGCCGATGTTTTTTTTGTCCGGCGCGCTCTACCCGATCGATCTTGCCCCACGCTGGGTGGGCGCACTGGCCAAGCTCGATCCGGCGACCTATGCGGTCGATCTGCTGCGTGGACGATTATGTTCGATTTACTTACAGCCCGCCTTGACCTCCAGCCTGATTCTGACGGCAGGCCTGACTGTCGCTTCGCTGGTCGTGATAACCGGTTTTTACCGGGCGGGCAACCGGTAACCCTTCTCTAGAGGGGCTCCTACCGGTGTCCTGGCAACGACGAACGACTATCGTCCTTAAAAGCTTGATTCTCATCATTCCCCCCGCCCTTGGCGATCGATCACACTGCAGTCGATCACATCGTCATGACTAGTAGGCAAGCGCTTAAAGATTCATATCAAATGAATGTTTAAGCGATATTTGATGTGCATCAAACACCCCTTTATGACGTGAGCGTAGCTTGTTGGCTGCGGCAAATTGTCGCAGCCGCAGAGAAATCAGTCTCCGGAAGACATTCAGCAGACAGATTCAAGGATGGGCTTCCTGAGGTTCATATAGAACTTCTTCGAGAGAATATGATGATAAATTCCAAGGATCAGCATACTGGGGAGCCGGTTCCGCCGGATCAAGGCCGACGCAAATTCTTGACCTCCACCGCGGTCGCAAGCCTGGCCGGCGCCAGCTTGTCGTTAGGACTGGTCGGTTGTAATAAGGGCGCGGCGCCTGCAGCGGGCGGCGGTGGCGACGCCAGCGCGACTGCCGCGGGCGGTGCCACGGAGATCGACTATGGCAAGTACGAAGTCCACCCCGGCAAATTGGACACTTACTATGTCTTCTCCAGCGGCGGCCACTCCGGCGATCTTCGCGTACGCGGCTTGCCGTCCGGCCGGGAAATCCGCCGTATTGCGGTGTTCAACACCGATTGCATGTCTGGCTGGGGCTACACCAACGAGTCGAAAAAAATTATCGGTACGCGGCCGAACGGACAACTGAATTACACGACCGGCGACACCCACCACGTCCACCAGTCCTATAGCAACGGCACCTACGACGGCAAATACATCTTCGTCAACGACAAGATCAATGCCCGCATTGCCCGGGTGCGCCTGGACACCATGGAGTGCGACCACATCACCGAACTACCGAATGTCCAGGGCTTCCACGGCATCTTCCCGGACAAGCGCGACCCGGTGGACGACAAGGTCAACCATACCACTCGCGTCTTCTGCGGTAATGAATTCCACATACCGCACCCGAACGACGGCCGCGACCTGAACGACCCGTCGAAGTATTTCTGCCTGTTTACCTGTATCGATGCCGAAACGATGCAGCCGCGCTGGCAGGTCAAGATCGATGGCAACATGGACCTGGTCGCCACCTCCTACGATGGCAAGCTGGCTTGTTCCAACCAGTACAACACCGAAAACGGCGTGCATTACGAAGACATGATGGCCGCCGAACGCGATGCTTGCATCTTCTTCAACGTCGCACGCATCGAAGCCGCCGTCGCCGCCGGCAAATCCTTCCATATCGGCAACAGCAAGGTGCCGGTGGTCGATGGCACCAAGGCGGGCAACAAAGATCCGAAAACCGCGCTGACTTGCTATGTCCCGGTGCCGAAGAACCCGCACGGGGTCAATGTCTCGCCGGACGGCAAATACTATGCGTGCGCCGGCAAGCTCTCGCCGACTGCCACCCTGATCGCCCACGAGCTGGTGCTCAAATGGTTCAACGGCGAATTGAAAGAACCGCGCGACACCGTGGTCGCCGAACCGGAAATCGGCCTTGGCCCGTTGCACACCGGCTTCGACGGCAAAGGCTTCGCCTACACCACGCTGTTCCTCGATAGCCAGATCGTGAAGTGGGATCTGGACGCCGCCATCAAGGCATTCAAGGGCGACAAGAGCGCCAAAGTGGTGGTCGACCGTGTCGACGTGCACTATCAGCCGGGCCACGGCTTCACCTCGATGGGGGAAACCAAGGAGCCGGATGGCAAGTACTTCATCTCGGACAACAAGTTCTCCAAGGATCGCTATCTGCCGGTCGGCCCGCTGCATCCCGACAGCGCGCAATTGATCGATATCAGCGGCGACAAGATGCTGTTGGTGGCGGATCACCCGACCTATCCGGAGCCGCACGACTCGATCATCGTCCGCCGCGACATCATCAAGACGCGCCAAATCTACAACCTCGACGAATTCCCATTGGCCGTCAAAAGCCCGAAGGATTGTCGCGTCGAGCGCAAGGGTAAGAAAGTCACCGTCTACCTAACCAGCCAGGCACCGGTGTTCGGCCTGCGCGAGTGGACCGTCAAACGCGGCGATGAAGTCACCATCATCTTGACCAACCTCGACAAGGTTGAGGATCTCACGCACGGTTTCGCGATCCCGTCCTACAACATCAACTTTGTCGTACACCCGCAGCAGACCCAGTCGGTCACGTTCATTGCCGACAAACCCGGGGTGTACTGGTGCTTCTGTACCAACTTCTGCCACGCACTGCACTTGGAAATGCGCTCGCGCATGCTGGTTGAAGCTTGATTGTCATCATCGCAGTACGATGAGCGAACTGGCGGGGGGCTCGCCCCCCGTTTTTTTCAGAGCCCTATTCTGGTATCGACCGAACACGATGAACTTGCGCCCTCTCCTCACCGCCGCTGTCTTCAGCCTGACGTCATGGTTCAGCGCGACAGCCATGGGCGCGGTCGTACAGGTGGCACCGGGGCACTCGATACAGCAAGCCATCGATGCAGCCCGTCCCGGCGACCAGATCCTCATTGCCCCCGGACACTACCGGGAACACCTGCGCATTACCAAACCGCTCACGCTGCACGGCCAGAACCGGCCGGTGATCGATGGCGAATGGTCGGGCGACGTCATCCGGGTGACGGCCACCGACGTCACCATCGAAGGCCTCATCGTCAGCAATAGCGGCAGCGATCTGACCGCGCAAAATGCCGGGATCTACCTGCAGCCAGGCGCCCATCGCGCCATCGTCCGGCACTGCCAGCTCAGCTACAACCTGTTCGGTTTATGGATCGAACGCGCCAACAACGTCGTCATCGATCACAACCTGATTGTCGGCAAACGCGACATCGCCTCGCCGGAAAGAGGCAACGGCATCCAGCTCTATAACACCACCGGCGCCACCATCACCGCCAATACCATCAGCTATACCCGCGACGGCATTTACGTCGACGTGTCGCATCACGCCATGTTCAAGGGCAATGTGATTCACAACGTGCGCTATGGCACGCACTACATGAACTCCTACTTCAACACCTGGGATGGCAACGAGGTGTTCCATAACCGCGGCGGGCTCGCCTTGATGGAAACACGCAACCAGGTGGTCAAGAACAACCGGGTCTGGGGCAACACCGATCACGGCATCATGCTGCGCACCATCCAGGACTCGGTGATCGAGAACAATGTCGTCGCCGGCAATCAACGCGGCCTATTCGTTTACGATGCCGAATACAACACGCTCGCCGGCAACCTGATCGTCGGCAACCATGTCGGCGTGCACCTGTGGGGCGGCTCGATCCACAACAACGTCAGCAACAACGACTTCATCCAGAACCGGCAACAGATCCGCTACGTCGCCGCCCGCGACGTGCTCTGGCCCGGCAACTACTGGAGCAACTATTTCGGCTGGGACCGCAAAGGGCACGGCACCGGCGACGTGCCTTACAAATCGAGCGATATCGTCGACCGGCTGACCTGGCGCTACCCGATGGTCAAGATCCTGATGAGTAGCCCGGCCTTGCAGTCGCTCAGTTTGATTTCTCAGCAATTCCCTTTATTGAATGTCCCGGGCGTGGTCGACCAGGCGCCAAAAATGAAACCCGTCCATCCAGACTGGAAAGCGTGGAGCCCGACACATGATTAGCCTCTCTCAGGTCTGCAAATCTTTCGGCGCCATACAGGCTCTGCAGTCCGTGGATCTGCGCATTTCGGCCGGCGAAATCTTCGGCTTGATCGGCCACAACGGCGCGGGGAAAAGCACCCTGTTCAACATCATGCTGGGGCTGATTCGCGCCGACAGCGGCCAGGTCGCCATCGACGGGCAAACCATCGATGCGCATACGTTGCTGCGGCAAAAGCGGCACATCGGCTATTTACCGGAAAATATCGCGCTTTACGACAACCTGACCGGCCTGGAAACCCTGGCATTCTTTGCCCGCCTGAAGCATGCCGCGCCGGCGCAATGCCATGAACTGCTGGAACAAGTCGGCCTGTCGGCCAGTAAATTCAGGAAGGTCCGAGAGTACTCGAAAGGGATGAAACAGCGGCTGGGCTTTGCCCAAGCCTTGCTGGGCCAGCCGCGCATTCTGTTTCTCGACGAGCCGACCAACGGCCTGGATCCGGAAGGGATCCGCGAGTTTTATCAGACGCTGCGGCAGTGCCAACAGCAAGGCACGACCATCGTCATCACCTCCCATATTCTTTCCGAGATCCAGCAACGCGTCGACCGTATGGCGATTCTTCGCGATGGCCGCGTGCAATTCGCCGGCTCCCTGGCCGATCTGCGCAAGGCCCGCAACCCCTCGTTGAGCATATTCCTGACCCTGCCACCGCATCTCGCGGAGGAGGTTCACGCCCAGTTGACCGAACTGCTGGATCTGCCGGTCAGCCTGGAGGGTCAGCAGATCCGAGTCATCTGTCCGACCGATAGAAAACTTTCCCTCATGCAACAGCTCACCGCCCTGTCCCTGCCCTTGCTGGATATGGCGATGCACGAAGCCTCGCTTGAAGAGTTGCTGCTCGCCACCGAGGCCTTCCGCCATGACTAATCTTTCCACGCTCCATGCCGTCAAGGTCGTGGCGGCCAAAGAGTTCCGCGACCGCATCCGCAGCCGCTGGGTACTGGCCATGGCGGTGGTGTTCACCATCTTCACGCTCGCCATCAGCTTTTTCGGCTCCGCCCAACAAGGCTTGGTCGGTTTCCAGGGCATCGAGCCGCTGATTGCCAGCCTGGTGAGCCTGGCGATTTACCTGCTGCCGCTGATCGCCCTCATCCTCGGCTTCGACGCCATCGTCGGCGAAAAGGAAAAAGGCACGCTCAACCTGCTGCTGTCCTACCCGCTCAGCCCGCTGGCGCTGCTGACGGGTAAATATCTGGGACTGGCGCTGGCGATGAGCTGCGCCACACTGATCGGCTTCGGCGCCGCCGGCGCCGTGATCGCCGTCAATGTCAGCATGCCGGCGGCGGACTGGCTGCAGTACGCAGGGTTTGTCGTGAGCGCGCTGCTGCTAGGCCTGGTGTTCCTGAGCATTGCCGTGGCGCTGTCGGTGTTCTGTCAAAGCAGAACCTCCGCCAGCGGGCTGGCGATCGGCATCTGGTTCTTCTTCGTGCTGGTATTCGATCTGCTGCTGCTTGGCGCCTTGGTCATCAGCGGCGGCGCATCGCTCGGACCGCTGTTTCCGATCCTGCTGCTACTCAATCCCGCGGATATTTTCCGGATCCTGAACATTTTCGGGCCGGAGGATTTGCACGCCATGTTTGGCCTCATCAGCGTCTTCCCCCCGTCGTTGGCCGACCCGCTGCTGTTGGGCGGCATCATGGTGATGTGGATTCTCTCCCCCCTTGCGATTGCCGCCTGGAGGTTCAAGCAATGAAACGTCTCCCCATCCTCGTCGGCGCCTTGGCGCTCGCCTGGTCGCTGACGGCGTGTCAGGACAAACCCGCAGCCCTGCCGCCGCCGCACGAAGTCACTTCCGCCACCGTCAGCGTGCTCGACGGCATGACCCTGACCGATTATCCCGGTCCCAAGGCCCAGATCATTTACGACCAGGGCGAGCCGGATTTCTTCTGCGACACCCTCGGCATGTTCTCGGTTTATCTACAACCGGAACAAGCCCGCAAAGTGCGGGCGGTGTATGTCCAGGACATGGAAAAAACCGGCTGGGAACACCCGCAAGGACATTGGATCGATGCGCACAGCGCGTTCTACGTCATCGGCTCGAACAAACGCGGCGCGATGGGACAGACCTTCGCTTCATTCGGCACAGAGAGCGCCGCCCAAGCCTTCATCCGCCAACAAGGCGGCAAGCTGTATCACTTCGGTGACATCACCATCGGCATGGCAACCACCGATGGCGGCGTCGTAAAAGATCAGAACATGTGAGGTAATCATGGCCCGCTTTTTTGACCGCATTCCCTACGAGGCGGCAGTCGATGTCGAAACGATGAGCCGGTTGGTCTACGAACTCAGGGAAAACCGTAAGCAGTTGTTGCTGCCATACCAGGTGGACGACCCGGCGCAACTGCTCGACAAAATCCGCCAAGGAGAAGTCGCAGAACACCCGGCTTATGAACACTACTTGGGCGCGGTCTCGCTGGAAGCGTCGCGCGAAGCGTTACGCGCCCAACTGCGCGACACCCTACTGGAGATCAACTCATGATGCATATCCACTTGTGCGAGCAATTGACCGCGCGGCAAGAAGAACTGCAACTCGGAGAAATCCAGCTGCTACAAGATGCCTTGCTGCTCGGCCTGCCAACTGGCACGACGGTACAGATCCGTGCCACCAGCGACGACGACTACAGCTTCGAGTGGCAATGGGGCGACCTGGCCCTGCGCATCGACACCGCGCCGCTGCATAGCGCGCTGGCCACTTTCCCCAATCACTTGCATCGGCCGGACGGCACGGTGGCGGCCGACCCGTTGACTCGGCCCGGACACCCCCTGCTCGACAACGTCATCGGCCTGCTGCGGTCTTTGCTGCACGACCCGCTGCTTGGCCACGATTTATCCGCCGAGCCCGACAGGACGCATCACGGACTCGCAGCCTCATAACACGCAGAGGACAAGATGAAGATCGGCGTCAAACCACTGGCTGCGGGACTCGGACTCGTCGTCGTGGCGGCATCCGCGGCCATCTTGATGCCACTGCAATGGCAGACTCGGCAGTGGCACCATGGCGGGCATCGTATCGCCCTTTTGGCGACCGCCCGCGACACCCCGCCATTGGTCGAACTCATCGACCGACAGTTGGATCGCACCGCCGGGCTCACGTCCCTATCGAGTATGTCCGCGCTCTATGCCCAGGCTCGAACGCTTCATCTAAGCAATGCGCTCATCACCATCGACGATGTTGCCCTGGCCATGGGCGATAAGCGGGGACAGCCCTGGCGGCTCGATATCCCATCGCAAATGGGTTCGGCGATGCTTGGCAACATGCCACTATACGACGGCGAACTGGCCCAAACGGCGGCCATGCCGCGGACCGCCAGACAGATCGTATTGATTCAGTATTTCGCAGACCGCGCCAAGCCCGAGCTCGCGCCCCTGTCCGCCCTGACCGGCGGCAAGGCCGACAACGGCAGCGCCATGCAGCGCCTGCACCAGGGAATCCGCCGCCCTCTACTGGTCGAAACCCAGCAAGGCGACATCTGGGTCAGCCCCGGAATGATGCAGCGCATGCACTGGTATCACCCGCAACAACGCTATTCCATGATGCAGGCAACTTGCCACATGAACCCCGCTAAATCGTAAGTGCATCGAAAACAGGAAAATGTCATGCGAGCACTTTTATCTCTGATCAGTCTTACGTGGGTCATCCTCTTCGCCTCGCACGCGATGGCCTCCGTCTACGAACAAGAACTGCCCCCGGAACTGTTTTCCGCAGGCAATATGTGCCAATGGGTCGACTGCAAAGCGGTGCTGCCCGGCGCCAACGCCTTTTCCAACCGCAAAGGCTCGCCGCCTTATGTCGAGGCCTACCGCAACGAAGGCCAGCAACATACGCTGAAAGGCTATGTCTTCTTGTCGACCGACATCGTCGACATCATGGGCTATTCCGGCAAACCGATCGTTACCCTGATCGGCATGGATCCCAAGGGCAACATCACCGGCGTACGCGTGTTGAAGCATAGCGAACCGATATTGTTGGTCGGCATTCCGGAGAACAAGCTGCTGGCCTTTCTGCAGCAATATGTCGGCAAATTCGCCGGCTCGCGTTTCGAAATCGGCAAGGGCGAGACCGGCGCCACCGACATCGATGCCATCTCCGGCGCCACGGTCACGGTCATCTCGGAAAACCAATTGATTTCCCGTAGCGCCGTGGCCATCGCCAGCCAGGTGGGCATCATGAAGGAAGTGCCGCTGCCACAAGCAAAGCTCCAGCCCTTCACCCACAAGTACGACTGGAACAGCCTGTTGAACATGGGCGCGGTACAGCACCTGAGCATCAACGCCACCGACGTCGGCTTGCCGGCGTCCGGCACGCCGTATCTGGACCTGTATTACGGCTATCTCAATGCTCCGGCCATTGGGCGCAGCATCCTCGGCGATTACGATTACGAGCAATTGATGCACACCCTGAAGCCGGGCGAGCATGCACTGTTCGTGGTGGCCAACGGCACCGAATCGTTCAAGGGCTCGGGCTTCGTCCGCGGCGGCATTTACGACCGCATCCAAGTCAAGCAAGGTATCAATGCCTTTACCTTCAAGGACACCGATTACCTCAACCTGTACAACATGCAGGCGGCTGGCGCGCCTTCATTCAACGAAACCGGGATTTTCATCATTCGCAGCGGCAAATTCAGCGCCGCCTATCCCTGGCAGTTCGATTTTCTCGGTCATAAGCTGGACCAAGAAACCGGCGCAAAAACCTTCTCGGTGTTCGACGCCGCCTACTGGCTGCCGGCGGACTTCCTGACTGGCGGCCGCCCGGTGGTCGCGGAAGAAACCCCCTCCTGGCAAAAAGCCTGGCAAACCCGCGGCGGCGCCATCGCGGCTTTCGCTGCCTGGAGTATTGCCGTCATGCTGTTTTTCGCCACCCGCGACCGCTGGGTGCGCAAAGCCAAACGCATCAAGAAACGCGGGGTCTCCTGGCCCAAAACCGCAAGCTGGCTGATCGCCGTCGGCTTTGCCGGCTGGTATGCCATGGCGCAACCGTCGGTCACGCAGATCCTGACGCTGACGCACGCGCTGTTCGACGGCTGGCATTGGGGGCTGTTCCTGTCCGATCCGTTGATTTTCCTGTTCTGGATCGTCATCGCCATCACCACGATCATCTGGGGGCGCGGCCTGTTCTGCGGTTGGATGTGCCCCTTCGGCTCGATGACCGAGCTCATCTACAAGATCGCCCGCGCCTGTGGCTTGCAGCGCTTCCAGACTGCGCTGCCCATGCCGGTTCATCAGTGGTTAAGACGATTGAAATATGGCGTCTTTATTCTCTTGCTCATCGTGTCGGTTTTCTCCATGCCGTGGGCCGAGAAACTGGCCGAGGTCGAACCCTTCAAAACCACCTTCCTGGTCGGCGTATTGCACCGGCCGTGGCCATTCGCGGTGTTTTGGACCGTGATCGTCGGGTTGTCCATTTTCGTGGAGCGGCCGTTCTGTAAATACCTCTGTCCGATGGGCGCGGCGCTAGCCCTGCCGACACGTTTTAGAATGTTGGCCTTGCGCCGCAAACCGGGCTGCCAGACCTGCCACGCCTGCGCCAACGGCTGCGGCTCGCTCGCCATCGACGAGCAAGGCCGGATCGATCAGATGGAGTGCCTGCAGTGTCTGGACTGTATGATCCTGTACTACGACGAGCACAGCTGCCCGCCGCTGGCCAAGGAACGCAAACAAAGAGAACGCGATGGCCTGCCGCTCACCCCCGTGGGCAAGGACGGCCACTACATCCCGATCAAACTGCTCAAGTAAATCGTTTTTAGCAAAGGAGACAATATGGGCTCATTCAGCATGTTCCATTGGGCAATCGTCCTGCTGATTGTCGTACTGGTATTCGGCACCAGGAAACTGCCCAACATCGGCAAGGACCTGGGCGGCGCCATCAAAGGCTTCAAGGACGGCGTGCGCGAGGGGAAGGACGCGGTCGACGAGGCCAAGCGGCCGTAGGGGCAGCATCGGAACCGCCTGCTACTGATGTAGCGGGCGGGCGATGTGAATCCGACAACACCTTCGATAACACGCACTGAACCAGAACGAGAAAGCTCGCTCAAAGAGCACGGAACCTTAACCGTGCGAGAGATCCGGATACGCGATGCGACTGGCACGTTTCGCGTGATCTATGTCGCGAAGTGCGCCGATGCCATTTACGTCCTGCATTGCTTTCAGAAAAAGACGGAGAAAACCGGCAAAACGGATCTCGACCTGGCCACCAGGCGTTACCGGGACTTATTGAAGGAGTTGGGACAATGACCAATCCACGCTATGCCAGCGTATGGGATGCCATTGAGGACACGCCGGCCGCCGCCGAAAATATGAAACTACGCTCCGAGCTGATCATGGCGCTCAAAAACCATATTGCGCGGAGCGAGATGAGCCAGGCGCAAGCCGCCAAGCTGTTCGGCGTGACGCAGCCGCGAATCTCCGATTTGATGCGCGGCAAAATCGACCTGTTTGGCCTAGATGCCTTGGTCAATATGGCGGCGGCGGCCGGGCTGTACGTCGAAATGCACATCAAAGAAGCCGCCTGACCCTTCTGCGGTAGGAGCGGTTTCAACCGCGATTTCCCTATGCCGTATAGGGGGCAGCGGACAACAAAGAGGCCGTCAATCGGCAACGCGGGCCAGCTTAGCCAGGTTCAACATCAGAGTCATCGGTTCGTCGGGAGATTCGACGAGACCGTGATGTAAATAGAAGCGTTTGGCGCTTTCGTTGATGGCATGGCATAGCAAGGCGCGGATGCCCATTTCTTGCGCGAGTCGCAGCGAGCGCAAAATGGCATCCTTGAGCAGATCGGCCCCCAGCCCACGGCCTTGGTAGCCGGCATGAACGGCGAGACGGCCGAGCACCACCACGGGGATCGGATCGGGCATATTGCGTCGAATGCTGCCGGATGCTTGTGCATGTAGTACAGAGCCGGCCGCCAAAGCGTAATAGCCGACGACCGTATCGCCGTCACACACGACGAAGCAGCGTGATGCCCCCTCCAGCTGGTTCTTGCGCGCCCGCTGTTTGAACCAGCTTTCCAATCCGGGCTCGGTACAACTGAAGCTACCGAGGCAGTGACCGTCCTGAAGCGGAGTGGGTGCGGTTAGACTCATTTATCAGCCGGTTCCCATGCGGCGCGGCGGTTCAACAACCGGGTCAGCGCCTCGCGGTTTTCCAACGGTGCGTCCAGCAACTCGGCGAAACGCTGAAAGCCGGCGGCGTCTAGCGCGAACACCGTGCGATCCAGCAGCATCTGCTGAGCCTTTTCGCAGGCGGCTTCCAACATGAACTCCGTGCGGCTCTTGCCGGCAAGGTGCGCCGCCTGGTCGATCAACGCACGCTGAGCGCTAGGCGCGCGCAGGTTGATGGTGGTTGCTCGGGTAAGTGTCGGGGAAGTCATGATGGCCTCTTGCCCATCCAATGGGGCGCGTCGTCAACTGTAATTACATTGTACACACAAACAGCCATCTTTGCGCGGCCGGCTTGAGCCGCGATGAGCGTCCCCACATTTCAGCATTTTCTGACGGCCGCGCTTGGTTGTCAGTTTGCGTCTTGCTGGGTAAGGTATTTGGCGCGGCATTTGCCGTAAGAGGCGCGGGCCCGGGGTGTTGCAGCACCGTCGGACCCGCTAACCAAACCAAACTATCGGAGAGTTCAGAATGGCTACTCGAAATGGTAATGCAGTCCCTATCTCTTCTTCAAACCCGGATTCCCGCCAACAGCAGTTACTTTCCCTGATTTCCATGTTGTGCTTGCCGCGTGGCAGTCGTCCAAATTCCGACGAGTGCCGCTTGATCGTCGATAGCCGCCTGCCGTGGGCATTCGAGCCGATCGATGGCGGCACATCCTGGCTGTATCTGCCGCAAGCCGCGCAGGCGCGGAAGCTGGCGGGGTGCCTGGTGCTCACGGCCGACTAAGGCCTTCAGCCGGAGGCGGGGAGCGAGGCTCCCCGGCCGAAAAGGCACCGATCACCCTAAAGAAACGGGTTTGCCGGCCGATAAGATCTCAATGACATCAAAAATAGTCATTGGTTATGACAACAATACCTTCGCTCAGCTTGACCAGCCCCTATGCCTTCTGGCCAGAGGCCAGCCCCACAACCGATAGCACGCCGGACACAACGACCGCCGTCACGCCATCGACCATCGTCACGCTCGGCGCCACCCCGGATCCGGCGGCGGCCACCTATACGCCAGCAAAAACCATCTGGCAAAGCGATAACCGCGACGCGGTGTCCGGTTTGATGGCCGAAAATATTCAGGCGACATCGTCGCGCGGACGTTTAAAGGGCTTGGCGGCCAATCTGCTGCAGCGCTTCGGCACCGATGCCAGCGATTTTTCTCAAATGGTCAGCCTGACGTCGACCAAGGGGTTGTCCGGCAGTCAACTGCCGGACATTCGCAGCACCTTGCAGATAAAAACCACCGGCGGCGCCGACGTGACGCTGACCTTGAACAGCCAGAAAGATAGCCTGGCCGTCGGGATCACCACCCATGCCGAGCTTTCGGACAAGGAGCGCGCGGCGATTGCCGGTCTGGCCGAGGGTTTGCAGCAGGCGGTGGATGGGCTGACCGCTGGGTCGTCCAAGCTCGACCTGAGCGGCCTGCTGCAATACGACAGCCAGCAACTGAGTTCGGTGGATTTCCAAACGGAGATCAAGCCGGAGAATGCGCCCGCCACGCAATTCGTTTTCCACAGCGACAACGAGTCGCGCAGCCTGAGTGTCGACGGGCCGGACGGCAAAGTCGCGTTGAAGGTCGACACCCGTCATGCGCAACAGTGGGGCGACCAGGCGCAGCAAGCCGCTTCGATCGACAGCACCCTGAAGCAATTCGACCAGGCCGCCGCGCGCGGCCAGGCCGACGATGGCTTGGTGAAGCTATTGAAGGATGGCTTCTCGCAGCTCAATCGCAACGACCAGAAACCGGCGGGATCGGGCGTGCTGCCCTCGCTCAATGAGCAGGATCACGCCATGTTGACCGGCCTCGCTGATTTCAGCGCGAGTGTCGACGCTACGCCCACGCAACCGAACGACAAACGCTCGGACGAGTGGAAGACGTTCTCCTATCAGTTGTCGCAGCATACCGAAATCGACGACAAAAACATGGCGGAGCGCCATGTCATCCAAACACAGCAAGCGCATCTGAGCGCTAGCTTCCACACGGCGGTGCCGGGTGAAGGGCTGAATTTCAAGACGCAAACCTACATTTACAATCAGATCGACGACAGCGTGCAAAGCCGCACCGAATTCGCCTACCACAATGCCCAACTGGCACAGGCGCTGGTGCAACAATCGGCGAGTCAGAGCACGCTCCAGCAACAATATATCCGCGGACAAAAGGTCAGCGACACCACCACGCCCAAGCAAAACGCACGAGCAGTGGATCTGCGGCCTTTGGTCATCGACGATGCGCACGAAGACGCGACGAAGACCGCAGCCGAGCGCGAGGCGCAGCACGCCAAGCACATGCGCCTCGCGCATGCGTTGATTCAGCTGCCGCTATCGCCATCCACCCTTGATGCCGCTCAACAAACGACCGAGAACACGGTATAGCGGTTTTGCTGATGCTAGAATAGCCACCTATTCATATGGCATAACGGTGTCGTCATGAAACGCTTATCCTCGCCGTCGCGGGTGGCGCGTATCGTTTGGCTTGTCATTCTCAGTGCCGTCCTCGCCCTGTCCCTGATCGCTTATCAAGCCGTCTCGACCATCCGCAGCGTGCCGGCGCTGTTCCAGCGCAACGCTCAATTGAAAGCCCAGGGTTATTACGTGGGCGAATTCGAATTCAAGATGCTGGCGAGCCAGCAATACCTGAACGATGGCCAATACCTGCGGGCATTTAGCACGCTGCGTCGGATACGCGACGAAATGCAGCCGCCCGTCGCGCTGCCGCAAATGCCGCCCCATGCCAGCGCCGAGCAGCAGATGGCTTTCCTGCTCGCTCAACAAGACCCGGCCACCGGGGCCTTCATGGATCGGCACTACCCGTTGTTCAGTTACATCGCGCCGACCTGCAACGTGGTCGAAGCGCTGCGACAGCTTGCCGCCACAACCGGCCGCCCGCTCAAGTTGAAATATCCGCTGACCTTCCTGGGTCGAATCGACACGCCGGCCACACTGGTGCCCTATCTCGACTCGCTGCTGTACTTGAACGAAACGAGCGCCCGCTTGCCAGGCCCCGGCCCTTATGGTCCGGGCGTCTCGGAGCTGGCCTGTGTCCAGGAGCTGGAAGACGCGGGACTCTATCGTTTCTCCGAGGCGTGGAAAAGCACGCTACTGCGTTGGCTGAATAGCACCCAGGATCCGGCGACGGGCTATTGGGGCGCCCGAATCGGCAGCCCGGCACATTGGCGGCAAAACCCGGATATCAATTCGACATTTCACATCATCAAACTGATGCTGGACGAGCAAGGCAATAACCTGCGACCGGACTTTCCGCTGCGTCATGGCGATGCCTTGGCCAACAGCATCCTGCAGTCGATGTCAGGTCCGATGCCCGACGAGGCGGATGAGCAGCATGCTTGGGGGCTGAACCAGTCTCAGGGCGCGAAAATCTTGACGCGCTACCTGTGGCCCCATCTCACCCCCGCGGTACAGGACAAGATCCGCCGGCAGTTGCTGCTGACCCAGCTGCAGTTCGATCGGCTCTACCGCCCGGCCGACGGCGGCTTCGCCTATTACGCCGCCGACGCCAAGGCGGATCTGGACGGTACGGGCCTGGTGCTGATGGCATTCAAGACCATGGGCCGCCTGCCCGGAACACTGGAGCGCTCCCGGTTATGGGGCGAGCCTGCGGCACGCGCGCTGACGCCGCGCATCCACTCGGTCGCCCAATGGGGGCGAGTGGCGTTGCCATCGGCGGCGGGCACCGACCTGCAGTTTCTACGGGTTTACCGCGATCGGCTGCCGGCATCCGCCGACTGGGCCGAGCAGGTGCCGGCACGCATTGTCTATCCGGCGGACGCCACCGGACGCGACCTGCTGGAAGTGCGGCAAGGTCTGATCCGCTATCTACGCGCGGATCAAAGCCGCTTCGGCAATTGGACGTCGGTGGATCATTTGCGGGAGTTTCCGCTGGCTTTGACGCGCAAGCTGCCGATCGTCGCGATCGAGCGTGGCCGCTTGGATCTCGCCGCGGCGGCTGGCGGCAATCCGCCGGTACGCCAGCTCTATGTGGTCGCCTACGACATCGCGCAACGGCCGCTGTCGGTGGATCTATATCGGCGGTAGACCAACCGGCCGTGTTTAGATGATGGTGCGCAGCCGCTCGTAGCCGGTGCGGCTGATCGGCACCTTGTGGCCGCCCGCCAGCCGGGCGGCATGCCCGTCCTTGCCGTGACGCTCGATCGTCTGCAGCCGCGCCAGATTGATCAGATAGGAACGATGCACGCGAACGAAGCCTTTCGGGTCGAGGCGCGCTTCGATATCGGCCAGGCTTTGCGTCTTCAGGTAACACTTCCCCTCGGCATGGATGGCGATATAGTCGTCCTGGGCCTCGATGTAGTCGATGCTCGACACCAAAATCACATGCACCTGCTCCCGGTCGCGGATCAGCACGCGCTCAAGCCAAGGCGCCGAGGCGGCGATCAGGGCATCGAGCGCCGGTTGCGACCGCCCGAGCATGGCCCGGGCACGGGCCAGCGCTGCGTCGAATCGCTCTTGCGAAAACGGCTTGAGCAGATAATCGACGGCATGTAGATCGAAAGCTTGCAACGCATAGGCATCATAGGCGGTAGTGAAAATCACGCCGCTGCGCCGGCCGGTCAACGCCAACACTTCAAGGCCGGTGAGTTTGGGCATCTGAATATCGAGAAAGATCAGATCGGGTTCGAGCGTGTCAATGTCGCGCACGGCTTGCAGGCCGCTATCGCACTCGCCGACGAGATCGATGTCGGTATGGCGTTGCAGGTACTCGCGGATCAGGTGTCGTGCCAGCGATTCGTCGTCGACGATCAGGGCGCGCAGCGTATGGCTCATGGTTCGCGGCTCTCCAGGCCTGGCAGGGTCAATTCGATGTGAAAGCTTGCCGCTTCGCGCCACCAGCGAATGCGCGCCCGGGTGTCGTAGAACACGCCAAGGCGCTCGCGCAGATTTTTGAGCCCCACGCCGCCCGGCCCGGCGGACACCGCGAGCTCATCGATAGGGTTGGCCACCGTCAGGTGCAACCAGCCATCGCGCACGGCCGCGCGCACGCTGACCATACCGCCCGCGTCCAAGTGGCGGATGCCATGCTTGAGTGCGTTCTCGATCAGCGGTTGCAGACACATGGGCGGCAGCAAGCAGGGGCGCGCCTCGGCCTCGATCTGCAGCTCGACCGCCAACTTGGCGCCGAAACGGCGCTTTTCGATAGCCAGATAATGCTCGCACAGCGCCACCTCCTCGGCGAGCGTGATCTCGGTGCGCGCCGACAAAGCCAAGGTGCGCCGAAAAAACTCGGCCAGGTCGATGGTCATGGCGCGCGCGTCGGCGGGCGCGAGATCGATCAATGCGCAGATCGAATTGAGGCTGTTGAACAGGAAATGGGGATCGACCTGGGACCGCAGCATCTGCAGCTCGGCCTCGCGCGCCAAGGCGCGCATGGCTGCGGCGCGCTCGGTCGCATCGCGCGCATTGTCGAAAGCGATCAAGACATCGTGAGCCAGCAGCGACAGCAGATACAGGCAGGCAGCGGCGATGAAGAGAACGCCTTGCGCGTCGTCGTCCAGCCTCACTAGCGGCTGACCGGCATCCAGCAACGGCCATATGCCGTTCCACGCCAACGCCAACAACAGCCACGCGCCCGCCGAAACCAGCGACGCGGCGCCGAAAAGTCCGACGACGCGCGCCAGCCGCCGTTGTGCATAGGGTAAGGCGCGGCAGACATAGTAGGCCGACAAGACCGAGAAACCCAACACCAGACACAGCGGTAACGCGAACAACAAGCCCTGCGGCCAGCCGGCGCGACCGCTCCAATGAAGCGCGGCGGCGGCCGGCAAGCTGGCGGTCAACCATGCCAGCATGTAACGGAATAGCTTGCGGTTGTCGCTGAGGAAGGGATGCATGATCGATAGCCGAAGCATGCTCAGTTCTGCACCTGAATCCCGCCCATGATCATCTCGCCCTCCAGAATCAACGTCTTGGACGCGACGGCGGGCGGTATCGTCTTATCTTCGATCCCACCGAGCACTGGTGCGATACGCACTTGTAACGACCAATCCTGCGGAATGCGGATTTGAATGCCGCTGCAAACGGCGGAAATACGCAGCACGGCCTGCGACGCCATCGAGGCCTGACGCAAATCGAGTTCGATCCCCCCCATGATGGCCCGCAGCTCGCCGCCTTTGAAATCCTGCGAATCGCAGCGCAACGGCGCACCGCTCATCGTGACGTTCATGTGCACGACGCCGTCCTGCTGCCCGATCTGCGAGACAGCCGGTTCCGAGCCGCCAACAGTCAAGCCATGTGGACGGAACGCGCGGGCGACCACGGACAGTCCGGCCAGAATCAGGAACACCGGCAAGATCAGCGGCATGACATGGTGGACGATACCCAGATTCTGCAAGGTCAAACCGGCGCCGAGAACAATGAGGGCGATACCGAAAGCCGCGCCTGACAGCCGCCGAGCCTGGACCACGTGCAAGGCACCGAAAACGCAGAAAACGGTCGGCCAATAGTGGCCGATGTCGCCGATCTCGATCAGGTGGAGATTGCCGAGCAAGGCCAGGACGCCGGCCACGATGAAGAACAGCCCAAAGACGATACGGCGCTGCTGTCGACGACGCCCATCGTTGAAATGACACTTCATTGCACTGCCCCCTTGCACACAAACGAACGGTTCGTCAGGCCCCGCAGCAACACGCTGGCGCCGAAGAGAATCATCAAAAACGGCCAGCCGGAAGCAAACGTCAGCCCCCAGATATGCTCGATACAGACATACAGCCATGCGGCGACACCGAACCGAAGCACACCTTTGACCACCTGGGCCACACGCCGCGCCGTGGCCAGGCGCATCGCCGCGGACAGCGCAATCAAGGCGGGGAAAACATCCCAGACCGAATGCGCTCCGAACCTATCCGGGCGGCCCAGCGCATAGAGCACGCCGATGCCGATCAAGGCCAAGCCCAGCAAGCCATGCGCGATCCGGCCATGCCGATGTTCGATCGGAGATTTAAAGCGATGGTAGTCCATAACGGCCCTTTCAAGGAATCGACACGATATGGCGACACATTAACCAATCCTTGTACGACTGGCGCGCGTCATTCGGCGAACGGCCGGCGCG
Organism: Paludibacterium purpuratum; assembly: GCF_004363805.1. GTDB lineage: Bacteria > Pseudomonadota > Gammaproteobacteria > Burkholderiales > Chromobacteriaceae > Paludibacterium > Paludibacterium purpuratum. The sequence goes on along the minus strand of NZ_SNZP01000003.1, from coordinate 177,012 downwards.
TGTCGGCGAATGGCGGATAAACGCCGGGAAACGCCGCAGAGCAGCCGGCATCGATGCCGGCCAGACCACCCCGTCATGACAAAAGCCTAACCCCGCAACAATGCCCTGTGGAAAAGCATTTCGGACAGCACTTATTGCCTCTGTTTTTACGCCCATAGAGTATTCGACTCCATCAATCCAGGGCATTCATGTCCAGTAAAACGGATTGTGTTGCGTGTGCAGTGCGCTTTTTACTCGTGCGACATCCGTCGTGCCCAATATCTCACATCATAAAGAAGCGAAAAAATATTATGAGAAACAAATTTATCGAAGATGCAATACAGAAAACAAGTGAGATCGCCTACTTCGTACCCGACTTCGGGAAAGAAGCAAGAGATTCATTCGCCCCATGGAAGAGAGCGACCTCATCCCCTCGAAAAGTAAGTGACGCTTCTTGCCCACCGTCACCAGAAATCGAACAGCCTCGGAACAAAAGCCGCTCCCATCGTTCCGGCATTAATATGCTATACATCGAATGCGCCTGGGACGGAAAAAACAAAGCACTAGAAATAAACAATGAAGAATGCAAAAAAATAATATCCGTCCTTAAAGACAACGACAATGTCACCATCATCCCATCGGCAAACAAATCCGATCGTTATGACATTTATCTAGAAGACGGGAAGTACATCGTAAAAAAGCAGGGTATTCTGGCAAAATTTCACCAACAGACCTTTGCCGAAGCCATTGAAAATAAATTAAATGATAACAAAGAAAAAACGGTAGACCTATTCAAAGGCGTCGTCAAATATCAAGGGTATATGGATGCCTTCAAAAACATAGCGGACGCTATCGTCATAAAAAACGACAGCAACGATCAATTTGCCAAAATAAAAGAGATGGATGATCTATGCAAAAGCTTCGCCAATCAATCGAACCAAGCACTATTTCTTCGCGACCTTGAGGAAATAAAATTAAAAGTCGAAATTGCCAAAATAGTTACATTTATAGAAAAAACGCAAGACACGCTCACCAATAATTTTTTATACAACGGCAACAATATATCATTCCGGCTTGGGGCAATGCTTTCATACTCCAGCGGGCATTTCCTTAAAAACATGCTAGTCAAGGTAAAAGATAATGCGCTTCGCGAACTAAACCTCATGAAAAACAAATGCCTCGGCGAAAAATCAAGCGAAGAAATAATTCATAAGATCAACGAAGCCAGCATTGCGGCAAGTGCCACCATAGAGAAAAAATTCAAAAGAGTAACGGCAAGCCTTGAGTCATTCATGAATTCCAATCAAGACAATCTTGGCACCCACCAACTCCCCCCATTAAGCGAATGGCCACAAAGCCAAGCCGGCAATATGCGCATGTTATTTGATGCTTTGAGAACAACGGCAGAGTTACTTGAAAAGAAACCCTATATTCTTAACTTACCAATTAACGCGCCAAAGTTCAGCACAAAAATGAAAAAATTCGAGAAATTAAATGAACTTTACAAATACATGATGGATATCGACATTGCCAAATATCCAGCAAGTGGCATAAAGAAGGAATTGGCCGAACAAATAAAGGATTGCCAAATTTTCTTCGAAAAAAATTATTTCATATCCTCAGGACCAAGAACGCAGGTATTGAAATCGCTTTATTTAGGCATAGAAGCCTTTCAATACCCCCCCATAGCCGGGCGGCGCGCTGTCGCCAAATCCAGCGTATAACCTATTGAGTCAGTTTACCGGCCAGCCACTCGTCCCCTGGTTCCGTCCATCGCGTGTGTCGCGTTTGGACGGGCTATCCGATAGTGCGGTTGGTATCTCCGTCTGTCGCACTTAGACTACCTAGAGGCTCCGGTCAGATCCGACCGGAGCAAACTAGGGAGTGTCACCGTGCTCAGACTCATTACCGTCGCCGTGCTGGCCGTTATGATCGGCGGCATCGGCACGCCGTCCATGGCTGCCGATCAAAACGCAACAATGTGTACCGGCGATGTGCAAGCGCCGCCGGCCGGGTTGGAGGAAGTCCAGGATCCGACCCTACTCGCCAAGGCCATCGGCGCACCGCAGCAAGGAAAATTGTGTACCGGCAAGGTCTTTAAGTTGGCGGAAACCGGCGGCAACATGGTGACGGTGTATCGCGTCTGGGACGCAAGCAAGCCCTATACGGCCCTGGGCGGTTGGTGGTCGTTCAGCGCGCCGCAAGGCCCGCGCGACGCTTATCGGCAGGAAAACGAAATCTGTCCGGCCTGGAGTGCGCTGAACAAGGTCAGCCACTGCACCATCAAGGCGGGCGCACTGATCGTGGTCGGCCCGGGGCAAAGCGCGAAATGCAGCGACGATCTGAATTACCCTACCTCGCCGGTCAACCAGGTCTATATCCCCAACGATGCGCAAAACAATCAGGTTTTTGTTGAAAACTGCCAAGACGATGGCGACTGGCCGCATTGACGCGCGTCACGGCTCGATCGGCACGTTGAAGCGCAGGGAGCTTGCCAACAGGCCGCAGCGGAAATAGAAACGGTGGCCCAACGCGTTCGATAGCGGCGTGTCCAGTATCACCTTGCCACAGCCCAAGGCACGCGCCTGATCGCGCAGATGGGCCATCAGCCGTTCGCCATGGCCACGGCTGCGTTGCGCCGCATCGGTCACCAAGTCGTCGACATAGAGATAGCGGCCGTGCACCAGGTTCTCTTGCACACGGTAACCGGCCAACGCCACCGGCTGGGAGCCGTCGAGCACGCCGGCCAGCCGGTAGCCCTGTGCCGACTGCCGCTGCCAATAGGCCAGCCATTCAGCCACCGAGCCGAGTTGCGGACGCAGTTGCCGCATCAGCTCGAAGCAATTCTGCACGCCGGCTGCGTCGTCGATCGCACCTAGGCAAGCCGCCGTTGCAAGACTTCCACAGTCATGTCTCGGAGATGTCATGTCGCCCCCCATGGGTTAATATCAGAATTCGAACACAGCGAATATATTCGAACTCTGACATTATGCGCAAGACATGCACGCACCAGGCGCCGATGCCGGCCATCGGCGAAGGTAAACGGGGTGAAGCCGGCCACATCGGCTACCTGCTGCGACAAGCCCATGCCGCCCACCGAATCAGGATGGAACACGCACTCCAGGATGTCGGCCTGACCTTGCCGCAATTCTCGGTGCTGACCATGCTGGCCAGCTACCCCGGCGCATCGAGCGCCGATCTGGCCCGATTGTCGCTCCTGACGCCGCAAACCTTGAGCGTCATCGTCGGCAACCTGGCACGGGCCGGCGCCGTATCGCGGCGACCGCACGCGCAACATGGCCGCATTCAGGTCATCGAACTCACCGCGGCGGGCGAATCGCTGCTGGCGAGTGGCAAAGCCGCAACCCAGGCGGTCGAAGCGGCGCTCTTGGCCGACATCCCGGCAGACGAAGAACGCGCCGTGCGCCACTGGTTAGTACAGATCGCCAAACGTCTGGACGATATCGGGTGATGCCACTTGCGTAAGGATTCCACCACCCGCCGCGGGTATGCCACAATACGCCACCCCCTCGACAGTCCGGCCGCGCCTAGACGGAGAGGCTTCGCATCCGTTTCCACCCAAGCCTGCCCACCATGATAGAGATCCAGCAAGCCACGCAGACTTTTACCCGCCGGATTCTCGACGGCATGGTGCAAAGCGCCCAATACTTCGAACCGCGCTTCCTGCCTTTCGGGCTGGTCGCCGTGATCGGCTTCCCGCTGTATTACTTCGTCTGGCACTACCTGTTTCCCCAGCCCTACGAGAATCTACCGCTGCGCCTGCTGGGTAGCGCGCTGTTCGTGCCGATCATGCTGGCCAAGCACTGGCCGGCAGCAGCGCGCCGCTTTGTGCCGATCTATTGGTACGCCGCCACGCTGTTCGCACTCCCCTTCTTTTTCACCTTCATGCTGCTGAAGAACAACGGCTGCTCGGCTTGGCTGCTCTCCACGCTGGCCGCCGCCGCGCTCATGGTGCTGCTACTGGACTGGCGCAACCTTTTTATCCAGGTCACCCTCGGCGTCGGCGGGGCTTGGCTCGCCTACCGCCTGACAAGCACAACGACGCATATGCCGTTCCAGAGCCTGGAACATGCGCCCATTTATCTATTCGTGATCGTTTTCGGTGCGGTGGCCAATTACAGCTCCGAAGTCGTCAAACAGGAACGCCTGCGCGCCATGCGCAGTACGGCCAGCATGATTGCGCATGAATTGCGCACGCCGTTATTGGGCATCAAGGCGGGGGCGACCGGCCTGATGCAGCATTTGCCGATCTTGCTCAATGCTTACCGCTCGGCACAGGAGGCCGGCCTGCCGGTCGAGCCGATCCGCGAAGTACACCGCGAATCGATGCGCCGCGTGCTGGCGCGTATCGAAGAAGAGGTCAACTACTCCAACATCGTCATCGACATGTTGCTGGCCAATGCCAAGCCCTTCGACTTCAAAGACGTCCCTTTTGCCACCTGCAGCATGTCGAGCTGTCTGGAGATGGCCTTGCAGCGCTACTCCTTTTCCTCAGAAAAAGAACGCCAGCTCGTCAGGCTGGACACACCGGCGGATTTCCAATTCCACGGCAACGAACTCCTGATGGTGCATGTGTTCTTCAATCTGCTGAAAAATGCCCTGCGCCACATCGCCCAGGCCGGCAAGGGCAATATTCTCATTCGCTTCGAAGTGTTGCCCGAGGGTGGCCGGCTGATTTTCAGGGATACCGGATCGGGCATTCCGCCACAAGTGTTGCCGCATATCTTCACTCGCTTTTACTCCTGGTCATTTGGTCATGACGATGGCTCAGGCGCAGGAATCGGGCTAGCATATTGTCGTAGCGTGATGCAGGCATTCGACGGCAACATTACCTGCACATCGACGCTGGGCGAGTTCAGCGAGTTCGTACTAACCTTTCCTGCGGTGAATCATTGATGCCACGAAATGACACTCCTCCTTTGTACTTTCCATCGATGGTCGCGTTGGTCGACGACAGCCGCGCCTTTCTCGACAACCTGAGCCTGCAGCTCGATGCCAACCTGGCCTTTCGGCTCTACGACGCCCCTCTCGACGCGCTGGCCGATCTCAACGGACCGTCTTCCAGCTCGCCGCTGATCGAACGATTTTTTTCGGTCTCGCCGTTCGGCGACGAACTGCCGATGTCGCACCGAGTGCTCGATCTGAATCTGGACAACATCTTGCGAGAGGTGCACAACCGGCACCGTTTCGAGCGAATTTCGGTTGTGGTGGTCGACTACGACATGCCGGAAATCGACGGCCTGGCATTCTGTCGCGGGATCGAAAATCCAGCCATCAAGAAAATCCTGCTGACCGGCAAAGCCGATGAGAAGCTCGCAGTGCAGGCCTTTAATCAAGGCTTGATCGACCGCTTCATTCTCAAGCAGGACGCCGACGTCATCCCGACGCTGAATCAGGCGATTGCGGAACTGCAAGTAGCCTATTTCGAACACATGGCGCGCACGGTCATGGAAGCCTTGTCGCTGGGTTCGTACCGCTTTCTGCGAGATGCGCACTTCGCCGTGGCGTTTGCCGAACTGCGCGCGCGGCTCAACATCGTCGAGTTTTATTTGACCGCCACGCCAGATGGTTTTTTGATGCTGGATGCGCAGGGCAAGGCGCATCTGATGATCATCAAGACGGAAGAGGATCTGCGCAGCCATTACGATATCGCTCAAGACCAGGGCGCGCCCGCGGCGCTGCTGCAACGCCTGGCCAGCAGGCTGTACGTGCCTTACTTTCCTACACCGGAAGGCGAGTACATGCCCCACTGTCGTAACTGGCAGGCCTATCTCCACCCCGCGACCGCTTTCCTGGGCGAGGAGCTGTACCATTACGCCGTGGTCTCGAATCCGACCGGCGGGGATCTCAAAGGGATCGTCTCCTATAACGCTTTCCTAGAATGGCTAGACCAGCAGGAGGGGGGCCAACAATAGTCCCCCTCCCGCGCCCCGGCTTACGCGACGGCGGCGATTGCCTCGCGATGCTCGATCACCGGCGGCTGCGCCTTCTTGCGACGTGTCGAGGCCCAGTCGGCCATGCCGACCTCGTCGCGGATCTGGCGACAAACGTCGACGATGCGCGCCAGTTCGTCATCCGTCAGCGTGCCGTTGATCGACAGCCGGATCAGCGCGCGATTCTTCGCCGTGGCCGGTGCGCAAAAGACCGAACCGAAGATCCCCCGGGCCTCGAGCGCATCTCGCAGTGCAATGGTTTGCCGCTCGGTGCCGGACTCCAGGGCGATGATCTGCGACTGGCAACCGTTCAGGTTGTAGCCTAGATCGTCCAGATGATCGCGCAGGTAAGCGGCATTGCCGTGTAACGCTTTGCGCCGCCAGGGTTCGTCGCGGATCACCGTCAGCGTGGCATCGAGACCGGCGATCTCGTGGGGCAGCAGCGTCGAACTGAAGATCGCCGGGTTCGCTTCGAACTTGAAATACTCGCTGAAGCGCTCGGAGCAAGTAATAAACCCCGCTCTCCCGGCAAACGCCTTGGCCAAGCTCGCCGTGCGAAAATGCACCTTGTCGCACAAGCCTAGCGCCGCGACCAGACCCTCGCCATGCACGCCATGGGTACCCAGCGAATGGGATTCGTCCACCACCAGCACGCATCCGTGCGAGGCGCCCACCTCGACCAGCACATCCAGCGGGCATACGCTGCCGTTGGTGCTGTAGACGGAGTCGACCAGGATCACGCCGGGACCGTATTTAAGGATTTGGCGATTTAAATGTTCCATGTCGTTATGATGGAAGGCCACAGCCTGCGCACCGGCACTACGGATGCCCTCCCACAACGACATATGAGCCATCTTGTCCACGTAAACCGGTGTGTTCTCGTCGGCGATGGACTGAACCAGCCCCGTGTTGGCGGCAAAGCCCGATTGGCAAAGCACACCGGCCTGCGCGCCCATGAAATTCGCCAACCGCTTTTCGAATTCGAGCAGCGGATTGGCGCCGTGCAGGAAAATACCCGACATCAGCAAGCCATTGCCACTTTTCAGCAGGCACTCTGCGGCCGCCCGCAGAATCTTCGGATGCCGTGCCAATGACAAGTAGTCGTTGCTGCTCAAATGGATAGCGCCCTCCCCGGGCTGCCTGCCACGCATGATATGCCCACCGTCCCAAGTATTCTGGACTCGCTCACGGTAATAGCCCTCCACGCGGCGAGCCAGGAATGCCGGCTCCGGCGCATGGTGGAAAGGCTTAGTACGATGAAGCGTCATGACGGAATGGTTCATTTTTTTCTCCTTAGGGTATAGAGCGGTTCCTCCCGGGCCTGAATGGAAACAACATCAGGCAAAGACGCCGTGGCCCGCTCAAGCACCACAGCCGCGCCTGGATAATCTATCCCAAATTCATAAGCCATCTGACGTATGCCGATGAGATCAAGTCATACTCTCCCTTCTTGGCCGAAATTGCCTGCAGTTGCAGACGTCATAGCGCAAAACCTAAAAGGAATAGTCTGAAAAACAACGGAGAAAACCAGGTATCTAGCAAGGTCCGCGGCGTTGCGCGGGAAGGGATGTGGGGATCTACGGGCCGACAGCCGGGCTGACGTGAGGTGTGGGCCAAGGCGTGCCCCGGAGGACGAGGTCGGCGCCAAAAAAAATGCCCACCGTTTTCACAGTGGGCATTTTTGGTCTTGCCGGTCGAATGGCGCGTCAAACCTCGCCAGGTTGGTGCCGGGCAACCCAGTGATCGACCTCGCGGAAAGCGGCATCCAACTGTTCGAACGCCCCGCCCATTTCACCTTGCTGTTTGGCGCAGCGCTCCAGGGCCTCGGCCGCATCGCCCAGTTGCATGGCGCCGATCATGCGCCCGGCGCCTTTGATGCGATGGGTGAACCACCGCGCCTGCTCGTAATCCTGCGCGGCGACCGCCGCCTGGGCGCCGGCCAGATCCTCCCGTTCCGAGGCCAGGAATTCCTGGATCAGGCTGAGTTCGACGGCGATATCGCCTTGGCTGTAGATTTCAAGCGCGCTGCGATCGATCGCGTCGGTATCGGCCCCTGCGCCGGCAGTCTGCGCAGGCTGCTCCGCCTGATCGCCGTGCTGCGGCAGCCAGCGCGACAACGCGCTTTGTAGGGCGAGCAGGTTGAGCGGCTTGGTCAACACCTCGTTCATGCCGGCCTCCTTGGCATGCGCGGCCTCGTCGCTTGCGACATTGGCGGTGCAGGCCAGAATCGGCACCGGCTCGCGCCCAGGCATCAGCTGTTCGATCTGGCGCACCTCCCGCGCCAACTGATGGCCATCCATGACCGGCATATGGCAGTCGGTCAGAATCAGCGACACAGGGTTTTCCATCCAGTAGTCCAGTGCTTCCTTGCCATTCTCCGCCACCTGGAAAGGCACACCCAGCTTGTTCAACTGCATGGTCGTCAACTTGCGGTTGATCGGATTGTCCTCGACGAACAGGATCGGCGCATCGAGCGCGAAGGCAATGCCTTCCGGCACGACCGGCTGCTCGTCGCGCCGGACCACCCGGCTCTCATCGGCGAGCGGCAGGGTCACCTCGAAGTGCACGGTCGTGCCTTCGCCAAGCTGGCTGATCATGTCGATGTGGCCGCCCATCAAGTCGGCCAGGCGACGGCAGATTGCCAGCCCCAGGCCCGTGCCGCCAAAGCGGCGCGTGGTACTCGACTCCGCTTGGGTAAAGGGCTGGAACAGCTTTTCCAGATTTTCCTGCGCGATACCGATGCCGCTGTCGATGCAGGCGAATTGCAACGTTTGCGCTTCGGGCGTGCTCGACAGTACTCGCACCTGCAACTCGACCTTGCCGGTCTCGGTGAATTTCAACGCATTGCTGACAAAATTCTGCAGGATCTGCCGTAGGCGCAAAGGGTCGGCCAAATGCGCCGGCGCCAGGCCATCGGCGACGACCAGCTCGAAACGGATGTTCTTGTTACGGGCCGTCTCCTGATACAGACCATGCACACTACGCAGCACCCCCTCCAAGGCGACCGGCTCCGGCGTGATCTGCAGCTTGCCGGCCTCGATCTTGGAAAAGTCCAGAATGTCGTCGATGAGCCGCAACAAGGTATTGGCCGACTCCTGAATCGACGCCAGCGTATCCTGTTGTTGACGATCCTGAATCGCGATGCGCAATAGCTCCAGCAATCCCAGTATGCCGTTGAGTGGCGTGCGGATTTCGTGGCTGATGGAAGCCAGGAAGGCGCTCTTGGCCTTGTTGGCGTCATCCGCCTTACTCTTGGCCAGCAGCAGCTCCTGCTCCTTGGCCTTCAAGTCGGTAATATTGGCACGCAGGCAGACCGTACCCAGCCCGGGAATCTTTTGATCGCTGGCCAGGTACCAGCGCTCGCCGACCTGCAAGACAAAAGAGGACTGTTCCAGCAAATGTCGGCGCACGCGCTCGCCAACCCACTCCTCGGGCGAGAAGCCTTCCTCGATGACTTCCTTCCCGCTCAGCAACGACAAGCGCACCAGCGACTCGAAGCTCTCTCCGACCACCTGCTCGGCGGAGATGCCGGAGAAGAACAGATTGGCGTAATGCTGGTTACAGATCACCATGTGATCTTCGATGTCGTAGAAGCCGAAGGCTTCCGGAATGGCCTCGATGGCCGCCCCCAGCCGGCTGCGCGACTCCGCGGCGCTATCGCGGGCATCCCGCAGTGCCATCTCGGTGCGTTTCAGGCTGGTGATGTCGATGCAGGAGAGAATCAATCCTTCGTTCGGCAGCCCTTCGTGCAGCGCGTTGGTTTCGAACAACAGCCAGATATCGGCCCCGGCTCGGGTCTTGCACGCCACTTCCAGCGAGGTGGCCTGCTTACCCTGCTTCACCCGGCTCATTTGCTTGGATAACAGCGCCCAGGCCTCCGGCGCGTTGAGCAATTTTTCCAGTTTGCTCAACGCCAGCGACGACTCATCGATGCCGAAGATGCGGCTCACCAGGTGGTTGACCTTCAAAATCCGGTCGGTGTCGTCGATCAGCAGCAGACCGACCGGCGACGCCTTGAAGATCGCCTCCTGCTCGCGCAGCACCTCGCTCAGCCTCAATGAGGATTGCTTGCGCGACTCCTCTTCGGACACGAAGCCCAACACACTGGCGAACAAGGCCAATAGCGGGCCGAAGCTCTCCGGCACCTGATCGCGACGCTCGCGCCAAATGGCGACCAGCCCGCTCAACCCCTCTTGCAACGACACCGGGAACAGGATCCAGCGCGGATCCTTGATCAGCGCCTGCCGCAGATCGGTCAAATCGCCGGTCTGGTCACAGGCGATCAACGGTTCGACGTCGCCCAGCCGGGCCCGGCAGCGGTAGGTCTCGCCCGACAAGCCGCCTTTCGACTCCAACAACAACCCCGCTTGCCCGCCGGCATGCTGCAGCAGGATTTCCAACAGGTCGTCGAACACCACTTGGCGCAGGATCGGCGTAAACAGCAGGTTCTGAATACGGGAAATATCCGACATCACCTCCAGGCTGTGACGCCGCGCCAACTCGGCGTTGAAGCGCTCCTGGTCGTCGCGCACGATCAGCAAAATGCCTTTCTGATCGTTGTGAACCAGCAAAGGACTGGCGATCACGCTGACATGGAACGGCGCTTCTCCTTTGCGCGTGAGCTGGGTTTGTAGTTCCTGGCCGGTGACGGCCAGCTCTTCCAGCCGGGTGCGATCCAACCCGGCATCGAGAAGCAACTCGTTGATATTGAGGGCGGCCAGTTGATGGGCCGACAGCGCGAATAGCCCTTCCGCGCCGCGGTTGGCCATGAAGATGCGGCCCTGGGTATTGGTCAGCAAAATCGCTTCGCGCGCGGCGTCCTGAACCTTGTTGAGCAGCAGCAACGGCCGCAGCACCCGCCGCTGTAGCCAGAAGACCAAGGCCAAGTTCAACAGGATGGCCAGACAGAGGAACAGCGTGTTCTGCACCAACTGGCCCAGCGCAGCACGGGTATCTTGTTCGACCCGGTCGCGCAGGAATAGCGAAAACAGACGGAAACGCTGAATCACCACATCCTGCAGGCTCTCGGTGCGCTGCCGGTACTGGTCGGCGTTGTAAGGCGAACTCTGACGCTGCGCCAGGCTGGCGGTCTGCGCCGAACTCAAGGCCTGGAAATCCGTCAGACGCTCGCCCAGCTCCGCGCCATGCCAACCGCCTTGAACGTCGGGCAAAAAGCGGATGCCGATCTGCATCTGGTTCATGGCATTGGCCGCCAGACTGCGTTGGGAGTCGAGCTCCGCCTCGGTGGAGGAATTCAGCAAGTGGCCGAGCTGGGCGCGCTGAATCATCGCCGTGCCGTCGGTCGCCACCTGGTTGCGAATCTGCCATAGCAGGTAGCTGACTTCCGCCAGCCGGCCGATGGCGTCGTCGGGCGCACTGGAAAGCCGGCGAGTCAACTCGTGGGACACCAGCGAGGTGCGTTCGAACAGGTCGTCGATAGAAAGCGATAGCTCGAACGACAGCGTTTCGTCGGTCGCCCCGCCCGTCGCCAGCCTGTTATCGAGCGCGGCGCGCACTGTCTGGAAGTGATCCCAGCGATTCCGCATCGAGCTGACGATCTTATCGTCGACGATCAGCCGCGACGCGTCCAGTGTGGCGAACGCCAGCGAGAAGCCGCGGTCGGCGCGGCTTTGCAGCTGCGCCAGCGCCTGACGCTCTTGGGGGGTCTGCGGGCGCGTACCGGCCAGAATCGACTGGTAAATGTTACGCTCGCGGGCCAGCGCATCGGTGGCTGAAAACAGCGCCCGGCTGACGCGGTCGGCCTCGGCCAAGCTCTGTGCATTACGGTATTCGTGCACCGCCTGGCCGATGAGCAAGCCGTAACTGATGAGTTGAAACACGCTGATCACGATCACGATAAAGATCAGACTGCGCCGGATCAACTCGATTTGTGACGCGTTGGTATTCACCTCGGTCATCGTCTACCCCTACTCGGGATTAATGCCGTAATAGTCCTGATACATGATCATCTGGTCATGCGGCAGCTCCGCCACCGCCAGGGTATGCACCCCGTACAACGCTTGGTACTTGGCCAAAATGGCCAATTGCACCTTCTGGATCTTGACACCGCGCGGCAACAGCACGCGTCCGTTCTGATCCAGCAAATCCTTGGACATGATATCGCCCGGCACCACCGCCTTGATTTCCTTGTCGACGTGGAAACGATCCAGCAGCAGATCCAGATCGTGGCTCTGCTTCGGCGCCAACGGCAACTCGAAATTACGCGTGTCGTATTCGGAGCCGGTGGCGATCGCCAGATAGCCGAAAGGATCGATGGCCGGCCGCGGGCGCTCCAGGGCGGTGAGCAAATTCTTCTCGATGTCGTTGGGCTTGGGCGGCTTGATCACGAAACCGTCGGCGTGCAACTTCGACGCCAGCAAAATATTGTTGCGCTCCGGGTGCCCGGATAAGAACACGAATGGTAGGTTCGGCGGATTGGGGGTGCGCGCGCAGCGGATTTCCTTCAGCAAATCCATGCCGTTGACCGGCGCCATCTGCATATCGCAAAGAATGATGTCGACTTGCCTGGCGGCCAAGACGTGCAGCGCGTTATTGCCGTCGGTCGCCTGAAAAACCGCTTCCGATTTCACGCCGAAATTGCGCAGCACCTGGCTGATCAACGTTCTCACCAGCAGCTGATCGTCGACGACCAGGACTTTGACAGTAGATAAATCGACGCCCATGAGCGCTCCACCTGTGACAGATTGATTTCGCTTATGTCCATCGTTCGGTATTGCACCAAACAAATGGCATTTTGAATTATGAATGAATACTATATTTCATAGCAAATTACCATTTAGCGCCGATCGTCGAAAGCGCCCCCGGGCGCGGAACGCGCCAGGTAACTGGCCAACGACTTATCGGTTACCAGGATGTGGTCTTTCAGCCACTCCACCAGATAGTTCAACAAGTCCTCGACCTCGGCTGGCGTCAACTGCGGCAACCGATCGGCGTAATCGTTGATTTTCACGGTAAATTCATGGTGTGCCGCCAGGTGTTCGGCATACCAGTCCGGCGGCAGCGTCGCCTGGCTCATCAGCCCCTCCTCGGTCCGAAAATGAAAGAGAATGTAATGAGTCAAGCGCAGCAATATCGGCTGCAGTTGCTCGTGGGTACCGCCATTCTCATAGCAATCATGCAGAGCATTAATGGTCGAGAACAAAGCTTGATGCTGCAAGTCAATGGTTTGAATACCGGTGGCAAACTCATTGCTCCACGTAAAGCGCATAACCTCCCCCCGCCCTCATATATCACTCACAAGAAGCCCGACAAGACCAAATCGAAGCGTTGGAAGCCCGATTCGAATACCTCCGCCAAGGCCGGATCGAAATAATGACCGCTGGCGCCGCAAATATAGCGTTTGGCATCCTGCGCCGAAATGGCGGTTTTATAAATGCGCCTGGTCGTCATCGCGTCGAAAACATCGGCTATCGCCATGATTCTGGCCGACAAGGGAATCTCCTCGCCTTTTAGGTGGTCGGGATAGCCCGAACCATCCCAACGTTCGTGGTGCCATTTGGCGATATCCTTGGCCACGGCCAAGAACGTCAATGGCTGGCCAATATCGGTCTCGGCGCGCTCGATCGCTTCACGGCCGCGCGCCGAGTGCGTTTGCATGATACGACGTTCCTCCACCGTCAAGGGACCCGGTTTTTGCAGTATGGCATCTGGAATCCCCACTTTGCCGATATCGTGCAACGGCGCCGACAGCACCAGCCAATCCACATAATCGGGAACCAGTACCTCGCTATAGAGGTCATTGTCAACCAACAACTCGCACAGGATGCGCACGTAATGTTGGGTTCGCATCAAATGACCGCCGGTGTTTTCATCGCGAAACTCGGCCAAATGCGCCAAGGCGTGAATACAAGCTTTCTGGATGGCACGGTTTTCGGCCGATTCGCGCAACACCTCCTCCGACAGCACGTTGCTGTTGAGCCGAAGCAGGTCGCGCGCTCTCTTGGCCTGGAGGTGGTTTCTGACCCGGGCCAGCAAGACCGCGGGCTTGAAGGGCTTGCTGACAAAGTCGTTGGCGCCGCAGGCGAATCCCAGCTCCTCGTCGTGCTCGCTATCCAGCGACGTCAGCAAAATAACTGGAATATCGTTCCAGACAGGGCTTTTGCGCAGAATCTCCAGCACGCGAAACCCGTCGAGCTCCGGCATCATGACGTCGAGCAGAATCAAGTCGGGAAATGCGCCGTTTTTTAAAAGCTGGAGACCCTCGAACCCGGAAACGGCGGTAATCAGCTCGAACTCCTGCGACATGAGTTTGCCTAGCAGTTTCAAATTGATGAGCTGATCGTCAATGGCGAGAATCGTCGGTTTTTTCATTCCCGTCACCCGCCGAGTAGTTTGCAAGCGCACCCGCACCGAACAAAAGGACAGTTGCCCATGCCGTGTAAGAAAGGAGAAATGTTGATATGTCTCACTATAGAACATTATGCGCGGCCGGCTGTCGGCCGTACTCAACCGAGAGAGGAAATTCTATCCCTATGAGTATCAAACCGTTTTACCGGCGCGCTATTTGCGTACTCGGCCTACTGATATCGACCGCGGCATGGGGCTGGGGATCGACCGGGCATATGGCGATCGGCGCCATTGCCGACGAATTGATCGCCGGCACGCCAGCGGCAGATCATGTGAAGCAGATTCTCGGGCCGGGCGAGGGCTTGCGCGAAGCCGCCATCTGGGCGGACTGTGCCAAGTCGGTCGATCCGACCCAGAATTTCGCTTACATCAAGAGCAAGTATTACGACCATCAATGCCAATTCTTCGACAATACCCAGGCCGGCATCCAGGCCATGCAGGACTACGTCGAGCGCAACAACAGCAACTGCCTGTACGGCGGCAAAGATCAGAACTGTCACAAAAGCTACCATTTCACCGACATCCCGATTCAGCAGAAGCGCTACGATGAGCACTTCGCCGGCGCCGACGCGCATGACATCGTCCATGCCATGAATGCGGCAGTGCAGGTGCTGCAGGGGCATCCGGCGCCGGAGGGCTTCAACTTCGCCGAGGGCCGCGCGGGCCAAACGGAAGCGTTGCGACTGCTGGCCCATCTGGTCGGCGACGAGCATCAGCCGCTGCATGTCGGCGCCATTTATCTCGATCAGAACGGCCAGCCGCTGAACCCGCAGCCGGGCGACGACCTCAGCCAAACATCCACCCAAGGCGGCAATCTACTGACGGTGGGCACTGGCGAGCTGCATGGGGAGTGGGACAGCGTTCCCAGCTCGCTGGATCCGCACGCTTTGGTTTCGCAAAGCCGCAAAGTGCCCGTCACCGCGGGCCAGGTCGGCACCTGGCCGACCGTCTGGGCGAGCGAGTCGGTGCTAGTCGCCGGCAAAGCGTTCGACAACCTGCAATTCGGCGCGCGCGAAGGCAAGAGCTGGCCGGTCGAGTTCGACAATCGCCGCAGCTATATCAAGACACGCCAGCAGATACAAAACGCACAGCTCGTCAAGGGCGGTGCACGGTTGGCGCAACTGCTGCAAGCCATTTGGCCGAACTACTAGCCCGGCGGGCGGCCTTGCGCCGCCCAGTTCGCCATCAGCGCCTTGCGTTCGGCGGTGTAGTGCCACCAAGGGCGCGGTTCGGCGCCATCGGCAAAGCGCACCACCGAGATCAGCGTATCGAGCACGCATGGATCGTGCCGTTCGCCAGTCAGATCGCACAACTGCCAGTAAAGCGCCAACGGGTCGCGCCCGGCCAGCTCCTGCGGGCGCGAAATCCCCAACAACTGCAAATCGCGCGCCCCGGCCGGGCCGATATTCGGCAAATCGGTCAGCTGCCGCACGGCGGCACGATTGACTTTATCCGGATGCATGGTTTTCCTTCCGTATCGGTCTACGCGGGCCAGCGCCCCTCGGCGGCATCCTGGCGCATGGCTTGCAACGTCAGGCGCAACGAATCGTCATCGGCCGTCGCCTGCCCCCAACGATCCAGATACACCAGCTCCTCCACCGGCAGGCGCGGTAACCAGCCGGCCTTCTCCAACTCCGGCTTGTCATGAAAGTGGCTGACCTTGCCAACGCAGAGATAGGCAATCGGCACGATATGCGCCGGAATGCCCAGCGCCGCCTGTAACCGCTCCTGGTCGAAAATACTGACCCAGCCGACGCCCAAGCCTTCGGCGCGCGCCGCCAGCCACAGGTTCTGCACCGCGCAAACACAGCTGTACAAATCCATGGTCTTGATGTGGGTGCGCCCGATCACTACCGGCCCGGTGCGCTCACGGTCGCAGGTAATGCACAGATTGAATGGCGCCTCCAGGATGCCCTCCAGCTTGAAACGGCTGTACAGCTCGCGCCGTTCGCCGCTGAATTGCGCGTGCGCCTCCTGATTGGCCGTGTCGAACAGATCGTGCACGCGCCGGCGCGTCGCGGCGTCACGTATCAATAGAAAATTCCACGGCTGCATGAACCCCACCGACGGCGCGTGGTGTGCCGCCATCAACAGTCGAGCCAACACCGCGTCGTCGATCGGCTCGGGCAGGAATTGTCCGCGCACATCGCGCCGGCTGAAGATGGCTTGATAGACCGCCGCGCGCGCCGCAGCGGGAAACGGCTGGTCGTCGAAAGAAAGTGTCTGCTCCAATGTCATCCCCTAACAAAATGGCCCGCGATAAGAGAGGTTGCCAGCCTACGGCAGCAGGCAGGCGCGCGCGCCCGTGCAGACAGCCTGCGTCAACCGCTCAAGCCGCGGCGTTTGCAAATTCCAGCAATGCCACCACAGCGGCACATCCAATGGCCGCCCGGGCAGCAGATCGATGAGTCGGCCTTGCGCAAACGCGTCGGCCGCTTGCAGTTCGGGCAGCAAGCCATAGCACAGCCCCTGTTCGATCGCGCGCATGAACGCTTCGCTCGATGGCAAATAATGGCACGACAACGACTCGGGCGTCAGCGCGAACACTTGCTGCAGGATTTGCCACTGCAGCAAATCCTTGCGGTCGAAGACCGCCAGCGGCGCGCGTTGCGCGGCTTGGCGCGTGAAGCCGTCGGCAAACCAGCGCGCCATGAAGGCCGGACTGGCCGCCAGTCGATAGCGCATGGCACCCAGCCATTCGGCACGGCAACCGCGCAGGGTATCGGGCTGGCTGGCAATGCCGGCCACCGCGCGGCCGGCCTCCATCAACGCCTGGGTGTGGGACTGATCGTCCAGCGTGATATCGAGCAGGATGCGCTCTCGCTGCAGACAATCGCCCAGCGCCGGCAATAGCCATGTCGCCATCGAATCGTGATTGACCGCCAACGGCACCGACAACCAGCCCTCGTCCTCGCGCGCCATTTCCGCTCGCCACTCCTGCTCCAGCAAACGACTACGCTGCAGGTACAGCAGAATCTTGCGGCCGGCCGGCGTCGGCAGGCAGGGCCGCGTGCGCACAATCAGCGGTTGGCCGATCTCGTCTTCCAGCGCACGCACACGCTGGGATATCGCCGATGCGGTCAGATGCAGCTGTGCCGCCGCGCGCTCGAAGCTGCCGGTTGCCAGCACGGCAAGCAAGGCCTCGCCTTTGCGCCAATCGAATTGCATCGCCGCCCCGTATATTAAGAAAAATTTATCCTATCTGAAATATGCTGAATTTTGTTCACCAAATCAACCGCACACATCACAATCCAGCCATAACCAATTGAATCCCAGGAGAAAAACATGCTCATCACGCTCGACGCCAAGGTACTGGCGCGTTATCCCGACATGCAGGTCTGCGGGCTGGTGGTACGCGGGGTGGATGCTGCGGCGGTCGATGCGCTGTCTTTCGACGGCTGGCCGACGCCGGAGACGGGACGCGCCGAGGAAGTGGTCGCGCATTGGAAAGCACTGCACAAGACCCTGTCCGCCGATAAGCACGCTCGCTGTTCGATCGCCTGGCTGGTCAAGGCCGCCGCGACCGAGCGCCTGCGACGTATCCATCCGCTGGTCGATCTGTACAACCAGGCCTCGCTCGGCAGTCTCTGCCCGTTCGGCGGCGAAGACATCGCCCGCTTGCAAGGTGCGCTCACCCTGACGCTGGCGCATGGGCAGGAAGGCTTCGTGCCGCTGGGGCGGCCGGACGAGCTGCAGCGGCCGGGCAACGGCGAGGTCGTCTGGCTGGACGGCGAAGATCAAGTGGTGTGCCGGGCACTTAACTGGCTGGAATCGGATCGGCACAAGATCACCGAACGCACGTGCGACGTGGTATTCGTCAGTGAACGGCCGGTGCCGCAATTACCCGATCCGCAAGACGGCATGACGTGGCTGGCCCGGAAACTGGCCGGCGCCGCCCAGCGTATCCACGCATTCAGGCTCGATGCCGCCCACCCGCAGGAAGACGCATGAATTTCGCGCCCGCCGTATTCTTCTCCGCGGCCGCTCTGGCGGCATCGCAGATCGTCAGCATCGGGCCGCAAAACGCTTTCGTTATTCGCCAGGGCCTGGCGCGACAGCATATCGTGCCGATCGTCGCCATCTGCATCCTGTGCGATGTACTGCTCATCGGGCTGGGGGTCATGGGCATGGGCAAGCTGCTCAACGCCATTCCGGGGTTCTTCGGTTTGACGCTGCTGGCCTCGGCGCTGTTGGTGGCTTACCTGGGACTACGTGCGTTGCGAGCCGCGCTGCGGCCGGGCTCGGGCATACCCACGACCAAAGTGGCAGCCGAGCGCCGCGCCGCGATCCGCACGATTTTGGCCGTCACGCTGCTCAATCCCTATGCCTGGTTCGATACCGTGGTACTGATCGGTGGGGTGTCCGCCAGTTGCCAGCCCGAGGCGCGCCCCTCTTTCTATGCCGGCGCCCTGTTCGCATCGGTCTTGTGGTTCTGCCTGATCGGCGGCTTATCCACCCGGCTTGCGCCGTGGTTTGCGCGCCCGGCCAGCTGGCGCTGGCTGGACGGCGGGGTGGCCATGGTGATGTTCGGCACGGCGTTATCGATGCTCTGGCGTTTCCACCTGGCCTGAATCGTCGCCGTAACGCTCGGCGACGGCCACGAAATGGTCGAAGTTGCGATCGAAGGCGTCGACGATGTCCGGGTCGAAATGGCTGCCGCTCGCGGCCAGGATCATGACGCGCGCCTCGGCGGCGGGAATGGCCATCTTGTAGACCCGGTGCGAAATCAGCGCGTCGAAGACGTCGGCTAACGCCATCAAGCGCGCAGCCAGCGGGATATCCCGCCCCTTGAGGCCATCCGGATAGCCGGTGCCGTCCCAACGCTCGTGATGCCAGCGCGCAATCTGCTTGGCCAGCGCCAGGAAAGCCACCGGCTGCTCCGCCTCGCGCTCGGCAAGCTCGATGGCCTCGGCCCCTAGCTGGGCGTGGCGCTGCATGATTTTCCACTCGTCGGCGTCCAGCCTTCCCGGTTTGAGCAGGATGTAATCCGGCACCCCCACCTTGCCGATATCGTGCAGCACGGCGGACTTGACCAACAGCCGCACGGAATGCGGCGTCAAGGTATCGTCGGCATAGCCATGGGCCAAGAGGTGGTTGGCGAGAATGGCGATATATTCCTTGGTGCGCCGCAGATGGTTACCCGTTGCGCTGTCGCGGGTCTCGGCCAGGTGGGCCAGCGCCAGGATGCTGACATCCTGGATCCGCTGGTTCTCCTGCATGCGGCGCTCGACCTCTTCTTCCAGCAGGCTGTTGCGCCCCACCAGCGCGTCGCGCATCTGCTTGAGCGTCAGATGGGTCTTGACGCGCGCCAGCACCACCGCGGGACGGATCGGCTTGGCGATGTAATCGATCGCGCCCAGCGCCAGTCCCTTCTCCTCGTCCACCGAACCATCCAGCGCGGTCAGGAAGATGACCGGCACTTCCGCCAGAGAGATATCGCGCCGCAAGGCATCGAGTACCGCATAGCCATCCATGCCCGGCATCATGACGTCCAGCAAGATGAGATCCGGCTTCGGCGGCGTGCGCACCAGCGCCAGTGCCCGTTCGCCGGAATTGGCGATGCGCACGCGATAAAGCAGCGTCAGCAACTCGCCGAGCAGGCTAAGGTTATCGGGTTGATCGTCGACCACCAACAGCACCGGCGGCGCTTCGATGGACGGACTCTTGGCATTCATCGCAAACACCCCTCGTCGGAAGAAGATATCGCCAACAGCCCCTCGACCGCCGCCTGGGCGCTGGTGAAGTCGTAGTTCTGCATGGCCTGATCCAATACGGCCATCGCCGCCTGGTCGCAACTGGCGGACAGCAAGGGCTTATGGTGCTCGTACAGCTTGCAGGCCTGAAAATCGGACTGGGCCAGCCAACCGAGTATGTCGCGCAACAGCGCCATGGCCTGCGGCACATCGGCGGGCGGCAAGGCCACAACCGGCGCCGCCAGAGTATCGAAGGCCGCGAACAGCCGCGCCATCTCCTCTTTCACCGCCGCCAGGGCCTCTTGCCCAGCCTCGCCGGCGTTCAGCGCCGACTCCAGCGCCGCCGCACGCGCTTGCAATTCGGTCAAACGCAGATTGCCGGCCGAACCTTTCAGCGAATGCGTCCAATAGATATCGGGCTCGTCGGGGATCGACTGATAATGCGCCTGCAGCAACCCCAGCATGCGCCAATAGAATGCCACATCGCCGCCCAGCGCCCGCAAACCTTCATCGGCGGCCACACCGGGCAACGCCAGCAATCCTTGCCGCAAACGTCGCATATCGTTGGGATCCGGCGCCGCGGGTTCGGGCCGAGGCGTGGGCTCGGGCTCGGGCGCCGCCTCCTGCAGCGCCCGGCGCACGGGCAGCCAGCGCAGCAACGCCGCCAGCAGCATTTCCGGTTCGACAGGCTTTGGCACAAAATCATCCATGCCGGCAGCCCGGCATTGCTCGCGATCCTCGCTGAATACATTGGCGGTCATGGCCAAGATCGGCGTGGTTCGCCGTGTCGGCATGGCGCGGATCAACCGCGTCGCCGACATGCCGTCCATATCCGGCATCTGCACGTCCATCAGGACCAGCGCATAGTCGGTCTGCGCGACCATGTCGACCGCCTTGCGGCCATTACCGGCGATATCCACCGCTAAATCGGTGTGATCCAGCATGGCCAAGGTCACCTGCAGATTGATCTCATCGTCCTCGACCAACAGTATCCGACTGCCGGCAAACGATTCGGACACCAGCCGCTCGGCCTCTTCCCAGGGCGCCACCTCTTGCGACATCGCCGGCAAATGACCGAGGCGCAGCTGCGCGGTAAACCAGAAGGTGCTGCCTTGGCCTTCGCGCGAGCTGACGCCGACCTCGCCCCCCATCAATTCGGCCAGATGCCGGGTAATGGCCAGTCCCAACCCGGTGCCGCCGAAACGGCGCGTGGTCGAGGCGTCGCCCTGCACGAAGGCCTGGAACAGTTGGGACTGGTGCGATGCCGGAATGCCGACCCCGGTATCGACAACCTCGAAACGCACCAGCAGCATCTCCCCCTCGCGCTGTACCACCCGACAGCGCAAGTGGATGTCGCCGCTGGCGGTGAACTTGACCGCATTGCCGGCGAAATTGAGCAAGGCCTGACGCAGGCGGGTCGGATCGCCGCGCAGGCCGTGCGGCACGTCGTTGTACTCGATATGAACCTGAATGCCTTTGGCTTGCGCTGCCGGCGCGATCAACGAGCCGACATGATCCAGCACTGCGCTAAGGGCGAAATCGCAGTACTCCAGATCCAACTTGCCCGCTTCGATCTTGGACAGATCCAGGATGTCGTTGATGATCGACAGCAGGTGTTTGCCCGCCGTATTGATCTTTTCCACTTGATCCAGCTGCTCGGTGCTCAGCTCACTGCGCCGCAACAGCAAGGCAAAGCCGATGATGGCGTTCATCGGCGTACGGATTTCGTGGCTCATATTGGCGAGGAAGGCACTCTTGGCGACATTGGCGGCCTCGGCCGCCGCCTTGGCGATCGTTAATTCCTCGGTACGCTGGGCGACCAGCTCCTCCAAGTGGTGGCGATGCTGGTCGAGCTCCTGGCCGAGGCGCTTTTTCTCGCTGATGTCTTCCTGCACCGCAACGTAATGGGTGATTGCGCCATCGGCCTGGCGAATCGGCGAAACGATGGCGAAATCGATGTACTCGCTACCGTCCTTACGCCGATTGTAAAACTCGCCACGCCAGCTCTCGCCCTGCTGCAAAGCCTCGCGCAGCGACTGGAACGTCTCGGGCGGCGTATGGCCGGACTGCAGCATGCGGGTATGGCGCCCGATCACCTCTTCGCGTCGATATCCGGTATTGCGTTCGAAGGCCTCGTTGACGAACTCGACCTGCTCCTTAAGGTCGGTGATGATGACGCTCTCCGGGCTTTGCTCCACCGCCAGCGACAACTTACGCAACGATTGCTCGACCTGCAGGCGCTGTGTGATGTCGTTGGCCTGGATCACCACCGCCGCGCGGCCGGCATACTGGATGGGGTGCGCGGTGATCTCCACCTGGATCAAGCGGCCATCCTGGCACAGGTGGCGCCAGACGCCCTCATCGGTCGCACCGGATCGCACCGTGGCGAGGTGCGCGGCAAGGTGTGTCCGGTCTTCCTCCGGCCGGATATCGTTGATGGTCATCGACTGGAAAGCCTCGCGGCTGTAACCATAATGCTGAACCGCCGCGTCGTTGACGGCGAGAAACGCCAAGGTTTCCGGGTCGAAAATCCACATCGGTTGCGGATTGGCTTCGAACAGATCTCGATAGCGCGCCTCGTTTCGCAGCCGCTCCTGCTCGGCCTGCTGGCGTTCGGAGATGTCGCGCCCCACCCCCAGCACACCGATCAATTGATGCGCCTCGTCATACATCGGTACCTTGATGGTTTCCACCACCTTGCTTTGGCCGTCGAATGCGCAGACCGATACCGCCTCCTGCTTCACCAGCGCTTCACTCTGAAGCACGCGCCGGTCGGTCGCCAAAAAAACCTCCGCATGGTTGCGGTCGACCAGATCGTAATCGTTCTTGCCGATGATATCGGCCTCCTCCATACCGAAGAACTCGGCGAAGCGCCGATTACAAGACAGATAGATGCCCTCGGCGTCCTTCAGCCAGATCAGATCCGGCGAAGTATCCACTAAGGTGCGCAACAGTTGCCGCTCGGCATTCAATGCCTGTTCGGCTTGCTTTCGGCCGCTGATGTCCTCGGTAAAGATCACGATACCGCCCACCGAGCCATCCATGGTACGCCAGGGTCGGACCTCCCAGCGCAGCCATTGGCTCGTGCCACTGGGACGTTGATAGGGTTCTTCCTCCTTCCGCACCACTTCGCCGGCCAGACCGCGGTCATGCGCCTCGCGCCAACTGTCGGGCAGGGCCGGAAACAAGTCGTAGTGGCAGGCGCCCAGCACGGTTTTGCCGACCAGTCCGTAATCTTCGAGCCAGCGACGGCTGACGGCGAGATAACGCATGCCGCGGTCGAACATGGCCAAGGCGGCCGGCGCATGTTCGATGAACAAGTTCAGCCGTTGCTCGCTTTCATGCAATGCCCACTCGGCCCGCAATCGCTCGGTGATGTCCCGGCAAGCGCCGTAGGCGGAGCCATCCGATTGCAAGATGGCGTTGACCTCGACCGGCACTTGCGCGCCATCCGCCTTGCACAAGCGTAGCTCCGCCCGGACATGGCCGGTCTGATACAACTCGGCGAGCAATGCCTGCACCCGGGGGATTTCCTGCGGCGGCGACAAATCGGGCAAGCCCATCGTCAACAACGTTGTCTCGCTGTAGCCCAACAGTTGCACGGCCTGCTGATTGATATAGCGGTAGCGACCGGTACGGTCGAAGACCAAAACGGCATCGGCGATGTTATCCAACATGCGCCGCAACTTGGCGTCGCTACGGGATTGGGCGCTGACGACCAGGCGTGCGCGCAAGCGCGCGAACACCACGCTGTACAGCGTGCCCGCCAGTACGAATACCATCACCCGCAGCAAAGATGCCCTGATGGCAGGCCAGGAGGAAAAATCCTGCGAGGATGCGAAAAAGGTCACCCCCAATAGGGTGGACACCGCGACCGCCATCAATCCGCCGGCCACATCGGTCAGGCTGGCGGCAAAGAAGACCGCGGGATAGAAGCACAGCCAGATCAGCGGCCGGACATAGGGCCATAGCCACCACTGCAGCACACAAGCCAACAGAGGAAACAACAAGGCAATGCATAGACATTTTTGTCGATCAGTCAGTGTGCGTTGCCCCATCGTGCCCCTTTCCGGTTCGATGACTTGCCCGGAAGGAAGGGTGGGAGGGCAAGTCTCTACGATTCTAGTTCACTGGCCGCCCGAATGCTTTTTCCCAAGCGTGCGGGGCGCAAACCGTGCCAAACCAGATTGGTCAACACACCGGCCAGCGCCAGCCGCAGGCCAACAGCGGCAGGCTGGCCGCCGGATTGAGAGGGCGGGCGCCGACCAGGTAGCCGAGCACCGAAAGCGCAAAACAACCGGCATGGGTTTCGATCCGCCCGCCCAGCATCGGCGCAAAGACAGGCGCCTGTAGCAGACGCGCGACCATCACGCCTTCGATCGAGGAGGCTAGCGCAGCGATTGCCAGGCAGTCATTCGCAGTACTCGCAAAAAAATCGAGCGGGCACTGTAACGTCGGTCTCCCGTGCCGCAAAGAGCCAGAATGGCACGGGGACACTAGACCGCTCCTTCAGACGCGGTACTGGGTCACTGCTTTACGCATTTTTTCGATGCTGTTCTGCAATTGACCGGCGATGCCTTCGGTCTGATGCGCCACGGCGAGGTTTGCATCGGTCAGTTGGGCCACTTGCTCGACCCCCTGGGCCATGACCTGCATCGCGCTGCTTTGCTCGCCGGACGAATGGGAAATATGCGAAACCATTTCCAGGGTGCGGCGCATCTCCTCGTTGATGCGTTGCAACGAGCGCTCCGCCTCGCGCACCAAATCGACACTGACGCCGACTTGGTCGGCGCTTTGGCGCATGCTACCGACCGCATTGTCGGTTTCTTGTTGAATGCGCACGATCATTTGGTCGATCTCCTGGGTGGCGCGCGAGGTGCGCTCGGCCAGCTTGCGCACTTCGTCGGCCACCACGGCGAAACCGCGCCCCTGCTCGCCGGCGCGCGCAGCCTCGATCGCGGCGTTGAGCGCCAGCAGGTTGGTCTGATCGGCAATATCCTTGATCACCCCGGCCACTTTGCCGACTTCCTCGGTGCGCTGACCCAGCTGTTGGACCGTACCCGCCGACTGCGTCACCGTTTCGGCCAACGCCAGGATCGTATCCGTGGCTTTGCCGGATAGACGCGCGCCGTCCTCGGCCAGCTCTCTGGCCTCTTCGGCCACGGTGCGGGTGGAGGCCGCATGCTGCGCCACTTCGTTGATCGACACCGAGACCTGCTCGACACCGGCAGCGGCCGAGGCCGATGAGCCCGATTGTTTTTCGGCTGCGGCGGCGAGCTGCGTCACCGTGTTCTGCAGGGCGCCGCTCGAATCGCCGACTTCGCGCGAGGCATCGGCGATCACCTGCAAAGTGGCGCGCATGGCGGACAGCTGGGTGTCGAGGCGACCGCCGATCCGGCCGATCACATCGTTTTGCTGCGGCACCAGCGTGTCGGTCAGGTCGCCGGCGCTCAAGGTGCGTTCGAGATAGTCGCCAATCCGCTGCAATCGGCCCATCGCACGCGGCAGATAGAAGCACCCCATGTAGAGCGCGGCCAGCAGCAACGCCAGCGTCAGCCCGTGATACACCACCCCGAGCGACGGCAGCCAGCCTTCGCTGACCACCGTGCCGCACAGCAGCGTCAGCACGGCAAACAGAATGAAACCGTACAATCGCGCTTCGAACGAGATTAGCTTTTCCATGAAAGGCGAACGGTTTCTGACCACCCGCCCGTGTTGAACGTGGATCGACTTGTCGCCTTGATTGAGTCGGCGATAGGCCGCCTCGGCCGCCGCGACCTGCTCGCGCGTCGGGCTGGTGCGCACCGACTGATAACCGATGATGTTGCCGCGCTCGCGTACCGGCGAGGCATTGGCCACCACCCAGTAGAAATCGCCGTTTTTGCGGCGGTTTTTCACCATCCCCTTCCACGGCCTACCGGCCTTCAGGTCGCGCCACAAATCCTCGAAAGCATCGGATGGCATATCTGGATGGCGGATCATGTTGTGCGGCTGACCGACCATCTCGTCCGGCGCATAACCGCTGATTTCGGCGAAGGCGGGATTGACTTCGGTGATCATGCCCCTGGTGTCGGTACGGGAGTAGATGAATACACCTTGCGGGATAATGTATTCCTGCTGGGTAACGGGTTGGTTGTTTCTCACTGTTTATCCCTCATTGTTGTTCGTTCATTTATAGCTATGTTTGCTTGCGATGAAACATTGGTAACTGCGAAAAATTTAAGCTTAAAGCATAGTTGCGCCCTCTCCCCGTTCGGGTACACTTGACCATGACAAGATCATGAAATTTCCGTACCGTCCGGAGGATGAAAATCACGTGAAGTGGAAGCTGGTTCTTTGCGACGATCCGTTGCGGCACTGGCCGCAAAGCCTGCAATGCCTGCTGGCTGCCCTACTGACTCTGCTGCCCTTTGCCGCCCACTCGCAGTGGCCGACGCTTTGGGGCACACACTCTCCGTTACTGCTCTGGATGTTGCCCGTCATCGTCAGCGGTTACCTGGGCGGCTTGCTACCCGGCCTAGTTGCCACGCTGCTTGGCGCTTGGCTGGCCGGCGAGGCGAATCCAGCCATGTCGCAGTCCGCGGGCGCGTTGTTGACCTTCATTGGCGGCGGCTTGACAGTCAGCGTGCTCAGCCAGCGCTCGCTGTCGGCGCTACGCTTGCGCGCGCGGGTGGAGGGCAAACTGATGGCCTTCGCCCAGTTGATCGACTCGACCGACGACTCGGTCGTCGCCTCGCGCGATGGCGCCCTCGTCACCCACTGGAACCGCGGTGCGGAACAATTGTTCGGCTACAGCGCCGATGAAATGATCGGCCAATCGGCGGAAATCCTGGTTCCCAAATGGCTGGTCGCACACGAGCTGTCGGTGCTGGCACGCGTCCGCAAGGGGGAACATGTGCCGGCCTATGAAACCCAGCGCATCCACAAAGCAGGTCATTTGGTGGATATTTCCACCACGGTCTCGACGATATTGGATCGCCAGGGCTGGCCGATCGGGATATCGCGCATCTCGCGCGACATTACCCACAAAAAACGCGCCGAACAAGAAAAGGCCGAGGTCGAAGCCAAGTTCCGCGCCCTGGTCGAACAAGCGATCACCGGGGTCTACATCGTGCAGGACCGGCAGGTTATCTACGCCAACCAGGCCTTCGCCGACATTTTCGGTTACGGCTCGCCGCAAGAGGCACTCGAACAAGTGCCGATCAAGCTGGTGGCGCCGCAAGACAGACAGCGTGTCGTGCGCAATGTACTGCGGCGCCTGCGCGGCGATACCGACTCGCTACGTTACCACTTCAACGCCTTGCGGCGCGACGGCAGCCCCTTCATCGTGGAGGTGCATGGCCGGCGCTTCATGCACGACAACCGCCCGGCCATCATCGGCTCGCTGATCGACATCACCGAATCGCAGCGCCATCAGGCCGAAATGGCTCGGCAGGTCGCGGAAAAGACCGCGCTCTTGCGCCAGCGCGAACAGGAACTGCACACCATCCTCGACAACATGCCGGCGCTGATCAGCTACTACGATACCGATTTGCGCCACCGTTTCGGCAACCAGGGTTATTGCGACTGGTATGGCATCGATTCGACGCAACTGGCCGGCCTGCCGCTGGCCGAACTGCTGCCGGCAGGGCAATTGGCCCGGGTGCTGCCGCGCATTCGCCAAGCGCTCAGCGGCGAGACGCAGATTTTCGAATATCGCATCGACCGCCCCGGCAGCGGCGAATCCTGGCAGGCGCAGATCCACCTGATCCCCGACCTGGAGGGCGAGCAAGTTCATGGTCTGTTCGCCCTGATCCTGGATTTCACCCCGATCCGCAACGCCGAAGCGGCGCTGCGCGAATCGGAAGGTCGCTTCCGGCAATTGTTCGAAGCGGCGCCGGTCGGCATTTCGCTCTATCACAGCGATGGTCAGTGCATCATGGCCAATCAGGCCTTGGCTGAGCTTGCCGGAGCAAGCCGCGAGCAACTGTTGAAGCAGAATTTCCGCCACGTCCAAACCTGGCGCGACTCCGGCCTGTTGACCGTGGCGCTGCGCACGCTTGAAAGCGGGCTGCCGCAACGCTACGAGTTGCAAATGGTGTCCAGCTTCGGCAAGCGGATGGAAGTGGAATGCGAGTTCACCCTGCCGGTCGTACAAGGCGTGCGCTACTTGATGCTGCTAGCCAAGGACATCACGCCTTATCGCCAGGCGGCCTATTTGATGAAGCAGGCGATGGACGCCGAGCTTGAGAAGTCGCGTCTCGATCTGCAGTACCGCCAGGTGGTGGAAAACATGGTCGACGGCTTTTTCGCCATCGACAGCCGCGGCCAGTTGCTGGAAACCAACGATGTGTTCGTCAAGCTTTGCGGCTACGAACCAGAGACGCTGCTCGGCATGTCGGCCGCCGATCTCGAACTGGATGCCAGCGCCGAGGATATCGCGGCGCGGATTCATCGTATCGTCCACAAAGGCAACGAACGTTTCGAATGCCGCATGCGCCGCAAAAACGGCACGCATTGGCCGGCGGAGATATCGGCCAGTTGCGTCGGCGGCAGCGGCGACCGCATCTATGCTTTTGTGCGCGACATCACCGAGCGCAAACGCAACGAGGATGAAATCCGCCGGCTGGCGTTCTACGACTCGCTCACCAAGCTGCCCAACCGTCAGTTATTGATCGACCGACTGCAGCAAGCGTTGGAAACCTGCAAACGCTCGCGCCGGCATGGCGCGCTGCTGTTCATCGACCTGGACAACTTCAAACTGCTCAACGACACCCTGGGACACGACATGGGCGACCGCCTGCTGGTGATGGTGGCCAAACGGCTCAAGGCCTGCGTACGCGGCAAGGACACGGTCGCGCGCCTGGGAGGCGACGAATTTGTCATCCTGCTGGAAGAGTTGGACGAACGGCGCGAGCGGGCCGCGACCCAGATCCGCGCCGTCGCCGGCATGATCATGGAAGCGCTGGGCCAGCCCTACCCGCTTGCCCAACTGGAATATCACAACACCCCGAGCATCGGCATCGCCATGTTCAACGACCAGGAGAACACCTCGGTCGAAGAGCAACTCAAGCATGCCGACCTGGCGATGTACCAGGCCAAGGCCGCCGGCCGCAACACGCTGTGCTTCTTCGACCCGGTCACCCAGGCGGAGCTCGAGACCCGCAGTACGCTGGAGGGCGAGCTGCGCAACGCGCTACGCCGCGACCATTTGGTGCTGTACTACCAACCGCAGATCGACCGCAACGGCAGCATCATCGGCGCCGAGGCGCTGGTACGTTGGTTACACCCGGAGCGCGGCTTGATCCCGCCGGCACAATTCATCGGCTTGGCCGAAGAGTGCGGGCTGGTACACCAGCTCGGCCTGCGGGTATTGGAAATCGCCTGTGGGCAACTGGCGATCTGGCGAGAATGTCCGACCATGAGTCGGATCACCATGGCGGTCAATGTCAGCGCCAGGCAGTTCCGCCATCGCGAATTCGTACCGCAAATCCGCGATCTGTTGACACGCTTCGCCATCGACCCGGCGCGACTGAAGCTTGAGTTGACCGAAAGCCTGCTGCTGCACGACATGGACGAAGCCGCCGCCAAGATGGGCACGCTGCGTGCCATGGGCGTGAAGTTCAGCTTGGACGACTTCGGCACCGGCTACTCATCGCTGTCCTACCTGAAAACCTTGCCGCTGGAACAGTTGAAGATCGACCGCTCCTTTGTCCGCGATATCCTGACCGACCCCAACGATGCGGCCATTGTGCGCGCCATCATCAACATGGGGCACAGCTTGGGGTTGAAAGTGGTGGCCGAAGGCGTGGAAACCGACGACCAATGGCACTTCCTGCTGCGGGAAGGTTGCGACATCGGCCAAGGTTACCTATTCAGCCCGCCAGTACCGAAGGGCGACTTCGAACGCGACCGCGCGCATCAACCGGCCTGGACGCCGGCATAGGGTCTCAAGGTCTGAATCGGCGCGGCCAGATCGACTCTAGCAGGCGATGCGCCGGGTCGAGCAGCATGGCGCCGTACCGGCGGCAGAACCATGCCACCGCGTAGGCGACGACGATGGCGCCCAGCATATCGAATGGGAAATGCACCCCGAGATAGATCCGCCCCCAGGCCGTGGCCAGCGCCATGACCGCCCACAGCCGGGCGGCGCGGCGCCAGCCTTGCAGCCATAGACTGGCCGCAGTGACCGACATCAACGTCATGTGATCGCTGGGAAAAGACGGATCGGCCGCATGCGCGATCAAGGTATGCCCCAACCCGATCATGAATGGCCGCGGATGCGGCCAGATCGCACCGATCAGTTGATTGACGGCCAGGGCCAGCAGGGCTGCCGCAAAAACTTCCAGCATGACGCGACGGGTTGCCGCGCCGCCGCGCAGCCAACCGGCCAGCAACATCAGCGGCAGCGCCCAGATCAACATCTCGCCGCCGAACATCGCCAGGGCGACCGGAACCAGGCCGGCGTCCGGCGCGGCATTGAGCCATAAAAACAAAGTGTGGTTGAGTGATTCCATTATTTCAGTAGCGAACGACAAAAGCGGTGAATCTTATTCCCCTGATCGGGGAGCCGCCAAGCAGTCTATCCGCACCGTCTTAAGCCGATCTTAGTCCACCAGCCCGCGCGCACGCTGATCCAAGGTGGTCAGCGCCTGCCCCAGTCGAATCTCCAACCCTTGCGACACCACGCTCATCGGCGCGCGTAATTCGTTATGAATATGTCCCTGCAAAGCCAGGGCGGCCTTGACCGGGCCGGGATTGGCCTCGGCAAACATCAGCCGTATGAGCGGCGCCAGCACATGGAAGATCGCACGCGCCAACGGCAGATCGCTGGCCGCCACCGCCCGCTGCAAGGCCACGAACAGATCCGGGCGAATATGCGCCGAGGCGGCAATCGCACCGCCCCCCCCCATGCACAAGGTATAGAGGATGTTCATATCCTCGCCCGCCAGCACCTGCAGCCGACCGTCGGCGATCAGCGCCTGGGTGGTATCGATCGAGCCGGCACAATCCTTGATGGCGTGGATATTCTCGTGCCCCGCCAGCGCCAGCAACGAATCCAATTCGAGCCGCACTCCAGTGCGGAAGGGAATGTCGTACAGCACCAGCGGCACGCTGCTGGCATCGGCAAGCCCAGTGAAATAATCGACCAACCCCTGCTGCGAAGGCCGAATGTAATAAGGTGCGGGGGTCAGCAGACCGGCGATCGGTCGCTGACAAAAAGCGCCCAGGCGCGCCTGCAGATGGCCGAGGTGATTGCCTGCCAGGCCAACCACCACCGGCAGGCCGTCGGCGGCCGCCAGGACGCTATCGACCACCGCCAGTTGCTCGTCGTCATCCAGCGCAGCGGCTTCGCCGGTAGTGCCCAGCGCCACGATGCCGGCAACCCCGGCTCGACAATAATGCTCGGTCAGCGAGCGCAAGGCGACATAATCGACTGCGCCATCGCGAAATGGCGTGACCAGCGGAATCCAAATACCTGAAAAATCCATGTTGACACCCTTCTCCTTTCGAGACCGTATTTCGGTATCCGTCAGGGCAGAGCGATCGGAAGGCAAGGCTGGAGGAGGCGCGAGACCAGGGCCGTTGTTCCGTCGCTCATCTGACGGAACAGCGCGCTCCGGTCAGATGAGCTGCTGTTTTTTGGCTTTGGCGAACGCACGCACTGACGCCGCGCCCAGGTGGGCGAGGGAGTCGGCGAGATGTGCGTGTGCGGTATTCATGCGTAGCAATGTAAATGGCTTCATGACGTTTGGCAATAGTTTTGTCCGACAAATATCCACACGTGTGGCGATTGTTTATTCGACACGCAACATCACGCCGGTCTGCTCGTCAGGTCACAGACGCGACTTGGGGAGCCCCATCGTCCTTTGCAAGATAAATCCTACCCAATAGCCCCGTATCGACTGGCCGAATACAGCAATAAATTCCCTCATTTTCCAAGGCAGCAACCGACATACGCTCGTTACACCGTATGAGAGCCTAAACACCCGCTATCGATTTACTTCGCCAGCGCGTCATGACCGTTAGGGCTGCGGCATACCCATCCTTATACCGCCCCTCGGAGATCCCAAAAACAGGATGAAGACATCCTTCTTAAATGGACGGTACAACATGCAAATAAACCCCATGCTGTTTTTGTTGACCTCAATAGGCTATCCGCCGAATACGTTCGCCAGCGAAGTGAATTTTCCGCCAATCGAAAAAATCGCGACCGAAAAAGCGTGGGAATGGCCACTGATTTCAATCGAATTGGAAGACCATCAAACCGAGAAGGCGTTTACTACACAAAGCAGCAGCTATAAAGAGCCGACGCCACCAGCTCTCGAAGCGATCACCTCTCCGGTAAGGCTTAACAATCTTGCGCCCACACCGCATCAGGATCGGATTGGCACGAATCAATGGGAAAACTGCACACTCCCGATGAACGCACAAAAAGCGGCTTATTTCGAGTTTCTTGCAAAACAGAGCGTGAACCGGGATGCCCACACAGCCAGGCAAATACGTGGGGAGCTGGAGATGCGGCGAACCATTTCTAACATGAGATGTTTTTCTAACTCATTGCCATAACGTCCGCCGCTCGGCCGACAAACCCCGGGTCGCTCGCGCTTTCGAAGTCCAAAGCCCCCGTGCGCCGCATCAAGCTATTCCACGCCAAGGAGACTGCGAATGGATTCCCTCATCACGCCACACCAGCAACAGTTGATCGACACCCTGCCCAATTATTGTGTCGCCAAGGATTTGCAGTCCAACTACCTTTACGCCAATCAACAGGCGGCGAATCTGGTTGGACTGCGATACAAAGAAGAGGCCGTCGGCATGACCGACCTGGATCTCCCCTGCGGCGCAGTGGAGAGCGCGCACTTGTTCCGGGCGCAGGATCGCGAGGTCATCCGCACGGGGCAGCCAGTGCGCATTCTGGATATCCACTGCTATGGCGGTAGCCAGTGGCGCTCACTGCTCCTCTGCAAGGTGCCGTTACGCGATCCGGCGCAGAACATCGTCGGCACCATTGGCCATGGACAAGAGCTGGACAACCGCGAACTCGTGGCGCTCGGTGCGCTGCTGGGAAAGATCGCCTATAGCCCCATGAGCGGCAACTACCTGCTCACCTCCCGCACCAGCTACATCATCGGCAGCCCGACTCATGGCCCCAAACTCAGCCAGCGGCAGGAGGAAATTCTGTTCTTGCTGCTACGCGGGCGTTCCGCCCGGCTGATCGGCCGGGCGCTCGGCATTGCCATCCGCACCGTCGAATGGCATCTGGTCATACTCAAGGAGAAATTCGCCGCTTTGAGCAAAAGCGAACTGATCGACAAGGCCATCGAGCTAGGCTACCTGCACAACCTGCCGCCCGGCCTCAGCAAGCGCTCGCTGTCGATCATCCTGCGCGAAGATTGACGATCTCCGCCCTTTCTCAGGCTGAAAGCTAAACCAATGTCCGCCGCTCGACCGACAAACCCCGAGCCGCAGCGCTTTCGAAGTCCGATCCCCACCATGACCGCATGAAGCTATTCCATCCAAAGGAGACAGCGAATGGATTCGCCCATCACCCCACAACTGCAACAGATGATCGACACTCTATCCGGCTTTGTGACCTGCAAAGATTTGCAGTCCACTCACCTTTACACCAATCAACAATCGGCGGATCTGATTGGACTGCGATACAAAGAAGAGGCCGTCGGCATGACCGACCTGGATCTACCCTGCGGCGCAGTGGAGAGCGCGCACTTGTTCCGGGCGCAGGATCGCGAGGTCATCCGCACTGGGCAGCCATTGCGCATTCTCGATATCCACCGCTATGCCGGCAATCAGTGGCGTACATTAATCGCCTACAAAACACCGTGGCGCGACCCGGCGCAAAACATCGTCGGTACGATTTGCCAATCGCAAGAGCTCGACAGCCGCTGGCTGCTGGAACTCGGGGTGCTACTGGGTAAAACCGCCGATGGCCCCATGAGCGGCAACAACCTGCTCACCTCCCGCACCAGCTACATCATCGGCCACCCGGGTCTAGGTCCCAAACTCACTCAACGGCAGCAGGAGATTCTGTTCTTGCTGCTACGCGGACGTTCCGCCCGGCTGATCGGCCGGGCGCTCGGCATTGCCACCCGCACCGTCGAGTGGCATCTGGTCATGCTCAAGGAGAAATTCGCCGCTTTGAGCAAAAGCGAACTGATCGACAAGGCCATCGAGCTAGGCTACCTGCACAACCTGCCCCCCGGCCTCAGCAAGCGCTCGCTGTCGATCATCCTGCGCGAGGATTGACGATCTCCGCCCTTCAGGCAGACGGCGGCGTATTCTCAGGCTCGACGCTAAACCAACGCCGGCCGTTCTTGTCTTGATGAACGGCGCCGCCCAGGCCGATACGGCGTTCCTTGCGGTAATCGTACTGCGCCCGAGCGCGCGTCAGCACCGTCAGATCGAGCTCCACCACCCGCTGTTCCGGGCCGGCGCCACACTCGGCGACGATCTCGCCGAACGGGTCGACCACCACGCTTTCGCCCGGAAACTGGAGTCCGGTACCGCTGCTATTGCGGTCACAGCGGTTGACTAGCACGGCGAACATTTGATTTTCCATCGCCCGGGCCACGATGGCGCGCCGATGCACCGGGCCGAACGGATCCATATTGCCGTCGGTGACCAGCAATAATTCGGTACCGAGTATCGCCTGCGCACGTGCCGACTCGGGAAATTCGATGTCGTAGCAAATCAGCGTGCCGACCTGCAGACCACGCCACTCGCAGCATTCGATGCGCTCGCCCGGGGCGAACACGCCCTGATCCGACGCCCACATGTGCACCTTGCGATACGACATTGCCAGTCCGCTCGGTGTCAGCAGCACCGTGGTATTGAAGAAGCGCCCGTCGCACGCTTCGGCCAGGCCGATGGCGATCGACAGCTTATGCTCGCGCGCAGCCCCCAAAAGCAGCGATACGGCGTGACCATCGAGCGGCTGAGCCAGGCTCGCCACGTTCTCGGGGGTGGGGAATCCGCTGAGGAAGGTTTCCGGAAAAACGATCAGGTCGGAGTCCGAGCGGGTCCTGGCGATGGCGGCCAGCGCGGTTTTCAGGTTGGCCTGCAGATTCCCGTCTTCGCAAGGAAGCTGGGCGAGTTCGATACGCATGAAATCTCCGTTCAGTCACGTTCGGCGGTTTGACTGTCGACGGTGATACGGATGGCGTCGTGGCGCCAATACTCGTGATCGCAGTCGATAATTCGGCCGTGCTGGTCATAGTTGATACGAAATACCAACAATATCGGGCTGCCTTCGGCCAGGGTCAAGGCCTGCGCCACGTCGCCGCGTGCGGCGCTTGGGTAAATATCGAAGCGCGAGCGCCCGTAACGGATGCCATATTCGCGTTGGTAGATCAGGGTCAGAGACTGCGACAGGTCTCGCGCCAGGATGTCGGGAAAGAAGGACGGCTTGAGGTGATGCTCGACATACATCACCACCCGGCCGTCGATAGAGCGTGTGCGCCGTATCCGGCAAAGTTGTGCCAGCGGCCCCAGTTCCAGCGCCTGGCTCAACGCCGGCGTGGCCAACACCATGCCGGCGGATAGCACGCGGGTCTCCACCTGCCGCTGCTGGCGCGTGACCATCTCATGGAAATGCGAGCGGTACTGCGGATTGTAGACCAGCCGCGGCGGCGACACGAACCAGCCACGCCGATCTTCCCGATAAATGCGGCCTTCGGCCTCCAGCGCCAGCAGCGCGTCCTTGATGGTGATGCGAGTGGTGGAGAACAATTCGGACAGTTCGCGCTCCGAAGGCAGCTTGGCGCCGGGCGGCAACAAACCGCTATCCATCTGTGCACCCAGGGATTCGCGGATTTGAGCCGCTTGGGAGCGGGGGGGGTGGCTCATCTTGGACTAGTCCATCATCTTTTTGGAACGATTGAATCGCAAGGCGATAAATTTCGCCACCCTACCCGCCCGATATTGCAAAAAGATGATAGCACCTCATCGGGACTCGCCTCGCCGGCAACCGCCGCGCATTAGTCATATGTTTGTCATTTTCCCTGGCTATGATCGCTGGCCAACGGCTGACCTAGTCCAAGCCGGCCCATACCTGCGCGGGGCACACGATACCGCCGAGACGAGCCACAGGAAACCGTATGCGCAAGAAAGTGATTCTGGTATTGATCGATGGGTTGGCCTGGCAGGTGGCGCGCGACAGCCTGGGTTATCTATTGGGGCTATGCGAAGCGCAGCGCGCCACCGGCTATTCGCTACGCGCCGCACTCCCCTCGCTGTCCCGCCCTTTGTACGAGTGCATTCTCACCGGTGTGGCGCCGGTCGACAGCGGCATCGTCCACAACGACGTGAACCGCCTGTCGAATCAGCAAAGCCTATTCCACCTGGCGCGATCGGCCGGCTTGACGACCGCCGCCGCGGCCTACCACTGGTTCAGCGAACTGTATAACCGCTCGCCGTACTTGGCGAGCCGCGACCGTCTGACAGACGATCCCGCCTTACCGATTCAGCACGGCATGTTCTACCATCGCGACGACTACCCGGACGACCATCTGTTGCTGGACGCCGAAATGCTACGGCAACGCCATGACCCGGATTTCCTGCTGATCCACCCGATGAACGTGGATGACACCGGCCATCGTCACGGCCTGGACTCGGCCGCTTACCGCAACGCGGCGCGGCGCATCGATACGCTCCTGTCGGCGTTTCTACCGACTTGGCGCGAGCAGGGCTACCAGATCCTGATCACCAGCGATCACGGTATGAATGCCGACCACACGCACGGCGGCAGCCTGCCCGAAGAACGCGAGGTCCCGCTATTTGTGCTGGGCGATGGCTTCAGCCATCGCCCCGGCCTCGCCATCGCCCAAACGGCACTGTGCGGCAGCATGGCGCAGTTGCTGGGGCTCGACCACGACAAACCTTATTGCCTGGAGTTGCTTGCCTGATGCCGCTCGCTATTTTCGACCTAGACGACACCCTGATCGACGGCGACAGCTCGTCGCTGTTTTTGCGCTTCCTGGTGGAGATTGGCCAGGCGGATGCCGACATGCCTGCGCGCGAGGCCGCCATGATGGACGATTACCGCGCCGGTCGGCTGGCCATGGATGAATACATGCGTTTCACTCTGCAGCCGCTGCAACAGTGCGCCACCGAGCAGGTGGCGCACTGGGCCGAAGTCTTTTTGCGCGAACGCATTCTGCCGCGCGTGTTTCCCCAGGCCCATGCCGCCTTGGCACACTACCGCGACGCGGGCTGGCGCATCGTCATCATCTCGGCCACCGGCGAACACCTGGTGCGGCCGATCGCCGCCGCGCTCGGCGTCGCCGATGTCCTGGCCATTAGGCTGGCCAGCGCCGACGGCCGCTACACCGGCCAGACCGTCGACACGCTGACCTACCAGCAGGGCAAGGTCATCCGGCTGAACGAATGGTTGGCCGCACACGGCGAAACGCTCGACGGCAGCCACGGCTACAGCGATTCGATCAACGACGTGCCGCTGTTGGCGGCGGTCGATCGGGCGCACGTCGTCAACCCCGATGCGCGGCTGGCCGTTGTGGCCGACGAGCGTCAGTGGCACCGGCTAGCCTGGCGGTCGGCTTTCTGAACACCAGCACATTGCCGACCAACACCAGCACGATACCGACCAGGGCCGACGGCGCCCAGCGATAGCCCTCGAAAATCGCCGAGACGTTCAACGCCACCAGGGGAAACAAGACCGTGCAATAGGCCGCACGCGCAGCGCCCATGCGACCGACCAGCATCAGATAGGCGGTAAAACCGATGACCGAGCCCGGCACCGCCAAGTACAGCATGGCGCCCCAGAAGCGCGGATCGCCGTCGACCCGCAGCGGCACACCGGCAATCAGGCTGCCGACCACCAGCACCGTCGTGCCGGTCAACATCGCCCAGGCATTGGTCTGCAGCGGCGTATAGCCCTGCTTCTGCAAGCGGCTCGACAACAGGTTGCCGAAAGAGAAGCACAGTGTCCCGGCAAACGCCAGGCCCAGGCCGAGCAGGCTCGACCATGAAAACGATTCGCCGGCCAACTGTTGCCAAGAGAGCGCCATCACACCGGCCAGGCCGAAGGCACCGCCAACCAGTACTTGCGGTGCGATCCGCTGTTTAAAGAACAGCCGGGCATTGAAGGCGTTGAGCAGCGTCGCCATGGAGAACACCACGGCGACCAGGCCGCTGGGCACCCAGCGCGTGGCATTGTAGAAACACAGGAAGTTACAGCAGAACAGACAGAGCCCCTGCGCCAGCACCAGGCGCGCCGCTTCGCCGCGCGGCGGCGCCAAGCGGCGTTTCCAAGCCAGGATGGCGAACAACACCAAAGCGGCGATGGCAAAGCGCAGTGCGATCGACAACGGGATCGGCGTCACGCCCAGTTCCCATTTGATGGCGATCCAGGTGGTTCCCCAGATTAATACGGTCAGTAGATACAACACGGCATTCATGGTCGGCTCCTTCCGGCATCCTTTTATTCGCTTCAGCATGCGCCGCGACGGCAAGCCGGCATTGCACATTCCTGCGGATTTCTGCAGTCGATTTCGCGCCAACGCCTATGCCCGCGCTAAACTGATCAGTATGGAAACGCCGATCCACCGCCCACAACCGGCCAGCCCGGTCTACGAAGTCCTCAGCCAGTCCCGCGCCGATCTGGAACGCGAGGCCTTGCTGGGCGACGGCCTGCGCGCGGCATTATGGCGGCGCGAGCAGTTGGAGGACACGATCTATGACCGGCCGACCCATCACACGCTGTCGCTCTACCTGGAGGACGGCTACGACGTGTATCTAAACGGCCAGCCGTCACGGCGCGGCGGCCCGGGCAAGCTCTGCCTGCTGCCGGCCGAGCACGAGTCGTACTGGCGCATTAATGGCCGCATCCGCTTCGTGCATTTCTATTTCACCCAGGAACAGTTTGGCGAGTTGGCCGTGCGCATGCTCGATCGCGAGCCGCGTCTCTTGGCTTTACGTCAGAACATCTACTGGGAAGACGACCGGCTGGCCGGCTTGGGCCGGCAATTGGCCGCCCAACACTGGCAGGACAGCGAGAGCCGGCTCAACGCCAACGCCATCGGCCACGAGATGCTGGCCTATCTGCTGCTCAACCACAGCGACCGGCAGCGCGGCCTGCCCGTGCGCGGCGGTCTGGCGCCCACCTTACGCCGGCGCGCGCTCGAGCTGATCGACCATCGGCTCGACGGCGAATTGACCGTGGGCGAGCTGGCCCAGGCGCTCTCGCTATCCGAATACCATTTCGCCCGCATGTTCCGCGAGTCGGTCGGCGAAGCGCCGCACCGCTGGATCATGCGCCGCCGTCTGGCTCGCGCACGCGATCTGCTGTCCCGGGGCGATCTACCGCTGACGGTCGTGGCTCATCGGTCGGGTTTCAGTCACGCCAGTCATCTGACGCGTCACTTCCGCGAAGCGCTCGGCGTCACGCCGGGCATTTATCGTTTGTGGACGCAAAACCGTGGTTGAACGAGTGGCACTGCGACGATTTGTCGCATCCCCATCGATACCCCCACCCCCTATCATGCAAACTGTGCTGCACAATCCAAACTAAACAACAAAAGCCATGATGAGCCGTTACCGACATGAAATCATTGCCGTGCTGGCGATCAAGATCATATTGATTCTCATCATCAAAATGATCTGGTTCTCCGACCGACAAGAGGTCTCCAGTCAAACCGTTGCCGACCGACTGCTGTCGCCCAGTGCGACCGCGTCCGTCGCGGGCGGCTCGAAGGAGCATCCATGACAGAAACACTGGTCGACCTTTCCCGCCTACAGTTCGCCGTCACGGCGCTGTATCACTTTCTTTTCGTCCCCCTGACCCTCGGTCTGAGCATCATGCTGGTGATCATGGAGTCGGTCTATGTGATCACCAAGCAGCAGATCTACCATGACATGACCCGGTTCTGGGGCAAGCTTTTCGGCATCAACTTCGCGCTCGGCGTCACCACCGGCATCACCATGGAGTTCCAGTTCGGTACCAACTGGGCCTACTACTCGCACTACGTCGGCGACATCTTCGGCGCACCGCTGGCCATCGAAGGCATGATGGCCTTCTTCCTGGAGTCGACCTTCATCGGCCTGTTCTTCTTCGGCTGGGAACGACTGTCGCGCATCAAGCACCTGATGGTCACCATGCTGATGGCCATCGGCTCCAACCTGTCGGCGCTGTGGATTCTGATCGCCAACGGCTGGATGCAGGATCCGGTCGGCGCGCACTTCAACTACCGCACCATGCGCATGGAGTTGTCCAGCTTCTGGGAAATCGTGTTCAACCCGACCGCTCAGGCCAAGTTCGTCCATACCGTGAGCGCCGGCTACGTCACCGCGGCCTGTTTCGTACTGGGCATCTCAAGTTGGTATCTGCTGCGGGGGCGCGACATCGCCTTTGCGCGCCGCAGCTTCCGCATCGCCGCCGCCTTCGGCTTCGCCGCCGCCTTGTCGGTGATCGTGCTGGGCGACGAATCCGGCTACACCGTCAGCGAATCGCAGCAAACCAAGATGGCCGCCATCGAAGCCATTTGGGACACAGAACCGGCGCCGGCCGGCCTGACCGTGTTCGCCCTGCCCGACCAAACGGCGCGCACCAACCACTACCAACTGCAGATTCCCTACCTGATGGGATTGATCGGCACGCGCTCCACCACCAAAGAAATCCCCGGCATCAACCAGATCGTGGCCAAGAACCGCGCGCGCATCGTCGATGGCCAAGAGGCTGTGATCGCGCTCGAAGCGCTGCGCAAAGCACCGGACGACCCGGCTTTGCGCGCCGCCTTCGAGCAGCATGAGGCCAATCTTGGCTTCGGGCTGCTGCTGAAGAAATATGTCGCCGACGTGCGCGAGGCCACCCCGGCCATCATCGATCAGGCGGCCTGGAGTACGATCCCGCGCGTGGCGCCGCTGTTCTGGGGTTTCCGCGCCATGGTCGGGCTGGGTATGAGTTTCCTGCTACTGTTCAGCGCTGCGCTGTTCTGCTCGCTAAAGAACACTTTCGCCCAGCAGAAGTGGCTGTTGCGCTGGGCGCTGTGCTGGATTCCAATGCCGTGGCTCGCCTGCGAACTCGGCTGGTTCGTGGCCGAGTACGGTCGCCAGCCCTGGACCATCTACGGCCTGCTGCCGACCCATCTTTCGACCTCGCAACTCAGCGTGGGCGCGGTGGCCGGCTCGCTGGCGGGTTTCGTCCTGTTCTATACCGTTTTGCTGGTGGTCGAGCTGTTCCTGATGATCAAGTACGCCCGCCTCGGCCCCTCCAGCCTTGGCACCGGCCGCTACCATCATGAGTCGCAGACGCGCAGCACCATCACCGAGGGAGCACGCTGATGCTGGACTACCCAACCTTACGCATCATCTGGTGGCTGTTGATCGGCTTGCTGTTGATCGGTTTCGCCATCATGGACGGCCACGACCTGGGCGTCGGCACGCTACTGCCCTGGGTCGGCCGCGACGACGATGAGCGCCGCGTACTGCTCAACACGGTCGGCCCGCACTGGGACGGCAACCAAGTGTGGTTCATCACCGGCGGCGGCGCCATGTTCGCCGCCTGGCCATTCATCTACGCCACCGCCTTCTCGGGCTTCTATTGGGCAATGCTGGCGGTGCTATGGACGCTGTTCCTGCGCCCGGTCGGCTTCGACTATCGCAGCAAACTCCCCTACGCCGGCTGGCGTCGGGCCTGGGACGGCGCACTGTTCCTCAGTGGCTTTGTGCCGCCGCTCATCTTCGGCGTGGCGTTCGGCAACCTGCTGCTAGGCGTACCGTTCACTTTCGACGATACCTTGCGTGCCAGCTACACCGGCTCGTTCTGGGCGCTGCTTAATCCGTTCGCCTTATTGTGCGGCCTGGTCGCCAGCGCAATGATCACCTTCCAAGGCGCCACCTTCCTGATCATCAAGACGGAAGGCGCCCCGCGCCAACGCGCTCGGCGCGCCGCCGAGTTGACCGGGCTTGCCGCCGCCTTGTTGTTCGTCGCCGCCGGGGTATGGGCCAGCCAATTGCCCGGCTACCGGATTCTGGCAGGCGCACTGCCGTCGGCCGAGTCCAATCCGCTGGCCAAGGTGGTGGCGATCCAGCCCGGTGCCTGGATGGCCAATTACCA
Source organism: Paludibacterium purpuratum (assembly GCF_004363805.1). Taxonomy (GTDB): domain Bacteria; phylum Pseudomonadota; class Gammaproteobacteria; order Burkholderiales; family Chromobacteriaceae; genus Paludibacterium; species Paludibacterium purpuratum. Next base: position 134,947 of record NZ_SNZP01000003.1, on the reverse strand, counting down.
TCAATGGCCATGGCTATGGCTGGTGCCGACTATCGGCGTACTTGCGGCGCTGGCCGGCAGCCGACTGGCGCGGGCCGGCCGCGGCGGCTTGGCCTTCATCGCCTCCAGCTTCACCCAAGCCGGCATCATCGGCACGGCGGGCATCAGCATGTTCCCCTTCCTGCTGCCGTCGAGCCTCAACCCCAATGCCAGCCTGACCGTTTGGGATGCCACATCCAGCCACCTGACGCTGTCGGTCATGTTCTGGGTGGCCGTGATCTTCACACCGTTGATCGTGCTCTACACCAGTTGGTGCTACCGCGTCATGCGTGGCCCGGTCACGGTCGAGTCCGTGCGCAAGAACTCGAAAACCGCTTACTGAAAGGAGCCCTTCATGTGGTATTTCGCCTGGATGCTCGGCCTGCCGCTTGCCGTTTCGTTGGCGGTGATCAACGCGATCATTGAAGAGAATCTGCACCACGACGATGTCGAGGACGAGGTGGCCTGACGGTTGACCCGCCGCCACGCCGCCGATAGTATCGATAATATGAAATCGAACCAGCCGAACCTGATCGCCCGCCTGCTGCCGTGTTGTCCCGCACGGCCGGGGTCGTCGCGCGCCTAGCGCACACGTTCAGCTCGCCCACGGCCGCCGCGTTGCTTCAACCGGCGGCTTTTTCTTTTGGAGAAAGCCATGCAGCTCTATCTGTACGACACCTGGCAACGCGACTTGCGCCTCTTCGAACCCTTGCGCGCGGAGCATGTCGGCCTGTATTGCTGCGGTCCCACCGTCTACGACTACGCCCATATCGGCAATCTGCGTAGCTACCTGTTCGAGGACGTACTGCGGCGAGTGTTGGAATTCAACGGACATACCGTGCGGCATGTCGTCAACATCACCGACGTCGGCCACTTGGTATCCGATGGCGACGACGGCGAGGACAAAATGGAAAAAGGCAGCCGGCGCGCAGGCGGCGCTTCGGCCTGGACGCTGGCGGAACGGTTTACCCGTGCCTTCCAAGACGATATGGATGCCTTGGGCATGCTGGCCCCGACACTGTGGTGCCGCGCCACCGATCACATTCCCGAGCAGATCGATTTCATCGCCGCCTTGGCGGCAAAGGACTTCACCTATCGCACCGACGACGGCATCTACTTCGACACCAGCCGTCAGGACGACTACGGCTACCTGGCGCGGCTCGACCGCGACGGCCTACAAGCCGGCATCCGCGTCGAACAAGGCCAGAAGCGCCATGCCACCGACTTTGCGTTGTGGAAATTCAGCCCGCGCGATGCGAAACGGCAAATGGAATGGGACAGCCCCTGGGGACGCGGCTTCCCCGGCTGGCATATCGAGTGCTCGGCCATGTCGGCCAAATATCTGTCGCCGTGGTTCGACATCCACTGCGGCGGCGAGGATCACATCGCCGTGCATCACAGTAACGAGATTGCGCAAAGCTAGGCATGCCACGGCACGCGCGCGGCCAATTTCTGGATGCACGGCTATTTCCTGCAGCTGGACGATGCCAAGATGTCGAAATCGAGCGGCGACTTTCTACGCCTGCGGACCCTGATCGATCGTGGCTACGATCCGCTCGCCTATCGTTATCTGTGTCTGGCCGCCCACTACCGCAAGCAAATGACCTTCGGCTGGGCTGCGCTCGATGGTGCGGCGCAGGCGCTCTCCCGCTTGCGCACCGCCTATGCGTCCTGGCCGGACGGTGGACGAATCGATCAAGATTTCGTCGACGCCTTCACGCGCGAAATCAATCAGGACTTGAATACCGCGCGCGCCTTGGCGCTGGTTTGGGGCCTCGTCAAGCAACCCCTGGCCGATGCCGACAAGAAAGCCACGCTGCGCCACTGTGATCGCGTACTCGGACTGGGGCTCGAACATTGGCGCCCCTGCCGACAAGCCATTCCGGCCGACATTCAGGCGCTGGTCGACGCGCGCCAGGCGGCGCGGCAGGCCAAGCAGTGGGCCGAGGCCGACGCTTTGCGCAACGAACTCGCCACACGCGGTTTCACTGTCGAGGATGGTGCCGATGGGGTTCAGGTGCGGGCCATCGGCTAGTCCCTTGCGCGCGGGCAGCCTATGCTGAAGTCAGGAGGAAAAACAACATGACTGCCATAGGGAAGTCCCCGAATACCGCGACGGTGCGGGCCGACGCACGCGACGACGAACCGGAGATCGAAAGCCTGCCGCTGTTCAAACGCTACGAAAGCCAAGCGACGGCGCGGCAGATTTCGTTCTACTTATCCGGCGAGATCGGCGATCCGATTCACTACACCGACCTGCTCTATACGCTGCGCAGCGCCAGCAACACCGACCTGATCCTGCTGCACCTGAACACGCCGGGCGGTAATTTCGATACCGGATTGCAGATCATCAACAATATCGCCGCCAGCGATGCGCGCGTGCTAACCGTGCTGGAGGCGCGCGCCTACTCGATGGGCGCGATGATTTTTCTGGCCGGCGACGAACTGATCGTGCACGACACCTGCCAATTGATGTTCCACAACTACTCGTCGGCGCTGATCGGCAAGGGCAACGAGCAGAAGGCGCAGGTAGGCGCCGTCAGCAAGTGGTTCGGCAAGGTGATGCGTCATGTGTGCCGGCCGTTCCTGAGCGACGAGGAAGTCGACCGTATTTTGCGCGGCGAGGATATCTGGATGGATACGGACGATATCCGCCGCCGGCTGGCACACCTGCAAAAGGGCGAGCCGGCGGTCAAACCGAAAAGGAAGAAGACCGCGCCGACGGCTTAGGCGCCGCCCGAGCGCGCCTCGGCCGAGTGGAAGGTCCAGGCGAGAAAACGGCTTTGCTTCTGGCCCTGGGCCATGGCGACGGTGCGCACCTCGACAGCGCCGACCTGGCTCAGGAACGGTCGCATGGCCGTGATGGTTTCGGCGCGCGACACCAGGCTCGTGAACCAGACGCACTGCTCGGCCATATCGCGGCTCTCGTCGACCATACGCCGCAGAAAAGCCATTTCGCCGCCCGGGCACCACAACTCGTTGCTCTGGCCGCCGAAATTCAGCACCGGCTGGCCGGGACGCGCACGCCCCAGATTGCGCCATTTGCGCGCGGAACCGGCGCGGGCCTCGTCCGCCGAGGAATGAAACGGCGGATTGCACAGCGTCAGGTCGAAGTGTTCGTCGGCATGCAGCACATGATGAAAGATGGCTTGGGCAACGGGCTGCTGGCGCAGCTCGATTTGCTTGTCGAGCCGATTGGCCTGAACGATGACGCGGGCGGTCTGCACCGCCAGCGGGTCGATATCGCTGCCGACGAAACGCCAGCCGTACTCTGCGTGCCCGATCAGCGGATAGATGCAGTTGGCGCCGACCCCCACATCCAGCACCCGCACCGAACCGCCGCGTGGAATCTCGCCGCCGCGATCGCTGGCCAACAGGTCGGCCAGGTAATGCAAATAGTCGGCACGGCCGGGAATCGGCGGGCACAGATAGCCTTCCGGCAGATCCCAGAATTGAATACCGTACTGCTGCCGCAATAGCGCGCCATTGAGCAAACGCACCGCCTGCGGATCGGCAAAATCGATCGTTGCCTCGCCAACTGGATTGGGATGGACAAACGGCGCCAAGTCCGGCTGCAGCGCGCACAGCGCATCCAGGTCATAGCGCCCTTGATGGCGATTGCGCGGGTGGAGGGTTGCGGCGGATTTGTCGCCCATGAAAGCATCCTTTGACTTTAATGGGCGCCATTTTAACAGAATGGGGCTAGATCCATCCTAGATTGCCGAAGACCAGCAGCGACAACACGACAACAGAGGCCAAGCCCGCCACCACTTTGAGTTTGCGTACCATCGACGGCATATCGTGTACCCAGTAGGCAACCAGAAAGAACGGCAGATAACCGACCAGGAAAATCAGCCAGGGCGCATGCAGATTCCAGGCGGGCCATTCCCAGGTCAGCACGCCGATATGGTTCAACCAGCACTCTACGATCACGCACAAAGCCGAATTGGCGAGTGCAAGCCAGAGGCGGTTGTTGATGCCGAGAAACACCAAGTCGCGCCGCGGCGGCAGCATGCGCACCGCCATCAGGCCCATGACCGCGAACATCAGCGAGATTTCGATATTCAATCCGATCAACAACACCAGCGAGGACGAGCCATTGGGTGTACCCCATACCGGCGCGAAGCCGGAAAAATGGGCCAGCAGGCCATTCCAGATTTCGTTGACCCAATCCATGAGCCAAAACGCCACGCCGCCCAGAACCACGCTCCAACGTCGCTCGGCGATCTGCTCGTTATAGACATACAGCACCAGCAGAAACATCGGCAGCACGATCCACTGGAAATGAGCGGTATCGCGTAACAGGCTTTGAGCCTGGGCGGCGGAAGCAACAAGCATGGCGGTCTCCTGAGGGGAATCGCGTCATTTACGCACACTCCATGACATTGTCAACCAAATTCCATATCGGCCATCGTATCCTACTGCCCAAAAGGACCATCAAGTTCGCCTCGGACTGGTCGATATTTAGGTCACGTCCCCCCGGAGTACGGCCATGCAGATTTCCAACCAGACTCAGCGCAGCGATGCGGCTTATGGCTTCAGCGAAACGCTGATGGCGCAAACGCAATTCCAGCTACAAGCGCTCGACGGCTCGACTTCGACGGGCAAACCGAACACCCCCGCCGACCAAGTGAGTCTGAGCCCCGGCGCATTGACCATGGGCCGAGCCAACGGGCAGAACGACCAGATGGCCTCGCTGCTCGGCATGATGGAGAACATTCTGCAGCAGGTGCTCGGCACGACGCTTTCGACCGTGGCAGCCACCTCGCATCCCAGCGCGGCGGACAAAGCCGGCCAAAGCAGCGGCAGCCAAAACGCCCCCTCCTCGCCGCTGGATCAACTGACTTCGTCGATCCTGTCGGCATTGCAGGGCGACAACGGCAGCCACGCGGCCCAAAGCGGCGGCAACCAGGACAGCCTGTTGTCGGCGCTCGGCGCCATGGGCAAGTCGGTCGAGAACGACGCCATGTCGTTGTTCAACAACCTGTCGGCGCAAAATCAGTCAGCCATGAACGGCATGGTATCGGATGCCGCCGCCCATGGCGCCTCGGGTAGCTACCAGAGCCTGGTGTCGGTACAGGAAAGCGAAAGTTATCAATTCAGCGCCAGCGGTAAACTTACCACCGCATCCGGCCAGACCTTCCAGTTCTCGCTACAAGTCGAACTGCAAGCCAGTGTGTCGATTACCAGCAGCCAGTCGGGGGTGTTCGGCCCGAGCAGTCAGAACACCGCGCCGCAAAGCCTGCAGCTTGGTCAACAAGCGGGTCTGTTTAGCGGCGCCAACGTCAACTTCGATAGCCAGAATCTGCAGAAGAGCAATCCGACGGGCGATGACAAGGCGGCCAAGACGGACGATTCGGCTGCGACCTCGGCGGCCACCATCGGCCAGGCAATCACCAGCGCACTGGCCACCCTGAAGCTGACGCCGGAAAAGACGGACGACAAGCAGACGCCGCAACAGCAGCAAGTCAGCGCGCTCATGCATCGCAAGCACGGCCGTCACGCGCATGGCGCCGGCCACCAGGCGAACGGCACAGCCACGCCAAGTTCGCAAACCTCGGCTGACAGCGATACACCGCAAACCGCTCAGAACAAGCAGGTGACGGCCGCCGGCTAATGATCGATGGAGTAGTGGTATGCAGATTCGTTCTTTTACGCTCGACATGGGTTCGAGCCATCTGCTTCGGCAACAGCAAAGCAGCCGGACACAATTCACGCCGAGGACATCGACCGCGGCGGCCACCGACCGGCAGACCGACACGGTCGACCTGCAGTCCGCTACCGACACCCTCGACCTGAATAGCGCCACCGGGCAGGCCGCCCTGCATACGGCCACCCGGACACTCAGCCACAGCCAAACCGAATCGCAGACCGGCGCCGTCAACCTGCCCAAGCCTGGTCGCACAGTCAGCGCCAACGAGCCGGCAGCCACCGCTCAGCCGCTGAGCGAGCAGGATCTGCCGCCGCTACTGAGCCTGGCCAAACAAATCCTGGAAAAAGTACTCGGCATTCATTTCACCCTCTACAACGGCAAACTGGTGCCGGACGACGGCAGCTCGGCGCCGAGCACGTCCGCCGGCACACCGGCGCCTGCGGCCGACAAGAGCGGCACCCAGACGACCAGCAGCCAATACCGCGAACAAGAACAAACGGACTTCAGTGCCAACGGCAGCATCACCACGGCGGATGGGCAGACTATTTCGTTCCAGCTGGATAGCCGATTACAGCGCGACTACCAGACATCCAGTACCGTCACGCGCCAGGTCGGCGCGAGCGGTTCGGTCGATCCGTTGATGATTACGCTGCCGGATGGCAATGGCCGCTTCAGTGGCGCCAGTGTGTCTTTCGATCTGCAAAATAACGGTAGCCAAGTATCGCTACCCTTTGTCTCGGGCGGCGGCTGGCTGGTCTGGGATAAGCGGCACGATGGCAAGGTCAGCGACGGCAGCCAGCTGTTCGGCCCGCAAAGCGGCAATGGTTTCGGCGACCTGGCACAGCTGGACAGCAATCACGATGGGGTCATCGACAGCAGCGACGCCGCCTATGCCGACCTCAAGGTCTGGACCGGTGTCGACGCCAAAGGCAATGCCCAATTGGCGACGCTGTCGTCGCTGCACATCGGCGCCATCCTGCTGCCCAGCGTCGCGACGCCGTTCAGCCTGCGCGACGGCGGCAACCGCGAGCAAGGCGAAGTGAAAAGAAGCGGGGTCTACCTGACCGAGGACGGCCAGGCAGGACGGATCAGCCAGGTGGACATCGCGGCATAGGATGGATTCGCCGTGCCGCGGGAGGGTGGTGCGTTGCTTGCGCGAACCACCCTACGCGTCGTCGTGTTCGTCGCCGGCCGGATCCAGGTGGGTCGTCACATACAGCACCGGCAACGCGGCCACAACACGGCGTCGCGCTTCCACCGTGATGGCGTGCCCTTGGCGGACAGTTTGCTCACCGTCGACTTCCAAGTGCACGTCGACCACGATGTGATCGCCCATCATGCGGGTGCGCAGATCGTGCAGACCCAGCACGCCCGGCGTCGCCAGCAGGCACTCGTGCAGGCGGGCGACCTGCTCGTCGCTGGCGGCGCGGTCCATCAGATCGTGCAGCGCATTCCAGGAGAACGTCCAGCCCATCTTGCCGACCATGACACCGACCACCAGCGCGGCCAGCGGGTCGAGCAGATGAAACCCCAACAGATTGCCGCCGATGCCGAAAGCGACAACCAGCGACGATGCCGCGTCGGAGCGCGCATGCCAGGCATTGGCTTCCAGCATGCTAGACCCGACCTTACGCGCCGCGCGCAGCATATAGCGGAACAACAACTCCTTGGCGACCAGTGCGCTGAGCGCCACCCACAGCGCCATGCCGTGCACCTGCGCAATCAGGCTGGGGTCGAGCGCCTTACGCGTGCCATTGATCACCATGCCGACGCCGACCACCAGCAGCAGTACCCCCAGTACCAGCGACGCCGCAGTCTCATAGCGCAGATGGCCGTAATGATGGTCGTCGTCGGCCTCTTTCTGGCTGTGACGGTTGGCCAGCAACACTACGAAATCGGCGAACAGATCGGACAGCGAATGAATGCCGTCGGCAATCAGCCCCTGCGAGTCTGACAACCAACCGGCAATCACTTGCCCCGCCGTCAGCGCGATATTAGTCGCCACGCTGACCAGCGTGCTCTTCGAGGCGACCTGCTGACGCGACAGTTCGCCGACGCCGGCAAGCGCCTGAACATCTTGTCCCATGGGAATTTACCGAAAAATATAAATAAATATGACAAACTAGGACTACATGATATTCAGCAAACAAATACTTGTAAATATTAGACTACCGATCATGGGATGATTATTTTTCTCTTCACAAAATCGACAATCATTCTCAAATACAATCAAAAATAAATCTCATTCAGCCTATAAATTGGATTTATTTTCTATACTGATGCCACGAAAAAAATTAAGACAATAGCATTGAAATTTGCAAAACATACCAATTACCCAAATTGGCTAACTCAGTGCCGAGTTGATTTGGATCAACCCGTTACATTGCCTGCCGCCGGCCCATTACTATAGAATCATTTTCGAATATAACAATTAAATAGAATAAAAGATTCGATTGATTTACCGCCTGTTTCGCGCAGGCCCTGCCGCCTTTTTAGACTCCTACTGCGAGTCCGATCGTTTTGTCATCCCCGGGATAAACCCCCGGCATACGTATCCCGCTGTCGGCCTCATCAGACTACCCCACGCTGATTCGGTTGTATGACGTGATTTCTGCTGGTTCGCGCCACAGGCGCGACCAGGTCAAAACGCGTGCCGCCAGGCACACCATTCGTGCGCCCGCCCTTTATCGCGGCGTTTGTCTGGATTTCGATTTTTTTCAGCAGCTCAGGCTGCCGCTATGGATGCCTTGCGCCCACGTAATGACAACGTCATTGATAGGCCTCGGCTTTTTCAACCCGCCATGGAGAGACGTCGATTGGCACACCACCTTCGTCATACCCGCGCCTTGTGGCGCACGCTGCAAAGTACTCGCAAATTTTTTAAATACTGATTCGGGATCTACAATGTCATCCAGTTCTGCCAAAAGCACCAAAATGGGGGTGGTCGGCCTGACCATCATCGTGGCCGTCAATATGATGGGCTCGGGCATCATCATGTTGCCCGCAAGCCTGGCCAAAGTCGGCACCATCTCGCTCCTGTCCTGGCTCGTCACCGCGCTGGGTTCGATGGCCCTGGCCTACTCCTTCGCCCAGTGTGGATTCTTCGTTTCCCGCTCGGGCGGCATGTCGGCCTACGCCGAAGAAGCACACGGCAAGTCGTCCTTCTTCATGGCCTCGTACACCTACTACCTGTCGCTGGCCATTGCCAACGTGGCGATCGCCATCACCGCCATCGGCTACCTGTCGCCCTTCGTGCCCTGGCTGTCGGCTGCGCCGGTCAACACCTGCATCGGCGTCATCGCCCTGTTGTGGCTGACCGCCATCGCCAACTTCCGCGGTGCGCGCATTACCGGCCGTATCAGCGGCGTGACGGTGTGGGGGGTGATCATCCCGGTGGCGACCCTGGCATTCTTTGGTTGGTTCTGGTTTGACCCGCATCTGTTCGCCAGCGCCTGGAACGTGCAGCACAAGCCGTTCGGCGAAGCGATCTCCTCCAGTATCGCGCTCACCTTGTGGGCATTCCTCGGCATGGAATCGGCCTGCGCCAATTCCGACGCGGTAGAGAACCCCAAGAAGAATGTGCCGATCGCCGTCATGGCCGGCACCGGCATTGCCGCGGTCATCTACATTCTGTCGACCGCCGCCATGCAAGGCATCGTGCCCAACCATGAACTGGCCAACTCGTCGGCACCGTTCGGACTGGCCTTTAGCATGCTGTTCTCGCCGGCACTCGGTAGCCTGGTCAGCCTGTTGGCGGTCGTCGCCTGCACCGGTTCGCTGTTGGGCTGGCAATTCACCATCGCCCAAGTCTCCAAGGCCGCAGCCGATCACGGCATGTTCGCCAAGGTATTCAGTGCGGTGAACAGCAAGGATGCGCCGGTCAAGGGCATGGTGATCGTTACCGTCGCCCAAACGCTGATTTCGCTGATGACCATTTCGCCTAGTCTGAATCAGCAATTCAACACCCTGGTCAATCTGGCGGTGTTCACCAACGTCGTGCCCTACATCCTGTCGCTGACCGCCTTGTCGGCCATCATGAAGAAGCATGGCGTGGCCCAAGCCACTTATGTCCGCAACATGATCATCGTGATGGTCGCGTTGATTTATAGCCTGTACGGCATTTACGCCTCTGGCACCGATGCGGTGTTCTGGGGTGCGATCGTGATGTTGGCGGGTTATATCTTGTACGGTCTGCGCGCCGACCGGTTCCCGTCGCCGGTGACCGACGCCGGTGACCGACGCCGCCCACTAAGCGATATGCCATAAAGCAAACCGCCGGCACGGTTTCCCGTGCCGGCGGTTGCTGTTTTCTCTCCCTGTCCGCGCGGATCAGGCCAGGTACGGCGAGTCGTCCTGACGGGTATGCTCTTCCGGCAACACGATCGCCTGGCTCGGCGTGCGCAGCGGCAGATGGATCTCCGCCACCATGCAGCGGGCACCGCCGCCACCGAGACGCTCGATGGTTTCGACCGGCGCTTGTACCGGGGTGACATACTTCAGAATCTGCTCTTGCTGGCTCTTGCTCAACGAACCCCAGGCCTGACGCGACAGCGCCAGGATCGGTTGATCCTTGTGGCCTTTCAGTTCGATACAGTTGCCGGCGAAGTGCTCGACCTGATCCAGCGTGATATCGACGATTTCCTTGCCGCTCTTTTCCAGCGACTGCACCACGGCCTTGCGTTCGTACGGGCTGAGGATCGACTCCAGGCAGACCACGGCCATCTTGTCGCCGACGTGCATCATCACGTTGGTGTGGTAGATCGGCATGTTGTGCTTGTCGACCGCGGTGAACCACACGGTGCTATAACCCATCACCTTGGCGAAGGCGCCTTCGACCATTTCATGGCTGCGCGACGAGCGGCAGACATAAGCGATCTGATTGTCGCGATCCAGCACCATCGAGCCGGTGCCTTCCAGGAAGTATTCCTTCGACTCGTAGGAGCTGAAGTCCATCAACGAGGAAATGTCGAAACGCTCACCGATGCACTCCAGAATGTCGCGGCGACGCTCCAGCCGGCGATTGAGCGCTTCCATCGGATACAGAATCACCGTGCCGTCGTCGTGGGTGGTAATCCAGTTATTCGGGAAGATCGAATCCGGCGTGTGCGGAACTTGGCGATCCTGAATCACCATGACGTCGACGCCGGCTTCGCGCAGCAAAGCGACGTATTCGTCGAATTCCTTGACCGCAGCCTCCTGCGCCTGTTCAGGCGTCATATCGGAATGCTGAAAAGTGTTGCTGCCTGCGGTGTCCGGGTTGCTGGTGAAGTGCGTCGGACGGACCATCAGGATGTGCTTCGTGGTTTGCATGACATGACCTCGTAATGAAATCAGGCGGGTGAGAAAGGGCCTCATTGTGCGAGCATTCGCCCAACAATTCCGGCTGTAATCAATGTTGGCTGACAGCGTTTTCTGTTATATTCGTTCGTGTTACAGCAGATTCCGCTGTAAACCTTTAAAACCAATCTTCTCCAAGGCTCTCGTCATGAAACGGGACGACAAAAATAAGACGATCAGTCAGCTCGACCGCATTGACCGTAAAATCCTTGAGGTTCTGCGCCACGACGGGCGTATCTCCTACCAACGGCTGTCCGAAATGGTCTATCTGACACCTCGTCCCTGCCAGGAGCGGGTTCGTCGTCTGGAACAAGCCGGCATTATCCGTGGCTACACCGCCATCATAGACGATGATGTTCACCGCCTAGGTGTCATCCTGCACGCCAAAATCGCCTTCTCAAGCCAAAGCGGCCGCTCGGCGCAGCAAGCGTTCGAGGCCGAGGTGCAAAGCCGCCCCGAGGTTCTGGACTGTTGGCTGGTCAGTGGCCAGTTCGACTACGTGGTGCGTATTCACTGCGCCGACATGGACCAGTACCGCACCCTGACCAGCGAATGGCTGGCCAGCGAGGTGTTCAAGATTGAAAAGATCGTCAGCGACCCGGAGATGCAGGTCATCAAAGGCGCCGGCATTACCAGGGAATAAATTAACAATACCTGATATTGCCTTAATATACACCGCCGATTTGCCGCCGATATTTGGCCTGGATCAAGCGCCAGGCGCGGGGAACTCATAAGACTTCATGCGCAGCGTCTGCGGATTGGTCGCATAGCGTTCCAGCGCAGTCAATTTGCCGATTTGACAGGGAAACGACCGACCGCCGAACACCTGGGCATGGATACTGTCGAGCACGGCGCGTAACTCGACTTTGTCCTTGCAGCGGCGCAACCAGCTCTTGGGCAGATGGCGCGCGTCGCTGCCGTCCAGCCACTGAAAACCGCCGATGGCCTTTAGCTTGTCCTTGTCGTCGAAACGCACTTGCAGATTCAATAGGAAGGATGGCTTATCGGCACTTTGCAACAACGCCGACAACGCGGTCTCGCCGCGCGGCGCCAGCACTTGGCCGAGCACGAACAGCAGCGCCCAGCAGTCATTGAGGGCACGGTGGCTATCGTAGAAATACCCGCAGTGATACACCAAGAGCTCCAGCTTGGCACTGGTGAAGCCGGCCGCCATCCAGTCGATCTCGTTCACCGAACAGGCAAAGGACTTCTCTTGGAAAATCGGCCAACGGCGCGACAGGAATGGCCGGTCGAAAGCGGCATTATGAGCGATCACCAGATCGGCCTGACGCGCCAGATCGTTGACGCAGGCATCGTCCATGCGCTGGCCGGCCAAATCGGCATCCGAAAGGCCCGTCACGGTCTGCACGACCTGGGACAACGGCTGCCCCGGGTCCTCCAGGCCATCGTATTGGCCAACGATCTCCAACCACTCCCCGGTCGCCCGGCGGTAACGCACCAACAGCATGCCGACTTCGATAATCACGTCGTACTGCTTATCCATGCCGGTGGTTTCGGTGTCGATGATCAGGGCGAGTCCGGTATCGCCTTCTCCGGCAGGGGGCGACTGAAGCTGTTCCGGCACACGGCGCAGCAGGCGAAATTCGGGATGGTCGGCAATGATTTGCAGGGCTTGTATGGTATCCATGGATGAAGGCGTTCCGATTCGATCCGGGCATGATAGCGCGACGGCGTAGCGACCGGGATTTTATTGCCGCCTCCTGGCTACCCATTTTTGTTATGCAAATAGCCGAATATTAACTAATATGGGAATCTCAAGGGTCGCATCAACAGGCCCAAAGGAGTCCGTGATGTCCATCAGCCCGGTTTCATCTGGCCACAGCCAGCTCTATGCACCGTCCACCGCCACGGCGCAAACGGCCGCCGACCGCAAAGTCGACGACAAGCACAAGCAGCAGAGCGAGCAGACGCAAAGCAGCAATGCCAAGGCCCAGCCCACCGTCAACACGAATGGGCAAACGACCGGCCAGTTGATCAACACGACAGCCTGATTCCCCCGGCTAGCCGTGCCCTCCCCCGCCGCGCGCTGTTCGCCCGGCGGGCGTTGTCGTTTGTCAATCTACCGTATTGCCAGATTGTCGCCTGTCCCGCCCATGCAAAAATGCCCGTGCCCTTCATGCGCAGCCGACGTTCGCCGCACTGCCGCCTGGAGGGCCAGAAACCAAAGCACACCGTACCCACGGTCGTCGTTGGCGTATGAGCTTTCCTTGCACCGCGCTATTTCGCTCACCAAACCAAGGAAAACCATGAAAACCATCTCTTTTGCATTGTTGACGAGTTTGGCCTTACACCAGGGGATCGCACAGGCCGCACCGGCATGGCTTGATTATTTCTCCTACGAGTCATTGCAAAAAATGCTCGAAGCGTATGAGCCGCAGCCGGACGAGAACACGTCTAGCCGCTTCGCCTTTACCCATACGCAACCGCACGACCCAGCGCAAAGCGAGCTCGCTTTGCGGGGAGCGCTCTTCGCCGACAGCATGCATGACTTCCGCAAGGGGTTGTGCCCCAAGGCCAGCCCGCGGTGGTGCCAATGGCAGGCACGGCAAACCTCGGAGTACACCCACTTCGCTCAGGCCCGACCGCAGATCGGCCAGCAGGTGGCGAGTGTCTTCCGCCTAGGCGCCATGGACCGCCTGATACTGCTTCTTGGCAAGCGCAACTTGTCGCAAGAAACGCCGGCGCCAGCGCCGACATCGTCGTCTGTCGGCGCCTAGGAACCGGCAGCCGCCAATAGAGCCTAATCCGCTCCCCCGGCGGCTTAAACCGCCGGGACCAACGCAACATTGCTCCCCTCCTCCTCATCCACTAGGAAAAACCATGGTAAATGTACCGCTGGCCCTCGTGGTCGGCCTGACCCTGCTTCAGTCGGAAGCCAACAGCACACCGAGGATAAACCTCACCCCCGACGACGCCCTCTCGGCGAGCACGCATCCCAACGATGCGCCAACGCTGCGCAGCTATGTCGGTTTTACCGTCATCGATATCCTGCACGGCCGCAGCCCGAAAACCATGGTGAAAGAACGCCCGCCCTCAACGGGACGGCCGGCAAAACGTCCGTCGGCCGCAGCGCCCTCCCCACCCTGGCCGTAGCGGCGCCTTATCTCTTGGCATCGGTTTTGGCGTTATGACATTTGCAACAATCCGTCACGCCCGCTACGGATTTGTCGACTGTCCTAACTGACGGATGTTCAACTGTATACCCCGCGTGAGAATGTGTTGGCGCGGCCAGAATGCCAGGCTTGGTTCCGGCCGCGTCGACGACTGTCGAGCGACAACTGCCACCAACGGCAGTGGCATCGCTGCCTGCGATATCGCAAAATCTATCCGCAGCACCTTATTAGGCTCAAATCACAAGAAAGATACCCATGAAACGCACTTCGTTAGCATTACTGCTTGGTTTGGCGTTTGCTCATGGCGCCGCCATGAGCGCACCGGTCTCCGGCATCGACTTCAGCGGCTTCGACCGCTCGGTTCGAATTCAGGACGATATTTTCAGCGCCGTGAACGGCCAGTGGGTCAAGAACACCCCCATTCCCGGCGATCACGCCTCTTACGGCGCATTCACTATGCTGCGCGACGAAAACGAGACGCGCAGCCGCCAGTTGGTCGAGCAAGCGGGCAAAAAAGCCAGTGCCACGGCAGAGGAACACAAGCTGTCCGACCTCTATTTGAGCTTCACCGACGCAAAGACCGCGGATCGACTCGGTCTGCTGCCCTTGTATGGTCAATTGGCGCGCATTGCCACCGTCGACAGCCAAGCGTCGCTTACCCGCCTGATGGGCTCGTGGCAAGCGACCTCGGTGGATCTGCCTTTGCGCGTCAGCGTCGACCCGGATGCCGGCAACCCGACCATGACGTTGCTGCAGCTCAATCAATCCGGGCTGGGGCTGCCGGATCGAGACTATTACCTGCAAGCAGACGCCCGTTTCGTCGCGGCGCGAAAAGCCTACCTGGATTATCTGACCCGCCTGTTTTCGCTGACGGGCATGCATGAGCCCGGCAAACGCGCCGAGGCCGTACTGGCGCTGGAAACCAAGATCGCGCAGGCACAATGGGACAACGTCGCCAACCGCGACCCGGTTAAGACCTACAACCCGATGAGCCGGGCGCAATTGCACCAGGCCGTACCGAATATCGACTGGCAGGTCTGGTTCGAAGCCGCCCAAGTGGGCAAGGTGAAAAAGTTGAACCTGACTCAACCGAGCTATGGCAAGGCCTTGGGCGGGATCGTGCACGACACGCCGCTGCCGGTGTGGCGCGACTACCTGAGAGCCCGGCTGCTGGATGCCTACGCCCCCTACCTGAGCAAGCCGTTCGTCGATGCCAGCTTCGCACTGCATCAACAAGCCCTGTCGGGCGTCAAGGAACAGCGTCCGCGCTGGAAGGACGGCGTCGCGCTGGTCGAATCTTCGATGGGCGAAGCGTTGGGCAAACTGTATGTGGCTAAATATTTCCCGCCCGAGGCCAAGGCGAAGATGGACCAGCTGGTGCAAAACCTGATGGGGGCTTATCGCCAAAGCATCAATACGCTGGAGTGGATGACGCCGACCACGCGTGCCGCCGCCCAGGAGAAGCTGTCCAAATATCAGATCAAGATCGGTTATCCGGCCAAATGGCGCGACTACAGCTCGTTGTGGATCGTACCGCATGACTTGGCCGGCAACGTGACCCGCGTCGCCGAATTCCAGTACCGCTACAAGCTGAACAAGCTGGGCCGTCCGGTGGATCGCACCGAATGGCAGATGACGCCGCAGACGGTGAACGCCTATTACGATCCGTCGCTCAACGAAATCGCCTTCCCGGCGGGCATTCTGCAGCCGCCGTTCTTCAACGCACAGGCGGACGATGCGGTCAATTACGGCGGTATCGGCGCGGTGATCGGCCATGAGATCAGCCACGGTTTCGACGATCAGGGTAGCCAGTTCGACGGCGACGGCAAGTTGCGCAATTGGTGGACCGCGGAAGACCGCGCCCGCTTCGAAGCACTCACCAGCAAGCTGGTGGCGCAATACGACAGCTACGAACCGCTGCCGGGCAAGCACATCAACGGCAAGTTGACCTTGGGCGAGAACATCGCCGACAACGCCGGCCTGCAAATCGCCTACAAGGCCTACCACCTGTCGTTGGCCGGCAAGCCCGCCGCGGTGATCGATGGCCTGACCGGCGATCAGCGCTTCTTTATCGGCTTTGCGCAGGTTTGGCGCAACAAGATCAAGGACGAGGCGCTGCTCAAGCTGCTGGTAACCGATCCGCACTCGCCGGCCAGCTTCCGCCCGCAAGGTGCGGCGGTCAATGCCGATGGCTTCTACAGTGCCTTCGACGTCAAGCAGGGCGACAAGATGTACAAGCCCGCCGCCGATCGGATTCATCTCTGGTAACCGCTAGTCTCCTGTTGCTGCCCGGGCCTTGCGCCCGGGTTTTTTTTGTCTGAACCGCGCTATCCGACAGCTCGTGCCGCGCTGAATTTCAGAATTGCCTCGCCCGTGCCAGAATACTTACGCCCGTCCGGCCGTCACAGCCGACGCGGCATGTTCATTGCATCGTACCCTTCGCTCACACACAGTTACGAGAAACCAAGAGAGGTATTCCATGAAATGGTCATCGTTGGTTCTGTTGACTTGTCTTGCCTCGACACAGGGCATCGCCATCGGCAATCCGGTTTCCGATATGGGCGCCGGTTGTCTCGGCGAGGTTCTCCGCTACCAGGAGGCAACCGACCACCCCGTCAACTGCCAGGAAAATAAAAAGAAGCTACGGGATCTCTTCGCGCCGCCGAGAATCGGCCAGTTGATATCGCTCAACACACAAGGAAGCCTGCTGCACTCGCTCAGCGTCGTCCAGGCGCTACGACGCGCAACCCGGCAAGATCTCGACCCCCTCGCCAGAGCCGTGGCGTCCGCCCAAGACACCGAGCGGCGCGATAACCCGCAAGACTAGATGGTCAATGCCGATGGCGTCTACAGTGCGTTCGACGCCAAGCAGGGCGGCCCGATGTACCTGCCCACCGACTGCCGGATTCGCCACCGATAACCGCTAGTCCCCTGCTGCCACCCGGGCCTTGCGCCCGGGTGTTTTTACGGCCGTGTCAGCATTGCCACAGAGGCGGTTCGTCCATCAGCGCGATCTGCTCGCGCAGTTCGAGAATGCGATCCTGCCAATAGCGCTGACCGCCAAACCAGGGAAAGGCCGCCGGAAAGGCCGGATCGCTCCAGCGCCGCGCCAGCCAAGCACTGTAGTGAATCAGCCGCAAGGTGCGCAGCGCTTCGACCAGGTGCAGTTCGCGGTAGTCGAATTCGTAGAAGTCTTCGTAGCCGGCCATCAGGTCGGCCAATTGGCGCGACTGGTCGGCGCGCTCGCCGGACAGCAGCATCCACAAATCCTGGATCGCAGGCCCGCTGCGGCTATCGTCGAAGTCGACGAAGTGCGGACCGTCGTCGGTCCACAGTACGTTACCCGCATGGCAGTCGCCATGCAGACGCAGCGTTTTCAGCGCCCCGGCCCGCTCATAGGCGCGTCGCACGCCATCGAGCGCCTGTCGTGCCACACCTCGGTAAACCTCGATCAGTTCGCTCGGCAGCCAATCGTTGGCGAGCAACCAATCGACCGGTTGCTCGCCAAAACTCTCGATGGTGAGTGCGGGACGACTACGATAGGGTTCACTGGCGCCCAGGGCGTGAATACGCCCCATAAAGCGCCCCATCCAGGTCAGGGTATCTGAACGATCGAATTCCGGCGTCCGCCCACCGCGCCGGGGGAATAGTGCGAAGCGGTAATCGCCATGCCGATGCAAGGTCTGCCCGTCGAACGCCAGCGCCGCGACCACGGGAATCTCTCGCGCGGCAAGTTCGGCGACAAAGGCGTGCTCTTCGAGGATCTGGTCATCCGACCAGCGCTCGGGGCGATAGAATTTGGCCACCAAAGGCGGGCCATCTTCCATGCCGATCTGGTAGACGCGATTTTCATAGCTGTTGAGCGCCAGCAAGCTGCCGCTCGGGCGCAGGCCAAGCGACTCGATAGCGTCGAGCATGGTGTCGGGCGTCAGCCCGGCGAAAGGATGCGTGGTGAGTTCCATGGAGCGCAGTATATCGGATTCGCGCCCTATGGCAGTCAAACACAACAGCTAGTCATCGTGCCGCGCGAATAAAAAGGCGGTGCTGTGATAGTGCGGCTCGCCATGCGATAGATCCAACGCCCACTCTTCTTGATAGGAGAGCAGGGTCAAACCCTCGAATGTTTCACGCAGTTCCCCCGAGCGATAGTAGTGCCGGATATGGCCGGCGGTTTCGCTGGCGCTGCCTAGATGGCTGCAGCCGGGGTCATCGTCGAGAAACACGGCCGCGTATAAATAACCGCCAGGCGCCAAACCCGCTACCATGGCCTGCGCCATGCGCAGGCCATCGTCCTTGGCGAGATGATCCAGCGAGGTATTGGCCACGATCAGCCGATAGGCAAACGGTTGAATCGGGAACTGTGCAATATCGCCGTGCACCCCCTGGATGCTCAGCTTCTCATCGGCAGCATGTTGCCTGAGTTGGGCTATGGCGACGCCCGAGCAATCTACCGCGGTCACATCATAGCCACAGCGCGCGAGGTGAAACGCGTTGCGTCCCTGGCCACAGCCAAGGTCGAGTGCGAGGCCTGGGCCGCGCACGCTATATGTTTGCATGTAATGGACCAACTGCCCCATTGGGGCCAGGCCATACAGATTTGTATGGCCGCGGTAAAACTCGTCGAAGCTCTGCACTGACATCGCTCTCACTCCATCATGTTTTCCGGGGCAGGAAGACAAGCATGAGCGAAAACTCATATGCAGTGAGGATATTTAATTAAGAATTAAATTGACAATCACCCACTCAGCGCGGTGGCGCACTTACCTTGTAACGCGGCGGCAGCAGCAGTGCCGGGATTTCCCGCTGCAGTTTGCCGCGACCGCGACGAACCGCCCTGGGTTGCTTGATGCCCTCGGGCGCGCCGGTCAACGCATCGGCCGCCGGCATGTGATGGACAGGCGCAGCGGGACGCGGCATCCACGACGGCCAGAAGCCGTCGACCGGCTGGGCCTCCAAGTTCTTGCGAATCAGCTTGTTGATCGCATCGAGCTGACGGCTCTCTTCCTGCGACATCAGGGAAATAGCCACTCCCGAGGCGCCGGCCCGGCCGGTACGGCCGATACGATGCAC
Source organism: Paludibacterium purpuratum (assembly GCF_004363805.1). Lineage (GTDB taxonomy): Bacteria > Pseudomonadota > Gammaproteobacteria > Burkholderiales > Chromobacteriaceae > Paludibacterium > Paludibacterium purpuratum. The sequence continues at coordinate 115,735 of NZ_SNZP01000003.1, read as the reverse complement.
ATAATCTTCCGGCGCATTCGGCAATTCGAAGTTGACCACATAGGGTAATTCGCTGATATCCAGTCCACGCGCCGCCACGTCGGTCGCCACCAGCACGCGGATCGCGCCGTCCTTGAAGGCCGCCAGCGTTTCCAGCCGCGCAGCCTGGGCCTTGTCGCCGTGGATAGCCTCGGCGGCGTGCCCGTCTCGCTTCAAATCGCGCGACAATTGATCGGCGCTGAGCTTGGTCTTGCAAAACACGATCACCTGGCCCATGTCGCGGCTGCGAATCAGGTGCGACAGCAGCTTGCGCTTCTGCCAACCGTCGGCAGCGTAAACCAATTGCTCGACGTCATCGTTGGTCGAGTTCTGACGCGCCACTTCGACCACCTGCGGATCGCGCATGAAATCTTCGGCAAGCTTTTTGATTTCCGAGGCGAAAGTCGCGGAGAACAGCAGCGTCTGCCGCTCGCGCGGCAAGAGCGCCATGATCTTGCGGATATCCTGGATGAAGCCCATATCCAGCATGCGGTCGCCCTCGTCGAGCACCAGCACGTCGACACGATTGAGCTGCACGGTCTTTTGCGACACATGGTCGAGTAGCCGCCCCGGCGTGGCGATCAGGATTTCGACGCCACGGCGCAGTTCGGCGACTTGCGGATCCATATTGACGCCGCCGAAGATCGTGGTGGCGCGCAAGGGCAGATAGCGGGTGTAGGCCTTGACGTTGACGCCGATCTGATCGGCTAGTTCGCGCGTCGGCGACAAGATCAGCGCACGCACCGGATGCATGGCCGGCGAAGCGCTGGGGTTGGCGTATTTCTTCAGGCGTTCGAGGATCGGCAGCATGAAAGCCGCCGTTTTGCCGGTACCGGTCTGGGCCGCGGCCAGCATGTCGCGGCCGGTCAGCACCAGGGGGATGGCCTTGGCCTGGATCGGGGTGGGCTCGTTATAGCCCTGCTCGCCGATGGCGCGGAGCAACTCCGGCGACAGGCCAAGCTCGGAAAATGACATTTGATATCTCCACTTTTGAATCTTTAGCAGCGCCGCTTCGCGGCGCCGTACCACATACCCTCGCGGGGCAAAAATGCCGACGCCGCCCAGTCAAGGCGGCGCGGGGGGATGGCGCATGTTCAGCCCAGCAGACTGGCCACGCTCATCAGTAGGATGACCAGCAGCCACAACAGGGCGGAGCGCCAAATCAACCCGACGGCACTACGCAGATAGTTCGGATCGGCTTCGTCGCCAAGACCGAGCTCTGGTCGGAACTTGACGGTATAGTCCTGCTTCAGCGGGTCGCCCAGACGGATGCCGAGCGCACCGGCGGCCGAAGCCAGCAGGATGCCGTTGGCGTAATCGCCCCAGGCCCGCGCCTGGGAACGCCAGCAATACACCGCATCTTCGAAGTCGCCCATCACGGCGAAGCTTGCAGCGGTCAAACGAACCGGCAGCCAATCAAGCCAAGTGGCCGCGCGGTCGGCGAACTGGCCGAAACGGTCTTCGGTCAGCGGGCGACTGCCCCATTTCTGATACAACATCTGGCTCAGCCGGTACAACAGGGCACCGGACGGCCCCGGCAACAGGACGAACCAGAACATGGTGCCGAACACGAAACGGTAGCTGTCCATCACACCCTGCTCGATGGCAAGGCGCGCGATCTCGTTGACGGACAGTTCGCTGCTCGGTTGACCGGTCCAGCGCGACAGTGCCTGACGAGCATCCAGTTCACGCCCTTCCGCCAAGGCGAGCGAAATCTCGGAAAACGCGCTGGAGAAATGGCGGAACCCCATGGTCAGGTACAGCACGAACACATTCCATAGCAGCGCCAGCACCGGGCTGAGAGCACGCAGGCCGTAGTAGACGGCCACGGATAGCAGCATCGGCGGCAGGATGGCGATCAACCAGGCGAACACGCCGTGACGGTTGGAGCCGGCATTCAGATTGCGCTCGAGATGATTGGCGTAACGAATGAACAGCAGCCAGACACGGTTGCGATTGCCGAGCGGGCGGATTTGCTCGAGCCCCAGTGCGAAAATCAGTGATAGCAGGGTCATTGTTTTTGAATGGTTGTCCAGGCCCAATAGGAAGATACCACAACTACCACCGGACGATCACGCCTCAGGCCGATCCCAAGTGCCGGCCGCCGATCGGCACTTCCGCCTGCGCACCGTCCGGCCCGTAAGACATCATCGATGCCGCAGCCGATTTGAGCACGCCCAACGCTTCGTGTGTCCGGTGCAAGCCGAGATTGATCTGCTTGCCATTGAACTCGTTGAGCGCCATGGCACGGCCCAATGAGCTCTCCAACAGAAACCAGGCCTCGCAGGCTTGCGGTTTGTCCTTAAGCCAGGTTAGCACCGACTCGCGATCGGTGACGCCCTGAGCCCGCAGCCAAAGCTGACGCTCTCGACTGACGAGCGCCAGCGCTTCCAGCGCGCGGCCCTTCTCATCGGCCAGCGCCTCCAGGCGCAACGCCTCGCCGGCGATCAGCGCCTGCTGTTCCTGTTCCAGAAAAGCAATAAGCCGGGACACCTGTTCGGTTTCGTCCCGGCACAGTTTGGCAAACAATTCAATATCCGCCATACCCACCCGAATTTCTAACTATCATCCGCGCCGACTTAACCCGCCAGCAGCTGCTTGGTCGAGGCAATCAAGCCATCGGCGATATTTTCCGGATTGATCTGAAAACTGCCCGAAGCGATCGCGCTCTTAATGGCTTCGACCTTGCTGACATCGAAAGACGGCTCTGCTGCCATGTCCTGCGAGACGGCATTGATCTGGCTTGCCAGCGGATTGATCGCAACCTGCGAGGATGGCGCATTCCCACCCGTCGACTCGGTGTCGTTCTTGCGCTTCGCGCTCTTACCCTGAGTGGGGTAAAGGTTCTGGATATTGCCCGATTGGTCGATTTTCATGTTTGGGCCCCTTCCTTCAAGACTTCATGGTTACCCGTATTATCGTCTCAAATAGCAATTACATGAGCAATTATTTTAATTGGATAGGCTGACCACACCATCCTGTCCCGCCACGCCACGCAACAACTGCCCGTTGGGCATACGCACCGGAACCACGTCACCCGCGCGGCCATTGGCGATGGCGACCCCCTCGGCTTCGACGCTGAAACCGTCGCCGCTGACCACCACCTTGACGCGCTGATTCATTTTCACAACAAATGGCGGCCTGACCATAAAGCTTCTCAACCAGATTCCGGCCGCCGCGCCACTTGTCATGCTCTGTCCAACCACTTGAGCCGGATCCGCCAGAATGTCGCGCGCCATGGACGAATCGGGTAGCGGCACTTGCCGAATATCATCCGGACCGAGCATATCGCCGGCGCGCACCGGCCGGGTCAGAATCAGCCCCATCGCGGCGTCGCTGATCGAGACCGGCAGACGCAACCGCCAGCCGGGCGACAGGCAATAGATGTCCAAGAAGGTATTGCCGCTCGGCTCGGCACCGTCGCTCCAGGCAATCTGGGGATCGACGCAGGCGGGCACCGCCAGCCTGCGGTCGAGTTTCCCCAATCGGAAGGTCGCCTGCGGCCGTTGGCTGAGCTCGCCTTTGACGTAACTACGCGCCAACTGCTCCAAGAGCGCCATATTCTGATTGGCGGCCATGGCTGGCATTGCCAGGAGAAGCGCAAACAATATAAGAAAAAACTGTTTCATGCCGCCATTGTAGCGTAAGTCAATCATCCAACATGCCAGGGGTGATCATGGCCTTGAGTCGCACCGGGTCGCCACCGGTCTGGTGACGTAGTCCCAGCCACCAAATGGCGCCCTTCTTGATGTTCCAGTATTGCGGATCGCCGGACATCAGCCGCGCAGCCAAGCGACCGAGATAGGGTTGGTGGCCGACCAACACCACCGTGTCCACCTCGTGGTACTGGTCGATCACCGCCAGCACGTCTTCCAGCGCCGCACCGGGGTTAAGCCCGGCATCCACCTGGTAGCCCTTGCTGAGAAAGGCGGCGGTCTGCTTCGAACGCTTCGCCTCGGAGGCCAGTACCACATAGTCGTCAGGCAAACGCTGGCTAAGCCATGCCGCCATGCTGCGCCCTTGCTGCTGCCCCTTGCGGGTCAGCGCCCTGTGCAGATCGTCCGAGCCCTCCTCGGCCTCGGCGTGACGCCATAGAATCAGATCCATCGCCCCTCCATGTTTTAAAATTCGAACCAGTTATAACTGCAGAATACTGCAAAACAATGGCACCAGCACGGCCGTCATGAGGCCGTTGAGTCCCATGGCCAGGCCGGCGAAAGCACCGGCGGTTTCCGACAACTGCAGGGCGCGCGCCGTGCCGACGCCATGGGCGGCGATACCGGTGGCGAAGCCCAGCGTCAGATCGTCCAGCCGAGGAAAGCGCTGGCGCAACGGCCCGAGCATGGCGGCGCCGACGATACCGGTCAGAATGACGCAGGCCGCCGCCACCGATGGAATGCCCCCCACCTGCTCGGCGATCCCCATGGCGATCGGCGTGGTCGCCGATCGCGGCAGGATGGACAACAGGATAGGACGAGGCAGGCCGAACAACTGGCCGAGCACCGCGCCAGACAGGATGCCGACCACGCCGCCGAACAGCAGCGCAAAAAACAATGCCGGCGCGCTGCGCTTCAGATGATGCAGGTTGTCGTACAGCGGTACCGCCAGCGCCACGGTGGCCGGACCAAGCAGCAGATGGATGAAGCGCGCGCCTGACATATATTCCTGGTATTGCATGCCCGAGCCCCACAACACCGAGATAACGAGCAGTACGCCGACCAGCACGGTATTGGTCAACGGGTGGCCGTGGCAACGTCGGTTGAGCGCGATGGCCAGCCGGTAGGCCAGCAACGTGAGAAATAGCCCAGTCAACGGCGAATGCCGGATCGCGTCGAGCGCGGCGTTCATGCGCGGCTCCCGTGCGTTGGGCGGCGGAGCCAGTGCAGCAGGCCGGCTGCGGCCAGCCAGGTGAGGCATGTCGCCATGAAGACGATCAGCAGCAACTGCCAGGCGAATGGCGCCAGCAGCGACCGCCACAGCACGACGCCGACGCCGGCCGGAATGAATAGCAGCGACAGATGGCGCAACAACCCCGGAACGGTGGCGCGCAATGCATCGGGAACCGTGCGGCGCACACACAGGGTCAAGAACAATAGCAGCATGCCCAATACTGGCCCCGGCACAGGCAGCGACAGCGCTCGGCAGATGGCCTCGCCCGCGATTTGATAGCCCAACAGCCAGATCAGTGCATTCAACATGATGTCGCTCGATTCTTATCGATACCCCATGCGCCAGGCCGGCACGGGACAGCGAACCTTACGTTTGGCATAATGTGTGCCATGTTTGCCGATAAATATTGGGCGGGCAACCCGCCACACCTTTCGCCCGCCATGCGATCCTGCCTCACGGAAGAAGGCTCCCTGACCGAGCGACTGATCGCCACCGGGCACGACTTCTCCGTGCGCGTCTTATACCAGGGTCCCTCCGCCGCCGCGCCCGACGAGGCGGGGCTGATCGGCCTCGACGCCGGAGCGCCGCTCACGGCCCGGCATGTCGCCCTCATGCTCGACGGCGTTTGCGTCGTCGTCGCACGCAGCATCGCCCGGAGCGGTTGCCCGATTTGGGAACCGGTGCTGGCGCGCGGCAGCCGCTCGCTGGGTCTGACGCTGTTCGACCGAAGTAGCGAGATTATACGCGCCCCCTTGCACTACCGTGAGCTTCACCCAGGTCTGGCGCTGTTCAATCTGGCGCGGGGCCTGGATCTGTCCGATGCGTCGCGCTATGCCGCCCGGCGCTCGAATTTCATCCTCGATGCGGCCGCGTTGAACGTCTGCGAAGTCTTTCTACCCGTGTTGGAGACCTTCCTATGAGTCCGGCGCTGCGGCAACGGCTGGCGCTGTACTGCCAGTTGATGCGAATCGACAAGCCGATCGGCACCCTGCTATTGCTATGGCCGACCCTGTGGGCGATATGGATCGCATCCAACGGCCACCCGCCGCTAGCCATCCTGGCGATCTTCGTGCTCGGCACCTTCCTGATGCGCTCGGCGGGCTGCGTGATCAACGACTATGCCGACCGCGACTTCGACGGCCAGGTGGCCCGTACCAGCGGCCGACCGTTCGCCCGCAAGGCAGTCAGCGGCCGCGAGGCACTGCTCTTGGCCACTGGCCTGGCGCTGTTGTCGCTGCTGCTGATCCTGCCGCTCAACGCACTGACGCTGGAATTGAGCGTGATCGCCGTGCTGGTCGCCGCGAGTTATCCGTTTACCAAGCGTTTCTTTCCGCTGCCGCAGGCCTACTTGGGCATCGCCTTCTCCTTCGGCATCCCGATGGCGTTCGCCGCCATCACCGGCACGGTACCGGGCACGGCCTGGCTATTGACGCTGGCCACCGGCTTCTGGGTGGTCGCCTACGATACCGCCTACGCCATGGCCGACAAGCCGGACGACCTGAAGATCGGCATCAAAACCTCGGCCATTACCTTCGGCGACCATGACGTTCTGGCCATCATGCTGTGCCATGCGGTCTTCCTGCTGCTGCTGTCCTGGCTCGGGCTGCAGTGGCGCTTCGGCAACACATTTTATGTCTTTGTATTATTTTCTGTGATTTTGATTATTATTCAGTATCGCGAGATCAAGGGCCGCGACCGCCAGCGCTGCTTCAAGGTTTTTCTGGATAATAATCGGGTTGGCGCCGCACTCTTTGCCGGTATCGCACTGGATTATTTGCTGCGATAGCACGCGTTCTCGCGGTTATTCACCACAGGAGATGACGAGATGATGAAACGCGTATTCGTGGCGCTCATTGCAGCGTCCTTGGTGCTGCCCGCCGTTGCCGCACAACAAAGCCTCCACCACAAAGCTCATAAAGTGCTACACAAAAAAGCCCACCAAGAGCTGGATCATCACTTAAAGAACTAAGCAACGCAGCGAGTAGGAGCCCGCGGCGGCCGGCCCGTTCTTTTATACGGCTACCATCTTTTATTCATATTGCTTATTATCGGATACCGCGCGTCGAATCGGGGCGCGGTTCTTTCAGTCCATTCAGCAAAGGAAACGCATTACCATGAAAAAACTGCTCGCCATGATGATCGCCTGCGCTATCGCCCTGCCCACCTTTGCCGCCGATGCCTCGGCGCCGATGCACATGAAGAAGATGGAAAAGCAACACAAGCCGATGCACAAGAAGATGATGAAGAAGAAGATGGCTTCGGCCGCCTAACGCTCGTCGCGTCGACATCCTGCAACGGGCGCCGCATGCGCCCGTTGTCGTTTAGGCACCCGGCGGTCTCAGCGTACCTGCAGCGGCATGCGGTAGCGATGACCATCGAGCAACAGCGTCATCTGCCAATCGCGCCGACCGCTCACGCATACAGGCAGCGTCGCGCGCAGGCGCCACACCGCATGGTCCGGCACGAAGCGGTAACGATTGAAACCCATATCCATGCTTTGCATGCTGAACTCGGCCGCGGGTTCGATTCCCGCCGTCACACCGGATAGTTCGATCGAAAACGGCTGTCCAGCCCTCGGCTGATCAAGGAAACGCAGCCGGGCACCACCCGGTAGCCGACAATCGCCGGCCCCCTGTGCGCACGACACGGTTTCTTCCGCAGTATCGTCATGACCGCGCAGATACCAAGCCACCAATGCCAATTTGACCAACCCCAGCGCCAGCAACGCCGCACCGAACAGCAGCCACTGGCGTCGGCTCATGCCCAGGCCCCGCGCATCAACGCCACGCCGTGCGCACCATGGCGTTGAGCCAGATCCAGATCCCGCATGTTCAGACCGCCCAAGGCATAGACCGGCAGCGTGGTCGCTGCCCGTATCGCCTCGAAGCCCTCCCAGCCGAGCGGCGACTGCCCGGGATGGCTATCGGTCGGCTGCACATGGCCGAGCAGCGCATAGTCGAACCCCAGTTCGCCGGCGCGTGCCAATTCGCCGGCGTTATGCACCGAGGCACCCACCCATGGAACATCCGGCCGTACCGTGCAGGCGGCGAGTTGGCGCGCCGGTAGATGCACGCCGTCCACCGGCAGCCCTTCGAGTTCCGGTGTGTCGCCATGAAGCAGCACGCGCCCGCCATAGTCGTGCACCCGCTCGGCCACTGCGGCGGTAAAGCGCGCCAGTTCGGCCGGCGCGAGACCAGGCTCGCGCACCAGCACCAGTTGCGGTGCGTCGGGCTCCGACAACCGTCGCAGGATGGCCGCTTCGCCAAGCAAGTGGGCACAGGTGACGGCATAGACGAACGGTAGCGCCAGCGCCTTGAGGATCGGCCCGTTGGCCGGCAGCATCGGCTCGACCGACGCGGTGCCCGGCGCCATCCAGGCAAAGCGCTGACCTTCGAGCGGGCGCGGCTCGCCCTGCCAGTCCCAGACGCGGAAAAAGTGCAGGCGCACCGAGGCATGCTCGTAGTGATGCACACGCGTCAACCAGAAGCTGGCCCGCGACATGCGGATGCCCATTTCTTCGTCGAGTTCGCGCGCCAGGGCTTGTTCGAAGCTTTCGCCCGCCTCGACCTTGCCGCCGGGAAACTCCCAATAGCCGGCATAAGGCTTGCCCTCCGGCCGGCTGCCCAACATATAGCTACCGTCCGGGCGCATCAGCACGCCGGCCACCACTTCGATGATGCGCGGCGTATTCGCGTCGAGACTCATCACTTGCGCTCCTTTTTGCGGCGGCCGGCCCAGTCGCAGGCGAATTGCCATGCCACCCGACCGGAGCGCCCGCCCCGCGTCAGTGCCCACTGTAGTGCCGCGCGCTCGGCCACCGGGTCGAATTCGACGCCGAAATGTGCGAGCCAGCCCGTCACGGCATCCAGATAGGCTTCTTGATCGAACGGATAGAACGACAACCACAAGCCGAAGCGATCGGAAAGGGAGATCTTTTCCTCGATGGCCTCACCGGGGTGGATCTCGCCGTCGCGGGCGTGGGTGTCGAGATTGTCGGCCTGCTGCTCGGGTAGCAAGTGGCGACGGTTGGAGGTCGCGTAGACCAGCAGGTTATCGGCACGGCGGCCAATGCCGCCGTCGAGCGCCACCTTGAGCGCCTTGTAGCCATCGTCGCCGGACTCGAACGACAGATCGTCGCAAAACAGAATAAACCGCTCGGGCCGCTCGGCCACCAGGTCGACGATCATAGGCAGGTCGGCCAGGTGCCCCTTGTCGACTTCGATGAGACGCAGGCCTCGCTCGGCGAACAACGGCAACAACGTCTTGATCAGCGAGGTTTTGCCGGTACCGCGCGCGCCGGTCAGCAGCACGTTGTTGGCCGGGCGGCCGAGCACGAACTGGCGCGTGTTCTGGATCAGCAGATCGCGCTGACGATCGATATGGGTCAATTGCTCGGGATGCAAAGTGTGCGGCTCGCGCACGGTTGCGAGCCAGCCGGCCGCGCCCTGGCGGCGCCAGACGAAGGCTAACGCGGTCCAGTCGGGCGGATTGGGGGCGGGCGGCAGCAGCGTTTCCAGCCGCGCCAATACGGCTTCGGCACGGCCGATCAGCTGTTCGAACTTGTCCATGCCCAATCCTCAGTCGCGCAGCGAGATCACCGGCCAACCATGCGCCTCGGCGTGCTCGAGCAATACCGGATCGGGGTCGACCGCCACCGGATGACTGACGACCGACAGGAGCGGCAGGTCGTTTTTCGAATCGCTGTAGAAGAAGGTTTGCCGGTAATCCGCCAAGCGCTCGCCGCGTTCGGCGAGCCAGGCATGCAGCCGCTCGATCTTGCCTTCGCGAAAGCTCAGCACGCCCTCTGCACGGCCGGTGAAGTTGCCGTCGGCATCCTCGGCCAATTCGATGGCGATCAGGTGCTCGACGCCGAGCTCTCGGGCGATCGGCGCGGTCAGGAAGCGATTGGTGGCGGTGATGATCAGCACCAGGTCGCCCTGGGCACGGTGGGCGGCCAGCAAGGCGCGCGCCTTGCCGGGAATGATCGGCAAAATGCGTTCGACCATGTATTCGGCGTGCAACTGTTCCAGTTCGGTACGGCTGAAGTCGGCCAGGTGCGCCAGTTGATGGTCGAGCGCCGCTTTCAGATCCAGCGTGCCGGCCAGGTATTGCTGGTAGTAGACCTCGCTCTGATCCAGATGCGACTGCGGCAGCAGTCCGCGCTTTTGCATGAAGCGCGGCCATTCCGCTTCGGAGTCGCCACTGATCAATGTGTTGTCGAGATCGAAAATCGCGAGATTCATGGCTGGGCTCTTGTGGTTTGCAATACGTTCTTCACCAGCGGCACGGTGATCGGTCGGCGCATCGCCAACGAATAGCGATCGAGCATGTCGAGCATGGCGATCAGGCTGGTCAGGTCGCGTCGCCAGTGGGTCAACAGGTAACGGAACACATCGTCGGCCACGGCGAGCTGGCGCTTGGCGGCGTGGGCATGCAGCGCCGCGAGCTTGTCTTCGTCCGACAGCGCCTTGACCTCGAACACCAGTCCCCAACCCAACCGGGTGCGCAAGTCGTCGCGCAACGCCAAGGCCATCGGCGGTTTGCGTCCGGCCATCAGCAGATAGCCTGTGCCAGCATCTTTGAGCGAGTTGTAGATGGAGAACAGCGTGATTTGATCGTCCGGATCGAGGTCGTCGATGTGATCGACGGCGATGAAGCTGGCCTCGCGCGCGAAATCGGGCAGACGCTCCGCCTTGGCGTCGAGATAGATCGACGACCGCCCCAAAGTTTCGGCATGGGCGATCCAGGCCTGCAGCAAGTGGGTCTTGCCGCTGCCGACCTCGCCCCATAGATAGATAAAGCGCTCGCAGCCCGGGTCGGCCAGGGCGGCGATCACTTCCCGGTTGCGCTCGGCGACGAAGGTATCGAAAACCGGCAAGGGAACGGGGGCTAAATCCAGTACGAGCTGATCCAAGATCTTAGGTATAAGAAGGAAAGTTCAGACCTCGATTTTACGCCGAGACACCCTACTCGCGAAACCTTGTTTTTTTCCCAGCTCATTTTCACGACTCATGACGGGAGATTAACCTGCTCAATGAGCGAAATTCGGTTAAAATACAGCGGCTTTCATGCCGATGAAAGCTCGACGTCAAACTATGTCACGTGAAGAAAGCGAGCAGATCTTGAATCCCACGTCCCTCAGTTATCGCGATGCCGGTGTCGACATCGACGCCGGCGATGCGCTAGTCGAAAACATCAAGCCCTATGCCAAGCGCACTATGCGTCCGGAAGTGCTGGGCGGTATCGGCGGTTTCGGCGCACTGGTGGAAATTTCCAAAAAGTACCGCGAACCGGTACTGGTTTCCGGTACCGACGGTGTCGGCACCAAGCTGAAACTGGCCTTCGACTGGCAGCGCCACGATACCGTGGGCATCGACCTGGTCGCCATGAGTGTCAACGACATCCTGGTGCAAGGCGCCGAACCGCTGTTCTTCCTCGACTACTTCGCCTGCGGCAAGCTCGACGTGCCCCAAGCCACCGAAGTGGTCAAAGGTATCGCCGCCGGTTGCGAACAGGCTGGCTGCGCGCTGATCGGCGGCGAGACCGCCGAGATGCCTGGCATGTACCCGATCGGCGAATACGATCTGGCAGGCTTCGCCGTCGGCGTGGTGGAAAAGTCGGCCATCATCACCGGCCAGGACATCCGCCCGGGCGACGTGGTGCTGGGGCTGGCATCGAACGGTGCGCACTCCAACGGCTATTCGTTGATTCGCAAGATCATCGAACGGGCCAACCCCGAACTGGATGCACCGTTCGCCAACGGCCAGTCGCTGCGCGAAGCGGTCATCGCCCCGACGCGCATCTACGTCAAACCGCTATTGGCACTGATGCAGCACTTGCCGGTCAAAGGCATGGCGCACATCACCGGCGGCGGCATCACCGAAAATACGCCGCGCGTGCTGCCGGATGGCGTGGTAGCGGAAATCGACGCCCAAAGCTGGCCGCTGCCTCCGCTGTTCCAATGGCTGCAACAACAAGGCGGCGTCGATGCGCAGGAAATGTACCGCACGTTCAATTGCGGTATCGGCATGGTGGTGGTGGTGGCCGCCGAGCACGCCCAAACCGCGAGCGAGTTCCTGACGCAACAGGGCGAAACGGTCTATACCATTGGCAAGATCCGTCAACGGGATGGCGCCGAGCACCAGACCCGGGTAAGCTGACTCCCGTCCGTCACGGCGCCGCGGAGGACTCCCGCGGCGCCGTCATTTTTTTGATCAATACCCATGAAAAACATCGTCATCCTGATTTCCGGCCGCGGCTCCAATATGGAAGCCATCGTGCGTGCCCGCATCGCCGGCGCGCAGATCAAGGCGGTGCTGGCCAACCGTGCCGATGCCGCCGGCCTGACCTTCGCGCGCGAGCACGGCATCGAGACCCGCGTCGTCGATCATCGGCACTACGACTCGCGCGAAACCTTCGATGCCGCGCTGCAGGCCCAGATCGACCAATTCGCGCCAGACCTGGTGGTCTTGGCCGGCTTCATGCGCATCCTGAGCGCCGGCTTCACCCGCCACTACGAGGGCAGGATGCTCAACATCCATCCGTCGCTGCTGCCGGCCTTCACCGGCCTGCATACCCATCGGCGAGCCATCGAGGCGGGTTGCAAACTGGCCGGATGTACCGTGCACTTTGTCACGGCCGAGCTCGATCACGGCCCGATCGTGGCCCAGGCAGCCGTGCCGGTACTGCCGGACGACGATGAAACGAGCCTGGCGGCCCGCGTTCTGGCCCAGGAACACCGGCTCTACCCGCAGGTGATCGGCTGGTTCGCCGCCGACCGGCTGGTTTGGCGCGACGGCCGCGTCTATGTTCATGGCGATGTCGGCGCAACCGGCACCCTGGCGAACCCGGACGAATGAAACGCACCAAGCGCTACACGCTGGCGCTGGCCCTGCTGCTATCGCTGCTCTTACATCTGGCGATCATGGCATCGGGCTGGCTGCCCTCGTTCGCGCCGCTGCCGGACGACAAGCTCGATCCCATCAGCATCAAGCTCACCGCGATGCGACTCGATAATGCGCCGGCGCGGTCGCCCACGCCGAGCGCCCCGCCTCCGGGACGCATGCGTATCGCCGCGCTGCCGGCCAAACCACGCAACGTCGCCAGCCCCAAGACGCACAGCGACGCCTCAAGCGCCGAAGCCCGCGCAGCGGCCTCCGCACCGACAGATCAAGTGGCAACCACCCCGCCTGACGACGCGTCGGCTCCGTTGGCGGAGGGGGACGACGACAACCGGCTGCTGCCCGACCACGTGCTCAAGCGCTTCCCGAAGGCAGCCGAACTCAAATACCAGGTGTACTACGGTGCGCTCATGGCCGGCATCGCCGTCATCGATTGGCAGCGCGAAGGCACACATTACACGCTGGAGAGCCGTATCGCGCCGATCATCGGCCCCAGGCTGCGCTATCGCTCCAGCGGCAATATCGGCCGCCACGGCCTGCAGCCCAGCGACTATGCAGCCTGGCGCAACGAGGAGCCGCGCGAACACGCCCACTTCGATTGGGAACAACAAGTGCTGGACTTCGGCGACGACAACCGCCAACAAGTCCCGCTACAGCACGGCGCCCAAGACATCTTCAGTCTGATCTATCAATTGGCGCTGAAAGGGGCCGAGGCGCCACCGGTACAAATCACCACCGGCAAGAAAGTCTACCAATACCCACTGGCGCCGGTCGGCCAAGCCGATTTCGACACCGGCTTCGGCAAAATCCGCGCGCTGGTCTTCCGCGCCAGCGGCAATGACGACACCACCGAATTCTGGCTCGCGCCGGACTTCGCCAATCAACCCATCCGAATTATTCGTTCGGACTCTAGAATGAAACTGGACATGCGCGTCACCGACATCGTCATCGACGACAACAGTGAGTGGCACCTGCCCAAACCTACACCAAGAAAGCACGAAAAATGATTCACGCCGCCCAATTGGGACATATCGAAAACGTTATCGGACAGATTCTCAGCTTCGACCGCCCGGCCGACGCCGTGCTGTCGAATTATTTCCACCAAAACAACAAGCTGGGGGCCCAGGATCGGCATCTGATCGCCGAGACCGCCTTTGCCTGCTTGCGCCGCTTGTCGCAACTGCGCGCGCTTATCGAGCCCGACCGCATTACGGCGCGCCGCCTGGCGCTCGCCACCCTGGCGCGGGTGCGCGGCCTAAACCTCAAAGAGTTTGGCGGCTGCCTGAAAAACAGCGAGAGCGAATGGCTGTCCACCCTCAAGGCCCGGACGCTGCCGGACGATCTGGCGATTCAGGCCGAGCTGCCGCAGTGGGTGATCGACCGACTGGAAGACGCCTCGCCCGAAGCGGTGATGGCATTGGGCCGCGCCATGATGCAGAGCGCGCCGCTCGATCTGCGCGTCAACACCCTGAAGATGAAGCGCGACGAAGCGCTGTGCCGCCTGGACGAAGCCGGTATCAAGGCTTGCGCCACTCCCTACTCGCCGATCGGTATTCGCGTCGAGGGCAAACCGGCGCTCAACCGGCTTGAGCTATTCAAGAGCGGCGCTATCGAAGTTCAGGACGAAGGCAGCCAATTGCTCGGTCTGCTAGTTGGCGCACGCCGCGGCGAGATGGTGGCCGATTTCTGCGCCGGCGCCGGCGGCAAGACCTTGCTCTTGGGTGCGCAGATGGCCTCCACCGGCCGCCTCTATGCCTTCGACATTTCCGAAAGGCGCCTGGCCAACCTCAAACCGCGACTGGCACGTTCGGGCCTGTCGAACGTGCACCCGCAACTGATCGCCAACGAGAACGACGCGCGCATCAAGCGTCTGGCCGGCAAGATCGACCGTGTGCTGGTCGACGCACCCTGCTCCGGCCTGGGCACCTTGCGCCGCAACCCGGACCTGAAGTTCCGCCAATCGCCGGAAACGGTGGCGGCACTCAATCAACAGCAGCTCTCGATCCTGCAAAGCGCCAGCCGCCTGGTGCGCGACGGCGGCCGCCTGGTCTACGCGACGTGCAGTCTGCTGCCGCAGGAGAATCAGCAGATCGTCGATGCCTTCCTCTCCACGCATCCGGAATATCGGATCGTGCCGGTAGGCACGGCACTCGAAGAGCTGAAGATTCCACTGGCAATGGGCGATGCACTAGCGATCAACCCAGCGCGCGATAACATGGATGGATTTTTTGCCGTTATCTTGGCAAAGGATGGCAAATAACTTAACATAGAATATTAGTAAATTCGAATCCTCGAAAAGGACGATTGCCGCATGCCTGATCAACATGTCGCCGGTCTGCTCAGGCAACAGGTGAGTCGCCGCCTGCGGCACTTCGTCCTGTCGACCGCGCTATGGCGCCGGCGTGCGCCGATCTGGCTCGCCGCCGTGTTGATCGGCTGTACGGCATTCGTCTTCTCCACCGGCAGCAATTGGGCGCACATCCTGTTCGAGGCCGCCTATGCCCACTCGCCCTACTGGTCTTTGTTGATCACGCCATGCGGCCTGGGCCTATCGGTCTTCCTGCTCAATCGATACTTTGCCGGCGCGGTCGGCGGCGGTATCCCCCAGGCCATCGCCGCGTTGCACCCTGGCACGCTGGTGCTGCGCGAACGACTGCTCACCCTCAAGGCGGCCTTAGGCCAAGTGTTGCTGACGCTGATCGGCATCTCCTCCGGCGCCACCTTCGGCTACGAGGGGCCAATCGTCCAGGTCGGCGCAGCCATCAAATACAGCCTCAACCGCGGCGCGGCGATCAAGAACGAAGGCACCTCGCGCAGTCTGATCCTGGCGGGTGCCGCCGCCAGCGTGGCCGCGGCCTTTAATGCCCCGCTTGCCGGCATCGTGTTCGCCATCGAGGAGATGAGTCACGCCTTCGATCAGCGCGCCACCTCCACCATCCTGCTGTCGGTGATCATCGCCGGTCTGACCGCGATGAGCCTGGAGGGCAATTACAACTATTTCGGTATCACCTCGGTGACGCTCGACCTGCGCCACGGCTGGATCGCCATGCCGGTCTGCGGCATCGCCGGCGGGCTGATCGGCGGCTTGACCGCCCGCATCATGCTGAAACTGTCCGCCAACCTGCCAGGGCCATTCCATCGCTTGCGCCAGCAAAACCCGATCCTGTTCGCCATTGCCTGTGGCATCGCCATCGCCGCCATCGGCATCATGGCGGGCGGCATCACATTCGGTACCGGCTACTGGCGCGCGCGGGAAATCATTCTGCAAGGCGGCGACGGTCTCGAAGCTTACGGCCCGCTCAAATGGTTGACCATGCTGATCAGCTTCATCAGCGGCGCCCCCGGCGGCACGCTAGCGCCGTCGCTGGCCGTTGGCGCCGGGATCGGCCTCAATCTGGCGTCGCTCATGCCGGATCTACCGCAGACCGCCATCATCCTGCTCGGGATGGTGGCCTTCTTCTCCGGCATGACCAGGGCACCGATGACCGGTTTCGTCATCGTGATGGAAATGAGCGATTCTTCCAGCATGATCATCCCGCTGATGGCTTCGGCGCTGATCGCCGCCAATCTATCGCGCCTCATCTCGCGCAAGGCGCTGTATGGCGAATTGGGCTACATGCTGTTACGCAAAGCCCGACGCGAAGAAGCGCAAATTGACCAGCTTCGACGCGACACGTAAAATAACCCGACTCAAACGGTCGGGTATTGACCCGCAAGCCATTATTCAGGAGCCCGCATGGACACCCAGCAACTCATCAAGCAAACCGTGACCGAAAATCCGGTCGTCCTCTACATGAAGGGTTCGGCCCAGTTCCCGCAGTGCGGCTTCTCCTCGCGCGCCGTACAACTGATCAAGGCCTGTGGCGTCAACAAGTTCGTCACCGTCGACGTCCTGGCCGACCCGCTGGTGCGCCAAGGCATCAAGGATTACGCCAACTGGCCGACCATCCCCCAGCTCTACGTCAAGGGCGAGTTCATCGGCGGCTCGGACATCCTGGCCGAGATGTACCAGAACGGCGAACTGCAAACCCTGCTGCAGGAATTCGCTGTCTGAAATTTCAGAGGGCATGGTTTTGTGCGCCGCACCGTGCTAAAATACCCTCCCATACCTGCGTCAGTGTCTGACAGGTGTTGGCGCCGGCGACCGGCGCCGGCCGAGACACCCGCTACTGCCGGCAGCGAAAGCTGCCGGTGACGTATAAAAAGCTGTTTTTCCTCGACCGCGGTCGGTGAAAAACAGCTTTTTCTCAAGGTCTGGGACAAAGCATGAACATCACCGTCGTCAATCATCCGCTGATCCAGCACAAACTCGGCCTGTTACGCGAGGGCGAGATCAGCACCATGAAATTCCGCCAACTGACGCAAGAACTGGCCCGCCTGCTGGCCTATGAGGCCACGCGCGATTTCGAGCTGGAAACCGTCACCATCGAAGGCTGGTGCGGCCCGATCGAAGTTCAGCAAATCAAGGGCAAGAAAGTCACCGTCGTACCTATCCTGCGTGCCGGCATCGGCATGCTCGACGGCGTGCTCGACCTGGTGCCCTCGGCCAAGATCAGCGTAGTCGGTCTGTATCGCAACGAGGAAACCCTCGAACCGGTCCCCTACTTCGACAAGTTCGTCGACAACCTGAACGAGCGCATTGCGCTGATCATCGACCCGATGCTGGCCACCGGCGGCTCGATGGTCGCCACCATCGACCTGCTCAAGCGCAAGGGTTGCCGGCACATCAAGGCCGTGGTGATGGTCGCCGCGCCCGAGGGCGTGCGCATCGTCAACGAAGCCCACCCCGACGTGCAGATCTATGCCGCCTCGCTCGACAGCCACCTCAACGAGGTCGGCTACATCATCCCCGGGCTAGGCGACGCCGGCGACAAGATCTTCGGCACCAAACACGCCTGAACCATGTATGCCAGACCCACCGCCGCTTGCCACTTTCGGACAAGCGGCTTTTTTTCAACCTGCGCTCATGCAACCTGGAAGGAGATGCGCCATGAATCACTGGCAACAAATCGACCATGACTTTCTGCTGCGTTTTCCCGGCGGCCTCGCCGACCCCGACTGGCTAGAGCTGGGCAAAAAACACAAAAGCGTTACCAGCGTCATCCGCCTGTGCGAAGAGGGGCTGGCCGAGCACACCATGGCAGCGGCGCTGGCACAAGGCAGACTGGCGCCCCTGATCGAAACCTGCCGCCAGATCATCGGCCGCAGCACCACGGTCAGCACTTTCGAAAAAATGGCCTTTCGCAATTACCTGGGTTTTAGCGACATTCACCAGCCGTTCCTGCAAGCTTTGTACGAGCTATTGCACCACTTCGGCCCGGAGAGCTTCGCGAATTTTGTCGACGTGCTGCAATTATGCCGCCACGACCACAACGCCAACCCGGCCAAGTGGCCCGTGGTCACTTGCTTTCTCGCCTACAGCAAGCCGTTCGAGCACGTTTGCATCAAACCGACCACCATCAAAAAGGTGGCGGCGCGCCTAGGCGTCGACATCGCCTACCAGGCCCTGCCGAATCACGAAACCTATACCAGGGTACAAGGGATGGTGCAGTCGTTCAGGCAGCACAGCACGCTGGCGCAAGATCAGAACAACATCATTGCCCAGGCCATCATGTACTGCACGGTTTAACCAAAAATATTTCACAAGACTGAGAGATCATCTATGTTTCAACACCTCAAGCAAGCCGTCTCCGGCGCCCAGATCCTGTTCGTCGCTTTCGGCGCGCTGGTTCTGGTACCGCTCCTGACCGGCTTGAATCCGGCCATGGCGCTATTGGGCGGCGGCATCGGCACCCTGATGTTCCAGCTATGCACCCGCGCCCAGGTGCCGATCTTTCTCGGCTCCTCGTTCGCCTTCATCGGCCCGATCATCTACTCGTCCCACACATGGGGCATGCCCTCGACCATGTTCGGCCTCTTTTGCGCCGGCTTCATGTACTTCGTGTTCTCGGCCCTGATCCGCTGGCGCGGTATCGGATTGGTCAACCGGCTGCTGCCGCCGGTGGTCATCGGCCCGGTCATCATGATCATCGGTCTGTCGGTGGCGCAAGCCGCCTCCAACATGGCCATGGGTCGGGCCGGCGGCGCCCAGGTGGTTGCCTACCATAGCGCCTTGTTGCTGGCCGCCATATCGCTCGCCACGACCATCGTCGTCTCGTTGTTCGCCCGCGGCATGTTCCGCCTGGTGCCGATTCTGGCCGGCGTCATCGTCGGCTACCTGAGCGCTGTCGCCATGGGCTTGGTCGACCTCGGCAAGATCGCCGACGCCCCCTGGTTCGCCGTGCCGCACTTCGCCTCGCCCCAGGTTAACTGGGCGGCGGCGCTCTTCATGCTGCCTGTGGCCATTGCCCCGGCCATCGAGCACATCGGCGGCGTCATGGCCATCGGCGGCGTCACCGGCAAGGACTACACCAAGACGCCGGGCCTGCACCGCACGCTGTTCGGCGATGGCTTGGGTGTCTGCATCGCCGGTCTGATCGGCGGCCCGCCGGTCACCACCTATGCCGAAGTCACTGGCGCCGTGATGATCACGCGCAATTTCAATCCGGTCACCATGACCTGGGCGGCGCTTTTCGCCATCGCCATGGCGTTCTTCGGCAAATTCAACGCATTGTTGCAATCGATCCCGATGCCGGTCATGGGCGGCATCATGGTTCTACTGTTCGGCACCATCGCCTCCATCGGCCTGAAAACGCTGATCGAAGCCAAGGTCGACCTGATGCAACCGCGCAACCTGGTCATTATCTCGGTGGTACTGACCGTCGGCATTGGCGGGCTGGAACTCAAGATCGGCGACCTCGGCCTGGCCGGTGTCGGGCTATGCTCGCTGTTGGCGTTGATTCTGAATCTGGTACTCCCGGCACGCAGCGCCAACCATCAAGGCATCGAGGAAGGACAGGACATCTGACGCGAGTCGGCCCGGTAATGACAGTCGCCGGGCCGACCATCATTGCGCTATGATCATCGCATAAACCATCGCGGAGTCCGCCATGCTGCTCGACAAGGAACAAGCCGTCCTACTGGTCATCGACGTACAGGAAAAACTGCTACCCGCCATCCAGGATGCCGACCGGCTGCAAAGCCGCCTAGCCTGGCTGATCGGCGTCTGTCGGGACGGCGGCCTGCCGATCGTTTTCTCCGAGCAGTACCCGCGCGGCCTGGGGCATACGATCCCCGCACTGAGGGCGCTGGCCCCCGATGCGCCAGCCGTGGAAAAGGTGCATTTCTGCTGCGTGGCAGCCGGCTGTCTGCCCGAATGGACGCTGTCGCAGCAACAGTTCGTGCTGTGCGGCATGGAAAGCCATGTCTGCGTGCTGCAAACCGCCGAGGGCCTACTCCGCCTTGGCAAGACCGTGTTCGTCGTCGCCGATGCGATCGGCAGCCGGCGCGCACTCGACCATCAACTGGCCCTCGAACGTCTGCGCCAGGCCGGCGCGCACATTGTCAGCCGCGAGATGGTGCTGTTCGAAACCCTACGCCAAGCCGGCACCGCGGCGTTTAAAGCCGCCAGCGTTGCCTGGCTGCAAGGCGACCAGCCCGATTAGCTCCTGTTGCGCCGTCACCGGCACGTCGAGTCAATAAAAAAGGCTGCCCGCAGGCAGCCTTTTAAGAAACGCCGAGATAAAGGGATTAGGCCAGAGCAGCCACAACCACCTTGATCGGTGCAACCACGTCGTGGTGCAGGGCGATTTCCAGTTCGTATTCGCCGATGGCCTTCAGCGGGCCGTTCGGCAGACGAACTTCGTAACGCTTGATTTCAACGCCGAACGCGGTAACCGCATCGGCGATGTCGACGTTGGTAACCGAACCGAACAGACGACCGTCAACGCCGGCCTTTTGTTCGATGGTCACAACAGCGCCTTCCAGCTTCACGCCACGAGCCTTGGCATCAGCCAGGATCTCTGCCTGCTTGGCTTCGAGCTCGGCACGGCGAGCTTCGAATTCCTTCAGGTTGGCTTCGGTCGCACGCTTGGCCTTGCCTTGCGGGATCAGGAAGTTACGGCCGTAGCCGTCCTTGACCTTGACGACATCGCCCAGTTGACCCAGGTTGGCTACTTTTTCGAGCAGAATTACTTGCATCTTGTCTGTTCCTTTCCCGGATTAGTGCTGATCGGTGTACGGCAGGAACGCCAGGAAGCGAGCACGCTTGATCGCAGTGGTCAGCTGACGCTGATAGCGAGCCTTGGTACCGGTGATGCGAGCCGGGATGATCTTGCCGTTTTCGGCGATGAAATCCTTCAGCAATTCAACCGACTTGTAGTCGATTTCCTTGATGCCTTCTGCCGTGAAGCGGCAGAACTTCTTGCGCTTAAAGAGTTGACGTGCCATTTGTCTAACCTTTTACAAATTCAACGTGTTCGATATGCAGTACCAACCGCGGATTTTTCAGGCTTCGCTGGGAGAGGAACCCGGTGAGAGCCACCGTGTTGCCCGCCAACTTCCCCGCGTGAAGCGGTGCCTGTTTACCGATCAAGACGGCCTGGATTTCACAGGTCACGTCCCGCTCGAAGCCTGCTTCATTCTGTTTCGAATGATGTCTGAGCCACATTTCCAGCACCGGCAGGCCGGCGGGCGTATATCTCAGGACTTCTTCGCGTTCGACCGACGCGGTCAATACCAAATGATTCTGCAATGCATCCGCCTCAAGCAGCGGCTTCAGCCTCTTCAGCCGGCTGCTGACCGTCGAGCAGGTTTTTCGCCTTCTCGTCCTTCATCATCGGGGAAGCTTCGGTCACAGCGTGAGCCATCTTGATGGTCAGATGACGCAGAACCGCGTCGTTGAATTTGAATGCGTGTTCAAGTTCAGCGAGGGTTTCGGTCGCGCACTCGATGTTCATCAGAACATAGTGAGCCTTGTGCAGCTTCTGGATCGGGTAGGCCAGTTGACGGCGGCCCCAGTCTTCCAGGCGATGAATGATACCGCCAGCGCTGACAACCATGCCCTTGTAGCGTTCGATCATCGCCGGAACTTGTTCGCTCTGATCCGGATGGACGATGAACACAATTTCGTAATGCCGCATGTGAACTCCTTATGGCTTAAAGCCTTTCCACCATGCGTTGTGTGGGAAGGCAAGGGTTTAAACCGGGCGATTTTACGCGAGTTGCGCGCAGAGGGCAAGCAGGAGCGGGTGTAGGGTGCGATCGCGCAGCATCGCACCAATCGCGAGATGGCGGATTGCCTACGACAAATCCCCCCTACAGCCGCGCCTACCGTCGTGTTCTAGCGAATCTTCTTCACCACTTCCAGCAATTCGGCCGCCATATCCTCGGCGGAGGCGGTACCGAGCGAACGGGTCACGCAGCCGTGAACGTGGTTTTCCAGCAATTGCATCGCCACGGCGTCCAGTGCCGACTTGACTGCCGCGACCTGGGTCAGGATGTCGACGCAGTAGCGGTCGTCGGCGATCATGCCGCCGATGCCGCGCACCTGGCCCTCGATGCGCGCCAGACGCTGCAACAGTTTGGTCTTGTCCGGCTGAACCACCGACTTGTCGTTCAGTGGCGCACAACCGCAATCGCGCGACGTTTCGCTCATGTCCGGCCCTCCCCGGCCAAGACGCGCTGGCGGCGGCTCTCGGCCAGCACCATGCCGGACGAGACCGACACATTCAGGCTTTCCACCGTGCCGAACATCGGGATAGACACCAGCACATCGCAATGTTCGCGCGTCAGGCGGCGCATGCCCTCGCCTTCGGCGCCCATCACCCAGGCCAATGGCCCGCGCTGGTCGAAGTGGAACAGATCGGTATCGGCTTCCATCGTGGTGCCGGCGATCCAGATGCCGGCATCCTTGAGATCGCGTAGCGTGCGCGCCAGATTGGTCACCATGATGTAAGGCACGCTTTCCGCCGCGCCACAGGCGACCTTGGACACCGTGGCGTTGATGCTGGCCGCGCGATCCTTGGGGGCGATCACCGCATGCGCGCCCATGGCGTCGGCCACCCGCAGGCAGGCACCCAGATTGTGCGGATCGGTAACGCCATCGAGAATCAGCAACAGCGGCGGCTCCTGTAAATTCTCCAGCACGTCCTCGACGCTGACGAACTGATGGCTGGCGTCGATCCAAGCCGCCACCCCCTGATGACGCGCATTGCCGGTCAGGCTATCGAGCCGGGCCTTATCGACCAGATGCACCTTGACCCCCTCCGCTTGGGCACGTTCGGCCACGGCGCGCGCGCGTTCGTCTTGACGGCCATTGCCCAGGTAGATCTCGATCAGGCTCTTGGGGTTTTGCCACAGACGGGCATTCACGGCATGAAACCCGTGTATCAGGCGCTTGTTGCTCATTGTTTACTCATATAAGGATTCGCGGCTATTTAACCGCGCGCCCGCGGCGAATGCAACCTTGGCACCTAGTTGCGGTGCTTGCTGCGGCGAACGCACGCTACGGTGCGAACGTGGCTTCGCCGGCAGCCAGCCAAACGACAAAATGTTCGGCCGGCATCGGCTTACCGAAGAAATAGCCCTGTAAGCTGTCGCAACCGATGGCCTGCAGGAAGTTCGCCTGCCCCTCGTGTTCGACCCCTTCGGCCACCACGGCGAAGCCGAGCTTGCGCGCCATGGCCAGAACCGCCTCGGTGATCGCCGCGCTATCGCCATCTTGCGGCAGACCGTCGACGAACGAGCGGTCGATCTTGAGCGAATCGAGCGGAAAACGTTTGAGGATGGATAGCGAGGAATACCCCGTACCGAAATCGTCGATCGCCAATTGCACGCCCAAATGCTTCAGCTCATTGAGAATACGCACAGTTTCGACCGGATTCTGCATAATCATGCTCTCGGTGATCTCGAGCTCAAGTCGTTGCGGCGCCAGTCCGCTCTCCTCCAGCGCGCCGGCCACCAGGCTGATCAGGTTCGGTTGTTCGAACTGACGCGCCGACAAATTGACCGCCACGCGCGGAATGATCAGCCCTTCGCGATCCCAGCGTCGCAGCTGATGGCAGGCCGCCTGCAACACCCAGGCGCCGATCGGCTTGATCAAGCCGGTTTCCTCGGCCAGCGGGATGAAGCGCCCCGGCGCCACCAACCCCTGCTGCGGATGCCGCCAGCGCAGCAAGACCTCGACGCCGACCAGTTCTCGGCTGACCGCATTCACCTGCGGCTGGAAATGCAACTCGAACTCGTCGCGTTCCAGCGCCTGGCGCAGACTGTTTTCCAACACCAGCCGCTCCACGGTCTGAGCGTTCATTTCGGCATTGAAAAACTCGTGGGTATTCTTGCCCGAATCCTTGGCGCGATACATCGCCACATCGGCATTCTTCAGCAGTGTGCGCGCGTCGGCGCCATCGTTGGGATAGACGCTGATACCGATACTGCCGGTCACGTACACCTCGTGCTCTTCCAGCCGCAGCGGCTTGGCCAGCACACCCAACACCTGTTCGGCAATCGCAGACAGGTCGCCAAGCCCGTCGAAGCTCGACACCAGCAAAGTGAATTCGTCGCCGCCCAGGCGTGCCAGCATGCCGCGCTCGCCGACCGTATTGGCCAAGCGGATGGCGATCACCCGCAGCAGCTCGTCGCCCGACTGGTGACCGAAGGAATCGTTGATCAGCTTAAAGCGGTCCAGGTCGATGAAGATGACCGCCAACTGGCCCTCGCCCTCCTTCATAGACAGCAGCCGGTCTTCCAGCGCCGAAATCAGGCAACTGCGGTTAGGCAGCCGGGTCAGCGGGTCGTGGTTGGCCAGGAAGTTCATCCGTTCCTGCGCCTGCTTGCGCACGGTGATGTCGGCGAACAGCCCGACATAATTGACCACTTCGCCTTGCGGATCGCGCACCAGCGATAGCGATAGCTCGGCCGGATACCAGTCGCCGCTCTTGCGCCGATCCAACATTTCGCCACGCCAGTAGCCCTGTTCGTTCAGTGCGCTCATCATCTGGGCGTAGTTGCCGCGGCTTTCATCGCTGAACACGCGCGACACCTTGCCAAGCGCTTCCTCGCGCAAGTAGCCGGTGATACGGGAGAACGCCCCGTTGACTGCAATGATGCGCAGCTCGGCATCGCAGATCAAAATTCCCTCCGCCGAGGTTTCGAATACCTTGGCGGTCAACTTCTGGTTGGCGTCGGCGGCGATGCGATCGGAAATGTCGAGCGCAAAACCGATACTGGCCGGACGCCCGTTGTAATCGAACAGCCGGCTATGCACCTCGACATCCAAAAGACTGCCGTCCGCGCGGACGATACGCGTGGTGTAGTGCATGACCTGCACATTGTCGTCAAAGCGGTGCCGTATCAAATCGCGCACACGCGCAAGCTCGCTCGAAGGCAGGATATCCTCCAGGCGGCAGTTCTCCAGCATTTCGGTGCTGCCGCCCAGCATCTCGGCCAGCTTGGCATTCAGATAGACCAACCGGCCATCTTGGAAAATGAAGATCCCGGCCAGCGACTGCTCGATGAGCGCACCGTATTTCTGTTCGGCCTCCAGCACTGCCTGCTGTTGTTTGCGCGATTCGGAGATATCGGTCACCACCGAACCGATGCCGGCCGGCAGACCTTGTGCGTCGAATAGCGGGAATTTGGTTTCGAGCAGGAAATAATCGCCGCCGCCCAGATCGTTGTCGTATTCGAACTGCCGCGGCTCCAGGCAACGCAGCACCATCTCGTCCTGGGCGCGGATGCGCGTGGCGATCTCGACCGGGAACAGTTCGCTCGGCCGCTTGCCGATCATGTCGATCGGCGCCTTACCGACATGGGCGGCATAAGCGCGGTTGACCATGGCGTAGCGGCCATCGAGCCCCTTGAAGGCCATCAGATTCGGGCTGTTATTGACGAGCGCTTCGATGCGGGCCTGGAATTCGCCCAGGCTGCGCTCGTTGCGACGCTGGATCTCCACCACCGCCGCCATCATCAAGCCGGCGATCACCGCCGAGAGCAGCACCACGCCGTCGGCCAGCGCGCCATAGGCCGGCCCGCCGGCGTTGAACAAGGTCAACATCACCATCACCGTGGCGCTGACCAGCGCCACACCGCGCAAGGTGAGTCGGAAGGCCGCCACCAGCATGACCGGCAGGAACAGCAGTGCGCTGGGGAATAAGAGCAGGTGGCGCCCCGGATAGAGCGCCATGCCGATCCCTAGCGTCAAGAGCCCGTACATCGCCAGTTCGAACAGGCGCCGACGCGAACCCAGTTCGGCGCAGAACACCATCGGCACAAGCGCCGCCAGACAGAGACTGATGTCGCCCCAAGCCATGCCGCCCCAGGACAACAAATGCACCGACACATCGAACAGCAGCGACAGCAGCGATAGCAGCAGCGCCACCAATAAGGCGGGATAGAAGATCAACCGGGCGACCAGCCGCAGCAGCCATAGCGGGCTGGCCAGCCAATCGCGCTCCACGGTCAGGCCGACGAGCGTCAGCGCCGCGGCCAGCAAGTATAGGGAAGCCGCCAGGGTGAGCGCCCAGCCTGCCGAGGCGAACGGCAACATGCCGAGGAACGCGGCGAGCGGCCACCACCAGAGCAAGCCGGCCCGGCGTGCACGCACGATCTGCGCGGCAAATAGCCCATGCGGCAAAAAAGAGGCCAGCGAAATGGCGGCAAGCGGCGCCCGTGGCCACAACGCCAGGGCAACAAGAAAACAGAGGAAGCCCCCTGCGTCGGACAATCTTTTGGCATTCACGCCCGCGAATTCCCTCATCGTCGCACCCTCGGCCGGCCGCCCGTTCTCCTGGATGATCGATCCAGTCGGGAACCTTTCTGAAACCGCCTTCGGGCTGCTGGTATAATACCGTGAGCGCCATGAATGTGAAGCATTTTATGTTGGACAAATACCCAGATATTCCCTCACCCGGACAGAAACAACGCATCGGCACTTTGCCCGACGGATTGGATGCCGCCTGGCTTGCCGGGTTGGCCCGCCACGCCGGCCGTCCCCTGCTGATCCTTACCGCCGATGCACAAACGGCGCAACGGCTGCAGGCCGAGTTGCCCTTCTTCGATCCCGCGCTACGCGTGGCGCTGTTTCCCGATTGGGAAACGCTGCCCTACGACCATTTTTCGCCGCACAGCGACCTGGTCAGCGAGCGGCTGGCCACCTTGTGGCAGATCCGTCACGGCGAGTGCGACGTGGTGTTGGCGCCGCTGTCGACCGTCATGACCCGGCTGCCGCCGGTGGCCTTTCTGCTGTCGCGCACCTTTTTCCTCAAGACCGGCGAGACGCTCGACGTCGAACAGCTGCGCGCCGACCTGGTCACCGCCGGCTACAATCACGTCACTCAAGTGATGGTGCCCGGCGAATTCTCGCTGCGCGGCGGCCTGATCGATCTGTTCCCGATGGGTTCGGTGCTGCCGTACCGCATCGACCTGTTCGACCAGGAAATCGAAACGCTGCGCACCTTCGATCCGGATACCCAGCGCACGCTGTATCCGGTGCAGGAAATCCGCATGCTGCCGGCGCGCGAATACCCGGCCGACGAGAGCGGCGTCACGCATTTTCGCCAACACTATCGCGAAAAAATCGAAGGCGACCCGTCCAAGAGCCGCATCTATCGCGACGTCTCGCAGCAACTGTTTCCGGCCGGCATCGAATACTACCTGCCGCTGTTCTTCGACCAGACCGCCACCTTGTTCGACTATCTCGGCGAACAATCGCTACTGGCGCTCTACCGCGTCGACGTGGCGGATGCCGAGCAATTCTGGCGCGAGGTCGACGGCCGCTACCAAATGGCCCGTAGCGACAGCGAACGGCCCGTGCTACCGCCGGCGGAACTGTTTCTACGGCCGGACGACATCATGCGCCGTCTCAAGGATTTCGCCCGCATCGAAATCCCGAGCGTGGGCGAGCCTTGCCCCGGCACCTTGCCGCTTCCCGAATTAGCGGTCGACCGGCGCGCCGAGCAACCGCTGCACCGGCTGAGCGACTTCCTGCGCCAGCAACCGGCGCGCGTGCTGTTGATTGCCGAAAGCATGGGCCGGCGCGAGACCATGCTGCAGTTTCTGGCCGAAAACGGTATCCGCCCGGAAACGGTCGATAGCTGGCAGGCCTTCCTCGCCGGCACGCATCCCTTGGCGCTGACCGTCTCGCCGCTCTACCGCGGCTTTCAGCTCACCACACCGGCCATCGCCGTCATCACCGAAACCGAGCTCTATCAGCACATCGCCAAGAGCCAGAACAGACGCGCGCGCCAACGTCCGCAGTCCGATGCCGTATTGCGCGACCTGGCCGAAATCAAGGTTGGCGATCCGGTGGTGCACGAGCAACATGGCATCGGTCGCTATATGGGCCTGGTCTCCATGGATTTGGGCGAAGGCATCAGCGAAATGATGCAGCTCGAATACGCAGACGATGCCAAGCTCTACGTCCCCGTCTCGCAGTTGCATCTGATTTCGCGTTACGCCGGATCCGCGACCGATTCGGCACCACTACACCGCCTGGGGGCGCCGCAGTGGGAAAAAGCCAAGCGCAAGGCCGCGGAAAAGGCACGCGATACCGCTGCGGAATTACTCAATCTGTACGCCCAGCGCGCCGCGCGCGAAGGCCACAGCTTCACCCTCTCGCATCACGACTACGATGCCTTCGCCGCCGGCTTCGGCTTCGAGGAAACCCCGGATCAGGCAACCGCCATCAACGCCGTCATCGAGGACATGTGTTCCGGTAAGCCGATGGATCGTCTGGTGTGCGGCGATGTCGGTTTCGGCAAAACCGAAGTCGCGCTCAGAGCCGCCTTCGTCGCCGTGATGGGCGGCAAGCAAGTGGCCGTATTGGTGCCGACCACGCTATTGGCCGAGCAGCATTTTCAGAATTTCAGCGACCGCTTCGCCGATTGGCCGATCAAGCTCGCCGAACTGTCGCGCTTTCGTTCGGGCAAGGAAAGCCGGGCGGCGCTGGAAGGACTGCAAAAAGGCACGGTCGACATCGTCATCGGCACCCACAAACTGGTGCAGCCGGATATCGAGTTCAAGAACCTGGGCTTGGTGATCATCGACGAGGAACACCGCTTCGGGGTACGCCAGAAAGAACAACTCAAGCGCCTGCGCGCCAATGTCGATGTACTGACGCTGACCGCCACGCCGATCCCGCGCACGCTGTCGATGGCGCTCGAGGGGCTGCGCGATTTCTCGGCCATCGCCACCGCGCCATCGCGGCGACTGGCGGTCAAGACCTTCGTCTCGCCACTGTCCAACGGCGTCATCCGCGAGGCCATGCTGCGCGAACTCAAACGTGGCGGCCAAGTGTTCTTCCTGCACAACGAGGTCGACACCATCGAGAACATGCGCGAGAAGCTGACCGAGTTGGTGCCGGAGGCGCGCATCGGCGTCGCCCACGGCCAGCTGCGCGAACGCGAACTGGAACAGGTGATGCGCGACTTTCTGCAACAGCGCTTCAATGTGCTGTTGTGCTCGACCATTATCGAAACCGGCATCGACATTCCCAACGCCAACACCATCCTGATCAACCGCGCCGACAAATTCGGCCTGGCGCAACTGCACCAGTTGCGCGGCCGGGTCGGTCGCTCACACCACCAGGCTTATGCCTATCTGCTCACGCCCGACGGCATGACGCGCGACGCCGCCAAGCGGCTTGAGGCGATCCAACTGTCCGGCGAACTGGGCGCGGGCTTCTACCTGGCGATGCACGACCTGGAAATCCGCGGCGCGGGTGAGGTACTGGGCGAAGGGCAATCGGGCGAGATGCAGGAAGTCGGCTTCGCGCTGTTCACCGAAATGCTCAAACAAGCAGTGCGCGATCTGAAGAAGGGCCGCCAGCCCGACTTGGACGCGCCACTGGGCGTCAGCACCGAAATCAACCTGCACAGCCCTGCGCTGCTGCCGGAAGGCTATTGCCCGGACGTGCATGAACGACTGGTGCTGTACAAACGGCTGGCAACCTGCGAGACCGATGGCGAGGTCGATGCCATTCACGAAGAACTGGTCGACCGTTTCGGTCTGCCGCCGCAAGCGGTCAAAACCTTGATCGACAGCCACCGGCTGCGGCTGGCCGCCAAACGACTTGGCGTGCAGAAAGTCGATGCCAGCGATAGCGCCATCCAACTGACCTTCATCCCCAACCCGCCCATCGAGCCGATAAAGATCATTGGTCTGATCCAAAGCAAACGGAACTATCGGCTGGCGGGCCAGGACAAGCTGCGCGTCGAAGTCGCCATCGACGACGTCGCGCTCAGGGTGGTACGAGTGAAGGAATTGTTCAAGGAATTGAGCTAAGGCCCCTAAGGCCTCATCTACCGACAGAGAAGGCCGAACCACCCGACGGAACCTGGCCAAATCCGCCTAAGGACAGATTGAACTCCGATAGGTCGTGACTAAATAGCGCACCGCCATGCGGCGCACTTTCCTTTCACAACCGCCAGGAGTTCCTGTCTCATGCAAGAGTTCTTCTGCACGCGCCGCGTGCTTTTCGCACTTTCATGGTTATTCGCGCCCAGTGCCGCCTGGGGCCATGCCATGCCCCATCATTTCGTCGCCGACCGGACATGGTATTTATGGGAGAACGGCGTCGTCTATTTCGAGTTCGAAAGTCTGGCCTCGCCCGCGACGCGCGATTGGAATAACGCGCGGCTACCGATCGTGGCCGATAAAGTGGCGCGTCAAGAAATTCTCGACGCCATGAACCACATCCAGACCCTCACCAACAAACAAGTGGTTTTCATCGATGAAACCCAGTCAAAAACCCAACATCCCGACCGGCTGAAAATTTCGCTGATGCCGTGGAGCGTGGACAAGAACATTTGCGGCAAAGCAAGCCAGGGGCGGGGTCAAAGCGCGTTCCTGCAAATTGCCGACACGCCCCATTGCAAAAACCGGGCGCTTGCCGTGCATGAACTCATGCATGTGCTGGGCTTCTCGCACGAGAACGAGCGCATCAATATGCTCATGGACAAGGCGCGTACCCAGCAAGCGCAGCAATACTACGCCGACAACAGCATCGCGCTCGATTTCGACTCCATCACATACAGCGTGGTCCAAACGCCTGAGCGCCTGGATAAGCAGCGCGATCCGATGGACGTGCTGAGAGTGCGCATGCGCCAAGGTCTGATGGCGACGGGCAATAAGTTTCAGGAATTGTCCAAACTCGACCAGGAGGCGATCAAAAAATATTACGCGCCGGACGAGACGATCCAGCGCAAGCTGACACGCGCCGGCCGGCCCTACCAGCAATGGGCCATGCCGGGGGGGCGATGTCTGGCGGCGGGCCCGCTCAACATGAAGGAGAGCGGACTCAAGGAGGAAAACGGCCGCCGCTTACACGCGGCCCACTGCAATGCCGAGTACGCGACCCAACGTTGGGCATTGCTCGATGACGGCAGCGTGCACAACCTCGCCGCGCCGACATTATGCTTGAGCGGCATCGTGCCGACGCAAGACGCCTCGCTGGAACGCTGCAATTCAAGCGACCCCAAACAGCGCTGGCGGCGTGAAGGCGGACAAATCGTCAACCAGACCAACCCCCAATTGCAACTCAGCTACCACGCCGACAGCCAGCGTTTCTTCGCTTGGCCCGTGGATCAGCGCTTTCAGGCCCAGTGGCAACCGCTCTCCCACATGCCGACAGAGCGCAAGTTGCTTGAAGCACAGGCGATCGCGGCCGCGAATGTGCAAGATCGTTCCGTGCAGAAACCGAGTGCCGATCCGTGGAGCTACCCGGTCAGGAAGATTCAAGATGACGCCGCGCATCTCTATGTCTTCAAAAACCGCCAACAATGCCTCACGGCCGAACCCGGCGATGCGCATCTGCTGGTGACCAGCGAACATTACGCCCGTCTGCGGCCCTGTAACGCCGCTTCGACGCAGCAATGGCTACTGCGCCAAGGACAAATCGTCAGCAACCATTATCGCGACTATTGCCTCGGCAACATTAGCCTGGCGAAACGCGCCGATGACGAGTATCCGATCTATGCCGGGCTGCAACGCTGCGATCAGCGCAGACGCCCGCAAAAATGGGAGCTGCTATGGGTGGGGCAAGACCATAGAAGCAACGACCTCGAGGTCTACATCGCCTCGCGGATCAACCCGATCGTCCGCGACGATTTCCGCGTGCTTGAAGCGGCTCACGGCTTTCCGTACTT
Organism: Paludibacterium purpuratum; assembly: GCF_004363805.1. GTDB lineage: Bacteria > Pseudomonadota > Gammaproteobacteria > Burkholderiales > Chromobacteriaceae > Paludibacterium > Paludibacterium purpuratum. The sequence continues at coordinate 83,904 of NZ_SNZP01000003.1, read as the reverse complement.
TGGTTACACGCGCGCAGACCGCAGCAGCTATACCTGGCTTGCCGCCAGAACGCCCGCAGGCGCAACCCCGTTACCGCTGCCCCAACAGATCGGCGCCACGGGTATCGCGCAAGTCGAGCGGCCCATCGAGCGGCAGATCGTTCTGCAGGGCGGCGTATTCCACTACGACGCACACCGCAAAGAGTATTCGGCGCCACGCTGCTTGAGCGTGCTCGATGAAACGCCGTGGTCATTCGCGGCCGGCGAAAAGCGCGTGGATGTCCGCGAATGCGCCTCGCGCGACAAGGCGCAGCGCTGGACGCTCAACCCCGACGCGACCCTGGTGAACGATGCTTTCCCGGGATTTTGCTTAGGACGCAACCGCAATAAGCTCGGCCAAGCCTCGCTCTACAATGCGCCAGGACTTGGTTACAAGAGCACCGGCTACGCGGCGTTGCAGCCATGTCGGCCGGAAGAACCCTCCCAGCGCTGGGCCTGGTACAGCACGCGGAAATGTAATGTCGGGAAAAATAACCAGCGTATCTGCGAACAAAAAGACGAAAGGGCAAATGATGGCGGCGATCAGTTGCTGTTGCGAGACAACCCCAAGCTCTCGCTACGCTTTCATGCCCGCAGCAATGCCGGCCAAAGCGTATCGATTGGCGTAGCGAATCCCAGTGATCAGTACGAGAGCTACCGCTGGCGTTATCAGCAGCCGGCCGGCACGACTTCGCCGCGCAAGCCGATGGCGCCGGACGATTTGGGTGCCCGCCCGACCGATTGGATGGCGGTGCAGGCCAAGCGCTGGGCGTTACACAATCTGCAATACGTCGGCGACGCCCGGAATATGGCGCCGACGGATCAATTCCGCGCATTGCGCTGGCGGCGGTCGAGCATAGACCGTATCAGCGATCTGTGCCTGGCCGCCAAAATCACCGGTCAAGGGAGGATCGGCGTCGATCTTGCCAACTGCCAGGCGAGTGCGCGCGAGCAACGGTGGCGCTTCGAAAGCGACTTGTCTTTGCGCAACCTGCACTATCAGCAATGCCTGGTGTCCAGCGGCCAATCGGCGCGGCTGGAAGATTGCGGACTGCCCGGATCGAACAAGCACTGGCTTTTCGATGGTGCGAACCAGTTGGCCAACCTCGATTGGGCGCCGAACAGGTTGGCCGTTAACAACAAACAGCAAGTGGAGATCGACGACAAGCACCCGGTAGGACACGACACTTGGCACTGGGATCACGCCGATCCCGCCCGACGCTGATCGAGGAGCCGGCGGTGCATCCACCCTACGAGCGAAACACCTGCTCGTAGGGTGAAGGCACCGAAGGCAATCCGCCAACCGCCATCAGGCTAACGGCGCTGTCCGACCAGCACGCCGGCGAGTACCAGCAGGCAAGCCACCATCTGCATCGGCGAAAGCGTTTCGCCCAGCACCGCCCAGGCGCTCAACACGGTCATGACCGGAATCAGATTGTTGAAGGAGGCGGCCACGGAAACCGGGACCCGGGTGACCGCCCAAATATGCAGACCATAAGCCCCCAGGGTCACGCCTGCGCCAAGATACAGAATCAGCAAGCTCGGCATGAGCGGAAACGCGTGCGGTAGCTGCACCCCCGGCAGCAGCAGGCCGGCACCGAACCACAGGCAGCCCATCAACGCCGGCATACCGGTCATCAACAACGGCGAATACCGATCGGAGAGTTTCTTGACGATCAGCACAAAGGCCGCCGAGCAGCACATGGCGGCCAATTCCAGTAGGTTGCCCAATAGCGGATTGGGCGCGTGGCTATCCGGATGCCCAGACCAGGTCAACCAGACGATCCCGGCGCAAGACACCAGCATGCCCAGCCATTTGTGCAGGCCGAGCTTCTCGTGCAGAAACAACATGGCACCGAGCGAAGCCAGGAACGGCATGGCACTGGTGATCATCCCGGCCTGCGACGCGCTGGTATAGCGCAGCGCATTGGCCTCGAACAGAAAGTACAGACAGGGCTCGATCAAGCCCATGAGCAACAGCCACTTCCAGTCGCCCTCGCGATAGTCGCAGCGCACGCCCCCGCGCAGCCAGATCAACAAGCCCAGGCACAGCGAGGCCACCAACATACGGGCAAATAGCACCACCATCGGATCGAATACGGCAAAAACCAGCTTGAGGACGACAAAGGTACTCGACCACAGGAACATCGCGGTCAGAATGGCAAGATACGGCACCGGCAACCCCATTTCATTCCATGCCTAAGCATGGTTGTTTATTGTTTTCGAATACATATTGTCGCGTGCCGGGCTTGGGTTGTCGAATAATGAAAAACCCACGACAAGTCGTGGGTTTCGTTTATCGACACCGCCCGCGAGCGGCATCTGGAGGCGTCGGCCTGGCTTAGGCGTTGAGTTCCTTGGCCAGGTACAGCCAGGTTTCCACCACGGTATCCGGGTTGAGCGACACGGTGGCGATGCCCTCTTCCACCAGCCACTTGGCGAAATCCGGATGATCGGACGGGCCTTGACCGCAGATACCGATGTACTTGTCTTGCTTACGGCAAGCCTGGATGGCCATCGACAACATCGCCTTGACCGCCTCGTTGCGCTCGTCGAAGGTCGAAGCGATCGGGCCGCCGGAATCGCGGTCGACGCCCAACGTCAGCTGAGTCATGTCGTTGGAGCCGATGGAGAAGCCATCGAAATGCTGCAAGAACTTGTCGGCCAGCACGGCATTGGTCGGCAACTCGCACATCATGATCAGGCGCAGGCCGTTTTCACCGCGTTTGAGGCCGTTGGCGGCCAGCAGCTCAACCACCTTCTGCGCTTCGGCCAGCGTACGCACGAACGGGATCATCACCTCGATGTTGGTCAGCCCCATTTCGTCGCGCACTTTCTTCAAGGCACGGCATTCGAGGTCGAAGCAATCGCGGAAACTTTCCGATACGTAGCGCGCGGCGCCGCGGAAACCGATCATCGGGTTTTCCTCGTGCGGCTCGTAAGCCTGACCGCCGATCAGGTTGGCGTACTCGTTGGACTTGAAGTCCGACATGCGCACGATGACCTTCTTCGGATAGAACGCGGCGGCCAGGGTGGCGATGCCTTCGGCCAGCTTGTCGACATAGAACTGCACGGGGTTGGCGTAGCCGGCGATGCGCTCGCGAATCACCGCCTTCAGTTCGTCCGACTGCTTGTCGAACTCCAGCAGAGCCTTCGGGTGGATGCCGATCTGACGGTTGATGACGAACTCCAGGCGGGCCAAGCCCACACCTTCGTTCGGCAGTTGCGCGAAGTCGAAGGCCAGTTCGGGGTTGCCGACGTTCATCATGATCTTGACCGGGCTCTTCGGCATCTTGTCGAGCGCCAGATCGATGATGTCGATGTCCAGCAGGCCATCATAGATGTTGCCGGTGTCGCCTTCGGAGCACGACACGGTCACCGCCATGCCGTCGGACAGCACATCGGTGGCGTCGCCGCAGCCGACCACGGCCGGAATGCCGAGTTCGCGCGCGATGATCGCCGCGTGGCAGGTACGGCCGCCACGGTTGGTTACGATGGCGGCAGCACGCTTCATCACAGGTTCCCAATCCGGGTCGGTCATGTCGGTCACCAGCACGTCGCCCGCCTTGACGCGATCCATCTCGGAAGCGTTCTTGATCAGACGTACCACGCCCTGGCCCACCTTCTGGCCGATGGCGCGACCTTCGCACAGGATTTTCGACTTGTTCTTCAGACGGTAACGGCGCAGGGTTTCAACGCGGTTTTCCTGCGACTTCACGGTTTCCGGCCGTGCCTGCAGGATATATAGCTTGCCGTCGAGGCCGTCGCGGCCCCACTCGATATCCATCGGACGACCGTAGTGTTTTTCGATGATCAGCGCGTACTTGGCCAATTCGGTCACTTCGGCGTCGGAGATCGAGAAGCTCAACCGTTCCGTTTCGGCCACATCGACCGTGCGAACCGAGCGGCCGGCTTGCGAGGCGTCGGTGAATTCCATCTTGATCAGCTTGGAACCGCGGTTCTTGCGCAGAATGGCGGGACGGCCGGCAGCGAGGGTCGGCTTGTGCACATAGAATTCGTCCGGGTTGACCGCACCTTGCACCACGGTCTCGCCCAAGCCGTAGGAGGCGGTGACGAATACCACGTCTTCGAAACCGGATTCGGTATCGATGGTGAACATCACGCCGGCAGCGCCCAGATCGGAGCGCACCATGCGCTGGATACCGGCCGACAGGGCCACCACGTCATGGGCGAAGCCCTTGTGCACGCGGTAGGAAATGGCGCGGTCATTGTACAAAGAGGCGAACACATGCTTGATCGCCTCTTTCACGTTTTCCAGACCGCGGATGTTCAGGAAGGTCTCCTGCTGACCGGCGAACGAAGCGTCCGGCAAGTCTTCTGCAGTCGCCGACGAGCGCACGGCCACCGAGATGTCTGCGCCGCCCGCATCGGCCACCATCTTGTCCCAAGCGACCTTGATGTCGTGTTCGAGTTTTTCCGGGAACGGGATATCGATGATCCACTGGCGGATTTCCTTGCCGACACGCGCCAGTTCGGACACGTCTTCCACGTCGAGCTTGGCGAGCGCCGCATTGATGCGGTCGGCCAGGCCGTTGTGCTGCAGGAAATCACGGTAGGCTTCGGCTGTGGTTGCAAAACCGCCCGGCACGCGGACGCCGGAGCTGGCCAGCTGGCTGATCATTTCACCCAGGGAGGCGTTCTTGCCGCCCACCTGTTCGACATCGGTCATTCGCAGCTGCTCGAACCAGATCACGTAATTCTCTGCCATCACTTCATTTCCTGTATTGGATTGGAACGGTAGAAGTGCTAATTCTATCCGAATAGCCTGTAGTTTGCGTAGTCCATTTTGCATTGCACAATCCCGATTTGTCGGGGTTTCAGGCGCATTTTCGACAATACCAAGAGCATGCCGCCCTCATAAAAATATCTTCACATAAAGTTAATGTAGTCTTCAAACTACAAGGGACGGGCAACCTGCTGCACGAAAACCCCTATGACAACTCCAGCGTCATCGCGGCAACGCGGTATACTTGATTACTAGTTTTCTTGTGCAAATAGGTGCATCCATGCCACACCACCGCTCCGCCTTCTTCATTTCCGACCGTACCGGCATCACGGCCGAGTCGCTGGGACAGACCCTGCTGACACAGTTCGACACGCTGGAGTTCCATCGCGAAACGGTGCCGTTCATCGATACGGTGGAGAAGGCCGAGGCGTTGGCCGCGCGCATTCGCGAACGCGCGCAGATCGACCACCACAAGCCGTTGGTGTTCACCAGTATCGTCAATCCGGAAATCCGCCGGGTACTCAAGATCGACAACGCGCTGACCATCGACTTTTTCGAAACCTTCATCAGCGAGCTGGAGGCCGAATTGGGTCAAAATGCCTCGCTGACGATGGGCAAGGCGCACGGAATGATCAGCGAGGAGAAGTACGATCACCGTATCGAAGCGGTGAACTTCTCGCTCAATCACGACGATGGCGTCAAGCTGAAGGATCTGGCCGAGGCCGACGTCGTCCTGGTGGGCGTGTCGCGCTCCGGCAAGACCCCGACCTGTCTGTACCTGGCGCTGCAGTACGGCATCAAGGCGGCCAATTATCCGCTGACCCCGGAGGATCTGGACACGACTTCGCTGCCCAAGATCCTGCTGCCCTATCGCAGTAAACTGTTCGGCCTGACCATCGACCCGGCGCGCTTGCACCACATCCGCTCAGAGCGCCGGCCCGATTCGCGCTATGCCAGCCTGGACAATTGCCGATTCGAAGTGAACGAGGCCGAGTCGATGTTCCGCCAGCACGCCGTACCGTTCATCAGCACCACGCACAAGTCGATCGAGGAAATCGCCTCGACCATCATGCACAAGGCCACGCTCGAACGTCATTTCTGACCGCCTTGACGGAAACGCCCCAACGTGGTGATATACCCGACATGATCGATTCGACCCAACGCCTCTCCAACTGGTGGTGGCGCCGCAACTAGGCGCACCGGGAGAGTCGTACCCAAACACCCGGAGGCAGCCTGCCAGGCGTACCCCGGGTTTTTTTATTCCGGACGTCGGCTGGCGGTCTCCAAAAATCTGAAAAATGGAGACTGTTTCATGGATTCGCAAAAAGTCAGCAGCCAAGACATCATTCTGACCGGCGACCGCACCACCGGCCCGCTGCATCTTGGCCACTTCGTCGGTTCGCTGAAGAACCGCGTGGTACTGCAAGACGTCTGCAAGCAGTTCCTGTTGCTCGCCGACGCCCAGGCGCTGACCGACAACATGGGCAACTACGTCAAGGTGCGCGACAACGTGCTGCAGGTGGCGCTCGACTATCTGGCCGCCGGCATCGATCCCGCCAAGAGCACCATCTTCATCCAGAGCCTGGTGCCCGAGCTGTCCGAACTGTCGTCCTACTATCTGAACCTGGTGACCGTCGCGCGGCTCGAACGCAACCCGACCATCAAGGATGAGATCAAGCTGCGTGGCTTCGAGCGCGATATTCCGGCCGGCTTCCTGACCTACCCGGCCGCACAGGCCGCCGACATCACCGCCTTCAAGGCCACCGTGGTACCGGTCGGCGCCGACCAGATCCCGATGATCGAGCAGACCAACGAAATCGTGCGCCGCTTCAACAACAGCGTGAATGCCGAGATCCTGGTCGAATGTCGCGCGCTGGTGCCGGAAAACGGCGCCCGCCTGCCCGGCATCGACGGCAAGGCCAAGATGTCCAAGTCGCTAGGCAACGCGCTCGCGCTGTCGGCCTCGCCGGACGAGATCCGCCAGGCGGTGAAAATGATGTTCACCGACCCCAACCACCTGCGCGTCGCCGATCCGGGGCAAGTGGAAGGCAACGTGGTGTTCACCTACCTCGACGCTTTCGATGCCGACCAGGCCGCGGTAGAAGAGCTCAAAGCCCACTACCGTCGCGGCGGCCTGGGCGACATGGTGATCAAACGCCGACTGGAAGACATCCTGCAAGCGCTGCTCGCGCCGATCCGCGAACGCCGCGAACAGTACGCCAAGGATCCGGCACAAGTGATGGCCATTCTGAAAGCGGGCACGCAGAAGGCGCGCGAGACCGCGGGCCAGACACTGTCCGATGTCAAAGCAGCGATGGGCATCAACTACTTCTAAACAGTGTCGCTATCGGAACGGCTGTAGGGGGGCGCCGAAGGCACCCCACCATGACGCGGTTGGTGCCTTGCTTCGCGAACGCACCCTACGCCGAATAAGCCTCGCGATCGAAGTCCGCCTCGCTTTTCGCCACCAACACCGCCGCCAGCGCATCGCCCGAGACATTGGTCGAGGTATTGATCATGTCGATGATGCGATCGACCGCCGCCACGGCCGCGATCACTTCCAGCGGTAGGCCGACGCTGGTAAGCACCAGGCTCATCACGATCAGCCCGGTACCCGGCATGCCGGCCGCGCCCAATGCGCCGAAGGTGACGGTCAGCATGACCATCGCCTTTTGCATCCAGGAGAGCTCCACCCCTGCGGCATTGGCGGCAAAGATCGCCACGGCGCCCAGATAGATGGCCAGGCCATTCATATTGACGGTCGAGCCCAGCGGCAGCACAAAGGCCGAGATGGCGCGCGGCACGCCTAGCCGGTTGGCCGTCTCCAGCGTCATCGGCAGCGAGGCGTTGGAACTACAGGAAGAAAAGGCGAACAACTGCACCGGAATCATCTTGGTCATGAAGGGCAGCGGGTTGAGCCCGGCGAGGCCTAACAGCGTGCCGTACACCACGGTCAGCATCAGCAGGCACGCCAGATAAAGCGTCCCCACCAACGCGCCCAACTGCGACAGCATATCAAGTCCGCAGGTGGCGCTCACCGCCGCCATCAGGGCGAACACGCCGATCGGCGCGTAACGCAACAGCATGCCGACCAGCCGGAAGATCACATGGTTGAGCGACTCGAAGAAGTGCGCCACCGGCCGGCCGGCCTCGCCGCTCAGATTGATGGCGATACCGAACAGCAGCGCGAACAACATCACCGGCATCACCTGCCCCTGCGCCATCGCCTGTACCGGATTGGCAGGCATCAGGTACGACCAGTCCATCGCGGCGCCAGGCACCTCCGCCTGGCGGGCATAGGACAGGCCGCGGCCGATGTCGAATGCCTCGGCCAACGACATGGTCAGCGCCGCCGAGAGCATCATGGTGCCACAGTAGATCGCCAGCGCTTTGCAGGCGATGCGGCGCATGCGCGTCAAGTCGTGCAGAGAAGTGACGGCACACACCAGCGAAACGAAGATCACCGGCATGACCACCATGCGGATCAAGGCGACGAACAGGTCGCCCAGCGGTTGGAGACGGGCGGCGTCTTCGCCCAGCACCATGCCGGCGGCGACCCCCAGCACCATCGACAACAGAATAACCGCCCAGGGCGGCAGAAACTTTCTAGCATGGATCGCCACTTAAACTCACCATTCAGTGTCAGAAAGCCTCCAGTCTCGGCCGAGATTTTTTACGCGTCAAATGCATGATTTTTAAATGTATTTTCGCATAAACGTCTGTCATCCACATTCAGACGTATTACAAAAAAATCACGCATTCGTCATGGCAATTAACGGGACAATCGCAGCAAAAACCGCGCGCCCACCGCCACATTTGCCAGGTGGCCGCGACAAGCGTAGTCGGTGGCGATCCGGCGCGCTTCAACCCAACTGGAAGCGCATGCCGTCATACCCCACCTCGACGCCGGGCGGACACAGCGCTTGCAGTGCGTGGTATTCCAATTCGTGGGTCATGTGGATCAACACGGTGCGCTCGGCGCCGATGCGACGGGCCCAGGCAAGGGATTCTTCGACCGACAGGTGCGAGTGGTAAGGGGCGTGGCGCAGACAATCGAGAAACACAAGCTTCACGCCGGACAGGAGCGGCAAAGTGGTATCGGGGATCGTCGACAGGTCGGTTAACCAGGCCATGTCGCCGACACGCCAGCCCAGGCAGGGCCAAGCGCCGTGCTGCAGCGGCAGCGGCGTCAACAATACGCCGCCGTGCTCGAATGGACGGTCGACCTCCACGGGGGACAACACCGGCTTGTCCCAATGGCTGGATGGCGCGTGCAAGGCATAGCCGAAGCGGCTGTGAATGTTCTTCAGCGTAAAGGCGTTGCCGTACAGCGTCAGCGCCCCCTTACGGCGATAGCAAAATGCGCGTAAGTCGTCGATGCCGTTGAGATGGTCGGCGTGTGGGTGGGTATAGAGTACGGCGTCGAGCCAGTCCACCCCGTGCTCCAACGCCTGGGCGCGCAAATCCGGCCCGGTGTCGATCAGGAAGGTTTGGCCTTGGCTCCGGATGGCCAGGCTGGCGCGACGGCGACGATTCTTCGGATCGTCGGAGCGACAGGTCGGGCAATCGCAACCGATGACCGGCGTACCGGAACTGGAACCGCAGCCCAGTAAAACGACTTCGACGGCCTGGCTCACGACACCTCTCCTTGGATGTGGCTTCGTTGCCCGGTCTTGGCGAACAGCCGAAAGAAATTGTCGCTGGTGGCAGCGGCCAGTTGTTCGAACGGTATGCCGCGCAGACCGGCGATGAACTCGGCCACATGTCGCACGTACCCCGGCTGGTTTTGCTTGCCGCGATAAGGTACCGGAGCCAGGTAGGGCGAATCGGTCTCCACCAGCAGCCGGTCGAGCGGCACTTTGCTTGCGACCTCTTGCACCTGGGCGGCATTCTTGAAGGTGACGATGCCGGAGATCGAGATGTGCATGCCCAGGTCGAGCGCGCGCTTGGCGCTGTCCCAATCCTCAGTGAAACAATGCATGACGCCGCCGCAATCGCCGGCGTTTTCCTCGTCGAGCAAGCGCAGCGTATCGACCACCGACTCGCGGGTATGCACCACCAGCGGCAGACCGCATTCGCGTGCGGCGCGGATATGCGTGCGAAAACGCTCGTGCTGCCAACCCAGCTCGCCCTTGCACCAGTAATAGTCGAGACCGGTTTCGCCGATGCCGACCACGCGCGGGTGGCTAGCCAATTGCACCAATTGTTCGCACGTCGGCTCGACGGCGTCCTGGTTGTCCGGGTGGACGCCGACTGTCGCCCACAGATTGTCGTGCGCCTCGGCCAACGCCAGTACCGAAGGAAAATCCGGCAGGGTGACGCCGATCACCAGCGCATGGGTCACCTGTGCCGCGCGCATGGTATCCATCACTTCGGGCAGCCGGGCGACCAGATCGGGAAAGTTCAGATGGCAATGAGAATCGACGAGCATGGGGCATCCAGTTTACCGGGCGCAGCAAGCGCCCTAGGCGAAGATCTTCAAATATTCCATCAGGGCGGACTCCAACTGCAACCTGACGTTCAAGGTATGCTGGCCATAGGGCGCCAGCTTGTCGAGCGCGCCGGCGGCCTGCATCAACTTTGACAGATCGGCGCGCCGAGCCAGATTGTGCAGTGCCACGCGGTGATCCGGATAGTAGCGTAACGTGCCGGACAGGCGTAACGCCGCCAGGTCGTGCAACCACATCTGCAGCCACTCCAGCGGCACCGCCAGTGGCAGCTTCTGCTTGTCGGTCCGCTCGGCCATCTGCAGCACATTGGCCAAAGTCGGTTGGATCAATCCGTCGAGAAAGGCCGTGCGCGCGCTAGCCAATGCAGGATCGTGGTCGAACAAGGGCGCGCCGCCATGGTGTGCCAGCTCGGTATCCGGATCGGCGACGCCCTGCTGACGCAGCCAGGCGAGCGCCGTGTCGCGCGCCGGCGCAGTCATGGCGAATTGACGGCAACGGCTGCGGATGGTCGGCAACAGACGTTGAGGCGCGTGCGCCACCAACAGGAACAGCACATCGGCCGGCGGCTCTTCGAGAATCTTCAACAGGGCGTTGGCGGCGGCCGGGTTGAGCGCCTCGGCCGGTTCCACCATCACCACGCGCTGGCCGTGACGGTGCGAGGTCAAGTGAGCGAAATCGATCACCTCGCGCACCGCCTCGATCTTGATCACCGGCAGCTTGCGGCTGGCCTTCTCCTCGTCATCGTCCTGCAACGGCGACAGTCGGCGGTAATCGGGGTGGCTGCCCAACGCAAACCAGCGGCAGGACTCGCATTCGCCGCAGGCGGCATGCTCCGGCCCCGGGCGGTCGCACAGCAGCGAGCGCGCCAACTCCTCGGCAAAAGCCGATTTGCCGATGCCGGCCAGCCCGGTCAGCAGCCAGGCGTTGGGCAGACGCTCGCGCTCCTGGTTGATTCGCCGCCAATCGTCGTTTTGCCAAGGATAGCGCATCAGTCGTGCTCCACCAGCGCACCGAGTCGGTCGGCGATGTCGGCGCGGATCTCATCGAGGCGACGGCTCGAATCCAGCACGCAAAAACGCGGATAACGCGCGGCACGCGCCAGGTAGGCCTGGCGCACCCGCTGATGGAAATCGCTCGCCTCGCGCTCGAACCGGTCGAGCGAACGGGTGGCGGCCATGCGGCTTTGCGCCACGTCGATCGAGACGTCGAACAGCAGGGTCAAATCGGGCTGCAGTCCCTGCTGCACCCAATCCTCCAGCACGGCCAGCCGTTCGTTGGCCAATCCGCGGCCGCCGCCCTGGTAAGCGAACGAAGCATCGGTAAAGCGGTCGGAGACCACCCAGCGCCCCGCCTCCAATGCCGGCGCGATCACGCGCTGGATATGATCCTGGCGCGCAGCGAACAGCAGCAGGGTCTCGGTTTCCAGCGAGACGTCGGTCTCGGGCGCCAGCAGCAGCGCGCGCAGCTTTTCGGCCAAATCGGTGCCGCCCGGCTCGCGCGTGAAGACGGCATCGATACCGTGTTCGCCCAGCCACTCGCGGATGAAGGCCAGATGCGAACTCTTGCCGGCGCCATCAATGCCTTCGAGAGTAATGAAACGTGGTGGCATCGGTCAGTTGCCCTTCTTGAGAATGTACTTGCGCACCGCGTCGTTGTGTTCGTCGAGCGTCTGCGAGAAATAGCTGCTACCGTCGCCGCGCGCCACGAAATACAGTACGTCGCTGGCGGCCGGATGCGCCGCCGCCTTCAACGCCGCCGCGCCAGGCAGCGCGATCGGGGTCGGCGTCAGGCCATTGCGGGTATAGGTATTGTAAGGCGTATCGCGTCGCAGGTCGGCCTTGGTGATGTTGCCGCGGTAGGCGTTGCCCATACCGTAGATCACCGATGGGTCGGTCTGCAGCCGCATGTTCTTGGTCAGCCGGTTGACGAATACCGCTGCGATCAGGGTTCGATCTTCCTGACGGGCGGTTTCCTTCTCCACCAGGCTCGCCAAAGTCAACAATTGATAGGGCGAGCTGACCGGTAGACCGCCCGAGCGCGATTGCCATGCTTCCGCCAGCTTACGCTGCATGGTGGCGTAGGCGCGGCGATAGAGCTCGAGATCGCTGGCACCGGGCGTGAAGTAATAGGTGCTCGGGAAAAACAGCCCCTCGGGCTGCTGTTCGCCGGCGCCGATGCGAGCGAGAATTTCGGCATCGCTCAGGCCGGCGCCGTCATGCCGTACATCCGGGTTTTGATCCAGCAATGCGCGGAACTGATGGAAGGTCCAGCCCTCCACCACCGTGGCGCTGGCCTCATCCGGCTTGCCCTCGGCGAAACGCTGCAAAATGGTCCACAAGCTGACCGTGCCGTCGAAACGGTACAGACCGGCTTTGATGTGCCGGTCGGTGCCCTGCAGGCGAGCGAGCAACACCATGACGTCGCGGCTCTTGATGACGCCCTCCTGCTTCAGGCTGTTCGCCACCTGCGACAGGGTACGGTTCGGACCAATGGTCATGGCATAGGGAGAGGTCGGCGGTTCGACAGGGACGAACACGATCCAGGAAAACCAGACAAGCGCCGTCAGTAATGCAAGCAGCGCCAAACGAATCAACCATTTAATCATCAACTACATCCGCAAAGTCAATACGACCGGCAGGCCAAGCGCCGGCGAGAAAAAGTATGTGCATGATAGCAGACTGGCGGGCAACTACCGACCATGCAGATAGATAGGTTTTGAACCATTGGGTATTACTTTGGTCTCTTTCAGACCCAAAGCATAAGTTGAGCGTATTGATGAATGCCTTCTACAAACTGGCCTGCGCATTGGTCGCCTGGTCGGCCTTGTCTCTTTCCGCCGGCGCCGAGACGATGCAGCCGCTGTCCGCACTGCCGGCTAGCGCCTACAACATGTCGGAGGAGCACCCCGGACGTTTCGGCTTCGTTCGCCCGGACATGGATCTGAGCCACTACCATGGCGTTCTGCTCGAACCGCTATCCTTCCTGACGCAATCCGAAAACGGCGACTGGCTGCTGCTGCGCGCGCTGCCGGACAATCCGTTGGATCGCCACTTTCGCCAGGCCATGATTCAAGCCCTGCATGCCCATGGGCTGACCGTGGCCGAGGCGCCGGCGCCGGATGTCATGCGTTTGCAGCTGGCGCTGGCGCTCGACGCACGCAAGCAACCCGTGGAAACCGCATTGAACCTGGCAACGCTCGGCGACAGCATGGCGCACTACCTGCGGCGCGTGCAGGCGGTCGGCCAGGTGGTGGATTCGCAAAGCAATCTGGTATTGGCCGGCAGCGCCGAGTTGTTGACCACGACGCGCCCCGCCCCGGCAGACCGCGAAGAGATGCTGGGCATGCTCGATAGCTTCAGCCTGGCCAGTGCCGACCGGATCGCCCTGATACTGGGGCACGGTTGACCGGCTGATGCGTGCGTGTACGCGTTTGCCAGATCAACGCGCCTGCAAAGTCGACAGCGGCGTCTGACGCACGACGCGGCGCAGCAGCGGCCAACCGGCCAACGGCACCAACAACATGCCGCATAGCAGCCCCAAGACCGGCAACAGACCGTTGCAGCGCAGCGGCAGTTCGAGCAGTTTCCAGCCGGCGAACGCCCCGAGCAGCATGGCGCCGCTACCGGCCAACAGGCCGGTGAAGCCCCCCAGCCACAAGAGCTCGGCCAACACCACGGTGCGCAGCTGCCGGCGCGAGGCACCCAGCGCCCGCATCAATGCCGCATCCGCCAAGCGCTCGTCGCGCGTCGCCCCCAGCGCCGCCCACAACACCAGCACGCCGGCGCACAGCGTCAGCACGAACAGCGCCTCGACCGCCTGAGCCAGCCGGTCGATCACTTCCCGAACTTGATCCAGCACATCACTGACATCGACGGCGGTCAGATTGGCGAAGCGCCGCACCAATCGATCGGCAAAACCGCGTTGCGCCGGCGGCAGGTAGAAGGCGGCCACCAAACTGGTGGCACGACTGGCCAGCATGGCGCGCGGCGCCAATACAAAGAAATTGAGCCGAAAACTGTTCCAGGCCACCGTGCGCAAGCTGGTCACCCGGCCAACTAGCTGCGTACCGGCCACATCGAAAGTCAGCAGGTCGCCCAGGCGGATGCCCATCGCTTGCGCCATCTCCTGCTCCAGCGAAAATTCGTCCACGGCCGCCGTCGACCACCATTGTCCGGCAACCAGGCGGTTAGCCTCGGGCGGCGCATCCCGCCAGGACAGATTGAATTCGCGACCGGCCAAGCGCTGGGCCTGCTCGTCGCGGTACTGAGCCGGCTGTACCGGCCGGCCGTTGATCGCCAGCAAGCGGCCCCGTGCAATCGGCGCGATCTCCGGCATCGGCAGTCGTGCCGCGGCGAACATCGCATTGAAGTCCTGCACCTGATCCGGCTGCAGGTTGATGACGAACTGGTTGGGGGCGTCGGGCGGCAGGCTCTGGCGCCATGCGTCGAGCAGATCGGTCCGCACCACGGTCAGCGTCAGCAGCGCCATCAACCCCGTCGACAACGCCACCACTTGCAGCACAGCCAGCCACGGACGCCGCGCCAGCGCCGCCACGCCAAAGCGCCAGCCGATGGCGCCTTCGCCGCGCGACAAGCGTCGCGAACCGAGCACCAGGCACCAAGCCGCCCCGCCGGCAACCAGGAAATAGCCGCTCATACCGGCTAGCAGCCAGCCTGCCAGGCGCCAGTCGTCCATCTGCCACAACGACAAGGCGATCAGCAGCAGGATGGCCAGCGGCGGCAGTCCCATCCCCACCGACCTTGGCGGCACCTCGGCCCGCAAGACGGCCGATGGCGGCACACGGCGCAACGCCATCACCGGCGGCAGCGCCAAGCCGATCAATAGCAAGAGCGCCGAGGCGGGGCCAAGCCCAATCAGCCAAACCGCTGGCGGCGGCAACGTCTCGCCGGCATCGGGAATAGCGATGCCGGCCAACGCCGCCTGCACCCCGTAGCCCAGTGCACTGCCGAGCCCTCCGCCGATCAGGGCCAGGGCCAGCAACACCGTGGCGAATAACCCGGTAATTTCGGTGCCCGTCAGTCCGAGACAGCGCAGTACCGCCACCGGCTGCCACTGCCGCGCCAGAAAACGCCGCACGGCTAGCATCATGGCCGCCGCGGCCAAGGTAGCGGTCAACATGGCGGTCAGACCGAGGAAACGGCGCGCTCGCGTCATGGCGCTACGCAATTCGGGCCTGGCGTCTTCCACGCTTTCGACGCGCGCTCCCGCCGGCAGCCGTGCCTCGACGCCCCGCCGCCAGGCATCGACCGCAACCGGCTGCCCACTGACCATCAGGCGCCAGCGGGCTCTGGCACCCGGCCCCAAGAGTCCGGTTGCCGTCACATCGGCCTGATTGAACAACAGGCGCGGCATAAAACTGTATCCGGCCAATGCACCATCCGGTTCGCGCAGCAGTTCGCCGCTCAGACGCAGGCTGAGGTTGCCAAGCCGCAGACGGTCGCCCAGCCGGATGCCGAGCCGCGCCATCAACCGGCTGTCGGCCCAGGCGTCGCCCGGCGCGGGACGCCACGCGCCCACGCGCACCTTGCCATCCGCCAGACGCACCCGCATCTCGCCTCGCAGCGGGTAGTTGTCCGGTACCGCGCGCAAGCTGGCCAGCGCCACCGCACCGGCGGTGGTCACCATGGAAGGGAAAGTCTGGCTACCGCTGACCTGCAGACCGGCTTGACGCGCAGAGAGGACCAATGACGACGGCAGCGGCGCATCGGATTCAATGGCAAGATCGGCCGCCAATAATTGGTTGGCGTGCAGGGTCAATCCCTGGCGCACGCGGTCGGCGAAAAATGCCACGCTGCTGGTGGCGCAAACAGCCACCAGTAGCGCCAGCGCCAACAGGGTCAACTCGCCCGACAGCAATTCGCGCCAGGCGAAGCGCCAAGCCGCCGCCAGCCGCTTCATGATCGCTCCGCCGATAATCGGCCCTGCGCCAAGCGGTATACCGTGCCGCAACGCTCGGCCAGATCGGCGTCGTGCGTCACCAGCACCAGCGCCGTACCTTGCTCGCGATTCAGCTCGAACAACAGTTCGATCACCTGGGCACCGGAAACGGTATCGAGATTGCCGGTCGGTTCGTCGGCGAACAACAGCGCCGGGCCGCCGACAAAGGCGCGCGCCAGTGCCACGCGCTGTTGCTCCCCACCGGACAGATGGCGCGGGTAATGGCGCAGGCGGTGCGCGAGCCCGACCCGCGCCAGCATGTCCGTCGCCCGCTCCCGGGCATTCGTCTCACCTGCCAGCGCCAGCGGCAGCATGACGTTCTCCAGCGCCGTCAGCGGCGACATCAACTGGAAACTCTGGAACACAAAGCCGACCTGCCGACGACGCAACAGCGCCCGACCGTCTTCATCCAGCGACATCAGCGGCTGGCCGAACAGCACGACTTCACCCGATGTCGGCAAGTCCAGCCCTGCCAGCAGCGACAGCAGTGTCGATTTGCCCGAACCGGACACGCCGACGATCGCCACGCTATCGCCATGGTATACATCAAGGCTGATGTCATGCAGAATGGAAATCGTTTCACCTTGAAATAGAATGTTCCGCGCCAAATGTGTGGCGGATAACACCCTGACTTTCGGATCGTCACTCATGGCGGTAAGGATGCGCTCCCTGCGATATATGTTTGTCTGGTTGCTGCTGCTGTGCTGCCTGGCACCGCGATTGCAAGCCGCAACCATTCTGGTGCTCGGCGATAGCCTCTCGGCCGGTTACGGTCTGCCGACGGTGGAGCAAGGCTGGGTCAAGCTGCTCGCCCGCGATTTAGCGCCGCGGCACAAGGTGGTCAACGCCAGCGTGTCGGGCGCAACCACCGCCGATGGACTAACCCGTCTGCCGCGCGCTCTGGTGGAAAATCGACCGGACTGGGTCATCATTGCGCTCGGCGGCAACGATGGCCTGCGCGGTTTGCCGCTGGCGGCCATGCAGGCCAATCTACGCCAAATGGTGCAGTTGTGCCGGCAAGCGCATGCCCGGGTACTGCTCGTCGGCATCGAGCTGCCCCCCAACTACGGTCGAAGCTATACCCAAGCGTTTCACACGGTTTACGACCGACTGGCCCAGCAGGCGCGACTGGCCTATGTACCCGATTTGATGGCTGGTTTCGCCGGCGATTTGCGCCAATTCCAGCCGGACGGCATTCACCCCGCCGCGTCGGCGCAAACGAAAATGATGCAGACCGTCAAACGGCGCTTACCGCTTTAAGATTACGCAAGCAGGCTGGCCCCATCGGCCTGGAATGGTTCAGAAATGTTGCTTAGGGCCTTCTGAACACCTCAAGAAGAAAGCAATGTGCATGCGCACCCGCCTCAAACACTTACTGGCGCCGTATCGCGGCCTACCACGCTCGGTCTACATTCAGCTGGTCTGTTCGCTGACCAACAACATGGGCGGCATGGCCAAGCTGTTCCTGCCGCTGTATTTGCACGCCAACTACGGTGTCGGCTACCGCTGGGTCGGCACCATGGTATCGGCTTACGGTTTTGGGGTTTTGATCGGTGCGTATCGCGGCGGCAGTCTGTCCGATCGCTACGACAGCCGGCTTCTGTCCAAACTGTTCCTAGCGGGCGCCGCGCTCTCCATGATCCTGCTGTCCATGCCGATTCCGTTGTGGCTGTTCGCACCGGTGCTTCTGGTTTCGGGCTTGTGCGACGGCGCTTTTCGCCCACTCAATCAACGGCTGGCACTTGAGCCCTGTCCACCGGCGCGGCGCGCGCAGGCGCAAGGCATGTTGCGTATCGCCATGAACCTCGGCGTGGCGATGAGCGGCATCACCGGCGGCTTTCTGGCCACGCTGGGCTATCAGTGGGTGTATTTGAGCAATGGCGTCGCCACCGGCATCGCCGCCCTTTGGCTGGCTTGGGCCTACCGGCGCACACCGGTCGTACTGGAGCAACGCCATAGCGAAAACGCCGGGGCAAACCTGGCGCATCTGAGCCCATGGCGCGACGTGCCCTTCTTGCGGCTGCTAGGCGGCATGGTGGTGGCGGCGGCGGTCTTCGACCAGCTCTATTCGGTGGTCGGACTGTACCTGGCCGAATACAACCATCTCGGCCCGAACTGGTTGGGCATTTTGTTCACCATCAACGGACTGATGGTGGTGTTTTTGCAGGTGCCGATCGCGCGTCGCATGGAACAATGGGGAGTCGGCCGCTGTGCGCAGTGGGGCGTGGTGCTGACCGGCTTGAGCTATTTGTTGCTGTTGGTCGGGCCGCAGCCCATCTGGCCGATCCTGATGGTGATCGCGCAGACCACCTCGGAGCTGCTGATCTCGCCGGCCTTTATGTTATTGGTGATGCGCCGCTCGGAAGGCCGCCTGCGCGGGCGTTACATGGGTCTTTATAGCTCGGCCTGGGCTGGCCGCACCTTGTTCGCGCCGGCGCTGGGCGCTTGGGTTTACGGTACCGCCGGCGGCACCACCCTGTGGGTCGGCTGTGCGCTGGCCACGGTCCTGGCCGCACTGATCCAACTGACGCCGGTACGCATCATCCTCAACCAGGCGCCGCCCGATGAGGCCGTCGCCCAGCAGGCTTGAAGTCGAGAAACTCGGCAATGCGGCGGTAGGTCTGGTCGCAAGCCGCTTTAGCGCACTGCTCCATGTTCAGAAAGGCATGCAGCATGTCCGGGTGATGCAGCTGTTCGACCGCCACACCGGCAGTCTGCAGACGCTGTAGATAATGTGTCGCTTCGTCGCACAGCGGATCGAACCCCGCGCTGACTATCAACGTGGCGGGCATGCCGGATCCGATAGGCAGATGGAGCGGCGAGACGGCGCGGCGATCCTCGCCGTGCTGGAAGTATTGCTCGAAATACCACGCGATGCGTGCGCGCGTCAGAAAATAGCCCAGGCCCTTTTGATCCATCGATGGCGCCGACATGGTGTAATCCAGGCAGGGATAGAGCAGCACTTGCCGCGCGAGCGGCACATCGGGCTCGTACTGCAGGCGCGCCGAGAGTGTCGCGGCCAGTGCGGCGCCGGCCGAATCGCCCGCTAACGCCAAGCGCGGGGTAAATGTCAGTTGCCGCGTCTGCAGCAGCGCGAATGCGCCCTTGGCCGCCGTGTAAGCATCGAGCACAGCGGCCGGATAAGGATTTTCCGGCGCCAGGCGGTATTCCGGCACCATGACAATGTGCCCGGTGGCAGCGGCCAAGCGCCGGCTGATGGGATCATAGACGCTGACGCTGCCGGCGGTATGACCGCCGCCGTGCAGATACAGCAGCACCGGCCTGGCCTCGCCAGGTGCGGGGTGGTAGATGCGTACCGGCACGGCGTAATCCCGGCCGGCGATAAGGTCGTCGTTGACCCAGGCGATAGCCGGTCCATCCGAGACCAACTGTCGTGTCACACCGGCTAGCGCTTCGCGCGCGCCAATGGCTGTCGGCTTGTAACCATTGGCGAGCATCTGCGCCACTTTTTGGTTGAATGCGTTAAGCCAGTCCGCCAGTTGTGGATTGAGTTCGCTCTCGGCCATTGACATCTCCTAGGCGCCAAAATATTCATAAAGCATAACAAGTTGACACAAAAAAGCCAGTCGATCCGACTGGCTTTTCGAAGGGCGTGCACAACGCCTCGCTTGCATCTGGCTTACACGACGATGGCAGAACCCGCGTCAAGATAGCGAGCCAACTCCGAATAGCCCGAATTGTCCGCGACCATCAGTCCATCCTGCGACTCGTCTCGTTGTACGGCGGGGCAGGCGCAGCTTTCTCTCGGCCCCATGATCGTAAACTCCAGGTGCGACTCGCTGCTGCCATCGAAACTCTTCACGGGAAGCTTAGCCACCGCCCATTTGCCCGCCCCCAGTTCGTCGACCTTCGTGGTATCGAAATGTGGCTGCCCCTCCGCATCGATCATGAAACGAATCGCACCGGCCCCCTGATCAGCATGAAACCCATTGAGCCTCAGCAGCGGCACTTCCTGCCAGTCTTGCGACTGCAAGCGATTTTCGCCTGAATCGACATCTTCCACGTTGATATTCGTGTTATCGACGCTGGCCACGGCATTGGCACCGCGCTCGTCCCATTCCAGCATGACATCGCTGCTGAATCGGAACCTCGCCGGGTGGTTCCCGCTTCCGGTATTGCCCGCCGTATTTGCCTGGGAAGTCATCGAGTTGACATTACTATTGCTCATCGGAGAATCCTCAAAAGAGTTTGCAATCTGTTGTTCAAGTTCTCGTACGCTACGCGTAATTCATGCGCTCACGCACAGCCAACATTAAACAATAAATTACAAATGATTCAAGGAAACAAACCCCATTTCCCATCACTTCCGATAAAGCCGTCGGAACGTGCATCGCCGATACCCTTTTGACATCGGAAATCGGCAGAGAGGACGCAATGGGGCTGCACCACCAACCGGGCGCACAAGAAAAAAGCCCGCCGGGGAACCGGTCGGGCTTTTATCCGTTCTTGCGAAACGGGCGTCTTGTAACTGTCGTTTACAGCGATTCGGCATTTTCCGCCAGGTAGGAGGCCACACCGCTAATGCTGGCTTGCATGGCCTTCTTGCCCTTGTTCCAACCTGCCGGGCATACGTCGCCGTTTTCTTCAAAGAACTGCAGGGCATCGACCATACGCAGGGCTTCGTCGATATTGCGCCCCAGCGGCATATCGTTGACGACCTGATGGCGAACCACGCCGCTCTTGTCGATCAGGAAGGTGCCGCGGAAAGCCGGGCCTTCATCCGACTCGACGTCGAAAGCGCGAGCCAGTGCATGGTTGACGTCGGCGATCAGGGTATAGCCCACTTGGCCGATACCGCCCTTTTCGACGGCGGTGTTACGCCATGCGTTGTGGGTGAACTCGCTGTCGATCGAAACCCCGATCACTTCGACGTTACGCTTTTTGAATTCTTCTAGGCGATGGTCGAAAGCGATCAATTCGGACGGGCATACGAACGTGAAGTCCAGCGGGTAAAAGAACACCACCGCGTATTTGCCAGCCGTCGATTTTTGGAAGTTGTAGTCTTCGACGATCTGGCCATCGCCCAACACTGCGGCGAAACGCTTGTCTGCATCATGGAAAAACGGAGCTTGCTTACCAACAAGTACTGCCATCATGGATCTCCTTTTTAGCATCTGTTTGGCGTCAAGCGCCAGGAGTTGGCATATTTATAGCGCAAGCCCGGCGCCAGCGGAAATTGTAAATAAATATCGGAGTAATTAATTTTCTCAATGCCCATTGAAAATCATACTCTTACCTACTTACACACCGAGGCCATGCACAGTGTAGCTGTATGCGCTGGCGACAACCGACGCAACAAGAAAATGAGAGGCCTTCCTCGGGAATCCGCCGGCTGACTGTACGCCCTTTTCGCCGCGAAAGAGGATGAACCGGCGCTAGCGCACAAAAACAAACAGCCCGGAGGCGTCGATGCCTCTGGGCTGTTGTTGATCGGGTAGGCTTGCGCCGCCCGCTTATTGGCCTTCGGTTTTGCGCAGGCGCAGGTTCAGCTCGCGCAGTTGCTTGTCGTCGACGTGGTTCGGCGCCTGGGTCAACAGGCACTGGGCACGCTGAGTCTTGGGGAAGGCGATCACGTCGCGGATCGACTCGGCACCGGCCATCAGCGTCACCAAACGGTCGAGGCCGAAGGCCAAACCGCCATGCGGCGGTGCGCCGAATTTCAGGTTGTCGAGCAGGAAGCCGAACTTGTTCTGTTGCTCTTCCGGCGTAATCTTCAGTGCGGCGAATACCTTCTCCTGCACTTCGGCGCGATGGATACGGATCGAACCGCCACCGATTTCCCAGCCGTTGAGCACCATGTCGTAGGCACGCGCCAGGCACGCGCCCGGATTGCTCTCCAGCATGTCCTCGTGCCCAGGCTTGGGCGAAGTGAACGGGTGGTGGCAAGCCGTCCAACGGTCGTCTTCATCGTCGTGTTCGAACATCGGGAAGTCGACCACCCACAGCGGACGCCATTCCTTGCTGGCCAAACCCTTCTCGTGGCCGACCTTGATGCGCAGCGCACCCAACGATTCGTTGACCACCTTGGCGCTGTCGGCGCCGAAGAAGATCAGGTCGCCGTTCTGGGCTTCGGTACGGCGGATGATTTCCGCCAGCGCGGCGTCCGACAAGAACTTGACGATCGGCGACTGCAGGCCGCTGTCTTCGCCGTTGGTCAGCTTGGTGACGTCGTTGACCTTGATGTAGGCCAGGCCCTTGGCGCCATAGATGGCGACAAACTGGGTGTAGTCGTCGATTTCCTTGCGCGAGAGCGCTGCGCCGCCCGGAATCTTCAGCGCGGCGACACGGCCGTTCGGCAGGTCGGCGGCGGCACGGAATACCTTGAACGACTCGGTCTTCATCAGATCGGTCAATTCGGTAAAGGCCAGCGGCACGCGCATATCCGGCTTGTCGGAACCGTAGTAGAACATCGCGTCGGCGTAGGTCATGCGCGGGAACGCGGGCAACTCGACGTCCAGCACGTCGCGGAAGATCTCGCGCGTCATGGACTCGGTGATATCCATGATCTCTTCCTCGCCCAAGAACGAGGTTTCGATATCGATCTGCGTGAATTCCGGCTGACGGTCGGCGCGCAGGTCCTCGTCGCGGAAGCACTTGGTGATCTGGTAGTAGCGGTCGAAGCCGGCCACCATCAACAGCTGCTTGAACAACTGCGGCGATTGCGGCAGAGCGAAGAATTCACCCGGGTGCACGCGCGACGGTACCAGGTAGTCGCGAGCGCCTTCCGGCGTCGAGCGGGTCAGCATCGGCGTTTCGATATCGATGAAGCCCTTGCGGTCGAGGTACTGGCGCACGCCCATGGCCACGCGGTAGCGCAGACGCAGATTCTTCTGCATTTGCGGACGGCGCAGGTCGATGACGCGGTGGGTCAGGCGGACATTTTCCGACAGGCCTTCGTCGTCGATCTGGAACGGCGGGGTCACGGCGCTGTTCAGCACTTCGATTTCCTTGGCGAGAATCTCGATCTCGCCGGAAATCAGGTTGGCGTTGCCGGTACCGGCCGGGCGCTCGCGCACGATCCCGGTCACCGACAGAACGAACTCGTTGCGGCTGGCATCGGCGGTGGCAAAGGCTTCCGGGGTATCCGGATCGATCACCACCTGCACCAGGCCTTCACGGTCGCGCAGGTCGATGAAGATCACGCCGCCATGGTCGCGGCGGCGATGTGCCCAGCCCTTGACCGTCACGGTCTGGCCCAGATATTTCTTGTCAATCAGTCCGCAGTAATCGGTTCGCATATTTACAATCGCTTTAATTCAATCAAATTCGTAAAGAGGAGTAGCTTAACGCGTTTGGGCGCCGAAACAAAATCAGGCAGCCGCCAAGCGGAAAGAGCGTGGCATGAACAGCAAAAAACCGGCGCACCGCCGGCGGACGAGAACGCCCGTCAGTGCTTGCGAGCGGACTGAGGTGCCACCACCCCCATGGAAATCACGTATTTCAGCGCCTCGTCGACGCTCATTTCGAGCTCTCGCGTATCCTTCTTCGCCACCATGATGAAATAGCCGGAAGTCGGATTCGGCGTCGTCGGCACGTAAACGCTGATGTATTCGTCCGCACCCAACAGCGGTGCCAGGTTGTCGGACGGGCGGCCGGTCTGAAAGGCCACGGTCCACGCATCCTGATGCGGGAAACGCACCAGCAGCGCACGACGGAAGGCCTGTCCGGAGTCGGACAGCAGGGTATCGCTCACCTGCTTGACGCTGTTGTAGATCGATTTGACCACCGGCGTGCGCGAGATCACCCCGTGCCAGAACATCAACAGCCGCTGGCCCAGCACATTGGCGGTCAGCATGCCGGTGCCAAGCAGCACCAGCACCGCGAAGATGACCCCGAAACCCGGAATATTGACGCCGAGCAGATGGTCGGGACGCCAGGCATCCGGCAGCAGCGTCAAGGTCTGATCCAGCGTGCCGACGATCAGGTTCAGCACCCAGAGCGTCACCGCCAGCGGGAGCCACAATAACAGGCCGGTAACCAAATACCCCTTAAGGGTCATCTTTATCGGTTTCATGTCAGGAGTGGCTGCAGGCTCCGGAACAGGCGTGACCGCCGGCAGACGAATCGGCTGCCGGGCAACCGCCACCCTTGAAGTCGGTGGCATACCAGCCCTTGCCCTTCAACTGGAAACCGGCGGCCGACAGCAGCTTGCGGTACTGGGTGCTGCCGCAGGACGGGCAGTTGGCGATCTGCTCGTCGGTCATTTTTTGCAGGTGTTCCTTCTGGCTGCCACAGTCGTCGCAGCGATACTCATAAATCGGCATATTACATACTCCGCACTGATGACATTGATACGGCCGGGGCAAATTCGATTCGAGCCCAGGCGTTCCGCACCGTTGAGGCGCAGATGAGGCCAACTGGCACAAACTCAAGGGGGAAAGGCGATTATATCCGACAACGGAGGTTATCGCAGCCTAATGCACATGCGGAAACATTCTTGATATTGCATTGCAACAAACCACGTCTACCATGAAGTATTTGAACCCGACACAGGAGTGTCCATGGACGTGAGCGGCAACATCATCGCAGGCAAGAGAGGCTTGGTGGTCGGCATCGCCAACGATCAGAGCATCGCTTACGGCTGCGCCAGCGTACTGCGCGAACTCGGGGCGGAATTGGCCGTCACCTATTTGAACGAGAAAGCGGAAAAATACGTCCGGCCGCTGGCCGAAGGCCTGGGTGCGCAACTGATCCTGCCGCTCAACGTCGAAGAGCCTGGGCAGATGGCGCAGGTGTTCGAGCAAATCCATCGCGACTGGGGACAACTGGACTTTGTCGTGCACTCGATCGCCTTCTGCCCCATGGAAGACTTGCACGGCCGCGTGGTGGACTGCTCGTTGCCCGGCTTCCAACAAGCCATGCGGGTATCTTGCTACTCCTTCCTGGAACTGGCCCGGCATGCCGAGCCGTTGATGACGCATGGCGGCACGCTCTTGACCATGAGCTACTACGGCTCCGACAAGGTAGTGGAAAATTACAATATCATGGGGCCAGTCAAGGCGGCGCTGGAGAGCGTCAGCCGTTACATGGCGCACGAGCTGGGCCCCAAGGGCATCCGCGTGCACGCCCTGTCGCCGGGGCCGCTGAAAACCCGCGCGGCATCGGGTATCGCCCATTTCGACAGTCTGATCAACGAGGCCATCGCCCGCGCGCCGCAGAGCCGCCTGGTGGACATCGAGGACGTCGGCCAAGTCGCCGCCTTCCTGATTTCAGACGCCGCGCGCGCCCTGACCGGCGCAACGATCTATGTCGACGGTGGTTTCAACATCATGGCCTGAGGGGGTAAACATGTTACTACGCGACGCGCATGCATTCGAAGACATCCGCGAAGAAGCCAAACGGCTCGGCCCGCTACCGATGGCGGTGGCGCACCCTTGCAGCCGCGAATCGCTGCTGGGCGCGGTGGAAACCTTCCTGGACGGGGTAGCGACGCCGATTCTGATCGGCCCGGAAAACAAAATTCGCCGGCTGGCGGAAGAGATCGACCTCGACCTGCAGGATATCGAGGTCATCGACGTGCCGCATAGCCATGCGGCGGCCGAGACCGCCGTTGCTTTGGCACGCGACGGCAAGGCCGACATCCTGATGAAAGGCAGTCTACACACCGACGAATTCATGACCGAAGTGCTGGCACGCGCCACCGGGGTACGCACTGACCGCCGCATCAGCCATGTGTTCATCATGCGCGTCGAGAGCTATCCGCGTTATCTGTTCATCACCGATGCCGCCATCAACATCAGCCCGGACCTGATGACCAAGCGGGATATCTGCCAGAACGCCATCGACCTGTGCCACTCCCTCGGCATCGCCGAGCCCAAGGTCGCGATTCTGTCGGCCGTCGAGACCATCACGCCGGAAATCGGTTCCACCGTCGACGCCGCCGCCCTCTGCAAGATGGCCGACCGCGGCCAGATCCGAGGCGCGCTGCTGGACGGCCCGCTGGCCTTCGACAATGCCATTTCGCTACAGGCGGCCGACACCAAGGGCATCGTCTCGTCGGTGGCCGGCAGCCCCGACATCCTGCTGGTGCCGGACCTGGAGTCCGGCAACATGCTGGCCAAGCAGTTGACCTACCTGGCGGCGGCGGCCTCTGCCGGTATCGTCATGGGCGCGCGCGTGCCGATCGTACTTACCAGCCGCTCGGAAGACGCGCCGGGGCGCCTGGCATCGGCCGCCATCGCCAACCTGCTGGCGCATCGTCGGCACAAGATCGGGAAGATCGCATGAGGCCCAGCCTGCTCGCCGTCAACGCCGGCTCCGCCACGCTCAAGTTCCGCGTCTACGCCGACGACGGCGCCGACCTGCTGGTCAGCGGCCTGATCGACCGCTTCGGCGAACCCGCCGACAGTGTGTTGACCCTGTCGGACGCTCGCGGCAACCGGCTAGAGGAAAAAACGCTGCAAGAGGCCGGCAAGGAGGCCGCGGTGGCGGCGATGATCAACACGCTGGCCGACCACCGCCTGCGCGTCGATGCGGTCGTGCACCGCGTGGTTCATGGCGGCGGTGTCTATACCAGCCCGGTGCGGCTGACCGACGAGGTTCGCGAGCGTATGGCTCAGTGGATACCGCTGGCGCCGTTGCATCAGCCGATCAGTCTGGCGGTGATCGACGCCTTCAGCGCGCTCGATCCCGGTCTGTGCCAGATCGCCTGCTTCGACACCGCCTTCCACGCGACCCAACCGGAAGTCGCCACCCGCTTCGGCATTGCGCGCCACTGGCACGACGAAGGCATCCGCCGCTACGGCTTCCACGGTCTGTCCTATGCCTCGATCGCGCGCCGCCTGCCGGAGCTGGGGCTGGCCCAGGGACGGGTGGTGGTGTGCCATCTCGGCAGCGGCGCCAGCGCCTGCGCACTGCTCGATGGCGCAAGCGTGGCCGCCAGCACCGGCTTCTCCACCGTGGAAGGGCTGATGATGTCTACCCGGCCGGGGTCGATCGACGCCGAGGTACTGCTCTACTGGATGGAGCACGAAGGCATGGGGGTGCGGGAAGTGCGGCGCGAGCTGTACAAGAACTCCGGCCTACTTGGGGTATCCGGCCTGTCGGCCGACATGCGCCAACTGCTGGCGAGCCCGTTGCCGGCCGCGCGCGAGGCGGTGGAGCTGTTCTGCTACCGGGTGGTGCGCGAGGTCGGGGCTTTGGCCGCCAGCATGAAAGGCATCGATGCGTTGATCTTCACCGCCGGCATCGGCGAGCGCTCGCCGGAGATCCGTGCCCGCATCCTGACGCAACTGCATTGGCTGGGTTTCGAACTCGACCTGGCGGCCAACCTGGCGCAGGCACGTCGTCTCACCGCACCGGCCAGTACCCGACACGCTTACTTGCTACCCACCGATGAAGAAGGGGAAATGGCGCGTGCCGCCGCCGAACTGCTGGCGACATAAAGCGCGCTGTACCGACCGCATCGAGCGAAAGTGAATGCGGTCATTTTGTCGAAGAGACGTATTCGCCGCCAACATATCGATAGCGAACCCAGGCACCGGAAACGCGCGCGAGCACGCCCCCCCGGATTTCGGTGCCGCGGGTTTTGACGAGGAGATCCGGCCAGTCTTTTTTGCCGTTATCGTCGAACCGGGCTGTATCGATAAGCCACGAAAAGCATGGCAGCCGCTTGCGGCCGGACGTTGGCACTTCGCCCACGGCGGCCTTGCGACAATCCGCCGACTTGCTGCTTGCGCTTAGGATCGCGCCGGCGCCATGCCAGCCGTTTTGGTCAAACAAGAAAATGCTGCGCCAGACGTAGACCGCGCCCGGGCCGGCATCCCGCTCATCCACCGTCAGGGCCATCTTGCAGCCCGCCAGCGAAACCATTTTCGCCTCAACGCGCGCAGGAGAATCAAACGGCGCATTCGGGTCTTTTATCGCGTGGACATCGCCGAACGAACCGGCTTCTGCGAAGTGGGGTTGTGCCCTCCCCCATACCTCGGGCACGCCATCCTTAATACGAAAAGTCACGGCCCCGATATGCGCTTGGCCGACATGGCTGCCATCGACTGCCGTCACCAAGAACACCGTGCGATAGCGCGTTCCGGAGACGGTAAAATTCCGAGAAAACCAAACGCGCGTGGCTTTCGTCGCCGCAAGCGATCCAGTTTGGCCGTCATGCAAATATTGCAGCGCGGCGTCTTCAGGCGAGGTATTGGGCGGCAGCGCGTCCCCTGCTTTCCAATTGCCGGCAATCGCCGGTATGGCGACGGCGCAGAAAACCGCGGCGGCTATCGCCAGCGGATCAAGAATGGGACAGCGCCTGTTCATCGTCGATCCACCTTCGTTTAGGTGACGCTTACAGAATCGGCACTGACCGAAGATTTTTCAAGGTAGGGAAAAACGGCAGCGACAGATAGCAAAAAAGCTCCCGTGGGAGCCTTTTTCGCCTCATATCGCAGCTAAACCGCTTAGGCGGCCATTGCCTTGATTTGAGCAGACAGACGGCTCTTATGGCGAGCGGCCTTATTCTTGTGGAACACGCCCTTGTCGGCGATGCGATCGAGAACCTTGACCGATACCTGGAAGACTTCGCGGGCGGCAGCCTTGTCGCCGGCCTCGACAGCCTTGAGTACTTTCTTCACTGCGGTGCGAAACGCAGTGCGCAGGCTGGCGTTGTGCGCGCGCTGCTTGAGAGCCTGGCGTGCACGCTTGCGAGCTTGTGCGCTATTAGCCATGAAACTTTCTCCTGGTGAACTGAATCTGAAACCCGCGATTTTATGCTTTAAGTTCTCGTTTTGCAAGAAAAATACCGACGACCCTTCAGGCGGGCTGCAAGCGCCACATTTGGCGGGGCCGAAAAGCTACGACAGACAGGGTTTAGGCTAAACTTGTGCCCCTTCGCACTCCGTCATTTCGGGCATGAACCTTTTCAAGACATTGGCCCGCGTCAGCAGCATCACCCTGCTGTCGCGCATTCTGGGATTCGCGCGCGACACGCTGATTGCGCGTCTATTCGGCGCGGGCCCGGCCACCGATGCCTTCTTCGTTGCCTTCAAGCTGCCCAACCTGCTGCGCCGCTTGTTTTCCGAGGGCGCGTTTGCCCAGGCGTTCGTGCCGATGTTGAGCGAACATCGGCACGGCAAGCCGCACGCCGAGACCCGCGCCTTCATCGCCAACATCACCGCTATGCTTGGCCTGGCGCTCAGCCTGTTCACCGCATTGTGCATGCTGGCCGCGCCGCTCCTGGTCTGGCTGATGGCGCCGGGTTTCAGCCGCAACAGTCATCAATTCGCCCTGACCGTCGAACTGCTGCGCATCACCCTGCCTTATATCCTACTGATCTCGCTGTCGTCGCTGGCCGGCAGCATTCTCAACGCCTGGGGCCGTTTTTCCGTGCCGGCCTTCACGCCGGCACTGCTCAACCTGACCTTCATCGCTTTCGCGCTCGGGCTGGCGAAGCACTTCGATCCGCCGGTGATGGTGCTGGCGTGGGCCACCTTCGCCGGCGGCTGCTTGCAGTTGCTCTATCCATTGTTCGCGCTCAAACGCCTCGACCTGCTGCCGCGCCCGCGCCTCGACCTGCGCGACCAGGCCGCCTGGCGCATGGTCTACCGCATGCTGCCGGCCATCTTCAGCGTCTCGGTGGCGCAGATCTCGCTGCTGCTCAATTCGACCTTCGCCTCCTTCCTACCCACCGGCAGCGTGTCGTGGATGTACTACGCCGACCGCTTGATGGAATTTCCCACCGGCGTACTCGGCGCCGCGCTCGGCACCATTCTGCTGCCGTCGCTCAGCCGGCACGCGGCAACGCGCGATCACGCGGCCTATAGTGCGCTGCTCGACTGGGGCATTCGCCTGACATTGCTGCTGGCGCTGCCTGCCACCGTCGGCCTGGCCATGCTGGCCGGCCCGTTGACCGATACGCTGTTCCGCTACGGCCAATTCACACCGTTGGACGCCGCCATGACGCGTCAGGCCCTGATCGCCTACGCCTTGGGATTGGTCGGCCTGATTCTGATCAAAGTCCTGGTGCCGGGCTTTCTCGCGCGGCAGAATCTGCGTGCGCCGGTGCGTATCGCCGTATGGACGCTGCTGGCCACGCTGGCGATGAACCTGCTTTTCATCGCGCCGCTACGCCACGCCGGCCTGGCCTTGTCCATCGGACTGGCCGCCCTATTCAATGCCGGCCTGCTACTCTATGAATTGTGGCGCGTGCGCATCTATCGGCCGGGTGCCGGCTGGCAGGCGTTCCTGCTGCGATTATTCGCCGCGCTCGCCGTCATGGCGCTGATCCTGCTGCAAGTACAGGCCGATTTGCCCGTGGGCTGGGATCGACTCGGCACTGGGCGCATGACAGGGCTCGCCCTGTTGATCGGGCTTGGCGCCATCGGTTATTTTCTGGCGCTGTTGGCGCTCGGGCTACGTCCGCGCCACCTGCGTCATCCATAACAACGGAGTTCATCCCGCATGACCACGCAACAACCGGAACACTCGCCGCTGGGCAAAAAAGTCGATTATCAGGATCACTACGATCCGACGCTGCTGTTCCCGATCCCGCGTCGCGCCAAGCGCGAGGAGATCGGTGTCGACGAAGCGGCGCTGCCCTTCGCCGGCTGCGACATCTGGAACGGTTACGAGCTGTCCTGGCTCAACGCGCGCGGCAAGCCGCAGATCGCCATCGCCACCATCGTCATTCCCGCCGAATCGCCGAGCCTGATCGAATCGAAGTCGTTCAAGCTATATCTGAACACCTTCAACCAAACGCGGCTGGATAACGATCAGGCGGTGATCGATTGCCTGACGCGCGACCTGAGCCACGCCGCCGGCGCGCAAGTTTTGGTCACGCTGACCCGCCCCGCCGCTTTCGTCGCCGAGCGCTTTGCCGAGCTACCTGGCGAATCGATCGACGAACTCGACATCGCGGTCGACGACTATAGCCCCGACCCAAGCCGACTGACGGCCCACGCCGGCGACATCGTCGAGGAGACGCTGTGCTCCGACCTGCTGAAATCCAACTGTTTGGTCACCGGCCAACCCGATTGGGGCAGCGTCACCGTGCACTACCGTGGCGCTCGCATCGATCGCGAGGGTCTGCTGCGCTACCTGATCGGCTTCCGCCAGCACAACGAATTCCACGAGCAGTGCGTCGAACGTATCTTCGTCGACCTACTGCGCCAATGCCGGCCCGAAGTTTTGACCGTGTACGCCCGCTATACCCGCCGCGGCGGTCTGGACATCAACCCCTGGCGCAGCAACGACCCGAATGCCAGCGCGCCGGTCAATCTGCGCACCGCAAGGCAATGAGGCACTCATGAAAACCCTGCCGCTGCTACTTCTTACGCTGGCGCTGACCGGTTGCGCCACCCTCAACGAACAAGAATGCCGGACGATTACGCCGGCTCAGTTGGGGCAGAAGGACGGCCAGCAGGGTTACGGCTTGTGGCGACTCGACAAGCATGTCGAATCGTGTGCTCGCTTCGGCATCGATTTCGATCGCGCCGCCTACCTGGCGGCGCGCGAACAGGGTCTTAAGAGTTACTGCACCCCGGACAACGGCGAAAAGGTCGGCGAGCGCGGCGAAACCTACGAGGGCGTCTGCCCGGCGCAGTCCGAACCCGCCTTCCTGGCAAAATACCGCCCGGCCTATCGCGAATACCTCGACGACACGCGAAGCGGGCCGTTCTGGTTTCCTTGGCCGATGAGGTATTAGGACTACCAGCGGCACCCCCGGTCGGTCGCGGTATCCACCACCAATGGCACAATCGCCAGCAACCCCATCCCGCTGTAGGCATGGCGACATTCCGGCCTCGCGCTGGCTTCCAGCGACTGCTGTAGCGGCGTCTTGGCTGGTGGCGTCGCATCGGGCGACAACCGCCCGGCCGTGCTCCGCGCCGCCGTCTCGCGCTGCTCGCGCATGACCGCGCCGGCCGCGGCACGGATCGTCGCCTGACCAAGATCCACCGCGGGGGTGTGCGCGGCGCCGCTCGATGCGGACGGCCGCCCTGCTCGCGAGATGGGGGTCTGTCGACGCTCGCCGGAAACGGCAGGCCGTACCGCAGGCGCCGAGATAGCCGGCACTGACACGGCAGCCGGGCGAGTCGACAACGTCAGCGTGATAGTACTGGCCGGCATGGCCGCCGACGGCGCCATGGCGCCGCGCGAGCCCCAAGCCAATAGTCCTAGGTGCACAAACACCGACAGAGACAGAAACACCGCCAAGGCGCGACCGCGTTCGAACCTTGGGGTCATTTGACAAATGTTCACAATTTTTCCTCCCTCGCCGGCAGATGCCCCAAGACTCGCCAGGCACAAGCATCAGGTCGGAAAACACCCGCAAAGTTCAGACCCGGCAGATAGCGCCGCGGTTGCATTTGACGTCCCACGCCCTCAAGGTATAACAATATCCGCTAACCTATGCCGTACAAGGATCGCCACCATGCAGGAATGCTTCTATCTCGACCCCTATCAAACTCGCCTGGAAACCAGCGTGGTACGCCACCGCGAAGGCGGTGTGGTACTGTCCGACACCATTTGCTATCCGCAAGGCGGCGGACAGCCCGGCGACACCGGCACGCTAACCCTGCCCGACGGCACGACCCTGTCGATCGAGAACACCCGCCGCGACCCCGAAAGCGGCGATATCGTGCACTTCCTGCCCGACAATGCGCAGTACCCCCGCTCCGGCACGCCGGTCGTGGTACAGATCGATTGGGCGCGCCGACACCGCCACATGCGGATGCACACCTGTCTGCATCTGTTGTCCGAGGTGCTGAAATATGAAGTCACCAGCGGTAATCTGACAGCGGAAAGCGCCCGGCTGGACTTCAACTTGCCGGAAGGCGAGGAACTGGACAAACAAGACATCGAAACCCGGCTCAACTGCATGATCGACGCCGATCATGCGGTGATCATGAAGATGATCCCCAGTGCCGAATTGATCACCCAGCCTGACTTGATCGCCTCGATGGCACTGCCGCCGCCGCTCGACAAGCCGGAAGTGCACCTGGTGGAAATCCAGAGCGTCAGTCTCGAACCTTGTGGCGGCACTCACGTTCGCCACACCGCCGAAATCGGCCGCGTGGCGGTGAAGAAAATCGAAAACAAGGGCAAGCGCAACAAGCGCGTCATCATCGCTTTCGCGGAAGAATAACGATCCGAACCAGGAGACAAAGACTGTGGCAGAACAATTCTATCAAGACCCCTACCAGACCCGGCTCGAAACCACCGTCGTCGGCCAAGACGCCCAAGGCGGCGTGATTTTGGCCGACACGCTGTGTTACCCGCTCGGCGGCGGACAGCCTGCCGACACCGGCACGCTCTGCACCGCCGATGGCATCGGCTACCCGGTGGTCAACACCCTGCGCGACCCTGACAGCGGCCAGATCACCCACTACCTGGCCGGCGCCCCCGAACTGCCGGTCGGCGCCCAGGTCACGCTGGAACTCGACTGGGCGCGCCGCTACCGCCATATGCGCATGCATACCTGCCAGCATCTCCTGTCGGTGGTGCTGCCTTACGAAGTGACCGGCGGCAACCTCAACGAAGAAGGCGGCCGTATGGACTTCAACCTGCCGGAAGGCGTGGTGCTCGACAAGGAGAGCATCCAGCGCGAACTCGACCGGCTGATCGCCGAGGACCACGCCGTACGCCTGCACATCACCAGCAGCGAAGCGCTGCGCTCGCAGCCGGAATTGGTCAAGACCATGACCGCGCCGCCGCCGATGGATGCCGAGGAAGTGCATTTGGTGGAAATCGAAGGGGTCGACCTGCAATCCTGTGCCGGCACGCATGTGCGCAGCACCGCGGAAGTGGGCCAGGTTCTGGTGAAGAAGATCGAGAACAAGGGCGCGCGCAATAAGCGCGTGCACCTGACTCTGTTGTAGCGTGCGTTCGCGAAGCAACGCACGATTTTTGCATACCCGAAAACGTGCGTTGCCTCCGGCGCACACGCGCTACGCCTGCTGCGAGACCCCCAGCCGGCGCCGGATGAAGCCGCGCAGTCCATCCATCAGCGTGTACACCACCGGCACCACCAAAAGCGTCAATAGCGTCGAAGTGATCAGGCCGCCGATGATGGCCTGGGCCATCGGCCGCTGGGTTTCGGCGCCGTCGCCCATCGATAGCGCCAGCGGCAGCATGCCGAAGATCATCGCCAGGCTGGTCATCACGATCGGCCGCAAACGCACCCGGCCGGCCGCCAGGATCGCCTCGTGACGCGACAAGCCCTCGCGCCGCGACTGATTGATGAAATCGACCAGCAAGATCCCGTTCTTGGCCGCCAGCCCCATCAGCATCACGATGCCGATGACCGAGAACATATTGAGCGTCGAGCCGCACAGCCACAGCGCCACGAACACGCCGACGAAGGCCAGCGGCAGCGCCATCATGATGGTGATCGGCAGGGTAAAACTGCGGAACTGCGCCGCCAGGATCATGTAAATGAAGATCAAGCCCATCGACAGTGCCGACAGCGCCGCTTTCAGCGACTCTTCCATATTCTGCCGGTCGCCCTGCTGATCCAGCGAGACGCCTTCCGGCAGCGCCGTCTTGGCGATCATCTTATCGATATCGGCGAACACCGCCGCCGGGTCGCGGCCGACGATATTGGCGGTTACCGTGATTTCCCGTTGCAAGTCGACTCGGTCGATCTGACGCGGACTCTGGCCGTTTTTAAGCTGAGTGACGGTCGACAGCGGTACCATGGCGGCCGGGCCGGCGGCATCGCGATTGCCGGCCACCGTCAGCACATCCAGCAGTTCGCTGCGGCGCAGCGACTTGGGGACTTGCAGCCGCACATCGTAATTCTCGCCGTCCGGCGCCTCCCAGGTGGTCACCACCGAACCGCCCAATAACGTCGACAGCGTCTGGCCGACGCGGTTGAGATCGATCCCCAGCGTCGCGGCGGCATCGCGCCGTACTTCGATATCCAGCGCCGGGTCGGTGTCGGCCAGCGAAGAGCGCGCATCGGTGACACCCGGCACCTTCGACAGGCCGGCGATAAACTGCTTGGCCGCCTGCGACAATGCCGCCAGATCGTTGCCGCGCACGGCGATGTTGACCGGCTGCCCGCCGCCGCCCTCCTGATCGAGCTCGCTCACCGACTGCACCTCGATGCCGCCGATCTGCTGCGCCAGCTGTCTGGCCTGTTCGATGATCTCCGGCAGGGAACGCTTGCGCTGATCGCGCGGGCCGATATCCACCCGTAGCGAACCTTCGGACGACACCGAACCGAAGTCGCCGTTGCCGGTCGACACGCCGATGGATTTCACCTCTGGAATCTGCCGATGCAGCAGCGCTTCCAATATGCGCGCCTTGTCGGTGGTGTAGGCAAGCGACGAACCCGCCTCGGTCTTGAAACTGACCAGGAAACGTCCCTTGTCCTGCCGCGGCATGAATTCGCCGCCAATGCTCGGGATCAGCGCAAAGCTGCCGATCGTCAGCAACAGCGCCGCCGCCAGCACCGTTTTGCGGTGGCGCAACGACCAGTCGAGTACGCGCTCGTAGTGGCGCATCGTCCGGTCGAGCAAGGACTCGAAGCCGTCTAGCAGTCGGCCAAGCGGCCCTTTATGCCGATCGCCGTAGCGGTGCGGATCGGGCCAGATCGACGACAACATCGGATCGAGCGAGAAACTCACCAGCATGGAGATCAGCACCGCCACGGTGACCGTCAGGCCGAATTGGTGGAAGAACTTGCCGATCACCCCGTTCATGAACCCCACCGGCAGAAACACCGCCACGATGGTCAAGGTGGTGGCCAGCACCGCCAGGCCGATTTCATTGGTGCCGTCGAGCGCCGCCTGGTGGTGATTCTTGCCCAGATTCAGGTGACGCACGATGTTCTCGCGCACCACGATGGCGTCGTCGATCAACAGGCCGATCGACAGCGACAGCGCCATCAGCGTCATCAGATTGAGGGTAAAACCGGACGCCTGCACGGCGAACATGGTACCGATCAGCGACACCGGCAAGGTCAGGCCGGTAATCACCGTGCTGCGCCACGAGCCCAGGAACAGGAACACGATCAGCACCGTCAAGACGGCGCCCTCGATCAGCGTGGATTGCACGTTGGCCAACGAACGCTTGATGCTGATCGACTTATCCTCGGTGAAATAGACGCTGGTGCCGGCCGGCATGGCGCTCTTCATGTCGTCGAGCACCTGGTGCACGCCATCGGCCACATTGACGACGTTGGCGCCGCGCGTGGCGCGAATATCGATGCCGACCCCGGGCTTGCCGTCGATCAACGCCACGCTGTCCTGCTCGCCCTCGGCATCGGCCACGGTCGCCACATCCGCAAGCGTAATCGGGCTGCTGTCGCGATAGCCGATCACCAGGCGGGCGAAATCCTCCGGCGTCTTCAATTTGCCGGTGATACGCACCGCCAGCTCGTTATGCGCCGTACTCACCGTGCCGGCCGGGAAATCGCGGTTGGCGGTCTGGATGGCATCGGAGACATCCGGCACCGACAAGCCCTGCGCCTCCAGCCGCCAGGGATCGAGTTGAATATGGATTTCGCGCGCCATGCCGCCGATCACCCGCACGTCGCCGACGCCGGCCACCGTCTGCAGCCGCTTTTTCAGCGACTTCTGGATCCAGGTGGTCAACGCGCGCTGATTGACTTGGTTCGAATTCAGCGTCAACGACATCAGCGGCTGGTCGTTCGGGTTGAACTGCGACACCGTCGGGGTGGAAATCTCGCGGCGGAACTGCCCCTGCACGCCGCCGATGCGGTCGCGCACGTCCTGCAACGCGGCGGCGGGATCGACACCGAGTTCGAACTCGGCC
This sequence comes from Paludibacterium purpuratum, assembly GCF_004363805.1. Taxonomy (GTDB): domain Bacteria; phylum Pseudomonadota; class Gammaproteobacteria; order Burkholderiales; family Chromobacteriaceae; genus Paludibacterium; species Paludibacterium purpuratum. The sequence continues at coordinate 46,998 of NZ_SNZP01000003.1, read as the reverse complement.
ACCACGTAGGAGATGCCGAGCATGGAATAGGAGCGGATGTGTTTGACGCCGCTGATGGTGTTAACCGCCTCTTCCAGCGGTCGCGATACCTCGCTCTCCACCACCGCGGGCGATGCGCCGTTGTACTGGGTAATCACCACCGCCACCGGGAAACGGATATCGGGATACTCCTCGACCGGCAGTCGCCACCAGGCGAAGGCGCCGAGCACCACCAGCGCCAACATCAGCACGGTGGCGAAATAGGGATTATTGACACTGATGCGCGTGAGCCACATGGTGCGTTCCTCAGCGGCGGGTCGGCAGGGTGACGGCGTCGCCGGCCTTCAGGCCGAGCAGGCTGCCGGTCATGACCACTTGTCCCGGCGCCACGCCGGACACGGCCGCCTGGCGGTTGGTCTCCGAGCGCAGGCGCAACGTCACCGACTGCCGGACAAGCCGGCCCGCTTGCACGATCATCACCCAGGGCTGCCCGTCGATATCGTGTACGGCCGGCAGCGGCAGGGCCACCAGGTCATCGATCCGCGACAGCGCGATACCGCCTTGCACGAACTGCCCGGCGCGCAAGTGGCTGTCGCGATTATCCACCCGGATGTAGACGGCGAAACTGCGCGTGCCGGACATCGCCACCGGGTTCATGCGCACAAGCCGACCCTGGAACGTTTGCCCGCCGGCCTCGGTGCGAAACTGCGCCGCCATGCCCAATTTCAGCCGCCCGACCAGCTGCGACGGAATGCTGGCCGTCACCTCCATCACCGACAGATCGGCGATGCTGAACAGGTTGACGCCGCGTTGCGCCTGCTCGCCCGGATTGATCTTGCGCTGATAAAGCACGCCGTCGATCGGCGCGCGCAGCACACTGTCGGCCAGCACTTTGCGCGCGCGCATCAGCTGTGTCTGTTGCACCCGGAACTCGCCCTCGGCGATGCGGAAATTACTCGATTCCTCTTCGAACGCCAGTTTGGAAATGAAGCCCTTTTGGAACAGCTCGCGCTGTTTCTCCAATTTGATACGCGCCAGCCCCAGCTTGGACTGGTAATTGGCCAACTGCGCCTCCTGCTCCATCAGGGCCTCGCGCGCCACGCGGCTGTCGATGCGCGCCAGAACCTGATTGCGATGCACCGTCTCGCCCTCGCGTACCGGCACCGCCAGTACCGTACCCTCCAATTCGGAGCCGACCACGCTGCTCGACAACGGATTGAGCGTACCGGTGAACGGCAGGCTGTCGACCACCGCCCCCTTCTGCGCGACCTGGACATCCTCTGCCGCCAACAGACGCGACACCGGCTTCTCGGGCGCCGCGGGCTCGTGCTCGCCGCACCCCGCCAACACGCCGATCAATAGCACAAAGAACAGTCGATACATCGCGCGGACTCTCATCTCAAAGGGACGGGCTCATGCCATTGGGCAGCAGCAACCACATGCTGCCGGCTTGTTTCATTCCGCCGGCGTTCATGCCGGCCTCGGCGCCGAAGCCCCAGAAGAAATCGGCGCGCAAAGCGCCGCGAATGGCATTGCCGGTATCCTGCGCGTGCATCAACCGATTGAGCGGCGCCTGAGAATGCGGCTGCGTGGTGGCCAGGTAAACCGGCGTACCGAGCGGGATATAGTGCGGGTCGACGGCGATGCTGTAGCCATCGGTCAGCGGCACGCCGAGCGCGCCGAGCGGCCCATCGTCATTGCCCGGCAGCGTGCGGAAAAAGATATAGCGCGGGTTGACGTTGAACAGCGCCTGCTGGCGGTCGGGATGGAGGCGTACCCAGTTCTGGATGCCGCTCATCGAGGCGGCGGACAACGGCATCTCGCCGTGGTCGGCCAGCCAGCGGCCGATCGACTGGTAGCCGTAACCGTTATTGTCGCCCACGCCGACACGCAAGGTGCTGCCATCGTCGAGCTGGATGCGGCCCGCCCCCTGGATTTGCAGGAAGAACAACTCGACCGAGTCCTCGACCCAGGCCAACACCGGCGCCCGGTCGACCCCGCGACCGGCGGCGAGATCCGCCCGAGTGTAATACGGCACCAAGCGACCGTTGTCGATACGCCCCTTGAGCAGGGCGCGGCTTTCCGGCGGGAAGTCGGCCGGATTGACCAGAACTTCTCCCGGCCCGGCCTGGGTGGCGCCGGGCACCAACGCCAGACGGTTGTTCGCCACGCGGCGCGCCACCCATGGCCCGGTATTGCGCGCAGAGGCCGGCAGCGTCAGCGAAAGCAGATCGTCCGGCACGCCGTACAACGGATACGGCGTCGCGGCGCTTCGACTGCGGCTACCGTTTAGGATCGGCTCGTAATAGCCGGTGATCAGCCCGCTGTCGCGCGCGCCATCATGCATTCTCCAGGCGGTGAAGTGCGCTTCGAAAAACTGATGGATCCCGGCATTGTCGGCGCTGGCGAGCGCCGATACGCCCTGGCAGGGCGCCGACCACTGAGGCTGGCGCGCCACCACGCGGCAGCTCTGCCGCAACGCCTGCAACGAGGTGGTCAAATCCTGCTGTTGCCAGTCCGGCAGCGCACCGACCGGCTCGGGGCTGAAACTGACCGAGCCCGACGTCGCTGTCGGCGTCGGGCGCTGCGCCGTCGTGGGCGTTGCCGGCAATGGCGGCAGACTCGAACACGCGGTCAGCAGGACAAGGGGAAACAGTAACGGCAGAAAACGCGGAGACAGCGGCATGATGTATCGAACGGAAACGAAGGAAGTCAGGAGTGTAGCCCGCCCTCCAGACCGCGCCAAGCCTTGATTCTTAAGCATGACCAAACGACGGGTGGGTGGCCGGCGGCATCGCGGCCGGCCGCCGACGGCGGGCAATACCTCAGACGGTCGGGCACAAACGGTAGCCGACGCCGGTTTCCGTCAGTATATGGCGCGGCATCGCCGGATTGTCTTCCAGCTTCTGGCGCAAGTGCCCCATGTACACCCGCAGATACTGATTGCTTTCCGAATACGACGGCCCCCATACCTCGCGCAGCAACTCGCGATGCGTCAGTACCTTGCCGGCATCGCGTACCAGTACGCTCAGCAGTCGATATTCGACCGGCGTCAGCCGCACCTCGACGTCCTGCTTGTACACCAGCCGGTTCACCGGATCGACCCGCACATCGCCGAATTGGAACACTTGGCTGGCGGAGGCGCTATCGCGCACCCGGCGGCGCAACAACACGCGCACGCGCGCCAGGCACTCGGCCACGCCGAACGGCTTGGTCAGGTAATCCTCGGCGCCGGCGTCCAATGCCTCGACCTTTTGTTCCTCCTGGGTGCGCGCCGACAGCACCAGGATCGGCACTTGCGACCATTGACGTAAACGACGGATCACCTCGACGCCATCGAGATCCGGCAGGCCCAGGTCGAGAATCACCAGATCCGGCTTGCGCGTCTCCACCTCGATCAGGCCCTGGCGACCGGTTTCGGCCGCAAAGACACGCATGCCCTCGCTCTCCAGCGTGGCCGACAGGAAATGGCAGATCGACTTTTCATCCTCGATCAAAACGATGGCAATCGGCAATTCGCTCACGACATCACTCCTCCGGCACCACCGGGGGATGCCCCAGCGGCAGGGTAAAGGTGAAACAAGCACCGTGCGGCACACGGTTGCTGCCCTGGATCGTACCGCCATGCGCCTCGACGATCGAACGGCAAATGGCCAGGCCCAGACCAACGCCTGGCGTGGGCGATTCGAAAGTACCGCGGGTGAACTTGTCGAACAAGCGCGATTCCAGCCCGGCGGGCAGGCCGGGGCCATCGTCGCAGACGGAGACGGTCGCTTCGCCAATGCCGACTTCGGCCGAGAGGCGGATGGTCGACCCCGGCGGCGTGTACTTGCCGGCATTTTGCAGCAGGTTGACCAACACCCGCTCGATCAGCACTTCGTCGAAGGCCAACAGCGGCAAGTCGGCCGGCAGCTCGATCTGCAAATGATGGCCGACGAGCGAGGTATCGGCCGAACGCAGCGCACTGCCGACCACGTCGTCCAGCAACTGCCACTGCTTGTTGAGCCGCACGCCGGACTGCAGGCGCGCCATATCCAGTAGGTTGGTCACCAGGTTGTTCATGCGCAACGCTTCGTCGTGGATCGAATGCGCCACGTCCAGCTGCTGCTCGCGCGACAGCGTCTGCGCCAGCAGTGTCGACAAGCCGACCATGGTGGTCAGCGGCGTGCGCAGATCGTGCGAGATCGCCGACAACACGCTGTTGCGCAGCCGCTCGGACTCCATGGCGACAATCGCGTCCTGAGCCACCTCGACGTAGTGCACGCGTTCGAGTGCCAGCGCGATCTGCGCCGCACACGTCTCCAATAAGCGCTGCTGCTCGGGAATGAAGACCTCGTGCACATCCTGCGGCACCAGCGCCAGCACCCCGCGCGTGCGCATCGGGGCCTTGAGCGGCATGTACAGGGCGGCGTTCGACGGCAAGGTATCGGTGCCGAGGCCGGCTGGCTGCTGATGGTCGTACACCCACTGCGCCACGCCGACGTCGGCAATGCCGGTCGAAAGTAAGGCGCGAACCTGCTCGTGGCTATTGGGCGTCAGCACCTCGCAACGCGCCTGGAACAACGCCTCGACGTGGCTGGCACCGATTTCGACGATCTGCTGCGCAGTCAACGCTCCGGCCAATTCGCGCCCCAGGTCGTACAACGCCCGGGTACGGCGTTCGCGATGTGTGGCGATGCGCGCAGAGAAACTCATGCGCGCGGTCAGTTGGCTGATGGTCAAGGCCACCGACAACATGACGATGAAAGTGACGATGTACTGGGTATCCGACACCGAGAACGACATGCGCGGCGGCACGAAGAAAAAGTCGAACAGCGCCACCGAAATGAAGGACGCCAACACACCCGGGCCACGGCCGAAGCGTACGGCGATCCCGACCACCACCAACAAGTAGATCATGATGATGTTCGACAAATCGAGCACGGAGGCCAGCACCCCCGCCAGCACGGTGGTGGCGGCCGTGACGCCGAATGCCGCCAGGTAGCCCAGCCGCTGACGCGCGCGCGCCTCGGGCGCCTCGAACAAGCCGCCGCCGGCATGACGGCGGCGCGAGCCGCCCTCCTCGCCGCCCGCCAGATCGTTACCGACCACGTAGATATCGAACTGGCTATTGCGCCGCGACAGTTCGTCCACCAGCGTCGGCCGAAACACCTGGGACCAACGGCTGCGGGGCGATTTGCCGACCACCAGTTTGGAAACGTTGCGGGAATGGGCATAGGCCTCGACCGTCTCCGCCAGCGCCGCGCCGGCCAGCACACTGGTCTCGGCCCCCAACTCCTGCGCCAACTTCAGCACTTTCAGCACGCGGTCGCGGCTTTCCTGCGGCAAGCGCTGCAAATGCGGCGTCTCGACATAGACAACGATCCAGTCGGCGTCGAGGTTGGCCGCCATGCGCTTGGCGCTACGCACCAGTTTTTCGCCGCCGGGCGCGGGCCCGAGGCAGATCAGCAGCCGTTCGCGCGCCTGCCAGACCGGTTTGATCGCCTGGTCGGCGCGATAGGCGCGCATCTGTGCGTCGACCCGGTCGGCCGTGCGGCGCAACGCCAACTCGCGTAGCGCCAGCAGATTGCCCTTGCGGAAGAAATTGTCGACCGCCCGTTTGGCTTGGTGCGCGATATACACCTTGCCGGCGTGCAGCCGCCCGAGCAGTTCCTCCGGCGGCAAATCCACCAGCGAGACTTCGTCGGCCGAATCGAACACCTTGTCAGGCAGCGTTTCACGCACCACGATGCCGGTAATCTGACCGACCACGTCGTTCAGACTCTCCAGGTGCTGCACGTTCAAAGTGGTGTAGACGTCGATGCCGGCGGCCAGCAACTCCTCCACGTCCTGCCAGCGCTTGGGATGGCGCGAACCCGGCACGTTGGAGTGGGCGAACTCGTCGATCAGGATCAAGGGCGGCGCGATCGCCAACGCGGCATCCAGATCGAACTCCTGCAGCTTGTGCCCTTTGTATTCAACCTCTTTCATCGGCAGCCGCTCAAGCCCGACCAGTTTCTCCTCGGTCTCCTTGCGGCCATGCGTTTCGACCACCCCGGCGACCACCTGGCCGCCGGAGGCGACCCGTTCCTGCGCGGCGCTGAGCATGGCATAGGTCTTGCCGACCCCGGCGCAAGCGCCAAAAAAGATTTTCAGCCGGCCGCGTTGCGCTTCGGCTTCGTCGCGTTTGAGCTGATTGAGCAGTTCGTCCGGATCAGGGCGCTGATCGGTCATGGTTGGTTCTCTCTACGCATTCCCGCCTAACGGCGGCAAAGCCCGGGCCCGCGCAGGGCATCCCGCGCAGGCCTCGGGCCCGATTCCGCATCTCGGTCGCTTACAGGCGATCGAGATCCAGGTTCAATTGCAGCACATTGACGCGCGCTTCGCCAAGAAAGCCCCATTGCGGCGGCGTGATGTGGCGCTCGACCAAAGCCTGAACCTTCTCTGCCGGCAGCTTACGCACGGCGGCGACGCGCAGCACTTGGTAAAAAGCCGCGGCCGGCGAGATATCCGGATCGAGACCGCTGGCGGATGCCGTCACCAGATCGACCGGCACAGCGCCTGCCGGCACCGGACCGGCGGCCTTCAGCGCATCGATACGCGCCTTGATGGCATCGGTCAGCGCCGAATTGGTCGGCCCCAGGTTGGATGCGCCGGAATTGGCGGCATTGTTCGGTTGCGGCGAGGTCGCCGACGGCCGGCTCCAGAAATAGCGATTATCGCTGAAGTTTTGCCCGATCAGGCTGGAACCGATCAGCTTGCCGTCCTTTTGCACCAGGCTACCGTTGGCCTGGCTCGGAAACAGCAGTTGGGCGGCACCGGTCATCAGTAGCGGATACAGCAGGCCGGTCAGTATGGTCAGCGCCGCAAACAGCACAACGGCGGGACGAATGGTTTTGCTCACAATATTCTCCTTTATGCCCAACCCATGGCGCCGATGACCATATCGATCAGCTTGATGCCGGCGAAGGGCACGATAATGCCGCCCAGGCCATAGATCAGCAGGTTGTCGCGCAACAGCTGCGCGGCGGCCTGAGCCTTGTACTTCACGCCTTTGAGCGCCAGCGGGATCAGCGCCACGATCACCAGGGCGTTGAAAATCACCGCCGACAGGATGGCCGAGTTCGGGCTGTTCAGATGCATGACGTTGAGCGCATTGAGCTGCGGATAAGTCGAGGCGAACGCCGCCGGAATGATGGCGAAGTACTTGGCCACGTCGTTGGCGATCGAGAACGTGGTCAACGAGCCGCGCGTCATCAGCATTTGCTTGCCGATCTCGACGATCTCGATCAGCTTGGTCGGATTGGAGTCCAAGTCGACCATGTTGCCGGCTTCCTTGGCGGCTTGCGTGCCGGTATTCATCGCCACGGCGACGTCGGCTTGCGCCAAGGCCGGTGCATCGTTGGTACCGTCGCCGGTCATGGCCACCAGTTTGCCCTCGGCCTGATGCTTGCGGATCAACGACAGCTTGTTCTCCGGCGTGGCTTCGGCCAGGAAATCGTCGACACCGGCTTCGGCGGCGATCGCCGCCGCGGTCAGCGGATTGTCGCCGGTGATCATGATGGTCTTGATGCCCATCTGGCGCAGTTCGGCGAAACGTTCCTTGATGCCGCCCTTGACGATATCCTTGAGCTCGATCACGCCCAACACGCGGCCGCCCTCGGCCACCAACAGCGGCGTACTGCCGCGCCGGGCCACCTCGTCGGCGATACGGCCGGCGTCTTCGGGGAAGGTGCCGCCCTCAGCCTGCACATGCTTGCGGATGGCGTCGATCGCGCCTTTGCGGATCTGGCGGCCGTCGTAATCGACCCCGGACATACGGGTCGTCGCAGAGAACGGAATGAAGGTCGCCTCGTGCTGCGTCAAGGAGCGGCTACGCAGGTTGAACTGCTGCTTGGCCAACACCACGATACTGCGGCCTTCCGGCGTTTCGTCGGCCAGCGAAGCCAGTTGCGCCGCATCGGCCAGCATCTCCACGCTCACCCCCATGGCAGGCAGGAAAGTCGATGCCTGGCGGTTGCCCAGCGTGATGGTGCCGGTCTTGTCGAGCAACAGCACATCCACGTCGCCGGCGGCTTCCACCGCGCGGCCCGAGGTGGCGATCACATTGGCCTGCATCATGCGGCTCATGCCGGCCACGCCGATGGCGGACAGCAGACCGCCGATGGTGGTCGGGATCAGGCACACCAGCAACGCCACCAATGCCGTGATGGTGATCGGCGTACCGGCGTGCGCCACGCTGACGCTAAACATCGAGTACGGCAGCAAGGTCACGGTCACCACCAGGAAGACGATGGTCAGTGCGACCAGCAAGATGGTCAATGCGATCTCGTTCGGGGTCTTCTGGCGCTTGGCGCCCTCGACCATGGCGATCATGCGATCGAGAAAGGTTTCGCCGGGATTCGCCGTGATGCGTACCACGATCCAGTCGGACAGCACGCGGGTGCCGCCGGTCACCGAAGAAAAGTCGCCGCCGAACTCGCGGATCACCGGCGCGGATTCGCCCGTGATAGCCGACTCGTCCACCGAGGCCACGCCCTCGATCACCTCGCCATCGACCGGAATGGTGTCGCCGGCCTCGACCAGCACCACATCGCCCTTGCGCAGGCTGGAACCGTCGATCACGGCCACCTTGGCGCCGTATTTCTCGCCGTCGAGCTTTTTGGCGATCACGTTCTTCTTGGCGCTACGCAAACTCGCTGCCTGGGCCTTGCTGCGGCCTTCGGCCAGCGCTTCGGCGAAATTGGCGAACAGCAGGGTAAACCACAACCACAGGGCAATGCCCAGGATGAAGCCGAACGAGGCCTCTCCCTTGCCCTGCATGGCCGGAATCAGCAGCAAGGTGGTCAAAATACTGCCGATGAACACCACGAACATCACCGGGTTACGCCACTGATTGCGCGGCGACAGCTTGCGGAACGAATCGATCAGCGCCGGTTTGACCAGGCTTGGATCGAACATCGACATATTTTTGATTGTTTGGCTCATTTTTCGTCTCTCCTGTCGTCGATTAGTGCGCCAGGATCATTTGCAAATGTTCGGCGACCGGGCCCAGGGCCAGTGCCGGCACATAGTTCAGCGCCCCCACCAGCAACACCACGCCGATCAGCAGCACCACGAACAGCGGCCCATGGGTCGGCAAGGTGCCGGAGGTCACCTGCAGGCGCTTCTTGCCGGCCAGCGAACCGCCGATGGCCAAAATCGGCACAATCATGAAGAAGCGGCCGAACCACATGGCGATGCCGGTCATGATGTTGAACCAAGGGGTGTTGGCCGACACGCCGGCGAAGGCGCTACCGTTGTTGTTGGCTGCCGAGGTGAAGGTATAGAGCAGCTCGCTGAAGCCGTGTGCACCCGGATTGGCGATACCGGCGCGACCGCCGTCGGTCAGAACGGCAAGGGCGGTCAGTACCAGGACCAAGGTCGGGGTGACCAGAATCGTCAGGGCGGTCATCTTCATTTCGAAGATTTCGATCTTCTTGCCCAGATACTCCGGCGTGCGTCCCACCATCAGCCCGGCGATGAACACGGCCAGGATGGCGAAGATCAGCATACCGTACAGACCGGAACCGACACCGCCGAACACCACTTCGCCCAATTGCATCAGGAAGGTCGGCACCAGACCGCCAATCGGCGTCAACGAATCGTGCATGGCGTTGACCGCGCCGCAGGAGGCCGAGGTGGTTACGGCGACGAACAGCATGGTGCTGTTGATGCCGAAACGGGTTTCCTTGCCTTCCATATTACCGCCCGCCTGAAGCGCGCTGGCCTGCTGGTCGACATTCAGATGCGACAGTGCCGGTACCCCCTTCTGCTCAGCCCACAGACCCACACTGGCCAGCGCGACGAACAGCACCGCCATGGCGGCGATCACCGCCCAGCCCTGGCGTTTGTCGCCGACCATGGCGCCGAAGGTAAAGCACAACCCGGCGGGAATCAGGAAGATCGCCAGCATCTGCAGGAAATTGGCCAGCGGCGTCGGATTTTCATACGGATGGGCCGAATTGGCATTGAAGAAACCGCCGCCATTGGTCCCCAGTAACTTGATGGCTTCTTGCGACGCGACCGGGCCCATGGCCAAGGACTGCGTTTTGCTGGTCAGCGTATCGATCACCGGCTTGCCGGCGGCATCCTTGACCGGATTGCCGGCTTTATCGAGGCGCGGCACTTGGTATTGGGTCGCCTGAACCGTGGTCGCGTCCTTGTACGGACTCAGGTTCTGAATCACGCCCTGGCCGACGAACAACAGGCCGAACACCACCGACAGCGGCAACAAGATATACAGCGTGATGCGCGTCAGGTCGGCCCACAGATTACCGATCGCCGCGGCGCTGTGGCGGGCGAAGCCGCGAATCAGCGCCACCACCACGGCAATGCCGCTGGCCGCCGACAGGAAGTTCTGCACGGTCAGCGCCGCCATCTGAACCAGGTAGCTCATGGTGCTTTCGCCGCCATACCCCTGCCAGTTGGTATTGGTCACGAACGACACGGCGGTATTGAAGGCCGAGTCGGGCGACACCGCCCCCATCCCTTGCGGATTGAGCGGCAAGAAGCCTTGGACGCGTTGCAGCAGATACACGAACAACGTTCCGATCAGGCTGAACAGAATCAGGCCGAAGGTATAACCCTTCCAGCCGGTTTCCTGCTCCGGATCCACCCCGCACAGGCGATAGATAAAGCGTTCGACCGGCACAAAGAAACGGACGGGACCTGGGGCATCCCCCTTGATGACTCGCGCCATGTAGCCGCCCAGCGGATACGACAGCAACAACAGCGCGACCAGAAAGGTCCCCAGCAAAATCAGGGCATCAGACGTCATGTTAGAAATTCTCCGGTTTCAACAGCGCATAAATCAGGTACACCAATAGCCCGATGGCCGAGGCGGCGCTCAACAGATAAATCAAGCTCATGACTTGCCCCCCAAACGCGCGCAACCTGCGATCAGCAGGAAGGTCAACAGCGCGAACAACAGCGTCAAACCTACGTAGATCAGATCCATCGCGATCTCTCCTTGTTTATCCATGGCGGGCAATACCGACTCGCACCCGCCTGATCATCCATGGTCGAACCTTACTTATTTGAATATAAAAATGGCGTAAAAAAGGCATTTACCCCATTCGTTTTCATTTACCGCCATCCCGCGCCGCATCGATCGATCGTTGATGGCTATCCCATGCCAAAATGTTCTGCCAGCCTTGTTTGTAACCCGATGAGCATGGATAATCATTCCATTTTTGCGGTTTGCCATGCAGCCCATCGTTTCCATCATCCTTCCCAGCTACAACGATCTCAGTTACCTGGAGACCACCTTGCGCTCGATCACGGCGCAAACGTTCACCAACTTCGAACTGATCATCGTCGATGACGGCAGCAGCGACGAAACCCCTGTGCGCCTGCGATCGCTGATTGCCGCCGACACCCGGTTGCGCTATGCCCGCCGCCAGCGCGGCGGCGTGGGCGCCGCGCGCAACACGGGCATGGAACAGACACGCGGCCGTTTCATTGCTTTTGTCGATGCCGACGACCTGTGGCATCCCACTTTCCTGCATACCTTGGTCAACGCCGCCGAAAACAGCAATGCCGATGTCGTACAGTGCTGGATGCACGGGTTTGCCGATGGCACCCCATGCAACTTTCCGCCGACTTATACCGTGGCCAGCAAAGGCTTGCCGGGACCGGAAGCCCTGCGCGCGCTGTTGACCGGCGAATTGCCGGCCAGCGTGTGCTGCCGGCTGTATCGCCGCGAAAGTCTGGGCAAGATGCGTTTCGCCGAGGGGCTGGTCTACGAGGATCTGGAGTTTTCCGTGCGCCTGATGGCGTCGATCTCCCGGCTGCAAGTCGTGCCGCTGGCGCTGTACGGTTGCCGCCAACGCCAACGAGGCATTCGCGCGCAATATGCCCCCTTCCTGGTGGAAGATCGCATCACCATCGTGCAACGCATCAAGGACACCCTGCAGCAGAGCCATCACTGGCCGGCTTTGCGCGCGGAATTCCAGCAACTGGCGGCCCGCTTTCTCGGCCGCGAGGGCTTCAAGGATCTGATCCGAGATCAATCGCTGGACGAGTTCCTCTACCAGCGCCTGCTGGCCAGCCTGAAAATCGACGGCGAACTGACGTTGGGCGCGCTGCGCAAGCTGCCGATCGATCAGGGACAGAGGAAATGGGTGGGGTTGCCGCTCTTGCACCCGTCGCTGGGGCGAGTGTTCCTCAACTACCAGCTGCGCCGGCGGCAAAAACGAGAAAAGGTTTAGGGTCGACAGACACTGACCGGCGGCGACAAGCCGCCGCCGGTCAGCGATACGTCACTCGGCGAATGGCGCGGTGGCGCCCGGCGCGCGCAACATCTTATTGACCTCGTCGAGATGTAGCTCTTCCTGCACGATCATCTCGCGCGCGTACTCCTCCAACAGCACCGACTTTTCGACACTGATCTTCAGCAGCTCGTAGTAAGCGTCGAGCGCCTTTTGCTCATGCTGCAAGCTCTCGCGCAGAATGTCGCCGATGTCGTGGCGCTCGGTTTCCAGCAACGCGCCGATTTTCAACGAAGGATGACCGCCGAGCAAAGTCACCATCTCGCCGGCGCGGCGCGCATGATCGAGACTCTCGGTGGCGTTGTCCTTGAGCCAGGAGACGATGGGGATACGGTTGTAACCGTAGACCATCAAGGCGTAGTGGGTATACTTCACCACCCCGGCAAGTTCCAGCTCCATTATGTGGTTCAACGCGGCAATGGCCTTGGTGCTGTCTTTGGCATTCATGCGGATCTCCTCTAAAGGCCCCCTCATCGAGATGGGCGAACCTTTCGAATGTAGCACTTCATCCGCCAAATACCTGCCTAGAGCGGCTGGCTCGCACGATTGAGCCGGTCGTGCACCGCCGCCCAGGCCGGCGAATCGGGTGGTGTCTGGATCATCAGCCGCGCCGCGGCCAGATGGTCGAGCTGGTAGAGCGCATCGTACAGCGCTCGCGCGTAAGCCTTGGGGTCGGCGCCCAGATCCAGCGCCGGACCGGCGCTCGGTATGGCGCCGCCGCACCACAGCCAGGCGGTGGCGGCATCGGCCAGCGCATCGTGCGGCGGCGTATCGAAACGCCAGGCTGGGGTATGCGGCGCATAATGCCGGTGGTGCTGTCCCGGGACGCGCAAGCCGCCGTGAGCACCCACGACCAATTTACTGCCCAACACCGCTTCCAGCTCGGTCACGGCGATCATGCCATGGCGCAACAGACGCGGCGGCTCGCCGGGCAACAGCCCGACGATGGTCGACTCCAGCCCCACCTTGCAAACGCCCCCATCCAGAATCAGCAAATCCTCGCCGGCGAACTGGCGTGCCACATGTTCCGCCGAGGTCGGACTGATCGACATATAGCGATTAGCCGACGGCGCCACCAGGCCGCCGCCGAAACGCCGCAGCAGTTCGCGCGCCTGCGGGTGCGAAGGCACGCGCAAGGCCACGCTGCCCTGACCGGCGGTAATCACGCGCGACACATGATCGGCCGCCGGCAGCACCAGGGTCAGCGGGCCGGGCCAGAACGTTTTCATCAGGCGCTCTGCGGCGACCGGCACCGACTTGACCCAATTGTCGGACTGCGCGGCATCGGCCAAGTGCACGATGAGCGGGTTGCTGGCCGGACGGCGCTTGAGCTTGAAGACTTTTTGCACCGCGTCCAGATTGCAGGCATCCGCCGCCAAACCGTAGACGGTTTCGGTGGGTATGGCGACCAGCAGGCCCGAACGCAGACGCGCGCAGGCCTGATCGATATCAGTGGTGAGAGTGGGGTTCACGGCAACGATCATTCAGACGAGGATGCCTCATTATCCATGCCGACGCCCAACTAGGCAAAATCTGACCTGCCCGCCGCATCGGCGGCGAAGATCCATGCCGGAATCGACCGGGTGCATAAATTGGGAAAATCCCGCACCGAGGCATGCCCGTCGGCGTCGCCGGTCACCATGCGCAGCAGTAAATCGGTGTCGGCCTTGAGGAACAAGGTCGCCGGCCCTTTGCCCGGCCGCTGGTAAGTCCAGGCATCGGCAACCAACCCCAGCACTTCGTGCCGGCCATCGTGACGTGCCCGGTGCTCGCGCAACACCCCCTGGGGCAAGTACAACTGCTCGAATAACGCGGACTCCTCCGCCAGCGGCTGAGCGCTGAGCTCGACGCCGTCGCGGCCATAGGCCACCTTCTGCTTATGCGTGCGGCGCGCGCTGGCATTGCCGGTTTCCGACATCCACAAGCGGTAACCGGTCGTACGTTCGGACCAAGGATTGAACAGACCATCGATACGACAGAGATTGCGCGTGTAATCGAACCAGCAATAACCAGAGCTGATTTGATCCTCCGGCATCATCGGCGACCAATACGAGATGTAGGCACTGCTCCATTGCTGAGGCAGTAGCGGCGGAATCCGGGTCATCGCCATCTCCTAGCGGGCCAGCGCGTAGCCAAGCTCGCGCCCCAGTGCCTCGGGCAGCGGCGGCAACGCCTTGCGCCGGGCATCGAAGTGCTGCGCCAGTTCGGCATGATTCAGGTGCATGCGTTCATCGATGGTCTCGAACCACAACCGGCTGCAATCGGCATGCGACTTGAACAGTTGCACCAGCGGTAGCACGTGCGCATTGAAATTGGCCAACGCAGCGGGCAGATCGGCTTCGGTACACAGCGCCTTCACCAACAGCTGGGCCTCGACCACCGCCATGGTCGTGCCATGGCCAATGGAGAAATGCCCGGATTGCAAGGCATCGCCCAACAGCGCCAGACGGCCTTCGGCGGCGGTTTCATGGCTGAGCGTCATGAACTGGCGCCAGCCCTGCGCAGGCTGGCCCAGCAGGGCATGCCCGCGCAGGGTCGACTGGAAGACATCGGAGATGAAGGTCGCCGACTCTCGTTCCGACATCCGTTCGAGTCCGGCACAGGCATGGGTCGCGGCACTACACTCGACGATGAAAGTACTCATCCGGTCGGCATAGCGATAGGCATGCGCGACGAACGTGCCGGTCTCGTGCGCCCGGAAAATCAGGTTCATCTGGTCGAAAAGCCGCGTGGTGCCATACCAGATGTAGCGATTGCCGCCGTACTCCAACCGCGGCCGCAGCGCCTCGGCCATGCCGTCATGCTTGTGGCCGACGCCATTGGCGACGACGACCAGGTCGAACTCGCCGCCGACGCCGTCGGTCACGTTCGTCGGCGCGGCGCCGTAACGAATTTCAATGCCGAGCGACTGGCATTTCGCCCGCAACGCATGTACCAGGCCGCGCCGCCCGACACCGCACATCAGCACGCCGATCGGCATCCGGCTCGATTGATCGCCATGGACGAATTGGAATTCCTCCAGGAACTGCGGATTCAGCGTGTCGGCATCATCCAGATAAGACAAGGGGTTGGCCGGATGCTGGCCGGGCCGGCCTGGCAGCACCACCCCCCAGCCGGTCACCGACTCCGGATCCTGCTTTTCGATCATGCGGATACGCCAGTCGGGCCGAGCCAATTTCAGTTGACTGGCAAATACCAACCCCGCCGGGCCCGCACCAATAACCAGAATATTCATCAGTTGACTCTCCCAAATTTGTACCAAACGTTCTGCTTGCGCTGAATTTGCTGCAACACGTCGTACGGTACTGCGGTGAAGTACAGCTTATCGGCCATGTCCGGCGGAAAATGCCGGGGAAATTTCCGGTGCATGTAGCGCGTATAACGAGTGCGCAAGAAAAAGATCGGGCTGGCGCTACTTAAGACGTCGTAATTGGCGCGCGCCATGTCCTGCATCGCATCGGCCTGCACCTTGCGTTGCTGCGTGAATGCCGGCAGCACCCGGAGCAGATCGTTACCGTATTGATCCAACAGGCTATCGAGGCTGCGCGCGTCTTCCAACGCCATATTCATCCCCTGCCCCAGGAAAGGCGCGGTAGCGTGCGCCGCGTCGCCCAGCAGCAGGGCGTGGTGCTTGTAATGGAAAGTGCTGGAACGGACATTGATGAGGTCGTTGCTGGGTTTGACCAGGAACTGCGCCAACATCTCGTCGAGCGCCCATTGCGGCAAACCGATGAAATACTGGCTGAAGAACGTCTTCATCGACGTCCGGTCTTCGGATGCCAGACTGGGTTCGCCGTGATAAGGCAGGCAGACCGCAATGCTGACGCTGCCATCGGGAATGGTCGCCGCCCGCCCGGCGAACAAGCCTTTCGAATCCATGCCGAAGAAATACAGCAGGTCTTTGCGGAATCCCAACGCTTCGGCATCGGGCAACACCAGGGTCTTGTAACCATGGCGGAAGAAAGTCTGCTGGAACTCGAAGCGCCGCAGGCTATTTTGCATGGCCTGGCGCACGGCGGAATAAGCGCCGTCCGCGCCGATGATCCAGTCGCCTTGCAGGCGTCGTATCTGGCCGTCCGCGGCCTGCAGCAGCACCGACTTCTCCTCCAGGTCGACGTCCAGGCATTTCTGCTCGAAATCGTAGGTCACGCCAAGCGCCACGGCGTGGGTATTCAGCAAGCGCTGAAAGGCCGCCCGGTTCAACGACAGCGGGTACATCTCCTCTTGCGGCCGCAAATCGCGCACCCGGTATTTACCGCCGACACAGAAAGCCATACCGACGATACGCTCGCCGCACTGCTCCAGTTGGTCGCGCGGGATGCCGGCGGCCAGCACCGCCTGGATGCCGCGTACCGTCATGCTGACGCCGATGGCGCGAGAACTGACCGTATCGACGTATCCGCCGATATCGCAGAGCGGATCGCCGCGTTTTTCCACCACGTGCACATGAAAACCGCGCCGCGCCAGATAGATCGCCGTCAACCCGCCGGCCAGTCCGCCTCCGACAATGATCACTTTCTGCATTTAAGCCTCTCTCGTTACCTTGCCGTCAGCCAGATCCATCAGCTGACGGGTATAAAAGTCCAACAATTCCCGTGGCGCGGCACCGAGTCCGCCAGGCGCCATGGCCACCGCCTGTGCGCTCAGCGCCCGACAGCGCTCGGCCAACATCCGACAGCCTTCGACATAATCGTCGGCGACGCCGGCGCCTATCGGCTCGGGCACCGGCGGGCCGGCATAGCGACCGGGCTCGCCGGACGGCAATTGCATCAGGGCCAGCGACAACGGTCGCAACCAGCCGGTCATGAGATCGATGGCGGCATTCATCAGCCGAGAGCGGCGCAGGCTGCCCAGCGGCCGCTGTGCGAAATGCAGCGCCATCATCTGCAACATCAAGTCGTAACCGCCTTGATAGAGCGCCATCAATGTCCGGGCCTGCTCATCGAGCACCACCGTGCACCCCGCCCGCTCGCGCAGCACCGGATTCTTCAGTACCGGCAGCGCCGGTTCGAACGGCACCGGTTGTTGCAGCAACTGGCTGTTCAACTGCCGCAAGCGCTGGAAATGCGACTGGGCAAAATGCGCCGAGTCCAATGCGGCGCCCTCGCCTTGCGCCGTCACGAAGTCGATGGCGAACAACGCGCTATCGCGGTCGAACACATCCAATTGATAAGCCGGGTAAGCGCGGTTGGTCAGTTCGTTCAGAAAGAGGTGGTGCTCGCCGCCGCACTTGCCGTCGACGCCGACGAACAGTGCCGGCAGCGTCGCAAGCGCCTGGCGGATGGCGGCATAGAATCCGGCGATGGAGGGGCCGGGCGCGGGGATAAAGTTCGGCCATTCCCAGCGAACGAAACGGGCCAGCACATGTTCGGAAAACGGCTCGAAGGCGAATTCGGTATCCAGCCCGAAAACCTGTCGCGCCTCCTCGCCGACCAGCGCACGCCCCGGATAGAACGGCTCGCCCAAGGCCATCAGCAGATTGTTGACCACCAGGTAGTGGATCATTTCTTCATGCGCGATTTCCAGCAAAGTGCCGCGCATACCGCCATCGCGCCGGCGGTCGCCGCTGCCGCAAGCCAGCGCGAGCTGTGCCGGCTGCCATTGCCCGCATGCCACGCGCGCCTGGCCCTGGGCATAGGAGGGAATCGAATAGCCGGCGAACGCGTACTGCAGCATGATGGACAACTCTAGATCCACCGCCGTCTTCAACGCCGCCACCAGCTGTGCCCTGTCGCCGATAACCGGCGGTTCGGCTGCGGTGACAACCGGTGCGGCCGCCGCCTCGACATGCGCCAGGTATTTCAGGAACAACATGGCCTTCGGCTCGGACAGTTCGCGAGTACTGGGCATGTAATAGCTTTTATCGCGGTTTTGCGGGTCGCACATCTGCCACATCAACCGGGCGTAGGTTTCGCACTTGCACCGGTCGGCCAGACTGAACACCTTGTCGGCCATGAAGGGATAGATCAGTTCGTAGTAACTCATGACGTGCCGGTACAGGAAGGCATAATCGACCGCCTCGACCGGGGTATCGGCCAGATGCCAATCGTCTGGCAAGACACGCAGATGCACAAACGCTTCGCCATCGCCCAAGTACAGACGCGCGCAACCGGGCCGCTGGCCGGCGAGCGTCACTTCGAGGGCGTTGTCGCGCACCAGCGCCGACGCCTGCGCCTGCCCTTCGCCCTCCACGCGCAAAGCCAACGCCGGATACGGCCGATGTTCGCCGCGCCAGTAGCTCTGAACCGTCAGCGCCTGCGGGAATACCCGGCCGCGCCGACGATCCGGCGCTTCCAAATACAGATTGTCGCTGTCCGACTGCGAAACCCACTCTTGCTCGTCCCAGCGCACCCAATCGCCTTGCAGGCTGAGCGCACCGACGGGCTCGGCCAAGCACGCCACGTCCAGTACCCCATGATGGCGCCAATAGTCGAGATACACCGCTTGCGGTACGCGCGCGATTGCGCATCCGAGCTGATCGCGCAACACCAGCTCGCCCAAGGGCAGTTTGGCGGCCAGCATCGGCGTCGGACGGCCCTCGCAGCTAGCGCTGCGCGCCGAGAAGGGAATACTGGTCGGCATATTGAACGACACATGCTCGGCGCCGATACGCACCGTCATCGGCCCGAGCGCCGTATCGCGCGGCAGCAGTAAACGCCCGGTCGGGTAAGTGGCCAGCTCGTTTCTGCGCCACAAGCCGAGTACGCCGACCAGCTCGAAGAAGGCCGGCGAGTTCGGCCCTGGCGGGGGTGCCATATTGAACAATGCGTACTGCACCGTCAGCCCCAGCACCGACTCATCCGCCATCGCCTGCCGCAAGTGCGTCAAGGCGGTGAAGCGCTCGGCCTCGGGAGAGAACAGGAAGTGGGCGTCGGCTTTTGCTAGCGAAAACTGGAACAGACGGGCGCGGGCGAAATCCTCGCGCAAAAAATGTTGGGGCAACTCCAGGATATGACTGCCGTGCACCCAGCGTGCCGAGTGCGCCTGCGCCAGGTCGGCCGAAAACAGCGACGGCGCATGCGCGGCCGTCTCGCGCTCGCCGATGACGAACTGCCCGGCGTAAATCTGCACCGCGTCGGGTCGGGTCGGATCGCTATCCACCCAGCGAGCGCGGTTGAAGGTCGTTCTCAGGTAGTCGTTATAGTGCCCCCACAACGACAACCGGGCCCCCACCAGGTCGTCATCGGTCACCGGCGCGCCGACGTCCGTCTGCACCGCGCTGACCGTCACCGCCTCCCAGGAGAAATGGTTGTTGCCGCAAGCGTTGAACCCGACCGCCTGGCTGAAGATACCGTCGGCGTCGGGATGCCCCTCGGCATCGAAGCGCGGCCCCAGTTGTTGCAGATATTGGTGGAACACGGTCGGCGGCAACGCGAGATCGAAGGGTGCACCCGCCATGCGGACCGTGTTGCTGGCCATATCGATCTGGCCGTGTTCGTTACGGTTGGCGGTCGGTATGTTCGCGCGGGCATGGCCTCTGAAATACAGCCTCGGAAAATCAAGAACACTCATAGTTAGAACCGGGTGCGACGATTAAGAGGACAAACGCGCGAGCAACAGCCGACAAGCCTCGCCGGCGCTTTGCAGGCTCCCTTCCATCCAGCCGCAATGCGCGGTGTACGCATCGGAGCAGGCGATGATGCCGTTTGTCGCATGCCGCAAGGCCAACGGATGCCTGTCGGTGCCCGACTGATGGAATTCGACGCCATGCCGCCAAAAATGGTGCAGCTGGTGACTGGGTTCGGGGATGGCGGCTTCATCCAGTCCCAGCGCTTCGGCGAGATAGCGGCGCACCGTGGTCAAATACCATTGTTCGCCATCGGCCAGGCAACTTCGCCAATAGCTGGCACTCTCGCTGTCGTTGTAGAAGAACACGTACCGATCGCTGCGGAAGTACACCTTGCGCAACGGGTTGTCGACGATCCGCACCTGGTCGCTCAGGCCATGCGCCAGCCACCACGGCTGCGAATAGAACAGGAAGCCCTTGAACAACGGTAGCGAGCCATAACTCGCCGTGCTCCAGGCTTGCGGAAAATCCAGATTGAGCAGGCGCATTGCGGTCGGCGGCAGCGCTAGAATCAAATGGCGGGTTTCGTACGTCACCACACGCTCCTGCTCATCGAGCAGCGTCAGACTGTAGCCATCCGGCGTGGCCGTCACCGACTGCAAGTGGTGATGCAGACTAAACGCCGCCCCGCCCGCTTCCGCACGTGCCTGCATCTCCTTCAGCAGCCCCTGCATGCCGCCCTCGACGCAAAACCACGGATTGGCGCCGTTGCCGGTCAGAGCCTGCGTCTCGGGATGCGAGCCGACAATGCCGTCAGCCATGGCGGCCGAAATAGTCGGCAGGAACAAGGCGTCGTAGCCGAGCGAGCGTATCAGGCTCGTGGCCGTTTCGCGCCCTAGGCGGCGGCCGAGCGTCGCAAAAAACGGCTCCTGGCGCAGCTCGGCCGGCATGGATGACAGTTCGGCCAGTGCCGCCCGTACCGCCTGCTGCGTCGGGCTCTCGGCCGTCTGGCCGGCGAACGGATAAGGCTGGCTCTTGCGATCGTGGCGCTGCAATATATTCAGCACATGCGGATGAAGCGCCGGGCTATATCGCTCAGCCCCCAACTCGACCGGCTGGCGGCCATCCGCCGTGCTGGAGCGAATCCGCCCCCCCACCTCTGGACGCAGGTCGAAGACGCGGATCGACAAGCCTCGGCAAGCCGCCGCACTGGCTAGTTCATTCGCGCAGTAGAGCCCGCCGACCCCCGCCCCGATAATGCAAATATCCGAAAAAACCCTCATCACCTTCCCCTGGCGTATGTCATCCGCACGGCCCAGCCCCACCACCATAACAATCCAAAGGCATATAAACACAACCAGCCAATGCCAAAGTCATTAACGGAACTTAGCCACACCAGCCAGCAACATCAATCATATTGCTGGACAATCCAACATAAACTGTCCCAACGGGCAGGTAAAAGCAGTGGAAAATGCTACATATCGGCAAGAGAAGGGCGAAAAGCGGCAACAGGCAAAACTGGGGGTGGGCGGTGCACCATGCGATGGTGTTTATTATTGTTATCGCAATGAGTAGAGTGACTGCTTATCGACATTCCCTTTCACGCGATACGTCGCCCACTTTTAGAGCCTGTTCACACTGTTAGACGGGCGAGGAAACGACACTGAAGCCCAAGTCAGACCAACATGCCGCCCGCAACGTCCGCCGCCTGCTACTCGGTCTGACAGGCATTGCCGCGCTATCGTCGGCGGCCTGGGCGTCTGCCTTGCCGGCGGCTCGCCGCGACTGGCGCGTCGGTGCGGTACTGCAGGCGCCCTATCTCCAGCAAAGCGCGCACGGCCCTTGGCTGGAAGGTGCCGATGTCGAATTCATGAATCTGCTGGCAAGCCAGAACGGCCTGCATCTATCCTGGCGGGTATACCCTAATCAGAACGCACTGGATGCGGCGGTCGAGCGCGACGAAGTCGACGTGGCGCCGGGCATGCAGCAGACACCCGCCACTTTGCGGCATTGGCTGTTCTCGCTCCCCTACCTCAGGGTTCCGCACAAGCTGGTGGGCTTCCGCGCCGAGAGCGCCGATGTGGTGGAGCTCGACCGCCTGGCGTTGAACGAACGCCTGGCCATCGATCAATCCAGCGATGCTTGGCAGTTCGTCGAGCGCAACTACCCCGAGTTGACGCGGCTTCCGGCGCGATCGGATCGCCAGGCCGTGCAGGCGGTCGAGCAGCAACGCGCGCAATACGCCATCGTCGACGAAGCGCAATTGGCGCTCTTGTTCAAAGAGCCGGCTTTCTCCAACCTGGCGGTCGTCGGCGATATCGGCGATACCCGCCTGTTGCGTCTTGCGGTGCGCAAGGATTGGCCCGAACTACCAGCGCTGCTCGACCAGGCACTATCGCAACTACCGCCCGAGCGTCTGGAAAAAATCCGCGCCACTTGGCTTCGTCCCAACTATCCACGCCTACTCGACACCATCGTCTTTTGGCAGCGCCTGACGCTGGCGCTAACTATCGCCGCACTACTGGCGCTGGGCCTGTGGCGGCGGCAACGTCGCGCTCGCCGGCATGCGGAAGCGCGGCTGCTGTCGGCCTGGCAAGAGCTGGAAACGCGCAACGCCACCGAAGCCGAGCTGCGGCTGTCGCAGTTTTCCATCGACAATAGCACCGTCGGCATTTTGTGGGTCAGCTGGGATAGCCGTATCCGCTACGCCAATCGCACGGCCGAGCGCATGCTGGGCTATGCCCAAGGCGCGCTACTCGCGCGCCGGCTCGCCGAACTCGAACCGCTGCTCGATAGCCACACCTGGCTCGATGCCTGGAACCGGCTGCGAACAAACCACGAGATCCAGAGCTTCGAGACCCAATGCCGGCGGCTGGATGGGCAGCCGCTGGCGGTGTCGGTCACGCTGAGCTTTCTGCAATTCGGCCGCGCCGAATATCTGGTGGTTTATCTCAACGACATCACCGAGCGTTACATGGCGCGCGCCGCACTGGCCGAAAGCGAGGCACGTTACAAGAGCATGGCCGCCAATGTGCCGGGTATGGTGTTCCGGTTGGAAACGCCGCAAGCCGGCGAGCCGCCGCGCTTAGCCTTCGTCGGCGCCGCCAGCCAGCATCTGCTCGGCTATCCGGCACAGACGGTGCAGGGATGGTCGCAGGGCTGGCGGCAGGCGGTCGACGAGGCCGATCTGCCGGGTTATCTCGCCGCCTGGCATCAGGCGGTCGACGAGGCGCGAGATTGGCGCTGGCAGGGCCGCCTGCGCCATCGTG
The DNA here is from genome assembly GCF_004363805.1 of Paludibacterium purpuratum. GTDB lineage: Bacteria > Pseudomonadota > Gammaproteobacteria > Burkholderiales > Chromobacteriaceae > Paludibacterium > Paludibacterium purpuratum. The sequence goes on along the minus strand of NZ_SNZP01000003.1, from coordinate 23,953 downwards.
ACGGCCATTCGAACTGGGTCGACCTGCGCGCCAGCGTGCGACGTTTCGACGACGGCCGCCGGGTCTGGGACGGTATCGTCTGGGACATCAGCCAGAACAAACACCACGAATTGCAACTGGCCGAGTCGCGCAGCCAATTGCGCAGCCTGGCGGCGCACCTGGAATCGGTGCGCGAAGAAGAAAAAGCGCGCATCGCGCGCGAGGTGCATGACGAACTTGGACAGATTCTTACCGTGCTGCGGCTGGAAACCTCGATGTGCGAGCTAGGCTTCGCGCATTTGGACACCAAGCTGGCCGAACGCTTGGGCAACATGAAGAAGCTGATCGAAAGCACTTTCCAGATCGTCCGCGACGTCGCCAGCGCCTTGCGACCGCCGGTGCTCGACGCCGGACTCGGCTCGGCCATCGAATGGCAAGCGCGGCGCTTCGAGAGCCGCACCGGTATCGCTTGCCTGGTGTCGGTACCCGATACGCCGCTGCATCTGGACGACACCCAGGCCATCGGCCTATTCCGCATTCTGCAAGAGGCGCTGACCAATGTGCTGCGCCATGCCGAAGCCGCGACCGTAAGCATCGGTTTAAGCGCGGAGGCGCGCCGGGTGAGCCTCAGCATCGCGGACGACGGCAAGGGCTTTCAGCCCGAGCGGCAACCGGCCGGCCGCTCCTTCGGCCTGGTCGGCATGCGCGAACGCGTGTGGCTCTTAGGCGGCGAACTGCAGATCGACAGCCAGCCCGGACAGGGCACCACACTGCTGGTGCGGCTACCGGTCGATTGCCGAGAGGAAATCCAATGATCAAGGTCATCATCGCGGAAGATCACGCCATCGTACGCGAAGGCATCAAGCAATTGGTCTCGATGGCGCCCGACCTGAGCGTGGTGGGCGAGGCGACCCATGTCGGCCCGTTGCTGTCGCAACTGCGCGCCACACCGTGCGACGTGGTGCTGCTCGACATCTCCATGCCGGGCGGCAGCGGGCTGGAGGCCATCGCCCGCATTCGCGCACTCACGCCGGCCCCGGCCATCCTGATGTTATCGATGCACGATGAAGTACAGATTGTGGCCCGCGCCCTCAAAGCCGGCGCCGCCGGCTACGCCACCAAGGACAGCGACCCGGCGCTGCTGCTCTCCGCCATTCGCAAAGTGGCCGGCGGCGGCCGCTACCTGGAGCCGGCACTGGCCAACCGCATGGTGTTCGAGGGAGGGCTCGACGACGAACGTCCGCCGCATACCCTGCTGTCCGAACGCGAGTATCAAGTCTTCGAACGGCTGGTGCGTGGCACCAACGTCAACGAAATCGCCCTGCAACTGGCGATCAGCGCCAAGACGGTCAGCACCCACAAAGTTCGGCTGATGCAGAAGCTGCACGCCCACTCGGTCGCCGACATGGTGCGCTACGCCATCGAACACCACCTGCTCTAGGCCCAAACCAATCGTCGATCGGCATCCAATGTGTAGGGATATCCCTACCTATAGCTAGGACTTCGACCGACAGCAAAATCCGTCCGCCCCCGATACGCCCGCCGCTCGCGCTTGCCTACACTCATGACATTCTCATTGCACGGGGTTGATCATGACCGAGGCGAACGCGAACGATATTCTGGTTCGATTCCGCGATGTCCAGAAGAGCTACGACGGCGAAAGCCTGATCGTCAAACAGCTCAACCTGGATATCCGCAAGGGCGAATTCCTGACTTTGCTGGGCCCTTCCGGCTCCGGCAAAACCACCAGCCTGATGATGCTGGCCGGATTCGAAACCCCGACCGCCGGCGAGATCCTGCTGGGCGGGCGGTCGCTCAACCGAGTACCGCCGCACAAGCGCGACATCGGCATGGTCTTTCAAAACTACGCCTTGTTCCCCCATATGACCGTGGCGCAGAACCTGGCTTTTCCGCTCAAGGTGCGACGCCTGGACAAGACGGACATCGCCGAGCGCGTCAAACGCGCGCTGGCCATGGTGCAGTTGGAAAAATTCGCGCAGCGCTACCCCGGCCAGTTATCCGGCGGCCAGCAGCAGCGGGTGGCGTTGGCGCGCGCCTTGGTGTTCGAACCGCAATTGGTGTTGATGGACGAACCGCTGGGCGCACTGGACAAGCAATTGCGCGAGCACATGCAGATCGAGATCAAACACCTGCATGAGCGCCTGGGCGTCACCGTCGTGTACGTCACTCACGATCAAAGCGAGGCGCTGACCATGTCCGACCGCGTCGCGGTGTTCCACCACGGCGAGATTCAGCAGATCGATACGCCGGAAGGGCTGTACGAGCACCCGCGCAATACCTTCGTCGCCAACTTCATCGGCGAAAACAACCGGCTGTCCGGCAAGCTACTTAGCCGTGACGGCGAGCGCTGCACGGTCGGGCTGGACAGCGGCGAGTGCATCGAGGCCATGGCGGTGCACGATGCGGCGCCGGGACAGCCGGTCTCGCTATCCATCCGTCCGGAACGCGTGAGCCTCGGCGCGGGCAGCGAAGGCAGCCACAACCGTTTCTCCGGCCGTATCCGCGAATTCATCTATCTGGGCGACCACGTCAGAATCCGGCTCGAAGCCTGCGGCAACAGCCAATTCATCGTCAAACAACCCATTGCCCAGTTGGATGCCTCCCTTTCCGTCGGCGACGTGATTCCGCTGACGTGGCATGTAGAGCATGTCAGGGCGCTCGACCCCACCGTCGTCGCCGAGTAGTACGCATGTGATTCCAATAACTCAAGGAGAAACATCGATGGAGACTGCAGTGAAAACCTGGACGTTGGCGATTGCCGCCGCCTGCTGTGCGTCGAGCGCGTTGGCCGGCGACCTGACCGTGATTTCTTTCGGCGGCGCCAATAAAGCCGCGCAGGAAAAAGCCTATTACGCACCGTTCACACAGGCCACCGGCGTATCGGTGGTCGGCGGCGAATATAACGGCGAGATGGCCAAAGTGAAAGCGATGGTCGACACGCGCAGCGTGTCCTGGGACGTGCTCGAAGTCGAATCGCCGGAACTGGCGCGCGGCTGCGACGAAGGACTGTTCGAGAAGCTGGATTACAGCAAGATCAACAAGAACGACTTCGTCCCCGGCGCGGTGCAAACCTGCGGCATCGGCATCTTCGTCTGGTCGACGGTACTGGCGTACAACGCCGACCAGCTCAAGAGCGCCCCCGGCAGTTGGAAGGATTTCTGGGACGTGAAGAAATTCCCCGGCAAGCGGGGTCTGCGCAAGGGCGCCAAGTACACGCTGGAAGTCGCCTTGATGGCCGATGGCGTAGCGCCGAAGGATGTTTACAAGGTGCTGGCCACCCAGGCCGGGCAAGATCGGGCCTTCAAGATGCTCGACCGGCTCAAGCCGAACATTCAGTGGTGGGAGGCCGGCGCGCAACCGCCGCAATACCTGGTGTCGGGCGACGTGGTGATGAGCTCGGCCTATAACGGCCGTATCGCCGCATCGCAGAAGGACGGCAAGAACCTGAAGATCGTCTGGAACGGCGGCATGTACGACTTCGACTCCTGGGCCATTCCCAAAGGCTCGCCCAACAAGGATGCCGCGCTGAAGTTCATCGCCTTCGCGAGCAAGCCGGAAAACCAGAAGGTCTACTCGCAACAAATCGCCTATGGTCCGAGCAACAAGAAAGCCGTCGGCCTCTTGAGCAAAAACGTGGCCGCCACGCTGCCCACCGCGCCGCAGAACATCAAGAGCGGCCTGGCCGTCGATGTGGCGTTCTGGGCCGATTACGGCGAATCGCTGGAACAGCGCTTCAACGCCTGGGCCGCCAAGTAACCTGGCAGCGGCGCCGGGGCCATCCGCGCCCGGCGCCGCCATCCCGACCCATCGCCCTATGGAAACGCCGATGACCGCTAACTCTGCCACCCTGTCCGATGCCGCCCAAGCGCCCATCGAGGCGCCGCGCGCGCTGAAGAAAAAGCTGGCGCGCGCCGAGCGCCTCCATCGCTATCAGTCGCTGTCGATGATCCTGCCGTTATTGCTGTTCGTGCTGTTGGTCTTCGTGGTCCCGATCGCCGCCTTGCTGCTGCATAGTACCGAGAACCCGGAAGTGGCGGGCGGCCTGCCGCAGACGGTCAAAGCCGTCGCGGCCTGGAATGGCCGCGCCCTGCCGCCGGAGGACGCCTATCGGGCCCTGGCCGCCGACCTGCCCGCCGCGCGCGACGCGCAGACCCTGGGCGACGTCGGCAAGCGTCTTAACATGGAAGTCCCCGGCTATCGCAGCCTGCTCAACAAGACTGTCCGCCAGCTGCCGCTGACGCCCGCGCCCCTGTCGTACAAAACGGCGCTCACCGCGCTCGACGAGCGCTGGGGCGATCCGACCTATTGGCAGGCCATTCGTCGCAACACCTCGACCCACACGCCCTATTACCTGCTGGCGGCGCTCGATCACCGTATCGACGATCTGGGCGAACTCGCCCCCGCCGCGCCCGATCAGGCGATTTATCTCGACATCTTCGCCCGCACCTTCTGGATGAGCCTGGTGGTGACCATCCTGTGCCTGGCACTGGCGTATCCGCTGGCCTATCTGCTGGTCAATCTGCCCACGCGCCGCAGCAATCTGCTGATGATCCTGGTGCTGCTGCCCTTCTGGACCTCGGTGCTGGTGCGGGTCGCCGCCTGGATCGTGCTGCTGCAGTCCGGCGGCTTGATCAACAGTACCTTGCACTGGCTCGGCATCATCGATCAGCCGCTGCAGTTGGTGTTCAATCGCACCGGTGTCTACATCGCCATGGTGCACATCCTGCTGCCGTTCATGATCCTGCCGATCTATAGCGTCATGAAGGGCATTTCGCCGTCCTACATGAAGGCGGCGATATCGCTCGGCTGCCACCCGTTCGCCAGTTTCTGGCGCGTGTACTTCCCGCAGACCGTCTCCGGCGTCGCCGCGGGCGCCCTGTTGGTCTTCATTCTGTCCATCGGCTACTACATCACGCCGGCGCTGCTCGGCAGCCCGAACGACCAGATGGTCAGCTATTTCGTGGCCTTCTATACCAACACCTCGATCAACTGGGGCATGGCCACCGCGCTGGGCGGACTACTACTGGCCGCCACGCTCTTGCTGTATATCGTCTACAACTGGCTGGTTGGCGCCAACCGGCTGCGCCTGGGCTAACCGGGCAGGAGAACGCCATCATGTTGAATCAGACCCTCTCGCCGATCGAACGCGCCTGGCACTATGCGCTGCGCGTGTTCTGCGCGCTGGTACTGCTGTTTCTGCTGCTGCCGGTGCTGGTCATCATTCCGCTGTCGTTCAACGACGGGACATTCCTGGTCTATCCGCTCACCGGCTTTTCGCTGCGTTGGTATCAGGAACTGTTCAGTGCGCCGGAGTGGATCCGCTCGCTGAAAAATAGCCTGATCGTGGCGCCGGCCGCCACGACCATCGCCATGGTGCTGGGCACGCTGGCGTCGATCGGACTGACGCGCGCCGACTTTCGCGGCAAATCGCTGATCATGTTCGTGCTGATCTCGCCGATGGTGGTACCGGTGGTGATCATCGGCGTGGCGAGCTATCTGTTCTTCGCGCCGCTGGGAATGGACAACAGCTATCTGACGCTGATCCTGGAACATGCGGCACTCGGCGTGCCGTTCGTGATCATCACCGTCACCGCCACGCTACAGGGTTACAACCACAACCTGACGCGTGCCGCCGCCAGCCTGGGGGCACCGCCGCTGGTGGCTTTCCTGCGCATCACGTTACCGATGATCGCGCCGGGCGTCATTTCCGGCGCCTTGTTCGCCTTCGCCACCTCGTTCGACGAAGTGGTGGTGACGCTGTTTCTGGCCGGGCCGGAGCAGGCGACCTTGCCGCGTCAAATGTTCAGCGGCATCCGCGAGAACCTCAGCCCGACCATTGCCGCCGCCGCGAGCCTACTCATCGGCTTTTCGGTGTTGCTGCTGTTGACGCTGGAATGGCTGCGCGGCCGCATGGAGCGGCTGCAGAGCGCGCCATCATGATTGCCAACGGCCGTTATGCGAGCATGTTGAAATACCCCGACCGCGCAAGTTAGACCTTAGGGGTCGCCCACCATTAGGGTGGGGGCTCCTAAATCATAGCGTTGCCCCCACCGGCCAGGCCCCGCCTGGCCGGACGTACCATTTCGCCGGGGGGCTGCGGGCCATCGTAAGATCCCGAACGCTTTTTGCAACGCTATGAGCGTAGGACAGCCCTCCACCCCTGCCTGGGTGGGTCTTCTTTGCAGGAGATTGCCAATGGCTTCCGAACACGCTCATCCCGCATTCACCGATTCACCCTCTCTCTGCACCCTGGCACTCGACCGGCTGGCCGACACCCAGCTGCGGCTCGCCGAATACACCGGCGCCTTGCTGCGTATCGAACAGGCGCTAAGACGGGCCCGGACGCTACCGGCCGACCAGCTGCATGCCGCGCTGGCAACGCCATGCGCCGAATTGCAGCGGCAGACGCGACAGTTGATCGCGTTGTTGTAACCCCATGCCACAAGCGTTGCCATGGAGAAGGCGTTAGCCGGGGCCGTCGCCTTGCGACAGCTCGAAGGAGGACCCGGCTAACGCCTTCTCCCCGCCACGAGTGCTTGCTTTACAGCAAGTCAGCCCTTGTCCTCGCCCGCGAATTCGCGCAAACCTTCCGGATCGAGCACGCGCACTTCGCGGCCGGCGACCTGGATCAGCTGTGCGGTCATCAAGCGCTGCAGTACGCGGGAGAAGGTTTCCGGCGTCAGGTTGAGGCGGGAGGCGATCAGATTCTTGTTGAGCGGCAGCGGAAAGGCGCTATCCGGTTCGCCGGCATCGATCCAGGCTTGCTGCAGATAGCCGCTGACGCGCTGCATCGAACTTTCCGTCGAATAGCGTTCGACGTCGCGGATCAGGCCGTGCAAGCGCATCGACATGCCGGCCAACAACCGGCGAGCGAAGTCGCCGTCGCCGGCCAGCGCCTGCAGGATACCGACCGCCTCGATTTTGAGCAGCAAGGCGTCGTCGAGGCATTGCGCCAAGACCGGATAGGCATAACCCAGGAACATCACCGCCTCGGCGAAACTCTGGCCCGGTTGGATCACCTCGACCACTTTTTCGCCCCCTTGGGAGGAGAACAGCGACAACTTGACGCGGCCGTACACCACCACATACATGCCATCGCACGGATCGCCCTTCTGAAACAACACCCGCCCCTTCTCGCACCGCACTTCGCGTACATGCGACACCAGCGCCGACAGTTGTTCGGGCGCCAAGGCCTGAAATAAGGGTTGATGACGCAGTAGGGTAGGAATATCAATGTGGGACATAGGCTTGATGGGCTTTTGAAATCCTTGATGCAAATCATTCTAGCTGGATGAGGCGTTTCGACATACTGCCACGCAATATCATTTTTCATTGCCGGGGAAGATTCAACATGAGTGCCATCGCAAGACTGATCGAACAACACCGCGGCTGCGACGATTTTCTGGTCCGGGCCGAGGCCGCCGTGCGCGACGGCGATTGGACCACGGCCCTTGCCGCCTGGCAGCCCTTCGAAGCCGACATGCAACGCCATTTCGCCCTGGAGGAGGAGCACTTGTTTCCGGCCTTCGAGGCGGCGACCGGCATGACCATGGGGCCGACCGCCGTGATGCGCGGCGAGCACGCCGAAATGCGCGAGCTATTCGCCGAATTGCGAGCGGCGCTGGCGGCGCAGGATAGCGAGGCTTTTCTCGGCCAAGGCGAAACGCTGCTGATCCTGATGCAGCAGCACAATATGAAAGAAGAGAACGTGCTCTACCCGATGTGCGCCCAGCACGTCGCCGAGTTCGAAACATTGGTGCCGCAATCGTGAGCGCGCAAGACCTGCGACACCTGCCGCCGCCGCAACCGATGGAGGTCATCCTCGACGCCGTCGAGACGCTGGCGGCCGGTCAGACGCTGAGCTACATCCTGCCGCACCACCCGCTGCCGCTGTACCCGCTCTTGGAGCAACAGGGCGTGCGCTATCGCTGCGAACTGGCCGGCGATGGCGGCGTGATCCTGCACGTCGAACGGCCATGAGCCAAGCTTGGCTCTCTTACGACAAGGCGCCGCCGATCTGGCTGCCGATGCGCTTCTTCCTGGCGGCGCTCGGCTGGCTCGCGGTACTGACGCTGACCCTGGCGGTGGCGACGCCGCAGGCACCGAACCGCTTTCAACCGCTGACGGTGGCGTTGACGCACGAACTGGCGCTCGGCGTGCTCGGCAACATCATGCTGGGCGCGGCCCTTCAGCTGCTGGCGGTGCTGGCCGGCCTGCCGCTCAAACGCCCGGCACGCATGCTGTGGCTGGTCTGGCTGCCGTGGCAAGCCGGCAGCGGCTTGTTATGCGCGGGTTTCGCCACCGGCTTCGCGCCGCGACTGCTCTCGGCGGGCGGTTTTCTGCTCGTCTTGGCGCTGGCGGGGCTTCTCGGTCACGGGATTGTCGGCCTGTTGCGTTCGCCGGCACGCGACAGTGCCAGCCGCGGCATGCTGCTCGCGCTCTCGGCCCTGGCGCTGGCCGCCACACTCGGCCTCGCCATGGTGGCGACGTTGAGCGGGCACACCGCGCTACCGCTGTTGCCGCTCATGCATAGCCATGTGTTGTGGGCCGGCATCGGTTGGCTGCTTGGCTTGTTGATCGCCATCAGCCAAACCGTCGTGCCGATGTTTCTGATCACCCCGCCCTACCCGCGCGCCGTGCGCTGGTTGAGCGCCGGCTTATTACCGCTACTGGCGGCCATCGCTGTCTTCACCTTCTGGCCGCTGCCCGGCACCGATGCCCTCGCCCTGGCGCTCTGGCTGGGCGTTAGCGCCTACGGTCTGTTGACGTTGCGTTTGCTGCGTCAAGGGCGCAGGCCGCAAGACCCGGCGCGCGCGCAGTGGCTACGCGCCATGCTGTCTTTACTCGCCGCCGCATTGTTGGCGCTGAGCTGCCTCGCCTGGCCGACACGGGCCGAACTGCCGCTGTTGGCCGGCTTCCTGTGGCTCGGCGGCCTGGGATTGGGCGTGATGCTGGCCATGTTGGGCAAGATCGTGCCGTTTCTCTGCTGGCTGCACCTGAAGGCGCAGAATCCGCCGCGCGGGCTCTTGCCATCGACGCACGGTTTTCTATCGGAAACACACCATCGGCGCGTCGGCATGCTGCACGTCCTGTGGGTGGCCGCCGGCGTGCTATGGTGTTTGGCGCCGCAATCGACTCAGTGGCTGTTCGCCGCCGCCTCCGCACTCCTCGCCGGTACGCTGGCCTGGCTAGGCCTGCGCATCGCCAACCAGTACCGAGCCGTCCAGCAGCAAATCCAGGCGAGCAGGATCGTTCCGACCCCTTCATCCCCGCCCCACTGACGAGCTGCCGAATTGACAGCTCGCCACGAGATGATTACCCTGCCCACTCATTTTTGGCGGCAGCGCCAATGACCTCCCCATGTACACGGGGGCTGAATTCGACCGCCCCTGGTGAGCAGTCCTTTTTCCTGATTCAAGTAGCGAATGTTAAGAAAGAAAAAAAGCACGGAAGCACGTGCCTTGCTGATGCAATTATCCGATGCGGAATTTAGCTTGCTGGCGGGCCCCACCGTCGACAGCCAACTCCCGGTGGTTTTGCCCGTTTCAACCACATCCTGGGCGAATGTCGATTCTGCAAGTCGGCTTTGCGCCGTCATGCTCTCAGGGGTACGGTCGTCCGGACAACGGGGACCCTGTATGCCATCAGCGCCATCGGCATCTGCACTTCCTGCCGCAACCTGACCAAGTTCAATTACCGGTTGAACGACAATCTCACCATCACCGAACCGGGCACCGGCAAAATCATCAGCCAAGGCCTGCCGACCTCAGCCGAGCCGAAGAAATCGAGCCGCTGGTTCTCCGAGGACTAAGGGCGGGCCGACCAGCATCAATTAGCCACAATTAGCCATGTAATGCATAACTATGCAAGCCGATAGCTAAGAGTGGCTAGCGATGGCACCAGACACCCTGCTCCACCCGCGCGAACAGCTCGCCCAATCCGTGCTGCGGATGCTTACGGCCGGCCTCTCTTCCGCCCTCACTTTGTTTGCGCCACGCCGCATGGGCAAAACCGAATTTCTGGTCAAGGATCTAATGCCGCTGGCCGAAAACAACGGCTGGCGCGTGTTCTACTACAGCTTCATGGGAGACGATGCCGGCGAGATCGCCAAGGCATTCCCCATTGCGCTCCAATGCCAACCGATGGCTCAGCAAAACCGTGGGCAAGATCGCCGAGCGGATCAAGCCGCAAATGTAGCCGACGCTGCCACGCCATAGCGTGGTAGACAGGACGGCAGACGAATTGGCCGCGCCTCAGGAAGAAACACCCCGCTCACTAGCGATCTGTTGGATCGCCGTAACGACGGAATCTGCACCGGAACGGATTTGGAAAATCACATCGCCCACCTTGCTGACATCCTCCACGCTTGACCGGGCTTTGACAGAGATGCCCGCCATGCTATCGATCGCCAAGTCGGTGCTGGTCTGAATATTGTTCACCATGACTGAAATTTGCGTGGTCGAGGCCGTCGTGCGCTCGGCTAGCTTGCGCACTTCATCGGCAACGACTGCGAAGCCACGGCCCGTTTCGCCCGCGCGTGCGGCCTCGATGGCGGCGTTGAGAGCCAGTAGGTTCGTCTGATCCGCGATCTCTTTAATGGTTTGCACAATCGTTCCGATTTCCTGCGAATCCGTTCCCAAGCGCTCGACATTTTCCCCCGCCTTACCGATGTCGGTCTCCATGGCCTCGATCTGATTCACTGCGGTCTGGATGCTGGTGACCCCCTCATCCGCCCAGTGGCGGGTTTGTTGGGAGGTGTTGTAGGCAAAGACAGCGCTGTCCTGCTCCTGCTTGTGCCGTTTAACGGAATGGGAAATGTCGGTCGCGAACTTGACCACCGATACCACCTGCCCTTGATCGTCAATGACAGGGTTATAGCTGGCTTCTAGCCAGCGATCGGTGCCATCGCGTGCAATACGCAGAATCCGGCCCGAGAAAAATTGCCCGCTGCGCAGGTTATTCCACAGCCGAGCGTATTCTTCGCTATTCACAAGCGAGTCCGGGCAGAGCTGGCGATGATGACGACCGATCAGCTCAGCCCTGGTATAGCCCATCGCCGTGAGGAAATTATCGTTGGCGGCGATAATGGTGCCATCGATGGTGAATTCGATAATCGCCATGGAGCGATCCATGGCATTGACGAAGGCTTGGCTTTTCATGCCGGCATCGACGCGTGCCGATACGTCGCTGGCAAACTTGATGAAGCCGACGACCTTGCCATCGGCGTCTTTGATCGGGTTATACGTTGCCTCCAACCAAACCGGGTCGCCATTCTTCTTCACACGTTTGATTTGCCCGGAGAACAGTTGTCCATTGCGCAGATTCGCCCAGAATATTTCATAGTCGCGCGACGATGCATAGGCCTTATCGCAGAAGGTCTTGTGAGGCAGGCCTTTTATCTCATCGGCGGAGTTGTAGCCCATGAGGTTGATAAAGTTGGGATTGGCGTCGATCACATTGCCATTCAAGTCGAAGCGGACGATGGCCGTCGATTTGCCTACCGCATCAAGCACCGCTTGCAGCGCTTGTTTCTCTTGCGTCAGTTCGGCAATGGCATCGTGCAATTTTCGATTGAACATCGGCGTCGCTCCTAGCGTTACTTTGGCCTGCATGATCACTATAGCCAACGCGCAGGAACGCACACCTCGATGTAAGGACAAAAAAGCAAAACGGCTTGCAGATTTCTCTGCAAGCCGTTGATTTGTTTGGTGGGCCCTGCGGGGTTCGAACCCGCGACCAAAGGATTATGAGTCCTCTGCTCTAACCAACTGAGCTAAAGGCCCGTGGGAGGGGCATTATACCAAAACCTCTCCCGGGTTCCAGACCTTTACTGATTGCCCGGTTCGTTGTCGAGGAAGCTGCGCAGGCGTTCCGAACGGGTCGGGTGACGCAGTTTGCGCAGTGCCTTGGCTTCGATCTGGCGAATCCGCTCGCGGGTGACGTCGAACTGCTTGCCGACTTCTTCCAGCGTGTGGTCAGTGTTCATGTCGATGCCGAAACGCATGCGCAGCACCTTGGCTTCGCGCGGCGTCAGGGTGTCGAGCACTTCCTTGGTGGCGTCCTTGAGGCTGGAGTACATCACCGCCTCGGACGGCGCCAGGGTCACCGAGTCTTCGATGAAGTCGCCCAGATGGCTGTCGTCGTCGTCGCCGATCGGGGTTTCCATGGAGATCGGCTCCTTGGAGATCTTCATGATCTTGCGGATCTTCTCCTCGGGCATTTCCATGCGCTCGGCAAGCTCGGCCGGATCGGGCTCGCGCCCGGTTTCCTGCAGAATCTGCCGACTGATGCGGTTCATCTTGTTGATGGTCTCGATCATGTGCACCGGAATACGGATGGTGCGCGCCTGATCCGCGATGGAGCGGGTGATCGCCTGGCGAATCCACCAGGTGGCGTAGGTCGAGAACTTGTAGCCTCGGCGGTATTCGAACTTGTCCACCGCCTTCATCAGGCCGATGTTGCCTTCCTGGATCAGGTCGAGGAACTGCAGACCGCGGTTGGTGTACTTCTTGGCAATCGAGATGACCAGACGCAGGTTGGCCTCGATCATTTCCTTCTTGGCACGCCGAGCCTTGGATTCGCCGGAAGACATCTGCCGGTTGATTTCCTTCAGCTCCTTGATCGGCAGCATGGCCTTTTCCTGCAATTCGGCCAGTTTGGACTGCTTTTCAATGATGGCATACTTGAATCGGGTCAACGATTCGGACCATGCGTGGCCGGCGTTGATCTCCGTCTCGACCCATTCGAGATTGCATTCGTTGCCCGGGAAGCACTTGATGAAGTGAGCCCGTTCCATGCGCACGCGGGTAACGCAGATATCTTGGATATCGCGTTCGAAAGTGCGGATCTCGTTGACGCGACGGCGCAGCGATTCGCACAGGCTTTCGATCTGGCGCGTGGAGAAACGAACCTTCATGAACTCGGCCGAGATGGCTTCCTGCAGTTGCAGGTAAGCCTGGCTATGCGAGCCGTGCTTGGCCAGCTCCTTGACCATCTTGTCGAACAGCGCGCGCACCGTGGCGAAGTGCTCGAGCGCTTGCTGCTTGAGTTCTTCGAGGTTGGCGCTGGCAGCGGCCTCGACGTCGGCTTCGGCATCGGCGTCTTCATCCGCTTCGTCTTCGAGCAGCTCTTCTTCCTCGACGGCCGGCTCTGTGGAGAAGGGGACTTCTTCCGTCTCGGCGGCGTCGGGGTCGATGAAGCCGTCCACCACTTCGTCGACGCGGATTTCCTCGCGTTCGACGCGGTCGATCAGTTCGAGAACGTCGGAGATGGTGCCAGGGCACGCCGAAATGGCCTGGATCATGAACTTGAGGCCGTCCTCGATGCGCTTGGCGATTTCGATTTCGCCTTCGCGGGTCAAGAGTTCGACCGAGCCCATTTCACGCATGTACATGCGAACCGGATCGGTGGTGCGGCCGAATTCGGAGTCGACCGAGGACAGCGCCGCCTCCGCTTCTTCGACGGCATCTTCGTCGGCCACGGCAGGCGCCGCATCGGACATCAGCAACGTGTCGGCATCGGGGGCTTCGTCATAAACCTGGATGCCGAGACCGCTGATCATGGTCACGATGTTTTCGATTTGTTCGGCATCGGACACATCTTCGGGAAGATGGTCGTTGATTTCCGCGTAGGTCAGGTAACCGCGCTCTTTGCCCAGGGCAATCAGCTGACGTAGCCGCTTGCGCTGTTCTTCGAGGCTCATCGCCTGTTCCTGTACTTCCTTTTGATTTTCGGGAGAGGCCGCCATTTCGCTTCCTGCTTGAAAAAGCCGAAAAAAACAGTTGAGTATAGCACCAATAAGTTGAATTCAGGTCTTTCGACTCAGCAATTCAAGCATCAGTTTCGATTCTTCCGTCGTCAATCGCTCACTCCGGGACTTTTGTTTTAGCCGATCAAGCTCGGCATCGCGTAGCAGTCGCAGCAATTTTTCGTTGCCATCGCGAAACTGCAGTCTGTCGTCGTCGTCCGGGGCGGCGAATTCTTCCGGGTCTTGCATGGCCTGCTGCAGCACGCTATCCACCAGCGGTTCCCAGGGGGTGCCGCGGATGGATTCGATCATCTGTGCCGTGGTGGGCTCGGCCCCGTGTTCGCGGGCGCGTTCGGCCAACATGGCAAAGCAGGCCAACTCGTCGGAAAGCGTCAGGCTATCGGGCATTTGCACATCCTCGGCCCAGAGCGGGTTCATCAGCAGCCATTTCAACTGACGGCGGACGATGGACATCTGGACCGGCCTGACGGATCCGGCTGGCAGGCGGTATTCGCGCTTGCCTTTGCGCTCCGGTTTCTTCTGCCCCATCAGCATGTCGAATTCGTCGACATCAATGCCGGCGAGTTCCGCCAGCCGCTTTTTAATGATGAGAGCCAGGGCCGGAGCCGCAATCTGTGCCAAAAGTGGCATGGCCTGACGAATCAGGTCGGCACGCCCTTCCGGCGAATTCATGTCAACGCGCGCAGTAAGTTCGCGCGTAAAGTACGTCGAGAGCGGCAAGCTTTGCTCTTGCAGCAAAGTCTCGAATTTCTCCCTGCCTGCCTCGCGGACAAAACTGTCCGGATCGTGCTCTTCCGGCAGGAAGAGGAAATGCAACGACTTGCCGTCCTGCAACTGCGGCAGGCTGTTCTCCAGCGCCCGCCACGCGGCTTTCTGACCGGCACGGTCGCCGTCGAAGCAGAAATACACGTGATCGGCGTGCCGCATCAGCTTGCGCACATGTTCGCCCGTGGTGGCCGTGCCCAATGTGGCGACGGCGTAGTCGACGCCGAACTGCGCCAGGGCCACCACATCCATATAGCCTTCGACCACCAAAACCCGGTTGTGCGTACGAATGCCCAGTCTGGCTTCGTACAGACCGTAGAGCTCGCGCCCCTTTTCGAACAGCGGGGTTTCAGGCGAGTTCAGGTATTTAGGCTCGCCCTGCCCCAACACACGACCACCGAAGCCGATGATGCCGCCGCGCTGGTTGCGGATCGGGAACATCAACCGGTCGCGGAAGCGGTCGTAACGGCGCCCCTCTTCGTGCAGGATGACCAGCCCCGTCTCGACCAGCCGTTCGTCCTGGTAGTCGGTAAAAATCTCGGCCAGGTTTTGCCAGCCGTCCGGCGCATAGCCTAGTCCGTAACGGGCGGCAATTTCGCCGGACAATCCGCGGCGCTTGCAATACGCCACCGCATTGGGCCCAGATTTCAGTTGCTTCTTGTAGTAGCCGGCAGCCTGCTGCAGGAACTCCTCAAGGGACAACCGCCGCACCCGCGCCGCCTGCTCGGCGACCGGATCGGCACTCCTGACCGACTGCGGCACCGTCATGCCGACGTTTTCCGCCAAGAGCTTCACCGCGTCGACGAAACCCAGCCCTTGGTATTCCATGACGAAGCCGATGGCCGAGCCATGCGCCCCACACCCGAAACAGTGGTAGAACTGTTTGGAGGGGCTGACGGTGAACGACGGCGATTTTTCCTTATGGAACGGGCAACACGCCAAATAGTTCTGCCCGCCCTTCTTCAGTGGAACGTAACGATCCACCACGTCGACGATGTCGACGCGCGACAAGAGCTGATCGACGAAATCCTGCGGGATCACAGCGGCAACTCGCGCTTAACGAGCGAGCCGGGCCTTGATGCGGGCGGAGACCGCGCCCATATCCGCGCGACCGGCCATTTGCGGCTTCAACAACCCCATGACCTTGCCCATATCCTGCATCGATGCCGCACCGGACTGCTGCACGGCGGCTTCGATCATTGCATCGATCTCGGCCTCGTCAAGCTGCTGCGGCAGGTAGGCGGACAGGGTATCCAGCTCGAAGCGCTCCTTATCCACCAAGTCCATGCGCTTGGCCATTTCGTACTGGGAGATCGAATCGCGGCGCTGCTTGATCATCTTATCGATCACGGCAGTCACCCCGGCATCGTCCAGTTCGATGCGCTCGTCGATTTCCTTCTGCTTCATCGCAGCCATCAACAAGCGGATGGCCGCCAGACGATCGGTTTCCCGCGCCTTCATGGCGGCCTTCATATCTTCCTGGATACGGGCTTTGAGACTCATGCTTGCTTGTCCAAATGAGGGAGATCGAAAAACCGATCGTATAAACGGCAAAACCGCAGGTTAAACCTGCGGTCCTGCGGGACTGCCGAACAGCGAAGCGCTTAGAACAGCTTCGGCGGCAGCATCTGGCTGCGGATGCGCTTGTAGTGGCGCTTTACGGCGGCAGCATGCTTGCGCTTGCGCTCGGTGGTCGGCTTTTCGTAGAACTCGCGGGCGCGCAGTTCGGTCAACAGACCAGTCTTTTCAACCGAACGCTTGAAGCGACGCATTGCTACTTCAAACGGCTCATTCTCTTTAACACGAATATGAGGCATTAACCATCATCCTTAAAAACTGAAAAGAGCGCGATGCTCGATGTAATCTAATATTGTAACCAATTGACGAGATTTATGAAACCCCGTCGACGACAGTGCAAGGCGACGTCATCATGCCTTGCGGGTCGAAATCACCCCCAGACTCGGCGAACTTGGTGTTGCACTATAAAAACGTTTAGGCATCCGCCCCGCCTTATAGGCAGCGCGGCCAGCCTCAACAGCCTGTTTCATGGCATAGGCCATGAGCACCGGATCGTCTGCTGCAGCGATCGCGGTATTCATCAGTGCGCCGTCGCAGCCAAGCTCCATGGCTATGGCCGCGTCCGACGCGGTACCGACGCCGGCATCCACCAGCACCGGTACGTTAACCGATTCGATAATCAACCCTAGATTCCATGGGTTGACAATCCCCATTCCGGAACCGATCAAGCTAGCCAGCGGCATGATGGCACAACAACCGATGGCCTCCAGTTCGCGGGCCACGATGGGATCGTCGGAGGTATACACCATCACGTCGAAACCTTCGTTCACCAGCGTTTCGGCAGCCTTCAGCGTTTCACGCACATTGGGGTACAGCGAGGCAGCGTCACCCAGGACTTCCAGCTTGACCAACCGATGATCGTCGAGCAGCTCTCGCGCCAGGCGCAAAGTACGCACCGCATCGTCCGCGCTATAGCAGCCCGCCGTATTGGGCAGCAATGTATACCGGTTTTTAGGTAAAAAGTCGAGCAAATTCGGCTCGTTAGCATTCTGACCGAGATTGACGCGGCGAATGGCGACCGTGACGATTTCGCAACCGGAAGCGTCCAACGCGTCCGCGGTTTGCTGGAAATCACGGTATTTCCCGGTGCCTACCAACAGACGGGAAGCATAGCTTTTCCCCGCGATCACCAATTGGTCATTTTGCAACACTAGCTCGTCTCCCTAAATCAACCACCACCAACCGCCACCACGATTTCCAGCACATCGTGGTCGACCAAAAGCGTTTCGCGATGCCGACTCTTCGGTACGATTTCGCCGTTTCGCTCCACAGCCACACGCTTGTCGCCCAGCGATAACGCCTGAATCAGCTCGGCGACGGTAGCGACGCTCTCGAAGCGCTTGGCTTCGCCATTGATCATCAACTGGAGCATGGAATTCATTTCCTCTCGGCGCGCTGCACGAAGTCCACCTGACTGATTTCGGCCAGCACCCGATCGAGATGGTTCAGGCCTTCGACCTGCACGCGGAAGTGGATATGCAGGAAATCGTCGCCCATATGGGTATCCAAGGTGTCGACACCCTCGATATTGGCCGAGGCCAGCGAAATGGCGGTGGCGATTTCAGCCAGCGCGCCGCGCTCTTTGCGCGCCAACACGCTGATGGTGGCGCCGAACATTCGATCCTTCTGCGCATCCCAGGTTACGGCCAGCAATTTGTCGGCATCGGCGCGTTTGGCGTTCGGGCAAGTGGAACGGTGGATGACCAAGCCCTGCCCCTTGGTGATGACGCCGACGATATCGTCGCCCGGAATCGGGTTGCAGCAGGCGGACAACTGTACCGAACCACCCTCGTTGCCGCGAATGGCGACCGGCGCCAGGTGCAGATCCTCGCCCAATCGCTGGCCGGCCAGCTCGATCAGACGACGCGCCGCCACCACCGGCAACAGCTTGCCCACCCCGATTTCCACCAGCAGATCCTGGAAGCTGTCGAGCTTGTCGCCATGCTCGCGCAGGTAAGCCTCACGCAAAGCGTCGTCGATTTGCAGCGGCGAGGCCGCCAGCGCCCCCACCGCCTGACGCAACATCTTTTCGCCCAATTGGACGGCTTCGCTGCGTTGCATACTCTTCAGATAACTGCGGATGCACGAACGCGCGCGACCGCTTTGCACGAAGCTCAGCCATGATGGATTGGGCTTGGCCTGGGTCGACGTAATGATTTCGACGGTATCGCCGTTGCGCAGCACGGTACGCAACGGCACCAGCGCATGATTGACTCGCGCCGCGATGCAGCGGTGACCGACGTCGGTGTGCACGGCATAGGCGAAGTCGACCGGCGTCGAGCCCTGCGGCAAAACCAGGATCTTGCCTTTTGGCGTGAAGACGTAGGCCTCGTCCGGAAACAGATCGATCTTGATGTGCTCGAAGAATTCAACCGGATCATCGCTCTCGGCCTGAATGTCGAGAATGCTCTGCAGCCACTGGTGCGTGCGCTGCTGGGCGGTATCCAGGCTAGCGTCTCCGCTCTTGTACATCCAATGCGAGGCCACGCCGGCCTCGGCCACGCGATTCATGTCGCGCGTGCGGATCTGCATCTCCACCGGCGTGCCGTATGGCCCGAACAGCGTGGTATGCAGACTTTGGTAGCCATTCCCCTTGGGAATGGCAATGTAATCTTTGAACTTGCCGGGAATCGGCTTGTACAGGCTGTGCAGCGCCCCAAGTGCCAAATAGCAACTGGGGATGTCGTTGACGACAACGCGGAAGCCGTAGATATCCAGCACCTCGGAAAACGACAGGTGCTTTTCCTGCATCTTCTTGTAGATACTGTAGAGGTTTTTCTCGCGCCCTTTGATCACCGCCTCGATATTGCAGCTGACCAACTTCTGGCTCACAGCCTGCAAGATCTTGTTGACCACCTCGCGACGGTTGCCGCGCGCCGCGCGCACAGCCTTGTTAAGCACGTTGTAACGATGATAGTGCAGGTGCTTGAACGCCAGATCCTGCAATTCGCGATAGACGCGGTTCAGGCCGATACGATTGGCGACCGGCGCGTAGATCTCCAGGGTTTCCAGCGCGATACGCTTGCGCTTGTCTTCGCGCATCGAATCCAGCGTGCGCATATTGTGCAGCCGGTCGGCCAGCTTAACGATGATCACGCGGATGTCGCGCGCCATCGCCAGCACCATCTTGCGGAAATTTTCCGCCTGGGCGGTTTCGCGCGTCTGGTATTCGAGACGTTCGAGCTTGGATAGGCCGTCGACAAGATCGGCGATGGTGCGGCCGAATTTTTCGTTCAGGGCGGGCTTGGTGACGCCGGTATCTTCCAGCACGTCATGCAGCAACGCCGCGGCCAGCCCTTGGGCATCGACGCGCCAGTCGGTGAGCATGGTCGCCACCGCCAACGGGTGCGTGATATAGGGTTCGCCGCTCTTACGGGTCTGCCCTTCGTGCGCCTCCCGGCTTAACGCGAATGCCTGCTGCAGCAGCTTGACATCATCGGGCTTGAGATAGCGCGCCGCGGCTGCGAAAAATGCCTCGGCGTCGCGATCGATGACGGCCTGATAATCGATTGGCGAAACTGCGTCGGCATTCATGGCGGCGTGCTACCGGATCGGCTTAGCTACGACTACGGGTCAGGAGTTCCTTGCCGACATGGCCGGCGGCGATTTCACGCAGGGCGACGACAGTCGGTTTATGGCGGCCGGCTTCCACGAAGGCGGCGGCACCGGAGGCGACTTGGCGGGCACGATAAGCGGCGGCCAGCGTCAGGTCGAAGCGATTGGTAATACGATCCAGGCAGTCATCTACGGTAATGCGGGCCATGTCGGTTCTTTCAGGTAGAGATTAAGGGAAAACTATAACGAAAATCCGCCGGCAAACCAATCGTTCAGCGTTGGCTGCCCATATGCGCCAGCTTGTCGGCGAATCGAACGCGTTGCACTTCGGTGCGCAACCGTTGTGCGCGCACGATGCTGATCAGGTCGAAGCGCGCGCGCTCGAACTGCTCGTTGACCACCATGTAGTCATACTCGGGAATCATGTCGACTTCCTGGCGCGCCGAAGCCAACCGGCGCGCGATCACTTCGGGCGTATCGGTGGCGCGGCCGCGCAGCCGACGTTCCAGCTCCTCGATCGACGGCGGCACGATAAAAATGCCCACCGCCTCGGGAAAGGCTTGGCGCACCTGGCGCGCACCTTGCCAATCGATTTCCAGCAAGATGTCGTGCCCCTCGGCCAGCTGCGATCGGATCCAACCGCGACTGGTGCCGTAATAGTTGCCGTACACCTCGGCGTACTCGAGGAAATCGCCGCGGCTGATCATGGATTCGAACTCGGCGTGCGAGATGAAGTGATAATGCTTGCCGTCGATCTCGCCCTCGCGCGGTTTGCGCGTGGTATAGGACACCGACAGGCCGACCGTCGGCTCGGCTTCCAGCAAGGCTGCCACCAGCGAAGTCTTACCCGCCCCGGAAGGCGCTACGACGATGAAGATCGTGCCGCTTGCCTGTGTCATGATGCGCCGAAAACCCGTAAAAATATAATTTTTCAGGATACCACAAACCGGAGCCCCATGGAATCCGGCCAACTATTTTCACGTCAAAATTTAGGAAAATCACTGACTTAGCGATTAGAATCCCCGGTTTTGTTGCAATGCATGAGTTGCTGAGGGAGCGAAGAACAATGCAGCTACTGGAAAGTTTTTTCAAGCTGAAAGAACACCATACGACTGTCAAGACAGAAGTGCTGGCCGGTTTCACCACATTCCTGACCATGGCCTACATCGTCCTGGTCAACCCGCTGATCCTGTCGTCCACCGGCATGGATCTGAACGCCGTCTTCGTCGCCACCTGTCTGGCCGCCGCGCTGGGCACCGCCATCATGGGCCTGGTCGCCAACTACCCGATGGCCTTGGCGCCGGGCATGGGCTTGAACGCCTACTTCACCTTCACCGTGGTCAAGGGCATGGGCGTGCCCTGGCAGGTCGCGCTGGGTGCCGTGTTCATTTCCGGCCTGGTGTTCCTGGCCGTCAGCCTGCTGAAAGTGCGTGAGGCCATCGTCAACGCCATTCCGCAATCGCTGAAATTCGCCATCTCCGCAGGCGTCGGCATGTTCCTGGCCATCATCGCCTTGAAGAACGCCGGTGTCGTCACCTCGCACCCGGTCACCTACCTGACCCTGGGCGACTTACACAACCCAACCACCCTCTTGGCCATCTTCGGCTTCTTCCTGATCGTCGCGCTGGAATACCGCCGCGTGCACGGCTCGATCATCATCGGCATTCTGGTGGTGACCGTCCTGTCGATCCTGCTCGGCCTGTCGAAGTTCCAGGGCATCGTCGCACCGGTTCCGAGCATATCGCCCACCTGGATGAAGATGGATCTGCACGGCGCGGCCAGCATCGGTCTGCTCGGCGTGGTCTTCGTGTTCTTCTTCGTCGATCTGTTCGACACCACCGGCACTTTGATCGGCGTATCGCACCGCGCCGGCCTGCTCGACGCGAACGGCAAACTGCCGCGCCTGAAGCGCGCGCTGTTGGCCGACTCGATCGCCATCACCGTCGGCGCCGTGATGGGCACCTCGTCCACCACCGCCTACATCGAATCCGCGGCCGGCACCGCCGTCGGCGGCCGTACCGGCCTGACCGCCACCGTGGTCGCCATCCTGTTCCTGGCCTGCCTGTGGCTGTCGCCGCTGGCCAAGACCGTACCGGCCTATGCCACCGCGCCGGCCCTGTGCTATGTCGCCGTATTGATGGCGCGCGGCCTGGCTGAAATCGAGTGGCACGACCTGACCGAGTCCGCGCCGGCCGTCATGACCGCACTGGCCATGCCGTTCACCTTCTCGATCGCCGACGGCATCGCTTTCGGCTTCATCAGCTATGCCGTGATCAAGATTCTGGCCGGTCGTTTCCGCGACCTCAAGCCGGCGGTAGTGGTCATCGCCGCATTGTGGATTTTCAAGCTGGCCATGTTCTGATTGAGTACAATAGCGGTATGGAAAATCTAAGCAACCTGGATTACGCCAGCTACCTCAAGGGCTGGATCCGTACCGTTCCCGACTGGCCGCACGAGGGCGTGATGTTTCGCGACATCACGCCGCTGCTGCAAAACCCCAAGTCGTTCCGCGTTCTGATCGATCTGTTCGTGCACCGCTACATGTCCGAGCAGGTCGACTTGATCGCCGGCCTGGACGCCCGCGGCTTCATCATCGGCTCGGTGTTGGCTTACGAACTCAATGTCGGCTTCGTGCCGATCCGCAAAAAGGGCAAGCTGCCCTTCACCACGGTCGCCGAAGAGTACGTGCTGGAATACGGCAACGCCTCGGTCGAAATGCATACCGATGCCTGCAAGCAAGGCGACCGCGTGGTGCTGATCGATGACCTGGTGGCCACCGGCGGCACCATGATCGCCGGCTACAAGCTGCTGAAGAAATTAGGCGCCGAGGTACTGGAAGCCGCGGCGATCATCGACTTGCCCGAACTGGGCGGCAGCAAGCTGGTTCGCAACGAAGGCTTGCCGCTCTTTACCGTGTGCGAATTCGAAGGTCTGTAAGCTGACGCGGGAGAGAAACCGCTCTCCCCGCTCCACCCGATGCTGCAACCGCACAAATGACATTGTGCTTTCAACCATTCCTGCTACATTACGACGTGAATCCCACCACAAGGAGCCGCGTCATGGCCACGCCGCGCAAAGCCGCCGCCGACACGAAATCCGTTGCCCTGGTTCTGGGGGGCGGCGCACCCAATGCCACACTGATGGCAGGCTCGCTGGAAGCCTTCATCGACCGTAAAGTCCACTTCGACGTCATCTCCACCGCCGGTGCCGGCGCCCTGATCGGCCTGCTCTACAGCGCCCCCAAATCCGGCGATCCGCGCGCCTCGCTGCGCGCCCTGATCGATATGGGCGTGGATGACGCCATCTACGATCGGTTTCCAGTCAATTACAAGGTCTTCAACAAACCGGGACCGTTAGCCGATTTCTGGCGCCAACTGGTCGCCGCCAATCCATTGGTGGCCGCACTGCAACGGCAACAGGACGATGGTGCGGGCGGGCGTTTTCTCAATGACTGGGCCCAGTTGATCCTGGCCACCCTGTGCCCAAGCGACCTCAGCGCCAAGAGCACCGGCCTGTGCGCCCACGTCCCGTTCATCGACCACATCGTCGACTTCGATGCCCTGGCCACGAGCGACTCGCAGTTCTATTTGAACGCTTACAATCTGACCAAGCATCGCATGGATTGTTGGGACAAAACGCAGATCGGCAAAGACCAGTTCCTCGCCGCACTGTCCTTCCCCTTTATCTACCCACCCTATCTGCTTGACGGCGACTATTACATCGAAGGCGCCGCCATCGACACGCTGAACTTCAAAAGCCTATACCAGCACCACCGCGCGCCGATCGACAGCATCGTGGTGTTCGACGTCCTGGGCTGCGAACGCATCATGCATCCGCCGACCGACCTCTACGATGCCTGGGTACAGTCGATCATCACCCCGCTGGTCGAGCTGGCTCGCGACGACCTGAAACTATTCGAGGCATTGCACAACATCGACCCGGACACGGGGAAAAAGCGTAGCGAGGTATTGCGGGTCAACTACGAGTCCTTGTTGAGCACGGCGGACTTCGCCCAGGAGCTGGCCTGGTCGCACAGTAACTTGGCGCGACTCTACGACATCGGCTACGAAGCGGGCCACCTGTTCTGCGACCAAAACGCGGCGGCATTGGGCCTATAGCCGCGCCGCCGCGGCCATAAAAGACAAAGCCCCCCGGCCTTGCGGCCGAGGGGCTGTATTTTACCCGACTACGCTTAGTCGCCCAGCGTGGAGACCAGGATGGACTTGATGGTGTGCATGCGGTTTTCCGCTTGCTCGAACACCAGCGACATCGGCGACTCGAACACGT
>NZ_SNZP01000002.1 GCF_004363805.1 Paludibacterium purpuratum | reverse complement strand
CGAGACCAGGACGTTGATAGGTCGGGTGTGGAAGCGCTGTGAGGCGTGAAGCTAACCGATACTAATGGCTCGTGAGGCTTGATCCTATCATTTGAAGGGCTTTTACGTGCGAATGCGGTGCATTCGCTCAGTATCTGCAGCTGGCATTGCGAAGCGATGCTGGATGCAGGGCGCATACGATACACTACCGAATTCGGCTTCTACAGTTTGTAAACAGTTTATGTCTGGCGGCCATAGCGAGGTGGTCCCACGCCTTCCCATCCCGAACAGGACCGTGAAACGCCTTAGCGCCGATGATAGTGCGGCATTCGCCGTGTGAAAGTAGGACACTGCCAGACGCCTCTTGAGAAAAGCCCAGACCATTAGGTCTGGGCTTTTTGCTTTTTCGCTACCCGCCGCCGCGCCAATAACCACGGGCCTTACCAAGTTTTTACTGCCGCCTTGGCTTTTCTTTGCGTAAAATCCTGTCTTGAATGCGCTGGCGGCGCCTGAGGATCTGCATGTTCCGTTTACCCGTTTCCTTTCGTTCCCTGTTGGTTGGTGCCTTGTTGCTTGTGACGCTGTTGCCTTCTCTCGCACTGGTGCGTATGTGGTGGCGGCTCGATCAATTGGCGCAGGAAGCCGAAACCCGCATGAGCAATGTCGATCGTTGGCAGGAGGCATTGCGGGCGTTATCCGATCGCGAAGA
This sequence comes from Paludibacterium purpuratum, assembly GCF_004363805.1. Taxonomy (GTDB): domain Bacteria; phylum Pseudomonadota; class Gammaproteobacteria; order Burkholderiales; family Chromobacteriaceae; genus Paludibacterium; species Paludibacterium purpuratum. The sequence continues at coordinate 408,365 of NZ_SNZP01000002.1, read as the reverse complement.
GCATCTGGAACGCAGCATGCGCCAGTGGCTGTTGCTAAAGGATCCTGCTCTGTTGCAGTTGGCCCGGGGGTTCGCCGAAGAGACTCAGGGCCCCGCCGCCACGATGGCACAAATTGCCGAGCCGGCCATGGTTCGGTTGCTGCAGGATGACCGACGCCGGGTACAGCAGTTGATGCTCTGGACCGCCGGAGAGAGCGTGCCACGCTCGGAGCAGGTGGTGGCGCAGTTCGATGCGCTGGCCAGCGACCATGCCCAGATGGAGGGGGCGTTGCGTCGACAGGTGTTGCTCGAACGTCGGCAGTGGGCCGACAGCCTGCGGCAGCAACGGGTCGATGCCAACCGTATGGCGCTACTGTCGGTATTGCTGGCCGTGTTTTTGGCGCTATTGCTCGGTTATGTGCTGTTTGCGCCGTTGGGAAAGCTACGTGCCCGCATCGGCCGGCTGTCGCTGGGTGTACGCGGACAATCTTGGCAGGTGGCCGGCCCCAGTGACGTGCGTGACTTGGCTGACGCACTGGCGCGCCTGGATCAGCGGCTGGAGCAGCTGGAGTCGGAGAAAGCGAGTTTCTTCCGCCAGGTGTCGCACGAGCTGAAAACGCCGCTGGCGGCTATCAGCGAGGCTTCCGCCCTGTTGGCCGACGAGGTTGCCGGTACGCTCAACCAAGGGCAGCGAGAGATTGTCGCCATACAGCAAAGCAATGTGACGACGCTGCGCTCCAGGGTGGAAACATTGCTCAAGCATGATGTCGCCCGCTGGCTGGGGCAGCAGGTCGAGTTCAAGCCGTTTTCGCTGACGGCGTTGCTTGCTCGACGCGAACACGATTGGCTGGCCCTGATCGAGCGCCGGCAATTGCACATCGAGCGGACACTGGAGATCGATCAGGTGGTGGGGGATGAACACAAAGTCCAGACGATTCTCGACAATCTGCTGATCAATGCCATTCGCTTCTCGCCAATGGGCGGGGAGATCGCGCTGCACGCCCGGCGCGAGGATGGCCGCATCTTTATTCAGGTGGTCGACCAGGGGCCGGGCGTTAGTCCTGCCGAGGCCGGCCGCATTTTCGATCCCTTCTATACCGGCAAGCCTCCAGAAGGGGAGTCGGCGGGATCGGGTATTGGCCTAACCATGGCGCGCACCTTCGCCCAATTAATGGGCGGCGATGTCGCCCTGACTGCACGGACGGGCCCTGGCGCCTGTTTCGAACTGTGGTGGCCGGAAAGTGGAAAAACATCATGAAACTTGTTCGACGCCTGATCGGTGCCGGCGCCTTATCGGTGCTGTCGGGTTGTGCCCTACATGGCAACAACGCGCCGATGGTAAAAATGCCTGAGCTGTTTTGCCACAATGCCGAGTGGGCCTTGTCCGGGCTGCGCGATTCGCGCGTGGCGTTCAATAGCACCAAAGCCGTCTGCGCGGCCGACCGGCTGAAGTTGGCTGCCCAGATTCTGGCGTTTTCCGACAATAAATCTGAGCTCGCCCATGCGCGTAGCCTGGTCGACAGCGTACTAAACGGGACCGAGGTACAGCGCGATGTCGGCCTTGCCGGCCTGGCGACACTGCTGGATCGACAGCTTAACGAGCGCCGGCGGGCCGATGAACGCGCGGATAAACTGGGCGCCCAGATCCGCGATCAGCAGGCGCGTATCGACGATTTGAATGCCAAGATCGCCGCCCTGACGGCTCTGGAGCAGAGCATGGCGCTGAAATCGGTGCGAAAACGGAGTCCCGGGCAATGAGCGCGCGTATTTTGCTGGTCGATGACGATCCGGATCTGCTCAAGCTGGTAAGCATGCGCCTGTCAGCTTCCGGGCACCAAGTCGAAGCGGTGGCCAGCGCCGAGGCTGGGTTGAATGTATTGGCCGTGCATCGCGTCGACGTATTGGTGACCGACTGGCATTTGCCCGGTATGGATGGGCTGGCCTTGTTCGAGGAGGTGCGCCGCCGCTTTCCTTCCTTGCCTGTGATCATCCTGACCGCTTTCGGTACGGTGCCCGATGCCGTCGAGGCAGTCGGACGCGGTGTCTTCGGTTATCTGGTCAAGCCCGTCGACGGTCGCGACCTGTTGGCCAAGATCGAGCAGGCGATGGTGGCTTCGGGTGGGGCAGCGCCCGAAACGAGTGGGGAGGATTGGCAACAGGACGTGATTTCGCGCAGTCCGTTGATGGCCGAACTCTTGGCGCAGACCCGTATGGTGGCCGTGACCGATGCCAGTGTGCTGATTCGCGGCGAGAGCGGCAGCGGCAAGGAGGTGCTTGCGCGCGCACTGCATCGCTGTAGCCCGCGCAGCCAGGCGCCGTTCGTCGCTGTCAACTGCGGTGCCATTCCGGACAATCTGCTGGAGAGCGAATTGTTCGGCCATGAGAAGGGGGCCTTTACCGGGGCCTCAAGCCGGCACCAGGGGCTGGTGCTGGAGGCCGATGGCGGAACGCTGTTTCTCGATGAAATCGGCGACATGCCGCTAGCGCTACAGGTCAAGTTGTTGCGGTTGTTGCAGGATCGAGAAGTGCGCCCGGTGGGCGCTGCCCGCTCGCGGCCGGTCGACATCCGCGTTGTCTCCGCGACGCACCGCGATCTGGAGGCGCTGATGCGCGAAGGCCAGTTCCGCGAAGATCTGTTCTACCGTCTCAACGTTGTCACGCTGACGCTGCCGCCGCTGTCCGAACGGCGTGAGGATATCCCGCTGCTGGCGCAGTATTTCCTGACGCAGGTGGCGCAGCGTTACGGTCGGCAGCAGCCGGTTTTTGCGCCGGAGGCGCTGGAGTTTCTCGCTGCATCGCGTTGGCCGGGTAACATCCGCCAGTTGGCCAACGTGGTGGAGCAGTGCTGCGTACTATGTTCAGGCCCGGTGGTCACCTTGGCGCAGGTGCAAAAATCGGTCAGCGAGGAGGCGGTGGCCATTCCCTCGCTGGCGGAATTCCGTCGCCAGACCGAGCGCGACTATCTTGAGCGCCTGCTGCGCTTGACTGGCGGCAATGTGGCCGATGCCGCACGTCTGGCCGATCGCAATCGGACCGAATTTTATCGCCTGCTGCAGCGGCACGAGCTGGACGCCGCCAACTTCAAAGAACGCAACTGACCGTTGCGCATGCCATTCAACCCCTTGTCGCCGTGAGGTGACAGGGGGTTTTCTTTATAAATCATATGGATAGCGATGTTTGGCTGGTATTTGTCGCTATTAGGCGACAAATCCGACATTTCAATCAGACATATCTTATATAAGTTGCTGATTTTGATGGAGGTATATGGGCTGGCACGCTTGTTGCGTATAGGAAGGCAAGAAAACCCGTATTGGGAGGATCATCATGCGTCGGATGTCTTTACTGCTCGTGGGCTTGCTCGTGCCGGTCGTTGTCTGCGGCGCGGGTATGACCCAATTGCAAGCGGTCGAGTGGTACGCCGCGGACGCTTCTGCCGTACTGGCTCAGCCCATTTCCTTGCCCACCGTGTCGGCTGCCGACGATACGCTGGCGCGACAAGTAACCGATGCCATCTCCGGCATCATCGCCAGCGGCGCCGCCGAAGTCGATGTCGTGGCACATAACGGACAGATCATTCTGCGTGGCGAAGCCGCCAGCGAGCAGGTCGAAAATCAACTTTTGGATACAGCGAGTGCCGTTTACGGCGTAAAGGAGGTGAAATCGGAAATTAAATTATCTGCCAGCTAAATGCCTGTGTTTTGAGTTTGATCTCTACCTTTGGCCTGCCCCACTCCCGGCAGGCCTTTTTTTTGCTGTCAGAAGCTCAGCACCTTGTCCGCCGCCAATGTCAGTGCCGCCAGCTCCGGCATGGTGCCGATGCCGACATGGGGGATCAGTTTCCGCTCGTCGATGCCGCGTGCGGTGGCGCAGGTGCGGCATACCTTGACCGAAGCGCCTTGGGCCAGTAACTCCTGCAGCATTTCTTCAAGCGTTGCACCGTTGGCTACCTCCTGTCCGCTCAAGGCCGTCACCACTGCATCGGACAACAGGAATAAGTCAAGTTGCGGTTTGTCCTTGCTCTCGGTCAGTGCCAGTGCCAAGCGTAGTGCCGACAAAGTACGTTCGCTGCCGTAAGGGCTGGCATTCAGCATGAAAACGATCTTTTGCATTATCAATCCCTCCAAAAAAACGATCTTGCAATGCGGCACAGGATTGCGCAAGCCGCGCAATGGCGAATCGGGTTGGCAACATTTTTTCCCGATACCACAGTGTCTCGGCGAGTGGGTTGTTTTCCTTGGTAAATTCCATGGAATATTTTATATTGTCCGACAAAGAATATTTACTTGGTATATTATGATAAGTTTGAAGCTGCAAACTATAGATCAATAAGCACGCGCATCGCGCGCCAGTGGCGCGCCCAGGTGCCGGTCCATGTCGACCGCAACGTGTCAGTACAGGGGAGACCATATGCCATTCCAGCCTTTTGCCCATTCCCAATCGGCGTTACGCAACGCCATCACAGAAGCTTATCGTGTCGACGAAGCACAGTGCGTGGCACGCTTGCTGACCCAGGCGGCCATGACGCGCGAGCAGGTATTCGCCTCGCAGCGGCTGGCTCGGCGCCTGGTGACCGAGGTACGTGCTAAGCGCACCAAGGCCAGTGGCGTCGATGCGCTGATGCATGAATTCTCCTTGTCCAGCCTGGAAGGCGTTGCGTTGATGTGTCTGGCCGAGGCGCTGCTGCGTATTCCGGACAAGGACACCGCCGACCGGCTGATCCGCGACAAGATCGGTCGCGGCGACTGGCGTGCGCACCTGGGCAACAGTGCCTCGTTGTTCGTCAACGCGGCGGCCTGGGGGTTGCTGGTGACCGGTAAACTGGTTTCCTCGTACAGCGAACAAGGGTTGTCCGCCGCGGTGACCCGTTTGGCGGCCAAAGGCGGCGAACCGTTGATACGCAAAGGCGTCGATTTGGCCATGCGTATGCTCGGCCGACAATTCGTCACCGGCGAGACGATCGAGGAAGCGCTGGAAAATGGCCGCGAGCGCGAAGCGCGCGGCTATCGCTTCAGTTACGACATGCTCGGCGAGGCGGCCATGACCGCCGAGGATGCCGAACGCTACTACCGCGATTACCAACAGGCTATCCATGCCATCGGTCGGGCTGCCGCCTCCCGTGGCGTGTACGAAGGTCCGGGCATCTCGGTCAAGTTGTCGGCCATCCACCCACGCTATGCGCGTGCCCAGCATCATCGGGTGATGAGCGAGTTGTTGCCGCGGCTCAAGGCACTGTTCCTGTTGGCCAAGCAGTACGACATTGGCTTGAACATCGATGCGGAAGAGGCGGACCGGCTGGAAATCTCGCTTGATCTGATCGATGCCCTGGCGCGCGATCCCGATCTCGCCGGCTTCAAGGGGATCGGCATCGTGGTGCAGGCCTACCAGAAGCGTTGCCCATTCGTCATCGATTACCTGATCGAGCTGGCGCGGGAAACCGGTCATCGCTTCATGGTGCGGCTGGTCAAGGGCGCCTACTGGGATGCCGAAATCAAGCGCGCCCAGGTCGACGGCCTGGACGGTTATCCGGTCTATACCCGCAAAGTTCACACCGACGTCTCCTACTTGGCCTGTGCCAAGAAGTTGTTGGCGGCGCAAGACGCCATCTTCCCGCAGTTCGCCACCCATAACGCTTACACCTTGTCGGCGGTCTTCACGCTGGCTTCCGGCCTGGACTACGAGTTCCAATGTCTGCACGGCATGGGCGAGACCCTGTACGACCAGGTGGTCGGCAGTCATAACATGGGTCGCAGTTGTCGCATTTACGCGCCGGTCGGCTCGCACCAGACCCTGCTGGCCTACTTGGTCCGTCGTCTGCTGGAAAATGGCGCCAACAGTTCCTTCGTCAACCGCATCGTCGACGAGTCGGTGTCCATTGAGGATCTGGTGACCGATCCGTGCGAGCAAACGGTATCGGAGGGGGGGCTGCCGCATGGCAAGATTCCTCTGCCGGCAGCGCTTTACGGTACCGAACGACGTAATTCCGCCGGGCTCGACTTATCGAACGAGTTGGTGCTGGCCGACCTGCAGCAAGGGCTGCAGGAAAGCGAGCGGCGTGTCTGGGATGCCTGTCCGTTGCTGGCCGATGGCGAGTACCGCGGCGGCGCGACACGTGGCGTGCCGAATCCGGCCAATCTAAATGAATGTGTCGGCACCGTGGTCGATGCCAGTGCGGAGGAAGCAAAGCGCGCGGTCGGCTTCGCCGACGAGTCGGCTGCCAGCTGGGCCGCGACCCCGGCGGCAGAGCGTGCCGCCTGCTTGTTGCGTGCCGCCGACTTATTGGAAGTCCACCGTGTCGATTTGATGGGGCTCGCCGTGCGCGAGGCCGGCAAAACGCTCGGCAATGCTATCGCCGAAGTACGCGAGGCGGTGGATTTTCTGCGCTATTACGCCTTGCAAGCCAGTCGTGAGTTGGACGGCAAAGCCCCGCTTGGCCCGGTTGTGTGTATCAGCCCCTGGAATTTCCCTTTGGCGATCTTCCTCGGCGAAGTCGGTGCCGCCTTGGCCGCCGGCAATACCGTGCTGGCCAAACCGGCCGAGCAAACCAGCTTGATCGCCGCCGCGGCCGTGCGCTTGTTGCACGAAGCCGGTGTGCCGCGTGCCGTGTTGCAGCTCCTGCCAGGCCGGGGCGAGGTGGTCGGTGCCGCGTTGGTCGAAGACCCGCGCGTGCGCGGCGTGATCTTCACCGGCTCGACGGAAGTGGCGCAATTGATCAACCGTTCGTTGGCCGATCGCGGAGGCGATGTGGCTTTGGTGGCGGAGACCGGTGGCCAGAACGCTATGGTGGTCGATAGCACCGCGCTGCCGGAGCAGGTGGTGGCCGATGTGTTGGCATCGGCCTTCGACTCTGCAGGCCAACGGTGTTCCGCGCTGCGTGTGTTGTATTTGCAGCACGATGTGGCAGACAAAATTCTGGCCATGATTCGCGGTGCCATGGACGAACTGGTGGTGGGCGATCCGGCTCGGCTCGCCACCGACGTCGGCCCGGTGATCGATCAGGAGGCGCGCGCAGGCCTCTTGGCGCACATCGAACGCATGCGCGGCGAGGCGCGCGCCGTCCACCAGGGGCCGTTGCCGGCCGACGCGGGCAATGGCCATTTCGTCGCGCCGACGCTGATCGAGCTCGACTCTCTGACGCAACTCACGCGTGAAGTTTTCGGCCCCGTGCTGCATGTGCGCCGTTTCGCCGCCGACCAACTCGATCAGGTGCTGGCCGAAGTCAATCGCTCTGGCTACGGCCTGACGCACGGCGTGCATAGCCGTATCGACGAGACCATCCAAGTGGTGGCCGACAGCGTCAAGGCGGGCAATGTCTACGTCAATCGCAATATCGTCGGTGCCGTGGTCGGGGTGCAGCCGTTCGGCGGCGAGGGCAAATCCGGCACCGGTCCCAAGGCCGGCGGGCCGTTCTATCTGTATCGGTTGACTCGCGCCGCTTGGCGCCCGGCGCTGGATCTGGTTCACCGCGACGCCCGCCTGCCTGGCTTGGTGGCGCTGTCCGGCGCCATGTCGCACTGGGGCTTGTCCGAGGGCGAGTTGGCACGGGTGCGCGAACAAGTCACCTGCGCCCGTGTGGCCAGTCCGTTGTTGGCTCAAGTGGATTTGCCGGGACCGACCGGCGAGAAGAACTCGCTGCGCTTCGCGCCGCGTGGCGTGGTGGCTTGCCTGGCACCGGAGCGCGGCGAGCTGTTGCGTCAGATGATCGCGGCACTCGCTTGCGATAACCGTGTATTGCTACCGCATAGTCCGGAAAACGATCAGCTGTGCGCGTTGATGCCCGGTTGGGTCGATACCGACGACATGCCGCTGTCGGTGCCAGCCTTGGATGCGGTGTTGTTTGCCGGGCCGGCCAGCGTCGCCGACTCCGCACGCCGCACTTTGGCCGGCCGCGACGGCGCCATCGTGCCGCTGATCGAGGCCGGTGCGGATGGCTACGAATGGCATCGCCTAGTGGTGGAACGTGCCTTGTGCATCAATACCACTGCGGCGGGCGGCAATGCCAGCTTAATGAGTATGGAAGCGTAGTAGTTGCTATTGGCGTAGGTCATTGAAATAATGGGCTACTCCTTGGCGACCTGGGGGAAACCGTACGCTCTCGAAAGCCGTGCGGATCAAAACATAACGAGAAGGACGAACGATGCAAGCTAGCAAACTGACTGCAGTCTCCCTTGCCGTGGCAGTGGCGCTGACCATGAGCGCCTGCGGTAAGAAAGACGATACCGCCGCCGACCAGGCCGGTGCTTCCGGTGCAGCCGCCGATGGGGGCTCCGCCGTGGTGAAACTGGGCTTCGTGGCGCCGTTGACCGGCCCGCAGGCTCACTACGGCGCCGAGTATAAGAACGGCGTTACCCTGGCGATCGAAGATGCCAATGCCAGCCACCCGACGCTAGGCGGCAAGCCGGTCAAGTTCGAGTTGGAGTCCATGGATGACCAGGCCGACCCGAAGACCGCCACCGAAGTGGCGCAGAAGTTGATCGACGAAAAAGTCAGCGGCGTGATCGGCCACTTCAACTCCGGCACCTCGATCCCTGCGTCCAAGCTGTATTCCGATGCCGGTATTCCGCAAATCGCCATGGCCACCGCGCCGGCTTTCACCTCGCAAGGCTTCAAGACGACCTTCCGTTCGATGACCTCCGACACGCAGCAAGGCAGCGTGATGGGTGAATATGTGGTCAAGAAGCTCGGCGCCAAGAACATCGCCATCATTGACGACCGTACCGCCTACGGCCAGGGCCTGGCCGATGAATTCTCCAAGGCGGTCGAAGGCGCCGGCGGCAAGGTGATCAAGCGTGAGTACACCACCGACAAGTCCACCGACTTCGCCGCGATCCTGACGGCGATCAAGGGCATGCATCCGGATATCGTCTACTACGGCGGCGCGGATGCGCAGTCGGCGCCGATGGCCAAGCAGATGAAGCGCTTGGGCCTCAACGCGCCGCTGGTATCGGGCGAAATGACCAAGACTCCGGACTTCCTCAAGGTCGCCGGCAAGGAGGCCGAGGGCACGCTGGCCTCGCTGGCGGGATTGCCGCTGGAGCAGATGCCCAAGGGTAAGGATTATGCTTCCCGCTACCAAGCGCGCTTCAAGGAAGACGTGGCCACCTACTCGCCGTATGGCTACGATGCGACCCGCGTGATGATCGCCGCCATGCAGAAGGCCGATTCTGCCGATCCGGCCAAGTACTTGCCGGTGCTGGCCTCGATCGACTACACCGATGCCGTCACCACGCCGCATCTGGGCTACGACAGCAAGGGCGATCTGAAGATCGGCGGTATTACCGTGTACAAGGTGGTCGGCGGTAAGTGGACCGTGCTGGAGAGCGTCGGCGGCGCTGCGGCTTCGGCGGCCAAGTAACTCTTCGATTCGACGAATCCCCGGTGCAATGCGCCGGGGTTTTCTTTTGACGGGCGCAATGGGGCTCCGTCGTTGCCAGCTTGGCGGCGAATTAAACGCGTCATGTAGACGACCGGTCTAATTGTGGCGTATCATTTGTCCAACCTCGTGGTTTCCGTTTGCCTGCGGTCGCAGGGCGATCCGGAGCCGTTCCTGCTGGAGTCTTTATGCTCAACTTTACCTACTACAACCCGACGCGCATCGTGTTCGGGCGCGATACCATTGGCCAACTGTCCTCGCTGGTGCCGGCCGACGCTCGGGTGCTGGTGCTCTATGGCGGCGCAAGTGCCGAAAAGACCGGCACGCTCGCCGAGGTGCGTTCCGCACTGTCGCGCCATACTTTCATGGAGTTCGGTGGCATCGAGCCCAATCCGCACGTCGAAACGCTGCTGCAAGCCGTGAATAAAGTGCGCGAGCATCGCTTGGATTTCCTGCTGGCGGTCGGTGGCGGTTCGGTCATCGATGGCGGCAAGTTTATCGCGGCCGCGGCCTGTCATGACGGCGATGCCCTGGAGATTCTGCGCACGCGGGGGGCCGCCGTGACGCAGGCATTGCCGCTCGGCGCGGTACTGACGCTGGCCGCCACCGGTTCTGAAATGAATTGCAGCGGCGTGGTGACCCATGTCGCCAGCCAATCCAAGCTGCCGTTCCGCCACCCGCTATTGTTCCCACGCTTTTCTATTCTCGATCCGCAGAAAACCTATACCGTGCCCGAGCGCCAGGTCGCCAACGGCGTGGTCGATGCGTTCGTGCACGTTGCCGAGCAGTATCTGACCGTGGCGGATGCCGCGCTGGCGCAAGAGCGTTTTGCCGAAGGGCTAATGCAGTCCTTGATCGAATTGGGGCCGCAGGTGCAGGACAAGCCGCGCGATTATGATGTGCGCGCCAATTTGATGTGGGTTGCCACCATGGCGCTCAACGGCGTCGTCGGTGCCGGCGTAACGCACGATTGGTCGACGCACATGATCGGCCACGAGCTGACCGTGCTGTACGGCATCGACCATGCGCGAACCTTGGCGCTGGTGTTGCCGGCCAGTCTGATGCTTCGACGTGCCGGCAAGCGCGCCAAGCTGTTGCAGTATGCCGAGCGCGTTTGGCAGCTGCGCGAGGGGGATGAGGAGGCTCGTATCGAGCAGGCCATCGAACTGACGCGCGATTTCTTCGAGCGCATGGGGCTGCCGACACGCCTTTCGGCCTATGGCTTGGGCGATGAGGCGATCGATGCCGTCGTCGCTCAGCTGCAGGCGCATGGTATGACACAGCTTGGGGAGCGCGGTGAAGTCGTTCCGGCCTTGGTGCGGCAGATTTTGCAAGCCGCGCGTTGAGGCGGCGCGAGCCGGCCAGGGGGTTGCCTTGGCCGGTGCCGGGTTTATTTCGGATCCGGCGCCTTGGATTTGCGGATGAAGAGGACGGCACAAACGGCGACCACCACGGCTGCGACCACGATAGTGATCAAACTCAGAATGCCAACATCGTCAGACAGAAGTTGCTGAATTAGCGACATTTTTATCTCCCCATTGTCATTTTTTGTTGAGACGATATTCGTATGGCATGGCCATGTCGATACAATAGCCATGCTACTAGTATGGCTATTTGATGCATGTCAACAGTGGTTGAAGGGGCCGAACGTATCGCTCATCTGCATGAGTTCGTTCTCGGCCGTGGCCTGTCTGTGTAGTTCGACCGGAGCATGGCGCTGCGGCCGACGATCTGCTAGCCTGCGCCCTCATCTTTGGGGGCTGTATGAAACGGGTTCTTTCCACTTCAATTTCCGCATCGTATTTCGGCATGGTGCTGGGATTGTCCGGCCTCGGTCAGGCGTGGCGCATTGCCGCCAAACTCTGGCAACTGCCGCCGGCGATCGGCGAAAGCGTGCTGTTGTTGGCGGGGGGGATCTGGGCAGGGCTGCTGCTGGGCTATCTGGGCCAAGCGTGGCGCCGGCCCGATATCGCCCGGCGCGAGTTTGCGCATCCAGTGCAGGGTAGTACGCCGGCACTATTGGGGGTATCGACACTGCTGGTGTCGTTGGCGGTGTTGCCTTACTCGCGAGGATTGGCTTGGATGCTGGCCGCCGCTGGACTCGCTTGGCACCTGGTCTTTGCGTTGTGGCACACCGGGTTGTCATGGCAGGGCGGCCGCGAGGCGACGGATACCACGCCCAGCCTGTACTTGCCGACCGTGGCCGGTAATTTTACCAGCGCGGCCGCGCTGGGTGGTTTGGGGTGTGCCGACTGGGGGTGGCTGTTTCTCGGTGCCGGCGTGTTTTCCTGGTTGGCGATCGAGTCGCTGATCATTCAGCGCCTGTGGCGTCCGGGCGGTATGCAAGCGGCTCAACGCCCGCTGATCGGCATCCAATTCGCACCCCCGGTGGTTTGCGCCATGGCCTGGCTAATGCTGGCGCCGGGTTCGACCGACCATTGGCTGTTGATGCTATGGGGCTACGGGCTGTTCCAGCTGCTGCTTGGCGTGCGCCTGCGCAACTGGCTCGGCGAGCAGCCATTCGCCGCTTCCTACTGGGCTTATACCTTCGGCGTGGCGGCCACCACGGTGTGCGGCCTCAAGCTAGCCGCCGCCGGCGTGACGTCAGCGCGTGTGTTGGCGTTGCCGGTGTTCGTCGGCGCCAATCTTTTTATCGGTTGGCTGCTGATACGTACCCTGGCGCGCACTATGCGGATATGGCGCGCGCCGACCCGCGCGCGATAGCATGTCGCTCAGGATTTGATCAGGCCGAGTTGCCGCAGCAGCGTCAGGTTGTCTTCCAGGTGCCAGTTCTCGGCGATGCGGCCATTTTCGACCCGGTAAAGGTCGAATGCCTGGAAGTCCACCGGCTGGCCGTGGCCGGCCACGTTGCCCATTTTGCCGGTGAAGTGACCGCGGAAGTGCAGATGCACGCTGATGCGGTCGCCGGCGACCACCAGATCTTCGACCTCGGCGCGAAGATCGGGTACGGCTTGGCGGAAGTTTTTCGAGGCCTGCAACGGGCCGGCTAGTCCTTGCGGGCGGCCTTCCGGTAGGGTGCGGTCGATAAAATCGTCGGCCAGTGCCTGCCGGGCATCGCGCTCTTCGCCGCTATTCCAAAACGCGGCATAACGTAACGCAGCCTGGATGACCGGCTGGGCGGCGGCGACATCGCTGCCGGCCGCCAGATGTTTGGGTACCGGCAAGGGCGCTGCCTGCGCCAGGCCAAGAAGCGCCAAGGTCAAGAGCGGCACACGGCGGGGAAGGGTAATGGCTAACGTTGCCATGATCGAGTAGTCCTTTGCTTGGTGAACGGGTAGTCATCTTGTCAGCAAGCGATTTGTTTGATAATCGATCTTGGTTTTGAATAATCTTCTTGTCGTTTTTTAAAATGGCCGGGGCGGCAAAAAACGCAAGGCCCGAATACGGTTCGGGCCTTGTCGGGGGATGGGTGCGACGGCGGGCTATCGGCTGTTTTGCACCAAGGCGCCGGCCAGGCTGGTGTGCATGTTGCCAGCACCAACCAAGTCCACAATGCCGGCTTTCTCCAGTTTGGAGGCCACCCGGTCGTTCGCTTCGGTCAACATGACCTCGACCTTGCGTGCCTGCAGATCCTGGATGGCCTCTTCGAGCGCCTGGATGCCGGTGATGTCGATGAAGGGTACCCAGCGCAACCGGATGATCAGTTTGCGCGGGTCGGTGTGCGTGCTGGCCAGCGAACGTTCCAGGTTTTCGATCGCGCCGAAGAAGAACGGCCCTTCGATGGTGAAAACCAGCACGTCCTTCGGCAATGACGTCTGGCCGATTTCCGCCAGTTCGTGCGCCAAATCATCCTCTGTGGCTTGTCTGACCTCGACGTTCGCCGCCATCCGACGCATGAAATGCAAGATGGCAAGAATCACGCCGATGTTCACCGCGATCACCAAGTCGGTGAAAACGGTCAAGCCAAACGTCACTAACAGGATGGCCACGTCGGCGCGGGGCGCGCGCTTGACCATCTGGATGAAGTGGCGGGCCTCGCTCATGTTCCAGCAGACCACGAACAAAATGGCGGCCAGAACGGCCAGCGGCACATTCACGGCCAACGGCGCGAGCAGCAACAGTACCAGCACCAGCGTCAGCGAATGGATGATGCCGGACATCGGGCTGGTGCCGCCATTGCGGATATTGGTCGCGGTGCGCGCCACGGCGCCTGTGGCCGCGAAGCCGCCGAAGATGGGCGCGGCGATATTGGCAATGCCTTGGCCGATCAATTCCTTGTTTGAGTCATGTTTGGTTCCGGCCATGCCGTCCGCGACGACGGCGGAAAGCAGCGACTCGATCGCGCCCAGCATCGCGATGGTAAAGGCGGGGCCGACCAGTTCGACGATGTGGCCGACGTTCAAGTCAGGCAGTTGCAGCGAAGGGAGTCGCTGCGGAATGCCGCCGAATGCGGTGCCGATGGTCTTGACCCCTTGGAAGTGGAAGTAGCCTTCCAGCACGCTTGCGACCACCAGGGCGACCAATGGGCCAGGTAGTTTTTTGAGCCCGGGGATGCGCGAGGTGAAGACGACCAGCAGTAGCGACAGGATCGATAACGCAGTTGTCGTGGGGTGCAACTGCGGTAGGGTTTCGAGTAGATGCCAGAGCTTGGTGTGGAAATGTTGGCCGCTCACCGCCGGTAGCCCGAAGAAATCCTGCCACTGCCCGACCCAGATGATCACGGCGATCCCCGCCGTGAAGCCGACGATGACCGGATCGGGGATGAATTTGATGACCGATCCCATGCGCGTCACGCCAAACAGGATCAAGATGATGCCCGCCATCAGCGTCGCGGTCTGCAGCCCCGAAATACCATACTTCGCCGTGATGCCCGACAGAATGACGATAAAAGCGCCGGTCGGGCCCGCGATCTGCAGCCGGCTACCGCCGAAAAGCGAAACGCAGATCCCGGCGATAATCGAGGTGTAGATGCCTTGTTCGGGTTTTGCGCCGGAAGCGATGGCAAAAGCCATGGCCAACGGCAATGCCACCACGCCGACGATCAGGCCGGCGATGAGGTTGGGAAGCCAATGATTCTTCTTGAGAAGACCTGAGCGATATGCGTCGACAATTGCAATCATGATGCTATTCAAGATTTATGGAGAGTTGAATTGTACGCCGTTCGGCCGTCAGTCGCGAATCGGTGCTATTGGCATAAAGGCTGTGAGGCAACGCTGGGTGGGGCTGAAATCGAAAAAAGCCCGCAATTGAACCTGCGGGCTTTCTTGTGTTGTCGACCGTTCGACGAACATCGGCGCGGTGGCTTGCCGATCAGTCTTCGTGCACGTTGAGTGCATTAACGCTGTAGCCGGCATCGACGTAAGTGATTTCGCCGGTGATGCCCGACGCCAGGTCGGACAGCAGGAAGGCTGCTGCGTTGCCGACTTCCTCGGTGGTGACGTTACGGCGCAACGACGACTCTTGCGCAACGTGGTTGAGCAGCTTGGAGAAGTCGCGGATACCCGAGGCGGCGAGCGTCTTGATCGGGCCGGCGGAAATGCCGTTGACGCGGATGCCGTCGCGGCCGAGCGCACTGGCCATGAAGCGCACGCCGGCTTCCAGACTGGCCTTGGCCAGACCCATCACATTGTAGTTCGGGATAGCGCGAACGGCGCCCAGATAGGTCAGGGTCAACAACGCGCCCTTGCGGCCTTGCATCATGGGGCGCGCAGCCTTGGCCAGCGCCGGGAAGCTGTACGACGACACGTCGTGCGCCACTTGGAATGCTTCGCGCGACAGCGCGTCGAGGAAGTCGCCGTTGAGCGCTTCGCGCGGGGCGAAGGCGATAGCGTGTACCAGACCGTCCAGGCCGTCCCAATCTTTCTTTAGGTCGACGAACAGTTGTTCGATCTCGGCGTCGTTTTGCACGTCGCAGCGGTAGACGTTCGTGCAGCCGAACTCCGCAGCCATGTTGCGCACGCGCTCTTCGAGCTTATCGACGACGTAGGTGAAGGCCAGTTCGGCGCCTTCGCGATGACAGGCCTGGGCAATGCCATAGGCGATGGACCGGTCGGAGATCATGCCGGTGATCAGAATTTTTTTTCCTTGCAGGAAACCCATCGTCATTCCTTCTAGCTGAACATAGCGTGCCATTATACCCAAGCTCGGCGCGAAGGGCAGGGGCGAAGTTGTCCGACAGTGGAAAATCTTTCCGGTTTTGTCTGTGTAACCCCGCTGTCGCCAGGGTTGCTCCCGCTGGGCTGGCTTGCTACCATTTCGTCATCGAGCTTAATAATTTTAAGAGAGCAAGCCATGAGCGACCTGATTCTGCATGTGACCGACAATTCCTTTGAGCAAGATGTCCTGAAAGCCGACCTGCCGGTGCTGGTCGATTATTGGGCTGAATGGTGCGGTCCGTGCAAGATGATTGCGCCGATCCTGGAGGATGTGGCCAAGGAGTACGATGGCCGCCTGAGAGTGGTCAAGCTCAATATCGACCAAAACGAACAGACTCCGCCGAAATACGGCATCCGCGGCATCCCGACGCTGATGCTGTTCAAGGACGGCAACGTGGTGGCGACCAAGGTCGGTGCGCTGGCCAAGGGACAATTGACGGCTTTTGTTGACAGCCACATTTAAAGTGTTTATTCTCGGCTGAATTCTTTAAGCGGGCGGCGGAAGTCGCCCGTGTCGTATCTGCTTCCACACCCAAAAAACACTCCTCTCGCCAATCGTATTCGAGTCGAAACCGGCAGCTATGCATTTATCTGATCTGAAACATCTCCCTGTTACCCAGCTCGTCGAAATGGCTATTGCCAACGAAATCGACGGTGCCAATCGGCTGCGCAAACAAGACCTGATCTTCGCGCTTTTGAAAAACCAAGCTAAAAAAGGCGAAAGCATCTACGGCGAAGGCACGTTGGAAGTGCTGCCGGACGGTTTTGGCTTCCTACGTAGCCCCGATACCTCGTATTTGGCCGGCCCCGACGACATCTACGTCAGCCCGAGTCAGATCCGGCGTTTCAATCTGCACACCGGCGATTCGATCGAAGGCGAAATTCGCACGCCGAAAGACGGCGAGCGCTACTTTGCGCTGGTCAAGGTCGACAAGGTCAACCACGACGCCCCGGAAAATTCCAAGCACAAGATCCTGTTCGAAAACCTGACGCCGCTGTTCCCGACCGAGCCGCTGCATCTGGAACGCGACATCCGTGCCGAGGAAAACATCACCGGCCGCGTCATCGATTTGATTGCGCCGATCGGCAAGGGCCAGCGCGGTTTGCTGGTGGCGCCGCCGAAGTCGGGCAAGACCGTGATGCTGCAGCATATCGCGCACGCCATCACCTCCAATCATCCGGAAGTCGAGCTGATCGTGCTGTTGATCGACGAGCGTCCGGAAGAAGTGACCGAAATGCAACGTTCGGTACGTGGCGAAGTGGTCTCGTCGACCTTCGACGAGCCGGCTACCCGTCACGTGCAGGTCGCCGAAATGGTGATCGAGAAGGCCAAGCGCCTGGTCGAGCACAAGAAGGATGTGGTGATTCTGCTCGACTCTATCACCCGTCTGGCGCGCGCCTACAACACCGTGGTGCCGGCCTCCGGCAAGGTGCTGACCGGCGGTGTCGATGCCAACGCCTTGCAACGCCCGAAACGCTTCTTTGGTGCCGCGCGTAACATCGAGGAGGGCGGTTCGTTGACCATTATCGCCACCGCGCTGATCGATACCGGTTCGCGCATGGACGACGTGATCTACGAAGAGTTCAAGGGCACCGGCAACATGGAAATCCACCTGGATCGCCGTATGGCGGAAAAGCGGATTTTCCCGGCGCTGAACATCAACCGTTCCGGTACGCGTCGCGAGGAACTGTTGATTCCGCAGGAAAACCTGCAGCGCATCTGGGTGTTGCGCAAGTTGCTATACCCGATGGACGATCTGGAGGCGATGGAGTTCTTGCAAGACAAGATCCGCGCAACCAAGTCCAACCTGGCCTTCTTCGACTCGATGCGTCGTTGAGACAGATCGGCATGACTTTCCAACGCCAGGTTTCGACCTGGCGTTTTTCATACTGTTGTTCAGCTCAAAATAAAACATGGATATAGCAAGTCGTTTGAATTTGATGGAATGGATTTCGGCGATCGGCACCGTGGCGTTCGCCTTTTCCGGCTATTTGGTGGGTGTGAAAAAGCGTCTGGATCTGTTGGGGATCCTGATCGTGGCGCTCTTGACCGGTATCGGCGGCGGGATCATGCGCGATGTTTTGGTTCACCGCGTGCCGTTGGTGTTCTACGATTATACCAACGTCGTGATCATTTCTATCACGCTATTGATATCGTGGCTGGCCGGCTTGCATAAACTTGAAAGCCAGACATTTTACCGTGCCTTCATCGCCGCCGATTCGCTCGGCCTGATCGCCTTCAGTATTACCGGTGCCCAGGTCGGCCTGATGTATGACCTCAATGCCTTTGGTGTGGTGTTGCTCGGATTTATTACCGCTGTCGGCGGCGGGGTGGTGCGCGACATGATGGTCAACGACATCCCGTTCATCCTGCACGAGGATTTTTACGGAACCGTATCGATCCTGGTGGCCGGTGGGCTGTACGTGTTGGACCAGTTGGTGTATGTCAACTATCTGAGTTTGCAATTGCTCTTTGCCATCGGCCTGGCGATTAGGTTGATCGGCCATTGGGGCGATATGACCCTGCCGAAGATCGGGGTGAGTGGAGACAAGGAATAATCCATGTTGCCGAGTGACGGAACGGCCGCGTCCGACTGGATCGCGGATCGGTTGGCACACGGGCCGGACGACCGTTGGCGCGAGGCGATGCCGCCGCGCCTGGTCTTCGATCAGGTGTGTCCAGCCGCAGTACTGATTGGTCTGGTATGGCGATCAGAAGGCCCGACCGTGCTGTTGACTCGGCGCAGCGATAACCTGCCGACCCATCCGGGGCAGGTCAGTTTCCCCGGCGGTAAGCAGGAGGCGAAAGACAGCAGTCCGATCGATACCGCATTGCGCGAGGCGGAGGAGGAGATCGGCCTGGATCGCGGGTTGGTGCGGGTGCTCGGCACCTTGCCGCGTTTCGTCACCATCACCCGTTTCTCGGTCGTGCCGGTGGTAGGCTTCCTGGAGGCACCTGCCGAGCTGACTCCCCATCCTGGAGAGGTGGCCGAGATCTTCGAGGTGCCATTGGCGCAGGTGCTGCGCACGGACTTGTATCAACGCCATGCTTTTGAGCATGACGGGATACATGGCTACACCTTGTCGCTTAGCTGGCAACAGCACTTCATCTGGGGTGCCACGGCCGCCATGTTGCGCCTGCTGGCGCTGACGCTCTCCGAGCCGCCAGGCGACTGACTTCAATGCACCGCTTCGTCGCTGAGTAAGCGATTGCAGCCCCGTTGCCGGGCTAGGTTCATCAAGGCTTCTGCTCGCTTGGTGATTTCGTCCGCCGTGTCTCCCAAACGCCAGCAAGTGATTCCGCCGCTGAATGTGACGTTCTGCTCGGCGAACGGGAAGATGGTCGATGCGATCTTGGTACGAATGCGTTCCATGACCTGGTGCGCATAGTCCAGTGACGTATTGGTAAAAATCACCACGAACTCTTCCCCGGCGATACGTGCGCAAATATCGGTGGAGCGGGTGCTGTCTAGCAGCGTGTTGGCGACCGCGATCAAAACGTTGTCGCCCGCCAACCGCCCATAACGTTCATTGAAGGCTCGAAAGTGATCGATGTCGAAGTAGGCAAGCGACAGCGGCAGGCCATAGCGGCGGCAGCGGTGAATTTCGATGCTCAGTCCGGTCTCCATCGCCTTGCGGTTGGCGAGCCGGGTCAGCATATCGGTACGCTCCATGGTGTCCAATCGCTGCCGGCAGTCGGCCAGACTGCGGCTCAGGTCATAGTATTCCGAACGGTCGGCCAGGGTGATCATCCATAGCATCCGGCCATCGACATGCATCGGGTGCATGCCGACCCGCATCCAGAGCCGTGTCTGCGTGTCGCGCTCTATCTCGACGTCCTGTTCCTGTACCAAGTGTCCTTGGCGCAACCATTCGACGATCGGTCGGATGTGGAAGCGTGGCGAAGGACTACCGGGGTCGGTGTCGTTCCAGCTGCCATCCGGATTGCCAAGCTCCATCATGATGCGCGCCGGCGGATTGGCGAAATGGATGCGCTCGCTGTCGGCATCCACCAGTACGATGCCGAGCGGTAGCTCGTTGAGCATATTGCGCCAGCGTAGTTCGCTGTTATGGAGGGATTCGCTGCATTGGAGCAGTAGCTCGCGGGTCTGCAGTTGGTTCAACTGTTCTCTGGTGACTCTGCGCAGCAAAATCGCCAATAGTAGCCACGCCAGCGTGTAGCAGGTCAGTTGCCAGAAGAAATCGGTGCGATCCGAGCGGCGGTCCTGTCCCACCGAGACGATCAACGGGTAATTGTCCAATTCTCGCTCGCTATACAGCCGAGCAATCCGATCCCGTGCCGAAACGGCGTGATAAATCTGCTGTTTGTCCTCCTGCAGTACGACCTGGCGCGCATCGTCCGCCGATTGCGTTGAGGCCGGTCGAGCGGTGTCCGTCGGCCAGAATGCGGCCAAGTGCCGATGACGGTCGAGGATCAGGATCTCGCCGTTGTCGCCGGTGGCGATGTTGGCGAACAGCGGTTGTAAGGTATTTTGCGACAGCTGCGCCACCACCATGCCGACAACCATATGCTGAGCGTCGTAGAGGCGGGTGGCGTGCAGGATCGCACTGTTCCCTTCATCGGTGGCGGTGAAGAAAGTATCGCTGCGCCGCCCCTCGCCGCGCATCCAGGCGCAGAGCGAGACGGGCAATTTGGTGCCGTTGGTGGTGGGACTGCCGAGCACGGTGTTGCAGTGCAAATCCACAATGCGGATTTGCGCTAGATAGGCGATATGTTCGATGCTGCTGCCGAGGGTGTGTCGCAACCAATCGTGGTCGCGCTGCGTCAGCGGCTGGCCGATCAGATGGTTGCCGACTTGCGGGCTGTCGCTGAGAGTGTCGAACACCAAGTCGATTTCGCGCAGAGCGTCGTTGAGTTGGTTGGCCAAGTACTGGCTGGCTGTGGCGATGCGCTGCTCGGCATCCAGCTCGCGGTGGCTTTGGTCGCGAACCAGATCGAAGGCCAGTAGTGCGAGAAAGGCCATCAGGAACGCGACGCTCACCAGTTTTATCGAGAAAGCGCCCCGTCGTGTCCGCATGCCGCCCATGTCCATGGTATGCCACTCATTTGAAATCAGCTATTTCAGTTTATACCATGCAATTGGATTGGCACGCGGGCAACGGTATATGACGTTAGGCTTATTGAAAGCGCATCGACAGATCGATGGCGTGTATATCCTTGGTCAGTTTGCCGACGGAGATGCGATCGACGCCGGTTTCGGCGATAGCGCGTAGCGAAGCCAGCTCGACACCGCCCGATGCTTCCAGTTCGGCACGGCCGGCAGCGAGCGCAACCGCTTGGCGCATGGCTTGGTGATCCATATTGTCGAGCAGCACTAGCCGTGCGCCGGCCTCCAGCGCTTCGCGCAATTGTTCGAGGGTTTCGACTTCGATCTGCAATGTGACGTGTGCCGGCGCCAGGCAACGCGCGGCCTCCAGCGCCGCCGCAACGCCGCCGGCTGCCATGATGTGGTTTTCCTTGATCAGAATGCCATCGAATAGGCCGATGCGTTGGTTGTCGCCGCCGCCTACCGTGACCGCGTACTTCTGTGCCAGGCGCAGGCCGGGTAGCGTCTTGCGCGTATCCAGAATGCGGGCGCGTGTTCCGATTACCGCATCGACGTACTGTCGGGTCTGGGTGGCGACGGCCGACAGCATTTGCAGGAAGTTCAGGCCGGTGCGTTCTCCGGTCAGTAGCGCGCGTGCCGGCCCGTCGAGTCGGCACAGCGTCTGGCCGGGGGCGATCTGCTCGCCCTCTTGCGCCGACCAGGCGATTCTCACCTCGGCATCCACCTGGCGAAAACATTCGTCGAACCAGTCCTTGCCACACAATACCGCCGCTTCGCGCGCGATCACTGTGGCGACGCCTTGCTTGTCAGCGGGGATCAACTGCGCAGTCCAGTCGGCGGCGCCGATGTCCTCTGCCAGCGCACGGCTGACGTCCTGGGCGATCAGATGCGAGGGGGGCGGGGTGGTCATAGCTTGTCCTGACAGGCAAAAGCGTTATTGTACCCAATGCGCGGGGCCGGTGGACACGCAGCATCCGGGAAATCGGTTATCATCGGAATATACGTTTGTCATGGTGGGCCAATGAACCTCGCGGCGAGTCTTTTTCCTCTGCCTTTCCTGTTGGTGTTGGATGCGGTTGCACTGGCGGTGTTGGGATGCTTGGCACGGCGTGTTGCTTGGCGGCGGTTGGATGGCGGCCAGTTCAATGCCTGGCTCGGCGCCTGCGTGATGGTGCTGGTGCTGTGGACACTGAAATACGATGCACGCCCCGGGCTGACTTACCACTTGCTGGGCATGACGGTGCTGACGTTGATGATGGGGCCGGTGCTGGCATCGCTCGCCGCCGCCGTGGTGGTTGCCGTGGCTTGTTTTAGCGCTGGAGGCGATGTTTGGGCATTCGGGCTCGATTGGCTGGCTCGCGGGCAGTTGCCCATCTGGCTGACCTGGTTCGCGTTGCGGTTGACCCAACGGCGCTTGCCGACCAATTACTTCGTTTACCTGTTCCTTAACGTCTTCTTGACCGGCGGCCTGGGCATGGCATTGGCCGGCAGTGCGGTTGTCGTACTGCTGGGCGTTTTTGGTATCTACAGCTGGGATGTTTTGTTGCAAGACGCGTTGCCGTATTACCTGCTGCTGGCCTGGTCGGAGGCTTTTCTTTCCGGCCTGATGATGGCGGTGCTGATCGTCTACAAGCCACACTGGGTGGCCAGTTTCGACGATGCGCGCTATTTGAACGATTGAAACTCGAAGGAGATCGCCCCATGCCTTTTGCTTTGTGGAGCATTCTGATTGCCGCTTTCCTGCCCCTGGTCTGGACCATGGTCGCCAAGGCCGGCGCCCCTTATGACAATAGCCGGCCGCGCGAGGTGTTGGCGCATGCCAGCGGCTACCGGCAGCGCGCCAACTGGGCGCAGCAAAATGCCTGGGAGGCTTTTGCACCCTATGCCGCCGCGGTAATCGTGGCGTTCGTCATGAAGGTGCCGCCGACGAAGCTCGATACCGCGGCCTGGGTGTTTCTGCTGGCGCGCGTGGCGCACGGCTTGTGCTATGTGCGAAATCTGGCGACGGCGCGTTCGTTGAGCTGGATGATCGGCATGGGCTGCGTGGTGTATCTATTCGTGGCCGCCGGCATGGCGTGAGCTAGGTGGATCGGTAGGAGCGGCTTTCGCCGCGATTCGTCGGCGCCGGATATTCGCGGCTAAAGCCACTCCTACGGGAATATGTTCTAAAGCGCGCCGATCGTCCGTAGCGCGTCCTCGACCTGCGTCAGTCCGATGGTATGGAACGCTTGCCAGCCGATGGCGCGCGCCGGTTCGATGCATTCGATGTTGTCGTCGAAGAAGGCGATGCGTTGCGGCGCCACACCCAGCTTCTCGGTGACGTAGCGGTAGATTTCGGCGTCCGGCTTCTTCATGTGGAGTTCGTGCGAGGCGAATACCTCGTCGAAGTATTGCCCTAGTGCCAGCTCGCTGGCAATGCGACCGAAGTGGGCGGCGTTGTTGTTGGTCAGCGTCGCCAGCCGGTAGCGTCCTTTCAATTGGTCGAGTAGCGCATGGGTGCCGGGAAAGACGCCCTTGACCCAGCCCAGATAGGCCTCGATAAAGGCTTCGCGCGTGAAGTCGAGGCCGAGTTCGGCAATGGCGCCGTCGGCAAAGTCTTCGAGGGTGCATTGTCCTAAATCCTGTCGCCCTACCCATGGCGAGGTCAGCCAGAATTGACGTGCCGTCTCGCGGTCGATGCGGCCGCCGGTATGTTCGACCAAGGGGGTGGTGCCGTCCCACTCCACCAGCACACCGCCCAGATCGAACAGCAATACCTCGACTTGCATGGAAAATCTCCCGTTAGATGATGACCGGTTCCGGGGCGAGCCGGACGCCGAAGCGGCGCTCGACCTCATCCTGGATCGCCTGTGCCAGCGCGCGGATTTCGCGACCGCTGGCGGAACCGTGATTGACCAGCACCAATGCCTGGCGTTCATGCACGCCGGCGTCGCCCTGGCGAAATCCCTTGAAGCCCGATTGCTCGATCAGCCAGCCGGCGGCCAGCTTGCACTGGCCATTGCCTGCCGGATAGCGCGGTAGCGCCGGATAGCGTGCCGCCAGCGCATCCGCGTCGGCCTGTGGAACCACCGGGTTCTTGAAGAAGCTGCCGGCATTGCCGAGCTTGCGCGGGTCGGGCAGCTTGGCCGAGCGGATATTCACGACCGCTTGGCTAACGTCCAGCGGCGTTGGCGCGGGCCAGCTGGGCATGGACTGTAGCTCGCGCTCGATATCGCCGTAGCCGGTCTTGAGGGACGGCGTGCGCGACAAACGAAAACGTACCGCGCAGACCAGGTAGCGCTGCCCGCCTTCGTGCTTGAACAGGCTGTCGCGATAGCCGAAGGCGCAGTCGGCGTTCGACAGCGACACCAGGCGGCCGCTATCGGCCAAGTCGGCGCAGATCACCTCGCAGAGCGTATCCTTGACCTCGACCCCGTAGGCGCCGATGTTTTGCACTGGACAGGCGCCGACCGAGCCAGGGATCAGACTCAGATTTTCCAAGCCGAACCAGCCTTGCGCCAGGGTGTATTGCACCCACTGGTGCCAGTTTTCGCCGGCGGCGGCCTCGACCACGACCGAATCGCCTTGATCGGCGATCAGCCGGCGGCCGGAAAGCGCCACCTGCACGACCAGGCCGGGGTGGTCGCGGGTGAATAGCAGGTTGCTGCCGCCGCCTAGCCACAAGACCGGCCCTTGCCGATAGGGCTCGCTATCCAATAGCGCCGGTAGGTCGTCCTGGTGCTCCAAGCGGCAGAAATGGGCGGCACGAGCATCCAGGCCGAAGGTGTTGAGGGTTTTTAGCGGGGCGTTATCGAGGAACGTCAGGCTCACGCGAGGGACTCCAGGCAGAAAGGGCGGCTAGTTGCAGACGGCTTTGCCGCGCCAGGTAGATGATCAGCAAAACGGCGGCGGCGGACAGACTGATGACCAGTGCCGCCCAAAAACCGTAGACGCCCATTGGGCGCGGGGTCAGCCAGTGCGTTAGACCCAGTGTGATGCCCAGGCCCAGCCCGACCCCCCAGAAGGCGGTGACGTGGATGGCCATCGGCACCCGGGTCAGCTTGTAGCCGCGCAACGCACCGGAGGCGATGGTTTGCGTCGAGTCGGTCAGCTGGTAGACGGCGGCGAACAACAACAGCGTGGCGCCCATGTCGATCAGGCGCGGGTCGTCGGTGTATAGACGGACGATGTCGTCGCGCCACAGGAAAATCGTCAGCATGATCAACAGTGCGCAGGCCAGGCCGAGCGCCAGACCGACGCCGGTGATGCGCCGTGCGCCGCGCGCATCGCCGGCGCCGATGCGTTGGCCGACCAGAACCGTCAAGGCGCTGCTGATACTTTGCGGCACCATATAGATGATGCTGGAGAAGTTCATCGCCGCCTGGTGGCTGGCCACGGTCACGGTGCCGAGCGGCGCGATCAGCAGTGCGATGAAAGCGAACAGGCTGATCTCGACGAAGAACGACAGGCCGATGGGCAAGCCCAAATGCAGAAACTCGCCGAATGCCCGCCAATTGGGCGGGTCGATCCGGCGAGTCAGTCCGTAGGGACGGAAATGGCGATTGCCGGCAACGTAGCTAAACAACGCGATGGCGTTGAACCAGAACGCCGCGGCCGTCGCCCAGCCGCAGCCGGCGCCGCCCATGCGCGGCATGCCGAACAGGCCGTGAATCAGGATGTAATTGAGCGGGATATTGAGCAGCAGGGCGGCGATGCTCATATACATGATCGGTCGCGGGCGGTTGAGGCTCGCGGCATAGGCATGCAGCGCCCTGTGCACCATCGCCGCCGGCATGGCCAGTGCCGTGCCGGTGATGAATAGCATGGTCTTGTCTTCGACCGCGACCGGCAGATGCAGGACAGGGCGTAACAGTGGCTGGATCGCCAGCATCAGCGCCATGCCGAATAAGCCGGTGAACAGCCCGAACCACAACCCCTGGCGGCCGGTCTCGCCCAAGCGGTCGGACTGGCCGGCGCCCAACATATGCGACAGGATCGGATTGAGGGCGGTCACCAGCCCCATCAGGGTCACGTAGCAGGTCAAGAAGATGCTGGAACCGATCGATACCGCCGCCAGATCGTCGGTGCTGACGTGGCCCGACATGACGGCATCGACGAAACCGGTCGCAACCTGCGCCGTCTGAGCGATCATCATCGGCAGCGCCAGATGGACGATCTGGCGCGACTCGCCGAGGAGGCGGCCGGATGAGGTGCGGTTCAGTTCGAAGAGCATGGCGCGGGAAACCGGGAGAAAGCGTGATTATACCCGAGGCGGGCAGGCCGGGCGCGCGATGTCCTACGCGCCCGCTGGCGGCTAGCCAAAACGGACTGGCGGATCGCGCCGCAGATCGCAACCGATGATCAACTGATTGCCGAAGCGAGCATTGATGGCCAAGGCGTCGCTTAAATTGACGTCGTGCACGACCACCGCGGTTGCGGTGAGTTCGGCCTGATATCCCAGGCCATTGGCATATGCGAACAAAGCGGCGAGACCGGCGGCGTCAGCGGAGGTGGCCGGTGTGGCGGTCAGGGTTCCTGCAAGGGGTCTAGCGCATCCCACGGCATCAAAAAAGGCAAAAGAAAAATCGGTGCAAGAATCGGTCTGGCAGTCGTACATGGTTCTCTCCAATCGGTCACGGGGCTTGCGCGCCCGGCCGACGACCGCCAGGCGACGCTTTAGCAGGATTTTTCGGCGCCCTGCAAGTTGTCGATTAACTCGGCGCCGGCCTCGCGAGAGGCCATGTGTTACGTAATCCGAAGCGAAACAGCATCGAAGCGAATGCCAAAACAAAACCCGCTTGGCCTTGGCGCGAAGCGGGTATGGACCGTTTCTCACGCTTTAGCTGGCATTTTTACCGCGCCCGCAAGCTGTTTCAAATCGGCGCCGTTCCATCATCCGACGGCGGCATCGCGCTGTCAAGCCCGAAAATTGGCCTCGGATAGGGGTTCGCAGCGCAAATGAATTGCCCCGATGGCGGGGGCGCTTGGGGGTATCCAACGGGTGATATAACAGAAACGGGTATTTATTCGGATCGGATTCAGGCTATAATCCTGCTCTTGAGATTGTCGCCCCGGCGCATCCACCCAATACATATCTATCCCTCATGATCCGCAAGCTTTTCCGTAAAATGCTCGAACTGCCCGTAGGCCTGGGCAGGGGCCGGGCCCGCCCGCGTGTGATTCCGCTGGCACAGCATGGCGTTCGCCGCGAACAAATCAGCCGCGCGGCGCTCAAGGTGACCACGCGCCTACAGGAAGAGGGGTTCTCCGCCTACGTCGTCGGCGGCGCTGTGCGCGACTTGCTGCTCGGCGTGGTGCCCAAGGATTTCGACGTGGCGACCAACGCCACGCCGGAGCAAGTGCACCACTGTTTCCGCCGTTCGCGCATCATCGGCCGGCGCTTTCGCATCGTGCACGTCATGATGGGGCCCGAGACCATCGAGGTCACCACCTTCCGCGGCGGCAGCATCCACGACACCAACGAAACCGGCCGTATTATGGCCGACAATAGCTATGGCACGCAGGAAGAGGACGCCCATCGCCGCGACTTTACCGTCAACGCGCTGTTCTACGATCCGTCCAGCGAAACCATCGTCGACTATCAGCACGGCGTGAAAGATCTGCACGCCCGGCGCCTGGTGATGATCGGCCAGCCGGCCCGGCGTTACCAGGAAGATCCGGTGCGCATGCTGCGCGCGGTGCGGCTGGCGGCCAAGCTCGGTTTCGAGATCGATCCGCACACGCAAAAGCCGATCCGTTCGCATGCGCATCTGCTCAAGCGCGAACCGGCGGCCCGCCTGTTCGACGAGATGCTCAAGTTGCTGATGTCCGGCCAGGCCTATGCCTGCTTGATGAAACTGCGCGACGAAGGGTTGTCGCATGGGGCTTTCCCGCTGCTCGACGTCGTGCTGGGCGGCGAGAGCGACGATCATCGCTTTCTCAAGCTGGCGTTGGCCAGCACCGATTCCCGAATCCGCGAGGATAAGCCGATTTCGGTCGGTTTCTTGCTTGCCACGTTGCTGTGGCGCCAGGTCAACCAGCGCTGGCAGTCGCGCCAGACGCAGGGCGAGCGCTCTCTGCCGGCTCTGTTACACGCCATCGGCGATGTCGAGGGCGAGCAGGACGAGACCCTGGCGATCCCGCGCCGTTACAGCGTCACCATGCGCGAAATCTGGACGTTGCAGTCGCGCTTCGACAGCCGCGTCGGCCAGCGTCCCTACCGTTTCCTCGAACAGCCGCGTTTCCGCGCCGCCTTCGACTTCCTGGCGCTGCGCGCCGAGGCCGGCGAAGTGCCGCGCGCGCTGGTGACTTGGTGGGCATCGTTCCAACATGGCGATGCCGAAGAGCGCGAGGCGCTGATGGAAGACGCCAAGTCCAGCGATCTAGGCGATGCGCGCGCACCGCGCAAGCGTCGTCCGCGGCGTCGTCGTAAACCGGGTGGCGGCGCGCCGGAGAGCGATGCATGACGCGAGCCTTTGTGGCGCTGGGCAGCAATCTGGAACGCCCGGCACGGCAAATCAGGGCCGCCTTCGCGGCCCTTGCCTTGTTACCCGGAACCCGCCTGGTTCGCGCCTCCTCGCTGTATCGCACCACGCCGGTCGGCTATCTCGACCAACCCGATTTCATCAATGCCGTCGCCGAGCTGGATACCGAGCTCGCGCCGGCCGACCTGTTACAAGCCCTGTTCGCCATCGAGACCGATTTCGGTCGCGTGCGCAGTTTCCGCAACGCGCCTCGTATCCTGGATCTGGATCTGCTTTGGTTCCAGGGGGTGGTATTGAATGGCTCCGATTTGATCTTGCCGCATCCACGAATGCATGAGCGTGCCTTCGTGTTGTATCCGCTGGCCGAGCTGGCGCCCGATCTCGCGATCGGCACCCACGGCAGCGCGGCCGAACTTGCCGCGCACTGCCCGTCGGCGGGGATCGAGCGCCTGCAGGTCGAAGACAACGAAAGTTCCGAATGAATACAAAACGCTACGTGGTGGTGGAAGGACCGATCGGTGCGGGGAAGTCCACGCTGGCCCGTCGCCTGGCCGAGCACTGGGGCGTTCGCCTTGTGGCCGAAAAGCCGGAAGAGAACCCGTTTTTGCCGCGCTTCTATAGCCAGTTCCAGCATCATGCTCTCTCGGCTCAACTGAGCTTCCTGCTGGCGCGGCGCGAACTCGCCCGGCAGATGCAACAGGGCGACTTGATGAATCAGGCACGCGTGGCCGATTTCATGTTCGAGCGCGACGACTTGTTTGCCGCCATCAACCTCGATCGCGACGAACTGGCGCTCTACCGGCAACTGGCCGGCGCACTCGCCATCGAACATCCGACCCCCGATCTGGTGATCTATCTCGAAGCTTCGCCCGAGACGCTGGTAGGGCGGTTGGCCGCCCGAACCCCGAACGGTTTCCCCGACGGCTACATCAAGCGCGTACACGAGGCCTACAGCCAATTCTTCTACGACTTCGATGCCGCACCGTTATTGATTGTGAATACCGACCACCTGAATCTCATTGATAATCAGGAGGATTTTGATTTATTGTTGCGCTGCATCAGCGAGATGCGCGGCCAGCGCAGCTACTTCAATAAAAGCGTCTGATTTTCCGACGCCAAAAGGATGATTGGCATGAAAATGACTGTGAGCACGTTAAGCAAAATGAGGCAGGAGGGCGAAAAGATCGCCATGTTGACCTGCTACGACGCCAGCTTCGCCACTTTGCTGGACGAAGCCGGCGTGGACATTCTGCTGATCGGCGACTCGCTCGGCATGGTGGTGCAATCTCACGACTCCACCTTGCCGGTTACGCTTGACGAGATGGTGTACCACACCCGCTGTGTGGCTCAAGGCGCGCGTCGCGCGTTGGTGCTGGCGGATCTGCCGTTCGGCAGCTATCAGGAGTCGCCGCAGCAGGCCTTCGCAAGCTCTGCTCGCCTGATCCAGGCCGGTGCCCACATGGTCAAGCTCGAGGGCGGCGCCTTCATGGCCGAGACCACCCGTTTCCTGGTCGAGCGCGGTATCCCGGTGTGTTCGCATATCGGTTTGACGCCGCAGTTCGTCAACACCTTCGGCGGTTATCGCGTGCAGGGCAAGAGCGAGTCCGATGCCGAGCGTATTCTCCATGACGCCAAGACGCTGGCCGAGGCTGGTGCGAGCATGGTTTTGATGGAATGCGTGCCGGCGGATCTTGCGACGCGCATCACCGAGGCCGTGGCGGTGCCGACCATCGGCATCGGCGCCGGCGTACACGTCGACGGCCAAGTGCTGGTGTTGCACGACATGCTCGGCGTTTATCCGGGCAAGAAGGCCCGTTTCGTCAAGAATTTCCTCCAGGGGGCCGACAGCATCCAGGATGCCGTGGCCACCTATGTGCGCTCGGTGAAAGATCAAAGCTTCCCGGCGCCCGAACATTGTTTCTGAAAGGACTGGCATAAAAATGGAAATCATCCGTACGATCGCCGACATGCGCGCCTGGCGCAAGACGGCAGGCCGGGTGGCATTCGTTCCGACCATGGGCAATCTGCATGCGGGCCATCTGGCCTTGGTGCGCGAAGCGCGCCAGCAGGCATCGAAAGTCGTGGTCAGTATCTTCGTCAACCGGCTGCAGTTTGGACAGGGCGAGGATTTCGGCGCCTATCCGCGCACTTTCGAGGCCGACAGCCAGAAATTGATCGACGCCGGGGTCGATGTCTTGTTCTTCCCGGACGAGCAGGCGCTGTATCCGCGCGTGAAGCAGGATTTCAACGTCGAGCCGCCGCACATCCAGAACGAACTGTGCGGCGCCTTCCGCCCGGGGCACTTCCGCGGCGTGGCCACGGTGGTGACCAAGCTGTTCAACATCGTCGAGCCGGATGTCGCCTGCTTCGGCAAGAAGGACTTCCAGCAGCTGCACATCATTCGTGCGATGGTGGCCGACTTGGACGTCGATATCGAGATCAAGGGTGTCGACACCGGCCGCGCCGAGGATGGCTTGGCGCTGTCGTCTCGCAACGGTTATCTGAGCCCGGCCGAGCGCGCCGAGGCACCGCGGTTGTTCCATAACCTGGACGCCATCCGCCAACGCCTGCTGGCCGGCGATAGCGACTACGCCGGGATGGAGCAGGCTGCCCGCCAGGATTTGGAAGCCCATGGCTGGCAGGTCGACTACATCGAGGTACGCCAAGCCGATACGCTGGAGATCGCCCACGCCGGCGAGCGTCACGTGGTGGTGCTGGCGGCGGCCCGCCTGGGGAAAACCCGATTGATCGACAACGTCGACGTGCGACGCGACTGAAGGAGAACCGTATGCAACGCACTATGCTGAAATCCAAACTGCATCGCGTCACGACCACGCATGCCGAACTGCACTACATCGGCTCCTGCGCCATCGACGAAAATCTGCTGGAAGCCGCCGATATCCGCGAGTTCGAAGAAATCCAGATCTGGAACGTCACCAACGGCGAGCGCTTCGCCACCTACGCCATCAAGGCCGAACGCGGTTCGGGCATCATCTCCGTCAACGGCTCGGCTGCCCGCCGCGCCGCCGTCGGCGACTTGCTGATCATCGCCACCTTCGCGCAGTACGAAGAGCATGAGCTTGCCGGCCTGCGTCCCAAACTGGTGTTCGTCGACGCAGAAAATCGCTTGACCGAAGTCCAGCACGCCGTGCCCACACAGCCGGCGTAATCGCCGCGCAGACCGCCGCATCCGCGGCGGTCTGGTTCCCGCCGTTTCCCCTGGTCGGATCCGTTATCTTTCCACAATAAAATACCGCGTTCGCGCAAGCTTGTTGCCGTGGCCGCCCCCGCCTAGCCTTGCTCCGTCTTATGTTCAGATGGAGGGTGGCATCATGAAGGCATTATGGCGACGGCATGCCTATTGGCCGACGAACAGCATCTTGGTGGTGGGTCTGGTTTCCTTGTGGTCGGTGGCGCCGGTGCATGCCGGCGAGTTTGGCGAGCTCTCGGCGGCAGGGCAAGCCGTGCTGAACGTACTGAAGAGGCATTCGCCGGCGTATTTCAATCTGGCGCAGACCGATCCTCGGCGGGCCGCCATGGCCGCTTTCGACAGTCTGCAGCGTGGCGAGATTGTGATTCTGGACGCGACCCAGGCGCACGATGCCAGCTTGACCGACCAGGTCGCGGTACGGCTATCCGGTTTGCGGACGGGTAAGCCCATGGCCGTGGCGATTCGCAATGCCGACGGCTCGATCAATATGTACGTGGCCGATTACGGCGCGCATGTCGGCATGGCGCAACGCTTGAAACGCGAGCGTGCGCAGGCGCGACGCGCCAAGCGCGACACCGCCCCAACGCAAGCCGCGCCGGCTTTGGTCGGGAAAACCGTGCATCTCTCGATTGCCCATCTGGGCTTGTCCTGCGTGTACCCCGGCAGGTTCGAGAGAAAAATCTTTTTCGGTGCCCGCGAGTGGAAGGCGCATTTCGATGCCTGCGCGGGAAGGGCCTCGTATGCGACCAAGGTGCGGTTCGATTTTTTTTCGTCCAACAGCCGCGGTGCACAGGGGCATTTGCCGCCAGGCCGTTTGTTGCGCATCTCGCAAGGGCTTGGCAACGCAGGGGGCAGCGGCTGGCATTTGGTCGATGCGCTGCGCAATGAGGATTGGGACCACGATGGCAGCAATATGTGGATCGGTCCCTTCATCAACGAGTATGGCGTAGCCATTTCCCTGGATAACGATCGGGACGTCAGCCTGATCGAGCATGAGCCGAAGAATGTCGCACGAGGTTTGGAGGTCGAAGTCGTTCGTAGCGATATGCGGCAGCGCAGCGCCACGGCGTCGTTGACGCTTGGCGGATCGCCCGGCGTCACCTTGGGCGGGGAGGGCGGGGACAGCCAGACGACCAGTTCCACCCTGAAGTACAAACTCAATGAATACGAAACCTTCAACAGTACGGCGGGCAACCGATTCAAGTTGGCGTGGCGGTTGATGCTGAGCGAGGAACAGATGCATGGCCGCGACGCTAGCGCTTTGGCCGGCAAGCCTCGCTTGAGCGGCATGTCGCACGGCAATTTCGCGCCAGGCTACTTGGTCACCTACCAGGCGCCATTCGATAAACAGGGGGAGAGCACTGTCTCCATCGAGTCTTACGCCGATACTGTGGCATGGATCTCGAAGAAGCGTTTGGGCGGCGACTACGAAACCTACGGTTCGGGCGCTGAACTGCGTTTTACCGATACTTTGCGCGTCGATTGGCAATCGCCTTTCTTCTTGCCCGAACCGACTGTGATGTTGAAAGCGTATCGGCACGACTCGCTGCACTGCTTGGCGCTCGTTGGGGCCGGGCTTCCGGTGAGACCGGAGGCTTGCGATGGCGCCAAGCGACAACAGACATGGATGCAGCGCAACCTCAACCAGATCGTCTCCGTTGCGTCGCCCGGCTTGTGCCTGGCGGGTTGGCGCGATGGCCGGCTCACGGCCGAATCCTGCCAGCCGAACGGTTTCCAGGAGTGGCGTTGGGAGGGGACGGACAAGGATCGGTTGACTAATGTGGCAACGCGGCGGCAAGTGGGACTCGACAGCGAGGGCGCCGCCGCCATGTCGTTCGACACGGCGGCATGCGACAGTGGCGACGAGATGGGCCGATGCGCCTGGCGCGCCTACGAGTCCATGCGCTAAGACCCGTTCAATGCCCCAGTGCCGCTGTCGCGCCGCGCTGGGGCTTGGTCAGCCAAACCAGGCCGATCAACAGCACGAACACGGCGCCGCACAAGTGGTAGAAATCGTTGGCGGCCATCATGTAGGCCTGCCCGGTGAGGATACGATCCAATTGCGCGTGAGCTTGGCCGCCATCGATGCCGAGGCTGGCCAGTTTTTCCAGGTAGTCTTGCGTGGCCGCCGTGCCGTTGACTATCGATTCGCCTAGCCGAGCATGATGGAAGATGGCTCGGTGATCCCAGAGCGTGACGCTGATCGACGTGCCGATGGCACCGGACAGCGTGCGCACGAAGTTCGACAACCCCGATGCCGACGCCAACCGGTGCTCCTCGACACCGGACAACATGATGGTGTTGATCGGTACGAAGAAGCAGGCGATGCCTATGCCCTGAAGCAGGCGTGGCTGAATGACTTGGCCGAAGGTGGTGTCGAGCGTGAAAGTCGCGCTCCAGAAGGTGACGATGGCGAAGATGATAAAGCCCAGCGAGACGACCGCGCGCGCATCCCAGCGGTTGAGATTTTTGCCGACGATCGGCGAGCACACCAGCGCCAGTAGGCCTGTGGGCGCGGTGGCGAGCCCGGCGAGCCCGGAGGTGTAGCCCATCACCTGTTGCAGCCAGAGCGGGAAGATCACCACCGTACTGAAAAACGTCATGTAACCCACGCCCAGCATGAGTACGCCGAAGGCGAAATTACGCTTCTTGAACAGCGTCAGATCGACCACCGGATGTACCTCGCCCCATTCCCAGATCACCAGCCAGACCAAACAAATGACCGCGACGATACCCAGCGTCAAAATGAAGGGCGAGCTGAACCAGTCGCGATCGTTGCCCAGATCGAGCAGCATCTGCAGGCTGCCGATGCCGATGACCAGCAGCGCGAGACCGATACGGTCGAACGGTAAACGCTGGATGGCCGTTTCACGCCCCTTGAGCAGTCCGCGCACGATCAGTGCGGAGGCAATGCCGACCGGCATGTTGATGAAGAAAATCCACGACCAATGGTAATTCTCCGTGATCCAGCCACCGAGCAGCGGGCCGAGAATCGGCGCCACCACCACGGTCATCGCCCACAGTGCCATGGCCAAGCCTCGTTTCTGAATCGGAAAGTGGCGTAGCAAGATGGTTTGCGACAGCGGTACCATGGGGCCGGAAACCAGCCCCTGCAGCAGTCTGAACAGCACCAGCATCGTCATATTGGGAGCCAGGCCGCACAGTATCGAGCACACCGTGAAAGCGATCAGCGAACCGATGAACAGCCGGTGCTCGCCCACTTGGCGAGCCAGCCAGCCTGTCAGCGGCACGGCGATGGCCGCCGCAACCGAGTAAGAGCTGATGACCCAGGTGCCTTGATTCGCGCTGACGCCCAGGCTGCCGGCGATGGTCGGCACCGCCACGTTGGCGATCGAGGTGTCCAGCACCTCCATGAATGTGCCGAGGCCGAGGCCCAGGGTCAAAAGCGCCAATTGACTGGCGTTGAAGCGCGTGTGGTCGTCAGAGTCTGTCTGGCTCATGGAGGTCCTGTGAAGTGAAGGGAGCGGGGCTTAGCGGTTTTGCAGCATGCGCTGCAACATCTGCTTCAACAGCAAGGCTTCATCGTGGGAGAAGCCGGCCAATAGGCGGTTGTGCGCGTTGCAGATCTTGGCGATCATCTGCGGGCATAATGCCCGGCCGCTGTCGGTGAGCGCGAACCGTACCGAACGTCGATCTTGCGGATTGCGTTGGCGGCGGATGAACCCCTTGAGCTCGATGCGGTAGAGCAGGCGTGTCATGGCGCCAGGATCATAGTCGAGCAGGCGACAGAAGCCGGCGGGTGTGCTTTCTTCCTCGCGATGGAGCTGCATGATCACGGCGAATTGCGCCGCGGTTAGATCCAGTGGCGCCAGTTCTTCTTCCAGGATTTCCGTCAGGCGGCGCTTGACGCCCAGGATCAGGTAGCCGAGCGCCTGCGACGAATCGCGGCAGGCGAGATCTTCCGGGGTAAAGAGCACAGAGACGGTGGTGTCGCTCGGTATTTGCATTGACGGATAATATATTGCCTAGGCAAATATCGTCAAACGATCCCGCTTGTCATTTTGCGATGCAACAACCATAGTGATAATACGGCCCTGGCTGCTGACGGGCGGCATGAAAGGAGCGGCATCATGCAGGAGCAACTGACCGGCGGCTGCCTTTGCGGCTCGATTCGCTATGTGGTGCGGGGACTGCCGAGCTATTTGACCCACTGTCACTGTCCAACCTGCCGCAAGGCCAGCGGTGCCGCTTTTCTTACCTGGTTCACCGTGCGCTCTTCCGAAGTGGAGTGGCGCGGCGAACCCTTGGCGTTGTACCGCTCGTCGGCCGCGGTCGAGCGCGGTTTCTGCCGGCGTTGCGGGACTTCGCTGAGCTATCGTCACGAGTCCGACCCGGGCGAAATCGACTTGACGCTGTGTTCGCTGGACCGGCCCGATCTGTTGCGGCCCGAGCACCATACCTGGTGGGAATCCCGACTGGATTGGGTTGTTCCTGCTGTTCTGGGGGCGCTGCCGATGTTCGCGCGCTCCATGGAAGAGGGCAAACTGCCGCGCCGGCGTCGACGCGAACAGCATGCCGAGGCGCATCTGGAGTAGGGTAAGGGCCAGCCCCCCCGTAAAAAAGCGTTTCTAGCTAAGCGCTTGCGGCGTGACGATCACGCCATCCTCGTCGGCATAGAGCCAATGGCTGGGCGCGAAACGTACCCCGCCGAAGGTCAGTGCCACATCGCGCTGTCCTTCTCCGCGCTTGATCGATTTGAGCGGGTGGGTATTCAGTGCGCGGATGCCCAGCGGCAATTTGGCCAATGCCACCGAATCGCGGATCGCGCCGTAAACCAGCACGCCAGCCCAGCCGTTTTTCACCGCCAGCTCCCCCAACTGATCGCCCAATAGCGCACAACGCAACGAGCCGCCGCCATCCACGACCAGGACCCGGCCTTCGCCCGGCTCCGACAGGGCGGTGCGCACCAGCGCGTTGTCTTCGAACAGCTTCAACGTGGCGATCGGGCCGCAAAAGCGGGCCATGCCGCCATATTGCCGAAAGATCGGCGCCACCACGGCGATAAGCTCGGGGTAAGCATCACACAGATCGGTCGTTAGGAAAGTCATGATGACCTCTTGGCGATAAAAGTCTGCGACCATCGCCGATAGATGGCGTCGGCCATGCGGTTGGAAACGGCCACGCGTTCGTCGAGCGCTTGTTGCATGGCCGTCGGGTGTTGCACCGAGGGTAGATGGCTCCATTGCCGCGCTTCGTCGCCGCCCTCGCCGCACCAGGCGAGCACTTTTTCCGCGGTGATTTCGATGTGGAATTGCAGGCCAAGATGCGGTCCGAGCAGGAACGCCTGGTGGCTGCAATGGGCACTTTTCAGGAGCAGGGTGGCCGCGGAAGGGAGGGA
This sequence comes from Paludibacterium purpuratum, assembly GCF_004363805.1. Lineage (GTDB taxonomy): Bacteria > Pseudomonadota > Gammaproteobacteria > Burkholderiales > Chromobacteriaceae > Paludibacterium > Paludibacterium purpuratum. The sequence continues at coordinate 371,798 of NZ_SNZP01000002.1, read as the reverse complement.
GAAGTTCTCGTTGTGCCACTGGAACACCTCGCCATCGCTAAACGGGCTCACCCAGTCCGGCAAGGCGTCGGTCGTTGGTTCGACGCGGAACCAGCCGATCTCGCGCCCGGCCGGCGCCAGGGCGCGCACTTCCGCGCCCTGCGTGCGCGCCAGCAGTTGGCTACCCAGGCAATGACCGAGAATCGGGATATCGTGTTCGATGGCTTCTTCCATCAATAGCGCCTCGTACTCGATGAAGTCGAGCCGGTCGTTGACGCTCATCGGGCCGCCAAGCGACACCAGCGCCGAGAAAGGTTTGATCGAGGTCGGCAGAGCCTCGCCCAGGTAGCCGCGGAACAGTACCACGGGAAAATGGGCGCGCCGGGCGAAATCGAGGAAGTGGCCGGCTCCGTCAGCGGGGTGGTGCTGAAAAATGGCGATTGGTTTCATGGTCGTCTTGCGGCATGAGAGATGGGATATCTTAGCAGTAATGCCCGTTGTTATGCCAAACGGGTTATCTGGCGCTCCCGGCAGGTTTTTTCTAGGCAAATAGGAATTTTCTTTCCCGGGCGAGATCCATACCTGTTATTGCCACCCCTTCCAGCGAGCCGTCACCGTGTCGCCAGGTAAATAACTTGCTCAGAGCCTCTCAAATGCCAGGTAGCTTTCCATCCGATCTACTCGCCCGCTATATCGCCCATTGGCAACTCAAAGCCGACGGCGTGCCTTTTTATACGGCCTCCAGCGCGTTACGGCCGGTATATTGGCGCGGCCAGCCGGCCATGTTGAAGATCGCCCTCAACGAAGAAGAAGCACGCGGTAACCGGATGATGGCTTGGTGGGACGGTCGCCAGGCCGCGCGGGTCTTCGGCCAGCATGGCCCGGCATTGTTGATGGAGCGCTTGTCGCCGACGCCGTCGTTGACGGTTATGGCGCAATCCGACGCCGACGAAGAGAGTGTTCGTATCCTATGTCGCACGGCCGCCGGGTTGCACCGATTGGGCGCGGATCCGCAGCCGGTGTTGGTGCCTTTGTCGCAATGGTTTCGGGCGTTGCTGGACGAGGCCGAACGGCACGAGATCGCGGTCGGTCAGGCGGCCCGGCTGGCGGTCTCGCTACTCGAACGGCAGCAGGACGTGGTCGCGCTGCATGGCGATCTACATCACGGCAATGTCATGCATAGCGCCGCGCGCGGTTGGCTGGCCATCGATCCCAAAGGGCTGTATGGCGAGCGGACCTTCGATTACGCCAATTTGTTCTGTAACCCCGCGCCGGAAGTGGTGCGCGCGCCTGGGCGGTTCGAGCGGCGATTGGCACTGGTGTCCGCGGAGGCCGGGTTGGAGCGGGTACGCTTATTGAGCTGGATTGCCGCCTGGGCAGGGTTGTCGACGGTATGGCACCGGCAGGATGGCGACGACGACAGTGCCGCCCGGTTTATCCTCGATGTTGCGCTGGGGGCGCTAGCGGGCACACTGTTGTAGTGTGCGTTCGCGCAGCAACGCACGACAAAGGTGGGTACGGCCGAAACGTGCATTGCCTATGGCGAATGCACGCTACGAGGTAGCGTGCATTCGCGAAGCAACGCACGATGTGGATGGGCGTCAGTTCAGCTTGAGCGGGATGTACAGCGTGTCGCTCATGCGTCGCACCAGGAGTGCAATGTTGCCGTGCGAGTTGGCCAACGCCTGCTCGAAGCCCTTGATGGTGGTGACCTCGGCCTGGTTGACGCCGATGATCACGTCGCCGCCCATCAAGCCGGAGCGGGCCGCGAGTCCTTTGACTTTCTCCACTAGCAGGCCGCCGCGCAGGCCGATCTGCGCCAACTGCGCCGGGGGGATCTCGCTGACGATCAACCCCAGCTTGCCGAACTGATAACTTTGCGGTTGCTGATTGGGCTGGCCGGCCGGCTGTGCTGCCGTATCGCTCGACAGCTCGCCCAGTGTGGCGTTGAGCGCCACTTCGTTGCCTTTGCGCCAGACGCGTAGCGTGACCTTGCTGCCCGGTTTCATGTTGCCGATCAGTTGCGGCAGATCCTTGGAACTTTGAATCGGCTTATCGTCGAGCTGCAGGATGATGTCACCCGCTTGTACGCCGGCACGTGCGGCCGGGCTTTGCGGGTCGACCCGTACGACCAGCGCGCCGCGTGGCTGCGTCAGTCCGAAGGACTGCGCCAGTTCCTGCGTCACTTCCTGGATGCTGACCCCGAGTTGACCGCGGCTGACCTTGCCTTTGACCTTGATCTGGTCGGCGACGTTGATTGCCAGGTTGATCGGAATGGCGAACGAAATGCCCATGAAACCGCCGGAGCGGCTATAGATCTGCGAATTGATGCCGACCACCTCGCCCTTGAGGTTGAAGAGCGGGCCGCCCGAGTTGCCCGGATTGATCGCCACGTCGGTCTGGATAAAGGGAACGTAGGTTTCGTCCGGCAAGCTGCGACCCTTGGCCGAGACGATGCCGGCCGTCACCGAATTCTCGAAGCCGAACGGGGCGCCGATGGCCGCAACCCACTCGCCAGGCTTGAGCCGTTCCGGATCGCCGACTTTGACGACCGGCAGGTTCGATGCGTCGACCTTGAGCAGAGCCACGTCGGTACGTTTATCCAGGCCGACCAGTTTGGCCTTGAACTCGCGCTTGTCGGTCATCACCACCTTGATCGGATTGCCGCCCTGCACCACGTGGGCGTTGGTCATGATGTAACCGTCCGAACTGATGATGAAGCCGGAGCCGAAGGAGATGCTGTCGTTTTGCGGCTGCTCTTGACCTTCGCTACCCTGATCGTAGGGATTGGGCATGAAGCGTTTGAAGAAATCGAAGAACGGATCGTCCTGTGTGCCGGTGCCGGAGTCGTCTTCCGATGTCACCCCGGTGCGCATCGCCTGGATGTTGACCACCGCCGGGCCGGCGCGTTCCACCAACTGGGTGAAGTCCGGCAGCAACATGCCGATCTTGCCGTCTTGTTGGCCAGGGATCACCAACGGCGCGCTGGGCTCGTCTTTGTGGAACCATTGTTTGACTTGGTCGCAGCCGGTCAGTAGCGTGAGCGACAGGGAGGCGGCGAGCAATAGACGGACACGGACGGTCACAGGGCTATCCTTTTATGCAACTTGAATCAAGTGATCGAAGCAAATATATCGCCAGAATCTCGGGGCGGTGCGACGTTTTTCAAGCGGGAATGTTCCTAAAACAGTGTGCCCTGACCGGTCATCATACCGTTTTTGCGGAAAATTCACAGAGATCGACAATGGGGCAGCGGCCGCACAGCGGCTTGCGCGCCTTGCAGACGTAGCGTCCGTGCAGAATCAGCCAGTGATGCGCATCCTGCCGGTATGCCTTCGGCACTTTGCGCATCAAGCCGTCTTCGACAGCGCGCACGTCTTTGCCTGGCGCGATGCCGGTGCGGTTGGCTACGCGGAAAATATGGGTGTCGACGGCAATGGTCGGCTGGCCGAATGCGGTGTTGAGTACCACATTGGCGGTCTTGCGACCTACGCCGGGCAAGGCTTCGAGCGCGGCGCGCTCTTGCGGCACCTCGCCGCCATGACGTTCCAGCAGCAGGTGGCAAGTGGCCATGATGTGCCGTGCCTTGCTGCGGTAGAGGCCGATGGTCTGTATGTGGCGGATCACGCCTTCTTCGCCCAGTGCCAGCATGGCCTCCGGCGTCGAAGCCACGGCGAATAGCGTCGCGGTGGCCTTGTTGACGCCGACATCGGTCGCCTGGGCCGACAGCAGTACGGCGATCAATAGCTCGAAGGGTGTGCGATAGTTCAGCTCGGTCGTCGGCTGCGGCGTTTCCGCCTGTAGCCGACGGAAAATCTCGCGCCGTTTGGCGTCGTTCATTTCGGATCTCCCGTTTTGCGTGCCGACTGAAGTTCGGCTGCGCGGCGCATGGCTGCGGCGATGACGGCTTTTTTCTGTTCGTCGAGCGTATTGGCCTGGGGCGCGGCTTGTGGCGCGGCGGCGGCAGGCGGGGTTGCGCGCGCGGCCAGCCGGGCGGCTTTCTCGATCCGTTCGCGCTCCTGGCGTGCCAGGCGGAACTGGTAGCGGCGCCGGGCCAGCGCCGAGCGCTCGGCACTCAACCCCATGGTGGCGGGTTCGATCGGCACCATGGCGATGGCGTCGACCGGGCAGGGGGCGACGCATAGCCCGCAGCCGGTGCACTCGTCGTTGATCACCGTATGCATCGACTTGGCGGCGCCGAGGATCGCATCGACCGGACAGGCCTGGATGCACAGCGTACAGCCGATGCAGTTCTCCTCGTCCACCAGCGCCAGCTCGCGCGGTTTCGGTTGTGGGGCGTCGGCTTCGAAAATACGGAAGGTTCTGCCGGTCAGCGCGGCGAGCCGCTCAATACCCGTTTCGCCGCCCGGCGGGCAGCGGTTGATATCGGCTTCGCCGCGCGCCATGGCTTCGGCGTAGGGGCGGCAACCGTCGTAGCCGCACTGGCGGCACTGGGTCTGAGGCAGGATGGCGTCGATGTCGTCGACGCTGACTGGGTGTTTGGCGGGTTGGGACATGCGACAAGCGGCGGGGGGCTGAAAGGGTTTCATTATCCGATGAAGTCAAGTCTCCTTCAACCGCGTCGCCAGGCCGTTATTTCAGCGGTAGGTGAATATCGGTCATGAGCAGGTGCTCCGGCGTCTCCGGCAGGAAATTGAGATAGTGGAAAAACAATGGGAAATCGCGCAGCTCCTCGCCGCTTTGCGGCAGCCAGTCGCAGTACAGATAGTACACCGATTCGCCCAGGCTCTCGTGCGAGCCGGTGTGGCGCAGTACGGCGCAGCGGCCGCCGGGCAGCGTTTTGTTGATCACACTATGCGGATTGGCAGGAATCGGCGCTTCCACCGTGCTTGCGATGTCGAAGCGAAAATCTTCTGGCGGCGTGGTGTCGGGGTTGTCGTAGGCGATGCCCAGCGTCCGGCAGTGTTCGGTCGGTGCGAGCCCGCTTTGCATGCGCCATTCGATGAATCGGCGCACGCTCTCGTTGACCAACGGCGGCGGGCCGAGATGCTCCAACACGGCCAGTTGCAAAGTGGGGTGCTCGACGATGGTCACCGCCATGTTCATGGGTCTTTGGCGGCGATGTTGGCGATAGCGTTGGCACCAATCTTCCCAGGCCGGATGGGCGCGGAACTGACTTGGCGTCTGGCCGAATAGCTGTTTGAACGCGCGCGTGAACGACTCTGGATTCTCGAAGCCGGCCTCGAAGGCGATGTCGATGATGCGTTCAGGCGGGTTGAACGCCAACCGGTAGGAGGCGCGCTTCATCCGCATCAGCTGGATATAGCGGCTCACGCTGATGCCGCAATAGTCGGTGAACTGGCGCTGAAAATGGAACTTGGAAAAATTGGCCACCTGGCTGAGCAGATCGAGCGACAAGTCCTCATCCAGGTGTTGATCGATGTAATCGAACACCCGGTTGAAGCGTTTGACATATGCCTGTGCGCGTTCTTCGGTCATGGCGTGCACTATGCCCGAATGGATTAGATATGTCCCGACAGAAATTGCTGATCTGTCACTTGCCCATTGTGCCAGTACCGACAACGGCGGCCTTGCCTAATACAAGTTCATTGATTAGTTAAACAATAAAGGAGAACTTTATGCGCTTGAAAGACCGGGTTGCTTTTGTCACTGGCGCGGCCAGCGGTTTGGGACGGGCCATTGCGATGCGTTATGCCGCGGAGGGCGCCAAGGTCGCGGTGGCCGACCTGAATGCCGAACAAGCCGAGCTGACCGCCAATGGGATTGCCGAACTGGGCGGACAAGCCATCGGCGTTGGCGTCGATGTGAGCGACGAGGATCAGGTCAACGCTGCGGTTGAGCGAACCGTCGACACATTCGGTACGGTCGATGTGCTGGTCAGCAATGCCGGCATCCAGATTGTCAAACCGGTCGAGGCGTTCACGCTCGCCGAGTGGCGGAAAATGCTGGCGGTGCATCTGGATGGCGCCTTCCTGACGACGCGGGCGTGCTTGCCGCATATGTACCGGCAGAAGCGTGGATCGATCATTTATATGGGGTCGGCGCACGCCAAAGAGGCCTCTAAGCTCAAAGCGCCGTATGTCACGGCCAAGCATGGTCTGTTGGGTTTGTGCCGGGTGGTGGCCAAAGAGGGGGCCGAACATGGCGTCCGGGCCAATGTGATTTGTCCCGGCTATGTGCGCACGCCACTGGTCGATAAGCAGATTCCGGAGCAAGCGCGCGCGCTGGGGCTCTCCGAAGAGGAAGTGGTGCGCACCATCATGCTCGGCAATACCGTGGATGGCGTGTTCACCACGGAAGAGGATATCGCCGAATTGGCGCTACTGTTTGCCGCCTTCAAGACCAACGCGTTGACCGGGCAATCGCTGTTGGCGAGTCACGGCTGGTTCATGGAATAAGAGCCCGGCTTGCGCCGGGCCCGATATTACACAGTCGGTTAGGCCGATTCCTGCAATTGCTGCAGGATCTGCGGGTTTTCCAGCGTCGAAACGTCTTGCACGATCTCTTCGCCGCGTGCCAGCGAGCGCAACAAGCGACGCATGATCTTGCCGGAGCGCGTCTTGGGCAGGTTCTCGCCAAAGCGGATTTCGTCCGGCTGGGCGATCTTGCCGATCTCGTGTGCGACCCACTGCTTGAGGTTATCGGCCACCTTGCGAGCCTCGTCGCCCTGCGGGCGCGGGCCCTTGAGCACCACGAACGCCACCACGGCCTCGCCCTTGATTTCGTGTGGCTTGCCGACCACCGCCGCTTCGGCTACGAGCGGGTTGGCCACCAGTGCCGACTCGATTTCCATCGTGCCTAGACGGTGACCGGAAACGTTCAGCACGTCGTCGATCCGCCCCATGATCCAGAAGTAGCCGTTTTCATCGCGGTGCGCCGAGTCGCCCGCCAAGTAGAACTTGCCGTCGAACTCCTCCGGGAAATAAGTCTTCTTGAAGCGATCCGGGTCGCCCCAGATGGTGCGCACCAGGCTCGGGAACGGCTTTTTGATTACCAGGAAACCGCCTTTGCCGGCTTCGACCGGTGCGCCGGATTCATCGACGATATCCGCCATGATGCCCGGTAGCGGCAGGGTGCAAGAGCCTGGTTTGGTCGGCACGGCGCCTGGCATCGGTGCGATCATCGCCGAGCCGGTTTCGGTCTGCCACCAAGTGTCGACGATCGGGCAGCGACCGCCGCCGACCATTTCGTAATACCACATCCAGGCTTCCGGATTGATCGGCTCGCCTACAGTGCCCAACAAGCGCAGCGAGGACAGGTCGAATTGCTTCGGCGCCTCGGCGCCCAGCTTGATCAGCGAGCGGATGGCGGTCGGCGCGGTATAGAACAGGCTGACCTTGTGTTGCTCGATCATGCGCCAGAAGCGGTTTGCGTCCGGGTAGGTCGGCACGCCCTCGAAGATGACCTGGGTCGCGCCGATGCCGAGCGGACCATAGCAGATATAGGAGTGGCCGGTGATCCAGCCGACGTCGGCCGTACACCAGTAGACATCGTTCGGCTTGTAATCGAATACCCAGCGGAAACTGTTGATGGCGCCCAGCAGATAGCCGGCGCTCGAGTGCTGGATGCCCTTGGGCTTGCCGGTCGAGCCCGAGGTGTAGAGGATGAAGAGCGGATCCTCGGCATTCATCCATGCCGGTTCGCATTGTTCCGGTTGCTTGTCGACCAGCTGGTGCCACCAAACGTCGCGCCCTTCGGTCCATTTTACCGGTTCGCTGTCGGTACGGCGGTAAACCACGACATGCTCGATGCTCTCGCAGCCGCCCATGTCCATCGCCTCGTCGGTGGTGGCCTTGAGCGGGACGGTCTTGCCGCCGCGCAGGCCCTCGTTGGCGGTGATCACCACGCGGGCGCCGGCATCTTGCACGCGATCGCGCAGCGCGCCGGCGGAAAAGCCGCCGAACACTACCGAGTGGATGGCGCCGATGCGGGCGCAAGCCTGCATGGCGACGATGGCTTCGATGACCATCGGCATGTAGATCACCACGCGGTCGCCCTTCTGAACGTCCAGGCTCTTCAAGCCATTGGCGAACTGGCAGACGCGGCGGTGCAGCTCGGCGTAGGTCACACGGGTCACGGCGCCGTCGTCGGCCTCGAAGATCAGCGCGATCTTGTTGGCGTTTTCCGGCAAATGGCGATCGAGGCAGTTATAGGAAACGTTGAGCTCGCCGTCGTCGAACCACTTGAAGAACGGTGCGGCGCTATCGTCCAGTACGCGAGAGAACGGCTTTTTCCAAGTCAGGAGTTCGCGTGCCAGATCCCCCCAGAACGACAGGTATTGATCGTTGGCCTGGTCACACAAGGCGTTGTAGGCCTCCATGCCCGGGATGGCCGCCTTCTGGCGAAAATCGTCGGACGGGGGGAAGCTGCGGGTTTCCTTGAGGATGGATTCCAGGGCGGACATAGTATCTCCTTAATGACTTATCAATGACCGCCGCCGGCTCGCACCGGCGGCGGTAGACGACGGTTAATGCTTGCTGGCGCCGCTGGCGCCGATACCGGTCATGGCTCGCACGAACTGCGCCGCGAAACCTTGTTTATCCTGTTCGGCGCGAGCCGAGCCATCGGTGACCGAGAATAGCCAGGTGGTCAGGAAGGCCAGCGTCATCGAGAACAGCGCCGGATTCTTGTACGGGAACAGCGCTTCCTTGTGCTTGAGCACATCCACCCAGACCGTCGGACCGACCACGATCAGCGAGACGGCGCAGATCAGTCCCACCAGGCCGCCGATGACCGCGCCGCGCGTGGTCAGGCCGCGCCAGAACATCGATAGGAACAGTACCGGGAAATTGGCCGAGGCGGCGATGGAGAAGGCCAGCCCCACCATGAAGGCGATGTTCTGCTTCTCGAAGGCGATCCCCAGGACGATGGCCACCAGACCCAGTACCACGGTGGTGATTTTGGATACGCGAATTTCGTCGGCTTCCTTGGCTTGGCCTTTCTTGAAGACCGAAGCGTAGAGGTCGTGCGATACCGCCGATGCACCGGACAGCGCGAGGCCTGCAACGACCGCCAGGATGGTCGCGAAGGCGACGGCCGAGATGAAGCCGAGGAACAAATTACCGCCAACCGCTTCGGCCAGATGGATCGCCGCCATATTGTTGCCGCCGATCAGTTGAGTGACCGGTTTGCCTTCCTTGACCACGGTTTCCATCATGCCCGGCTGGTTGAGTACCAGCATGATGGCGCCAAAACCGATGATGAAGGTCAGAATGTAGAAGTAGCCGATGAAGCCGGTCGCGTAGAACACCGATTTGCGTGCTTCGCGGGCATCGGCCACGGTAAAGAAGCGCATCAGGATGTGCGGCAGACCGGCAGTGCCCAGCATCAGCGCCATGCCGAGCGAAATGGCATCGATCGGATTGGAGACCAAGCCCCCCGGCGACATGATGGCCAGATGCTTGCTATGGACTTCGGTGGCCTGCTTGAACAGGTTCTCGAAACTGAAACCGGCGTGTTGCAGCACCATGAAGGCCATGAAGGTGGCGCCGGCCAGCAACAGAACCGCTTTGACGATCTGCACCCAGGTGGTGGCCAGCATGCCGCCGAAGGTGACGTACATCACCATCAGAATACCGACCAGCAAAACCGCCGAAGTGTAGTTCATACCGAACAGCAGTTGAATCAGTTTGCCGGCACCGACCATTTGCGCGATCAGATAAACCGCCACCACCACCAGGGTGCCGAGCGCGGCGAAGCTACGCACCGGCGTTTGGCTCAGCCGGTAGGATGCGACGTCGGCGAAGGTGTATTTGCCGAGATTGCGCAGGCGTTCGGCGATCAAAAATAGAATGATCGGCCAGCCCACCAGGAAGCCCATCGAGTAGATCAGGCCGTCATAACCCTTCTCGAACACCATGGCCGAAATCCCCAGGAACGAGGCGGCCGACATATAGTCGCCGGCAATGGCCAAGCCATTCTGCAACCCGGTGATGCCGCCGCCGGCGGCATAGAAATCCTTGGCCGAACGGGTGCGGCGCGCCGCCCAATAGGTGATGCCGAGCGTGGCCAGCACGAAGATGAAGAACATGACGATCGCCGACCAGTTGAGCGGCTGGCGTTTGACCTCGCCGCTGATCGCATCAGCGGCTTGTGCGAGCGCGGGGACCAACAGCATCAGGGCCGTGCCGAATAGGGACAGTCGTTTTTTCATTGTTGCGCATCCTCCACCACTTGCTTGTTGAGCGCGTCGAACTCGTTGTTGGCCTTGGCCACGTAAATGCCGGTCAGCAGGAAGGCGGAAAGGATGATGAGCACCCCGATCGGAATTCCCAGTGTCGTGATCATGCCGGGCGCCAACGGTGTGCCGAGGGTTTTGGGGGAGAAAGCGAGTAGGGCGATGAAACCGTAGTAAATCACCAACATGATGACGCTGAGCGTCCAACCCAGACTGGTTTTCTTATGCACCAGTTCTGCGAATTTCGGATTGGACTGTACTTTTTGCAGTACATCTTGATCCATGGTTGTCTCCTTGGTAGCGCGGATGTTTCGCCGCTTGTTTCAACATATGTGACCAGCATGGCGGCTGGCTAATCGCATTTTTTGATGCTACAAATTAGTGGTGCCGATGATGCGGCGCAAAAACTTATATAAATCAAATGGCTAAAATAGATTTTTTGCTCGATTATCGTGATTTTTTCGAGCGAGAAGGCCATGGATAGTGGTGTGGATAGAGGTGTCGTATCAGCGCAAACACAGCGTTGTAGCCAAATGGCATAGCTGCTATGCTCGCTGCCATCGTAGCTTAACGGGCAGGATGGAGGCGGGTCGCGCGGCGGCTGAGTACATTTCATGGAAATCTATCAACTGCGCACCTTCGTCACCGTGGCCCAGCAAGGCCACTTGACGCAGGCGGCCGAGCTTCTCCACCTGTCGCAACCGGCGGTGACCGCGCAAATCAAGGCGCTGGAAGAGGAAGTCGGACTGCCGTTGTTCGAGCGGACCGCGGGCGGCGTGACGCTGACACTGGCCGGGCAGTCGTTGTTGCCACGCGCGCAGTCGATTTTGGATTCGGCGCGTCAATTGGTCGACCATGCCCGTGGCCTCAAAGGGCAGCCGGCCGGCGTCGCGCGTATCGGCATTGCTTTGTCGCCCGACATTCTGCGGATCGGCACCTGGGCCGCACGGTTGTGCCAGCGTTTCCCCCTGCTGGATCTGCGCCTGTCGCAAGGCGTGACCATCGATGTGCTCAACAAGGTTCGTAAGCACGAGCTCGAGGCCGGTTTCTTTCTCGGCAAGAATCCCTATGCCAACGTCAATAGCGTACTGCTGTGCAGTCTGCCTTTTGTGGTGGCCATGCCCTGTGCCTGGCGCGATCGGCTCGACAGCGGACAACTCCGCGAGCTCGGTAAGTTGCCATGGATCGGCCTTTCGCAGTTTTCCAGTTTCAATCGCCTGACCAGCGAGTTATGGCGTGAGTTGAACATCTCGCCGCGCAAGGTGGCCGAATGCGATCATCTCGACGCTTTGCAAGAGTTGGTGACCTCGGGGTTGGGGCTTGCGTTGCTACGCGAGGACGTGGCGCTGACACTGGCGTCCGCCGGCCGTTTATGCATCGTGCCGGGCATTCGTAAATTGTTCGATCTACAGTTCGTCTATCCGGCGGATCGCGAGAGCGACCCGATCATGCGTTTGCTGCTCGATACGCTCGTCGAAGTCTGGCAGCTGGCCGAGCCCGAAGTGCTCGGCTCTTAACCCTTTTGCCCGCGGATCGCTCATGCAAGCCTATCTCGACACTATGGATCATCACCGCCGCTGCCTGAGCGCGGCGCAACGCGACGTCTGCCAGTCGGTCATGGAGGCGTTCAATTCGGCCATGACCCTGCAAGACCAAGATCTGCAGCACCATGTCGACGATGCCATGGCCGCCTCGTTGGCACTGTGGCAGGCGCAAGCCGACAGTCAGCGCGAAATGCAGCGTGCGGCGGAGCAGTGGCTCAGCGCCGTGCACGCTTTCTGGCTGACGCCGTGGCAGGATGGCGATTATCCCTTTACCCGCGCCTTGCGTTTGAGCGACGTCTCCTGTGGCGTCATCGCCAAGATGACGCGGCAAGTCAGTCATTTCGCTTCCATCCGTCTATCCGCGGCGGCGCTGCATGCCGCTCGCGAAGCGCGACGCGCCTGGACCGGCAATCAAGGTTACGATCCGCGGGGCTGTCTCGTTGGCTCTTATCCGCGCAAAGCGAGTTACGGGCGCGCTAGATGAGCCTAGCTGGGCTCGCAGGTCAGAATTCCCCCACTCGCGTCGACGTTTTTATCCCTGCCGCCGCCCGCTAGAATCCGGGCATGACTACCGATCTGCCATCTTTCGGCCAACGCTTTCGATCCTTGCCTGAAACCTTTTGGCGCCGCGTGCGGCCCACGCCGCTGCGTGCGCCATATTGGGTGACGCAGAACACGGCGTTGGCCGCCGAACTGGGCATTTCAGCCGAAGTGCTCGATGCCAACTTGCCTTTGTTCGCAGGCTCTGTGCTGCCGCCTGGCGTCGACTCGCTGGCGGCGCTGTACGCAGGGCATCAGTTCGGTGTCTACGTTCCACAGCTAGGCGACGGCCGCGCGCTGCTCTTGGGCGATCTGCCCAGCGGCGGCGAGCGCATGGAGCTGCAGTTGAAGGGGGCGGGGCAGACGCCATTTTCGCGCATGGGCGATGGCCGTGCGGTGCTGCGATCCAGCGTCCGCGAATATCTGTGTTCCGAGGCGATGCACGGCCTGGGTATTCCGACGACCCGCGCGCTGTGTTTGGCCGGTTCCGACGAGACCGTGTGGCGCGAAACGGCCGAGACCACGGCCGTGGTGACGCGCGTCGCGCCGAGCTTTATCCGTTTCGGATCGTTCGAGGTGTTCTACCATCGCGGGCAGCATGAGGCGCTACGCCAATTGGCCGATCACGTGTTGCAGCATCACTATCCGGATTGTCTGTCCGCCGACCAGCCTTATCTGGCGCTGTTGGCCGAAGTTTCGCGCCGAACCGCCACGCTTGTGGCCGCCTGGCAGGCGGTGGGGTTCTGTCATGGCGTGATGAACAGCGACAATATGTCGATTCTCGGCTTGACCCTCGACTACGGGCCGTTCGGCTTTCTCGATGGCTTTGACGTTGGGCATATCTGCAATCATTCCGATACGAGCGGCCGCTATGCCTACAACCAGCAGCCGCGCGTCGCGCACTGGAATCTGTCGTGCCTGGCCAGCGCGTTGCTGCCGTTCGTCGAAGAGGCCGAATTACTGGCCGTGCTGGATCGGTTTCCCGAATGGTTCGGTCACGCCTGGCTTGGCGCTTTTCGCGCCAAGCTCGGGCTTAGCGCGGCGCACGAGGACGATGAGTCGCTGCTGCAGGCTTTGCTGCTGTTGCTGCATGCCCAGTCGGTCGACTTTACCGTGTTCTTTCGCCGGTTGAGCCGGCTGCCGCTGCAGGGCGAAATGGATGAGCTGGCTGGGCTGTTCGCCGAACCGGATGCTTGGCTTGCCTGGCGCACGCGTTACCGAGCACGCCTAGCCGCGGAAGGTAGCCTGGATCCCGTCCGCCATCACGCGATGCTGGCCGTTAATCCGAAATACATTTTACGCAACTACCTGGCCGAACAGGCCATCGCCCGCGCGCGCGATGCGCACGATTTCGGGGAAATCGAGCGTCTGCGCCGCTGTCTGGCCCGACCGTTCGACGAACAGCCCGAGTTCGAGGACTATGCCGCGCTGCCTCCTGCCTGGGCCGGCGAAATTTGCCTGAGCTGCTCAAGTTGACTGTAAAAATCATCAACTGATATTTGTAACTGTTTTTAGTTTAGAACCGTGTCTTGTCGTGGATGTCCTCCTTAATAGGCAAATGTTTGCCTTTTTTCAGGACAATTCTCATGTATGAGTTATCGACTGACCAATTGGAACAAATTGCGGGGGGCTCGCCCAATCCTACGGTGGGCGCGGCGATCGGTACGGGAGTCGGTGTGGCGGTTGGGGCGGGGCTGGGATTTTTGGTCGGCGGTGTTGGCGCTGTCCCCGGTGCGAGCGTCGGCGCGGCAATCGGCTTGTACTTCGGCAGCTTGATGGGGGGCGCGCTCGGCGGCTATGCCGGTGCACTGGGCGGTAGTGCGATCAACCCGTAAATGAACTTTTCCTTTGCGTTCTTGCATCGCGCCAATGCGGTGCAAGCTTCAACGCCCACCATTCTTCCGGAGGGTCTTTCATGTACGAATTAACGACAGTTCAATTGGAGCAAGTTGCGGGCGGCTCACCCAATGCGTCGACGGGCGCGACGATCGGAATGGGGGTCGGCATCGCCGTCGGGGCGGGACTAGGGTTTTTGGCCGGTAGTGCTGGCGCGGGCTCCGGCGCGAGCGTCGTCGCGACGCTAGGCTCGTACGTCGGGGGCGTGGTAGGCGGAGCGCTCGGCAGCTATGCCGGCGCACTGGGCGGATAGTGCGATCAACCTTAAATGACCTTTTCCTTTGCGTCCTTCCATCGCGTCGATGCGGCGCAAGGCTCAACATACGCAACCCTTTTAGAGGAGTTATTTCATGTACGAATTATCGATTGATCAATTGGACAACATATCGGGAGGGGGGGATCTGCCGCTGAGTATTGCGGTTGGCACGGCCATCGGCGCAATCGTTGGCGCGGGAGTGGGGGTGTGGGCCGGTGGTATTGGCGCAGGCCCCGCCGCAGTGGCTGGCATTCACCTCGGGTGTACCATTGGCGGCGCAGTCGGTGGATTTCTCGGTGTGGAAGGTTAGGCGACCAATAAAGGCTTCGCCCATGAGTTAAGACCAGGCAAGTGTTGAAAAGTCTGGTTCTATAGCCTGAACCATCACGCGGTGCCCGATCCATTCGGAAGAATGGATCGGGTGGTTAGCGGCTCTCAGCTTAATCGGTCGTCTATCTCGGTTTAACCATGCGCGGGTTCGCCTAGCTCGTGAGCGTCGACGCCGTGTGCGTCGAGGGTCAAGTAGCCACCCTGGCCGTCGTGCCAGTCGGCGATGACCCAGCGTTGGGTCTGGCGGCCATGCCGTTCGATCACATGGCAGGCCGGTCGGTGGGTGTGGCCGTGGATCAATAGCGGCCAATCGTGTGCTTCCAAGAGCGCCAGCACCGCGCCGTCGGTGACGTCGGAGATGGCGCTCAATCCATTTTGCCGTTTCGCCGTTTCGCTTTCCTGCCGAGCCATGCGCGCGATCGCATGCCGTTCCGCCAGCGGACGGGCCAGCATGGCATGCTGCCAGGCGGGGTGGCGGCTTTGCGCCCGGAATTGCTGATAGGCGGTATCGTCGGTGCACAGGGCATCGCCATGGCTGAGCAGGTAGCGGATCTGTCCGATCGCCAGCGGATGCGGGTCGGTCAATAACATGGCGCCGCTGGCGCGGGCGAAACCCTCTCCCAACAGGAAGTCGCGGTTACCGTGCATGACGAACAATGGCGTGCGCTCGGAGAAGGCATGCATCGCTGCCAGCGTTTCGCGCAGGAACGGCGAATCGTCGTCGTCGCCGACCCAGTATTCGAACAGGTCGCCCAGGATGTAGAGCGCATCGATTCGGCCTTGCCAGTCGTCCAACGTGCCGAGGAACAGTCGGTTGAGATCGGGCGTGTCTTCGCTGAGGTGTAGGTCGGAAATGAGGTGGATGGCCATGGCGGCTCCGCGCGGCGGTATTCGAAAAACGCCCCCCTGGTGCGAGGGGCGCGTGTTACGAGATCAGACGGTTTCGATCACTTCGGCCTTGACGATGGTCACGGGCTCTTTCGGCACGTCCTGATGCATGCCGTTGCGGCCGGTCGGCACGGTCTTGATGCGATCGACCACTTCCTTGCCTTCGACGACTTCGCCGAATACGGCGTAACCCCAACCCTGGGCGGTGGCCGAGGTGTGGTTGAGGAAGTCGTTGTCGGCGACGTTGATGAAGAACTGGGCCGAGGCGGAGTGCGGATCCATGGTGCGCGCCATGGCGATGGTGTAGGTCTTGTTGCCCACGCCGTTGTTGGCCTCGTTCTTGATCGGATCGCGGGTTTCCTTCTGCTCCATGTCGGCGGTGAAGCCACCGCCTTGGATCATGAAGCCATTGATGACGCGATGGAAGATGGTGCCGTCGTAGTGACCGTCGCGCACGTATTGCTCGAAGTTGGCGGCGGTGTCCGGCGCACGGTCGTGGTACAGCTCGAGAACGATGTCACCGAGGTTGGTGGTCAGTTTGATCATGAGATTTTCCTTGGAAAATGCTGCGTGGTGAACGCTGCGGTCAGTGGGTTCAGCCCTTGATCGAGGCCTTGAGAATGATCACCGGAGTCGATGGCACGTCGGACATCATGCCGACATCCACGGTTTTCATGCGCGAGATGCGCATGACCACGTCCATGCCGCGCGTGACTTTGCCGAATACCGCGTAGCCGATGCCCTCGGGGCTCTTGTCGCGGAAGTCCAGCGGGTCGTTGTTGGCGACATTGATGAAAAACTGCGAGGTTGCCGAATCCGGTTCGGGAGTGCGCGCCATGGCGATGGTGCCCACGGTATTCTTCAGTCCGTTGGCGGCCTCGTTGGCGATCGGCGCGCGAGTCGGGCGCTCTTTGAGCTTGGCGTCGAAGCCGCCGCCCTGGATCATGAAGCCTTCAATCACCCGGTGGAATACGGTGCCATTGTAGTGGCCGGATTTAACATATGCCAGGAAATTGGCCACGGTTTTGGGCGCATGCGCCTGATCGAGCGAGATCTCGATATTGCCTTGGTTGGTATCCAGCTCCACCACCGGCTGAGCCAGTGCCAGACTTGGCAATAACGCGAGAAGAGCCAGCACTTTTTTCATTGCGGATTCCGGCTTGCGGTTGAAAAATGGGGATTTTAGCACAGCCGTCAGAGAGTTCCGGTAAGTGTTTCGATGCCGCTCCTTGGTGCTGACGGTTGCCGTAAGGTGGAGGGCGCGACGGGCCAAATGCGCGTGTCGGCTGGCCAGAAAATGACCAGGGAGACAAAGTCCCGGCGCGACAGGCAATTAACAGAGTTGTCCACAGGCTTATCCCCGTTTGCTGTGGGCAACCTAAAGATATAAATTAATCTTCCTATATATGCTTATGGAACCTTTGTGCGGGAGATAGGACTTTTTTTTCAGTCTGCTTGATTTTGTGCGGAACTTTTGCTTGTAAGCTTTGACTGATGCAGGCTTCATTTTTGGCTATAAATTGACCTGCGAGCCAAATGCACGGTGCGACAGGCAATTAACAGTGTTATCCACAGTGTTATCCCGATGTTTTTGTGCACAACCCGGCACGGTTGTTTTTAAGACAGCCAGCGGCACAGTACGCCATGTGCTGGGCTTGCCGGATCGAGAAACGCCATGTGATCCATCCCGGCGATTGTGGCGAGCTTGGCGTCGTCTCCGGCCGAGCATGCGCGCGTTACATAATCGCTCGACCACCGAAGCGGCACTTCCTCATCCTCGCTGCCATGGATAATCAGCTGCGGCAGGCCAAGCGGCAGCAAATTCAGGGGGGATGCCTGCCGATAGCGTTGTTGCTGTTCGTCGGGCGTCCCGCCCATGAGCTCGGCGATGACTCCTGGCTCGCGCAGATGGGCAAAGCAACGCGCCAAGTCGGTGATCGGCGCCAGTCCAACGACAGCGGACGGCCGGATACGCTGCGTATTGCCGCCCGCGGCACACCATAAGGCCAGATGACCGCCTGCGGAATGGCCGACCAGGGTGACGCGTTGCAGATCGAGCGCGATCCCGTTGGCAACGAAGTCGGCCAGCGCATCGACGCCCACCGCAACATCTTCCAATGTGCCACGCCAACCGCCGCCCGTTTCGCCTACGCGGCGATACCCCAGGTTCCATACGGCAAACCCGCGTTGTTGTAGGTCGCGGGCAACCGCCACCATCTGATCGCGCCCCCATGGCGTGCGCCAGAAACCGCCGTGCAGTAGACAGACGACGGGTGGGGTTGGCTCGACGGGCAAATACAATTCACCGGCCTGACAAGGCATCGGTCCGTAGTGAAAGGTACGTGGCGGATTGGCTACGTTCATGAATGATCTCCTCTGTGGATCTGGCAATACATTCATGATATTTGCGAAATGGGTGCGACGGTTGCGACAAATTTTCCTATCATTGGCGATGTCAAGGAAACAATCTACTGTCCGCCGTCGAGCGCCTCCAACGCTTCTTGCACACCGAGCCATTCTTCCTCCACCTGGCTCAGCCTTGCGCTGACTTCTCCCTGGCGCTTGATGCCGGATGCCAGGCGCTCGCGTTGATCGTCGCCGTAGGCGTCGGGCGAGGCCAGAAAGGCATCCAGCTCGGCCTTTTCCGCGCCGAGGGTTTCCAGCTCGCGTTCCAGTTTACTGAGTCGTTGTTGCAACGGCTTGCGCTCGCGCGCCAGGCGCTGGCGTTGCTCGGCCTCGATGCGCTTCTGTTCCTTGCGGTTGACGCCCGCCGCATCGTCGCTGGAAGGCCGGGCCTCGTCGGCCAGTTGGGCTAGCCGCCACTGGCGGTAATCTTCCAGGTCGCCGTCGAACGGCCGCACGCTGCCGTCGGCCACCAGCCAGAAGGTATCGGTGGTGGTTTCCAGCAAAGAACGGTCGTGCGAGACCACCAGCAGTGCGCCGGGGAAGTCCTGCAGTGCCATGGTCAACGCGTGACGCATCTCGAGGTCGAGGTGGTTGGTCGGTTCGTCGAGCAGCAGCAGGTTGGGCCGGTCCCAGACGATCAGGGCCAGTGCCAGGCGTGCCTTTTCGCCGCCGGACATCGGACCGACCGGGTCGTTGACCGTGTCGCCGCGGAAATTGAAGCCGCCGAGGAATGTGCGCAACTCTTGTTCGCGCGCCTGCGGCGCTTTCTTTTGCAGGTGCCATAGCGGCGACTCGTCCAACCGCAGGTGTTCGAGCTGGTGTTGGGCGAAGTAGCCGATACGGATGGCCGGCGACGTAATGCATTGGCCGGCCAGCGGCGCGAGTTCGCCAGCCAGTACCTTGACCAGCGTCGACTTGCCGGCGCCGTTGACCCCCAACAGGCCGATGCGGCTACCGGCTTCGACCGATAAGTCGACGCCGGCGAGCACGGCGCGGTCGTCATAGCCGGCCGAGATGCCGTCCAGCCGCAGTAGCGGGTTGGGCAGGTTGTCCGGCGCGGCGAAATGGAAGTCGAACGGCGAATGCACATGCGCCGGGGCGATGCGTTCCAGCTTTTCCAGTGCCTTGACGCGGCTTTGCGCTTGACGCGCCTTCGACGCCTTGGCCTTGAAGCGGCGGATGAAGTTCTCCAGATGGGAGATTTCACGCTGTTGCTTGTCGAAGTCGGCCTGCTGGCGTACCAGGCGCTCGGAACGCATGATTTCGAACTGGCTGTAATTGCCGGTATAAAGGGTCATGCCCTGCTGGGCCATTTCGACGATGTGGCTGCAGATCGCGTCGAGGAAGTCGCGGTCGTGCGAGATCACCAGCAAGGTGCCGGGGTAGCTCTTCAACCATTCTTCCAGCCACAGCACGGTCTCGAGGTCGAGGTGGTTGGTCGGTTCGTCGAGTAGCAGCAAGTCGGAGCGGCACATCAGGGCCTGAGCCAGGTTGAGCCGCATACGCCAGCCGCCGGAGAAGCTCGATACCGGACGTTGATGCTGTGCCGTATCGAAGCCCAGGCCACCCAGCAAGCGCGCGGCGCGTGCCGGCGCGCTGTAGGCATCGATGTGGGCCATGTCATCGTGTAGATGGCCCTGAGCCATGCCGTCGCCGGCGGCTTCGGCGGCGGCCAGCCGAGCTTCCAGTGTGCGCAGCTCGCGGTCGCCGTCGAGTACGAAGTCGAGCGCGCTTTGCGTCAGAGCCGGGGTTTCTTGCGCCACGTGCGCCACCACCCAGTTGGGCGGAATGTCGGCACTGCCCGCATCGGCGTGCAATTCGCCGCGCAACAGGGCGAATAGGCTGGATTTACCCACCCCGTTTGCGCCAACCAGGCCGGCTTTGTAGCCGGGGTTGAGCGTTAGCGAAACATCCTTGAGCAGTTCTTTCAGGCCGCGCCGCAGCGCGAGGTGCTTGATTTGTATCATGAGTGTCCGGGCCGGCCCGTCGGAGCCGGCGAGCGTGATTTAAACGGCCGGCAGGCTAGCCAGATCCCAGCGCGGCTTGACGCTGAATCCAGCCGCCGGCTCGGCGAACTTCAGCCGCATGGCGCCGGCGAAGGCGATCATCGCGCCGTTGTCGGTGCATAGGGCCAGTGGTGGGTAGAACACCTCAAATTTGCGCCGGGCAGCAGCCTGGTCGAGGGCTGCGCGCAGTTGGCGGTTGGCGCCGACGCCGCCGGCGACCACCAACCGCTTCATGCCGGTCTGTTTCAGCGCCTTGAGCGATTTTTTCACCAGTACCTCGACAATCGCTTCCTGGAAGGCGCGGCAGATATCCTTGCGGGTTTGTTCGTCGAGGGTGCCGTGTTGCTGTGCTTCTTGCTGGCGAACCAGCGTCAGCACCGCGGTTTTCAGGCCGGAAAAACTCATGTCGAGGTCGGCCGAGTTGAGCATCGGGCGCGGCAGGGTAAAACGTGCCGGATCGCCGCTTTCCGCCAGGCGCGACAAGGTCGGGCCGCCGGGATAGTCGAGGCCGAGTAGCTTGGCGGTCTTGTCGAAAGCCTCGCCGGCGGCATCGTCCAGCGTCTCGCCCAGCACCTGGTACTGGCCGACGCCGTGCACCGCCATCAGTTGGGTGTGGCCGCCGGACACCAACAGGGCCAGGAACGGAAAGTCCGGTCGCGGCGTCGCCAAGAGCGGCGAGAGAAGATGGCCTTCCAGATGGTGCACGGCGATGACCGGAATACCGAGGCCAAAGGCCAATGCATTGGCCACGCTGGTGCCGACCAAGAGCGCACCGCCGAGGCCCGGCCCCTGGGTGTAGGCGATGGCATCGATGTCGGCGAGCCGTAGCCCGACCTCGGCCAAGCAGGCTTCGGTCAGCGGGATGACACGACGGATATGGTCGCGGCTCGCCAGCTCGGGGACGACGCCGCCATATTCGGCGTGCATGGCCATTTGAGTGTGTAAGTGATGCGCGACCAGGCCGTGTTCGCTGTCGTACAGCGCAACGCCGGTTTCGTCGCAAGATGATTCGATACCCAGTACCAGCATGATGCTCCGCGAGCCCGTCAGTTGCCGATAGGCTCTTTATAACAAAGAAAGCTTTCCATTCTACTTGCGAATCTTTGAAGCCCCAAATCGATCATGATATTTTCAGAACATCAAATGGAGAGAAACGGCATGAAAGCTGCATTGCAATGGGTCGACGGGGTGTGTTTCATGGGCGAGTCCGGCAGCGGGCACGCTGTGGTGATGGACGGCGCGCCGGAAGGGGGCGGGCGCAATCTCGGGCCGCGTCCGATGGAGTTGCTGCTGTTGGGTACCGCCGGCTGCACCAGTTACGACGTGATCACTATCTTGAAAAAGGCGCGTCAGGACGTGCGCGATTGCCGCGTGTCGATCGAGGCTGCGCGCGCGGACGAGGATCCCAAGGTGTTCACGCGCATTCATTTCCACTTCGAGTTGACCGGGCGCGCACTGAAAGCGGAAGTCGTCGAGCGCGCCCTGTCGTTGTCGGCCGAGAAGTACTGTTCGGCGTCGATCATGCTTGGCAAGACCGCCGAGATCACCCACGACTATGTGTTGCGCGAGGCCTGAAGCGAGGCCAGCATGTAGGCCGTGGCGCTCAAGGCCGTGATCCAGAAGCTGGTCGGCCAGTCGGTGAAGTAGGCGAGTGCAATGCCGAGCCAGGTTTCCGCCAGTGCGATCAACGCGGCGAGCAGGATGCCCGGCCCCAGACGGACGGTCAATTTCTGCGCGGTGGCGCCCGGCCCGACCATCAAGGTGAAAACCAGCAGCACGCCGACGATCTGCACCGAAGCGGCAGTGGCCAGCGCGACGATGGCCAGAAACAGCATCGACACCAGGCGCAGCGACACGCCCTTGGCTTCCGCCAGTTCGGGTTGCAGGCTGATGAATAGCAGCGGCCGCGCGAGGCAGGCCAGTACCACCAGGCTGACTAGCGCCATGATGCCCAGCCACCACAGCGTATCGGTGCCGACGCCGAGCACGTTACCGAACAGCAGTGCGGTCGCCTGGGTGGCGTAGCTGGTGTAGAAGTGCAGAAACAGCATGCCGACCCCGAGCGATAGCGACAGCACCGAGCCGATGGCGATGTCGCTGCCCTGCAGCCGGTCGCCGAAGTAGCCCATGGCCATGCCGCCGGCCAGGGTCACGGCGATCAGGCCGCCCATCGGCGACAGGCCGATGAGCACGGCACCGGTGGCGCCGGCAAAACCGACGTGCGACAGTGCGTGGCCGGCGAAGGTTTGTCCGCGCAACACCAGAAAATAACCGACCACGCCCGCCAGGAGCGCAACGATGCCGCCGGCGATCAGGGCGTGCTGCATGAAGTCGTATTCAAACATCGTGGTAGTGCTCCTCTTTCTCGACGTCGACTTCGCCGGACATGACGAAGATGCGCCCATTGTGGCGCACGACGTCGATTGGCGCGCCGTATAGTCGCGACAGTACCTCGGGCTGGATGACCTCGTCGACGGTGCCGAGCGCCAACTGGCCGTGGCCGAGATAGAGCACTTGATCGATGGCCGGCAGCAGGGGATTGAGTTCGTGTGCGCTAAATAGCACGGTGATGCCGAGCTGTTTGCTCACTTGCCGCACCAACTCGATGACGCCATGTTGATGGCGCGGATCGAGGCTGATCAGCGGCTCGTCGAGCAATAGCAATCGCGGGCTGCCGATCAAGGCCTGGGCTAGCAGCAATCTTTGGCGTTGTCCGCCGGATAGTTCCATCAGAGGCCGGCGCGCGAGCTCGCGAGCATCGACCAGCTCCAGCGCGCGGTCGATTTCTTGCCATTGCCGCTTATCGAGGCGTGGCCAGCCCCAACGATGTCCGCCGTGCGCGATGGCGACGAAATCGCGTCCGCACAAGCGTTGGCCTGTGCCGGCGCTACGAACCTGAGGCATGTAGCCGATGTCGGGATTGCCGCGCAGGCCGCTTTGACCCAACACCGAGATTTTGCCGGCATCCGGCGGTATCAGCCCGAGAATGGCGCGCATCAGCGTGGTCTTACCGGCGCCGTTGGGGCCGAGCACGCCGATGAATTGATTTTGATCGACCGTCAGGCTGACGTCGTCCAGGACGCGGCGCCCGCGGAACGACACCGTGACGCGATCGAGACGAAGCACTTCCATATTAATGATTCAAAGCCTTCTCTAACTGATCCAGTTGCGAGCGCATCCAATCCTGATAATGCCGGCCGGCCGGCATGGTTTCGCTGATGCCGACGACTTTGACGCCGGATTGCTGGGCGAGTGTGCGCATGCGCTTGGCCGATGGGTCGGAGGCCTGGTTGTTATAGAACAGTACGCGCACTTGGCGCGATTTCAGATCGCGTTCGAAAGCGGCGATGTCCGATGCACTGGGCTCGGTATTGTTCATGACGGCGAGCTGGAAGCGTTCGTTGCGCATTGTCAGACCCAAGGCCTGGGCCATGAGGCCGAATACCGGCTCGGTTGCGGTAACTGCCGTGCCGGCATAGCGTACGCGCAGCGATTGCACGTGCTGGCCGATGACGGCAAGGCTGGCGAGTACCTGGTCGAGGTTGCGCCGATAGTCTGCGCTATGCGCCGGGTCGACTGCCTGTAGGCGTGCGGCGATGGCGCGCGCTACGGTCGGCATGGTGGCCGGGTCGTACCAGAGGTGGGGGTTGTCGCCCGAACGTTTGCCGAGCAGGCGCCCGACGACGATCTCCGCACGGCCCTGCGCGCGCGCGGCTGTCAGCAGTTTGGTCATCCAGGGGTCGTAATCCATACCGTTGTAGATTACCAGGCGAGCTGCGCTCAAGGCGCGTGCGGTCGAGACGCTGGCTTCGAACAGGTGCGGATCCTGATCCGGGTTGTTCATGATGCTGGTGACCTGCACATGCGGCCCCCCCACTTGCTGCACAAGGTCGCCATAGAAGTTTTCGGCGGCGACCACCGCGAGCGGTTGGTCGGCAGCCGAGGCGAGGGCAGTGCTCAACGCCAGGGCGGCGAAGGCGAACAGCTTGGTCAGCGCGGACATCGACTCTCCGGTTGTTATGTTATAACGATCTGCAAATGTTACGGTATAACATCCTGTCGGTCAATCTTGGACAAACGTGCAACTGAGGCGGGGACAAAAAAAATGAGCCGCAAAGGCGGCTCACAAGACGTTAGTTCTCCAGCTCAAATCTGCTCCCGAACCCATCTGTACGGAGCAGCCTCTCGTGTTGGCGAAAGACGACTCGATAGTGCCTGAAATGTTTGCTATGCAGCAAATGATGGCGAGAATAAGACATCCCATGTCGCGAAAATGTATATTAGCCTGGTAATTAACCTGGGTTTAAATACCATGCATGAAATTTATAATGGCTTCATTGACCGGTTGCGAGCGATTTATTGGTTTATTTAACTGCATTGAAATCGAAATGCTAGTGAATTGCACTTTGACAACAGGCGTGGGCAGTCAGGTGGCACTGCTTTGGGCGGCGGCTGGCCGCTTTGACGCCATCCTGGCCGATTGGCCGGGTCGTTCGGTGGCCGACTGGCGCATTTTTGCCTCGCACCAGGTAAAATGAACGGCTCTGCTTCGCTTTTTCCAATGTTTTGACATAAGATACGCGCTTTGCCATTGTTGTTGATGGCGACGATGTGGCAACGGTTTGTATCGATGCACAGTTCAGACCGCAGACGGGTGGCCATGCCGCCCGAAGCATTAACCGACTAGATTGAAGTTCATGAAGCCAAATACCGAAACGGCACTGGGCGCCGCTCTCAAATCCGCTGTACAGAGTCTGAGCAAGAAAAAGCAGACCGAGATGATCGCGGAACATGTCTACAGCAAGTTCGAAGTGTTTCGTCAGTTCCGTCCCTTGGCGCTTGGCATTCACGAAAGCCTGATCGCCGCCTTGCCGCAGTTCGACCCGGTTCTGATTGCGCGCGTGGTTGCCAATCATTGCCGCAAGCCGCGTTATATCAAATCCGTCGCGCGCGGCGGCAAGCGCTTCGATCTGGGCGGAAAACCGTCCGGCGAGGTCAAGCCGGAAGAAAAGAAAGCAGCCGAGCTGCAGTCTCTACCCAAGCCGGCGGCACCTGTGCCGGTGGCCGAGACCCCGCCGCCGACCGCCGCGACCGAATAAGTTCCACCGGCCCGGAGCCACCGCAAGATTTGCGGTGGCTTTTTTGTTATGGCTAGGGCCTGTTTGCAATCTTTCGAATTTTTCGACGAGGTGCATCATGCATTGGCTATTGGCGCCGGATGCCTTCAAGGGTTGTCTCACCGCGCAACAGGTTGCGCGCGCGATGGCGACGGGCATTTTGCGTGCCGATCCGGCGGCTCAATGCACGCTCCAGCCGATGGCCGATGGTGGCGAGGGAACGCTGGCCGTATTGCAGCACTCGCTCGGCGGCCACTGGCTGCGCATCGAGGCCGACGATCTCGCGGGTCGGCCGCGATGGGTGGATTGCCTGCTGCTGCCCGACGGCACAGCGCTGATCGAGGTGGCCCGGATCGTCGGCTTACCCTTGGCCGCCGGCTTTCCGCTGATGCAGCGCACCAGCCGTGGTGTCGGTCAGTTGATGCGCGCCTGTCTGGACGCGGGGTGCCGTCGATTGGTGCTGACGTTGGGCGGCTCCGGCACCAATGATGGCGGGGCGGGCTGTCTGGCTGCGCTTGGCGCGGTCTGGCTCGATCGTCAGGGCCAGCCGTTGGATGGTTCGCCGGCCCAGCTTGCAAGGGCGGTGCGCGTCGATCTGACCGGACTCGATCCGAGGTTGGCGCATACGCCGCTCGAAATCTGGTGCGATGTCGATCATCCCTTGCTGGGCGAACGCGGTGCGACGTCCACCTTTGGCCGACAGAAGGGCGCGAGCGCACAGGATCTGCCGCGGCTGGAGAGTGTGCTCGCCCAGTTGGCCGAACTGTTGCAGGCGGCCGATCTGGCGATGTTGCCCGGTAGCGGCGCGGCGGGTGGCATGGGGTTTGCCCTGCGGTTTCTGGGGGGAGAGATGCGCGCCGGCGCGACCGCGGTGGCCGATCTTTGCCGTCTCGATCGGGCTATCGGCGCGGCGGATTGGGTGTTGACCGGCGAGGGGCGTACCGATGCGCAAACGCTGGGTGGTAAGGCGCCGCTGGAGGTGTCGCGCCGAGCTCGGCTGGCGGGTGTGCCGGTGAGCTTGTTGTCCGGTAGCGTCGAGTCGCTGCCGGCGCTGACCGCCGAGTTCGATGGCCTGTTTTCACTGTGTCGCGGGCCGGTGACGCTGGCGTTCGCCAAGGCTAACGCCGCGCCGCTGATTGCCGAAACCGCCGAGCAGTTGGCGCGCTTGCTGCGGGGATGTCATGCGGCCTCAAGGCCGCCTGTCGGCCGATAGCGCGCGGCCGCAATATTTGCAGTAACGCGCATCGCCGTCAGGCTCGTTCCGCCCGCATGCACGGCAAGTCGAGCCGGGCCTGTCCGCCGCGTCCCGCTTGGCGATCTCCGTGCTGACAATGCCTGTCGGCACGGCAATCATGCCGTAGCCGAGGATCATCACCATGCTTGCCAGCGTCTGGCCTAGCGGCGTTTTCGGCGTGATATCGCCGAAGCCGACCGTCGTCAGCGTGACAATCGCCCAATAGATGCTGACCGGAATGCTGGTAAAGCCGTTTTCCTCTCCCTCGATCACATACATCAACGAGCCCAGTACCATGACCAGGATCAAGGCCACGACCAGAAAGACCGTGATCTTACGTTGGCTGGCGCGCAGCGCGTCGCGCAGACTCTGTGCCACGCCCAGGTAGCGGGTCAGTTTGAATACCCGGAACATGCTCAGGAGACGCAAGACGCGCACTGACGACAGAAAGCGGCTTTGCGGCGCGAATAGCGCGACATACTGCGGCAGGATGGCCAATAGGTCGATGATGCCGAAGAAGCTGCGGGCATAGTGCAGCGGTTTCGGAGAGCAGATCAGGCGCAGCAAGTATTCGATGGTGAACAAGATGGTCAGCCCCCAGTCGACGGCGTGCAACAGCCCGGCGTGCTGTTGGCGGATGCGCGGTACGCTTTCCAGCGTGACCGTCAACACGGACAGCAGAATGGCGGCAATCAACGTTTGATCGAACAGCCGACCGCGCCGGGTATCGGGTTCGAAAAATAGGATTTGCAGTTTGCGGCGCCAGGCGGCGCGCGGTGGGGGGGATGAGAACACGATGGGGCGGATTCCAGTGGATTGAATGGATGGCAAAGCATTGCGCGACGGGGTCAGACGCGGCGTGCGCACTGAAGGTTCCCTGTTGGCGAACGTAATGTATTACACTTCAAAGCATGAAATCGCCGACGATCCTGTTGCTGTTTTCCTTGTCGCTTGCCGCGTGCGGCAGCTTCAAACAGCCGCCGAGCCCAGTGCAGTCCGGACGGGGCGCGGCAGCGCGTGCCGCCGCACCGCAGCCTGCGCGCGCCGGGATGATTTTTCGCGAAGCCAATCGGCTGGCCGACGAGGTTGGGCAAGGGCGCCTGACCCGGGTCGAAGCGGCCGATCAACTTAATATTTACCGCTTGCGTGTGGTGGGCGCCAACCGGGTCGACGATTCGACCTTTGCCACTTACCGCTATCTGGCGGTTCAGCGCGACAACAACGGCATGTCGGCCGAGGAAAGCCACTCGCGCATGGAGATGAAGCTGCGCGACTGGCAGCGCAAGTGGCCCACTCTGCGAAATCGGCCAACCGATCCCGCCTTCACCAATTTTCTGATGCAGTTGTTCGATCTACCGCCCCTGGAAAACCCACAACCATGAAACGCCGGCATACCGAGGTCAGCTGCCCATGCGGCTTGTCGGCACCCTATGCCTCATGCTGCGGACGTTACATCGATCACCTTGAATCGCCGGCCCCCACCGCCGAGGCGCTGATGCGTTCGCGCTATGTCGCATATACCCTTCAGGCTGTCGAATATCTGTTGGCGACCTGGCATGCCGATAGCCGCCCGGACCGGCTGGATCTTTCGGACGAAAGCCCCGCACTCAAGTGGGTGGGGCTCGAAGTACTGCGTACGGTAGGCGGCGAGTCCGGCGATCAGGAAGGGGTGGTGGAGTTCGTCGCCCGTTACAAGCTCGGCGGTCGTGCGGCGCGCTTGCACGAGGTCAGCCGCTTTGTGGCTATCGACGGGCGATGGTTCTATCTCGACGGCGACCTGTCCTAAGCCGCGCTTGCGCCGCCTCAAAGTTTGCCGTCGCCAGCCTTGACCGCATCGAGCGACAGGACAACCATAGCTTTCTTCCCGTTGTTTCTCCGGTAATCCGTCATGCAGACCTTTTATTCCGATATCCATCGCCAGCATCACGGCCGCACCGAGTTGTACGCCGGTACCCTGGTGCCCTGTTTCGAAATGCCGGCTCGTGCCGACATGGTACTTGACCGGGTCCGCGCCACCGGCCTGGGCGAGGTGTGTCCGCCGAGCGCCCATGGGCTCGATCCGGTCTTGGCGGTACACGATGCCGGCTACGTCGCCTTTTTGCAGAGTGCCTGGCAGCGCTGGCAGGCTCTGGGGCGCGATTACGACGCCCTGCCGAAGATGTGGCAGATTCGTCGGCTGCGTCAGGCGTTGCCTGAACATGTCGAGGGGCAGTTGTGCTACTACTCGATGGATTGCGGTACGCCGATTACCGCCGGGACCTGGGCGGCGATCAGCGCCGGCGCCGACGTGGCCTTGTCCGCCGCCGACGCATTGATCGGCGGCCAGAAGGGGGCCTTTGCGCTGACGCGCCCGCCGGGCCATCACGCCGCTCGCGATTACTGCGGCGGCTATTGCTTTTTCAACAATGCCGCCATCGCGGCGCAACACTTGCGTGCCAACGGCGCGAAGCGCGTGGCGCTGCTCGACGTCGATTACCACCACGGCAATGGCACGCAGGATATCTTCTACCAGCGAGACGATGTGCTGTTCCTGTCGATTCACGGCCATCCCCGCACCGAATACCCGTTCTTCCTCGGCTTTGCCGACGAGTGCGGCGAAGGGGCCGGTCTGGGTTATAACGTGAATTACCCGTTGCCAGCCGGAAGTACCGTCGACACCTGGTTCGATGCCTTGGCACAGGCCTGCGGCCGCATTGCGCACTTCGCGCCCGATGCCCTGGTGGTGTCGCTCGGCGTCGATGCCTACCAAGGCGACCCGATTTCACGCTTTGCCTTGTCGAGCGACGATTTTCTGCGCATGGGCGAGCGGCTCGGCCGCTTGGGGTTGCCGGCCGTGTTCTGCCTGGAGGGCGGCTATGCCGTCGAGCCGATCGGCATTAATGCGGTCAATGTGCTAAGTGCTTTTGAATCAAGCGTTTGAGACGAATCAAGCGGGTCAGATAAAAAGTTCAGCTTCCTTGCTGGCAGACTATGCTTTGATTAAACGATCAATGCAGGGGGCGAAGCGACAAGGAGGTGATGATCATGGGAGAGGCATTGAAGGGCCTACTGGCGGAGTTGGAAGCCTGCCGGGGGGAAGATACCGCGTGCAAGCTGCTGTTTGCCGAGGTGCCTCATACGCAGCAGATCCCGATGGACCTGCAGACTTGCCATGAGCTCAAGGCGCTGGCCGAGGTTTTCGGCTGCGAACCGGCTCATTTGGCGTTTGTGATTCTCCGTTCGGCTTTGGCCGATATTCACGCTGGGCTTGACGATGATCTAGCCGTCATGGCTCGCGAGGCCAAGGCGGCGGCCGGGTCTCATTGTTGTTTCTGAGTGCGCTGGCGGTGTCGAGCAACCGGGGTTGCGGCTCCGGTTGCTTGCTGGCGTGCGTGTTCGGAAGGCAAAAAAAAGACGTGGCGGCAAGGGGGAACCGCAACGCCTCAAGAAGGCGCCATAGGCGCCAGGGCGATGTGTGCAGAAGCATCACCCATGTTTATGGTAGGACACCTGGACAAAAATGCGTAGGTGGATTTTGCTAAATTTTCAACTTAAGTGCTTGATAAAATAAAAAAATAGCCGCGCAAGGCGCGGCTTTGTTACGTCTGGGGCTGGCGTTAGGGTTTGGGCAGCGTCACACCGCTTTGGCCCATGTATTTGCCTTGGCGGTCGCGATACGAGACATCGCAAGGCTCGTCGGATTCGAAGAACAGCACCTGGGCCACGCCTTCGTTGGCGTAGATCTTGGCCGGCAGCGGCGTGGTATTGGAGAACTCCAGCGTGACGTAGCCCTCCCATTCGGGCTCGAACGGCGTCACATTGACGATGATGCCGCAGCGGGCATAGGTCGATTTGCCGAGGCAGACGGTCAATACCTGGCGCGGAATGCGAAAATACTCGACGGTGCGCGCCAAGGCGAACGAATTGGGGGGGATCAGGCAAAAGCCCTCGCCGGAGATCTCGACGAACGACTTGGGGTCGAAATTCTTGGGGTCGACGATGGTGCTGTTGATGTTGGTGAACACCTTGAACTCGTCGGCGCAGCGGATATCGTAGCCGTAACTCGATGTGCCATAGGAAATTACCTTCTGGCCATCCACGGACTTGATCTGGCCGGGCTCGAACGGTTCGATCATGCCGTGTTCTTCCGCCATGCGGCGAATCCACTTGTCGGATTTGATGCTCATTGCCGTAACTATCCTGAAGGTAAATGGGGTTGATTCTACCTGCATGCGCGCAACGCCGCCAGCGCCGGTCTGGCGCAGGTCAAATCATTGTCCGGCCGGCTATGGCATACTGCGCGTCTTTCATTGCAAGCAGGAGAGATCGCCATGGCGGTGGATTTGTCGCTCGAATGGCTGGGGATGCGGATGGCGAGTCCGCTTTATAACGCTTCCGGCGTCATGTGCCGTACTCGTGAAGAGCTGGATGCCGTGGCGGGTTCGGCCGCCGGCGCGCTGATCACCAAAAGCTGTACGCTGACGCCGCGCGAAGGCAATCCGGAACCGCGCTATCACGCCACCGCGCTTGGCAGTATTAATTCGATGGGGCTGCCCAACGAAGGCTACCCGTACTATTTCGATTACGCGCAGCAGTTCGATTATCGCAAACCGTTGTTCGTCTCGGTGTCCGGCATGTCGCTGGAAGACAATCTGTTCATGCTGGCCGACTTGCGCGATCGACACTTGCCCTGTCTGCCGGAAATCAACCTATCCTGCCCGAACTTGCCCGGCAAGCCGCAGCTCGCTTACGACTTTGCCGCTACCGCCGAGGCGCTGGAAAAAATCAGTCAGGTGTATCCGGGCGCATTCGGCGTCAAGTTGCCGCCGTATTTCGATCCCGTGCATTTCGCGCAGATGGCCGCGCTGCTCAACCGATTCGAGGGCCTGCGCTTCGTCACCTGCATCAATTCGGTCGGCAATGGCTTGCTGATCGACCTTGCGAGCGAAACCACGCTGATCAGCCCCAAAGGCGGGCTGGGCGGCTTGGGCGGCGACTATGTGTTGCCGACGGCGCTGGCCAATGTGCGCGAATTTGCGCGGCTAATGCCGGACAAGCATGTCATCGGCTGCGGCGGCATCAAGAGTGGCGCGGAAGCATTCATGCACATCTTGTGCGGCGCCACGGCGGTGCAGATCGGAACCTGCCTGCACGAAGAGGGGGTCGGCGCTTTCGCCCGCATTCAGCATGAACTGGCCGAGCTGATGGCGCAGAAGGGCTATCAGTGCTTGGCTGACTTCCGCGGGCGGTTAAAAACCCTGTGATTGTTGTTGGTTGGTAAATAATGACGGCACGGGTTGCGGGTTTGTTGATCATTATGTTCGTACTATGATTGAACTAATACGAACCAAATGGAAACCTGATCATGAAAGGTCTTTCGCAGCCCGCCCTGTTTGTGTCGCACGGTGCGCCGACACTGGCGCTTGAAGATAGTCCGACGGCCCGCTTCCTCGAGCAGCTGGGCCGGTCGCTGCCGCGCCCCACCGCGGTGGTGGTGGTATCCGCCCACTGGGAAAGTGCGCGCCCGACGCTGGGTACGCATCCCGCGCCGGACACTATTCACGATTTCGGCGGCTTCCCGCGCGTGCTTTATACGCTGCGTTATCCGGCCCATGGTACGGATCTGCTGTTCGGTCGAGTGCGCGAAGCCTTGCGGGCGGGGGACATCGAGCCTGTGGACGATGCGACGCGCGGGCTCGATCATGGCGCTTGGACACCGCTGATGCGGATGTTTCCCGATGCCGACGTGCCGGTGATCAACCTGTCGCTGCCGCGCAATCTGGACGAGGCTGGGCTGCGCGCCTTGGGGCGCGCCTTGCGCCCGTTGCGCGCCGAGAACATCCTGATTCTCGCTTCCGGCAGCTACACCCATAATTTGTGGCAGATGCAGCCGGACGGCAGCGCACCGCCGGCTTGGGCGGAGGCGTTCGCCGCCTGGGTCGACAGCCAGTTGCTTGCGCGTCAAGACGAGACGTTGGATGCCTGGATGAACCTAGCGCCGCATGCGCGCCAGGCGCACCCTAGCGACGAGCATTTCCTGCCGCTGTTCATTGCCTTGGGTGCCGCCAGCGATGGCGTGGCCCCAACCCGGCTGCACGACGACTGGCGCTATGGGGGCTTGTCGATGGCGCTGTGGCGTTTCGATTGATCATGCATTGCCTACGGCGAATGCACGCTACCAGCGCGTAGGGCGCGTTCGCGTAGCAACGCGCCAACCCGCCCTGTTAAGCCGGTTCGCCTTCCAGGCCGCCTAGCGCTTCGACCAGTGCGTCGACCAAGTCGCACAGCTCCTCGCTCATTAGCGTGAAGGTGGCCTCGAACAGGCTCTCGCTGTCGTCGCCGGCATGGCTGGCCTCGTCCTGGATGACGTCGAGGAACTGGATACGCTTGAGTTGCAGCGTATCGGTCAGCACAAAGCGCACGCGTTCCTTCCAGATCAGGCCGAGCCGAGTCGCCTGCTTACCGGTGGCGATATGCTGGCGGATCTCGTCGGCCGTCAGATCCATGCGTACGCAGCGAACGACGGCGCCGTTCTCGCTGTTGTCCTTGAGCTCGCACTCCGCATCCAGTTCGAAGCCGGCTGGCGCTTCACCCGCCGCCAGCCAGTCGGTCATGGCGGTATGCGGAGCGATGGCGGTGCGCGGCAACGCGGCCGGGAACGGGGGCAGGGCCTCGCGTAGTTTGCTGACCAGCGCTTCGGCTTTGCCTGCGGTGCCCGAATCGACCATCAGCCAGCGTCGGCCGGTGTCGAGATAGGCGGACAGTCGGCTTGCGCGGGTAAAAGCGCGCGGCAGCAAGTCGTCGGTGATCTGTTCCTTGAGCGCCTGCTTTTCCTTACGGCCGACCTTGCGATGCTCCGCCGCCTCGATTTCCGCGGCCTTGAGTTCGACGAAGTCTCGGATCACCGCACCTGGCAACACCTTGTCCTCGCGCTTGAGCGAGACGAGCAGCCGCGCACGCGCGCTAAAGACGGGCGTGTCGAGGTGGTTGGCCGGCGGAACCCAGCCTTCGCTGAACCAGTCGAGACCGGTACAGGGCTGAAACGGGGTCTTTTCGAGAGCCGCGGATAGCTGTTCCTTATCCGGGGTGGATTGTTCGTTCAAACGATAAAATGAGAGTTGCTTAAACCACATAATTGTTTCATAATGCGCGTCCTCTGGGAGCTGGATTGTACCGCAGAAAGCGCGGTTGTCATCAGGTTTCTTAGAGAAGTATTTTTGGCGGCGGGGTGTAGCTTAGCCTGGTAGAGCGCTACGTTCGGGACGTAGAGGCCGGAGGTTCGAATCCTCTCACCCCGACCAAAAAATACTTGTAAAAAGGCACGAAATGCTGTAAATTGCGTGTCTCTTGCAGAAAGCAAGAAACGGGGTGTAGCTTAGCCTGGTAGAGCGCTACGTTCGGGACGTAGAGGCCGGAGGTTCGAATCCTCTCACCCCGACCAGGATTCAAAAAAGCCTTGATCAAGCAGATGCGCGTTCAAGGCTTTTTTAACAGATTGGTTTGCCGGTATAGCTCAGTTGGTAGAGCAGCGCATTCGTAATGCGAAGGTCGGGGGTTCGACTCCTCTTACCGGCACCATTAGCACCAATAAAATCAGTGGCTTACGATGAGTTTGGCGTAAATTTGGCGTAACGACTGATTTATCCACAGGAGAGCCTGCTATTTAGCGGGCTCTTCCGTTTCTTGCTGAGCTGATCTCGCTGGCATAATTTTGATCATGAAGACAGCCGGTGATGATCATGTGCTCAGCAATCGAGTTCCGAGGCGTCCCTCTGAAAGCAAAACAAGCCACGCAGTAGCGGGGTCTTCTACACCGGAAACGCCGCAATCACCCGATCAATGAAGTGGTCTTCCACGTTCGGAATTGGCACCGATGCCTTGCCGATCGCCATCAGTTCCCCCGGGTGCTGCCAGTCCTCAGTTATCCGCGGCACCAGCGGCACGACATCTTCCCCATTCCGATAGAGATAGAGCGCGACGCCGTGCAGTTTGAACAGCGCTGCGAGTGTGCCGTCGGCGCTCACGCGCGGTGGCTCGAACGCATACACGGCCGCCGGCGGCTTTCCGGCGAGGCAAAGTTGCGCGGCATACAGCAGCGCCAGCGCGGCGCCCTCCGAATGACCCAGCGTTACCGGAACGCCCTCGAGCGCCAGCAGCGGCCCGGCTATCTCCTGGAACGCCCGCCAGAATCCGGTATGCAGCCGCCCCATGTCCGGCACATCGATCGCCTCGGCGTCGAGGTCGGCCAGCCAACACGCTAGGTTGTTTGTCCCCGGAAAACCGACCGCGCCCCCTGAAAAAATGACAGCGCGCGCGGCGCTGTCCGGATTCCCGATGCTGGGCGCCGTGGTGTAGGCCTGCTGCGCCAGCACCGCATAGTCGCGGGGCGTCACTTCTGAGCCGCCTGGGTGCGTACCCATGCTTGCAGCCAGGCAAGCCGATCGGCAGTGACGTGGCAACGGCCGTAGTTGTCGGTCACCACCCCCAGTGCATCGTTTGCAGTTGCACCAACCGGCAGAGGCCGGAGGCCTTCACTCGGCTGCATCAGCTGCGCCGGCGGAAGCGGCAAGCTGCCCAGCGGCTGCGGCGTTGTGGATGCGCACCCAGCCAGCAGACAGGACGCAAGAATTGGGATTGCTCGCCACATAGCGGGTTACCTCCTTGGTGATGGTTCGATAGACGGTTTGTGTGTGCGCAGCCGTGGCCGTGGCGCTGGCGTCGACGTGCTGTGTGACGGCGTCTTGCCGCTGGATCAGCACCAGACGCGCCTTGTCCTGCAAGTCGGCCTGGCGTGCTGTGTCGCGCTGAGCCGCCAAGTTGCGCATTTCCCAACCCAGCAGCACCAGAGCGGCCAGCAGTACCACAGTCGCGATTTCACGCCAGTACCGGCGCAGGAAGGCGAGTAGGGCGATCATTTCGGTTGCTCCGCCACAGCCTCGACAACCGGCGCCACGGCCTTGGCCACGTCGACCAGTTCGGCGGCGACAGGCGAGGTGGCGGCGATGGCGGTGGCAACGACCGGCGCGACTTCTTGCGCGATGGCAGCGACCGGCGGCATGGGTGGAGGGGCGCGGGTCAGTGCCGGCAACTCGAACGGCTCTGCACTCGGCGCGGGCGCCGGATCCTTCGGTACAGGCTGCAGGCTGGTGACGGCGTGATAGCCGATCAGCCAGACTAGGATGTCCTTCAGCGCGCTGACGAGATCGGCGCCGGCGCCAGATGTGGCCTGCCCGGTGAGGATCAGGCCAAACCAGAGCAGCAGGATGCCGGCGACGCCGGCGAGTTTCGGGTCGATTCTTTGCATGTTTTCCTCACTTGGTTTGTTGGCGCTGGGCCGCGACGTGCTCGGCCAGCAGTTCGGCCTGGAAGCGGGCGACAGCGTCCGGGCAGGTGAAAATGGTTTGGGTGTTGTTCTGCGCCTTGTAGCCCGGGCCGCCGGGTTGGCCCTTCACAACGAACGTGCCTTCGCCGGAATTGCTCCAGTTTGTCGAGCCCTCGCCGCCGACCTTTCCGTCGGCAACAAAGCCCTTGGTGTGGCTGATCTGGTGGGTGGCGCTCTGGCCGATGACGAAATGCGAGTTGAAGCCGATCGGGTCTTTGGCTGCGTCGGAGTCGAGCAGGCGCTTTTCATGCACGCCGCCGGCCTGCGACTTGTCGAGCGTGATCAGGCAGGTAATCGACGGGTCGTGGACGATACCCATGATCAGCTCGTTCAGCTCGTCGTCGTCATAGCCGAACATGTTGAGGTAGAGGCTGACGGTGACGCGGCTCAGAACGTGTTTCAGGATCTCGTGCACGTCGTCGCGGCCAACGAAAAACAGGTGAAAGTCCTTCGAGGCGGTCGGCGAGAACGAGCCCTCTTTGGTGTATTGCGCAAGGTCGACCAAGTCGAAGGTTTGCAGGGTGTTGCCCATGTGGCGATCTCCAGAAAGTGAAACGCCCGGGCGAGCCGGGCGATGAGGTGATGTGCGAAAACGCAACGGTAATCAAAAATGATTACTTTTGGCTTGCCGTGGTAAGCATATTTGTTTACCATGGACTCATGTTCAACGAAGGAAGGGGGTGCGGTGAAACAGAGTGAGTTTGTTAGGTGGCTCAAGTCACAAGGGGTCGAGATCAGGGAAGGCAGTAAGCACTTGAAGCTCTACCTCAACGGACAACAAACCACCCTCCCGAGACATCCGGCCAGCGAGCTTAAGCAACCACTGGTCGAGGGAGTTAAAAAGCAGCTCAAGCTCAAGTAGGAAACAGCCGGCCCCTCGGGGCTGGCTTTCACCGCACCCCGATTGAGAGGATCGAGATATGCGTTATCCCGCGCGATTTGAGCCGGTGGCCGAAGGCGGCTTTGTGGCTACGTTCCGCGACATCCCGGAGGCGATCACCCAGGGTGAAACCGTGGAAGAAACCGCCGCCATGGCTGCCGATGCCCTGGTCACCGCGATGGACTTCTATTTCGAAGACCGCCGCGCTGTGCCGGCACCGTCCAAGGCAGAAGCCGGCGAACAGTTTGTCGAGTTGCCGCCCAGCATCGCCGCCAAGGTGCTGCTGCTGAATGAACTTGTGGCCCAGGGAATCAGCAACGTCGAGCTGGCGAGCCGGATGCACACGACAAAGCAGGAAGTCGGTCGCATCGTCGACCTCGCGCACACCACCAAGATCGACACGCTCGCCGCGGCGCTGTCTGCAGTAGGGCGCCGGCTCGACATTCGACTGGCGAAATAGCTAGGCCGCCAGTAGCTTTGTTGCAGCGCCGTACAGTGCCAGACGTTGCGGGTAGCCGTTGATGCGCTTTGGGTCGGCATCTTTGTTGCCGGCGTTGATCACGCCAGAAACGCCGCGAATGTCCCCGGCATCCGCCAGAGGCAGGCACCCATTGGTCACGAAGTACCAGGCACCAGAAAGCGCGGCGTTCGCCGGCTGCTCCAGCAGCTCAGGATGCGCGATCAGGTCAAGGCCTAGATCCTTGCCACATGCTGCATAGCCCTGCCGGCCGGTGATCTGAATCAGTCCACGGCCACGGAATACCCAGCCGTCGCCGCTAGCCTCGTCACCGTTGCCCATCCGGCCGGCGTAGGCTCGCGCGCCGATCTTCTGCGGCTGGCGAGCGTACTGCGCGGCCTCAGCTTGGTCGAAGTGCGTCGGGAAAGTGGCTAGCAAGCCGGTTGCTGAGTAGTTGAGGTTTTCGCTCAGCGCCAATAGTCCGGCCGACTCGACCCCAACCTGAGACAGAAACGCCGCGATTCGACGCGGCGTATTGATCAGGTATTTGGTGCAGGCGTCGGATAGAGCCTGTTGCCATTGTTGCGCTCGTGCCGGCGGGCAGCCGGTGGCGGCGCAGATGAGTTTGGTATCGATCATTGCGGTGTCTTCCCGTGAAATACCCCCCAAATCATGGCCAAGCCAGCGGCTAGCCCGACCCCCCATTTCAGCATGCGCCCCATGAAATTCAGCATTCGGATGGCGCGGTGCGCCGAGTCCCAGGTGTCCAGCATCTCTTCCAGTTTGCGTTTTTGCTCTTCGGTCAGGTCACTCACGATCAGCCCCCTTCAGGCATGAAAAAGCCGCCCTGAGGCGGCTGAATTGGTTTGCCCGTGTGGGCTAGGTATTGGCTGGGTACGGCGCGTCGGGCAGTGAATCGGGGATCGAGTCCGGCTTTGGCTGGCTTAAAATCGCTCGAAGTTTCCGGCGCATCTCGACATACGTGACGACGTCAGGTGCCGTCCAAGTCGTGAGGCCAAGTGCTACAGCCTCGGCAACTCGGTGCATCGTGGTATCGGATGCATCAAGCTTCGTCTTGGCCTGTTTTTGGAACTGCGCCCACAGATCAGTTTGGGTCTGAGCCGGGGGCGCGGGGGGCGGATCGACTGGGACAGCTTCGAGGCGCCAGCTTTGGCTGTCGGTCATCCAGATGGCGCGTTGGCCGGCGGGAATCGTCGGCGGCGCAGTCTGAACCGCTCCGGCAGGGATCAAAAAGACGCCCGGCTCGAGCGGCGACTCATGAGCCACCGTCTCGCCGGCATAGACGCCGGCCGCATCGCATTGGTACACGGTTTTTGTGTTCATGGTTGGGCCTAGTATTTGATGAAGAAGTTGACGGCCAGGTTTTTCATGCGCGTTTCAGCGGCGCCGGAATATGAGGCGGAAATGCTGGTCGTGCTTGAGGTTGTACCAAACGCCTGGCCTTGGTTGTTGTACAGGGCTGCAGTCCCAACTCCAGAATAGGTAGAGGAGGCTGACACGGTAAACTTGCCGCCGTTTGGGTAAGTGCCCGACCCGTTGTTACCGATCTGGGTGTTGTTGGTAACAATCCCCGAGTGCGCGTGCCCAGGATCGCTCACACCGACAGAGTGCGATGCAATCGCGTCGGCTTGATAGCTACCCAGCGTGCGCCCAGAGTCCAATCCCCGACTACCATCGACGCCACGCAAGGCCACTCCGCGAGCATCTGGCACGTTGAAGGTCGTGCTGCCGTCGCCAGCGCCAAAGGTCGTACCGATGGCCGCAAACAGCGAAGAATAGGCCGCACGCGATACGGCCGACCCATCACAGGCTAGATAGCCGGTCGGAGGGCTCGCACAGGCACTGCTGATGATGGTGCCGGTAGGGTTGCCGGCACCGCCCAACCCAAACGAATAGAAGTTTGCCCCATCGAAAAGAATGCTGCCGCCCTGGCCAGCATTCAGTTGAACGGACGCCGCGCCGTCGATTGTCCCACTGGTCGGTGTGAAGGTAATCACCCCGGAGCCGACATTTTTGATGTTTGCCCACCACCCGGCGCCTAGCGTGGCCGACAACGAAGCTGAGAACGAACCGTTGAATTTCAACGTCCGGCCCAAGTCGGTTGTCTGCGCGCTATATGCGCTGGTGATGACACTGCCAGAAAGCGAGCGCTCCGGCGGTGCTGTCACGCAGCGCACATCGGTAATCATGCCGCTTGTGATGGCCTGCACGCCGACCGCGAGCAATACCTGGGCGACCGGGAACTTGCCTTGTGGGATTGCTGGCGCCGACGGCGAGGCGGCCTCGGATCCTGACACCACTGACACTTGCCCGGTGTAGATGTCGCAAACCACCAGGTCTATACGTGGGTTGCTGACCGGCGCGCTTATCTGCGACGTTGTTTGCAGGCTCTGCGTGGTGACGTTGATACCGTCGAACACATAGCCAGGGTCGACCGCCATCGTCATATTCGGCGATGCCGCCGCATGCGGGGCGAACATCTGCCCGTTGCGCGCCAGCACAGCAAAATTGGTATCGATCGAGGCCTTGTAGGTGGCCGAATCTTGCGTGGTGAAGTTGGTTTGATTGAATGCTGCGACCATAAATTACACTCCATCGGCGGACCAGGTTGCGGTGCCGCCTACATCGGTGTCGGTGGTATCGAAGACCTTGATCGTCATCGAAGCGGTGGAAACAGTGGTGACAACGGCCATCAGGCCAGTACCACCGATGGTCGTTGCCTGCGGTATCGGCTTCATGTGGTACTGACGTGCGAACGCGATCGTTACGCCGCCAACCGGGACGGTAACCTGTCCGGACTGCGAAATTTGCTCACCGTCTACTGTCGGGGAAAAGCCGGTGATGACCGGCAGCCCGACCGTTGAGTCGGCTGCGATGCGCAATTTGATGTAGCGGCATGTCAGCGTACCGATTGTCCACGGCGTGAAGCCGCCGTACTGGCCGGTCGACGTGCGTGTATCGATCTGTAGACCTGGTGCGGCGATACCAGGGGCTCCGGGGCCGAGAACTGAGACGATATCACCGTGAATTCGCACTGGACCGTCGCTGCCAAGGTCAATCTCTGGCGCCTGATAGGTGCAAAGCGGGTAGGGGTTTGGCACGTAACTGTCGAACGTGCTCCAACCATCGTTTGCCGCGACCCCCTGGCTTTGCGGTACCAGCTTGCCCGTCCAGTGATAGACAAAATTGCTCACCTGGCCAGCCGTGAAACGAGATAGCCAATCCGGGTCCTGCTGCATCTTGGCTAGCAGGGAATTGACGTTCTGCATGGCGAACTGGAACGTTGCCGGTGTGGCCGAATACACGCCCGATGTGTCCACCGCGCAGATCATCAACACCCAACTGCCAGGTGGCAACGTGGCGGTAGTGATTAGCGTGCCGGCGGTGGCCTGCGTCACTGGCGTGCCATGTGCCCATACAGCATCACCGGCCGGGGCGTACCGGATGTCGTAGCCCGCAATGTTCCCGATCGAGCTGAGGCTGTTCCACTGCATCACCACCACGTTGCCATTCTGGCTAGCTGTAAACCCGGTGACGTTCGGCGGCCGGGAGATACTGCCGCCGACGACATAGGGGTAGGCTGTGCAATCCGCTAGGCTCTGCTCGCCACCGCCGTACAGATTGAAGGCGGTGAACTTCAGATAGATCGTCGAGCCGAGCAGCTTGCGGTCGTATGCGTACTTGAACACCGACGCATCCAGGCGCACGAAGTTTTCGCCTGCAGCGTGCGCGCCGGACTTGCTGTTGTAGATGCCCCGACGCAGGTATGACAGCGAATACCGATTGACGCCGGTCAGCGTGGCCGTTTGGTAGCTGATCAGCTCCGAGCCGACAAGGCAGAGGGTGTTGAACCGATCGGCGTCCGCCTGCGTGCCAGAAATGAGCTGACCATTGCTGACGCTCAGATCGATAGCCAGCGCGTTCGACGTGTCAGGGTCGGTGCCAGTCGCCAGCGAAGCAGACAACACCCCGTGGCGCGCCGACCCGTGAATGGCGCCCACTTTGACGTAGGTGTTGCCATCCTCGGAAACCCACACATTACAGCCCCCAAAGTTCGATCCGCCTGAAACGGCGGCCCAGACTTCGAATCCCGAGGCGGTCATGACGCCCGGCGCATCAAAGATGACCGGTTGATTAACCGACCCCGGCGGCGTGTTCAGATTCGTGGCGTAGCTCGAGCCGCCTTGTACCGCATTGAGTGATGGCGTCGAGACATGATCGGGGAAGTCTTCCGCCGTGAAGGTGAGGTCGCCGGTGTCGTTGTCCTCGTCGATTTCGGTGATCCGCACCGGGTATTTGTTCAGACCGAGAAAGGCATCATTGATTGTCACCACATCCATCGGTTCCAGCAGGATGTAGCGCCAGCCAAGTTTGAACTGGTAGGTGTTTCGCACATAGCACGACCGCTGCAATGCAAACTGCGCCGCCTGCTGCGCGATCGCTGCCGACGTGATCATGTGCATCTGCATCGTCGGGCTCGGTCGCAGACCGAACAGATCGATATTGGCCTGATCCTGCGCCGTGACGGTTGCGGCATTGTATTGGTTCGTGCGGTCAAGGTATTCGACCGTCACAGAGTTGTAGGCGTCAGCCGAGTTGCCGCGGTTCATGACAACCGGGTCGGTGCTGCCATCATCCAGAAAATCATCGTCCGTTAGGTCGTAGGCTGGTGCCACACTCGGCGTGAAGGTAACGCCATTGCCAGTGATAGGAACGTCCGCGTAAGGGACGATACGCAGCGATTCGGCGCCAGGAACGGCGGCCGAGCATGTCACGGTGCAGAGTTCGTCGATGAACTGGTGGGCCTCGGCTGCCGTGTCGAGCACCGGCGAAACCAGCAACCCGGCCGCTTTGGTGAAATTATCCCACGCTGTCTGGTCACCGATTTTCGAAGACGGGAACAATGCGCCATAGTAGCTGTTGGTCAAGAAATCTTGCATCACGGCTGCCGGCGGTGCGTCTTGGGACCCGGTGAAGCTATAGGCCAACGGGCCGAAAATTTCGAACGAGAAGTTCGGCAACGAAGTGTTGCTGCCCAGGTCGAAGTTGGCCGCAGCGATATAGGCCAGGCCGGAATAGCCGATGGCGAGCGATGGAAACGCGCTGGTCAGATAAGACCATGGCGCTTGCGGCGTAACGCCAGGGAAGACCGACAAGCCGTAGCTGCTGGTGCTGCCGACTGCCTTGCTGGCGTAGACGTTGCCAATGTTCTGGATTTGCCCCTCGGTCAGCCCCATTGCCCAAGATGTGCTGTAGGTGTAGCTCGTCGTTCCTCCGCCCCCACCACCACCGCCACCCTTGCCGCCACTTTGGCCACTCGACTGGTGCGCGTGCGACTGAAAATTTCCGTACCAGATCAAGTTGCCCGTTACCCGGTTTGTCCCCCACATCAGCGGCACGACCTTGCCAAAGCTGGAGGTTTGCACGCTCAGATCGGAGACGGCCGACGGCGTCTGGCTTTGCGGCGTCTTGGCACCACCGAAAAGTCCGCTCATGGGTTATTCCTTCCAAAGTGACCAATAGGTGACTTCCCGCTCCTTCGCGCCGCACCGCGCGAGCGCTGGCTGTGTAGCGTCGCCCATAACAACCATCTGTTCTGGCCGGTATGCGTGAATGATCAGCGGGTAATCAACGACGATGGCGCCATGGGAAAAACAGTGGCCGAACTTCCAGACGATCAGATCCCCAGGTTTCGGCGCCTCGACTTGGTGTGCGTATTGAGTCACGTGCGACAGATAGCGCTCCTCTGAGCGATGCAGCATCCAGTCGGACGGGTAGTCATCCGGCTGAAAATCATCGATCAGTCCTACCTCCGAATAGACGGCGATCAGGATCTGCGCGCAGTCCACACCGGCACCCTTCACCCGGGCGGCATGGTGGTACGGCGTACGCAGCCATGTCATAGCCTCATCGACTACGCGTTGCCGCATGCTTGTACTTGCGCAATACATATGAGTACCAAATAAAATATGGTTTCTGAGGGAAAACCTAGAGAGGAGAAAGCATGTTGAAGCGAATCATTTGCAAGCGGCCGGCGGGTTATCCGTATGAAGAACTCTTCAGAGTCCCGCCGAATCGGGATATGAGCCTCTGCATTATTCCGGTTGATCCGGGGAAGATCCTCGACTTTGCGTATCAGATGCCGGGTTACCCAAACCCGTATAGACTTCCGCACCTACAAACCAAGAGTTTCGACTGGCTAGAAGTGCCGTTCGTGGAAGTAAATGCATCGGGTTGCGTAAAGTTCATCGATGGCAGGCATCGACCGCTGGTTCTCAGCGAACGAGGGTACCGAAGCATCCCTTACATCACCCTTCAGGTGCATGCCGAAACACTTCTTGATCAGGTCGGAACCGACCTGCAGATCCTGCTGGAAGAGTACGATCTGTCCGCGTTGAGCATTCCCCTGCTCGGGGCTACGTCGCCGTCTCCGGTACCGGAATGAATGGCATGGCACGCCAACGCGCGCCGTTGCCGAACTTGTTGATGCAAGTGGCCTGAGTGTGGTCGCAGCCGGGATAGAGTTTCATCGTGTCGCCGGCGGATACCGGGTAGGGCAGTGGTGCCGCCAGTAGCACCTGTCCGGAGGCATGCACCTTGATCGTCCGGCGTAGACCAGCATTCTGTCCGCCGGTGAATAGCGAGTATCCTTGGTTGAACCAACCATCAGGCTTACTGGTGGCAACCTTGACGGTACTGGCGGTCGACCCGGCGCCGGCTGTCGCACTGACGGCCACTGCCTCGCGATTCACCCCGCACCCCAGACCATATAGGCTGTTTGAGCAAGAGGCTTGATACAGATTGCGTGGCATGTTGATGTTGAGCAGATCGAGATACGACTTGACCGTCAACGCCGCGCTGGTGCGCGTTGCCGTGGCATCTGACACTCTGCCTGTGAACAGAATGATGGATCCTGCCGACGTGTCGCCCCAGGTGGCCATGAAAACCCGCTGCACGATGACGTCGGCGCTGTCGAATGCGCCGGTTGAAATCGCCTGAAGCATCGGAATGCCATTCACAAGATTGTTCACCCCAGCGTAGACATCGATCTCTATCGAGTTCACGGTCATCCCAGTCTGCAGTTTGGTGCCCTTACGCTGGATCTTCGCGTCTGTGGCCAGATAGGTGACACCGTTCATCTTGAGATTGATATCGGCATCGGTATACGTCAGTACCGTGCCGCTGATCAGTGTGAAGGTGTACAGATCGGCCATGAGGAACTGATTCGAGGCCAGCAAGACCCGTAGTTGCGCGCTCGCTTGTCTCATGGCTTCACCGTAATAAGTTGAACCTTGTTCAGACGCCAAAAGTTGTAGGCGAACTCTTCGAAATCGACCGTGTCCTGGGCGAAGCGCACCACCCAGTAGAACTGACCTGACCACGTCAGCGGAGCGCCGGCCGGCGGCGGACTGGCGAACTGGATCATTCCATTCGCTTGAACGGTGAAAGCGGAGGTCGCCGCTCCGCTGATCAAGATCGTTGGTGTGCCATTGATCGCCAGTACCGGTTCGACATATCCGCCAACGGCGCGCGCGAGCTGGAAAGTCGTGCTCGACCCATCACCGATGCCAAACTGCTGCGGGGCGCTTGCCGGGACGGTGTCATCACACTGATCGTCGAACAGGAAGGTATCGAACTGGCCGCCGCGGGCATTAAAAAAGCCCATCAGGGCTTGGAATTCGGCGTTTTTCTGGTCTCCTCGTAGAAACTCGTACTGCAGTTCGTAGGTGTAGCGTGGGTACGAGTAGAACTGCGCGCGCAGCTCGCGCCCGGAGGCCGTTTTCTGCACGCGCGTGTTCCATTCCGGTGTGCGCTTGACCGGCCACGCCAGGCCGGCCAA
The DNA here is from genome assembly GCF_004363805.1 of Paludibacterium purpuratum. Lineage (GTDB taxonomy): Bacteria > Pseudomonadota > Gammaproteobacteria > Burkholderiales > Chromobacteriaceae > Paludibacterium > Paludibacterium purpuratum. Next base: position 326,884 of record NZ_SNZP01000002.1, on the reverse strand, counting down.
GACCGGATAGACCGCATTGCTCATCGAGCGAACCTCCGCTTTTGCTCTCGCATGACCTTGGTCAGTTGCGCCCCGTTCTGCGCAAATAGGCGCTGCACGCTCTGCGCGTCGACCGCGTGGACGTGCAAGTGCATGGCACCACTTCCACCACCCCCATTGGCCATATCGCGCACGGCGTCAGCCTGCGCGGCCGGCAGCACCATTTCGCGCTCGTGGAGTTGGGTCAGTGGGTTGATGCCGGCCGGGATGTCGAAACCGCCTCGAGCTGATGGAATAGATCCCTTGGCGCCCATGACCATCGCCATGGTCGACGCGAACACACCGGCCGCCATAGCCCAGCCCACAAAGGGAATGCTCGCTACCGATGCTGCCGCACCGGATGCGGCTTCGGCTGCGTTGGCGCTGACTACCCCAGTTGCTTCCACTCCCTTGGCAGAAACCACCGCAGTGGAACTCGTGGCCTGCAAAGTGGTGCGCACAGCCGTAGCACCTTCGGTCGCCCCGGTCATGCCCAGTTCAGAGGCCGCCCAGGCGACACCGCGCTTGATCGTCATGTTGACGAATTCGGCGATGATGTTCTGGCCGATATTGGATACAGCCTGCTGCAACGTCTGCGTACCCATGATCATGCCGGTGATCGACTTATCCATTGCTGAGGTGATCGGGGCCAGCATTTGCTCGGACTGCTTTTTCTGAGCCTGGGCGATCTGGTTGGCAGACTGCACAGATTGTGTAGCATGCTGCTTTTCCAGCAGGGCGATTTCGTCGAGCAGCTTTTGCTTAGCCAGCTTGTCGTCCTGGTAAAGCGCTAGCTTGTCCTGCAGTGCCTTCAGCTCGATCTGATACTCCAAATCCTTGAGCTGCTGGAGCGATTGCAGCTCCTGCACATCGCTGATCTCTCCCAAATCCTTCTTGGCTTGCACCGCCTCGCGCGCGGCGTCGACGTCAGCCTTGCCCAGCTTCTCTTTCTGCGCGATCGACTCGTCGTCGAGCTGGCGCTGCTGCTCGGCCTGTTGCTTGTGGATCTGGTAAAGCTCGTGCTGGATGGAACGGCGCTCGGCGACCTCTTGCTTGCTGTTACCCTTGATGAGCGCGAGCTTGGATTGCCAAAAGCTCTCTTCCATGTCCAGCGAGGACTTGAAATAGTCGCCCTCGGCCTCCTTCTTCTGCGTCAGCTCGTCGCGCCAGGCGGCCATGCGGTCGCTGCCGCCGCCCTTTTTCTTCCCCTTGTTGAAGTCGAGGTGCTTGTCTGCGCCATCTTCCGATGGCTGGGCGCCTTCTTCCGGCGTTTTCTTTTTGCCATTCCACACGTCCTTGACTTGGGCGTCAGCCGCGTTTTTGATTGCCACCATTTCGGCGGCACGGCGTTTGACAATGGCCGCGATCGCGTCAAACCCAGCGGCCATGTCTGCTTTTGCGCCGGCAAAGTCCAGGTGCAGCACATCGTTGGCTACCTTGCCAAATGTCTCGAAATTTTTTGCCCCGGCTTCGAGATAGCCGGCAATGAACTGGATGCACTCCAGTACGGCGAACTTGAAGGCGATAAACAAAGACTGCACGACTTTGACTGCACTGCCGAAGGCATCGAAATCGGCGGGAATCTTCTCGCCAAAGGCGGATGCCACAGCGGCCACCACTTCGGTGCAGACTTGGTTGTACAGTTCGCCAAGGGCTTTGACGATTTCCCATACACCGCCTACGGCGGTTTTTACGAGATCCATCGCTTTGCCGAATGCATCGGCCGCTCGCGGGCCGATCTCCCCAAGCCAGGAGCCGAGATCAACCAGTGAAGGCATCAGGGTGTTGCCGAGCTGAATTTCCAGCGACTCGGCGATCAGCCCCAGCTCGCGCTGTTCCTTGGCGTAGGCCTTGGTTTGTGCGACACCGTCCGGGCCGACAATGAGGTGTAGTCGCTCAGCCGTTTCCTGCGCTTCCTTCATCGCCGCGGCGTTTAGCTTCAGCACGCCTTGTACTTCTGCCCAGCCTCGCCCGTATACCTTCATCCCCGCGGTATTTCGCTCGGTGGCATTATGGATGCTGCCAAGCTTGGTATTTACGTCGGACATGATCTCGGTGATCGGCCGCAACGCGCCGGTGTGCGTGTCTTTGATCGATACGCCCAGCGTCTTGAATGCCGACTCGTTCGCCGACATTTGGCGGGTCAGCAGCATGGCTGCTTGGCGGTAGGTGTCGGTACTGACACCGACGCTATGCAGGCCCACAGCCAGAACCGATGCTTGCTGAGTCGTGATCCCAAGCTGGCGCGCCATGCCACCCGCCTGCATGTTCCAATCACTTGCGGCTTTCATTGCCGCCTTGAAAGCTGCACCGCCTGCAAGCACCGCTGAGAGCATGGCGAACTTGGACTGTACCGCCTCGAACAGCGAGCCCATGCGCTCGATCTGTCCCTTCATCGACTCGACGCCGATCTTGACCGCCTGACTGGCCTCCGTCATCGCGGCAACCGCGCCAGCGGCATTGCCGGTAATCTTTACTTCGACGTTATCTGACATGGCGGCTCACAAATGAGAAAACCCGCCGGAGCGGGTCAGTTAAGGAAGAGGGCAGGTTGAACTTCGCATTCGAGTCGATCTAGGCGATCCTCGAGCGCGTGCTTTATGGTGCGCCAGCGCCGCAATCCCTTGCCGCACAGGCTGGCCGTGTCGCGGCCCTTCTCGAACTCAATCGCCGCAGCGCGGTATTCCTGCCAGGCGCTGGCAGACTGCCGGCGAATGTGGTCGGCCATGGCGTTGAAGGCAACGATGAAGGATTCCTTAGTCTGTGCGGCCTTTTTGCCAGTGAACCCCATGACCATAAACATGAAGCCGTCCTTGGTCATGCGAATCATGCGGCGCAATTCACCCTTGGCATCCATGTATTCAACTGCCTCAAAATTGAGTTGGTTGAATTCTTTGCTGCACTCGATGCGATCGTATGCGCGGAGAACGTTGTCGTGCCGTTTGCCGAAATGCCTTGCCACTCGGCGCGAGTCGGTGACGATCCTGTCGCCGGCCATCATCACCAAGTCACTGAAATTCGAAATCGTCAGATCGGTCATGTTGTTACCCTCGCCTGCACAAAGAAAGGCGTCCACGGCGGCCGGCGTTGTGCAGGGTCTTGGCGCCAGATGTTCGGGAGCTACCCTAGCCGTGGACAAAAAAAGCCCCACGGGGAACCGTGAGGCTGAAATGTAAAAACCGCCCGAATTGGGCGGCTTCTTAAGATTTACTTGCTATTGATAATCGGGTGGAATTACAGGAGCCTGCTTGACTTTGCCATCGATGAATACGACAGCAAGCGATTTGGTCGACATTGTCAAGCTGTTGACGTCAACCCATGTGTAGATCAATTTCTCGCCTGACGCCGTCACGGAATACGGTGCCCCCATAATCTGCGTAACCTCTGTCGGCGTCATGCCTGATTTGATTTGACGGGCCGATCCCCATTTGAATGGAGTGCCCGCGCATCCGAACAGCAAGACACAAAGGGCAGTAATAATGACTCTTTTCATAGAATACCCCTGACATAAATGTCACAGGATTCTACGCGCGCGGTAAAAGGTCGAACAAGCTCTGTCCAGCTTCATCAAGCCCAGGGTCGCGCGGGGTGTTGCTGGTCTGGCTGACTTTGCCGATGCCGAAGTAGGCCGCCACCATCGAGTGCAGCGGCGGATTGTCTTGCCAATAGCGGTTCATGGCCGCCAACCGGGGAATCGTCATGAAATCGTCGATGTACTCCCACGTCCAACCCGTACAAGCGATGATGTGGGAGTACAGCAGATCCCAATCTAACGGCTCCCCGGTTCCGCTTCCCCCTCGGAGACAAGCTCCAGACCTGATTGACCCATGACAGCAAGAATTGCCTTCATCCCGTTATTCATGTCGAGGGCTTCCTCGACCTCCTCAACGGTCATGTCGGGGTAATTCCGGCTTAGGGCCGTATGGACAACCAGTGCAATGTCGTCCATGTTCTCGGCCGATACGCCCTTGCCGCCGATTTTCTGCACGGTCGGCAGCAAAACCTTGATCTGCTTGAACGACAGGGACGGCACGATCAGATCCTTACCGCCGAGTTTGAGTTTTACGCCTTCGATCATGGTTGCTTACTCCGAAGTGGACCAGGTCAGAACGTTGCCGGTACCGTTGTCCATTGCCGAGAAATCGAACTCGGGGATCATGAAGTCTTCATTCTTGAAGCCCAGGGTCATCTTGGTGGAAACGGCCTGAGGGATCGAGAAGGTAACGATTTTCCCCTGGTACGACACGCCGAGGTCGGCGCGGAACTGCGGCGCATAGCCCATCGGCAGGTTGCGCACGGTCTGCATTTGCGCAGTACCGGCGCTCGAGCTGCCGACGGTGTACTGGTAGTTGATGTAGACCATCTTGCCGGAGTCGGCCGCGGCGAACGTATAGACGCCGGCGACCGAGCAGGCGTATTGGCCGGTTGCCGGGTTGCTGGCGACCTTGGCCAACGGCGAACCACTGGCGCCGATCACGCCCATGTCGGCAACGAATGTGCCGCTGTTCGGCGGTGCCACGGTCACGGTATAAGGGGTCGATGCAGGAATCGCCGTGCCGACGTTGTCGGTGTTGATGGCCAGCAGGCCAGAGGTCAGGCTTTGGCCGAAAAAAAGCGCGTTCCAGATGCCGGCGTAGATCCGGGCCGGCTTCACCTTGATTGCGATCTTGCCCTTGCCGCGCGCAACGGCCGCAGCGTATTGATTCTGGCCGTACAGCTCCTTACTGTCTGCCGACAAGTCGATGCTCCCTTCCTGCATGACCATCAGCGGCAATGGGGTAGGCGTGGCGATCGTATTGCCCCATGCGTCGATAAGCTGGGTGACGTACATGTTGCCCGCGCCGAAAGCGTATTGCGCCATTTGAGTCTCCAAAATGAAAAACCCGCCGAGTGGCGGGTGTTGAAACAACTGGCCGGTTGGCGCCGGCTACGTGGTGACGATGTTGATCGGGATGATTGCGATGGCCTGATTGCCCAAGACGCCGCCATCCGTCTCGATTTCCCCGTCGAGATAGACGTGCTCGACCAAGCCGCCTAGCGTGCACTTGCCGGTCATTGGGTTATCCGGTACCAGCGCCGCTTCGACGGCATCGAGCAGCGAGTTGATGATGCTGGATGGCAATTGGTCGTCCGGCGCCCAGGCGTAGAGGTAGACATCAGCCGGCAGCGTCCACTTGGTCGGGGCGCCTGGCGTTGTGACGACGCCGCGCTGGTTCTTCTGTGCTTGGAACAGCGCCGGCTGCTCGGCTGGCTGGACATCGGACCAGTGCCGAAGCTTCCGCGACGTGGTGACCAGCGTTGGAATGGCCGCCAAGCGCGCAAACAAGGCCGCGTAAATGGTTTCGCGTGGCAGATTCATTAGTGTGCCTCCTTCACCGCGGCGTTGATCTGATCCAGGATCTCTGGCGTCATGCCTTTCAGCGCCGGCGCCAGAAACGACTTGGCATCCATGTCGACTTGACGAGGATGGGCGCGTACCGTCGACCAGACCGGAGATCGTAGCTCCTTGCCAAAGGCCTTTTTCACCAAGCGCAGGTGCTCGCGCACGTTCTCGGTGCCGTGGAAACCCTTCTCGAAGAAGCGGGCATATGCGACGTTGGTGCCGACGGTACCGGTCACATCCGACATGCCTGCGTGGCTCACGTCGTAGGTAATGCTGCGGCGCAGGCGCCCGTTGCGCACATTGAGCACCTGGCCGGACAGGTAGTCCTGAACCACCATGATTCGCAGCTTGATGCAAAGCCGAGTGATGGTCTTTGTTAGCCTGTCCAGCAGGTTGCTCGGCATGTGCGTGAACCGAGCGATCACCTCACGGTCGCCGGTGATGGCACCCTTGATCATGGCTGCACCACGCGCTTGTAGTTCTGGAGAACCGACAACGCGAACGGCGACAGATCCTTGATCATGAAACTCACGGTCTCGCCATTGATTGCCTTCGACTGCTCGCCGATGCGCTGCCGCTCCTTGTACCTCACGCACACCAGGTCGATGCAGGCCTGCTCAATGTCGAGCGGGATGGTGGCGTACCCTGCGGTGTATTGGATCTGCACGTTCTGCCGTCCGCGCGCGAATGTGTAGCTCGTCAGGTAGAGCGTGGTGCCGTCGAACGTGTAGCCAGCCTGACCGAATGCGGCAGAGGGCAGAACCGGCGCGCCGTTGATCTGAACCCCCGTCACTGCCGTCACCGGGTAGTTGCCCAGCAGCATGGTTTGCTTGCCGTTACCATTCCGCGTCTCGGTGTATTGCTGCTGGCCAAGCGTGCGATTTAGCCACGTCTCGATAAACGTGCTGGCCGCGGCAATCAGCCGCGTCAGCATGGCATCATCGGTCGTGGTGGTCAGGGTCAACCACTGCTTGACGTTCGCCAGTGACGTCAGCGTGGACATGATCAGCTCCCGGCAGAATCGGTAGCCGGCGGCGTGTCCTGGCTGCCTTCGGTGGAGGCGTCGGCCGGCACGTCTGCGGGCTTAGCCGCCGCCTTCTGGCCACGCTTGCCCTTCGCCGGCGGCGTGTCCTGGCTGGTCGACACGGTAAAGCCGTGCGACAGCAGATCCTTGACGGCACCGGCCGACACGTCGACGGTACCGTCATCCGACACGTCGTATTCTTGGCCGCCGAAGTTGAACGAATCACAGTTCTCCGGGGCCATCAGTTTGATTTGATCGCTCATTTTGGAACGCTCCAAAAGAAAACCGGCCCCACAAGAGGGCCGGTCAAGGTTGGTTGTGCGATTAGCCGTTGGCGATGTTACCGATGATCCCCATGGCGAATGGCGCGTAGATTGCCAGGACTTCCTCGGCGTAAACGCCGGTTTCGTACTGACGAGTGCGAACCGGCCAGTCGATCTGGTAGTAGTCCTGGCGGGTCTTAATCTCCGCCACGTTCTGCACCTCGTTGTTCTGGTAGTAGATCGGCAGATCTTCGCACCAGCCGATCAGCGTACCCGGGGGAACCTTCGGGTGAATGATGATCGGGATGATCTGGCCACCATTCGGCATGAACGGGTTGTAGTAGGCCGATACCACACCGTTGGCCACAACCGCATACGGCTCTTTCGTGTTCTGCTGCATACGCAGGATCGTGCCGCTGGCAGTCGCCATCACCTTGTCGGTGATGTTCTTGATTTCCTGGCTGTTGGCGTAGATCACCGTCGGGGACAGGTTGTAGCCGTCCCACATGTTTTTCAGCATCGCATCGATTTCGACAACGTTGCCGCGGCCGCCGGCGGTCAGCGGGGTGCCGACACCGGCGTTACCGGTCGGCTGCATGGACACGTAGGCCGAGTTTGCCGGGTTGAAGGCGGTGGAGAGCAGGCCATCGAATGCCAGACCCGGGTTAGCCGAGCAGTCGCCGGTAATCGCGGAAACGGCTTGACGACCGCCAGCCAGCGGCGCCGAGAAGGCCGCGCTGTTGACGGTGGTGATGGCCTGCAACGACTCGGAGCCAGCCGCACCAACGAACCAGGCGTAACCGACTGCGCCAATGACCGGGGATACGCTGGCAACAAGGCTCTGGCCAAGGGTTACCGCCTGGGTGGCGTTGGCCGACTTGTTGGACGAACCGCCGTTGAGAACGTAGGTCTGTCCATCGGCGCCGGTAACGGTCTTGGTGGTTGCGACGCCGGCGGAAATGTTCGAGTTGTAGAAGCCTTCCTGGGTCAGTGCGACGACGATAACCGAGTAGGTGGCGGCGGCCAGGGTACCCCCGGTGCCGGAAGCCGAAACGGTCGGTGCGCTCGGCGTGCCGAGCTGGAGCGTGGCATTACCGCCCAGGATGGCGTTTTCTTCCTTCAGCATGAACTTCTGCAGCAGGCGTGCGGTCATGGTGGCGCGCACGTCTTCGAAGCCTTGGCCCGCGTTGGTCGCTTCGAAGGTGACGCTGTCCTCTTCGCCCAGCGTCACGTAGTTGGCAGCCTTCGGCGCGGTCGCATAGCTCATACGGCCCGAACGCTGGCCTTCCGGCAACCACGGCGAAGTGTCGAAACCGGAGCCCGTAATCGACTTCACGGTGCGCCAGTTGGTGGCCACGCCCTTGCCGCCGCCGGTACGCGGAATCTTATTGCGCAGCGGGGTGTAGACCGGATATAGGTTTTTGGCCGGCGCCTGCAGGTCGTAGGCGACCAGGCCCGACGCGGTGGTGATGGACTTGGAAATGTCGTTACCGTAAGACGACTTGATCAAGTCCATCGTTTCGTTGGTTACTTCAGCGAGTGCACCCATTTTTTCCCTCGGAAATAAAAAAGCCGCCTCGATGGGCGGCTGCGGACGTAAAAAAACCGCCCGTAGGCGGTGGGGGGAGTGGGCTTTTACGCCCGGTGATTATCGGAACACTTGGAACGCGTTGGACTGCTGCGCTTTTTTGATCTCGGTGGCAAAGTCGTCGACAGTTCCGTCGGCCTTGCGCACCGGCTCTACAGCTTCCGCGGTGTGCGTGCCGTTGATGTCTTCGCCCTTCGACACGGCCATGGCCACGCCCTTCATGGGCGCGGGCTGTGCATCGAAGCGCTTTTGCAGATCGTCATGTTGGGCAGATAGCGTGTCGAAACGCTTGGCCAGATCCGCATTGGCGGCTAGCGCCTTGCTGAGATCGTCGGCCAGCTTGGCGATGTCGGTACCGGCACTGGCCTTGGCGACGTCGCCGGCTACCACTGCCTTATCGGTCGACTTGCCATCATCTGCGGCTTGGTTGTCCGCTGCGTCGTCGTTGTGGCCCAAGGACTTCAGGGCATCGAGAGCGGCTTGAATCGACGCCGTGGCTTTGTCCAGGACGGTCTTGGTGTCGGTGCTGAACTTCGCGCCGGCCTTGGCGACATCGCCGCCAGCATCGGCCAGCGCCACATCGTCGACCGCGACCACGACAGGCGGCGGCACCAGCGTTTGCAGGTTGGCTGCCAACTCGCCGGCTTCCTCGGCCGCCATATCGGTGAAAATCTTGGCGCCTTGGGCAACCCAGTCGCGCAGTTGAGCCGGGATCTGGCTGCTGTCGCCTTCGGCCTGGGCCTCGTACTGCGCATCGCCGACGATCCAGCTCAACGACTGGAGTACCGCGGCGAAGTCTTGCAGCGTCCACATGCCTTTCGCGACATCGCCTTCAGGCGCGGATTTGGCCGCCTTATCCTTGTTCTTTTCGTCAACGTTCTGGTCGCCGCCTTTGGCCCCATCGCCGTTGCCATCCTGGCCGTCGTTGCTGTCGTTGCCGGTTTGGTCGGTGCTACCCGCCTTATCGTCAGCGGCAGTCGATTGGTCGTCGTCCTTCGGCTTTTTGGCCTTGGCCAGCTCCAGCAAGGCTTCATGCGTGATGTCGCCCTTCTGGATCATCAAGGCCAGTTCTTCCTGAGCTTCCATCTGGTTGTCCTCGAGTCCATCGGCCTTCCAGACTTGAAAGACCGCATTGGTGTTGCAGGGCGCATCCACCAGACTGATTTCAGTCAGCTTTAGCCCTTTGATCACGTTCGCCTCGCGCAGCGTGGACTTGCCGCCGATGGAGAACCCCTTGTAAACCTCTTGCTTGACCTTGAGCACGGCCACAGGGTCGACAACAAGCGCGCGGATGATCGTCTCGCCGGCGTCATTGACGTAGGCATCGTCGACGCGACCCGCCGCCATCGGCTGATGCATCTCACGTAGCGCGCCGGTTCCTAGCCGCATGAAGTCGGGGAGGGCCGCTTTCATCGCATCGGGCGCTACAATCTCGCCGGCAAGATCCGTGCTGCCGTCGGAGGCGATGCCCTCGACGGTCACAGTGCCGTCGTCGTGCTCTTCGACCTTGCTGATCGTTGCAAACTGTTTGAATTTCATGATTCACCCATGAAAAAACCCGCCACGGGGGCGGGTTCATTGGTCGGAGTTGTCGTCTGTCTCGTCATCAAGCACCGGCAGGACGTCGCAGCGGCATTGCGGGTGTAGCGGTGGGCCGCCTCCCTCGAAATCGTCATCGATGTCCACTACGGCGCCGTTCAGATCCTGGCACTCGTCGCAGCAGTCCGGCGCGGTGAGCCACTGCTTGTTGGATACCATGCCGCTGGACTTGTAGAGCGCCAGGTTGCCGGCGATGTCCGCATTGGCGGTTTCGGTGCGGGCGATCATGTCGGCGCGCGCGTCGGAGAAGGCGTAGTCGTCATTGATGGCGTCGGACAGCTCGTCGTTTGACCAGCCTTCTTCCATCGCTTGCGCGACAACCGCATTCATCCGGTCGCGCGTCGTGTCGTCGATGACCCAGCGCGCGTCCGGGTTGTTGACTAGCTTGCCGTCGACCCACTTCTTGCCGACCATTTCGGCGGCACGGTCGTTGGCAAACTGCACCGCCCGTTCGTTGGCTAGCTCGAGCGCGTCGTCATCCAGCTCGGCGTCGATCTGCAAGGTGGCTGTCTTGACGCCATCCTTGCCTGCGGCGGACAGGATGTAGACGACTTGCGGCACAAGCTCATCAGAGCGCGGCGAGAAGTCGAAGTCGGGCAACTCGTCAGTAGGGAACTCTCGCCCCTTGGCGATCTTGCCCATGGTCTGGGTGGCTTGCGCCACAGCCGCATCCGCTTGCTCGGTGAATAGATCCGTCAGCGCCCGTTTCAGCTTGGCGCGCAATGCCAGAATGGCCTTGCGTTCCCGGTCGATAGGGCGCAGCGCTTTTTTTGCCGACTTGGCGACCTTCTTCGATTCCTCGGACGGCGGATTTTCGCCAGGTGGCGGCGTGGCGTTGTCCTCGGCCGGCTTGTCCAATCCTGGCGGCGGGTCGCCCTCTGGCCCGGGCTCGACCGGCGGCGGATTGAGCACGCTATCGAGCGTAACGGCGCCGGTGGCCGTGAAGATCAGCAGCACGCCGCCACCTTCCACCGGATCCATGCCGTCGGCGGCGCGCGCCTCGTTGATGGTCATCCGTGCGCCGCGCACCTTGCTGTCGACGATCTGCGACTGCACCAGCGGGTCGGTTGCTTCTTCCTCGACCCAAGCGAACTCGAGATCGTGGAAACCGAAGTAGCGCCAGATGATGCGATCCAGGATCGATTTCACCCACAGCTTGATCGGCTCCAGGCCTTCCTCGAGCGACTGTTCCTTCGCCGTCTCGGCCGTGGCACGGTTCATCTGCTTGGTGGCCCACTGCGGTGACACGCTGAAGGCGTAGCAGATGATGCGCGTCAGCCATTCGTCGTAATCGTCCTTGAGTGCGCGCTCTTTGGTGTCGATCGGCTTGATGCCGCCCGGGACGAATTTGGCTTGGCGCCGAGCCGCGGTGTCACCCGACAGTAGCTCGTTGAAATACTCCTCGAAGGTCTTGATCTGGTCCGGCTGCCAAGTGTCCGGCACGCCGAACAGCAGATCGGGCATAGAGCCGTGGGTGTAATACTGCAACTGGCCCATGGCTCGCCGGATGGCGATGTTGACCGTCAGGATGATCTGTTCGACTGGAGAGTAGCCATAGACCTTGTGCGTGCGCTTGTTGCGCGGTGCGTAGATCAGTTCGTCAGAGGTGTAGTCGCAGGCAATTACACCCTTGATGACCTGCTGGTACGCCGGGGCGGGCAATAGCGGTGTCCGGCCACGCGCATCAAGAACGCGCTTGATCGTGGCACCGTCGATCAACTGCATCTGATACGGCAAACCGCCGTTGGTCATACTCGGGTAGACGGTGGCGGCATCGATGACCAGCATGTCCTCGAGCAGCATGCGCAGCCAGTCCGTCCAGGTATTCTCCCCGTCGGGGAACTGCAGGAAAGCCTCGACATCGTCGCAGCGCGCGTCGCGCTCTTGCTTGTCGCTACGCGGCTTGACCGCGAACTTGATTTTGGCGACCTGATCCTTACGGGTTTCGATCACCAGCCGGAGAATGTCGCAGTTGTCCGCCAGCGCACGCATCTGGTCGAACGTAACGGCCTCGCCCTGGCGCGGGCGCGTCCGCATGTTGTAGCCGGCGTCGTAGTCGAACCGGCGCCCGATCACGCTGGCGGCCAATGACGGCTCTACGGACGGCTGCGGCGGATTGAGCGGCCCCATGAACTCGTCTGCCGGAGAGGATCCGGCGGATGCGACTCTGGCCGATTTTGCCGCCTTCGGGAACGCAGTAGCCCAAGCAACCAGCCCCGGATCAATCGGTTTCTTCTCGGCCATGGCCATCATTCCCTGTTATGCGATGGCGCCGGTGATCTTGTTGCGCCAGGTTTTGCCGTCCCACACCACATCGATGCCGAGCGTGGAGTCGTAGAAAACGGTGTTGGACTTGGGGTTGAGCGGTCGGGCCACAGTGGTGCCGGTGCCGCCGTTGGTGGTGGCCATCCAGCCATTCGCCTGCAGTACTGCGGCGTCGAAGTCGGGTACCGGGATCGGCGTACCGGGCGTGGTCGAGTATTTCCGGCCGTTCACGGTAATGGTCGAGCTGCCCGCGCCGGGCGGGTGCATCAGAAAAGTTGCCATGGGGGGACCTATACGAAAAAGCCCGCGCGAGGCGGGCTGGGTGGGGTTACTGCTTGTTGGCTTTGGCTTGTTTCGCCGCCTGGGCCATGAAGGTGAGTAGGCCAGTTTTATTGCCGATGTCTGGCCGGAAACAGATCATCACCGAGTCGGCTAGGTTGGGAGACTTTGTGCCATCCGGTTTTTTGTTGATGAGGATTTTGCCGGCGCCGTTCTTGCTGAATGTCGGCTGCGACAACTCAATCTGCAGTCTGGCGCGCTCAGGAAGATCCGAGCGGATGGAAATAATCTCGTCGGGGTCGTAATCAAGCCCCTCAACAACTGCGCGATAGGTCGCTTGGAATCGCAGTCGGAGCGCCCACCAGGCTTGCGCCTTAGCGTTGGAAAAGAAATCTTTGTTTTTCCGCTTCTTGACCATTTCCCCTTCAGGATCCAGTACTTCGCCAGAGCCTCGAAACGGGTCGCAGTTGATAGAGCGGATATTTTCCTTTTGGCGCGTGGCATTGATTTGATTGGCGTCGCCACGGACGCCTGCGCCCAAGCCGTCGGCGTCATACTCAAATCCATCAAGCTCCAAATCGTCACAGATGGAAAACGCTTTGATGACAGTCTGGTAGATGTCACTGCCGACACCGGACCATTCGCGCAGAAAATCTAACTCGATCCCCGTGCGACCGGCGAAGGCGTTTTTGTCCGCTCCCTCATCAGCGACGTCAAGCGCACCCTTACGGCCGCCGGTTGGTTCAATGCCTAGCTTCTCCGCGGCGCCGATCGCAGCTTGAACCCAAGCCGATGGGATAAGGACGCCCTCAACGGACGCCGAATAGTTGATGTCGATTTCCTGGGCGACGGTGACGGCATCTAGCTCGCTTACTTGCTTTGCGTACCAGGCATCGTCCTTGCGCGGGTCGTCTCGCCAATGGAAAGTGAAGACGTTGATTTTTCCGCTGTGTCGCTTTTGAGCGAACGGATTACCCATGCCGTTTGGTGTGCTGATGTCCTGCCGGCAGTTGGTGGTAGCCGATAGGGAAGCGTCGACCAGTTGCGGGCGCTCAAGGAAAGCCGACTCGTCGACAATGTAGAAGCTTGTGCGGTCGCCGCGGCCAATGCCGTCGCCTGATTCGCCGGTAATCACCGAATCGGTGTCGGGGAACAGAATCCGCATGTGCGGCGCGTGCCGGTTGATGTCCCAACTACCGCGAAACTCGGGCGGCAGCATCTGCAGAAACTGACGCGCCTTCCAAAACAGCGACTTTGGGGCGCCGATCTTGTCGACGTACTCTTCCTTGCGGCTACCGAACCCGGCGACAACGCCGGTGTTGAACAGGCAAACCGTGTCGGCTAGTCCGATCGTCAGCCACGACATGCCCATGTCGCGGGTTTTCTCAGTCAGCCCAGGTTCACGTTTCTTCCAGCGATCCATGAACCACTCGACCCACTCTTCCTGTCGCGGGAACAGCAGAAACGGGATGCTGGCAGGTAGCCCGCGCTCGACATTGCGAGGGTCGAAGGTCATGCCCCAGTCGATGATGAACTGGGCCGGGTGGTCTCGGTAGTACGCCTTGAGCGCTGGCAACGAACCAGGATTTGCGCGAATGCGCTTCAGCCGCTCCACTCGCCACTCGAACACCTGCACGTAGTCAGGGTTCTTGAAGTCGAAGGGGAACGGGATCGGCATGTCAGCTCTTCATCATGTCCTGGTAAATCTTGGCCGCTTCCATCGGGTCGGTGGTGGTGACCGCCACGCTCTGTAGCGGGCCGCCGCCTTTACCGGTGACTTCCTGTTTTAGCCGGTCGGCGAAGCGCTCAGGGTCGCGCGCCTTCAGCAGAAAGATCAGCAACGTGTCGCTGTACTCGCGGATGGTCCCGCAGCGCTCGCCCTTGTAGAACACAGGCTTGAGGGTGCCGTCATGTGCCCGGCGGACGGCTTCATCCTCGAGCGCAGCAGTACCGAGCTTGACCGCCTCGTCCCAGGCTGCGGCGAACTCGGGGTCGTCATCACGCAGCCGGTACATGTGAGTGCGATCAATGCGCACCTTTTTTGCTGCGGCAGAGACATTGGCGGTGGTGGCCAGAACCTCCAAGAACTGCGCCAGTTTTTCAGGTGTAGCTTTTGTCGTGTTTGCCATGAGGCTCGCGCCTCCTCGGCGTCAGTGGGCGACCAGTATCTGGTCGTGGGTGGTATTGGTCTCGCCGGGGACCCAGCGGTAGATCATGTAATCGAGCTTGTCGGACTTGCTTTGCAGTAGCTCGCCATTCTCGACGCCTTGGAACGTCAGCTTACCAATGACCGGGATGCCGGCTTCGCGAAGGCGAGTCAGCAGCAACTGGCCATAAGCCATCTCGTCCCGGCACATCGCAATCTCGATAGCGGGGATTCGTACATCAACGTGAGCCATGTTTGGCCTCGCAGGGGTTAATGCCCGGATCACCTCCTTTCGAGGCGGCCGGGCCGGGAATTCAGACGCGAACCAGCTCCGGCACCTTGTGTCGCGGAACAATCACGTAATCGTCGGGGCCGCGGCGCTCGAAATAGTCGAAGCGAATCACAGTCTGGTCGATCACGGCCACCTTGGCAGCACGGCCGGTTGCCATGAGAACATGCTGACCTTCGCGGAGGTGGCACGCGTCGAGCACGGATTTGCAGCGTTCGAGGTGCATGATCATTCCCCAGCCAGAATGGCCTTAGCCTGCAGCCAGGATTCGGCCTCGCAGGTGTCGACCTCTTCGAAGCCGGCATGCAGATGGTCGTCGATCATCTGGCGCAGACCATCGGTTTGCAGGTACCAAGTTTTCATGATCACGGCTCCAGAAACGGAAAAGCCCCGCACTTGGCGGGGCAATCAAAATAAAATATCAGGCGCTGTCTAGGCGCCAGCGGGGTTAAAAGCTGCAGGGTCTAACAGATCAACAATGTTCTGTTTGATTTGCTCAGCCACTTCTGAAAATTTCCCCGTTGCATCCGCACCAGTCACAAACAGAATGTGTTCGCTATTTCCAACAAGCGTAACCTGCAATCGGCCGCCAGTATCCTTGATCAAAACTTGCTGGGAAAAGAACAGCTTAGGGAAGGCGTTCGGTGCCACTTCAAGGGCAACCTTTATTGCAAAGCTCAATGAAAGATCATCAGCGTTCAACAGGTGTGGATTCTTCGGCACGAACTTTCCATCCACCACCTCGCCGATGTCGACATATCGATATGATTTCCCGTCTTCTGCATAAAATTTGGCGGTGAGGTGTAGCGATTCTTCGAGTTCGTTGGCTAGCTGTATGGCAGCTTTTGCCAGGCGATCCCAATACATGTCTCGCGCTTTATCAAACGTTTTGTACTGCTGCATCAGCATATCGTACGTGATCATGGCGTGCCTTTTTCGTTCAACAGGAAGAAACATCATATACCCCCAGCATGGAACGATTGCACACAAAATGACAAAGTGAAGGGCATTTGGCGACCCCTGAAATGCAAAAACCCGCCAAGTGGCGGGTCTTCAGTAAATTTCAAGTCAACTCATTGGATCGATGCGGCTTTGACCTGTTGCATGATTAGGCACTCACTCACTCCGCTGCCTCGACCGCCTTGGATTAACTGCGCAATATCGGCGGCCTTCTGCTGATTGGAAACCATCGCAGGATTCGTGGCAAATGCAAGAGTGGAATCGTTTACCCCTTTGCAATCAGCCTCTGTCGGCGGCGTAATCGTAGTTGCAAACACCGGGGCGGCGAGAGTGGCACATAGAGCAACAAGTAGGATTCGTTTCATGTCTCAGATACCGTTTTATTGAAAGTGCATATATTTTCGCTGCCAAACATACGCACGTCAAACGATACCATAAAACAAAAAACCCGAACTCTGGACGAAGTTCGGGCTGCTGCAAAAATGATAGTTTTGTGTCATCACGCTGTCAAGCGTTCGGCGTAATACAGGTGTTGCAATATCGCTCGGTGCTGGATCTCTAGCGTCGCGTAAGCCTTGTGCATCCAGCATTCCAGCATTCTGACAACTTCCTTCTCGTACCTATTCGCTGTTTTGAAGCTGACGTCGTGCCGATCCCCGATGTCGCGACATCCCGGGCCGTCACCGGTGCACCACTTGCGGATGATGTCCTTGTCGGTCGCCATGCTCCAGCGCCGCGGCGTGCGATCGGCCAGGAAGATAATTTCGGTTTCGCGCTGAACGTGCAGGCACCACAGCACGGCGCGTTCCTCGAACGGCAACCGGTTGATCTTGGCCATGACCATCGCCGACTGCGCCTTCAAGTCCATGGGGGTGAGGTTGGCGAACGCCGGCGAGGTCTGCTCTTGGAACTTCTGGACTTTGATCATCGAGCTGGTCTCAATCTGGAAAGACCAACCGACAAGACTGCGCACGCTTGAGAACTGCATATCACCCCCCGTTTTGTTGCTTTTGCCCTGCTGGTACTGCTTACGCGGCGAACAGCGCACCTTGAATCTCGGTTACCACCACTTGCACACCAGGCGTTTCGGCGTAGCGCTTGCGCACGGCGATGTCGCAGGCCTGCACGTCGTCGACCCACACCACGCCGTTGATGCCGTCGAAGATCGCCTTCACGACGTTGTCGGCGTCCGGCTTCTTGGTCGGGTAGACCTGGCCGGCGAGGGCTGCCGCCTGTTTTTTCTTCGACCAGCTCGTCGGGATCGGCAGCAACATGGTCAGCCGAACGTCGGCCGGGCCGGTGATCGGCGCACGGCCTGCCATCGCCCGTTGAGCGGCAAGCGCTACCATGCCCTCGTAGCTGGCGGTCTTAGCCGGGGTATACATGCGAGCATGCCCGGCAACAGTGGATACGCGCGGTCTCGCCTTCCCGATTGGTGCACCCGGCACGATAAATTCGACCTTCACAGGCAAGCCCCCTTGTGTAAGTTTTTCTTCGCCAACAGATACGCTTCATGCGCGGATTCCATGGTTTCAAACGTCCCTATGTATCGACACCGCCCATCCACTGTGATCTGCGCCTTGAAACCTGGGCGACCATCTGGCCAGCGCGACACGCCAAGAACACCTGTTTCGCTATCGTTTTTGGCTATGCGCCGATTTCTTTGGTTGAGCGCTTGATCCACATCGCGCAAATTAGCAATCGCGTTGTTGGACTTATTGTTGTCGATGTGATCCACCTGCCCGGATGGCCAAACGCCATACACGTAAAGCCATGCCAACCGGTGCGCTTTGTAAATTTTCCGGTGAATACAGATGCTCAAATAACCTCTTCGGCACTTGGTGCCGGCCACTTCGCCTGGGTGGCGTGGCCCCATCCTCGTGAGCCACGTGAAGACGCCCGTTTTTTTGTCGTAACTGACAATCTGCTTGAGCTGGTCAGCCGTCAGCCCTTTGCCGACCGGCGTACCGGGTACGGTGAACGAGATAACGTAGGCCATGCTGCATTCCCTCCGAGAAATTTCGACACAAACGTCCTATGCGCCTCGATTACGCGCTCGCGCATATCCTCGGCAGCCTGACGGCAGAATTCGCGCTCTATGGCCGAATACGCGGCAGTGCGGTGGCCTTTCGGACTCCGGGCGAGGTCGCGAGCGACGCAATCGGGGCAATTTCGGTCGTAGAGGTGGCCACCGGTGGCGCAGAGTGGGCAGGTGGTGGTCATGCCACGTCTCGCTTGTCGACGAGCTGCAGGGCTTGAACCGCCTGACGCGGATCCATCATCGTGATGCCCAGCAGCGGCTTCTGCGTGCCGGCGATCATGACCGCCTTGGCTCCGGCCGCATCGCCGATCAGCGCCGGGGGCTCGCTGTCGTGGCCCTTGCGGTTGTTGTTCGCCTCGCTGATGCCGACTAGAACCGGCGGGTAGTCAGGGCGCTCTTGCCGGCTGGCGAAGGCGCGGTAGCGCTGTTCGAACTCGCGGGCCACGAACGGCCATTCGTCCTCGGTCTTGTTGCCGAGCATGATCCAGCCGCCCATTTCGGCGATCGCACGGTGAATCAGCGGATCGTCGAATGCCACACTGCGATGCACGCCGACGGTGCGCACGGCCTTGTCGACCTTGTGCCAGGCCTGCAGGGCTTTGTCCTGGCTCGACCCTTGGGTCATGCGGATGATGTCGGCCGGTTTGGGCATGAACTGGCCGTTGTCCGGGCTGGTGACGTGGCGTTGCATCGCTTCGCGGAACACGGCGATGTCGAGGTGCTGGAGCGCGCGCCAGTAAATCTCGATCGCGAACGGTGCCAGGCGTTTGCCGTACAGCTCAGTCACGCCCTCCAGGATTTTGTCGAACTGCTCGAAGTCGTCTTGGGTCATGGGTTGATTTCCTTCTCGGCTGACATGTCCGTGCCAAAGATCCTGGCTTTGGCGAGCCGCATGGCCTCGCGGTTGTGTTCTTCGAGGGAGGTTTTGGCGGGCTGGCGCTGGTCTTTGCCGCCGCCGAAGTTGCGCGATCGGCGAAGCCACTTCTCGAAACTGGCGTTCCAGTCGGCGGACATCTGCGCTTTCTCCCTGGCATGGGCCAGGAACATGGCGAGTTCGTTGTCGAGATCCAGGTGCTGGTTTGCGGCAATGCCGCGATGTGCTCGGGTTGGCTCGAGGGTTGATGGGCAGGAGGTCATGACCGTGTCGTGCCCGCCGTGCGTGCGCGTTGGCGCGCGCGAATCTCCCGCGAATAAACCGTTAGGTTTATGAGCATCTGGCTCTGGCTGTGGCGAGCTTTCGTCCTGGGTTTCTTCTGGGTTTTCGTTGGGTTCCGTCTGGGTTTCATTTTCAAAACCCATTGGGTTTTCATCTTGTAACCCACTGGGTTTTGCTTGGGTTTTTCTCGGGCGCCCGCCGCGCTTCCCATTAGCCCTTGCCGCGTCGATTCTGGTCGAGTCATCCTCGATCTGTTCGTCGGCGCGGGTGTTGTGACGCAATCCATCATCCCCGATCGGGAAATACTGCTCGGCAACCGATGAAACCGCCTGCTGCTCTTCGGGCGAGAAGGCACGGCAGATCCGATAGAGCGCGACCATGTCGTCAGGAAGTCCCTTTTCTGTCGCGTAGTAGTAGTCCAACAGGAGCGAATAGGCGCCATGCTCAGCAAGCGACAGGTGCGCCGTACCGCGCGCGTAGTCACCCATAAATCGCTTGTAGAAATTCATGGATATAAGCCTTTCTCCTGCCGCTGTTGCGGTGTTGGATTTTCATAAAAAAAGTCCTCCGCATACCCCACAAACTATTGATTTCAAAAGTCTGTCAGGGCATACTGGTTGTGCTTATTGGTTGTGCCTTAAGCAACAGGCCGGTTAGGTGTTAGCGCACCGTTTAGCCGGCCTTTTTCATTAGCGTCTCTCGCGTCGCAAACCTCCTTTCAAAGTCCAACTTGATCGCCTTGAATCCGACATCCGCCATATCGATGATCGGCGCCAGACGGCGGTTCTCCACGTTCAAAATGCCGAGAAATTCGACAACCTTGTCGATCTTGTCCTCGGTGATGCCAAGATTGCCGGCTAGGTAGCGAGACACATTGCTGTTGTCCCATCCAAGTACCGTCATCAGCTCCTGCTTGAGCTTTGGATCCATCAAGATCTGGCGTATCCGATGCGCCAGCGATGGGATGATGATTTCATCCATCAGGGGTTCTCCTTTACGTCGTGCAAAAAGGTTTGCATGCACTTGCGCGCATTGCTGGTTATGGTTCGTGGGGAAGGCAGCGCAGGCCATCACGCCGCCTCCTTTGCTGCGCTGGCACGTTGATACGCCGCATAGAACTCGGCGATATCGATTCCTGATGCGGCTGCCACGGCAGGGATACGTTTAGGCGGCACATAGCCGGCCTGCTCCCATTGCTGAATGGCCTGATACGAGAAGCCGACAGCTTTTGCCAGGGGAGATTTCCCGCCCACTGCATCAGCGGCTCGGGTGACGATGTTCTGATCCATAAAAGTCCTCCTGTCGGCATTATTCAAGCAATGCTTGATTTTGTCAAAAAAACAGAAGCATTGCTTGCTGGAAGACTTGAAGTTTTGCTTGTAAGGTTGCGTTCATCATGAAAAGAGAAGCGAAACATCTGGCTTTTGGGTTGCGCCTGCGCGATGCGAGAAAGGCTGCGGGATTGACCGGGCCAGAACTGGCGGAGAAAGCAGGCGTGAGCCCGCAGGCCTATCAACAATGGGAAGCGGGCATCACCATGCCCCGAGGTGCTGAGCGCCAACAAACCATCGCGCGAATTGTTGGGAAAACAATCAATGAGTTGTTTTTCGACGAGCCGGCGCCACCCCCATCCATGTTTCCTGTCCGAGTGTGGGACGACATGCCGGACGAGTCGGACTACATTTTTCTACCGGAACTGCAGATCGAGCGTGATGGGGCGCAAGCGGTGGGGTGGATGGTCGACATCGACGGAAAGCGCCAAGCCTATCCGCGCTCTCTGGCAGAGCGTTTAGGGATAGACCCTGAGGCCGCCGCAGTGATGACCATGGGCGACCAGAGCATGGCTCCAAGGCTTCAGGAGGGCGACTTACTGGTGGTTGAATGCACGCCGGTAGAAGTCATCACCGACGGATTGGTATATGTCGTCTTGCTTGAGGGTGAAATGCAGGTTCGTCGGCTGTTCAAAGAATTCGGCGACGTGCGCATCACCTGCGACAGCCAGGACAAAGCCCGTTTCCGCGATCGCACGGTGCCGGAAGAGAAGATGGGCTACGTGCAGATCGTTGGCCAGGTCAAAGGGACGTGCGGGGCGGTTTGAATGAGGTGTTTCTTATGAAAATGGAAGATCGGCAGCTTGCATTGTTAACTGCAGGGATCGAATTGGTTGACAGTGCAACGTATGCTGCCGAGTTGATTGAGCGCATTAGGACGAAATATTCCGCTTCGCTTGAGCCGCAAGACCTAAACGAGCTAGAGAGTATGGCTGCCGTTTTATTGGATTCGTCAGACAGATTTGTCGGAAACGTGGAGAGCCTACGCTATGCCAGTGAATGATCTTGGTGCTCGCTCAGCTGCCATTAGAAAGCGCATGGAAGCAGCATCAGGGGTTGGCTTTGGCGGAGAACCGCCCGATAATAGAAACATGGAAGCCAGAGTCTCAAAGCTTGAGCAGGACTTCGCTCAGATCAACGACAAGTTAAATGCCGTCACGACCGACGTCGCTGTCATCAAGTCAAACTATGCAACCAAGGCTGATGTGGCTGAGGCCAAGAACAGCATCATCATGTGGGTGGTGAGTGCCATCCTGCTTGCGCAGGTGCTGCCCATGCTGCTCAAGAAATTTGGCCTGTAAAGATCTGCCATTCCTGTAGAAGACCCGCTTCGGCGGGTTTTTCTTTCCCTTGATTGTCTGAAGTCAAACGGTGTTGTCTGCATTCAGACGTTCCCTTGTCACATCATCCAACCCATGAATATGGGAACGCGGATTCGGGAGGAGCGCGAAGCGCTGGGCCTCACGCAAGAAGAGTTGGCGCGCCGGGCCGGCGTAAGTCGAACGATGATCAGCGAGATCGAGAAAGACCCAAATCGTGGTACAACTCGCCTTGTCGCCATCGCTAGAGCGCTCAAAGTGGAACCCGCATATCTCGAATCAGGGAAAGAGCCCAAACACCCGGCCATCGATCCCCTCGCATCATACGTCTCGGCGTCGAGCCTGGACGATCTTGCTCAAAAGCTTATCGGTAAAGGCGATAAAGAGATCGCTAAGCTGCTGCAGCGCATCCTCGAGCTGAAATCCCGCAAATAGCATACAAAAAACGCAACTGTACTATCGGCCAGTCATAGAATATTTGCTCAACCTTGCCGATAGGGTAAAGTTGGGTGCGATTAGTACTTTTACTTACGATACATCCGAAATATGCCTACCATCGGATTATGGAGGCATTTAAAGACAGGCTACGCGGCTTGAAGCGAGCGCGAAAGCTTACGGAGAAAGAGATAGCTCGCTTATGCGGGGTGTCGTCCTGGTCCGTTACAAAATGGCTGAAAGGCCCAACCCGCCCACGCAAAAAGCACATGCACAGCCTGGCAACAATCTTTGCCGTCAGCGTCGAATTCCTGGAAACCGGACTGAAGGATCCAGGGCGCGAGGCAAGCATGCACCTGTTGTTATCAAACCTTTCCCACCTCGATGGCGAACAGATTGCGCTGCTGGCCGCCACATCGGATCAGTTCCGCCGACTTAATGCCCTCGAAAACCAGTAATTAGCTAGGCCAAAGTTGGGTGACTAAGTGCAAACCACAGTCCCCATCGTCGACCAAGCGGTCTAGACTTTTTCGAACCGGTCGCCTTTGTAGACCAAAGCCAGTTTTGAAAAATAAGCTAGTACCAACCGAGACACGAGGAAAGAATGCGTACCAACAGAGCGTGCAATCACGCCGGCAACTGCCATCACTTCGCTCAGGATGGCGGGAATTCGGCGAGCCAGGCCAAGCTGATCAAGGCTAGCCTGGAAAATACTTTGGTCAATATTGACCTCATGGAGAATCGAATTTTCTCCGTTCTACAACAGCAGCGCCGAGATATACGACAGATCATCGCCTCGCTGTAACCCTTCCCAAACCGCCTGCCGGCGGTTTTTTTGCGTCCACGCAACAAGCAATGCTTTAATAAATTGAAGTTTTGCTTGAATCATAAAAGCATTGCTTGTATATTCACTCCAACAGCCCAACGCACCGGGCTCCAGGCAGGCCCTGGGCCGAGTAAGCCGATCACCTCGAACCGCGTCACGGCGCCGAGTGAATCAGATCAGCGGATGCAGCCCACGCCAACGCAACGCGCCTTCGATCCTTAACAAAATGCATGCGGTACAGGCACTCGCCGAGATCAGGCCGACGGCAATCGGCTTGCGAAGAGAGTGCCACCAACACCGGCACACGAACCGATGCGACCCAGCAATGGGAGGCCTGGCGGCCAAGACGCAGAGGAGGGGAGTGGAGATCCGGATTTGTGACCCCTGCCAACGCGGGGGCACATGTAACGGGCGGCGTGGAAAGCTGCATCTCAGCGAATCGAGATGCTGGAGACACGCGGGAAGCGCGGGAACAAGCGCGCATGTGGGCAGCCATCAGGCTGACGAAGTTCCGGGCATCGGCATGATCACCTCAGACGAGGCAATTACCCGAGAAGAGCACCGATGCCAACCGCCGGATTAGCGCCCGGCCCCGCTACATGTGATCAACAGGAGAACGAAATGGCATACGTTCTAATCATCTGGCTTCACGCCGGAATGATGAGCCACAACGACGATGTGGCAATAACCAGTATCCGCTTCAACACCGTTCAGGCTTGCGAAACGGCAGCAAAGGCAATTGAAAGCCAAGCGGGTAGTACGGTTCAGAAAGGGCACCACATATGTATCAAGGATTGATGCCCGACACGCGGGCGCCTGACCAAAGCTCCGATCAGTCGGGAATGGGAAAGATAGTTCGACTTTAAGACACAGTTTCCCTGACAGCCGGCAAAGACCGGCAACATTTCCAAGGCAGCGCGGACGCCATAGACCGCGTAACCAACTCGACGGAGGCTCATATGCAAACGGCCGGGGAAAGCCCGGCGCGCCGCTTCACTCGAGGCGGCACCGTTTAGCCGCTTTACCCGATGAACGACGCCAAGTGATTCGGGAGCCTGGCCGGTTGCGGGCAATCCCCGTGAAGCGGCTAAACAGTGTGTAGCAACGCAGACCAGGGACGAGCACCGGGACGCCGCAAGGCGTGACCGCTTCGGGGCGTGCGAACTGTCCCAATCGCTCGAAGTTCGCTACAGCAGTCGGCAGCCCTCACAGGGGTAGCCTGATGCCGACCGGGGTAGTTACCCGAAAGCACATCAAACCATGTGTTTCCGGGTGGGTATCCCACCAGCGCGCCGGCCGTTCGCCGGTATGGTTGTACGTAGGTAGGTTGAACACGCGACAACAGCGCAGCGCCGCCGGGAGGCGACCGCCTAAAGCGCGCCGGAAGGTGTAACCGGCCCGATGCGATGCATCGGCCAGGGGCTGGCGATTTGATCATCGTTGGCAGACATGGGCAATTTCGGTGTCGGCCCCTGACCGCTGCGTCTGCAGCTCATTCCCTCTGTTTCTCTAGCAAGACCCTTTGCCCGCCAACCCGCGGGCTTTTTCATTCAGGAGGTCACCATGTCAAAAGTGATTTTGCACCCGGCGTGCTCGCACAGCCCCGCCGCGGTGCGCGCCGTCGAGCAAGCCACCGGGCTGGTGGCCATCCGCACGCGTGGCGGCCCGCGCGTCATCCAGTTGGTAAAGCCGGCCACCACCAAAGAGGTGGCGTGATGAAAGCGCGCCTTCTCTTCATCCTGAAGCAAACCGTTGCCGGCGTGCTGTTGAGCGCCGGCTTTTTTCTGGCGATCGGCCTGGCCCAGCACTGGAGCAACTGATCATGACCCCCTTGTTCGCTGACTTTCGCGACTTCCTGGCCGTCGTGGCCAAGTCCTTCGCGTTTTCCATGGCACTGATGTGCGTTGCGATCACCTTCTTCGCCGGCCTGCAACTGATCGGGTGGTACTGACCATGAACCTGAAAATCGTTCTGGCAGCCGAGCGGCTGCTTCAGGCTTTTGCCAAGGGTGATGTCGCCGCCGTCGAGTCCGAAGCGGCGAACATCGCCGACTTCAATGTGGCGGGGCGGCGCAAGACCAGCGCCCACCACTACCGCGTCAATTTCGACGGCTGGGAACTGGTGGTGGCCGGCGAGTTCGGCGACGACACACCGTTCGTGCTCGAGAGCGTGTTTCTGACCGACAGCGCGGTCGATGTGACAGATCTGCTTGGTGGTGACGAGCTGATCGCCTTTATGGGCACCTGGCGCGAAGAACAAGAGGTGCTGCACGCCTGTGAACGCGCGGCCGAGCACATGGAATATCAAGACCGACTATCTGCATGAGGAAATCATGAACGCAATTACCCGCGACGAGTGGCTGGCGCTGCGCAATACCGGGATCGGCGGATCCGATGCCGGTACCGTGCTGGGCGTCAACCCGTACAAGACCGAGTTCCAGCTCTACCTGGAGAAGCGCGGCGAGATCGAGCCGGACGACATCAGCGAGAAAGAGTCGGTGCTGTTCGGCAACCTGCTCGAAGATGTGGTCGCCCAGGAATACGCGCGCCGCAGCGGCAACAAGGTAGAGCGCTGCAACACGATGCTCCGCCACCCGGAACACGGCTTCATCCTGGGTAACCTCGATCGGCTCGTCTGGCAAGGCGACAAGCGGCCGCAGTTCAAGGGCCAGATCCGCACCAACCATCTGCTCGAGTGCAAGACCGCGCTCGGCCGGTTCGTCGACAAGGAGCTGTGGGGACCGGACGGTACCGACGAGGTGCCTATGTCCTACCTGGCGCAGTGCCAGCACTACCTGGCCGTGACTGACGCTGAAATATGCGACCTGGCCGTCCTGCTGTCCGGGCCGGAGTTCCGCATCTACCACATTCAGCGCGACAACGAGCTGATTGAGGAAATGATCGCCCGCGAGGCCGAGTTCTGGGCGCGTGTCACATCCGGCAACGCGCCGGCGCCGGACTACGACCACGCAACGACCGCCGGCGTACTGGCAAAGCTGTACCCGGGCACCAATGGTCAGGAAATCGAGCTGCCGGATGCGGCGCTCCACTGGCAGCGCGTGATGGCGGACGCGAAAGAGCAGGTCAAGTTCTATGAAGGCGTCGCCGACGGCGCGAAGAATCACCTTCTGCATCTGATGGGCGAGGCCGCCGTCGGCCACCTGCCGGACGGTGCGCAGTTTACCCGCAAGGCGGTACAGCGCGGCGCCTATGCCGTCGACGCCGTCACCTACATCGACTTCCGGTTCAAGAAATCCAAGGAGAAAGCAGCGTGAATCAAAATACTCAACTGGCCGAGGTTGGCGATAGCGCCGGCCTGGCGCCGCGCTACGACGGTCCGGCGACAAGTACCGCCGCCCTGGTACTGGACACCAATAGTTTCGACAGCATGATGCGCGTAGCTTCCGTAATGGCGACCGGAAAGTCGACTATCCCCGCGCACCTTCGAGGCAATGCCGGTGATTGCATGGCGGTGATCATGCAGTCCATGCAATGGCAGATGAACCCCTTTGCCGTCGCGCAGAAAACGCACCTCGTCAACGGCGTCTTGGGGTATGAGGCTCAGCTTGTCACGGCCGTGCTGAACACGCGCGCGCCCATTGTCGGCCGTCTCAACTATGAGTGGTACGGCGAGTGGGCCAGGGTGATCGGCCGTTTCAAAGAGGTGCCGGCCAAGAACAATCCAGATGAAAAGCGCATCGTCAAAGACTGGTCGCTGGCCGATGAAAAGGGGTTGGGCGTCAAAGTCTGGGCGACGATCCGTGGCGAGAGTGAGCCGCGCGTGCTGGATCTCCTTCTTAGCCAAGCAGGCGTCCGGAACTCGCCATTGTGGGGGCAGGATCCCAAGCAGCAACTCGCATATCTTGCGGCAAAGCGCTGGGCGCGCCTGCACTGCCCAGACGTGCTGCTGGGCGTCTACACGCCAGACGAGTTGACTGAAACAGAACGAGAACACGACATCACGCCGGCGGGTGAATACCAAGAGCAGGCCGCACCGTCTCGCGCATCACGTACCGCGACGCTCAAGTCGAAGATTGGTACGCGCGCCGAGCAGCCGCCCGTCGATGTTTCGCCGGCGGCCGATCCGCGCAATCCAGGGCTTCTGGCCGAGGTGGTCGGCATGATCGCCAAGGCTGCCGGCGGCGCTGATCTGCATGCCGCCAAAGAGAAGATCAAGGATCTGACGCACGGGCAGGACGCCGCCGAAGCGCTGCAGGCGTACTCAGCGCGCACGGCATACCTCAAGGGCTTGGCGCAGAAGAAAGAGGAACTGATCGGCCGCGCGCAGTCGGCGAACGATGATGACACCTTGAATCTGATCGCTGATGAGGCCCGTGAACTGCCGGACGCACTGGCGCAAGAGGTTTACGACGCAGTCAATGACCGGCGCGAGACGATGTAATGGCCATCACGCTCAGCAAGCCGGTCAGCCTCTGCTACGAGCCGCAGAAATTCCGGTCCCTTCTGGCTGACGCCTTCAACAACGCCTCCAGCGACTGGGATCGGACTTTCATCGGCGACATGATCGATCGCCACAAATCCTACGGCGACAACATGCACCTGAGTGCATTGCAGCGCCATCACCTTGAACGCATTGCCAACAATTTGGAGAGCACACATGTCCGAAAACGCCATCATCGACCAGCTGCATGACCGCACCGTTGAAGAAAACGAAGTCGCTCAGGAATTCTTGCTGGGCGAACTGATCAAGGCCGCGACCAAGCCCATGAGGGAAATGGCAGTCACCTGGGCTGGCTTGTCCGAGCGCGAGCAAGAGAACGTTCTACGCCAGGTGCACCTGTCCTGCGAATCGGCAGTCCGCAAAGCGGTCGTCTGCATCGCTGCCGGAAACCGCGTGAATTTCCGCGCCGCGGTCGAGACGGTGCAATTCAAGCCCGACGGCGTCAAAGCCCAACTGACCATGGTCAACTGCGACGAAGCGCACGAGCTGGCGAACTACGCGGAGCGCACGGTCATGATCGTGATCGAGGATGGCTCCGACTTCCTGAAAGTTGGCGACGCCCTAGACGGCGAGCCCGACCAGCCCGCACTGTTCGACGACTCTACCGGCGGCCAGCTCGCCGCCTGACCAACAACGGCCCCGCCAAGTGCGGGGCTGTCCATTTCTGAGGGAAGTTCCATGATCCCCATCATCGTGATTGAAACCGAAGTCGAAGCCAGTAACGACGCCAGCTTCATCGAGCGCTTGCGCGCTGCGCTTGTGCGCGAGAAGGGCATGCACGCCGCGATGCGCGCGGCCTATGACGGTCGTGGCGACGTCTTGCGTGAATACTGGCAGCGCATTCAGGGCATGGACAAGGAAATTGTTCAGCTCAAGCACCAGGTGACCATCTTGCGCGACGGCAACGAAATGCAGGCGGAATTGCTACGTTTTCAGGATCAGGTCGACGAACTCGGCCGGCGCAATACCGATCTGGCCGCACGCGCAGAGCAGGCGGATCAGTTGGAGGCTCAGCTCGAGGCAGCAGACCGGCGTATCGACGAGTTGGAGGCTGCGCTGGCGATCGCTCAGCTACCGGCCGAGAGCCGCGACAACGTCATCAACTTGGTGAGGAGGGCGGCGTAATGCTTCCGATTGCCCAAGAGGTCGCCAAAGAGCACTACCTCGATCTGATCGCTAGGTTGACCGATCCGAGCGTTGAGCAACTGACCAGTTGCGCCAAGCGTGCGGTGATGGCTGCCGAGGTGCTGCAGGACGAGTTAGCCGCCATGTCGCCGCAGTATGCGCCGGCCAAGGGAATCAAAGGTTGCCCGGCATGCTTCGGCTCTGGCGGCAAGCGTAACAAGCCGTGTCAGGTGTGCCGAGGTACCGGAAAGGTGGATGTGTATGTGCTACCTGACTGAGCTGTACGGCTTTCTGCGCCTGCAGGCCATCGGTCGCACCACTCTGGACGAACTCCACGGCGCCGGCCGGAAACTGATTGAGGACGAGCTATGAACGGCTGGGACGCACTAATTCTCTTGGGGTTCTTCTGCCTGATGGCCTGGAAACGCTGGTTAGATCATAAGGACGATGAGCGATGAACACGCCCGTGTATGGCGCCGAAGCCCTGGTGCGGGCGGCGTTGGAAGAGGCGGCGTCATCTTGCGAGATGCACGCTATGGTTCGTGGAGACCGGCGAGAAAAGTTCATCGCGGAGAGAGACGCAGAACGTATCCGTGCTATCGCCCCCGACGCCATCATCGCCAAGGTGATGCCGGTTGATCCGGTGGCGCATTTGGCAGAGTGTCACGCATTCCGCGTATCCCCTGACGGACAGGATGCCGAAGGGCACGATTGGCTGGAAGTGGCCGAGCCGGACAACAAGGAGGCATTCGCCGTCTACGCCGCCCCCGTGCTGCCGGGATACGACGAGGTGCGGGAACTGGCGGAGTTTGAAAAGTGGGTTCAAGGTTCCGGGTTTGAAAAATTCCATGAAAGCATGTTTGCCGCATGGCAAGCCCGCGCCGCACTGAGGGAGGGGAAGTGATGCGACAGACCTTCGTGAAGGTAACGCTTACGGCTACGCGGACATGGAAAGACCCAGCGACCGGCAAGCGCCGTAGCCAAACCAAGACTTTCTTCCAGACGCTGAACCCGTTCAACCGAAACGCCGATGGCCAACCCAAAACTCGCGACGAAATCTATGTCGAGTTACGGGCCGAGAGCGAGGCGTGGAAGACCGGCCGCGCCGCACCGATGGAGCAAGGGAAATGATCTGCGCATCCTGCGGTGGCCTCGTTGAGTGGCAAGGGCCGATGAGCAACCTGACGCACACCCTCTGCCTATCCTGCGGCGCCATCAATAACCAGGTCGTCGAAGAGCCTGAGGAAGAGTATTTGGAGGATGAAGATCGTGAGTAACCGACCTCATTGTGATGTTCACGGCCTGTTTCAGCGTGGCCGGCAGACCGGCATGTGCCAGTACATCATCACCGGCATGGTCGAGTGCGGCCTCGACGGCGAATGTCAGCATCAATTCATCCCGGCGCTTGTGCGTGCACCGGCCGATGAGCAACAACACCCGTTGACGCCAGAGGAAGCGGAGAAAATATTGATTGAAATGTGGGGTGACTTATTGCCATCGGATCAGCGCCTAAGCGTTCAGGCCGATGAATCGGAACAAGGGGAGAGCGGACATGAACACGGAACGTGAATTGAAGATTGCAGAGGCGGTCATGAAAGCAGTTGATGCTGCATATCCAGATGACGTTGACAGACTGCCACTGTCATTGCCCGCCATCCTCGCCGCCATCCCGCCCGAGCCGGTGAGCGTGCCGGATGGGTGGAGGCTGGTTCCCGTAGAGCCAACGGAATCAATGCGCCAAGCTGGCGCGCAATATGCTGAATGTGGAATTTCGGCAAACGCCGTATACGGATATCGAGCCATGCTCGGCGCCGCGCCGAAGGTTGAGCTGACGGCGCAAGAAGAACGGCGCGTATGCATCAGCGATGAGTGCGGATGGATCGGCCCTCTTTCAGAGACCGTTCACCCCAAGCACGACGCAAGCATGATCCTCTGCCCGGAGTGCCATGAGGTGACAGAACTGGCGCAACCCGCGCAGACGCTGGCCGGCGACCCAATCCGCAAGCTGATTGGCATCCACACTGAGTATTTGGATGCAAACCCGTACTGCTATTTCGAGCTTGCGTACACCCGCCGCACCGATTGGATGGCTTGGATTTGCAGCAAGCCGCACGCAGATGATCCTGATCGCGTGGTATTAGCCTGCGGGCAAGGCAGCACACCCGAGGAGGCATGCGCCCGCGCCATCGCGGCCAAGTTGAAGGGCGGTTTATGATGGATGGCTTCTACCTGCAGGACTCACGCTCGTACGTTGGCAACGACATGCTGTTTTGGGCAAAGGATGGCGGCTACACGACTGACGTCAGCAAGGCGCAGGTCTATAGCCATGCCGAGGCTCAGGCAAAGCACAATGCACGCGAATCCGACATCCCATGGCCGAAGGCATATATCGACGCTCACACTCGCCCAGCCGTCGATATGCAGCATGTGAGGCGTGCCAAGGCATTGGCAGGATCTGGCATCGAACTGCACAAACCGCAGCGGCTGAAACCGGAAACCTATCGCTGCCATGGTTGCGGACGACTGATGAAGATCGACGACTACTACGGCGGCACCTGCCGCAACTGCGGTACAGACAATCGCCCGTAGCCCAGCCGAGTAGTTCGGCCAAACGGAACAACTGACCCGCCGCGCGCCGGATTTTTTACGCCTGGAGAAACGCATGAAACAGACCAAACTCGACCCGCGCGTTTTGCGCAAGCAACTAGGCCTCAACCAAACCGACTTTTGGGGCCGCATCGGTATCACTCAATCAGGCGGTTGCCGGTACGAGTCCGGCCGACCGATGCCCAAGCCAGTTCGAGCCGTTCTCGGGGTCGTGTACCTTGGAGAGAAGATCGAGCCTTACGAGGATCTGCGCGAGGCCGCCTGATGGACGAAGACGAATGGCGCCGCGCCAACCCCGGAACTCCAATCAATAGCCGCTGATGCGGCATTTTTTACGCCTGCAAAGGACTGAACCATGCAAAAAGCAATCGCAGCACACCTCATTCCTTCCGAACTCGGCACCCCGTTCGAGGGCGGATATTTCAACGGGCTTTACCTCGAAAACGGCCAAGAGCGCGCATCAATCATTGCCGGGCCGGAAGGCATCCTGAAGGGCATCTGGTTGCCGGACTACAAATCGGTGCCGGGCGCACGCAGTTTCACTGACAGCCTGGCAAACACCATCGCCATGGCCGAGGCCGGTAGCGAGCTGGCGCAGGAAGCGCTCGCGCTGCGTATCGGCGGCAAGGACGATTGGGGTATCGCCGCCTTCTTCATCCTCGATATGGCATACCGCAACTTCAAACCCACGGTGCAGAAGAACTATTGCGGATGGCTCGATGGTGTCAATCCGGTCAGCGTGCCGCCGCAGCTGCTATACACGCCGGACTTCCCGGCGCAGACCCGCATCGAAGCGTTCCGCGAGGGAGGCAAGCTGGCTTTGCCCGCGAAGTGGATTGTCTCTTCGACGGAGTCCTCCGAGGACGATGCCTACGGACAGACCTTCCACAATGGCTGCCAGGGCCTCAACGGCAAGGGTTACGAGGGGTTCGCCGTCGCAGTCCGCAGTGTAGCTGTCGCCCATTGACCCATTCACCCATTTAGCCCGGCATGCCGGGCTTTGCCTTTTCAGGAGCATGACATGTCCGAAATCGCCACCTTTGAACACAAGGAAGTCCGTGTTTCTGCACCACTTCCAATCCTGCAAGCCATCATGAAATCAGTATTCGAGCCGCCGGTTCAGCCTATGGCCAAGACATCGGCAATCTCGGGGCTGGTGCTGCACCCAGGCGAAACCTACGCCGGCTTGCTACTGAACGAAGAAACCGGCGAGCCGGCTGCGCACTTGATTCTGGTCGCCATGACCGACACGCGGCGAGGCTGGGCGGAGCAGAAGGAATGGGCGCTTGGAGCTGGCGGCAAACTGCCGAACCGACAGGAAGGCGCGCTGCTGTACGCCAATCTCAAGCGTCTGTTCAAGGACGCTTGGCACTGGCTCGAAACGGAGTGCTCCGAGGACTATGCCGACGAGCAGTACTTCGGCAATGGCGACCAGAGCGACGGCGACAAGGGTTGCGAGGGGTTCGCCGTCGCAGTCCGCTTGATTCCCGTTACCGATTCATCCCTTTAACCATTTAAGCGCGGCGTTAGCCGCGCGCTTCCATCATGGCACTAAGCACCAATCTCCCCATCTACAAAGATACCTACGACCTGACGCTACTGGTTAAGCGACTCGTTTCCAACTTCCGGCGCAGCTTCCGAAGCCACGGCGTGAAGTTGGACGAAGAGTGCCTTGAGCTGGCGCTGTTGATCTATCGGGCCAACGTGGCGCACGACAAGCGCCCACACCTCAACCAACTTCTTGAGCGGCTGCAAGTCGTGAATATTTTGCTCAGACAAAGTCACGATTTGCAGCTCATCAGTCGGGCGCAGTACGCACAGGCCATCAAGCTGACCGGGGAGATAGGCAAGCAAGCCACAGGCTGGCGCAACGCATCGCCTGCTGCATAGCCGTCACGGCGGCTATGCCTGCGCGATTTGAATCTGGTCGTGCCGCTTCCTCACAAGGGAACCGCCATGCGCAATGGGGAAACCACCGGCCTAGGCCGGCAGGTCTGGCGCAGTCGTTACGCTGATCGGCAACGCCTTCGGCGTGGCGACCTGTAAAGCACGAAAAGACGGAGTACTCCGAGAACAATGCGTACGAACAGAACTTCAACAATGGCAACCAGGACGACACCGGCAAGGATTACGAGGGGTTCGCCGTCGCAGTCCGCAGACTCAACCCAGCCGACTTTCGGCGCCATGGTGCAAGCCTATTTCGATTGCAGGAAGTCAAAGCGCAACAGCCGTTCGGCGCTAGCATTCGAGATAGAACTCGAACGAAATCTGATCGAGTTATACGACGAACTGATGGAGGGGCGGTATCAGCCAGGGAACTCCATTTGCTTCGTTATTACGCGGCCCAAGCCGCGCGAGGTGTGGGCGGCGCAGTTCCGCGACCGCATCATTCACCATCTGCTGTACAACCACGTCAGCGAAAGATTTCACCGATCTTTCATCGCCGATTCGTGCGCATGCATCCCCGGCCGCGGGACAAGCTATTGCGCCGAAAGGCTTGAGGGTCACATCCGGTCGATAACAAGCAACTGGAGTCAGCCGGCGTACTATCTCAAGGGCGATCTGGCCAATTTCTTCGTCAGTATCGACAAGCGTGTCGTACTAGACCGGCTGGCCCGCAAGATCCACGAGCCTTGGTGGATGGCGCTGGCCGAGCAAACCTTGATGCACGATCCGCGCAAAGGTGTAGAGGTTCGCGGGGATCCGGCGCTGTTCGATCTGGTGCCGCCACATAAGCGGCTTACTAACGCCGACGCCGACCATGGCCTGCCGATCGGCAATCTGTCGAGCCAGTTCTTTGCCAATGTGTTGCTCGACGGCCTCGACCAGTTCGTCAAACACAGGCTCAAGTGCCGCTACGTGCGCTATGTGGATGATTTCGTGCTGCTGCATGAGTCACCGCAGTGGCTGCACAAAGCCAGATTACAGATCGAGGAGAAGCTGGCCGCGCTGGGCTTGCAGCTCAACCCGCGCAAGACATTCATCCAGCCGATTTACCGCGGCGTCGATATGGTCGGCCAGGTCATAAAGCCATGGCGGAGAGAGACCCGGCGGCGAACGTACCGCCAAGCAATTCGGCGAACAGTCGGCGTGCCGGCCGAGAATCTTTTCGAGACCGCCAACAGCTATTTCGGCCTGCTTCGCCAAGCATCAGCAAGCCATCGCGACCGCTGCCGGCTCGCCAATGCGCTGCGCCGGCGCGGGCAGTCGATCAACCTGGGCATCACCCAAATTCACAGGAGAAAGTGATGGGATACGCAACTGAGCTGTACCTGTTTCTGTACTGTCAGGCGAGTGGCAAAGCTGCGCTCGATGCGGCGCACGCCGCCGGGTTATTTGGCCAGGACGATGCCGCCTGAAGCCAAGGCATTACCTACAGCTTAACCAGCCGAAGTTTTGACCAACCAAATAGTGGCCAAAACACTCAGAACAACGAAATAAATAGGCTACATGAACGTCGGAGACAGGGCGCTTTGCTAGTTCAGCAACGCTAGTGAAACCATCTTGTCCAGGATGTTTTGGGACTCGTGTAAGCAAGGCGTGAGGCTCACGGAAACTTTTGAAGTTATACCAATTAGCACATTCACACATCATTTTTCCTTCGGCTGTTATGACGAAGAGATTGTATATCAACGACAAACTCACAGAAAGATGCAGCATCGCAACTGCGGCATTTAAGCAACAAAATCATATAGTTACTTTCAATATCGCAACAAAGCAACAGCCGCCCCGAGCGGCTTTCTTTTTGAGGTGACAGCATGGACGTTCAAGCAATTACGCTCAAATTTCTACACGCCAACGGCTTCGACGGCCTGTACAACACTGACATCTGCGCTTGCAAGTGCGACGACCTAATGCCATGTGACAACCCCGGCGTGACTGATTGTCAGCCGGGATACCTACAGCCGGATGAAGAGGCGGAACGCCAGGGGTGTGATTTTGTCATTGGGCCGAACCGCACGCATTTCGACCTCATCGCCCACTTGCACCGCCAGCGCGCTTTCTCGGAAAAGACCTTCGGCCCCGGCGCACGCACGGCCGGCGTCTGCGACCACATCCGCAAGGAACTGATCGAAGTCGAGGCGAGCCCGAACGACGTCACCGAATGGGCAGACGTCATCCTGCTGGCTTTTGACGGCGCTTGGCGCGCTGGCTTCACGCCGGAGGAGATCGCCGCGGCGCTGGGCGCCAAGCAGACCAAGAACGAGGCGCGCACCTGGCCGGACTGGCGCACCGCCGATCCGAACAAGGCCATCGAGCATGTGAAGGATGGTGCGGCATGAACCGAGAACAGCGCCGGATGGCGCAGAAGGCGCAGCACGCGCATGTCGCCAAGTTTCCCGAACGGCTGGAAGCGGTACCGGCCGGGCAGTGGCCCAAGGCCCGCGCCGTGAGGCCGCCTTTCAAGGTCTGGCGAAGTCGCAAGTTCTTGGTGCAGGCATTCATGGAGGCAGAGGCGGTTGTCCGCCTTTCCATCTGCCGCACCAAGCTGGACGGCTCGCGGTGGGAGGACGGCATCACATGGGACGAGCTGCAAGAGATCAAGGCCGAGGTCGGTTATGCGGATTTCGACGCGGTTGAGATTTTCCCGCGCGCAAGCGATGTCGTGAACGTAGCAAACATGCGGCACCTGTGGGTCATGCCTGGCCCGGTGTCGTTCGCATGGAGGAAGACAGCGTGACCAACCTTGACGAACTGAAGCGGCGGGCGCTGGCGGCAAATAGCTGGCGAAATGTCACCGAGTGTTGGCCGCATGGCGAAAAGGATGGCGTCTTCTTTGTTGGCGCTGATGATGATGGGTATTTGTTCCCCGTTGCAAAAATTGATGCTGGGCAATATGTGGCGCCGGAAGAGGTGCTGACGCTGGCCGCTTTCTACGCCGCTGCGAACCCCGCCGCCGTGCAGAAGCTGATCGAGCGGGCAGAGCTACTCTCCGGCCATGTGACTGAATGGCTCTGCGATAAGTGCCGCACGATCCATCTGCCGCCCAAAGGCTTCGACCTGTGCTGCAAGACCCCTGGCTGTGACGGACTCTTGCGGCCATCTAGCCTGGAGCTGCGCCGAGCCGAGTCCGACCGCGACCGCCTGGCCGAGCGTGCTGATCGCGCTGAACGCGCCCTAATCCGGACGGGCTGGACGTATCTCGAAGGCGCGGCAGAGTGGAGGCCGCCGGTCGGGCCGAGTGCTTCGCCGCTTCTGGAACAGCTCGACCGCGAGCGCGAAAAGAGCGCCGAGCTGCTGGCGGCGCTGAAACGAATTCTCGCCAGCGATGGCCATTTCGGCCTGTATGACGCAGGCGAAAACATCAAGGCGCATGAGACAGCCCGCGCAGCCATCGCCAAAGCGGAGGGGATAGCAACTAGCTAGGCGCTATAATCCAACAATTGCTTAACTGACGATGGGCCTGGCTATGCCAATTCGCACGGTTGCACGACTGGATTACACGCGCTTGAATATCGCCGTTACTCTTGCACTTCGGTTCGAGACGGAACATGAAACCACGGACGAAGATCGCGAGCGAGAGCATAAATTTACCCGAAAAGACCTTGATAGCCAGTTCTGGCAAACTCGAAATGAGTTTTGGGAGAATCTGCCCTTCGATATTGAAGAGGCCGGGGTCTGGATCAGACAAGATCCTAATGGCACATGGAAGGCGACGCTTCCACCTCACAATTCAGAAGCCCCGGAGGTCTGCCAGCGAGATAAGCATCTTCTGCAGGCGCTCGAGCGTCTTTATGTTGCTTCAATTTTTGGGGCAAAAATCAAAATCCCATTTTGACCACACTCAACACTAAGCAAGCCGCCAGCCAGGCGGCTTTTTTCATGGAACCGAGCATGAGCACAAAACCCAAGCGCACGGCGCGGCCGGCGCGCAACCCTCTGTTGATGATCGCCGGTAAGCAACGGATCGGCCGAGACGACGCCGATCGACTGTTGTTCCCGCTCGCGGCGCATCTATATGAAGTAGCCGCCGGGCAGGGCTACGCGATCAGTATTCGCGTGGTCACTCTATTCGCCGCGGCGGCATACGATGCCGCGCTCTACTACAAGCACGACGCGCTTAAGCAGATAGCCGACAAGGCCGGCGATATGTGGATCGCCGGCGCACAGCGCTGTGCGGATCACGGCATTGCCGACCGGGTGGTGCTGACCGGCGACGAATTGAGGGCGGCGCGGTTGCTGGTGCGGGCGCTCAACGACCTGTTGCCCGGGATGGAAGTGGCGGCCTGGCGTGCTTTCGTCGACAACGCAAGGCGACGATGGGCGCAGTACGCAACTGATTCGGTATTCGCATGGGCCGCCTGAGCGGCCCTCAGTATTTTTAGGGGGGCGGGAATGTCTATCGAAGAACGTGAAGAAATTCAGGATCAGCCGGAACGACCGGTCGACGTGGCGGCACTGGTGGCCAGCATCGATAAGCTGGTCACAACGATGTCGGTGAGGAATGCGCCGGCGCTGTGGAAGGCTGAAAATATCGGTGAATGGCTTGACCTATCGGAATACACGGTAAGCCATCATGTTGTGACGCAGCCGGGCTTTCCGGCCGCCATCCGCGCCACCGGCACGAAAGAGTGCCAGAAGCGCTGGTTTGCCGACGAGGTGATCGAGTGGGCTCGTAAATATCGCGGAGCACTTCCGGTGGGGCGACAGAATGGCAGGCGGCGGAAAGCTGCTTAATCAAGGCGCGTGGCAATGTCTGCCGCGTGCTCATTGTAGTAAATCATCAAACTGCGAATATCACGGTGCCCGATCATGCGGGCGAGATCGAGCACGTCTAGCTTCCTGGCCAGGCGCGACACCGCTTCATGTCGGGTATCGTGAAAACGTACACTCTCCAGTTCCGGGCAGGCCGGCAAGGCCTTGTCGCGGTACTTTCTAAATAGCGCATCCAGTGTTGCGCTCGTCAAGCCGAATACCGGTTCCCCCTTTTGCATATCTCCAGTGATCAGCAAGTTTAGAATTGTCGTGGCTGTCGATGAAAGCGGCACATTGCGCGCGTCGCCGTTTTTGGTCTCAAGCAGACGAGCATACCGCTTGCTCAGAAACACGCGCTCAGGCGCCAGCCCGATTATCTCGCCCGCCCGCATGCCTGTCTCGATCGCAAACAGCACCGCTAGCGCGACACGCTGGATCTTGTTCTCTGGCGTGGTCCAGCGCTCATAACCCATTTCGGCGATCAACGCATCGACCATCTTGTCCGTAATACGTTGCTCGCGAGGCGGCGGCTCGTTTGGACGCCTCACACCTCGCACTGGATTGATAGAACAGCACTTCCATTCCGTTCTGCATTCCTCGAACACGGCGGATAGCAGGTTCATTTCGCGGTTGACCGTACCGGGCGATACCTCTTTGGCGCGTTTATCACGCCAAGCCGAAATCTTGTCGTTGGTGATTTTGTCGACGGGCGTGGCAATGAAATCTAGCTCATCGATGAATTTATTCAGCCGGACTCTTTCCCACTTGTGGCCGCCCTTATGGGGCGAAACCTCGTCGCGGTATTTTTCCAGCGCTTGCGCCATTGTCTTGATGGACTTGACTGCTCGCAGCTTCCCGTCGAATATCTCCGCTTCGGTCTTTGTTGCCCAAGTGACGGCTTCGGCTTTTGTGTCGAACGTCGCGGACCGGCGGACGCCGTTCTTTGCCACTTCGGCGCGCCAGCTGTCCCCGCGTTTTCTGTAGGTTGCCATCTTGGCGTAATTCTTGGCGTAATCGATGGCAGGAATTTACGCCATTATGCACCACTACGCCACAAAGAGATCGGGGTGGCGGCTCTTGAAATGGACTAAAATGCAGGCTTAGCAGCACTTTCCGAAGTGTTGTACCAATATGCACAATCTGTGTTCGTGGCCTCTTACCGGCACCATCAGAACGAAGGGTTACAGGGGATGTTCCTGTAACCCTTTTTTCATTTCTGGCCAGCTAACCGCTGCCAAACGCGCGACTCGCCCCGAGCTGTTGTCCCCACCTCTGTATCGAACGATTTTCGGTTCAAAGCTATCCACCGCTGCGACAATTCCGGAAACGCTGTCGCGACGTGCCATTGCGGCGCGCCAAGCCTTCTTCCGTTGCGATTTGTTATCCAGATGGCGTATTGAAATATTCCATAATGCTGTATACCACGGGTGTATTATGGATTCGTCACGATTGAAGATCGTATCTGACACTCAAGCGTGCTGCGAAGAGGTTTAGCGTTTTCATCGAGGCGGGAAGCAGCCAGCTTGTAGATCGATGACGGCCGGCGTTCCAGTCCAGTGTGCTGGATTCATGATGCAACTTCCGAGACAAGAGGCTTAAGGAGTAACTGATGGGACTCTCATCGCTTGGCATCTTTGGTGTGGTTGCTGTCGTTGTTCTTTGTTACTGTTATTTGACCCGAGAAAAAGAATGATTGGCGATCATGCTGTGTCGCCAATCATTTTTTTATTAAAATTGCCATATTGTAAATATGTTTATATAAAATCAGAGGGCTTGAATAAACATCGGCCATAAGAGGCCTTGCTATACGCTCGTTCGGAATCATCCGCAGGCCAGTCAGGGGGGTAGGCCGGATGAGTCAGCCAGAAGCAGAGCGAGTCGGCATCGGGCGCGATGCTCCACTGATAAATGCCACTTCCCCTGTAATAGCAGACGGGCTGCCCATCGAGTAGTCCGATGGTTTGCAATCGTTGGGAGTACTCAGGCACTGATTGCATTTCCAACGGCGAAATTTGCTCGATGAAGGTTAGGTGGTGAACTCGGGCCTCGATGGCGTCAAATGCCGTGAAGCTAAGCTCAGGCGAGTAGGGTGGGGCGCTTTGTGCTAGTGCCAATAGCCGCTCCCATTCGCTTTGGGGGAGCTGATACTGAATGTGGTTGGATACAATTCTACAAAATTCACTTCTATTATTTTGCAATAATTGTAAGTCAGGGTAGGCCATGCTCGAACTCCAGTCGATTAAAGCTCAGTATGGCTATTTTGGCTTCCCCTCCGATTTTTGAGCAGAGGGGAAAACGACCTTATCTCTAAAAAAATTCTATGCTATCATCGCCGCTTTTTTTCTTTCGCTACGCCATTGCCCTAAATTTTGTGCGCTAGCATTGATGACCACTCCCAGCACGACAATGCATGAAAATAATACTTTCTGCGTGGTGACTTCCTCACCTAGTACAATATGTGAAAATAGCAAGGCAAAGGCGGGGACTAACAAGTAGCTGGGTGCACTTAATGTCAGTTGATTTTGACTTAATAATTGGGTCCAAAGACCGTAGCCAACCAGCGTTGTGATATAGCCTTGGAAGGCGATGGCAAGCCAGGCCTGGCGATCGATCTGCACCAGCGTGGCCAGCAGCGGTTTTCCGCTGGCCAAGTTGATTGCGAAGAGCAGCAGGGCCGAGGCCAGGCTGCCCCAGGCGACAAAAGCCAATGGGCGGTCGGTTTTTGAGATGCGTACCGACAGGTTTGCGAATGTCCAACTGAAAGCCGATCCCAGCACAAAGGCGATACCTGCGGTATTGATCCCGCCATCTCGTATTTTCGAAATAGCGTAAATGCCCGCCATCGCAATGCAACAACCCAGTATATTGAATTTATTCCATTTCTCTTTCAAAATCAGAATGCCACCCACTGCAGTAAAAAGAGCCCCGGCTTGCATAATGACCGATGAAATGCCGGCGTCAATGCCTGTTTTTAATCCCTTGAAAAATAGAAATAGTCCAAAAGAAAATGCAATGCCGTAGAGCAGTACGTATTTCCAATCTTTCCTGTTTATCTTTAAAAGTAAACAGGCGGGGAGCGCGGCAAAGGTTACTCGCAACATGGCTATTTCAACTGGGTCTATTTTGATGGCACTAATTTTCGCGGCAACGTAATTGAAACCAAAAATGCCTGTCGATAGAATGATCGTGATAATGATTTTGCTTGGATTCATATTATTCAATCAATAAATTATAAGTCATGTGATCTTTAAATATTGCGCGCGAAATGACGGACTGATACCCCATTTTTCTTGCTATATCCATCAAGTTCTGTTGGTTGAGGGCGCCAAACTTGTCTTTTAGCGATTCGACACGATTTTCTACCGTGCGAGTCGAGATATCGAAGATGTTGGCTATGCGCTTCACCGGAACACCACGCAGTAAAAGGCTTAGCACAGACAGTTCGCTTTCATTGAGAGAGATTTTTAACTCTTTTGACCTTTGAAAATGATCGAAGGATGCGGCAACCAACTTTTCGATTTTTACCGTTGGCTCGATACTCCATAGGATCTCGCTCCAGAAGGTCGTATCACAGGTCAAATCCTCCCCAGTGAATAAAATGATTGGATCTTTTCCATTAATGAGGGCCGGGAATTTTCGGAATTTATAGGCGCGCGGATCGCCACTGCGGTGTGGGTGAATGCTGCCCATGATAATTTTCTTTCGCTGCTGCAGTACGATCTGATCCTGCTCGTACATCATTTGCGACAGCACGGAAATGCCATTCGGCATGTCTCCTGACTTTTTCCCGATAATTTCCTCGCGATCCAGTCCATGAAAGTCGGCATAACTGGCGTTGACGTACAGGAAATTGTGATGGAGATCCTTGGCGCCGGCCATCTGGCCGACGCTTTCTAACTGATCGATGAAGTGCTCCAGCTCGGAAAAATACTTGAACGAGTAGGGAGGGTGCATTATGGTCTCCAATGGCAATGATATATGCAAAGAAAACAATTGGTTATCATGCATTATGCATATAAATTTGCCACAATATCCCTGCGATAGCAATTTGCCGCGGCGGCGTCATTTCGACCGGAGGAGGGTGTTTCCACCCACATTAAAACGGATGGTCAGCGTAGGGAAAATGGCCGCAGAGCCTTGTTTTTCCATGCTGTTAGGCGGAGAGACTACCTGTTGTACGGTTCCTTTTGCCAGTCCTATGTACCTGCTCTTCAGTGGATCTGGTATTTAGTACAGGTTCTGAATGAAAATCAGTTATCGAGCGATGCCGTGCCGTGGAATGGTTTTTTCAGCTGTCACGCAAAAAAAGCCCGCCATCGAAGTGGCGGGCCAAATCGCATGCCATTGGGAGAGGGGGTTACTTCAGCGGCTCGAAGCGCGCGGTGAAGAAGCGCAACAACCTCGGCTCATAAACCATCTTCAGCCCCTTGATCTGGTCGCGGCGCTTGAACAGGCTGATCACGCCCTCTGCAACGTCGTCCAGGTGTGCATAGGTGTATACCCGGCGCGGGATGGTCAGGCGCACCAGTTCAAGCTTCGGCTTGTGGTGTTCGCCGGTCTGCTTATTGCG
Source organism: Paludibacterium purpuratum (assembly GCF_004363805.1). Taxonomy (GTDB): domain Bacteria; phylum Pseudomonadota; class Gammaproteobacteria; order Burkholderiales; family Chromobacteriaceae; genus Paludibacterium; species Paludibacterium purpuratum. The sequence continues at coordinate 284,503 of NZ_SNZP01000002.1, read as the reverse complement.
GCCGGCCGAGACGATGCCGCGCTCCATGCTGCGCACGCCGGACTCTAGATAGAGCTCGGCCGCCAGCACTTGGGCGGGAAACTTCTCTTGTTCCAGATGCGGCAGGAAGGCTCGGGCATCCAGGAAGACCGCATGGCCGCCGACCGGGCGTACGATCGGTACGCCGGCCTCGGTCAACTTGTCGCCCAGGTAGCGGCACTGTGCAACGCGGTGCTGTATGTAGTGGTAATCCACCGACTCTTCGATCCCGCGCGCCATCGCTTCCATATCGCGTCCCGCCATGCCGCCGTAGGAGGGCATGCCCTCGAACAACACCACGATTTCCGTGGCGCGCTGGTACAGATCGTGATCGTTCATGCACAGGAAGCCGCCGATGTTGACCAGACAGTCCTTCTTGCCGCTCATGGTACAACCGTCGGCGTAGCTCATCATTTCATGAAGAATGTCGGCGATGCTGGCATCGCGATAGGCCTCTTCCCGTTCCTTGATGAAAAAGGCGTTTTCAACGCAACGGGTGGCGTCGAACATGACCGGAATTTTGTGGCGGCTGCACAGCGCTTTGACTTCGCGCAGGTTTTGCATGCTCACCGGTTGGCCGCCGGCGAGGTTGACGGTGACGGCCACGCAAACATAAGGGATCTTGTCGGCGCCGACGCGGTTGATGAGGTCTTGCAGCTTAGCTAGATCGACGTTGCCCTTGAACGGGTGGTCGAATTGGGAGTTGTGCGCTTCTTCGATGATGATGTCGACGAAGCTGGCGCCATTACGCTCCTGGTGCGCGCGGGTCGTGGTGAAGTACATATTGCCCGGCACGTAATCGCCATCTTCGATCATCAATGTCGATAGGATGTTTTCGGCGCCGCGCCCCTGGTGGGTCGGCACGATGTATTTAAAGCCGTAGTACTTACGCACGATATCTTGCAAGTGCAGGAAGTTGCGGCTGCCGGAGTAGGCCTCGTCGCCCATCATCATCCCCGCCCACTGATTGTCGCTCATGGCGGTCGTACCGCTGTCGGTCAGCAGATCGATGCCGACTTGCTCGGATTTCAGCAGGAAGGTGTTGTAGCCGGCCTCTTCGATGAAGGTCTGCCGCTGTTCGCGGGTGGTGACGGCAAAAGGCTCAACAACTTTGATCTTGTACGGTTCAGACGGGTAACGCATGTTCCACTCCTGAGTTGGGTTGAAGTTCTCTGCTGCTGCGCTGCTTTCGACAAGTGGTCTCGATTCGCCGGTGATGCCGGAAATTCGATTTTCATGAGCATATACTGTCAATCAATTGGAGTTCAATGGGTGTAACGTTGCTTTGTTGATGATAATCAATGAAACGATATGCCAATAATTTGGTATTAATTGGTTTTATATGGATGTCTTGCTTTTTGGCGTTGCGCGGATAGGCTAGTCCGCCCCATTGTGCCGCTGTTTTTTTATGCATTTTTAATGGCGCGCCATCTAGCATGAGACCATGCTCATGGCGATGGAGGCGCACAAATGAAACGTCGAAGGCGAATTGGTGGGTTCTGGGTTTTGCTGATGGTCGGCCTGGCGGCCCATGCATTGATTATCTCGGTGGCCGTCGAGCGCTGGTAACGCTGCCGGGTTGCTGGCTATCATGACGGCTTTTGTCGATGGAGCCGCCATGAAACGCACCTTACTGTTGTTGACTTTTCTCGCCCAGGCCGCGTTTGCCGCCACGCCGATTCCGCCGGGGGCAAGCTACGATCTGGGGTTTTCGCCGGGTGGCTCGTCATTGACCGTGGTGCAGAAAGGGATCGACAGCGCCAAGCAGGAAGTCCTGGTCGCGGCTTACGGTTTTACCAGCAAGCCGATTGCGCAGTCGCTGGTCGCGGCGGCGCGGCGCGGTGTGAAAGTCGCCGTCGTGGCCGATCGCAAGGCCAATCAGCCGGCGCAAAACGGCAAGTTCACCGCACTGTCCTACTTGGCGCAGCAGGGCATTCCCGTGCGGCTCAACGGCGAGTACGCCATCCATCACCACAAATTCATGGTGATCGACGGTAAGACGGTGGAAACCGGCTCGTTCAATTACAGCCAGGCCGCGGTAAAGGCCAATGCGGAGAACGTGTTGCTGTTGTGGAACGTGCCGGCGTTGGCCAGCGACTATACCCGCGAATGGAAGCGCCTATGGCAGGAGAGTCAACCGTTGCAGATCGGGCACTGAGCCGCGCCGCCGAACAACATTGTGCATTCGGTTTGACCGGGCTCAGAAACTGCAGGATTGGGTAGGCATAAGCTGAGACGGAAGCGTTTCAGGAGTCTGTCATGCAATTGTCGCAAATCAATCCGGAAACTGCCCAGGATCTGCTTCGGCTGTCGTTAGAGGCGGGGTCCGATCCGGACATCTGCATTCCCGATTGTTACCGCTGTTTCTTCGTCGCCAGCCAGCATGGCTGGCGTCTGAGCGACGAAGCCTTCGATGCCGTGATGTTGGCACAGGGCGTTCACTTCCGGCATTGACACCGCCAAGGCGTGTCTGTACGCGTTCTTCCCATCGAGTTCTTTGCGGCCGGTTTCTATCGACAATCGGGAAATAGTGGCGATTCAGCGGGCTTAGCGTTCGAATCCATGAAATTCGTGCCCATTCCGGATGTCCTCGTCGGCGCGTTTGATGCTGTATAGCAAGAACGGCACCTCGTGCAGCAAGGTCGTGGCCGGAATGCCTAGCGCCATAAGCTGCGCCAGCAGTGGATGGAGTGCCGCCAGCAGCGCGACGCGTGCGCGAGTGCAAGGCGTGAGTGCGGCTAGCTGTGCTTCCGTTCGCGCCTCGAGCGCATAACGGCCGGTGGATTCGTATGCTCGTTTCAGGGATGGAAAGCCGGAAATCAGTGAGCGTAGGGTGGATAACGCTTCTGCGTCGAATCGGTCGGTCGAAATCATTGAGTCGATCATGCCAATACAAGTGGCCAAAGCGGGCGCAATGATTGCGACCGCTTTGGGCTGCCGTGTTCTGTTCAATGGAGCGGATGCCCCGCGCCGGATCGCTGACCCGGCGCGGGGCATCATAGTTTAGTTTGGCTGATTCAACAATGCTTCTGCGGCTGCGGATAGTTTGGCGGCTTCGCGGGCCAGATTTTCGCTAGCGCGTAGCAGCGTCTGGATACGCTCCACATTGCTGCGCATCGACTCGGTGTCCAGTTCGCCGCTGGCGATGGCCTTGACGACCGGTGCATTATCAGTGGTGATGCCATCCAACTTTATGCCCAGCTGATAGCGCAACCGGAGCAACTCCATGACCGGTTTGGGTATGCGACGATCGTTTTCGTAGCGCGAGCCACCCGATTGGGTGACGCCGATGGCGCTCCAAAACTCTTGTTGATTCAGATCCAATTGGACGCGCAGGGCGCGCGGATCGAAAGAGACGTTATTTTCCGAACTCATGGGGTAGACCTCATTCTGGATGTACAACTTTTTTAATGTTTATCTGTCCGCCGGGGCTCTTTTTTTTGGCGGGCTCCCAGGGACAGTTGTTTCGCTCGACGCATATCCTACATCGACTTAATACGATGGGTAATTATGTTTCACGGATATTGCATTGCATATGTTGCAAATGCGCAATATCTAGATGAGATAATGACTTTGGTATCAATTGGAATGGCTGGATATGCTTTTGGAATGGCTGGAGGAGAAATGCAAAGGAGTGGCCTCGCCGGCCACCCCAGGGGAACATCGATCAGAACTCGTCTTCGCAGCGCTCGGCGAGAAACCGGGCATCGTCGCGGTCGTGGGCACGCTGTCGAACCTTTTGCTGCCTGGACCTTTCCGCTTCGTTGAGCTGTGGCTTGGCCACAGCATACAGAAAGCTTTCATGTTGGTCGCGCGCCTGTTTGCGGCGCACGCTGAGGGGGATACGCGAAATCATCCTGGTACCTCACTGTCGGTTGATTACCAACTACAGCCCCAAAACGCCGGCACTCCCGTGCCGGGGAGCGGCTCGATTCGACTGTGCACAGGCTACAGTCATGAAAAGCCGATCCGTCAATAGATAAAGTGACTCGTTTTTTCTCGTTTGTAAAGCAGGAATTTCTGTCCGAATGGCAAATGTTGTGTCCGCGACGCTCTTTACTCCAATATCATGATCAATAGATTGATGATAGTCTGGCTGTAAGACAGTGCGATGACAATTGAGGGGGCGCTGCGGGCATTTGAACATCCGGTCTGCACACTTTTAACTGTTAGCAGGCTTTCGTCGTGATGCCAAATCGATCTGCGGATAAAAAAAAGGAGCCCCTTGTGGGGGCTCTGAATTGCACCTTCGCTCAGGAGACTGGGAGCATGACTCCCAGTCATATCAAAGCGGCGAAAACCGCCGCTTGACCTGATATGAGTATGCGCTGGCGCACGTCGGTGTACTAGATGGATTCATGGGTGTTTGCTTGACTAATTGTGATTAAATGTTTCGTAGAGGGACCATGGAAAAACGTTATCCGGAAATCGGCCGTCGCAGTATCGTCATGCGTTGGGGCGACATGGACGCCATCGGCCATCTGAACAATACCTATTATTTCCGCTATCTCGAACAAGTGCGGGTCGAATGGCTCGACAGTATCGGTCACGGCATCCGCCCGGGGGCGATCGGGCCGGTGATCGCCGCGACGTCGTGTACCTTTCGGCGCCAATTGAGTTATCCGGCGACAGTGGAGATCACGTTGGAGTTGGAGCGACTGGGGCACAGCAGTATCACGCTGCGCCATCATTTCTACCTGCAAGACGATCCGGAAACGGTCTATGCCTATGGCGACGTGACCCTGGTGTGGGTCGACTATCGCAGCGGACAAGCCGTCGCGCTGCCAGAGGACTTGCGTGCCTTACTGGCGCCGCAGGCTGCCGCATTGAAAAAAATGTCGGAAAAAGATTAAACCTAGCGTGCGCTAAGCTTTCGTCTTGCGCACGCCTTGCGGATAGGCTAATGTCATCGTCCCTTTAACCCCTAGGTCTGGCGCTCACAAGGTGCCTGCGACAGGAGCGATCTTTTATGTTTTCCTGGTTCGAACGCCGGATAGATCCCTATCCGGAATCCCCACCCGAGCAGCCTCCGCGCGGCTTCTTCTCTTTTATCTGGTTCTGCACCCGTAGCATGCGCGGGCTGATCGTCGCTATGACATTGTTGACGGCGAGCATCGGCGCTTTCGAGGCCTTGCTGTTCGCCATGCTAGGCTCGGTGGTCGACTGGTTGGCCAAGGTGCCGCCGCACATGTTGTGGCAGCATGAACGCGGCAATCTGCTGCTGCTGGCGGCCATCTTACTGGCTAGCCCGCTGGTGGTGGCCGTGCAGGCAATGTGTAAATACCAGGGGCTGTTCAGCAACTTTCCGATGCGTTTGCGCTGGAATTTCCACCGCCATCTGCTTGGCCAGAGCATGAGTTTCTACCAGGACGAGTTTGCCGGGCGGGTTTCCGCCAAGGTGATGCAGACCGCGCTGGCCGTGCGCGATACCGTGATGATCGTGACCGATATCCTGGTCTTCGTGCTGATCTACTTCCTCACCATGATCGGCGTGGTCGGACATTTCGATACCATGCTGTTGTGGCCATTTATGGCATGGCTGCTGGTCTACGTGCTGACCTTGGGCTATTTCGTGCCGCGGTTGGGCAAGGCGGCCACCTTGCAGGCCGACGCCCGCAGCCTGATGACTGGGCGCATTACCGACGCCTACGCCAATATCGCCACAGTCAAGCTGTTCTCCCATGGCCAGCGCGAGGCGCGCTTCGCCCGTAGCGCTATGCAGGAATTTATGAGCACGGCCTACCGCCAAATGCGCCTGGTCAGCGGTTTCGAAGTCGTCAATCAGATCAGCAGCGTGCTGTTGATCGCCGCGACTTCGGGTCTGACGCTTTGGTTGTGGGTGCATGGCCAGGTCGGCGTGGGCGCGGTGGCTGCCGCCACGGCCATGGCGCTGCGGCTCAATGGCATTTCGCATTGGATCATGTGGGAAATGTCCAGCCTGTTCGAGAATATCGGCACGGTGCAGGACGGTATTCACACCCTGTCGCGGCAGGTGGCGATCACCGATCGTCCCGATGCGCAGCCATTGCGGGTGTCTAGCGGCGAAATCCGTTTTGAGAACGTCGATTTCGGCTATGGCAGCGACAAAATGGTGATCGATGGCCTGAATCTGACTATCCGCCCGGGAGAGAAAATCGGGCTGGTCGGCCGTTCCGGCGCCGGCAAGTCGACTATCGTCAATCTGCTGTTACGCTTTTACGATGCCGATGGCGGCCGTATCCTGATCGACGGCCAGGATATTCGTGCGGTGAAGCAAGACAGCCTGCGGGCCCAGGTGGGCATGGTGACGCAAGATACGTCGTTGTTGCACCGCTCGGTGCGCGACAATCTGCTGTACGGCCGTCCCGATGCCAATGACGAAGCCATGCTGGCGGCAGCGCGCCGCGCCGAGGCGCACGACTTCATTCTGACGCTGGCCGATCCGAAGGGGCGTACCGGCTATGATGCCCACGTCGGCGAACGCGGGGTGAAACTGTCCGGCGGTCAACGGCAACGTGTTGCCATCGCACGGGTCATGCTGAAGGATGCGCCGATCTTGTTGCTCGACGAGGCGACCAGTGCGCTGGATTCTGAAGTCGAAGCCGCGATTCAGGACAGCCTGTACAGCCTGATGGAAGGCAAGACCGTGGTGGCGATCGCTCACCGGCTGTCGACCATCGCCGCCATGGACCGACTGATCGTGCTCGATCGCGGCCAGGTGGTCGAGGAGGGGACGCATCAGCAGTTGCTGGCGCGCGGCGGTCTCTATGCCCGGCTTTGGGCGCATCAGAGCGGCGGTTTTCTCGGCGCCGAGGATGAGGACGAACTCGCTACCACGCAAATGGGGTAATAGGTATAAGCGGCCGCTCCTGCGGCCGCTTATACATCACGAACGTGGTGTGCCCTGCGCGTTTTTTGCGTGGGCGACGATGCGCGACATCTCGCATTTGCCGACCCGTTGCATATTCTCCGCGACGCTCTGCCGGTCGCGATCATCCTTGTTCTGGCTCGCCTTGGTGATGCCGATCGTCTGGGTGATCTCGATCTCGATCGCCACAATCTCCTTCAGCAGCGCATCGATATAATCCGCGGCCGAGTCCGACATCTTCCAGGGCTTTGTCTCCTGCACCCGCGCTTCGTTGCTGCGCGTCAGCCGCGCCACAATCCCACGCACCACTTTCTCGTCATCGATTGCGCGGAAGTGGCCGCGTACATGCACGACCTGGTAATTCCAAGTCGGCACTTGGCGATGGAACTCGTGCTTGCTTGGGTACCAGTTCGGAGACACATAGGCATCCTCGCTGCGGAACACCACCAGGACCTCCGCACCGTTTGCCAGCGCCTTCCAGATCGGATTCGCGCGGGAGACGTGCGCACGCAGTAGGCCGCCACGCGCCGACGGCACATACTCGAACGGAATGTGAATCGCATCGATGCGGCCATTCACACAATACGACAGACTGCCTAGAGGAAACTGCTCGATGACGCGCGTCAGCTCCAGCTCGCGCGACTCCTCAAATGCTTCCGGGATATACATAAAGACTCCATCCACCCATTCATTGACGTTTTGCCGAAAATGATATTGCGGCGCCTGGGGCGGTCATAGAGCCACTTTATGTTTTTTACGGCAGGCCAGCCTCACAAGTATTCCGCCGGGTCGATTTTGCCGCGGATAAGACGACGCCATGCAAAACGATTCGGATGCAAGGCCTGCATCAGCGCACTCGACAGCGGGGCCGGCTCGCCTTCGATCTGCGCGGCGAGGATTTCGCCCGATAACGGTGCGGTGATCATGCCGCGCGAACCGTGCGCGGTGTTGACGTATAGGCCCGGCGCCCAGGGGGCAGGGGTGGTCGGCTTGTGCGAGGCGTCGAGCGCCAGCGAGGCGTAGGTGCGGACAAAATCGCGCAACGGCACCACCGGACCGATCAGCGGCAGGTAGTCGGGGCTGGTGCAACGCCAGGCGGCGCGCCCGCCTAGCCGGGTGATGTCCAGTGTGTCGGCATGGGTGGCGTGATGCAGCGCGGGTGCCATGGCGAGTAGCATGTCCAGATTTTCCTGATGCTCCTCGGCGGTCAACTGCAAATGATCGACATTGAACTTGAAACTGGCCCCCAGGGTGTGCATGCCTTGCAGGGCCGGTGCGATATAGCCTTCGTGGCACAGCACGGTGCGCAGTACTTGGCTATCGGCCGTGGCCGGCAGATGGGTGACTTGGCCGCGGATACGCTTGAGCGGTAGATGACTGGTGCTATCGAAGGCGGCGCTGTCGGCGGCGCCTGCCAGCACCACCACGGTGCCCAACGCCATCGCGCCCGATTCGCCGCAAACGATCCATTGGCCTTCCGATTCGCTGCGCGACAGCTCAAGCACCGAGGTGTCGGTTCTGATCTCGATATTGGGGTGCTCGCATAGCGCCCGCGCCAGGGCGGGCGGATGCAGCCAGCCGGCATGCGGGAAGAACAGGCCGCCTTGCGGCAGTTCGATACCGGCGCGCTGGCTGGCGGCTTCGCGGTTCAACCATTCGATCCAGTCGCCTGCCAGACCGCTGGCGAGCAGCGCCTGTTGCTTCTGGCGCTCGTCGTCGTCCACCGGCAGTTGCAGGACGCCGGTTTGGCTCCAGGCCTGCGGTTGGTCGGCGAACCACTGTTGCAACAACATCAGCGAATAGCGGTAGCCGGCGAGCACCAGTTGGGTCAGCGGTGTGCCGTGTGCCGATAAGCGCGCATACAGGATACCTTGAACGTTGCCCGATCCCTCGCGAGCCAGCGTCGGATGCCGTTCGATCAGGGTGACCTGCCAGCCGCGATTGGCCAAGCTCCTGGCGCTAGCCGCACCGGCTACGCCGCCGCCGACGACGACGGCGCGCCGTTCGGCGTCGGCCGGCAGGCGCGGGTACGCAAACCAGGGGGCCTGCCAGGCGGGCGGCGTACCGTTGCCTTGGAAAACACCACGGCTCATCTCGCGTTTGCTGCCGTAGCCGGCGACCTTTTCCACCGCGAATCCCGCCTGCTGCAGACCTCGGCGCACGAAACCGGCACTGGTGAAGGTGGCGAAGCTCGCGCCCGGCGCGGACAGTTGTGCCATGGCCCCGAATAGCATGTCGGACCACATGTCGGGGTTTTTGGCCGGCGCAAAGCCGTCCAGAAACCAGGCATCGATCCTGGCATCGATTTGTGGCAGACATTGAACGGCATCGCCGACGATCAGGGTGAGGCAGACACGCCCCTGGTCGAGTACGAAACGGTGCCAGCCCGAGGGGGGCGCTGTGTAGCGGGCACACAGTTCGTCGGCTTCGCGGGCCAGATCCGGCCAGAGTGCCAATGCCCGTTTCAAATCGGCCGCCGCGAGCGGAAATTTTTCCACCGTCACGAACGACAGACGGGCGTCGGCCGGTGCGTGCCGACGAAAGCTCTGCCAAGCGCAGAGGAAGTTCAATCCAGTGCCGAAGCCGGTTTCGCCGATCGTGAACACCTGGTTTGCCTGCAAGGCGGCAAAGCGTTCGGGCAGCCGATTGTTGTCGACGAAAACATGGCGGGTTTCTTCCAGGCCGCTGTCGCGAGAAAAGTACACGTCGCCAAAGGCCGTGGAGTAGGGCAGCCCGTCAGGCCAGTCGAGTTGTGCGGTTTGCGTCATGAGGGTCTGCGAAAAAATGAAATGGAAAACATCAGCCTCTTCTGGTCTATAGCATAGACGCCGCGTGTCCGAGTGCCGATTCGCCGATATCGGCCAAGCTCAGTGTCCGCGTCTCGACAGTGAAGTGCTTGCCGGTGGCGCGCAGGTAGAGCGGATCGTAGTGTCGTTCGAGCAAGACCTGCACCAACTCGGCATAGCGTCCTGCCTGGATCAGTGCGTGCCAGGTTTCCCACTGCTCGCGCGGATAGAGCGTCTTCAAGCGGTCGAGCTGCTGTTGCAGTAGCGCGGGATTCTCGGTCAGGAAGGCATAGTCTTGCAGCAGGAAGCGCACCCGTTCCGGTAACGGCACAACGAGCCGGATCGAGGGCGCGCAGTGCATCGCGGCCAACAGGGCATTGGGTAGGGTCAGTCGGCCGATATGGCGGCTTTCGGCTTCAACGTAGACCGGTTGAGCCGGATCGAAAGCGGCCAGCGCTTGGCAGAGCCCGGTTTCAAACGCTTTTTGGCTCGGCTGGGTCTGGCCGGGCACCTGTCCCAAAACCGAGCCTCGATGACACGCCAGCCGTTCCAGATCCAGCACCTGTCGGCCTTGGTACGCGAGCGCGTCCAGCAAGCGGCTTTTGCCGGAACCGGTCGGCCCGGTCAATACGCGGAAATCGATGTCGGCCGGTAGACGGTCGAGGTCGGCCAATACCTGCTGCCGGTAGCCCTTGTAGCCCTTTTCCAATTGGTGCGCGGCCCAGCCGACTTGTCCGAGAACCAGCGCCATCGCAGCGGAACGCTGGCCGCCGCGCCAACAATAGATCAGCGGGCGCCAGGATTTCGGACGATCATGAAAGCGACTCTCTATATGGTGTGCGATATTGCGCGCCACCAGCGCGGCGCCAACTCTGCGCGCAGCGAACGGCGATTGCTGGCAGTACAGCGTACCGACGCGTGCACGCTCGTCGTCGTCGAGTACCGGGCATGAAGATGCGCCGGGAATATGATCTTCGGCAAATTCACTTGGCGAGCGTACGTCGATAATCTCGTCAAATTCACCGAGCTGTGCTAGGGTCGCGACCTTGAAAAACATGGCTTCAGTGGAGGTGTACGGCATGGCCGATATTAAATTGACGCAATTGTCGCATGGCGGCGGTTGCGGGTGCAAAATCGCTCCCGCCGTTCTGCAATCGATTCTGGCCGACGCGCGCGACAAAACGCCGTTTCCCGACCTGCTTGTCGGCCTGGATACCAGCGATGACGCGGCGGTCTATCGGCTCAACGACCAGCAGGCCATCGTCGCCACCACCGATTTCTTCATGCCGATCGTCGACGACGCGCGCGATTTCGGCCGCATCGCCGCCACCAACGCACTATCCGATATCTATGCCATGGGCGCCACCCCGATCATGGCGTTGGCCATCGTCGGCATGCCGGTCAACGTGCTGCCGCTCGACACCATCCGTGCCATCCTGGCCGGCGGCGAGTCGGTTTGCGCCGAGGCCGGTATCCCCATCGCCGGCGGGCACTCCATCGACTCGCCGGAACCGATCTACGGTCTGGTGGCGCTCGGCGTCGTTCATCCAGACCGGCTCAAGCGCAACAGTGCCGCGCGCGATGGCGACGTCCTGATTCTCGGCAAACCGCTCGGCATCGGCATCCTGGCCCAGGCGATGAAGAAGGGATTGCTTGACCGGGCGGGCTACCGCGCTTTGATCGAGGTCACCACGCAGCTCAACCGGATCGGCAGCGAATTGGCCGCGCTCGACGGTGTGCACGCGCTGACCGACGTCACCGGCTTCGGGTTGCTGGGGCACTTGCTGGAGCTGTGCCGTGGTGCCGGACTCAGTGCGCGACTCGACCTATCGACCTTGCCGATCATGCCGAGTGCACGGCCATTTGCCGAACAGGGCATCGGCCCGGGAGCCATCGAACGCAATTTACAGAGCTTTGCCGCCGACTTGGACTGCGCGCCGGACTTACCCGATTGGCAACGCAGACTCTTGGCCGACCCGCAGACCAGCGGTGGTTTGCTGGTCAGTGTGGCGCCGGAGCTTGCCAACGAAGTGCTACAACGGTTTCATGCCAGCGGTTTTCGCGATGCCGCAGTGATCGGATGGCTTGCACCGGGTACGGCGCAGGTCATTGTTCGCTAAAAACGCTGGAATAAAGCGTAAGTGCAGCGAAAGGCTGCTATGAACAAGGTGTAGCGAGGGCATACTTTGGGAGAGGGCTCTGTTATGAAAAACCTGACGGTGAGACAGGTATTGTTGTTGATTGCGGCGGTGGGGATCGTGGGCGTGTTGCTGGTGGCGGGGTTCGGCGCCTATCAGCTCAAGGCGCAACAAGCTAGAGCGGTGGCGGCTTTCGCCCGAGAAGGACAAGGCATGCATGTGCTGCTGGAGGTCGAGTCCGCCAATCTGGAGTTCAAGAAGCAAGTGCAGGAGTGGAAAGACACGCTGCTGCGCGGTAACGATCCCGCTAAATTCGATAAGTATTTCGGTAATTTCCAGACGCGCGAAGCCGCCATGGACGACCATTTGCACAAAGCGCAGGACGGCCTGAAGTCGCTGGAGCGTACCGATCTGGCCGGCGAGATCGACGGGCTGTTGGCGACGCACCAGGCTTTTGGCCAGAAATACCGCGAGGCGTTGAGCCATTACGATAAGGCCGACCCGAATGCCGCACATGTGGTCGACAAGCTGGTCGCCGGCATGGATCGGCCGATGACCGATGCCTTGAGTGCCTACGCGCAGAAGATAGAGAAAGCCTCGCTGCAGTCGTCCGACGAAGAGATCGCGGTGCTGAGTACGACTTTCGGCCAAGCGTTGATTGTGTTCGGCATTGCGCTGGCATTGGTGGTGGTCGCGGTGCTGGCGATCGCCGTGGTCGCCACGCGCACGATTCTCGCCCAGTTGGGCGGCGAACCGAGCGACGGCGCGCGGGTCGCGCATGCCATGGCCTCGGGCAACTTGGCGGTTGCCATCGCCAGCCAGGGCGGCAGCGATAGCCTGATGGCCTCGATGGAGACCATGCGCCAGGGCTTGCGTCAGATCGTCGGCAATATGCGTGCGGTGTCGGAGGGCTTATCGACCGCGGCGGACCAGCAGGCGCGGGTTTCGTCTCAAGTATCCCATAGCTCGCACCAGCAGTCCGAGTCGGCGGCAAGCGTCGCCGCGGCGATCGAGCAGATGTCGGCCAGTATCCAGCATGTTTCCGATAGCGCGCGCGAGGTGAAGGTCATCTCCGAAAACATGAAATCGCTATCGGGCGAGAGCGGTGCCATGCGCACCATGGTGGCCGATATGCAATCGCTGTCCAATTCGGTGTTGTCGGCGCAGGAGATGATTCGCGAGTTGGGCGCGCAGTCGCAACAGATTCAGAGCATCGTGCTGGTGGTGCGCGATATCGCCGACCAGACCAATCTGTTGGCACTGAATGCCGCCATTGAGGCGGCACGAGCCGGTGAACAGGGGCGCGGCTTTGCCGTCGTGGCCGACGAGGTGCGTAAGCTCGCGGAGCGTACCGCTTCTTCGACCGTGGAAATCTCGCAAATGGCGGAAAAGATTCAATCCGGTGCCGATGCCGCCATCCATGGCATGGAAGGCGCTGCGAAACTGGTCAAGGACGGTTCCGATCGCGCGGGACAGGCGGTGTTGTCGGTACAAGACATCAACGGCGGTGCCGAGCAGATGATTGCCGGCGTGAGTTCCATCTCCCATGCGCTGTCGGAGCAGAGCGTCGCCAGCCAGGAGATATCGTCCAGCATCGAGCGCATCGCTCAGAGCACTCAGGAAAACACTACGGTGGTGGACTCAGCCTCGCAGGCGGCCGTTCGTCTGGCGCAGTTGGCCAAGGATCTACAGACCGAAATCGGAAAATTCACAGTATGACTATGTAGTATGCGGCATGCCTTAACGCGCTCTTGAAATGTGCTGAGCTCCGCCCAAACTAGGGGGTATCAACGAATGACAGGAGTGCACGATGCGCTACGACAAACTGACGACCAAACTACAGCAGGCGCTGGGGGATGCTCAGAGCCTGGCGATTGCGCGCGAATGCGGATTTATCGAGCCGGCCCATCTGCTGCTTAGCATGCTGGACGATGCCGAGAGCGGCATGGCCGGCCTGTTGGCGCGTGCTGGCGTCAATGTGCCAGGCCTCAAGCTTGCGGTGAAGAGCCTAGTCGAGCGCTTGCCGAAAGTGCAGGGCATCGGCGGCGAGATCACCGTGTCGCGCGACTTGGCCAATCTACTGAACTTGGCCGACAAGGCCGCCATGAAGCGCGGCGACGAGTTTGTCGCCAGCGAAATGATTCTGTTGGCGTTAGCCCAGGACAAAAGCGAGCTCGGCCGCTTGTTCAAGGAGCACGGCGCGAGCCCGGCCGCGATTGAAGCGGCCATCGACGCGGTGCGCGGCGGTCAGAACGTGGCGTCGGCCGATGCCGAAAGCCAGCGCGAAGCGCTGAAAAAATACACCCTCGATCTGACCGAGCGCGCCCGGCAAGGCAAGCTCGACCCCGTCATCGGTCGCGACGACGAAATCCGCCGCGCCATCCAAGTGTTGCAGCGCCGTACCAAAAACAATCCCGTGCTGATCGGCGAGCCCGGCGTCGGCAAGACCGCCATTGTCGAGGGGTTGGCCCAGCGTATCGTCAACGGCGAAGTGCCGGAAGGGCTCAAGCACAAGCGCTTGTTGGTGCTCGATCTGGCCGCTTTGCTTGCCGGCGCCAAATACCGCGGCGAGTTCGAGGAACGGTTGAAGGCCGTGCTTAGCGACCTGGCCCAGGATGAGGGCAATACCCTGATCTTCATCGACGAGATCCATACCTTGGTCGGCGCGGGCAAGGCCGAGGGCGCGATCGACGCCGGCAATATGCTCAAGCCGGCGCTGGCGCGCGGCGAATTGCACTGCCTGGGCGCCACCACGCTTGACGAGTACCGTAAGTACATCGAAAAGGACGCCGCGTTGGAACGCCGCTTCCAGAAAGTCTTGGTGGGCGAGCCGACGGTGGAAGACACCATCGCCATCTTGCGCGGCTTGAAGGAAAAATACGAAATCCACCATGGCGTCGACATTACCGACCCGGCCATCGTCGCCGCGGCCGAGCTGTCGCAGCGCTACATTACCGACCGTTTCCTGCCGGACAAGGCGATCGACTTGGTCGACGAAGCGGCCAGTCGCATCAAAATGGAGCTCGATTCCAAGCCGGAAGAGATGGATCGGCTCGACCGTCGCATGATTCAACTCAAGATCGAGCGCGAGGCGGTTCGAAAGGAAAGCGATGAGGCTTCGGTTAAGCGCTTGGGACTGATCGAGGAAGAAATCGGGCGTCTGACCCAGGAGTACTCGGATCTGGAGGAAATCTGGAAAGCCGAGAAGGCCAGCGCGCAGGGCAGTCAGAGCATCAAGGAGGAAATCGACCGCCTGAAAAACGAAATGGAAGAGCTTAAGCGCAAGGGCGATTGGCAGAAGTTAGCGGAGATGCAATACGGCCGACTGCCGCAGCTGGAGGCCCAGCTCAAGGATGCGGAGGCTTCGGGCGATGGCCGGGATGCGCGTCAACATCGGCTGCTGCGCACTCAAGTCGGCACCGAGGAAATCGCCGAGGTCGTGAGCCGTATGACGGGTATCCCGGTTTCCAAAATGCTGACTGGCGAGCGCGAAAAGCTGCTGCACATGGAAGACGCTTTGCATCAGCGCGTGATCGGTCAGGACGAGGCGGTCCGGGTGGTGTCGGACGCCATCCGCCGCTCGCGCTCCGGGTTGGGCGACCCGAATCGGCCTTACGGCAGCTTCTTGTTCCTCGGGCCGACCGGTGTCGGCAAGACCGAACTTTGCAAGGCGCTGGCCGGGTTCCTGTTCGATTCGGAGGATCACCTGATCCGCATCGACATGTCCGAGTATATGGAAAAGCATGCCGTGGCACGGTTGATCGGCGCGCCGCCGGGCTATGTCGGTTACGAGGAGGGCGGCTATCTGACCGAGCAGGTCCGTCGCAAACCCTATAGCGTGATCCTGCTCGACGAAGTCGAGAAAGCGCATCCGGATGTGTTCAATATCCTGCTGCAAGTGCTGGACGATGGCCGTCTGACCGACGGCCAGGGGCGCACGGTGGATTTCAAGAATACCGTGGTGGTGATGACCTCCAATATCGGCAGCCAGCAGATCCAGTCCATGTCCACCGACGATTATCAGGTGATCAAGCTGGCGGTGATGGCGGAGGTCAAGAGCTATTTCCGGCCGGAGTTCGTCAACCGTATCGACGACGTGGTGGTGTTCCACGGCCTGGACGAGCGGCATATCCAGTCGATCGCCCGCATTCAGCTCAAGGCCTTGGAAGCGCGGCTGGCCAAGCTCGATCTCAATCTGCAAATCAGCGACAAGGCGCTTGCGCTGTTGGCCGATACCGGCTTCGATCCGGTCTACGGCGCGCGACCGCTCAAGCGGGCGATTCAGAACGAGATCGAGAACCCGCTGGCACGCGCCATCCTCGGCGGCAAATATGCGCCCAAGGATACCGTGCTGATCGATGCGCGCGGCGAGCAGCTGGTCTTCGACTAAATCTTGCCGTTTGTTTTTGACAGCCCACCGGCTTGCCGGTGGGCTTTTTTCTTGTCGTGCTGACAGACTTGTCGGGAAATACAGAAAACGATTTCATGCTCTATTGCTAGTCTTGTAAGCGTCTGTTTATTATCGAGTACAGAAAGTTAACTCTGTATTTGATAACGTTTACAAAAGACGGAATAACTGTGATCGATTTCCCCCCCCATGCCGAGCCAGTACAAGTACTGCGACCGAAAGAACCCGGACAGGATCCGTTGCGTGCATGCCTGCTGGCCCTGGCGCAACACTACGGCCTGCCGCCGCAGCCGGAAACCGTTTTCAATGGCCTGCCCGAAGCCGAGGGCAAACTGACCCCTTCGTTGTTCGTGCGGGCTGCCGACCGGCTAGGCCTGACGGCGCGCATCGCGCGTATGCCGGCGACGGATTGGCGGCCGGAACTGCTGCCGGTCGTGTTGCTGTTGCAGGACGATCAGGCGTGCCTGCTCGATCGCTGCGACGAGCAGGGCTACGCACATATCCGCACCCCCACGCTCATCGACGGCACGAGTCGTCTGCTGCAGTCGGAGTTGGCCGAGCGCTATAGTGGCCTGTGCATTCTGGTCAAGCCGCGTTATCAGCCTGAGCGCCGCGCCGCGGCGGCAGCGGATGGCCATTGGTTCTGGCTTGCTGTGAGGAAAGGCTGGCCGCTTTATCGGGATGCATTCCTCGCCGCGTTCTTGATCAACCTGTGCGCGCTCGCGGTGCCGATCGTCACCATGAACATCTACGACCGCGTGGTGCCGAACCTGGCGTTCTCCACGCTGTGGGTGCTGGCCGTCGGCGCGGGTTTGGTGCAGGTGTTCGACTTTCTGCTCAAGCTCGCACGCTCGCATTTGCTCGACTTGGCCGGCAAGCGTATCGACATCGACTTGTCGGCGCGCATCATGGAGCGCGTGTTGGGCTTGCGTCTCGAGCATCGGCCGCCTTCGGTCGGGGCCTTCGCTGCCAACTTGCGTGCCTTCGAATCGGTGCGCGACTTCATCGCCTCGAGTTCGGTGGCGACCCTGGTCGATCTGCCGTTCACGCTGATTTTCGTGCTGATTCTATTGTGGTTGTCGCCTTGGTTCGCGGTGCCGGTCATCCTGGCTGCCGGGTTGATGTTGTTGCAAGCGTGGTTCGCCGCCAGCCGCATGCGCACCCTGTCCGAATCGACGCTGCGCGCATCCGCCGAGCGCAATGCCTTGTTGATCGAGAGCCTGACCGGGCTTGAGACCATCAAGTCGCAGTCCGCCCAGGGCGTACAGCAAGCGCGTTGGGAGCGCAGTACGCATTATCTGGCGCAGACCGGCGCGCGCTTGAAGATCCTGTCGGCACTGACCAGCCACTTTGCGGGCTTCGTGCAGCAGACGACTTATCTCGCCACGCTGGTGCTCGGGGTCTACCTGATTCTCGACGGCCGCACGAGTGCGGGGGGCATCATCGCCGCCGGCATGCTGTCCTCGCGCGCAACGGTGCCGCTTTCTCAATTGGTCAACCTGCTGACGCAATATCACCAGGCGCGCGCCTCGCTCGCGTCGGTCGAGTCGGTGATGCGGCTGCCCACCGAACGCGATAGCGCCATGGTTTATGCGCCACGCGCACCTTTCGCCGGCGGCATCGAACTTAAAAACGTGGAATTCGGTTATCCCGGCGCCAAATTGTCGGCGCTCTCCGGCGTATCGCTGCGTATCGTGCCCGGCGAGCGCGTAGCGATTCTCGGCAGCATCGGTTCCGGCAAGAGCACCATCCAGAAGCTGATCATGGGGTTGTATCAACCGAGCGCGGGCACGGTGTTGATCGACGGCATCGATCTGCGTCAGATCGACCCGGACGAGTTGCGGCGCGAGGTTGGTTACGTGCCGCAAGAAAGCCTGCTGTTGTCCGGCTCGTTGCGACACAACCTGACGTTGGGCCGGCCGGAGGTACCGGTGGGGCGTCTGCAACGGGCGCTCAACATCGCCGGCCTCGGCCGGTTCGTCAACCAGCATCCCGACGGCTTCGACATGCCGATCGGCGAGCGCGGCGCCACCTTGTCCGGCGGTCAACGGCGCGCGCTATGCGTCGCCCGCGCCTGGGTCGCCGAGCCCACGATCCTGCTCATGGATGAACCCACCAGCAATATGGACCCGGGGCAGGCCCGGCGCATGATCCAGGCATTGTCCGGCGTGATGGCCGGTAAGACGCTGCTGGTCGTGACGCATCAGGCCGATGTGCTCGAGTTGGTCGATCGCATCATCGTGATCGAGGGCGGCAGGGTGGTTGCCGACGGTCCGAAGAAGCAGGTGCTCGACGCGCTGACGCCCCCGGCCATGCAGAAGGAGGCGCAGGCATGAACCGCTTGTTGAGAAGTGTTGGCCAATCCATGCAGTCTGTGCGTCTGCGCGTCGCCCCTTGGCTCGACAAATTAATGCAATGGGCATCGGGACGCGAACTGGCGGATCGCATCGATTTCGCGGCGGATGCCGAGTGGGCCCGGTTGCAGCAACATCCGGCACGCCCGCGTCTGTTCATTCTCAGCAGCCTCGGTTTGCTGTTCTCTGCGCTGGCTTGGGCCGCCTTGGCCGAGATCGACGAAGTGGCGCGCGGCGAGGGCAAGGTCGTGCCCTCTTTCCAGAACCAGCACATCCAGAGCCTGGATGGCGGCATCGTCGAACAGATCCTGGTGCGCGAGGGGCAAAAAGTCGCGCAGAACCAATTGCTGTTGCGCATCGACAGTACGCGGGCCGAGTCGTCGCTACAGGAAAACCGCGCTCAGTACCTGGCCTTGCAGGCCAAGGCCGCGCGCCTGCGCGCACTGGCCAACGCACAGGCTTTCGAGATGCCCGAGGTCGTACTGCGTGACGCGCCCGAAGCGGCCAGGCAGGAAACGGCGCTGTTTCATTCTCGGCAAACCGAGCTCAACGCCTCGCTATCGATTGCCCGCGCCCAGCGTGGGCAGCGCCAGCAGGAGTTGACGGAGGTGCGGGCGAGACTGGAGCAGGCCGAGCAGCACTTCCGCCTGGTTCAACAGGAATGGGAGGTCACCGTGCCGCTCAAGGCCTCCGGCGCGGTATCCGAAGTCGATTTGATGCGCCTGGAGCGCGATGTGGCCCGTGCCCGCGGCGAGCGCGACGCCGCCCGCGCACAGACTGCCCGTTTGCAGGCGAGCATTGGCGAAGCGGCACGCAAGATCGAGGAAGTGGAGTTGAGCTTCCGCAATGCCGCCAGCAGCGAGTTGTCGGAAGTGATGGCACGCCTCGATAGCCTGTCGGCCGGCCACATCGCCTTGCAAGACAAGGTTCGGGTGACCGAGGTGCGCGCGCCGGTGGCCGGCGAAATCAAACGCTTGTATCTGAATACCGTCGGCAGCGTGGTGCAACCGGGCAAAGACATTGTCGAACTGGTGCCCGCCGAGGACGCCTTGTTGGTGGAGGCGCGCGTCTCGCCGCGCGACATCGCCTTTATCCACCCGGGGCAGGCGGCCCGGCTACGTTTCACCGCCTACGACCATACCGTTTACGGCGCGCTCGATGGCGAGGTACGAGAGATCAGTGCCGATAGTCTGAGCGATGAAAAAGGCCTGCCGTATTACTTGGTCAAGGTCCGCACCCGGACGCCGGCCGGCGATAAGCGCAAGGCCTGGCGCATCATCCCGGGCATGGTGGTGGAGGTCGATATTGTCACCGGACATAAAAGCATTTTGTCCTATTTGACGAAGCCCATCCTGCGCGCCAAGACCGAGTCTTTGACCGAACGCTAAATCCCGTTCGATTTTCATCATGGAGCATGCAAGACATGAAGTTAGCCAGCCAAGTGTTGAGCCTTCAGGGCGAGGCGTTTGCCGTGGACAAGCAGGGGCGCCGGCGCGCGTTGCGCGTCCACGATCGCATCGCCGCGCACGAGCGGGTCGAATTGGCCGATGGCGCTCGGCTCGTGTTGTTGCGCGACGACGGCGAGCGGATCGTGCTCGATGGCGAGGTGCAGCGCTTGCCCGATGAAACGGCCGTGCCCGATGTGGCGCCGGCGGCGGTGGAACCCGTCTGGCCCGTGCGTAACGAGCAAGTCGCCAGGGTGTTGCGGGTAAAACGTTTCCAAACGGAGGCCGGCTGGCCGACGAACGACGCCGAACCGGCAGGGGGCGGTCATTCGTTTGTACAAATCGAACGCGTGCATGAAACCGTGCCGGGAGGCTATTTCGAGCCCACGCGTCCGGCATACGACGAAGTGCGCAACGAGGCCGCTCTCCCCGATGTCGATCCCGGTCCAGAGGTTTCTCGGAGCCAGCGATCAGTGCCGGGTCTGCTCGCCGCGCCGATCAATCACCTTGCGACGATGGCAGACGGCGGATTCGAGCTGGTCGAGATCCATCACCCGGCGAAGCTGGAGGATGGCGAGTTCGTTCTGATCGAATGCCCCCAGTTCTCGTCCGGATCCGAGTTGTGCCAGTTGGCGAATTATGTGCCCGTGACTTAAGGAACCGCCGCCCGATCTGCGCTTGAGGCCGCTGCCTGACCATGCGGTAAGCGCGAGACACGAATGGAAGTCAACGCGAAAGGAGGTGGGCAGAGGCCGTGCAGTAAAGGTTTAGTTCGACCAATCACGAAGTTCTTTGAATCGTTTTGAAAGGGAAAAACCATGAGTACAGCTTTCAAATTTTTAGGTACCCGTGTCGACGGTGGCAAGACCATTTATATCTTTGAAGCGCCGCAAGTGACCGATCAGGATACGGGAGAGTCCAGGTTGAGAGATGACGGCGTACAGACCTTGACGTCCAGCGATGGTATCGCGGGAACGTATTGGGTCGACTCGACCGGGCTGAAGGTCGAGATGCACTTTGACTCCCTGCCGAATCTGGGGCAGGGCGACAAGGCCTCGGCGTCGCTCTCATTGACTAGCCTCGATGGCTCCGCGACCAAAACCTATGACTTTGGCTATAGCGGTGTGAACGATCTGGCGACGATCATCCCCGCCACTGCCATCGTTCTATCCGAGAGCGATGCGGCCAACGGTCAGTTCGAACTGAGCCAGAGCCTCTTGCCGACTGTGAACGACTTGGATCGGGGGGAGGACAAGTTGCAGGCGCAGGCGTGGACCGACGCCGAGATGAAGCTGTATGACGCGAACGGGGCTGATACGGGGGAAATCCGGACGATCCGTTACATGGTCGACGACGACGGCAAGGCGTACACGGATGGGACGAGCCTCGGCGATCTGGTCCACGATACCGTGGCGAAAGGCACCCTGGCGGTAAAAAGCTTCGACGGCACCGCGGCCGGCCATATCGAGGTGCACATCGCCGCCGATGCCAACAACCTGGCCGCGTTGACGGAGGGCGCATTCATTTTTGGGGAAAACGAGTATAAGCCGCACGTGGTGACCGCCCCGTCGGTGAATCCTTAAGCGCACGCCATGCAGCGTCTAGTGTGAACCGATGCATGTCCTAGCGTAGATCCCTTGCGCCGGGGGCGCTGCTTTTTGCGGGTGGGCGTTGCCGGGGTGTTACCCGAGGTGGCGCACACCTGTGCGGCTAGGCGATGACACGAGCTTTGATGAAGGTATCGATATGAGTGACAGACAATTCAAACTATTGCGTCGCTATCAAGGGGCGGATGGTAAAACCGCCTTCGTCTTCGAGGCACCGCCGGTGACCGACGCCGATCCGGGCGAAAATCGCTTGAAACAACAAGATAAGCAAGCGCTGACCTCGGATGATGGCATCAAGGGGCACTATTGGGTGAACTCGGCCGGAGAGGTTGAAGTGGTGTTCGACGAAATGCCCCATTTGGGCGCGGGGCGGGTGGCGCAGACGCATCTTCAGCTCTCGAGCCACGACGGCTCGGCTACCCGCAGTTACCCTTTGATTTATAAAAGTGGAAATAATCCGGCGACGATCTCCTCTTCGACCATCGTATTGGACGAAACCATGCGCCAGGCTGACGTGGCACCGGCTAACCCACCGATCGTGACGGATGCCGATCCGGGCCAAGCGCGCTTGAAGGAGACTAATTGGCAGCGGCTGGATTTGGAATGGCACGGTGGCGTGGGGCGGAACGCGGGCACGGTGTTCTGGCGAGTCGATGAAGATGGCCGCCAGGTATTCGATACCCGCCAAGTGGCACCGATGACCGCCAGCGACCAAGCCGTGGGCGTGGTCAAGGTAGAAAGCTTCGACGGCAGCGTCGAGCGCCAAGTGCATGTGAAGCTCCAAGGCCAGAACGATCCGGGCCGAATGGATCCGCTTACCCTCCAATTCAAGCACGATGGGCGCGATCAGGTGCAAACGCACAGGCCGACCGTGTCCGATAGCGACCCGGGCGAAAACAAACTACGGCAGCAAGAGCTGGCCGAAGTCGGGCCGCTGCGCTATAGCGTCGACGACGCCGGCAATCTACGGGTTGAACTCAGCGCGCAGCCAGCCGCCGATCGTTCGACACGGCAATTCGAGCTACCGGTGCAGACGGAAGACGGCGGCGCGGCGCGGGTGCAGGTCGTCCTCGACCATGACATCGACCCGCGTCCGCGCGCCAACGACCAGATGATCACGATCGCGGCGCCCAAGCAGCAACCGGTGGATTTGATGCTGGTGCTCGACATGTCGGGCAGCATGAGATCCGACGACGGGCAGAAATTGGCTGTGCATTGGCTCAAACAGGCCGTGGACGAATTGGTTGCGCGATACCAGTCGATGGGCGATGTGCGGGTGAACGTGGTGATGTTTAGCGGCGAGGCCTATTCGACTTGGGGCGACGCGCAGCATGCCGATACTTCGCCGCGCGGGTGGGTGACGCCGCAAGCGTTGCGCGATGGCTTGTTGGATGGCGGCAATATGGAGCTGAACGTTTATTACAACGGCGGAACCGATTACGGCAAGGCGCTGGATTTCGCCCGTAACCAATGGGCCCAGGATCCCGGCCGCGCAGAGGCGCACAAGGCGGCGTACTTCATCTCCGATGGGGACGACCCCGAGCTGAGCGCGGAGGCGTTAGGGCAATGGCGAGCCTTCCTGGCCAAGCAGGACATTGCGAGCCATGCGATCAAAATCGGATCCGACGCCTCTTCGAAGCTGGATAACGTGAGCTCCTCTGGACGGGCCCAGGAGGTCGGATCCTGGAGCTGGCTGTCGCCGGCGTTGCAAACGCACAGTCCGGTCTATTCGCACAGTGGTTCGCTCGGGATGCCGGGCCCAGGCGGTTACGTTGGGCGTATCAGTTTGTGGGGGCACAGTTGGCACTTCGATGGCCGGCAAGTGACGTCTTCCCCGTCCTCGACCGCGCTACGCAGCCATGTCGATGGGCAACGCTTGACCATCGAGGCCGGCGCCGTGCTGATTGCCGTCGACCTGGGGAGCGGAGACTATCGCGTCGCGCAGCGCCTCGGGCAACTGCCCGACCCGTCGGCGCCACACGACTATTCGCTGTCTTTTACCATGATGAACCGTCAAGGCCAGACGTCGGACGGCTCGTTGCAGCTTAAGCTGTCGACCGTGGCCGATTTGCCCTCCGACGCCGCCGGGTATGGTCCCGATCTCATCGACGACAAGGCGACGATGCTCGTCGCCACCAGCGACGCGGGCCAGTTCATCCGGGGGAAGTCGCCCGAGGGCGTAAGGATTCATGGCGGCGAGGGGGCGGATACATTGCTGGGCGGGATCGGTGCGGACTGGCTCGATGGCCGCGGCGGCAACGATAAGCTATTCGGCATGGACGGCAACGACCATCTCTACGGCGGCCTAGGCAACGATTGGCTGTTCGGCGGCGAAGGTGACGATGTGCTCGTTGGCGGCGCCGGAGACGATGTATTGGTCGGCGGTCCCGGCAACGATACCTTAACCGGCGGGCCGGGGCGGGATGTCTTCAAATGGTATGAGGAGGATTACGGCGGGCGGGATCGCGTGCTCGACTTCACCCGAGGCGAGGATCGTCTCGACTTCGCACCGCCACTCCTCAATCGCCTGGATGTATATGCGTGGTCGTTCACGCCATTGACTGGGCAGACGCCGGGAACGCGGATCGAAATCTCGCGGATAAATGGCGGGGAGCGCCTGATCCAGGTCGAGGTTGAAGGTTTGTCCATGTCTTCCGCCGCCTCCGGCCAAGAAATGCTGGCGCGACTGATTGATGATGGCGTCATCGTCAGGGCTGCGGCGCCGGTGCCATGAGACGCCGATCACCCAGCCGGTTAGCGGCTCGCCATTCTCGACAGCACGGCATCCCACTGCGGCAGCCACGCGGGGGGATAGCGCCGATCCTCAAAGTGCACCGCGTCGTGGTTGAAACGCAGTACTTGTTCCAGGTCCGTCCGGTACGACGCCGGGTACAGGCTGCCCACCAGGTTGTCGAGAATCAGCAGATCCGCGCCGGGGCTTGGCTGGTAAGCCAGCACCATATGCCCGACCGTCATGACGCTTTGCGCCCCGCCGACACGCAGCCGGGCCAGGATGAGCCACAGCCGTTCGGGTGCCACGCCCAAGGCGCGCAAGGTGAAATATTTGAGAATGGCGTAATCCTCGCAATCGCCAAGGCCGGTGCGCAAGGTTTCGTGCGGCGTCGACCAGTGATCCTGCCGTTGCCACTGATGGAGATCATAGGCAAAGCGCACGAGCTGATTGACCCGGAGGTTGACCTGTTCCACCTGTTCCATCTCGGTGCAGGGCGCCAGTTGTTGAAGCATCTGGTGCCAACGGGCGGTGGGGTCGGGCGGCACCGGCTCGGCCAGACAAGGTTGGCAAAGGCTCAGCGTCGTCATGATCAATAACCGGCCAAACCATCGCAGTCCGGGCATGGCCGCGGCCAGGCCGCGGCACCGGGGAGGCGGGGGTCGGCAAGTTGCACGGGCGCCGTTGATTTTTATCGTTAAAAACGATTTCACGCTTCTATATAAATGCGAATCATAGGGGAAATTATGTCGATCATTCGTTTCACGCCTTCTCCTCACTTTCTGGCCTGTTGGGTGTTGCTCGGCTCGTCGTCGGTATGGGCCGCCGACGCGTCGTTGCCGGAGGTGGTTGCCTATGCCGTGGGCCACAGCCCGGCCTTGCATGTCAAGATGCACCAATACCTGGGCGCCGAAGCGGATCAGATGCTGGCGCGCGCCAAGTTTTTCCCGGAAGTGGAGCTCGCGCATACCCATGGCCGCACGGAGGTCCAGACCGAGGGGGGGAGCGGTTCGAGCCGCGCCGCGAATCATTCGTTGTGGTCTTTGAGTTTGACGCAGAATCTGTTCAATGGCTTTCAGACAATCCATGAGTCGCGACAGCAAGATCACGCCAAAAGCGCCCAGTACTTTCAACTGCTCGATGTCAGTGAACAGGAAGCCTTTGCGGCGGCAAAAGCGTTTATCGATGTCGCGCGCCAGCGCGACTTAGTGGCCGCGGCTCGCGCCAACCATCAAAGCCACCTGAGCATTCACCAGAAAATCCGTAATAAGGTGCTTCCGGAGAGTGGCGTGGCGGTGGCCGCCGCGGTGGATCTCGAACAATCGGAGGGACGTGTGGCCTTGGCCGAGGCCAACCTGCTGACTGCCGAGGCCAATCTGGCCGATGTGTCCGCTCGCTACACCCGTGTCGTCGGCATGGCGCCGGAGGCGGCACCCATGCGTTACCAATTCGAACCGTCAGTCCAGTTCGATGCCGTGCCGGTCGATGCGGTGCCGGCCACGCGCGCGGCGAGCGCCTCGGTCAGCGCCGCGCGGCAATGGGTGCAAGTCCGCCGCGGCGCGTTTCTGCCGCGGCTCGATGCCCGCGCGAAGCAAGATTGGGGGCGGCTGGCGCGCGACACAATGGGATCCGCGCGATCGCGCGCAACGATGGAATTGGGCGTGGTGATGAATCTGTCGCGCGGTGGCGCCGACAAGGCACGGCTTGCGCGCGCGAGCGAGGATTTGAACGCCGCGCTCGCGCACCGAGAGAAAGTCTGCCGCGAGACACGCCAGAATCTGCGGATGGCGCAGAACGAATTCGACAAGCAAAAACGCAAAATGGACTCTTTGCATCAACATGCGCTGTCGAGCGAGAAAGTCCGCACGGCCTATTTGGCGCAGTTCACGCTGAGTCGGCGCTCGCTGTTGGATGTGCTCGATAGTGAAAACGAGTTCTACAACGCCAAGCGTGCGCTGATCGATGGCGAGGCCGACCTGACGCAGGCGAGGTTGCAGCTGTTGGCTGTGCGCGGCCAACTGCTCAATGCCTTGCGTATCGCGCCGGCTTTGCCGTCGGCCCCCGAGCCCGCCGCCGTCGACCGGTTGGCGACGGGATGCGGCGAGCCGAGCGATATCGGAACCTAAGACGATACTGTTCGTTTAGGGACATGCCGTTCCCCAGTCCTGAAGTCCGCGGTGCACGCTTTCTAGCGTGTCGAGTGAAAAATTTGTTCGAGCGAAAGACTAACGATGCGCCTGAAAACCCTAGGCCTGCTGCTGGCCCTGAGCTTTGCCCCTTCCTTGCCCGCTTTTGCCGATGCCGTGTCGCCCGCTATCGGGACGCCTTACTCCTCGGTGGAAGGCATCAGCGAATACCGGCTGGCCAACGGGCTGCGCGTGCTGCTGGCCCCGGACGACAGCAAACCCACTACCACGGTCAACGTCACTTACCTGGTCGGCAGCCGGCATGAGGGCTATGGCGAAGCCGGCATGGCGCATCTTTTGGAACACATGTTGTTCAAGGGCACGCCCACTAGCGACAACCTGGCGACCGAGCTGTCCCGTCGCGGCATGCAGTTCAACGGCTCCACCTTCTTCGACCGGACCAACTATTACGAAACCTTCCCCGCCAACGCGGACAGCCTGCACTGGGCCATCGCCATGGAAGCGGATCGCATGGTGCACAGCAAGATCGCCAAGAGCGATCTGGACACAGAGTTTTCCGTGGTGCGCAATGAAATGGAAATGGGCGAGAACAATCCATACCAAGTGCTGTGGACTCAGTTGTCCGCCATCAGCTTCGATTGGCACAACTATGGCCGCCAGACGATAGGCGCGCGCTCCGACGTGGAAAAAGTGCGTATAGAAAACTTGCAAGCCTTCTATCGCAAGTATTACCAGCCGGACAACGCGGTGCTGATTGTCAGCGGCAAGTTCGACCCTGCCTCCACGTTAACGCTGATCGAACGGCAGTTCGGCCAGATTCCGCGTCCGGCGCGCGCGCTGGCGCCTACTTGGACCGAAGAACCGCCGCGCGACGGCGAGCGCGAAGTCACAGTACGCCGTGTCGGCGACAGCAAGTTGATTGCCGCGCTGTACCACATCAGTGCCGGCAGCCATGCCGATTATCCGGCGCTGGTGGCGCTGAGCCTGGTGTTGGCAGACACGCCGAATGGCCGCTTGTACCGTGCGTTGGTGCAGGGCAAAAAGGCGGTGGGCATCTCCTATATGCCTCTCGGACTGGCCGAGCCGGGCTATATGATGTTCGGCGCCGAGCTCTCCAAGAATCAGCCCGTCGTCCCGGCGCGTGAGGTGCTGCTGCAGGTACTGGAAAACCTGCGCCGCCATCCGGTGACCGAGCAGGAGCTCACGCGCGCCAAGGTGGCACTGCTCAAAAGCTTCGAGCAGACTCTGAACGACCCGCAAGAACTGGCCGTGCAGATGTCCGAAGCCATCGCTCAGGGCGATTGGCGCCTGTACTTCATCACCCGCGACCGCATCGAAAAACTAAGCTCGGCGGATCTGATGCGGGTGGCGGAAAGCTATCTCAAGCCCGCCAACCGAAGCTTTGGGCAATTCCTGCCCGCGGCCAAGCCGAGCCGCGTCGTGATCCCGGCGCCGCCGGACGTGGCCAAACTGACGGCGGGCTACCAGGGCAGGGCCCCCGTGGCCCAAGGCGAGGCTTTCGACAGCCGCCCGGCCAATATCGGCGCGCGCACGCACAAGAGCCAGCTTGGCAACGGCGCACAGCTGGCGCTATTGCCCAAGAAGACGCGTGGCGAAACGGTACACGGTAGTTTCAGTTTCTCCTTTGGCGATGAGCAAAACCTGCGCGGCCAGGAGACCGCCGCCAAGTTGGCCGGCCAGATGCTCCTGCGCGGTAGCCGCATGCACAGCCGTGCTCAGATTGCGGATAAGCTCGATGCGCTCAAGGCCAGCCTGAGCATTGAACCCGATGGGCAAAGCATCAATGTCAGCTTCAAAACCGTGCGCGGCAATCTGGCACTGCTACTGGCGCTGATTGGAGAACTGCTGCAACACCCCGCCAATCCGGTGTCGGAGTTCGAACAGTTGAAGAAGGAAATGCTGACCTCGTTGGACAACCAGCGCAGCGAACCGCTAGCGCTGGCCAGCCAGGCGCTGTCACAACTGCTGAACCGCTACGCCAAGGACGATTTCCGCTATGCGCCGACGCAGGAAGAAAGCGCTCGGCGCATCAAGTCGGCGCGGCTGCAAGACCTTAAACGCTTCCAGCAGACGTTTTACGGCGCCGATCATGCCCAACTGGCGCTGGTTGGCGACTTTGACGCCACCTCGGTCAAGCAGCAGTTGGCGCAATTGTTCGGCCGCTGGAACAGTCAGGCGCGCTACCAGCGGCTCCCCAGCCTGCCGACCGCACCGCACCCGGCCTCTATCGAAATCAAAACCCCGGACAAGGCTAACGCTAGCTATCTCGCGCAGTTGCCGTTGGCGGTGCGCGACAATGCTGCCGATTACCCGGCGTTGCTGGCGGCCAACCATATTCTGGGTGTCGGTGGCAATTCGCGGCTGATACTGCGGTTGCGTCAGCAGGACGGCCTGAGCTATGGCGTGGGCAGCCGCGTCGTCGCCTCCAGCTTCGAGAGCGTCGGCCAGTTCGTCATCGACGGCATTTTCGCACCGGGCAATCTGCCGCGTTTCCAGCAAGGGCTGGCCGAGGAGCTCGCGCGGCTCCTCAAGGACGGTGTGAGCGAGCAGGAACTGGACGCCGCCAAGCACGCGCTTAGCCAGGGGGTACAAGTCGCATTGGCCCAGGACAATGTGCTGGCCACATGGTTGGATCGGCAGCTTGAAACCGGTCGCAGCATGGCCTTCACCGCAAAGCGGTTGGACGACATCGCCAAACTGACCGTGGCCGACGTCAACGCCGCGCTGCGCAAATATATCGACCCGGCCAAGCTTAGCCAGGCTTACGCGGGGGCGTTTCAAATACGTGCATCCACGGGGGCCCTAAGGTGAAAACCATGGAGGATAAATGGTTTTAAAAAACAGTGTGTTACTGCTGATTTGGCCCTGGTTGGCCCTTGACGCGAGGGGGCGGGGGCGCGCATAATGCGCCGCCTCCTACCGACCGAAACGCCATGAAATCACCCGAACTGCTTCTGCCCGCGGGCACCCTGGACAAAATGCGCGCCGCCTACGATTACGGCGCCGACGCCGTGTATGCCGGCCAGCCGCGCTATTCGCTACGCGCGCGCAACAACGATTTCAAGTTGGAAGAGCTGCGCCAAGGCATCGAGGAAGCGCACGCGCGCGGCAAGCAGTTCTATGTCGCCTCGAACATCCTGCCGCACAACGCCAAGATCAAGACCTATTTGGCGGACATGGAGCCGGTGATCGCCATGCGGCCCGATGCGTTGATCATGGCCGACCCGGGCCTGATCATGATGGTGCGCGAGCGCTGGCCCGAGGTGCCGGTACATCTGTCGGTGCAAGCCAATACCGTCAATTACATGGGGGTGAAGTTCTGGCAGAAGCTGGGGCTCTCCCGCATCATTCTGTCGCGCGAACTGTCGCTGGACGAAATCGCCGAGATTCGCCAGGAATGTCCGGACATGGAAATCGAGGTGTTCGTGCATGGCGCGTTGTGCATCGCCTACTCCGGTCGCTGCCTGTTGTCGGGCTATTTCAACCGTCGCGATCCGAACCAGGGGACTTGTACCAACGCCTGTCGCTGGGACTATCAGGTGCACGATA
The DNA here is from genome assembly GCF_004363805.1 of Paludibacterium purpuratum. Lineage (GTDB taxonomy): Bacteria > Pseudomonadota > Gammaproteobacteria > Burkholderiales > Chromobacteriaceae > Paludibacterium > Paludibacterium purpuratum. The sequence continues at coordinate 254,452 of NZ_SNZP01000002.1, read as the reverse complement.
CCCGTCAGGACGAAGCGGGCGACGTCGAGCGTATCCAATTCGATTTCCGACGCGAACAGGAAGATGCCGACAAGCGCTTTGCCGCCTGCGGTGGCGCGGAGCGCCATCCGCTGGCCGACAAGACCTATCTGATCGAGGAGTCGAGCCGACCGGGCGAGTTGATGCCGATCGTCGAGGACGAGCACGGCACCTACATCATGAATTCGCGCGACCTGCGTGCCGTCGAGCATATCGAGCGCCTGGTGCAAATCGGCGTCGATTCGCTGAAGATCGAGGGCCGTACCAAGTCGTTGTACTACGTGGCGCGCGTCGCGCAAGTCTACCGTCAAGCCATCGACAATGCGGTCGCCGGCCAGCCGTTCGACCCGGCGTTGCTGTCCGAACTCGAAGGTCTGGCGAATCGCGGCTATACCGACGGCTTCCTAGAACGCCATCACACGCACGAATACCAGAACTACCTGACCGGCCATTCGCAGGCGCACCGCAGCCAGTATGTCGGCGAGGTGCTGGAAGTGGATACCGACGGTTGGGCGCTGGTCGACGTCAAGAATCGCTTCTCCGTGGGCGACCGCCTGGAAATTATTCACCCGAGCGGTAACCACGTCGTCGCACTGACCGTCATGACCCGAGACGGCGAACCGTGTCAGGTGGCGCCGGGCAATGGCGTGTTGGTGCGAATCCCCGGCATGGCCGGCAAGGATAAGGCGCTGATCGCTCGTTTTCTGTAAAGCGACGCGGAACAAGTTATTCCCCCTGTCGGTACGCCCTAAAACGGTGCATGGTCGAAAGATCATGCGCCATTTTTTTGTCCCCTTCCGCGCCAACCGAGGCGTTGTGCGACTGTTGCGCGATTTCCACCCTGAGCCAGACGAGTATTTCTTGTTGACGATGGCATTTTTTGCTTGGCGTCGATCCCGGATGAAATATTAAAATAATATAATATTGATTTATATTTCACTAGCGCCCGTGAGATGGCTGCCTTGGTCGCCAATTTTCCTTTCCATGAACAAAAACGGTGCATGCCGCAAGAAACCCTATGTTGCGGTGAAGCATCAACTACCACCTTGGTCACTTTCCATAATTTGTTGCGTTGCGGTATGAATTATTGTTGCCTACATAATAAATTATGATTAAAAAGTAATGACAGAACGGCGTTTTTGTGTGGCTTCGTTAAACACTTGGCCCGCACCGCCGGAAAAAATAGCAATGATGGGATTGTAAGGAGACGTGCAGACGATCGTTGTCGGATCGACTGACGTGACCTGGCTTCAAATGTATCTGCCCCGATTTGGGGCAATGTCGGTTGCATGGCGTTTTTTTTATTAGTGGATGACTGCATGTGCATGTTTTTTGCTTTAATGCTCATGTTGTATGCATTTTGCAAGGGCGCCATGGCAGGACTTGGCAGGCACTGCGCCTTTGGCGCAAATCAGGGGCCCGACCGGCTCAGGCCGTAAGGGACGCGTACTGATCGTGATACTTAGGAAACCATGATGAAAATGAAATGTTCCAAGAAGGTTCTCTCTTCCCTGCTGATGCTGTTGCCGGCCAGTGTGGCATTGGCGGGCGGCACGCTCAACGTTTACAACTGGTCGGACTATATCGCCAAGAGCACGATTCCCGGCTTCGAAAAGCAGAGCGGCGACAAGGTCAAGTACGACGTCTACGACAGTGACGACACCTTGCAGGCCAAGATGCTCACCGGCAGCTCCGGCTACGACGTGGTCGCCCCGACCTCGAACTACATGGCCAAGCAGATCCAGGCCGGCATCTATCAAAAACTCGACAAATCCAAGCTGCCCAACCTGAAGAACCTCGATCCTTCGCTCATGGCGCAAGTGGCGCAGGCCGACCCGGGCAACGCCCACGGCGTACCCTGGGCCTGGGGGACCGATGGCCTGGGCTATAACGTGACCAAGGTGCAAGCGATTCTGGGCAAGAACGCCCCGCTCGACAGCTGGGATATGTTGTTCGATCCGAAGAACGTCTCCAAGCTCAAGAGCTGCGGCGTGTCGGTGCTGGATCAGGCCAACGACGTCTTCGCCGCCGCGCTGTTCTACCTGCACAAAGATCCGAACAGCCATAATCCGGCCGACCAGCAGGCTGCCTTCCAATTGCTGAAAAAGATCCGTCCGTACATCACCCAGTTCAACTCGTCCGGATATATCAACGACCTGGCCAATGGCGACATTTGCATGGCGTTCGGGTGGTCCGGCGACGTGAATATCGCTAAGCGTCGTGCTGCCGAAGCCAATAAGCCTTACAAGATCCAATACTTCATTCCGAAGGCCGGCGCGCCGGTGTGGTTCGACGTGATGGTTATCCCGAAAGATGCGCCGAACGTCGCCGCCGCCCACCAGTGGATCAACTACATCGAAGATCCGAAGGTGAATGCGCAGATCACCAACGAGGTGTTCTATCCGACCGCCAATAAGGAAGCGCGCAAGTACGTCAATCCGGCGATCGCCAACGACCCGACGATCTATCCGTCGCCGGCGGTGATCAAGACCTTGTTCCTGCTGAAACCGATTCCGCCGGATGTCCTGCGTCTGCAGAACCGGCTGTGGACTCAGTTGAAGACGGGGCACTGAGTCTAGGGGCCCGGGGGGCCTCCCCCCGGGCTTTTTTGTAGGTCCCTCAAGCTGCGGATACAAAGTAAAAATCATGATGAACGAACGCATGAATAGCCAGGCCCTCGCGGCAACACAGAACGAGCGCGCTGATTTTGTCCAGGTCATCGATGTCGTCAAGAACTTTGGCGAGCATGTGGCCCTGAACTCGGTCAGCCTGACCATCAAGAAAAACGAGCTGTTTGCTCTGTTGGGCAGTTCCGGCTGCGGCAAGTCGACCCTGCTGCGCATTCTTGCCGGCTTTGAAACCGCGACCTCGGGCAAGATTCTGGTGGATGGCGAAGACCTGAGCCGCATCCCGCCGTATCGCCGCCCGGTCAACATGATGTTCCAGTCCTATGCGCTGTTTCCGCACATGACCGTAGAGGACAACGTGGCTTTCGGCCTCAAGCAGGAAGGGGTACCGAAGAACGAAATCAAGGAGCGCGTCGCCGATGTGCTCGAATTGGTGCAGATGAAAAAATTCGCCCGCCGCAAACCACACCAGCTCTCCGGCGGTCAGCAGCAGCGTGTGGCGCTGGCGCGCAGCCTGGTCAAGCGGCCGAAGCTGTTGCTGCTCGACGAGCCGATGTCGGCGCTGGACAAGAAAATCCGTCAAAAGACCCAGCTGGAACTGGTCAACATCATCGAGAAGGTCGACGTGACCTGCATCATGGTGACCCACGACCAGGAAGAGGCGATGACCATGGCGACCCGTCTGGCGGTAATGAGCGACGGCGAGGTGATCCAGGTCGGCACGCCCAATCAGGTGTACGAATACCCGAACTGTCGCTTTACCGCCGAGTTCATCGGCTCCACCAACCTGCTCGACGGTGTGGTGGTCGAGGACGAACCGGATCACGTATTCGTCGAATGTCCCGGACTAGACCAACGCCTGCACATCAATCACGGCATTACCGGGCCGCTGGGCATGGAAGTGTCGGTATCGATCCGTCCGGAACGCGTACGCGTGACGCGCGAGAAGCCGGAGCAGAAGTACAACTATGCGCACGGGGTGGTCAAGGATCTGGCCTATATGGGCAGCTACACGCTCTATCACGTGCAGTTGGCCAACGGCAAGATCTTCCTGGCCAATTTGTCGAGCCTAGTGCTGGCCAGCGACGATGCGCCCAGCTACGACGATGAAGTCTATGTGAGCTGGGGTGCGTCCAGCCAAGTGGTGCTGACGTCATGAAGAAACTGCGCAAAATGCTGGCACGCGCCGTGCCGTCGGGGCGGACAGGGGTGATCGCCTTTCCGTTCGCCTTCCTGTTCCTGTTTTTCTTTGTGCCTTTCATCCTGGTCATCGGCATCAGCTTCTCGCAGCAGCAGATGGGCATTCCACCCTATACGCCGCTGGCCGAGCTCAAGGAGGGAGTGCTCAACATTGCCTTGAACTTGAGCCACTACCAGTTCCTGTGGAATGACGATCTGTATATCGCCACCTATCTCAGCTCGTTGAAGATGGCGCTGATCTCCACCTTTCTGTGCCTGTTAATCGGCTACCCGATCGCGTACTACATCGCGCGTGCGGAGCCGTCCACACGCAACACGCTGATGATGCTGGTGATGCTGCCATTCTGGACCTCGTTCCTGATCCGGGTTTATGCCTGGGTGGCGATCCTGAAGAACGATGGTCTTCTGAACAACTTCCTGATCTGGCTCGGGCTGATCCATGAGCCGCTACGGCTCTATCACACCAACTGGGGCGTCTATATCGGCATGGTGTATTCCTATCTGCCGTTCATGATCATGCCGCTTTATGCCCACCTGGTGAAAATGGATCTGTCCTTGCTAGAGGCCGCCTACGATTTGGGCGCTAAACCGTGGCGGGCGTTCTTTCAGGTGACCCTGCCACTATCCAAGAACGGTATCATCGCCGGCAGTTTGTTGGTCTTCATCCCGGCGGTCGGCGAGTACGTGATTCCGGAGTTGCTCGGCGGTTCGGAGACATTGATGATCGGTCGTCAGATGTGGAGCGAGTTCTTCGAGAATAACGACTGGCCGATGGCCTCCGCCGTGACCTGCGCCATGGTGATCCTGCTGCTGGTGCCGATGGCGCTGTTCCAGCACTATCAGACTAAGGAAATGGAGGAGTCCTGAAATGATCAAGCCCAACAAGACCCTCTCCGTCACCGTGCTCGGCGCAGGTTATCTGTTCTTGTACCTGCCGATCGTGCTGCTGGTGATCTATTCGTTCAACGAATCGAAGTTGGTGACCTTGTGGTCCGGCTTTTCCACCAAGTGGTATGCAGCGTTGTTGGAAGACGATGAACTGATCTCCGCCGCCTGGTTGAGCATTCGCATCGCGTTGTTGACCGCCACCGCCTCAGTGGTGGTCGGTACCGTGGCCGGCTTCGTGCTGGCGCGCTTCGGCCGCTTCCGCTTGTTCACACTGTTCTCGGCCATGATCAACGCGCCGCTGGTGATGCCGGAAGTGATCATCGGTATCTCCATGCTGCTGTTGTTCGTGCAGATGGGGCAGCTCCTGGGTTGGCCGCAAGGGCGCGGTCTGATGACCATTTGGATCGGCCATACCACCTTATGCGTGTCCTACGTCGCCATCATCGTGCAGTCGCGGGTGCGCGAACTGGATATGTCGCTGGAAGAGGCTGCCATGGATCTCGGCGCAACGCCGGGTAAGATCTTCTTCGCCATTACGCTGCCGCTAATCTCGCAGGCGCTGGTATCGGGCTGGCTGCTGTCCTTCACCCTGTCGCTCGACGATCTGGTGTTGACCGCCTTCTTGTCGGGGCCGGGCTCGACCACGTTGCCGCTGGTGGTGTTCTCGCGTGTGCGCCTGGGCCTGAACCCGGAAATGAACGCACTGGCAACGCTGTTCATCTCCTCGGTAACCATCGGTGTGGTGGCGGTCAATTGGTATATGCGCGCCGCCGAGCGCAAGCTGGCACGCGAAATGCGGATGGCCTTCGCCGCCGAGGCCGCCTGAGTCGCGTCGTCGCCATCGGTAGAAACGCACGCCCCGCGGGGCGTGCGTTTTCGTTTGCGAATCGCCTGCGGAGTGTGGCGATTTTGTGCCCCCAAGGCAAAAGCCGCGTTGCCGGCTGCCGCGGCACGGGCTTACAATCAACTCAGCATTTTCGTTCGCAAGCGAAAATCATTTTGGATTTGTGTGATTGGAAAACTATCTATGACGATTCAGCAATTGATCAGCGAGCGGGTTCAGGCCGCGCTGGCCGCGGTGGGCGCACCGGATGCCCCGGCGACCGTGCAGCCCGCATCCAAACCAGAGTTCGGCGATTATCAGGCCAATGGCGTGATGGCCGCCGCCAAGCAAATGCGCGTCAACCCGCGCGAACTGGCCCAAAAAGTGGTCGACGCTCTGGACTTGCGACGAATTGCGGATCGCGTCGAAATTGCCGGCCCCGGCTTCATCAATATCCACTTGAGCGCCGAATTCATCGCGGCCGAAGCCGAGCGTGCCTTGGGCGACGATCATCTGGGCGTCGTGCGCCAAGCACCGCAGACCGTGGTCATCGACTACTCGTCGCCGAACCTGGCCAAGGAAATGCACGTCGGCCACCTGCGCTCGTCGATCATCGGCGACACGTTGACCCGCGTGCTGGAGTTCCTCGGCCACACCGTGATCCGCCAGAACCACGTCGGCGACTGGGGCACCCAGTTCGGCATGCTGACCGCCTACCTGGTGGAAACCCATAACGAAGGCACGGCCGCCAACGAGCTGCACGACCTGGAAGAGTTCTACCGCAAGGCCAAGATTCGTTTCGACGAGAGCGAGGATTTCGCCAACCAGGCGCGCGAATACGTGGTCAAGCTCCAAGGCGGCGATCCGCAGGTGCTGGAACTGTGGAAGAAATTCGTCGCGGTGTCGCTGGAACACTGTCAGTCGGTCTACGACAAGCTGGGCCTGAAGCTCACGCCGGACGACGTCATGGGCGAATCGGCCTATAACGACGACCTGCCGCGCGTGGTGGAGGACCTAGAGGCCGCCGGCGTGCTGAAGGAAGACGACGGTGCCAAATGCGTATTCCTCGACGAGTTCCAGGACGCCGACGGCAACCCGTACCCGTTCATCGTGCAGAAGAAGGATGGCGGCTATCTGTACGCCACCACCGACCTGGGCGCCATTCGCTATCGCGTGCGCAACCTGCACGGTAACCGCCTGATCTACGTGGTCGACGCGCGCCAAAGCCTGCACTTCTCGCAATTGTTCGCCACCAGCCGCAAATCCGGTTTCGCGCCGGCCGACGTGCGCCTTGAGCATGTCGCCTTCGGTACCATGATGGGGCAGGACGGCAAGCCGTTCAAAACCCGTTCCGGCGGCACGGTCAAGCTGGTCGAGCTGCTGGACGAAGCCATCGAGCGCGCCAATGCGATGGTGAGCAGTAAGAATCCCGAGCTATCGGAAGCCGACAAGCAGCGCATCGCACGCGCCGTGGGCATCGGCGCCGTCAAGTACGCCGACCTGTCCAAGAGCCGCATGAGCGATTACATCTTCAACTGGGAAAGCATGTTGTCCTTCGAAGGCAACACCGCGCCGTATCTGCAATACGCTTATACCCGGGTGAAGAGCGTCTTCCGCAAGGCCGGCGACTGGAACCATCAGGCCAAGATCGATGTGGTCGAACCGGCCGAGAAGCAGTTGGCCGTTGCGTTGGCGCAGTTCGAGGACGTGCTGGTGACGGTGGGCGAGGGCTGCTACCCGCACCACCTGAGCAGCTACCTGTATCAGATCGCCACGCTGTTCTCGCGCTTCTACGAAGCCTGCCCGATCCTCAAGAGCGAGGGCGCGGTCCGCGACAGCCGCTTGCGTCTGGCCGATTGGACCGCACGCACCTTGTCCACCGGCCTGGGCCTACTGGGTATCGAAGTGCTGGAAACGATGTAATCGATTGGAAATCGACGGCCCGCCGCGTGGAGACGCCCGGCGGGCTTTTTACTTTACGGCTCGGCGTGTTCCGCGCGGTTCAAGCCTGTAATAGCCTTCTGATGAGAAGTGCTTTCAAGTCTTTTCTGCTGTCGCAGATGATATGGATGTAGGCCATATCGCCACGAATCTCGTAAACGATGCGGTTCATTCCGCTGATGACTTGGCGATACTGCGTAAGGTTCAGGCTTTGCAGCTCGTCGGGAATCCATCCTTGTTCGGGATAGGATTGGATGATGGCAACGGACGACTTGATTTGGCCGTAGGTCGCGAGCCATGCCTCCTGGCCAAAGTTTTGCAAAATATAGCGTTTCAATGCTTTAAGATCGATTTCCGCCGACCGCAGGAAGACGGTTTGGGCGGTCATGGCTGCTCATCCATATCCATCTCGGCAAATACTTCCTCTGTGCTACGGAACTCGCCTTGCATGATCTCATGGTTGCCAATGGCGAGAGTCTTCAATAGGGCGAGGGTTTGTTCCTGTTCCTCGTAAGAGCGCACATCCATGACCACCAGCTTGGCTTCGCCGTTTTGGGTGATCAGTAAGGGCTCGCGGCTCTCAGTGATCTCTTTGACAATTTCCGCCGTGTGGCTTTTGAGATAGCTGATGGGTTTAATTTGAGTGGAGAGTTTCATGATTGCACCTGACGCCGGCGAGTTGGGTGGACTGATTATAGTCCGAATTTGGTCTTATTGGTGCGAGAGCCTGCTCCGGGTACGCCCACGTATCTCATGCGCTATGGCGCCAGCGGCGGGATGACGGCGTTCAAGCTGCGTATCACTTGATCTGGCACGGCGCGGCTGCAAAGCAGATAGCGCTGTTCGCCATCCGGCATGTCGGTGAAGTGCAAGATCCGGAAGCGGGCGGCGTCGATGCCGGATTGTTGCAGTAGCACCGCGGCTTCCTCTTCGGCGGCGAACATCATGTCGGCATGGCGTAGCGCGACCATGCGCACCATGACGAGGTTGTCCATCGAGGTCGGGACGGGCACGGCCTTGCTCTTTTGCAGCAAACGGTCGACGTACGGCCCATACGAATAGCCCTCTTTGATGAGGACGCGCAGTTGCGTGTTCTGCAATAGCGCAGCCAACGCGATAGGGGGGCGGGGAATGGTGCTCGCGGTGTTGATCAGTCCGATGGTCGGTCGATCGCGGTAGATGGGTTTGGTGAATTTGGCGAAGCGTACGCGTTCGGCGTTTTTAAACCAACCCACCGAGCAGGCTGGAGATAGATTTTCCTCGATGGCCATCAGTTGCCGGTTGCTGGGCATCTGGACCCAGGCGACCGGTATATGGGCGGCATGAAAGGCCTGGGTTGTCGGTGTGCCGGTCAGCCCCGATATCGTTCCATCGGGTTTGCTCACTACATAGGGCGCGCGCACGTTGTAATAGACCGCGATCCGCGTTGGCGCCGGCGTCACGGGTTCGGCCGCGCCGCCAACCCGGATGAAAAGCCATGGAAAGAGCAGGATGAACAGACTTAGAACGTTGAGTGGGCGCATGGTGTTGCTCCACGGGAAGGACAGTGTTCGCGTCATCCTGCCTCCCCCTTCCGCGTAGGACGAGGGAGGCCGGTCAGTCAGATGCCGATCAGCGCTCCAATGCCAGCGCCACACCCATGCCGCCGCCGATGCACAGCGTTGCCAGGCCCTTCTTGGCGTCGCGACGCTGCATCTCGTGCAACAGGGTCACCAGAATGCGGCAGCCGGAAGCACCGATCGGGTGGCCGAGCGCGATGGCGCCGCCGTTGACGTTGAGCTTGTCGTTGTCCCACTTCAGCTCGCGGCCGACGCCGATGGCCTGAGAGGCGAAGGCTTCGTTACCTTCGATCAGATCGAGGTCTTGCACGCTCCAACCGGCGCGGGCCAGCACGCGTTGGGTGGCCGGTACCGGGCCCATGCCCATGATCGACGGTTCGACGCCGGCCGAGGCATAGGCCTTGATGCGGGCCAGCGGCTTGAGGCCCAGCTGGTCGGCGCGTGCGGCGCTCATCATGATCACCGCGGCGGCGCCGTCGTTGATGCCCGAGGCGTTGCCGGCGGTGACCGTGCCGTCCTTCTTGAAGGCCGGGCGCAGCTTGCCCAGCCCCTCCGCGGTGGCGCCGAGCTTGATGAATTCGTCTTGGTCGAACACCAGCGGATCGCCCTTGCGCTGCGGGATCAGCACCGGAACGATCTCGGCGGCGAAGCGGCCGGCTTTCTGCGCCGCTTCGGCCTTATTCTGCGAGCTGGCGGAGAAGGCATCCTGCTCTTCGCGGCTGATACCGTATTTCTCGGCAATGTTCTCGGCCGTGATACCCATGTGGTACTGGTTGTATACGTCGGTCAGGCCGTCGTACACCATGCTGTCGACAAGCTGAGCCGGCCCCATGCGGAAACCGTCGCGCGAGCCGGGCAGCAGATGCGGCGCCAGGCTCATGTTTTCCTGGCCGCCGGCGATGACGATGTCGGCGTCGCCGCAGGCGATTGCCTGGGCGGCGAGGTGAGTGGTCTTCAGACCCGAACCGCACACCTGGTTGATGGTCATGGCCGGTACCTCGACCGGGATGCCGGCCTTGATCAGCGCTTGGCGCGCCGGATTCTGACCGCAGCCGGCGGTCAGAACCTGGCCCAGGATGACTTCGGAGATCTGGTCCGGACGGATGCCGGTTTTTTCCAGCAGGGCCTTGATCACGGTGGCGCCCAGTTCGTGGGCGGGGATCTTGGCCAGCGAGCCGCCAAAATTACCCAGTGCGGTGCGACCTGCCGCGACGATCACGACGTCTTGCATTTGCTTCTCCTAAGGATGGATGAGGCTTCTACTTATCTCTGTTATGGACGGTAATCACTGCACATTGGCCAGCGCCGTCGGCATCGCCTTGGCGCGGACATAGCTGCCCGGCGCGGCTTCCAGCGGCGGGTAGGCCTTGTTGCCCATGCTCTTGGGCGCGGCCACCTGCTTGCCGGATTGCGGTGCGAGCCAAGCATCCCAATCTTTCCACCAGCTGCCGGGGCGGCTCTCGGCGTTGTCGAGCCAGGCTTCCGCATCGAGCGGCAATTCGTCGTTGACCCAGTAATTGCGCTTGTCCTTGGTGACCGGATTGATCGAGCCGGCGATATGGCCCGAGGCGCCCAGCACGAAGCGGCGCGACGGTGCGCCGGTGAAGTACTTGAGGCCCGAGCTGGCAGAGCTCCACAGCACGATGTGATCCTCGCGTGCGGCAAACATGTAGATCGGAATGTCGATGGTCGACAGATCGATCGGCGTGCCGCAGAGCGTGACGCCGCCGGGTTGGATCAGCGCGTTGTTCAGGTAGAACTGCCGCAAGAAGAAGGTGTGCATCGGCAAGGGCAGGTCGACCGCGTCGTTGTTCCAGTAGAGCAGGTCGAACGGCGCCGGCGTTTTGCCCAGCAGGTAGTTGTTGACCACATAGTTCCACACCAGATCGTTGGCGCGCAGCGAGGCGAAAGTACGGCCGATCTCCTTGCCGCTGATGATGCCGCCGGCCGCCATTTTGGCCTCGCGCTGCTCGATCATGTGTTCGTCGATATAGACCTTGATTTCGCCCGGGTCGGTATGGTCGATCAGCGAGGTCATGAAGGTGGCGCTGTTGGCCCAATCCTGGCCGCGCGCCTTCATCACCGCCAGTGCGGTGGCCAGGATCACGCCGCCGATGCAGAAGCCCAACAGGTTCATCTTCGGCTGGCGGGTGATCTTCTGCACCACCTCGGCGGCGGCGAGTACGCCCGACTCGATGTAATTGTCCCAGGTGAAGTGCTTCATCGGCGGCACGGCCGAGCGCCAGCTGACTAGGAACACGCGGTAACCCTGGGCGACGAAATGACGCACCATGGAGTTTTCCGGCTGCAGATCCATCAGGTAGTACTTGTTGATGCAGGGCGGTACGATCAACAGCGGCATTTCGTACACCTGCGACGTGGTCGGCGTGTACTGCAACAGTTCGATCAGCTCATTGCGGAACACCACCTGGCCCGGCGTGGCGGCAATGTTGTCGCCGATTTCGAAGCGGCTTTCGTCCGACATCGAGATATGCCCCTTCTCGATGTCGGCCATCATGTTCTTCATCCCCTCGACCAGGCTTTCTCCCTTGGTCTCGATGGCATGCTTGATGACTTCCGGGTTGGTCAGGAGGAAGTTGCTGGGCGACATGGCGTCCAGATATTGGCGGGTGATGAAGGACAGCCGGTCCTTGTTCTCTCCCTCCAATTGCGCTTGATCCACCAATTGGGTCATCCATTGCGCCGTGCTCAGATAGCTCTGCTTGATGTAGTTGTAGAACGGGTGTTCGTTCCATTCCGGCGCGGCGAAGCGGCGATCCTTGGCGGGCGGGCTATCGGGTGCCGCTTGTCCCTGGCCGAGGAACTGCAACCACAGATTCATCTGCTGCTGGTACAGATTGTTCTGCAGCGCGAAAAACGGATTAGCGCTGCCGATTGCCTGTTGCCAGGCCGTGAAGGGGGAAGCGTCGTCCGCACCGGAGAGCGATGCGGTGAACTGCTGCAGCCATTGTTGGTTGGCGGCGGAAAGATTCTCGAAGAACTGATCCAGAGAAACGGTCGTGTCCTGACTCAAAATCCACTCCTCAAGCAAGGTGTTCGGTCTTGGACCTCTGCGGCGGGTAGAGGGCCGGGCTTGTTCCGACTGTAACAAGAATTTATGACGTTTACACTCGGCCCTTCGTGCATTTACGCAAAAATCTTGGTCAATCGGGCGGGGGTGTTGCGCATTGCACCATTTTCTTAATGTTGAAAGGTGGGTGGCTGGTGGGATAATAGGGCACAGGGAATTTAAGGAGATGTCATGAAGCAGGTGAAACTCGAGGGCCGCCCGGTCGCGGTCGCCACGATTTTCTGCGTGGGCCGTAACTATGCCGCGCATATCGCCGAACTCAACAATGTGCGCGACGACTTGCCGCTGGTGTTTCTCAAGCCGCAAAGCGCGCTACTCGGGCCAGGCGGTCGTTTGACCCTGCCGAAGTATTCGCACGATGTGCATCATGAGTGCGAACTCGTACTGTTGATCGGTCGCGATGCCGACCACCTGCCGGTGGAGCAGGCTCTCGATGCCGTGGCGGGGTATGGCGTCGGCCTGGATTTGACCGCGCGCGACATCCAAGGCGAACTCAAGGCCAAGGGCCATCCCTGGACGCGTGCCAAGGGGTTTCGCGGCTCGGCCTGCGTATCGGATTTCGTCGCCGCCAGTCGGGTGCCGGATCCCGCGCGACTGCGTTTCTCGCTCTCCGTGGGCGACGATGTGCGCCAGCGGGGCGATAGCGCCATGATGCTGCACGGTGTGGCCGAACTGGTGTCTTGGTTGTCCGCCGAATATGGCTTGCAAGCCGGCGACTTGATCTATACCGGCACGCCGGAGGGGGTGGGGCCGATTCATGCCGGCGCGCATTTGGTGGCCGAGCTCGACGGTCTGGTCTCGGCGCAGTGGGATGTGGTGCGATGAGCCGTAAGCCCCAGGTCGGCGAGGACGAGGACGGCAAGATACGGCTCGACAAGTGGCTGTGGGCCGCGCGCTTTTTCAAAACCAGGCAACTGGCGCACGAAGCCATCGAGCTGGGGCGCGTCCTGGTCGGTAGCGAGCGCGTCAAACCGTCGCGCACGGTCAATGTCGGCGACACGCTGCATCTGCGCATCAACCAGTTGGAATACCATGTGACCGTGATCGGCCTGTCGACGCAGCGCAAGTCGGCCAAAGACGCCCAGTCGTTGTATAGCGAAAGCGCCGAGTCCCAGGCGGCGCGCGAGGAGCGCGCGGCGCTCATCCGTGCCGAGCGCGCCAGCTTCCCGCATGGCGAGGGGCGGCCCACCAAGCGTGCACGGCGCGACATGCTGCGTTTCAAGGATACCTTCCAGTGATCTCGCTGCTACCGTTTGCCACCTACTACTTTTGCTATTTCGCCTACAACGGTCTGTTCAACCCCTTTTGGGGCTTGTATCTCGAGTCGCTGTCCTTTAGCCCCTGGCAGATCTCGCTCTTGATCGCCTTGTCGACCATGGCGCGTATCGTCGCGCCGGGCTTCTGGGGCTGGCTGGCAGATCGACGGCGTCAGCGCCGGCCGATCGTGGTCGCCACTTCGTTGATGGCCGCGCTGGGCTTCTTGTTGATCTGCCTGCACGCCAAAACCTTCGTCTGGGTGTTTTTCTGCCTGGCACTGGTGCATTTCTTCTGGGCGGCGTCGCTGCCTCTGGTGGAGGCCAGTACGGCACACCTGACGCGTAGCGAGCCCGGGCGCTATAGCCGGGTACGGGTATGGGGCTCGATCGGTTATCTGATTTTGGCGGTGGCGGGCGGCTATGCCCTCGACTGGCTGCACTTGTCCAGCCTGCCGTGGCTGGCCTTTGGCTTGCTGTGCGCCGTGTTGTGGTCGGCCTGGCGGCTGCCCGAAGTGGCGGCGCCGGCGCGCGCGCGCGGCCAGACCTCGCTCTGGGGGACGCTGCGCCAACCGCCGGTGGCGGCACTGTTCGCATGCTGCTTCCTGATGGCCTTCGCCTTCGGGCCGTATTACACCTTTTATTCCATCGGCCTGAGGCAGGCCGGCTTCGACAAGAGCGCCATCGGCTGGCTATGGGCGGTGGGCGTCATGGCGGAAATCGGTGTGTTCTGGTTCATGCCGCGCATCATGGGCGCCATTGCGCTGGAACGGCTAATGCTGTTGTCGCTGGTGGCGGCGGTGCTGCGCTTCTCGCTGATGGCGCTGGCGATCGGCAATCCGCTCTTGGCGGTGTTGTCGCAAGCGCTGCATGCGCCGACCTTCGCCATCCACCACGCCGCATCCATCGGCTTGATCCATCGCCATTTCGCCGAGCAGCACCATGCCAAGGGCCAGGGTTTGTACATCATCTTCTCGTTCGGCATCGGCGGTAGCCTGGGCGGCCTGCTGTCCGGCGTACTGTGGACCCATGGCGGCGTGCCGCTGGTGTTCAGCCTCTCCGCCTGCGCGGCACTGATTGGCGTCGGGGTGTGCTGGCGCTGTTTGCGACCGTCGCGGCAGGTCTTGGCCACGAGCTAAAAAATCGTTTTCCGGACGAAATGTCCAATCTATCCGACACCTTGTCCAACGCCCGGTTTTTTCGACAAAAACCGGGCTTTTTGCTGCTTGTCCGCGGCGATGTTGCTATGCAAGAATGGTCAAAACTAAACCTGTCGGCGACTTTCTCGCAGTACGGCGAGTAGCGATCGACACGGAGGCAATGCCGTATTCGTATTTTGGACAAAAGAGAAATCACAGATGAGCGGACAAACATTGTATGACAAGCTGTGGGCACGTCATGTCGTGCACGAGGAGGCTGACGGGACGGTGTTGCTGTACATCGACCGTCACTTGGTGCACGAAGTGACCAGTCCGCAGGCATTCGAGGGGTTGAAACTCGCCGGCCGCACGCCCTGGCGTATCGGCTCGGTGGTTGCCACCGCCGACCACAATACCCCGACCGACCATTGGGAACTGGGTATCCAGGATCCGATTTCCCGGCTGCAGGTCGAGACGCTGGATGCCAATATCCAGGAATTCGGCGCCCGGGCCTATTTCCCGTTCCGCGACAGTCGCCAAGGCATCGTGCACGTCATCGGGCCGGAGCAGGGCGCGACGTTGCCGGGCATGACCGTGGTTTGCGGCGACAGCCATACTTCGACCCACGGCGCCTTCGGTGCGCTGGCGCACGGCATCGGCACTTCCGAAGTCGAGCATGTGCTGGCGACCCAGTGTCTGGTGGCCAAGAAATCCAAGAACATGCTGGTGCGCGTCGACGGCGAACTGCCTGTCGGCGTTACCGCCAAGGACATGGCGCTGGCGATCATCGGCCATATCGGCACCGCCGGCGGCACCGGCTACGCCATCGAGTTCGGCGGCTCGGCGGTGCGTGCGTTGTCGATGGAAGGGCGTATGACGCTCTGCAATATGGCCATCGAGGCCGGCGCCCGTTCGGGGCTGGTGGCGGTGGATCAGACGACGATCGACTTTTTGCGCGGCCGCCCGCTGGCGCCCGCTGCGGCCGACTGGGAGCGCGCAGTCGAAGATTGGCGCACGCTGACGTCGGATCCGGATGCCGCCTTCGACGCCACGGTCGAACTGGATGCCGCCGAGATGGTGCCCCAGGTGACCTGGGGGACTTCGCCGGAAATGGTCTGCGGCGTCGATGGCCAAGTGCCGGATCCCGCGAACGAGCACGATCCGATTCGACGCGAGGGCTTGATGCGCGCGTTGCACTACATGGGGTTGGCACCGTATACCCCGATTTGCGATATCAAACTGGATAAAGTGTTCATCGGTTCCTGTACCAACTCGCGCATCGAGGATCTACGCGCCGCCGCCGCCGTGGTGCGCGGCCGCAAGAAGGCCGAGTCGGTGCGCCAGGTTCTGGTGGTGCCGGGGTCGGGGCTGGTCAAGGCGCAGGCCGAGGCCGAGGGCCTGCACCAGGTGTTTCTCGATGCCGGTTTCGAATGGCGCGAGCCGGGCTGCTCGATGTGCCTGGCGATGAACGCCGACCGACTGGAGCCCGGCGAGCGTTGCGCCGCAACCTCGAACCGCAACTTCGAGGGACGGCAGGGGCAGGGCGGGCGCACGCACCTGGTGAGCCCGGCCATGGCCGCCGCCGCAGCGGTGACCGGTCATTTCGTCGACATTCGAACCTTTTGAGGAGGCGCCATGAGAGCCTTTACCACACTCGATGGGCTGGTGTGCCCGCTCGATCGCGCCAATGTCGATACCGATGCGATCATCCCCAAGCAGTTTCTCAAGTCGATCAAGCGCGCCGGCTTCGGCCCCAATCTGTTCGACGAATGGCGCTACCTGGATCATGGCGAACCGGGCATGGACAATAGCCGGCGCCCGCTGAACGGCGATTTCGTGCTCAACATGCCGCGCTTCCAGGGGGCGGAAATCCTGCTCGCGCGCGAGAATTTCGGATGCGGTTCCAGCCGCGAGCATGCGCCGTGGGCATTGGAGGATTATGGTTTCCGCGCCATTATCGCGCCGAGTTTCGCCGACATCTTTTTCAATAACTGCTACAAGAACGGCGTGTTGCCGATCGTGTTGTCGGCCGATGCGGTCGACCGACTGTTCGTCGAGTGCGCGACGCATCCCGGCTATCGGCTGTCGATCGACCTGGCACGCCAGACGGTAGATACGCCGTCCGGACGCAGCTACCGTTTCGACATTACCGAGCATCGCAAGCATTGTCTGCTCAACGGTCTGGACGAAATCGGCCTGACTTTGCGCCACGCCGACAAGATTCGCGCCTTCGAGGCGCATATTGCCGCCGACAAGCCCTGGTTGCTGTAAAGGAGCGTTATATGAAAATTGCCGTTTTGCCCGGCGACGGGATTGGCCCGGAAATCGTGACCCAGGCCTGCCGCGTGCTCGACGTACTCAAAACCGACGGCCTGCCGGTGGAGACCGAGATGGGCGTGTTGGGCGGCGCCGCCTACGACCGCCATGGCGATCCCTACCCGGAAGCGACGCGCCAACTGGTGCACGCCGCCGACGCGGTGCTGCTTGGCGCGGTCGGCGGGCCGCAGTACGACAAGCTCGAACGACCGTTGCGGCCCGAGCGCGGCCTGTTGGCGATCCGCAAAGACCTGGGACTGTTCGCCAATCTACGCCCGGCGTTGCTCTATCCCGAGCTGGCCTCTGCCTCGACGCTCAAACCCGAGGTGGTTGCCGGGCTCGACATCATGATCGTGCGCGAGCTGACCGGCGATATCTATTTCGGCCAGCCGCGCGGCATTTCGATCAATGAACTGGGCGAGCGCGAGGCCTATAACACCATGCGCTACAGCGAGAGCGAGGTGCGCCGCATTGCCCATGTGGCGTTCGACATCGCCATGAAACGTTCGCGCCGGTTGTGCTCGGTGGACAAGGCCAATGTGCTGGAGACCACCGAGTTCTGGAAGGAAATCATGATCGATGTCGGGCGCGAATACCCCGAGGTCGAACTCAGCCATATGTATGTCGATAACGCGGCGATGCAACTGGTACGCAACCCCAAGCAGTTCGACGTCATGGTGACCGGCAATATCTTCGGCGACATCCTGAGCGATGAAGCGTCGATGCTGACCGGCTCGATCGGCATGTTGCCCTCGGCCTCGCTCGACGAGAACAACAAGGGCTTGTACGAGCCGAGCCACGGCTCGGCGCCGGACATCGCCGGGCGCGATCTGGCCAATCCGCTGGCGACCATCTTGTCGTTGGCGATGATGCTGCGCTACACCTTCAATCGCGACGATGCCGCCCTGCGCGTGGAAGGCGCGGTCAAGAAGGTGCTGGCCGCCGGCTTGCGTACGGCCGACATTTATCAACCGGGTTGCGAAAAGGTCGGCTGCGCCGCGATGGGCGATGCCGTCGTGGCCGCGCTGTAAGCTGCGCGAACAGAATAGACGTTGAAAGGAAATAGACAGATGCGAGTGGGATTTGTAGGTTGGCGCGGCATGGTCGGCTCGGTGCTGATGCAGCGCATGAACGAAGAACGGGACTTTGTCCATATCGACGAGCCGGTGTTTTTCACCACTTCCAATGTCGGCGGCAAGGCGCCGGAGATCGGCCGCGATGTGCCGCCGCTCAAGGATGCCTATTCGGTCGATGCATTGTCGTCCATGGACGTGGTGGTCACTTGCCAAGGCGGCGACTACACCAACGAGGTGTATCCGAAACTGCGGGCAGCAGGCTGGAAGGGCTATTGGATCGATGCCGCATCGAGTTTGCGCATGGTCGACGACGCCATTATCGTGCTCGATCCGGTCAACCGTCAGGTGATCGACCGGGCGCTCGCCGGCGGCGTCAAGAACTACATCGGCGGCAATTGCACGGTATCGCTGATGTTGATGGCGCTATCCGGGCTGTTTCAGCGCGATCTGGTGGAGTGGGTGAGTGCCATGACCTACCAGGCGGCTTCGGGCGGCGGCGCGCAGCATATGCGCGAGCTCTTGTCCGGCATGGGGGCGCTCCATGCCGCGGTGGCTCCGCAATTGGCCGATCCGGGCAGCGCGATTCTCGATATCGATCGCGCGGTGACCGCCACCTTGCGCGACGACGCCTTTCCGACCAAGCAGTTCGGCGTGCCGTTGGCCGGTAGCCTGATTCCGTGGATCGACAAGGACCTGGGGAACGGCCAGTCGAAGGAAGAGTGGAAGGGGCAGGCCGAGGCCAATAAGATTCTCGGCCGCGGCGATGCGCCGATCGTGGTCGACGGTCTGTGCGTGCGTATCGGTGCCATGCGTTGTCACAGCCAGGCACTGACCGTGAAGCTCAAGCATGACGTACCGCTGGATGAAATCGACGACATGCTGGCCTCGGCGCATGCCTGGGCGCAGGTGGTGCCGAACGAGCGCGAGGCTTCGATGCGCGAATTGAGCCCGGCGGCGGTCAGCGGTACGCTGCGCACGCCGGTGGGCCGTTTGCGCAAACTGGGCATGGGCGGCGACTATCTGTCGGCCTTTACCGTTGGCGACCAGCTGCTGTGGGGCGCGGCCGAACCGTTGCGCCGCATGCTGCGTATCCTGCTCGAAAGGTAAATGCTGTAAACGTAGCGGATAGGGCGGTAGAATAGCGCCCGTTTCGTAGGGTGCAATCGCGGCGTGCGGTGCCGCATTGCGCCATCCCCAAGGGGCGCGCGAGCGCCCCTGTTGCTTTGGCTCCAAAAGGACTTCCACCATGTCGCAAGCTCTGCAAGTTGCCGTTGTCGGCGCCACCGGCCTGATCGGCCGCGCCATTCTCGATCTTTTGGCCGAACGCCAGTTTCCTGCGAAGCGGGTGTGCGCCGTCGATGGGACGGAGCATGAAGGCGAGGTCGTGGCTTACGGCAATCTGGAGCTCGATGTGCAGCCGCTCGACGAGGTGTCGTTCGATAACATCGACCTGGCCTTTTTCGTCGCCGGTAGCGAGGTGTCGCGCCAGTTGGCACCGCAAGCGCGGGCGGCCGGCGCCACGGTGATCGACTTCAGTTCGGCGTTCCGTCTCGATGAGCAGGTGCCGTTCGTAGTGCCGCGCATCAATGGCGCGGGCCTGCTTGCACAAGAGGACGTGTCGTTGGTGTCGGTGCCGAACTGCACCGTCACGCCGCTGGCGGTGGCACTCAATGCACTGGCCGCAAACGGCCTCTCCCGGGTCACCGTATCGACCTATCAGTCGGTTTCGGGCACCGGACAGGAGGCGCTGGAGGTGCTGGCGGATCAAACCACGGCATTGTTCGGCCAGCGCGAGGTCGAAACCACGGTTTACCCCAAGCGCATTGCCTTCAACCTGCTGCCGCGTATCGGCGAGGTACAGGGCGACGGCGGCACCAGCGAAGAGCAGTCGGTGATCGACGAAGTGCGTCGCCTGCTCGGCCAGCCGGCGCTGCCGGTCGAGGTGACTTGTGTGCGGGTGCCGGTGTTCTTCGGCCACGCCTGGTCGGTGAATGTGGCGCTGTCGCAGCCGCTCGAGGTCGAGCGCGCGCGCAAGCTCTTGGCCGCCAACGGCATCCATGTGGTGGACGACTCGCAGCGCGAGGATGGCTATGCCACGCCGATGGAGGTGGCCGGGTCCGACCGCATCTGGGTCAGCCGGGTGCGCGCGACCGAGGCCGGCCTGGCGTTTTGGCTGACCGCCGATAACGTACGCGTCGGCGCGGCGCTCAATTGCGTCGAGGTAGCCGAGGCGCTGCTCGCGGCCGGCAAACTGCGCTGACGATGGCGGAGCGCGCCCCGTCGGATGGCCATGATTGACGACGGCCGCAGGAGCGGTCGTGTCTGCTGGCCGACATTCGGCCCCTTTTTGGTCAAAGTCGAGCCAAATAAGGGACGCGCCGGGCGTATCTGCTGGCTAATTCTGTCAGCACATCCTAATATTGCAGTATTTAGCGAGATTTGGCGTTTATTCGCCATATGTTGTGTCCTGATCGACGTCGCGGATGACAAACCGTGGCGGGAGGAGACGATGTGTTGAGACGATTCACTGCCGCATTGGCGATCGCTCTGTTTTCCGTCTGTGCCTGGGCCGATTTCGGACCCATCCGAGTTTATTCGCGCCTTGGCGAACCGTTGCGCGCCGAGGTGGCGCTTAACGATACCGAGTCGCTGGATACTTCCCACTGGCGGATTGGCCTAGCCGATCGGGCTGCTTTCGACGACCTCAATTTCGTCTACGCCCCGGAGCTGTCCGAACTGCGCTTCTCTCTGCACGCCGGCCCCAATGGTCCGATGGTGTCGATCCGTTCGCAAAAGCCGATCCGTACCCCCTATCTGCAGTTCGTGCTGCAGTTGCGCTCTTCGGGCACACGTTGGGTGAAGGGGTTTGAGGTGCAGCTGGAGACGCGCGGCGAGGGCGATGTGATCGATGTGCCGCCCGAAGCGGCCGTGCCGACGCCGCGCGCCGTGCATTCCTCGCCGGCGGGCGCCAAGTCTGCCGGTAACACGTTGTCGGTCGGCAAGCAGGACACACTCGCCTCGCTGGCGGCCAAGATTCGCCCGGCGGGTATCCGTCCAAGTCAGGCAATGGCCGCGCTGTATCTGGCCAATCGCGCTAAGTTCAGTGCCGGCGATCCGCCGCAGCCGCGCGCCGGCGCAAAGCTGAGTATTCCCAGCCGTGCCACGATGAGCGCGTTGAGCGAAGCGCGAGCCCAAACGATCTTGCATCCCGCCGTCGCACGTCTGGCGCCATTGTCCGCTTCCGCTCCGCAGGCGACGCCGCCGGCGGCGGCTGCCGCAGTTGCCCCCGCCAAGACACCGGAGTCTGCCAAGAGTGCACCGGCAGTGCCCCCGCCCCCTCCGCCACTGGCTGCATCGCAGATCGCCGCCTACGCCGCGTCGGACGCGGCGGCGCGAGCACAAATCGACACGCTGTCGCAGCAAGTGAAGACGCGCGCCCAGGATTTGCAAAAAGCCAATCAGCACATTTCGGATCTCAATCGACGCATTCAGTCCCTGCAAGCCTCGGAAGCGGCTGTTGCCAAGCTGGTCGCCAACGGCATCAACTATAAGAGCCCGCGCGTACTGACCATCGGCGGCGTTTCCGTACTGGCGATCGCTTTACTGTTCTTCTTCCTGGGGCGTCGCGGCGGCCCGGGCAACGGTAGGAAGAAAGTGCCCAAGCCCAGCAAGAAGAATCCTCTGGCCAGCACTGGCGTGGCCCAGCCCGATCCGACCGCGGCAGAAGCCGGCGGCAAGGGCGATGCGCTGGCCGAGGCCGAGGTGTATTTGGCCTATGGACATGACGAGCAGGCGGAGGAGATATTGAGAAAGGCGCTCGATCTGCATCCTGGCCGCCAGGATGTGCGTGCCAAATTGCTCGAAATCTATGCTGCGCGGCCCGATCCAGCCAAGTTCGAAGTACTGGCGCGCGAGGTGCATGACGCCTATGACGGTCGCGGTGCGCACTGGGAGCGCGCGCGGGCGATGGGCTCGAGCATCGATCCGGAAAATCCGCTGTATCGCCCCGAGGAGGTTGCGATGCCTGCCGCCGCAACGCCGATGATGGATTTTTCGGCATTGGAGACGCCGGCCGCGGAGACAGAGCAGGCTGCGCTGTCGCTGCCCGATGGCGCGTTGGACTTCTCGATGGACGAACCGGCGATTGTGCCGCCGGCCGAGAACAAGGCCGACGACCACAGTTTGCTGGATTTCGATTTCTCGCTGGAAAACAAGATTCAGTCGCCCGCGGCCGAGGCGGCGTTGCTCGGCGAACCCGATCTATCGATGCTCGACGATCCGGCCCTGGCCGCTCCGGCGCCGCAGGCCATGCCGGCCGACAATCTGGATTGGCCCGACATGCCGACCGAGCCCGCCGTCGAGCGTGCCGCCGAACCGGCGCCTCAGTCGGCATCCGGTGACGTGTCGGCGCCCGATCCGTTCGAGGAGGCGCTGGCGCTCGCGTCCGAGGCGGCCGCCGAGCCCGAGGCTATGCCGGAGGCCGAGGTGACGGTGGAGGATGTGGACTCGCCGTTCGCGCAGGATGACGAGGCGTTGGCCACCAAGCTGGATCTCGCCCGAGTCTATCTCGATATGGGCGATAACGAAGGCGCGCGCGAGGTGTTGCAAGAACTGATCCGCGAGGCCAAGGGCAAACTGAAGAAGCAGGCCGAAGACATGCTGGCGCAGGTCATGGGGTGAGCCATCGCATGAAACGGATCCGGAGGCTTTCTCGTTCTTCTCGCGCGATGGGCTGGCATCGCGCCGCTGGAGTCGCGTTGTGACCTGTCCTCTCCGGCGCCATCTGCTGGCCGCCGCAGTGTCCGGGCTGTTCGTTTGGCCGCATTGCGCCTTGGCGGGACTCGGTCGGATCGAGGTGCTGTCCGCGCCTGGTGAGGCCTTCTCGGCCATCATTCCCTTTGTCGACGATATGCCGACTGGCGATACGACCGTCGCGTTGGCCGACCGTCATCGCTATCCCATGCTGTCGCCGTTCAGCGCATCGGCCGACCGGTTGCATTTCACGCTGCAGCGCGCGGCCGACGGCAAACCCACTGGCGTGCTGGTGGCCGGACCGGCACGCCTGCCCGAGAATGAGCTGGATTTCGCCGTGGCGGTCCAGTGGGATGCGGGCGGCGCGGTACGCGAGTATCAACTCGATGCACGCCGCGCAGCGCATAAGTCGCCCGCGCCGGTGCGCGACGACGATAAGAAGCCGCAGATCTCGCCGGCCGCCCATGGCGGCGTCGACAATATCGCGCTCGGGGCGCTCAAGGTGCATTCGGCGCCGGGCGCACCGCTGGTGGCCGAAGCCGCTTGGCTTGGCCGCGCACCGATCGATCCTGCGCGTTTGCGCGTCCGGGTGTCGCCCGCCGGCGCAGGCACACCGTCGCCCGAGATGCTTGCACTGTTGTCCTCGCTGAAATATGCCTTGGCGCCGGGGCCGGATGGCGGTCGCTTGCTGCAATTGCACTCCCAACTGCCGCTGGATCTACCGCAATTGGATTTCCGATTGGATGTCAGCCTGGGGGACGCGCGCGCTGCGCGTCGTTATCGCCTGACGTTGCGCGGGCAGACGGTTCACGTGGCGGAGTTCGGTGCGATCTCGCCCAAGGCCGCCTTCCGTGTTGTGCGCGTGCTGCCCGGCGATACGCTGTCCGCCGTGGTGCGCCGGCTGCGGCATGAGGGGGTTTCGCCCGGCGAGGCGATGCGACGGCTGTATCGGGAAAATCCGCGTGCCTTCATCGATGGCGATATGGATCTGCTGTTGGCCGGCGCTTTGCTGCGTTATCCGGCGCAGTGGGCGCCGGCTTCGGCGCCGCTTGCGCCGCCGGTTGCCGCGACGCCGGCGAGCGGCGACGCCGAGGCCGTGCGGCTCTCGGCGTTGCGCGGCAAGCTCGCGCAGCAGGAGCGGTTACTGTCCAGTGCCCACGAGGTTTCACAGGCGCTGGAACAGAAGTTGGCCGATCTCAAGCGCCACCATACCCCTGTGCCCGCCCCTGTCCAGCCAGCGCCGGCTGCTGGCGAGGCCAGGCTGCCGCCAACATTGGCGATGGCGGGCGGTGGTGCGGCATTGGTGGCCGCGGCCGTGACCGCGTTGGCCCTGCGTCGGCGTCGCCTGCGGGTGCCGGGTGCTTCGTCGGATGGCGCGGCAACGGGCACGCCGACCGTCGAGGGTTTGCGGCAGTGGTTGCGCTATGACCCGACGCGCGACGATCTACGTTATCGGCTATTGTTGCTGCTGGCGAGCCAAAACGACCTGGCGGGATTCATCGACCAGGCGGAGGCGGCACGCGAACGCTTCGAACCGGATAGCGAGATGTGGCAGGGCGTGTTGAGGATGGGACGCGAATTGGCGCCGGAGCATGATTGGGAGGGACGGCCCGCTGAGCCCGAGCCCAGAAATGCGCCAATGCCGGAGGCGATGCCGGAGCGCCCGTTGCTGGAGCTTGGCGGGTTGGACGACCTGGCCGCCGAACAGGTGGCCTTCCGCGATACGCAGGCCGACCCCACCGAGGCGGCGCCTGAACTGCCTGAGCAGATCGATCAGCAGGCATTGGCCCAATTGTTCATGGAGATGGGCGACCGCCAGTCGGCGCAGAATCTGCGACATCATCCGGGCGCCTGAAACTCGAACGAACGCCGTAAGCGCGCCCGTAGCGGCTTGAACCGCGATACCCTCCCCAAAAAAAGCATCATCCCCCGTCCTCTTTCTCGCGGCTCCTATGCGGCATTTGGAAGGCATCCCGTGGCCAGAGAACGGTGGCATGAGGTAGAGTGGGGGTTTAGGTATGGATATGGCGGTTGGATTTAGGATGGTGAATCGATGAGAATCGCGCTCGGCGTGGAGTATGACGGTCGGGCGTTCGCGGGCTGGCAGACGCAACCACACGGCAATACGGTACAGGATGAACTCAACCGAGCGCTGGCGGCGATTGCAGGCCGGGCGGTGAGCACGGTGGCCGCCGGGCGCACCGATGCCGGTGTGCACGCATCGCAGCAGGTGGTGCATTTCGATTGCGAGGTGTCGCGGCCGGACAGCGCTTGGGTCCGCGGCGTGAACAGCCATCTGCCGCCCTCGGTGTCGGTTCTGTGGGCGCGGCGGGTCGGCGACGATTTTCACGCCCGCTTCTCGGCCTTTTGTCGTAGTTACAGTTATTACCTGTTGTCGTATCCTGTTCGTCCATCTCTGTTGGCCGGCAAGGTCGGCTGGTTTCACCAGCCATTGGACGTCGAGGCGATGCGGGATGCGGCGGCCAGTCTGCTCGGACGCCACGATTTTTCTAGTTTTCGCGCGTCCGAATGCCAAGCGAAAAGCCCGGTCAAGGATCTGCAGCAGCTCGAACTGAGCGCGTACCAGGGCTTGATCCGTTTCGATCTGCGCGCGGATGCTTTTTTGCACCACATGGTGCGCAATATCGTCGGCGCACTGGTGTATGTCGGCAAGGGGGCCATGACGACGGCGGATATGCAGCGTCTGCTAGCTGCGCGCGATCGTACCGAAGCACCGCCGACCTTCATGCCCGATGGCTTGTACCTGACCGGTGTCGGTTATCCGGAAGAATTCAATTTGCCCGCCGTGGCCGACATGGCGCGGCTGACATTGTGGAGATGAGACGATGCGGGTGAAAATTTGCGGCATCACGCGCCCCGCGGACGGTGCCGAGGCGGCCCGGTTGGGAGCCGACGCCATCGGCCTGGTGTTCTACGATAAGAGCCCGCGCCATGTGACGCTCGATGCGGCGCACGCGGTGGTGGCGGCGTTGCCTCCCTTCGTCAGTGTGGTGGCGCTGTTCGTCGATCCGGCGCGCGAGGAAGTCGAACGCGTTGTCGCGGCGCTGCCGATCGACGTGCTGCAGTTTCACGGCGACGAGACGCCAGCTTTTTGTCGCTCGTTCCAACGGCCGTATCTGAAGGCGGTACGGATGCGCCCGGGGGTGGACCTGGCGGCCGTCGCCGGCGAATACGCCGATGCGCGCGGACTGTTGGTCGACGCCTTCGTCGATGGCGTGCACGGTGGCACCGGCACGCGTTTCGACTGGTCTTTGCTGCCGGCGGATCTGCCGGTGCCGTTGGTCCTGTCGGGCGGACTGGATGAGCATAATGTCGCCGATGCCGTGCACCGCGTGCGTCCCGCCGCGGTGGACGTGTCGAGCGGCGTGGAAGTTTCAAAGGGGATCAAGGATGCCGGCCGAATGGCGGCATTCATACAAGGAGCGAAATATGGATCAATATGATCTTCCGGATGCCGGGGGCCATTTCGGAACCTACGGCGGCATCTATGTCGCCGAGACGTTGATGGCGGCACTTGAGGAACTCAAGGCGGAATATGCGCGAGCCAAGGCCGATCCGGCCTTCTGGGCCGAGTATCGCCAAGAGTTGGCGCACTATGTCGGTCGGCCGTCGCCGATCTACCATGCGCGCCGATGGTCGGAGGCGCTTGGTGGTGCCCAGATCTACCTCAAGCGGGAGGATCTGAACCATACCGGCGCCCACAAGGTGAACAACACCATCGGCCAGGCGCTGTTGGCGCGCCGCATGGGCAAGAAGCGCGTGATCGCCGAAACCGGCGCCGGCCAGCACGGCGTGGCCTCGGCCACCGTCGCGGCGCGCTACGGCATGGCGTGCGTGGTCTATATGGGATCCGAGGACATCAAGCGCCAATCGCCCAATGTTTATCGCATGAAGCTGTTGGGCGCCACCGTGGTGCCGGTCGAATCCGGTTCGCGCACGCTGAAAGATGCGCTTAACGAGGCCATGCGCGACTGGGTGACCAACGTCGACTCGACGTTCTACATCCTCGGCACCGCCGCCGGCCCGCACCCGTATCCGATGTTGGTGCGCGATTTTCAGCGGGTGATCGGCGAGGAGTGCAAGGTGCAGATGCCGGAGATGATCGGCCGCCAGCCGGATGTGGTGGTGGCCTGCGTCGGCGGCGGTTCCAACGCCATTGGGCTATTCCATCCCTACATCGATGTGCCTGGGGTGCGTATCGTCGGCGTCGAGGCGGGAGGCGAGGGGCTCGATGGCGTGCGCCACGCGGCGCCGCTCTCTGCCGGCACGCCCGGGGTTTTGCACGGTTTTCGCGGTTATCTGATGCAGGATGCCGACGGCCAGATCATCGAGACCCATTCGGTGTCGGCCGGCTTGGATTATCCGGGTGTCGGGCCGGAGCACTGTTATCTGAAGGACAGTGGCCGCGCCGAATATACCGCTATCGATGACGACGAGGCTTTGCGCGCGTTCCACGACTGTTGCCGACTAGAGGGCATCATTCCTGCGCTGGAGTCGAGCCACGCGCTGGCCTGGGCCGCCAAGGCCGCGCCGTCCATGGATCGCGACCAGGTGATCCTGGTCAATCTGTCCGGCCGCGGCGACAAGGACATCAATACCATCGCCGGCCTGTCCGGCATCAGCCTGTAATCGGGAGGGGCGCATGTCGCGTATTGCAGAGTGTTTCAACCGGCTTGGCGGGCAAAAGGCGCTGATTCCATTCATCACCGCCGGGGATCCCAATCCGAAGCTGACCGTCGATCTGATGCTCGGTCTGGTGGACGGCGGCGCCGATATCATCGAGCTGGGCGTGCCGTTTTCCGATCCCATGGCCGATGGTCCGGTGATTCAGCGCGCTTCCGAGCGCGCACTCAAGCATCATGTCAGCTTGGCCCAAGTGCTGGAAATGGTGGCCGCGTTCCGGCTGGAGAATAGCCATACGCCGGTCGTGCTGATGGGCTATCTGAACCCGGTGTGCGCGATGGGTTTCCAGCGTTTCGCCGAACGTGCCGCCGCGAGCGGCGTCGATGGCGTACTGACGGTGGACTGCCCGCCGGAAGAGGCGGAGGAGCTGACTGGCGCCCTCAACGCAGCCGGGCTCGATCCGATCTTTCTGGTGGCGCCGACCACGCCGCCCGAGCGGGTTGCCCGCATCGGTCGACTGGCACGCGGATATGTCTATTATGTGTCGTTAAAAGGCGTAACTGGCGCCGGTCATCTGGACATTGCTGAAGTTACGGGTAAAATTGCGGCCCTTAGGGAATCAATTCCCGTCCCTATCGGGGTGGGTTTCGGCATTCGTGATGCTGAAACTGCCCGTGCGCTGGCAAGCAGCGCCGACGCGATTGTCGTCGGCAGTCGGCTGGTGCAGGAAATCGAGGCCGCCGAGCCGCAAGCCGCCAAGCAGCGGCTCGCACGCCTGGTGGCCGAATTGAAATCGGCCATTCGCTAGAGCCTTTGCTCTGGAGCGAACAAGGCCCGACGTGACGGCCCGGCACCGCCGGGCCGAATTGTCCAAGGAGTCTGCATGAGCTGGTTGAACAAGCTCCTGCCGCCGAAGATCAAGCGCGAAGGCCGCGCGGATCGACCGTCGGCGGTGCCGGAAGGTTTGTGGAGCAAGTGCTCCGCGTGCGAAGCCGTCCTGTATTACACCGATCTGGAATCCAATTTGCAGGTCTGCCCGAAGTGCGGGCATCATCACCCGTTGCGTGCCCGTGCTCGCATCGACATGCTGCTCGACGCAGAGGGCCGCCGCGATGTCGGCAGCGAGGTCAAGCCGGTCGATGTGCTGAAATTCAAGGATAGCAAGCGCTATGTGGATCGCCTGAGCGTTGCCCAGGCCGATACCGCCGAGGATGACGCGCTGGTGGTCGTTCAGGGTAGCATCCTGTCTGTGCCGGCCGTTGCCGCGGCATTCGAGTTCAAGTTCATCGGCGGTTCCATGGGTTCGGTGGTCGGCGAGCGATTCGTGCGCGGCGTGGAAGCTGCGGTCGAGGCGCGTGCACCGTTCATCTGCGTCTCGGCTTCCGGCGGTGCGCGCATGCAGGAGGGCCTGAACTCGCTGATGCAGATGGCCAAGACCAGCGCGGCGCTCGATCTGTTGACCCAGGCACGCCTGCCGTTCATCTCCATTTTGACCGACCCGACCATGGGCGGTGTGTCGGCATCGTTTGCCTTCCTCGGCGACGTGGTGCTGGCCGAGCCGGGCGCGCTGATCGGCTTCGCCGGCCCGCGCGTCATCGAGCAAACCGTGCGCCAGACATTGCCGGAAGGCTTCCAGCGCTCGGAGTTCCTGATGCAGAAGGGCGCAATCGACCAGATCGTCGATCGGCGCGAGATGAAGCAGCGCGTGGCCGATTTGCTGACTTTGCTGATGCGCGAACCTTCGGTGGCGTAAACTTTTGAAAAAAGGGGGTCCGGTCTTTCTTGTTGCTTGAAGCATGCAACAAGAAAGACCGGACCCCCTTTTTTTCGTTTTTCCGTCAGAAGCGGTCGATGATTTGCTCGTCCTGTTCGCCCAGTACGTGCGAGGCCGGGCCGGTCAAGAGCGAGTCGGGTTCGTACACGACCCGGGTGTTTTTGTCGGGGTAGGGCAGGTGCCAGAGGAAGTGGCGGATACAGTTGAGCCGGGCGCGTTTCTTGTCGTCGGCTTTGATCACGGTCCAGGGGGCGTCGGCGGTGTCGGTGTGAAAGAACATCGCCTTCTTTGCCGAGGTGTATTCATCCCACTTGTCCAACGACTGAATGTCGATCGGCGATAGTTTCCAGTGTTTTAGCGGGTCGTCGCGGCGCGAGATGAAGCGCCGCAGTTGTTCTTCGCGGCTGACCGAGAACCAGTACTTGAATAGCCGAATGCCGCTGTTGACCAGCATGCGCTCGAATTCCGGCGCCTGGCGCAGGAACTCCAGGTATTCGTTGGGGGTGCAGAAGCTCATTACCCGTTCGACCCCGGTGCGGTTGTACCAGGATCGGTCGAAGAACACCATTTCGCCTGCCGTCGGCAGGTGTTGGATATAACGCTGGAAATACCATTGGCCGCGCTCGACCTCGGTCGGTTTTTCCAGTGCCACCACGCGGGCGCTACGTGGGTTGAGATGTTCCATGAAGCGCTTGATGGTACCGCCCTTGCCGGCCGCGTCGCGTCCCTCGAACAGGATGACGATGCGTTGGCCGGACTCTTTTACCCAGTTCTGTACCTTGAGCAGTTCGATCTGCAAGTCGGCCTTGATGCGCTCGTATTCGGGGCGACGCATGCGGGTCTTGTAAGGGTAGTTGGGCGGCAGCGGCGCGGTGGTGCTGTCTTCCGATGAGCCGCGCGGCGCGCGGGCAATCTGCAACGCCATCGGGGCCTGGCTGATGGCCTCGATTTCCTTGGCGGCCTGAGCGCGTGCGGCGGCGGCCCGCTCCGACCGCTCGGAGCGCTGTCGGGGCGGCTTGGCGGCACGGGGGGGCTTGGCGGGCTCGGCTTGCGCGGCGGCGGGGGTGTCCGGCGCGGGGGTATCTGCGGTGGGGACGGTCGTGTCGGTCAACGGTTTGTCATTGGTCATGGCAATACCCCTGCAGTTGGAGTGGACAACACCATGCTACTGCGTTGGTATTTGTAGGTCGATAGCCTTTTTGTCATAAAACATGAGCCTGATCATGTCCACGCAAATCAGGTACAATCGGCCAATTACGCATTAACCTGACAACTGAACAGATAATGAGCACGGAAAACACCACGCCTGTCGTCAGCAACTTCATCCGCTCCATCATCGACGAGGATCTTGCCGCCGGCAGACATACCTCGATCGTGACCCGATTCCCGCCGGAACCGAACGGCTATCTGCACATCGGCCATGCCAAGTCGATCTGTCTGAACTTCGGCCTGGCGGACGATTACCAGGGCAACTGCCATCTGCGCATGGACGATACCAATCCGGAGAAAGAGTCCGACGAGTATGTGCGCTCGATTCAGGACAGCATCCGCTGGCTCGGCTTCCATTGGGATGGCGAGGTGCGCTATGCCTCCGACTATTTCGATGCCCTGTACGGCTACGCCGTGGCGCTGATTGGCTCTGGCCATGCCTATGTGTGCGAACTGACGCCGGAAGAAATGCGCGAATATCGCGGCAGCCTGACCCAACCCGGTCGCGACAGCCCGTACCGTAACCGCACCGTGGCGGAAAACCTCGACCTGTTCACGCGTATGAAGAACGGCGAGTTCCCGGATGGCAGCCGTACCTTGCGCCTTAAGATCGATATGGCGTCGGGCAACGTCAATCTGCGCGATCCGGTGATCTACCGCATCCGCCGCGTGCATCATCACCGCACCGGCGATAAGTGGTGCATTTATCCGATGTACGACTACACCCACTGTATTTCCGACGCGCTCGAGGGTATTACCCACTCGCTGTGCACGCTGGAGTTCGAAGACCATCGCCCGCTGTACGACTGGGTGCTGGATCACCTCGACGTGCCGTGCCATCCGCGTCAATACGAATTCTCGCGTCTGGAGATGCTCTCCACCTTGACCTCCAAGCGCAAACTCAACGCGCTGGTGACCGAAGGCCTGGTCGACGGTTGGGACGACCCGCGCATGCCGACAGTCGAGGGCATGCGCCGCCGTGGTTACAGCCCGGCCGGTATCCGCCTGTTCGCCCAGCGTATCGGTATCTCCAAGAGCGCCAATATCATCGACATGAGCGTGCTGGAAGGCGCGGTGCGCGAATCGCTCGAAAGCGAGGCGTCGCGCATTATGGCGGTGCTGGATCCGATCAAGGTGACGCTGACCAACTACACCGAAGGTCTGAGCGCCTCGCGGAGTGCGCCGTATCATCCGCATCATCCGGAGTTCGGCGAGCGCGAAGTGCCGATTGCGCGCGAGATCTGGGTTGAACGCGACGACTTTTCCGACGCGCCACCTAAGGGCTGGCAGCGCCTGACGCCCGGCGGCGAAGTGCGCTTGCGCTATTCCTACGTGATCAAGTGCGACGAGGTGGTCAAGGATGCCGCGGGGCAAGTGATCGAACTCAAGTGCTCGATCGATCACGACACGCTGGGCAAGAACCCGGAAGGCCGCAAGGTCAAGGGCGTGATCCACTGGGTTAGCGCGCGCCATGCCATTCCGGCCGAGGTGCGCCTGTACGACCGTTTGTTCTCCGAACCGCGCCCCGATGCCGTGCGCGGCGAGGATGGCGAGTATGTCGACTTCCGTCAGTTCCTGAACCCGGATTCGCTGCGAGTGATTACCGGCTACCTGGAGGCCACAGCGCTCGACGCCGCGCCTGAAGCCCGCTATCAGTTCGAGCGTCTCGGCTACTTCGTGGCCGACCGCTACGACCACCAGCCTGGCAAGAAAGCCGTGTTCAATCGCGCGGTCGGCCTGCGCGACACCTGGAGCAAGTAAGCGATGCTGAAACTCCACAATACGCTGACCCGCCAGAAAGAAGTCTTTACGCCGATCGAGGCCAACAAGGTGCGTATGTACGTATGCGGCATGACCGTGTACGACTTCTGCCACCTGGGCCATGCGCGCGTAATGGTGGTGTTCGATATGGTGGCGCGCTGGCTGCGTGCCAGCGGCTATCAAGTCAACTACGTACGTAACATCACCGATATCGACGATAAGATCATCCGTCGCGCCGCCGAGAACGGCGAGAGTATCGGCGAATTGACGCAACGCTTCATCGATGCGATGAACGAGGATAGCGGCGCGCTCGGTGTCGAGCGACCGGATCACGAGCCGCGTGCCACGGCCTTCGTGCCCGGCATGATTCGCATGATCGAAACCCTGATCGGCAATGGTCATGCCTACGCCGCCGAGAATGGCGACGTGTACTATGCGGTGCATGCGTTCGACGGCTACGGCAAGTTGTCGGGCAAGAGCCTGGACGATCTACGCGCCGGCGAGCGCGTCGAGGTCGACCCGCATAAGCGCGACCCGATGGACTTCGTATTGTGGAAGGCCGCCAAGCCGGGCGAGCCCTCGTGGGATTCGCCCTGGGGCGCCGGGCGGCCGGGTTGGCATATCGAGTGTTCGGTGATGAGCGAGCATCTGCTGGGCGAGCATTTCGACATCCATGGCGGTGGCGCCGACCTGCAGTTCCCGCATCACGAGAACGAAATCGCCCAGTCCGAGGGGGCGCACGGGCATACGTTCGTCAACTACTGGATGCATAACGGTTTCATTCGCGTCGATGACGAGAAGATGTCCAAATCGCTGGGCAACTTCTTTACCATCCGCGAGGTGTTGGCCAAGTACGACCCGGAGGTGGTGCGCTTCTTTATTTTGCGTGCCCATTACCGTAGCCCGCTCAACTATTCCGATGCCCATCTGGACGACGCGCGCGCCGCGTTGACACGCCTGTATACCGCGCTGAAGAGCGTACCGCCGACCGATGTGCGGCTCGAGTGGCATGACGAATACGCCGTGCGCTTCAAGGCGGCGATGGACGACGATTTCAACACTGTCGAAGCGATGGCGGTGTTGTTCGAGTTGGCGGGCGAAGTTCACAAGACCCAGTCGTCGGCGCTGGCGGGTCGGCTCAAGTCGCTGGCCGCCGTGCTCGGATTGTTGCAACGCGAGCCGCAGGCCTTCTTGCAGGGTGGGCAGGGCGATGCCGCCGGGCTGTCGGTCGAAGAGATCGAAGCCCGCATCGAGGCTCGCCGGCTGGCGCGGGCGCGCAAGGATTGGGCGGAGTCCGACCGGGTGCGCGATGAGTTGGCCGCGGCCGGGGTGGTGCTGGAGGATGGCGCCGGCGGCACGACTTGGCGTCGCAGTTGACGCGAAGTCGGCTCATGTGCTTGCCAAGCTGGCGCAATCGGCGGATAATCCACCGTTTCGTCATGTAGTACAGGCAAAACCCCTGTACCCGAGTAAAGGGAACCGAATGAAAACCGATATCCACCCGAATTATCAAGACGTCGCCGTGACCTGCTCTTGCGGTAACAGCTTCGTGACCAAGTCCACGATGGGCAAAGAAAACTTCCACATCGAAGTTTGCTCCAACTGCCACCCGTTCTATACCGGTAAGCAGAAGATCGTCGACACCGCCGGCCGCGTTGACAAGTTCAACCAAAAGTTCGGCAACTTCTTCAAGCGCGGCTAATTCCGCGAACGAAGTAGGAAGAAAGGCAGCCATTCATGGCTGCCTTTTTTATTTTTCGTCCAACGTGCTAAGCTAGCGTCCCACGCAGCCATCCGCCTTTTCGCATGCTGACTTTCTCCCCCGACAATCGGAACAATCTGCCACGCCCGACCGAGAAGCCCTGGGTGTTGTTGCTGTTGGCGTTTATCTGGCTGTGGCCGAGCAT
This sequence comes from Paludibacterium purpuratum, assembly GCF_004363805.1. Lineage (GTDB taxonomy): Bacteria > Pseudomonadota > Gammaproteobacteria > Burkholderiales > Chromobacteriaceae > Paludibacterium > Paludibacterium purpuratum. The sequence goes on along the minus strand of NZ_SNZP01000002.1, from coordinate 220,474 downwards.
TCTCGGTCACGATCCATGGAAGCCGGACGAGCCGTATGTCCTGGCCGTGGTGCTGGACATGCTCAAGCACGGCCATTGGCTGGTGCCGACCATCCAGGGCTCGCCATGGCTGGAAAATCCACCGTTGTATTACTGGGTCGCCAGTGTGTTTGTCCGGTGGTTGTCGCCATGGTTATTGGCTGCGCACGATGCTGCCCGGCTGGCCACACCGTTTTTCATGGCCATTGCCCTGTGCTGCGTCGGCGGGGCCGGGCGCGAACTGATTGGGCGCCGGCACGGCCGTAGCGCGGTATTGATTCTCATCGGATGCATCGGACTCATCGACACCGGGCACCAGATGACCAGTAGCGCCGCCGGGTTCGCAGGCTTCGCCGCCGCCTTCTACGCACTGGCGCTGTGCCTGCGTTTGCCGGCGCTGTCCGGCGCCTTGCTAGGGTTGGGCAGCACGGTACTGTTCCTGGCCTCCAGCCTGCTCGACGTGTCATTGCTGTGGGCCGTGGTGCTGCTGCTGCCGGTCTTCCCCGCTTGGCGCAATAAGCGTTACGCCACGACGGTGACCATGGCCTTGCTATTCGGCCTACCGCTGATGTTGGTCTGGCCGGTGGCGTTCCTCCGCTACTATCCCGACCTGTTCGCGCTATGGTGGCGCGATCATGCCTTGGGAGAAATGGCCGGCTTTGCCCGCCCGGATTTTTTCCACGATTTCGGCTATTACTTCAAAACGTCGCTATGGTATGCCTGGCCAGCCTGGCCGCTGGCGGGCTGGAGCCTGTACCGGCGGCGCCAGTTGGATCAGCCGATGATGCAATTGCCGGGGCTGTTCTTCGGCGTGTTCATCGTGCTGCTGACCTTATCCGGCGTGCAGGCCACCAAGAACACCATGCCGCTGTTGCTGCCGTTGGCGCTGATGGCGGCCATCGAGCTGGATTCGTTGCGTCGTGGCGCGGCTGCCGCGCTTAACTGGTTCGGGTTGATGACCTTCGGTTTCTTTGGTCTGCTGATCTGGTTCGGCTGGGCGGCGATGAATTTCGGCTGGCCGGCGCGCTTGGCTGGTCGGGCGCATTATTTCAGTCCCTACTATGTGCCGCATGTATCGGTGCCGATGGCATTGTGCGCGTTGTTCGCCACGCTGGTCTGGGTCTGGGCGTTGACGCGGCGTAATCTGCGCGGCCGTCAGGCGGTCACCAATTGGGTCGCCGGCATCACACTGTTCTGGGGCTTGGCGGGCACGCTATGGCTACCCTGGCTCGACGCGCTGAAGAGTTATCGACCGGTGGTCGACGACATGGTGCGGCAACAGCCCGCAGCCGGCGGTTGCATTTCGGCCGAGGCCAGCGATTGGATGGGGCGACTCAGTTGGCAGTACTACGCCGGCATCGAGTTACGCACCGATCCGGCGGCCAATTGTCCGCTGCGTCTAGTGACGCGTCCGCGCAGCGAGCGGCCCGATCCGGACTGGCAGGTGCTATGGCAAGGCAGCCGCCCGCGCGAGGACGACGAGATCTTCGTATTGGAACGCCGGAAAAACGACAGGTAGGTGCGTTCGCGAAGCAACGCACCATCCCTCCGAGCGACTCGACGCGAGTTAGCGTTTGAGCTGCGCGATGTCCTCGAACAGCCGTAGCGATTCCGGATTGGCCAACGCGCCGAGATTGCGTACCGGTTGTTGGTGCAACACGTTTTTAACCGCCAGTTCGGCGATCTTGCCGTTGGCTGTGCGGGGAATGTCCGCCACGGCGACGATATGCGTCGGTACGTGGCGGGGACTCGCACCATGCTTGATACGCTCCTTGATGCGTGCGATCAACGCATCGTCGAGCACCACACCACGCGCCATGCGCACGAACAGGATCACACGTTCGTCGTCCTGCCACTGTTGGCCGACCGCCAATGCCTCTTCGATTTCCTCGAATGCCTCGACCTGACGATAGATCTCCGCCGTACCGATGCGCACGCCGCCGGGGTTGAGCACGGCATCCGAACGGCCGTGGATGATCAGACCGTTATGCGCGGTGATTTCGGCGAAATCGCCATGCGCCCAGATATTGGGGAATCGGTTGAAGTAGGCGCGGCGCATGGCGCTGCCATCCTCATCGCGCCAGAAGCCGATCGGCATCGATGGGAAGGGACGAGTGCAGACCAGTTCGCCTTTTTCGCCGATCAGCGGTGCGCCGTGCGGGTCGAAGACGTCCACCGCCATGCCGAGCCCGCGACATTGCAGTTCGCCGGGGTAGACCGGCAGGTTGGCCGAACCGAGCGCAAAGCAGGAGACGATGTCGGTACCGCCGGAGATCGAGGCCAGGTTGAGGTCGCTTTTAACCGCCTGGTAGACCCAGCCGAAGCTCTCCGGCATCAGCGGCGAGCCGGTGGAAAACAGCGCGCGCAGCTGTGGGAAATGGTGATGCTCGCGCGGCGTGAGGCCGAGTTTGCGCGTGCTATCGATGAATTTGGCCGATACGCCCAGATGCGTGGCGCCGGCCGATTCGGCGTATTGCCACAGGATGTCGCCGTCGGCGGCGAACGGCGAACCGTCGTACAGCAGCAAAGTGGCGCCGCTGGCGAGCGCACTCATTTGCCAGTTCCACATCATCCAGCCGCAGGTGGTGAAATAGAACAGCCGATCCTGCTTGTGGATATCGCCGTGCAGTTGATGCTCTTTCATGTGCTGCAGCAAGGTGCCGCCGGCGCCGTGAACGATGCACTTCGGTTTGCCGGTGGTGCCGCTGGAGTACAGGATGAATAGCGGATGGTTGAAGCCGCTCTGCTCGAATGGAATGTCGCATGCCGGGTAGGGCGCGATCAGATCGTCCAACGCGATGCCGCCTGGCAGTGCTCGTGCCACGGCGTTGGCCTGATCGAGGTAGGGGACGACCACAATGCGGGTCAGGCCAGTCAGTTCGCCAGCCAAGTGCGCTAGTTTGTCGCGATAGTCGAAGGCCTTGCCGTTGTACCAATAACCATCGGCGCAGAACAGTACGCAAGGCTCGGTCTGGCCGAAACGGTCGAGTGCGCCGTCGACGCCGAAGTCTGGCGAGCAACTGGTCCAGATGGCACCCAGGCTGGCGGTGGCAAGCATCGCGGCCAGCGTTTCCGGTAGGTTCGGCATCCATCCGGCCACGCGGTCGCCCTTTTTCACCCCCTCGGCGCGTAGCGCCTGCTGCAAACGCGAGACCATGTCGTAGAGCTCGCGCCACGACCATTGCCGTTTGATCTTGTCTTCGCCCCAGAACAGGACCGCCGGCGCATCGTCGCGCCGACGCAGCAGGTTTTCCGCGTAATTGAGCCGGGCATGAGGGAAGAAACGCGCCGATTGCATGCTGTCGCCGTTGACGAGTACGTTGTCGCCCTTGCTGCCGATGACGCCGCAGTAGTCCCAGAGTAACGACCAGAACGATGCCGAATGGTCGACGCTGTATTGCCATAACCCGCCATAGTCGGGGAAACGCCGGTTCCAGCGGGTTTCGGCCAGCCGGGTGAAGGCGGTTAGATGCGTACCGGCCAACCGGGCGGCGCTGGGCTCCCACAACGGCAAATCGGGTTGTTCGTTCATGCAGGCTCCTTTGCCTGGAATGGAAGGGACGGCGCGTTTTAGACCGCGGCGTCCTCGTTGTGCTTTTTCATGGCCAGCGCAAGTTTGCTGCGCGGTTCGCCACCCAACAGTCCGCTGATCCACCAGGCGGTTCGTGCGAGCGCTTCGAGGTCGATGCCGGTCTGATAGCCCAGCCCGGCCAGTAAGTAGGCCACCTCTTCGGTGGCGACATTGCCCGAGGCGCCATCGGCGTAGGGACAGCCGCCTAAACCGCCGATCGAGGCATCGAAACAACGCACGCCGGCTTCGAGCGAAGCATAAATATTGGCTAGCGCCATGCCGCGAGTATCGTGGTAGTGGCCGGCGACGAGCCGCATCGGCACGCGGCGGTCGACGGCGTCCAGCATGGCCAAGATGCTCCCTGGCGTACCGACGCCGATGGTATCGCCCAGCGAGATCTCCTCGCAGCCCATCAGGTAGAGCGCGTGTGCCACGTCGGCCACCTTGCCCGGCGCAATGGCGCCTTCGTATGGGCAGCCGGCGACGCAGGAGACATAGCCGCGCACGCGGATGCCGTGCGCGCGGGCCTGCTCGACCACCGCTTCGAAGTGCCGCAGGCTCTCGGCGATGCTGCACTGGATATTGCGTTGACTGAAGGTTTCGCTGGCCGCGCCGAAGACGGCGATGTCGCGCGCGCCGGCCGCAAGTGCGGTATCCAGCCCCTGGAGGTTGGGAACCAGCACCGGGTAACGGTGCCGGCCATCGTGCGCCAGGCGCGCCAGCACGGCATCCGATTCGGCCATCTGCGGCACGCGCTTCGGCGACACCATGGCGCCGGCTTCGATCTCGGAGAGGCCGGCCGCGGCCAGGCGGCCGATCAAGTCCACTCGCTGCTCGACCGACAGCCTGCGCGCTTCGTTTTGCAGGCCATCGCGCGGGCCGACTTCGACAATTCTGACCAGGTCGCTCATCGTATTCAGTCCTGTGCCTCGAAATCCAACAAGTCGACGCCTTCTTCGACCTGTGCGCCGGGTTCGAAGTAGTAAGCGCTGACCTGGCCGTCTGCCGGGGCGAACAGCGTGTGTTCCATTTTCATCGCCTCCATGATCAGCAGCGCCTCGCCCTTTTTCACGCTGGCGCCGATATCGGCGCATAGCGCCACCACGCGGCCCGGCATTGGCGCACGCAGGTGACCGGCGCTGTGATGATGCGCCATGTTGTCCGCCAGCGGGTCGACGTGCTCCAGCACCAGGGTTTCGCCTTGCCAGAACAGCGTGCGGCTGCGTGCGCGGCGCAGCACTGTGGCGGCAAAGCGCCGGCCGTCGAGGCGAGCCGTCAGTTGCGGGTCGCGCCATTGGGCCTCTTCGATACGCCAGGTTCGGTCGCCGACCTCGATGCGGCATTCACCGCCTTGGCGGCATACGGTCACGGTCAGCGTTTCCTCGCAGCTGCGGTATTGCCAGCGGTGGCGTGCCATACCGCCTGCGAGCCGCCAACCGGGTAGTGAGCCGCCCCATGGACTGTCGTCGTTGCGCTGCGCGGCCAGCGTGTCCGCCAAGGCCAGTAGCGCCAGTGCCGGCGGTGCTGGCACGGCGACGGGCGGCAAGAGTTCCGCTTGATGGCGCTCGATGAAACCCGTGTCCACTATACCGCTAGAAAATGCCGGATGGGTAATGATCTTGCGCAGGAAGCTGAAGTTGGTGGTGACGCCGGCAACTTGGTAGTCGGCCAACGCGCGCGCCATACGCGCCAATGCTTCGTCGCGGGTCGAGCCCCAGACGATCAGCTTGGCCAGCATCGGGTCGAACAGCGGCGTGATGGTGTCGCCGCAAGCTACGCCGCTGTCGATGCGCAACCAGTCGCATGGCGTGGGGGGGCGCAGGTGGGTCAGTTTTCCGCAAGAAGGCAAGAAGCCCGACTGTGGATCTTCGGCATACAGCCGTGCCTCGATGGCATGGCCGCGCAGCATCAGTTGTGCTTGCGTCAGCGGCAGCGCTTCGCCTTGTGCGACGCGAATCTGCCAAGCCACCAGATCTTGGCCTGTGACCATCTCTGTGACCGGATGCTCGACTTGCAGCCGGGTGTTCATTTCCATGAAGTAGTAGGCGCCGCTGTCGCCATCGACGATGAATTCGACCGTACCGGCACCCAGGTAATCGACCGCGCGTGCGACGAGGCAGGCGGTCTCGCCCATGGCACGGCGCATGTCGGCCGACAGGCCGGGGGCAGGGGCTTCTTCCAGGACTTTCTGGTGGCGGCGTTGTACCGAGCAATCGCGCTCGAACAGGTAGACGCACTGGCCGTGGCTGTCGGCGAACACTTGGATTTCGATATGGCGCGGCGCTTGCAGGTATTTCTCGATCAGCACCCGGTCGTCGCCGAAGCTGGCAGCGGCTTCGCGCTGGCAGGCGGCAAGTTGCGCGGTGAACGCCTCGCCGTGCGTGACGATGCGCATGCCTTTGCCGCCGCCGCCGGCACTGGCTTTGATCAATACCGGGTAGCCGATCCGATCGGCCTCGGCGGCCAGCCGTACCGGGTTCTGGTCGTCGCCGTGGTAACCGGGGACGAGCGGAATGCCGCGCTCGCCGAGTAGTGCCTTGGCCGCCGACTTGGAGCCCATGGTGGCCAGCGCCATTTCGTGCGGACCGATGAAGACGATGCCGGCTGCGTTGCAAGCGCGCGCGAAGCCGGCGTTTTCCGATAAAAAGCCGTAGCCGGGATGGATGGCATCGGCGCCGCTGGTCTGTGCGATGGCCAGGATACCGTCGATGTCCAGATAACTGTCGGAGGCGAGCCGCCATGCCTCATCCGCCTGTTGTACGAACGGCGCGGCGGCGTCGGCCGCGACATGCACCGCCACGGTGGCGATACCCATTTCGCGCGCGCTCTTGATCACGCGGCAGGCAATTTCGCCACGGTTGGCGATCAGGATTTTTCGGAACATGCCTGGCCTCCTTGCCAATGGGGCGCGCGTTTATCGAGAAAGGCGCTCAGGCCCTCGTGTGCTTCTGGCCCTTGTCGCAGTTGGGCAATGCGCCGTGCGCAGTCATCCAGCACCGCATCGTCGCCCGGTCCGCCGGCCAGCGCGCGCAGCAATGCTTTGGCCTGATCGAGCGCATGCGGGCCGCCGCGCGCGATGTGGCCGGCGAGCTGGGCGACACAGGCGTCCAGCTCGCTGTCGTCGACCATCTCGTGTACCAGGCCGAGCTTGAGCGCGTGGGCAGCGTCGATGGTTTCTGCGGTCAGCGTGTAGCGTCGTGTCTGACGCAGGCCGATGGCCTCGGCCACATAGGGGCCGATGACCGCGGGGATCAGTCCGAGACGCACTTCGGAGAGCGCGAAGCGTGCCGCCGGGGTGCAGACGGCGATATCGCAGGCCGCCACCAAACCCATGCCGCCGCCAAGCGCCGCGCCCTGGATGCGTGCGATCACCGGTTTGGCCGAGCGGTACAGCGTGCGGAACAGCTGGGCTAGGCGTTGGGCATCGGCCAGGTTGGCAACGTCGTCCAGCTCGCCGGCGGCTTGCATCCAGTTGAGGTCGGCACCGGCGCAAAAGCTCTTGCCGCGCGATGCCAAGACGATGACGCGCACATCGACGCGCGCCTGCAGCGCGGTCAAGGTTTCGGTGAGTTCGTGGATCAGTTGCGGGTTGAAGGCATTGTGCACCTCCGGCCGTGCCAGCCAGATCCAGGCCTGGTCGCCATTTACTTCCAAGGTCAGGGTGTCGCTCATGTTGGTTCTCACATGCGGAAGACGCCAAAGCGCGTGTCGTCGATGCCGGCGTTCAGACTGGCCGACAGGGCCAACGCCAGGACGTCGCGCGTTTGCGCCGGGTCGATGACGCCGTCGTCCCACAAGCGGGCGCTGGCATAGTAGGGGTGGCCCTGCTTCTCGTATTGCTCGCGAATCGGCGCTTTGAAGGCGGCTTCCTCCTCATCGGACCAGTTGTCGCCCAACTGATCGCGTTTGACTTGTGCCAGAACCCCCGCAGCCTGTTCGCCGCCCATGACCGAGATGCGGCTGTTGGGCCACATCCACAAAAAGCGTGGACCGAAGGCGCGACCGCACATGCCGTAGTTGCCGGCGCCGAAGCTGCCGCCGATCAGTACGGTGAACTTGGGCACGCGCGCGCAGGCAACGGCGTTGACCAATTTGGCGCCATCGCGGGCGATGCCGGCGTTCTCCACTTTGCGCCCGACCATGAAGCCGGTGATGTTCTGCAGGAAGATCAGCGGGATGCCGCGTTGGCAGCATAGTTCGATGAAGTGCGTTCCTTTGAGCGCCGATTCGGAGAACAAGATCCCGTTATTGGCGATGATGCCGACGCGGTAGCCGTCGAGGCGGGCGAAGCCGGTGACCAGGGTGGTGCCGTAGTTCTGCTTGAATTCGTCGAAATCGGAATCGTCGACCAAGCGCAGAATGATCTCGCGCACATCGAACGGTTTTTTGCTGTCGCAGGGAATGACGCCGTAGAGTTCGTCGACCGGCCGGCGCGGTGCGCGCGGCGCGATGCGGTCGAGTACCCCCTGCTTGCGCCAGTTGAGCCCGGCGACCGCTCGCCGCGCCAGCGCCAGGGCGTGGCCGTCGTTTTCCGCCAGATGATCGGCAACGCCGGATTGCCGGGTATGCACGTCGGCACCGCCCAGTTCCTCCGCGCTGACGATTTCGCCGGTGGCGGCGCGTACCAGCGGCGGGCCGCCCAGGAAGATGGTGCCTTGCTCGCGAACGATGATGGTTTCGTCGCTCATGGCCGGCACGTAGGCGCCGCCGGCGGTGCAGGATCCCATCACCACGGCGATCTGGCTGATGCCGGCGGCCGATAGATTGGCCTGGTTATAGAAGATGCGGCCGAAGTGGTCGCGGTCTGGAAACACCTCGTCCTGCAAGGGCAGGAAAGCGCCGCCGGAATCGACCAGGTAGAGGCAGGGTAGCCGGTTCTCCAGCGCGATCTCCTGCGCACGCAGGTGCTTTTTGACCGTCATCGGATAATAGGTGCCGCCTTTGACCGTGGCGTCGTTGGCCACGATCATGCACTCCACGCCGCTGACCCGGCCGATGCCGCAGACCATGCCGGCCGCCGGCGCTTCGTTGCGGTACATGCCCCATGCCGCCAAGGGCGACAGCTCCAGAAACGGCGAATCGACGTCCAGCAGATGATCGATGCGTTCGCGTACCAGCATCTTGCCGCGCGCAACGTGTTTGGCCGCCGCCGCGTGCCCGCCGCCTTGGGCGACCTGGGCGAGCGTTGCACGCAAGTCGTCGACCAAGAGGCGCATGGCTTGGGCATTGGCTTGAAAGTCGGCCGACTGCGGCGCGAGCAGGGTTTCGAGAATCGACATATCGCGCTCCGTCAGTCTTGTTCCGCCATCAATTCCCGGCCGATCAGCCAGCGGCGGATTTCGCTCGTGCCGGCGCCGATCTCGTACAACTTGGCATCGCGTAGCAACCGACCTGCCGGGAAGTCGTTGATATAGCCGTTGCCGCCCAGGCACTGGATGGTCTCCAACGCCATCTGCGTGGCTTTTTCCGCGGCGAACAGAATGGCGCCGGCGGCGTCCTTGCGCACGACCCTGCCTTCGCGTCCGGCATCGAGTGCTTGGCCCACCGAGTAGACATAGGCGCGGGTGGCGGATAGGGCGACATACATATCCGCCAGTTTGCCTTGCATGAGTTGGAAGTCACCGATCGCGCGACCGAACTGCTTGCGTTCCTTCAGGTAGGGTAGGGCCAGATCGAGGCAGGCCTGCATGATGCCGACCGGACCTGCGGCCAGTACCGCGCGCTCGTAGTCGAGGCCGCTCATCAGCACCTTGACGCCTTGGCCCACTTCGCCCAGTACATTGGCGCGCGGCACGCGGCAATCGTCGAAGTACAGCGGGTAGGTGTTCGAGCCGCGCATACCGAGCTTGTCGAGCTTGCTGCCGGCGGAAAAACCCGGCATATCCTTTTCTACCAGGAAGGCGGTGATGTCGCGCTCGCTGGTTTTGGCGTAGATCACCAGGACGTCGGCGTCGCCGCCATTGGTGATCCACATCTTGGCGCCGTTGAGGACGAAATGATCGCCATCCTCGCGCGCCTTGAGCTGCATGCTGACGACGTCGGAGCCGGCGTTGGGCTCGGACATGGCCAAGGCGCCGATGTGCTCGCCGTTGATGAGCTTGGGCAGAAAGTGCCGTTTTTGCGCTTCGCTGCCGTTACGGAAAATCTGGTTGACGCATAGGTTGGCATGCGCGCCGTAGGAAAGGCCGACCGAGGCCGAGGCACGGCTGATCTCCTCCATGGCGACGATTTGCGCCAGATAGCCCATGTCGCTACCGCCATACGCTTCGCCGACCGTGATGCCCAAGAGGCCCATATCGCCCAGTTTGCGCCACAGATCGGGCGGAAAGAGGTTGTGCTTGTCGATATCGGCGGCGCGCGGCGCGATTTCTTGTGCGGCGAAGTGGCGCACGCTGTCGCGCAGCATGTCCAGGCTCTGTTGATCCATCTGGCTTCTCCCGTGGTGTTTTTTTTATCATCCATTACGTTTACGTAAACGTCAATAATGAGACGAGGAAAACGCCGTAATGGGAGGGCGGTTTAGAGCTTGGCGATCACTTCGCGGCAGTGCGCCGAGAGGGTGTCGATTTCCTTCAGTACTTCGTCGATGTCCTGGCGTTGCCGTTCCAGTTGCTGGCGGCGTTCGGCCAGGAGCTGCAACAGCAGATGCGATTGCTGCGCCTCGTCGCGGGCGCGTTGGTAGAGGTCGAGGATCTCGTGGATTTCGGCCAGGGACAAGCCGATGCGTTTGCCGCGCAAGATCAGCTTCAGCCGAGCCCGGTCGCGCCGGTTGAAGATGCGCTGCAGACCGCGGCGTTCCGGTTCGATCAGCCCTTGCTCTTCGTAGAAGCGGATAGTGCGCGCGGTGACGTCTAGGTCGCGAGCCAGTTCGGAAATGCTGTAGGTGTCTTGTTCCATGATGTTTCTTCTTGTTCCCCCCGAGGTCGCGATTGTAGCGTTTTATCTTAATTAATGGGCGGCAAAGCGCAAATTTTGCAATCCGGACGACGCCGTGGTTCGGCGACAAAAAGAATTTTAACGAATGTGACGCGCTTGGCGCGGTTATTGGCTACAATTCGCCCCAACCCTTCAAGAGGACGCATCATGAGCGCAACCGTATTCGACGACAAAGACTTGTCCCGCTTGGAACATCTGCTCAATCCCTTGTCCGCCGCGGGCAGCACCATGCGCCCGGACGAGGTGCAGGGTTTCTTCGCCGCGCTGACCAGCGGGCCGGACGAGATCCAGACTTCGTTCTGGTGGTCCGAGGTGTTGGGCGATGCGCCGGATTTCGCCAGCGAGGCCGACAAGGTCGAGCTGCTGGCCCTGCTTGAGAAGCTGTACCGCGCCACCGGCGACGCGCTCGCTGCGGGCGAACCGCTAGACCTGATCCTGTATGCCGAGGAGGAGTCGGACGAGGCGGACTACTGGCCATGGTGCAATGCCTATCTGTATGCGCTCGACAGCGTGCCGACCGACTGGTTCGACAAGGCCGACGACGAAGGCTTCGAAGAGCTCTTGCTGCCGGTCATGGCGTTGGGCGGCATGTTCGAAGAGGACGATGGCGACGACTTGGTGGATTTCAGTCCCGAGGAGCTGGACGATTTCAAGGAGCAGTTGCCGGACGCCGTACAGTCGGTGTTCAGCTATTGGCATGCCAAGGCCAATGCGCCGTCCACGGTACGGCGCGAAGGCGACAAGGTTGGCCGCAACGATCCCTGCCCGTGCGGCAGCGGCAAGAAGTACAAGGCTTGCTGCGGTAAGGACGACTGATTCCCCGACAATAAAAAACCCCGCCAAAATGGCGGGGTTTTTTATTGTTCGCCACGCGTAGCGTGCGTTCGCGAAGCAACGCACGATCTTACAGCAGTGCCAGATCCGCATCCTTCATCAGCGGCTTGGCGCCGTTCTTCAACTGAGCCAACAATCCCTGGGTTTCCGGCAGCAGCTTAGCGAAGTAGAAGCGGGCGGTGGCGATCTTGCCTTTGTGGAAGTCGTCTTCATGATCCAGCGAGACGGCGGCCATGCGCGCCCATAGCCAAGCATAGGTCAGATGGCCGATCAGCCGCAGATAGTCGGTGGCGGCGGCGCCGACTTCGTCCTTGTCCTGCATGGCGGCCATGCCGATCTTGACGCTGACCTCGCCGACATCCTTCATCAACTGCGTCAACGGGCCGACGAATTCGGCCAGCTCGGCGCGCGCTTGCGCCTCTTTGCAGAACTGCTGGATCAGACTGGAGAACTGGCGCAGCTTCTGACCTTGATCGGCCAGCACTTTGCGCGCCAAGAGATCCAGTGCCTGGATGCCGTTGGTGCCTTCGTAGATCTGGGCGATGCGGCAGTCGCGCACCAATTGTTCCATACCCCATTCGCGGATGTAGCCGTGACCGCCGAGCACTTGCATACCCATATTGGTGCCGGCAAAGCCGTTGTCGGTCATGAAGGCCTTGGCGACCGGCGTCAACAGTGCCACCAGGTCGGCTGCGGTTTTGCGTGCTTCGGCATCGGGGTGCTTTTCCTCGATGTCCAACTGTAGCGCCAGGAAGGTGGTCAGCGCGCGACCGGCTTCGGTATAGGCTTTTTGGCTCAGCAGCATGCGGCGCACGTCCGGATGCACGATGATCGGGTCGGCGGCTTTATCCGGCGCCTTGGCACCGTTGAGCGCGCGCATCTGCAGCCGCTCCTTGGCGTAGGCCAGTGCACCCTGATAGGAGGCTTCGCCCAATCCCAGGCCCTGCATGCCGCAGCCCAGGCGCGCGGCGTTCATCATGGTGAACATACAGGAGAGGCCCTTGTTGGGCTCGCCCAGCAGGTAGCCGCGGGCGCCCTCGAAGTTGAGCACGGCGGTGGCATTGGCGCGGATGCCCATTTTGTGCTCCAGGCTGCCGCAGAATACTTCGTTGCGGCTGCCGTCGTCATGGTACTTAGGCACGATGAACAGCGAGATGCCCTTTACATCCTTGGGCGCGTCCGGCAGGCGTGCCAGCACCAGATGGACGATGTTGTCGGCCATATCGTGCTCGCCCGCCGAGATGAAGATCTTGGTGCCGGTAATGGCGAAACTACCGTCGCCGTTGGGTTCCGCCTTGGTCTTGAGTAGCCCCAGGTCGGTGCCGCAATGCGGCTCGGTCAGGCACATGGTGCCGGTGTAGCTGCCGTCGACCAACTTCGGCAGGTAGTGGTTTTTCTGCTCGGCAGTGCCGTGAGCGTGAATAGCGGCGTAGGCGCCATGCGACAGGCCGGGGTACATCGACCAGGCGACGTTGGATGAGCAGAGCATTTCCATGGCCGGGAAGGCGAGGATCTTGGGCATGCCGAGGCCGCCATACTGCGGGTCGCAGTCGAGCGCCGGGAAGCCGAGTTCGCAATATTGGCGATAAGCGGCGGCGAAGCCTTCCGGAGTGGTGACGCTGTGGTCGGTCGGATCGAACTGGCAGCCCTGTTCGTCGCCCAGGCGATTGAGCGGCTGCAGCTCGTTCTCGCAGAAGGTGGCCGCGGCTTCCAGGTAGGAGGCCAGTGTTTCGCTGTCCATGTCTTCGTAGCCCGGCAGGGTCTTCAGGGTCTGCTGTACGTTGAACAATTCGTTTAATACAAAGTCAAAATCGCGCAGCGGGGCGTGATAGGCAGGCATCGGTTTCTCCAGGTCTGGCTGTGGTTGGGCGCGCGGCTTCATCGCTCTTTTTGCGCGCCAAATTGATTCAAACGTTTGTTTAATTTATTTCGTCCGCTTTGACAAGTGTTATATGACATTGGGGAGGGGGGCGTGCATGCGGGTGGCGTTGTATTTTTGCACTGAGTGCGGGCCGTCTTGTATGCAGGGTTTCGGCACATCTGGAGATCATGTACTAGAATGGACTCAATATTTTGTGTTTTCCGGCGGCTGGCCTCGGTACAATGAGCCTCGTTTGTCCCTGCTGGTTTTTCTTCGTGGTTTGAAAGGGTTGCCGTGGATTTGACCGAGAAGACGATTGATTCGCAACTGGTGTTCGAGGGGGGCTTCCTCAAGGTGCGACGCGATCGGATTCAACTGCCGGATGGTAGCGAGGGGTGGCGCGAATATATCCGTCATCCCGGGGCGGTGGCGGTGTTGGCGCTGACCGACGACCGGCAGTTGGTGATGGAGCGGCAATACCGTTACCCGGCCGGGCGTGAGTTCTTGGAGATTCCGGCCGGCAAGCTCGATCCGGACGAAACGCGCGAAGCCTGCGCGCAGCGGGAGCTCTGGGAGGAGACCGGCTATTCCGCCAGCGAGTGGACTTTTCTCGGCACGGCGCATCCATGTATCGGCTATGCGGACGAGCAGATTCATTATTTCCTGGCGCGCGGGCTGACCCAGTCGGCGCGTCAACTCGATCATGGCGAGTTTCTCGAAGTGGTGACCCTCCCTTTGGCCGAGGTGATCGCCCGCACCTTGAACGGAGCAATCTGCGACAGCAAGAGTCTGGTCGGCCTGTATTGGCTGCAGGCTCATCTTGAAGGGAGAATGCCCGGTGCCGTTTGATTCCTATCACAATCGACGCGGCTCGCGCCGCGTCTCGATGCGCTGCAAGGCACGCATCAAGTCCTTGCATACCGGTGAAACCCACTATGGCGAGTGTGCCGATATTTCGGTCGACGGTATTGCACTGCATACTTCCTATGTGCCGCAGTACGGCGAGCATCTGATGGTGCTGGTGTTGACGCCGGCGGTGGGCAGCGTGCCCGGCCGGCCGTTCGAAGCCGAAGTGGAGGTGCGTCGTTGCAACGAGTTGGAGCGGCACCGGTTGTACGAGATCGGCGCGAAGATTCTCACGCGCCGTTGACGATTTTTTTTGTTGCCGTTTGTTTTTGTTTCTTCAGTATTTTTCCTGCCGTCGCGACACTTGTCGTCTGAAAAGACGGATTTATCGGGCTTTCCGGCTTGCGTCACCAGCCTGTCATTGTGCTATACCCTAAAAAAACAGAACGGAATTTGCTGCAGTCACTCTAAATTGTGCAAGGGGCGCCGGGTGCGAATGAGCAGTCCTGCGTTTCCCTGCAATTTGCCAGGAGAGAGCCATGCACCCGGATATCTTCAGTCAGTACGCGACGCGCTATGATCGGACACGCGAAGAAGAGTTCACCATCCAGGAATATCTCGAATTGTGCAAGCGTGACCCCGCGGCCTATGCCACGGCCTCGGAACGCATGTTGATGGCGATCGGAGAACCCGAACTGGTCGACACCCGCCACGATTCGCGCCTGTCACGTATTTTCAGCAACAAAATCATCAAGGTCTATCCGGCCTTCCGCGATTTTTACGGTATGGAAGAGGTCATCGAGCAAGTGGTGGCCTATTTCCGCCATGCCGCGCAGGGGCTGGAAGAAAAGAAACAGATCCTCTATCTACTGGGACCGGTGGGCGGCGGCAAATCGTCGATCGCGGAAAAGCTGAAGGAGCTGACCGAACTGGTGCCGTTCTATTGCCTGAAGGGCTCGCCGGTCAACGAGTCGCCGCTCGGTCTGTTCAATTACGATGAGGACGGCCCGATTCTGGAGGAACAGTACGATATCCCGCGCCGTTATCTGAAACCGATTCCCAGCCCGTGGGCGGTCAAGCGGCTGCATGAGTTCAACGGCGACATCGGCCAGTTCCGCGTGGTCAAACGCTATCCGTCGGTGCTGCGCCAGATCGCGGTGGCCAAGACCGAGCCCGGCGACGAGAACAACCAGGACATCTCGTCGCTGGTCGGCAAAGTGGATATCCGCAAGTTGGAGAAATATGCCCAGGACGACCCGGATGCCTATAGCTACTCCGGCGGGCTGTGCCTGGCCAACCAGGGCTTGTTGGAATTCGTGGAAATGTTCAAGGCGCCGATCAAGGTGCTGCATCCGCTCTTGACCGCGACGCAGGAAGGCAACTTCAAGGGCACCGAGGGCTTCGGCGCCATTCCATTCGACGGCATCATCCTCGCGCACTCGAACGAGTCCGAATGGAAACAGTTCCGCAACAACAAGAACAACGAGGCTTTCCTCGACCGGATTTACATCGTCAAGGTGCCTTACTGCCTGCGCGTGAAGGACGAGATCCGCATTTACGACAAATTGATCGTCAATTCGTCGCTGGGCCGCGCGCCGTGCGCCCCGGGCACGCTGAAGATGATGGCGCAGTTCGCGGTGCTCTCGAGATTGAAAGAGCCGGAGAATTCCAGCATCTACAGCAAGATGCAGGTGTATGACGGCGATAATCTGAAAGACACCGATCCGAAGGCCAAGTCGTTGCAGGAGTACCGGGATTTCGCCGGCGTGGACGAGGGCATGAGCGGGCTGTCGACGCGCTTCGCCTACAAGATTCTGTCCAAGGTGTTCAACTTCGATCATTCCGAAGTGGCGGCCAATCCGGTGCACTTGCTGTACGTGCTGGAGCAGCAGGTCGAACGCGAGCAGTTCCCGGCCGAGACCGAGCAGCGCTACATGTCGTTCATCAAGGAGTACATGGCGCCGAAATACGTCGAGTTCATCGGCAAGGAGATTCAGACCGCGTACCTGGAAAGCTATTCGGAGTATGGGCAGAACATCTTCGACCGTTATGTGACCTTCGCCGACTACTGGATTCAGGATCAGGAATATCGCGACCAGGATACCGGCGAAATTTTCGATCGAAACTCGCTCAATGCCGAACTGGAAAAGATCGAGAAGCCGGCGGGGATTTCCAATCCGAAGGATTTCCGCAACGAGATCGTCAACTTCGTGTTGCGTGCCCGGGCGAGCAATGGCGGCAAAAATCCGACTTGGACCAGTTACGAGAAACTGCGCACGGTGATCGAGAAGAAGATGTTCTCCAACACCGAGGAGCTCTTGCCGGTCATTTCGTTCAACGCCAAGGCCAGTGCCGAGGACGCCAAGAAGCACGAGGATTTTGTCAATCGCATGGTCGAGAAGGGGTATACCGCCAAGCAGGTGCGGCTGTTGTGCGAATGGTATTTGCGCGTGCGCAAGTCCTCATGAAGGCACAACGGCTCCCACCACCCTGAAGCGGGGCGCCCGTGGCGGGCGCCCCAAGCGAGGTCGCCATGGCTCATCTCATCGATCGTCGTCTCAACGGCAAGAACAAGTCCGCGGTCAACCGCGAGCGATTCCTGCGCCGTTTCAAGGCGCAAATCAAGGAGGCCGTGTCGCGCGCCATCAAGGGGCGCAGCATTACCGATATCGATAGCGGCGAGAAGGTGTCGATTCCGGTAAAGGACATCTCCGAGCCCCAGTTCCACCACGGCCAGGGAGGGGTGTGGGAGAACGTGCACCCGGGCAACGAAGACTATATCCGCGGCGACCGCATCGATCGGCCGCAAGGCGGCGGCGCGGGCGGCGGAGGCGGTCGTGCCAGCAAGGATGGTTCCGGCGAGGACGATTTTGCCTTCGAGCTGTCGCACGAGGAGTTCATGAATGTGTTCTTCGACGACTTGGCGCTGCCGAACCTGATCAAGACCCAACTCATGGGGATCGAAGAACTCAAGTCGGTGCGCGCCGGCTATACCAACGACGGCACGCCGACCAACATCAGCATCGTGCGTTCTCTGCGCGGTGCGCTGGCGCGGCGTGTGGCGATGGCGGCGCCGACATTGTCGCAGCTCAACGACGCAGAGGAAGAGCTCGATGCGCTGATCGAATCCGACGACGATGCGACGGTCGAGGTGCGCGAACGGCGCGCGAAGATCCATTCGCTACGCGAGCGGCTGGCCAGCATTCCATTCATCGATCCGTTCGATCTGCGTTACAACAACCGGGTCAAGCTGCCGACGCCGACCAGCCAGGCGGTGATGTTCTGCCTGATGGATGTGTCGGGCTCCATGGACGAGGCCAAGAAGGATATGGCCAAGCGCTTCTTCATCCTGTTGTACATGTTCCTGCAGCGCAATTACGAAAAGATCGAGGTGGTGTTCATCCGCCACCACACCAGTGCGGTCGAGGTCGACGAGCACGACTTTTTCCACTCGCGCGAGTCGGGCGGTACCGTGGTGTCTTCGGCGCTCAATCTGATGCGCGAGGTGATTCAGAAACGCTATTCGACCAGCGATTGGAATATCTACGCCGCACAGGCTTCGGACGGCGACAACTGGGACAGCGATTCGGCCAATTGCGCGCGCATTCTGGAAGAGCAACTGTTGCCGTATTGCCAGTATTACGCCTATATCGAGATCACCGACGGCGAGCCGCAGAACCTGTGGTATGAATACCTGAACGTCAAGGAGCGCAACCGCCACTTCGCCATGCAGAAGATCAACACCGCGGCGGATATCTATCCGGTATTCCGCGAGTTGTTCAAGCGCCAACCCGCCACTCACTGAAGGAGATGCGCCATGACGCCGATTTCAACTGGCTCAGAGTGGACCTTCGATCTGATTGACGAATACGACCGCGAGATTCGCGCCATCGCCGTGGGCGAATTCGGCCTGGATGTCTATCCGGTTCAGTTGGAAGTCATCACCGCCGAGCAGATGATGGATGCCTACTCGTCGGTGGGCATGCCGGTCAATTACCATCACTGGTCGTTCGGCAAGCACTTCGTGTCGACCGAGAAAAGCTACAAACGCGGCCAGATGGGGCTCGCCTACGAGATTGTCATCAATTCGAATCCCTGCATCGCCTACTTGATGGAAGAGAATTCGATGACCATGCAGGCGCTGGTGATCGCCCATGCCGCCTATGGCCACAATTCGTTCTTCAAGTGCAACTACCTGTTCAAAACCTGGACCGATGCCTCGGCCATCGTCGACTACCTGGTCTTCGCCAAGAGCTATATCGCCCGCTGCGAAGAGCGCTACGGTATCGATGCCGTGGAGAGTCTGCTCGACTCGTGCCATGCGCTGATGAGCTATGGCGTCGACCGTTACAAGCGTCCTCAGAAGCTTTCGCTGGCCAAGGAGCAGGCGCGCCAGGAGGAACGCGAGCATTACCTGCAGATGCAGGTCAACGACCTGTGGCGCACGATTCCGCGCCGCGACCGCGACGACAGCGACAAGGCGAGTCAACGGTTCCCGGTCGAGCCGCAGGAAAACCTGCTGTATTTCATCGAGAAATCGGCTCCGTTGTTGGAGCCGTGGCAGCGTGAAATCGTGCGCATCGTGCGCAAGGTGGCGCAGTACTTCTATCCGCAACGTCAGACCCAGGTGATGAACGAGGGGTGGGCGACGTTTTGGCACTACACCATCATGAATCGGCTGTTCGACAAGGGATTGGTCACCGATGGCGCGATGCTGGAGTTCTTGCAATCGCACACCAACGTGATCTACCAGCCGCCGGTCACCGCCAAGTGGTACCGCGGCATCAACCCCTATGCGCTCGGCTTTGCCATGTTCCAGGATATCCGCCGTATCTGCGAACAGCCCTCCGACGAGGATCGCGCCTGGTTTCCGGATATCGCCGGCCACGATTGGCGCGAGGTGCTGGACTTCGCCATGCGCAATTTCAAGGACGAGAGCTTCATCTCGCAGTACATGTCGCCGAACTTGATCCGTAATTTCCGCTTGTTCAGCATTCGCGACAACGATCTGGACGATAAGCTGGAAATCACTTCGATCCACGACGAGGAGGGGTACCAAGCCGTGCGGCAGAAGTTGTCCGAGCAGTACAACCTGGGCTCGCGCGAACCGAACATCCAGGTCTGGTCGGTCAACGTGCGTGGCGACCGCAGTTTGACCCTGCGCCACAGCATGTATCAGCGCCGCCCTCTGGAAGAAAGCAGCACCGAGGAGGTGTTAAAGCACGTGGCGCGACTGTGGGGCTTCGACGTTCGGCTGGAGAGCGTGGACGAAGGGGGGCATGTCTGCCAGACCTTCGAAGCCAAGGCGTTGCCGCAGGAGTTTCAGATCGCCTGAGGCATGGCACTAGTCGCAGTGGACGGTGTGGTTCAAATTGACCGCCCAGTTGGCGCCATGCCAACCGGCATCGCCGCTGCAAACGCTATCGACGCCGCCGAGCCAGCGGCTGACATCTTGCTCCAATGGCGAGATGCGCCGGATTTCACTGCGATTGCCGGACATCGGCAGCGTGAAGGTGCGCTGGCCCAGCCCCGCTAAGCGAATGTGCAAGCGGTCGAAGTCGGGCGCTTCGGCATGCGTCAGATCCACCGAAAACCAGACAATTCTATCGGCCGCCATCAGCGGCCGATTTCCATTGGCCGGCAGTGCCTGCCAATCGGTCCGCTTTAGGTGCGCCACGGCGAAGCCACCGACGCCGTCCGCGCCTTCGCCCGATAGCCAGGGCGCTTGCGCCGCCAGGTAGCAAGGATGCTTGCCGCGATTGATGACCCCGAACAGCCAGCGTTCATGCATCATGCCCGGGGTTTGTACGGCCAATAGGCGAATGTCCAGCTGCCGTGCATCGCAGCGTGGTTGGTGAGCTTCGTCGGCCAGCGCGGCCTGGCTTGACGAGATGACGAGCAGACTGACGATCAGCAGGTAAAAGCGGCGCATGTGGCTCTCCCGTAGGTCGGTCAGTCAGTATAGATTCAGGGTGCCCAGCCTGCAGAAGCAGCCATGGCGATGTCGCGCCGGCCAGCCGGCGATAGCAACATTGAATATTTTCATCCGCTAACGTTCCTTTTTCATTATGACGCCCTTGTCGTTATACCGGGCCGCACAGGACCCGGTTAGGCATGCATTCTGAATAAGGGCGTTTAATGCTGTTGGGATAGTGCGGCAACCAGTTTATTGGCTTGGTTGATCATGCCGCGCGGCGACACGTGGCGACTGCGAGTCATGGCGACAAACACGCCGACCCGGTGCTGTGGGTTGATGGCGACATAGGTCAGGAATCCGCCGCCGCCGCCGGTTTTCTGCAGCATGGCCGGTTGGCCGTCGCGCGCTTCCATGTAGACCCAGCCGAGTCCCAAAGCATCCGCCTGACCGGCGTGATCCATGCCGTTGATGGCGCGCAAATCCTTGCGGCGATAAACCAGTTGCTGGGCGCGTTGCGCCACGATGCTCTTCGCACGCAGCTGCGACTGCAGCCAAAGTGCCATGTCGTGCGGCGTGGAATAGATGCCGCCGCTGCCGTCGGCGGGTTGGGAGTCGGTGCAAGGGCTGGCATCGATGCCTTGCATCAACCGAGCGCATTGCGCAGCCGTCGGCGAGAAGGTGGTGCTGGTCATGCCCAGCGGTGCGGTGATCTTTTCTCGCAGCAGCACCGGGTAAGGCTTACCGCCCGCGCGAGCCAAGGCGTCGGCCAGAAAATCGAAGGCCAGGTTCGAGTAGGCCGCACGCGAGCCCGGCACGGCATTGAGGCGCCCGTTCGCCATCCATTGCCAGCGCTGCCCTTCGGTCGGCCAAGAGAAGACCGGGGCATCGGCTGGCCGCTGGCCGGGCATTTCGCGCGGCAGACCGCTGGTGTGGGTCGCCAGGTTGACCAGGCGGATGATCTGTCCCTTGCCGCCTTGCGGCACGACCACACCGGCCGGTGCATACTTTTGTAGCGGGTCGTCGAGAGTGAGCCGGCGTTCGGCAGCCAGCGTCACCAGCACTTCGCCGGTAAACAATTTACTGATCGAGGCGATACGGATCAGCGTGTCCGGCTGCGGCGGTGTACGGTTGCCGTAGCGGGTCTCGCCCAAATAGCGTTGCCAGGTCTGGTTGCCATCGACCACCACGACGGTGAGGCCGACGGGCTGGCCGGCCTGTTGCAACTGTCGGGCGTATTGGTCGATCAGTTTGGTTGTATCTGCGACCGAAGCGGCCTGCCCGAGTACGGGGAGAAGCCCAAGGCTCAGCCCCAAGCGGATGAGTTGGCGTGTTCGCAATTGAAATCCTCGAATTGGGTGGTATTAATCGCGCTCGTCGGTTCCGGAGAGCGGAACGAAAGCGCGCAGTTGTTCGTCTTGGCTGATCAGCTCGGCTAGCCGGACGCCGTAGATGGCCTCCAGCCGCTCTTTGCGCATGACCTCGCTCGGTGTGCCGAAGGCTGCACCGCAGCCGTTTTTCATCAGTAGTATCCGGTCGGCATGGCGGCCGGCCAGATTCAAATCGTGTACCACCGCGACGATACCGATGCGATGGGTTTGCGCGAGTTCGCGCAGTTGTGCCATGAGGGCATCCGCCAGCCCGAAATCCAGTGCGGCGGTCGGTTCGTCGAGCAGCAGCAAGCGCTGAGTCGCATCCGAGCACAGCAGTTGTAGTAGCGCCCGTGCCAGGTGAACCCGTTGGCGCTCGCCGCCTGAAAGCGTTTCCAAGCGCCGCTCGGCAAGTGCGTCGCAGCGCATCAGCCGCATCGCATCGCGCCAATCGGCCTGGCGACCGGCAGGTAGGTAGCCGCCCATCATGACCAGCTCTGCCGCGCTGAACCCCGGCTGCCAACCGGGTGCCTGTTCGACGACGGCGCGCAGGCGCGCCAACTCCCTGGCGCCCAGCCGATACGGGTCGTGGCCGCATAGCCGGATTTGGCCGCTCGCCGGCATCCTCAGGCCGGACAGCAGGGATAGCAGTGTGCTTTTGCCGGCACCGTTCGGCCCGATGATCAGGGTGAGTTCGCCACAGGCGGCCGTGAGCGACAGGTCGTCGAGCAAGGTGAGCCCATCGTGCCGAAGCGTCAGGTGGCTGGCCTCAAGCATGACGACTCCGTCGACCGCTTTGTCGCAGCAGCCACAGGAAGAAGGGGGCGCCGGCGAGGCTGGTGATGACGCCGACTGGCAGCTCTGCCGGGTACAGCAGGCTTTGGGCCAGCCAGTCGGCCAGTAGGGCCAACCAGCCGCCGATCAGTGGCGCGGCGATCTGTAGGCGGCGCGCGTGGCTACCGACCAGTTGGCGCGCCAGATGGGGTGCCATCAGGCCAATGAAGCCGACCATGCCGCAGTGGGAAACCACCAGTGCGACGGCCATGGCCGCGAACAGTACCACACGTGCGCCGCCGCGGCGCGGATCGAAGCCCTGGTGGAACGCCGTCTCCGGCCCCAACTGCAGGAGGTTGAGCAGGCGCCACTCGCGAAACAGCAACCAGACAAGCCAAGGGGCCGCAAGCAGGAACAACCGCGCTTGCGGCCAGTCGGCGTTGGCGAAGCTGCCCATCAACCAGAATGTGATAGTGCGTAGCGACCCATCGGGCAGGGTTGTGATCAGTAAGGTCAGTAGGCTGCCGAAAATGGCATTGACGGCGATGCCGGCGAGAATCAGTCGATCGTTGTCGACCGACTGCCGGCTGATCAGGCAGGTGAGGCCCAATGCGCCCAGACCGCCGGCGAAGGCGAGCAGCGACACCCAGGTAACCGGCAGGCCGAACTGCAGTGCCAGCGCCGCGGAGAGCGCGGCGCCGCCGCTGATGCCGATCAGACCCGGCTCGGCCAGGGAGTTTCTGAAGCGAGCCTGGATGGCGCCGCCGGCTGAGGCCAAGAGTGCGCCGGCGAAGAAAGACAGAACCTGGCGCGGTAGGCGCAGTTGCCACAGGAGTTGACGTTCCACCTCGGTTGGGGAAACGAACAGCGCCAAGCCGACGCTCGGGTGACTGCCTGGGGCGAGGACGAGTGCGGCGCCTGCCGTTAGCGCAATGGCGACGGACAGTAGCAGAACCAGCGTGAACAGGCGCATCTGACAGCTCGGCTTAGTGGAGATCCAGGACGTCCTGCATGCTGAAGAGTCCGTGGCGATGTCGTGCCAGCCAGCCGGCGGCACGCACGGCGCCCTGAGCGAAAGTGGCGCGGCTGGATGCCTTGTGGGTGATCTCGACACGTTCGCCGATACCGGCGAACAGCACGGTATGGTCGCCGACGATGTCGCCGCCGCGCAGGGTGGCGAAGCCGATGGTGGACGGATCGCGCGCGCCGGTAACGCCTTCGCGACCGTAGACGGCGCAAGCCGCGAGATCGCGTCCGAGTGCGTCGGCGACCACCTCGCCCATGCGTAGCGCGGTACCGGACGGCGCATCGACCTTATGGCGGTGATGGGCCTCGACGATTTCGATGTCGTAGCCCTCGGACAACACCCGGGCGGCGATATCGAGCAGTTTGAAGGTCAGGTTGACGCCGACGCTGAAATTGGGGGCGAAGACGATGCCGACGCGTTCGGCTGCCTGTTCGATGGCGTGCTTGCCCGCCGCGTCGAAGCCGGTGGTGCCGATCACCATGTTGACGCCGTGCGCGACGCAGGCTTGCAGATAATCCAGCGTGGCCTCGGGGCGGGTGAAGTCGATCAGTACGTCGGCGCCTTCGAGCGCCGCCGCGACATCGTGACTGATGGCCACGCCGCACTCCCGGCCGAGCGTCAGTCCGGCATCGCGCCCTTGTTCGGGCGATTCGGGCCGGTCGAGCGCCGCATGCAGGCGGAAGGCTTGTGGCTGGTCGAGTACCGTTTCGATCAGGCTTTTGCCCATGCGCCCGCCGGCGCCGACGATCACGACGTTGAGCGGCTTCATGGCTTGGTCGCCGCGGCTGGCGCGGAAGCGTTCAACGGCACGACTGGCACCTCAGGCGGCATGGCGTCGCCGTCGATCTTGTTCAGCGTGTCGCCGGAGAAGGTGACCGTCAACAGCTTGTCGGCGACCTTCGTGCCGTTCTGGAACAACTGGTATTTGTAGTCCCAACGGTTGGCGTGGAAGCTGTCGGCGACCAGCGGCGTGCCGAGCACGAAACGCACCTGCGAGCGGGTCATGCCGAGCTTCAGGCGGGCGACATCGTCCTGGGTGATCAGGTTCCCCTGTTGGATTTCCATGTGATAGGGGTGCCAGTTCGCGGGGTTGAGATAGGTGCAGCCTGAAAGGGCTATGACGGCGACGAGGGTCAGGGCGCGCATGAGACTCCACAACGAGTAGCGAAAAATTCGGGATGAATTAGGCAAACCAGCCAAAAGGCATTATGATGGCCCAAATCTGATGCCACTTTATATCACGATGAGCAAAGCCAGTCACCTCAAAGATATCGGGCTGAAAGCCACCGGGCCCAGGCTGAAAATCCTGGATCTGTTCGAGACCACCGGATTGCGCCACATGTCGGCGGAAGATGTGTATCGCCGTTTGTTGGCGGAAAATATCGACATCGGCCTGGCCACCATTTATCGCGTGCTGACCCAGTTCGAACAGGCCGGCATCCTGGTGCGCCACCATTTCGAAACCGGCAAGGCGGTATACGAATTGAACCAGGGCGGCCACCACGATCACATGGTATGCGTGCAATGCGGCCGTGTGGTCGAGTTCTTCGACCCTGAAATCGAGGCGCTGCAGGATCGGATCGCCGGCGAGCATGGCTTCCGCATCATGGAGCACGCGCTGTATATGTATGGCGAATGCCCTGAGTGCCTGGGCAAGCATGGAGCCGGGCAGGAGCGCTGATGCTTCCCTGGCTTGGGCGCGCGCCGGTCTTCCCGCCGTCTGAATCCGCGCTGGACGACCCGCCCGGCCTGCTGGCCGCTGGCGGCGATCTGTCGATCTCCCGGCTTCTCGCCGCCTACTCGCAAGGTATTTTCCCCTGGTACGGTCCGGACGAGCCGATTCTTTGGTGGAGTCCGGCGCCGCGCATGGTGTTGTTTCCCGATTGCCTCAAGGTCAGCCGCTCGCTGGTCAAGACCTTGCGCAATACCCGTTATGAAATCCACGTCGACACGGCTTTCCGGCAGGTGATGCAGGCCTGCGGCGCGCCTCGGCGCGATCAGCGCGGTACCTGGATCGTGCCTGAGATGGTCGACGCCTATTGCCGGTTGCATGAGGCGGGTTACGCCCACTCCTGCGAGACCTGGATCGACGGCGAATTGGTCGGCGGTTTGTATGGCGTATCGCTTGGCGGCATGTTCTTCGGCGAATCGATGTTTTCCCGCTGCCGAGATGCGTCGAAGCTGGCGTTCGTCCACTTGGTACGTCATTTGGCGGCGCATGGTTGCGGTATGATCGATTGCCAGATGTACACCCCGCACTTGGCAAGCCTAGGTGCAGGTTTGATCCCGCGCGACGAGTTTCTTGCTACTCTGAAAGAGCAGATCGCCAGATCGCAGCCGATCAACCTGTGGGATTATCGTTACCGCAATGAGCCATCGTGACGCCGGCCAGTTTGTGGCCATTCATTTCTACGCGACCGCGCCCTATGCCTGCAGCTACTTGCCGGGGCGCGAGGCGCGTTCGCAGGTGGCCATCCCCGCCGAGTCCATCGACCGCCGCGTCTATAGCCAACTGGTGCAGTTGGGTTTTCGTCGTAGCGGACTGCATACCTACCGTCCGTATTGCGATCTATGCCAATCCTGCGTGCCGGTTCGGGTATTGGTGCACGATTTTGCGCCGGACCGCAGCCAGCGCCGCGCTTGGAAGCGCCATGGCCACCTGTCGGTGCGTTTGTTGCCGCTCAAGTATTCCGCCGAACACTATGCGCTCTACCGCCGTTACCAGGCGGCGCGCCACCATGGTGGCGGCATGTCCGAGGACGATCCGGCGCAGTATGCGGAGTTCATTCTGAAAAGCGGCGTCGAGAGTTGGTTGGCCGAGTTCCGCGACGGCGAAACGCTGAAGATGGTCAGTTTGATCGATCGCCTGGACGACGGTTTGTCGGCTGTGTACACCTATTACGAACCCGACGACGCGCATGCCAGCTACGGTGTTTACAACGTGTTGTGGCAAATCGATCTTGCGCGCCAGTTGGGCTTGCGCCATCTGTATCTTGGCTATTGGATCGGCGAAAGCCGCAAGATGGCCTACAAATCGGGCTACCGTCCGTTGGAGAGGCTAAGCGGCGGACGCTGGGTGTCTTTCGATCCAACGCGGCCGTGACGAAGCAACAACGCCCCATTCCGGGGCGTTGTTGCTGTGGGGGTGTCCTGCGGTCAGGACCGTATCACTCGCTAGCCGGCGTGACGCGGTCGGTGCCGCCACCGGACAGTACTTGTACGCGCTGCTTGGGCACTAGCTGGACGTCGATGTCCTGCACGATGGAAATCAGACGTCCGCTGTCGAGCCTGACGGTGATTTGCAGCGCATCCTTGGTGCCCAAGCTCTTCTGCGCCGCCTGGGCGCCGAAGCCGCCAGCCAGTGCGCCGACGATGGCGCCGGCGGCATTGGCGTTGCTGCCGTTGCCGAGATTGTGGCCGGCCAAGCCGCCCAGTGCCGCGCCGCCCAAGGTCAGCAATCCGTTATCGTTGCCTTCGCGCTTGACGCGCTGCACCGAGATCACGGTACCCAATTGCACGGTTTGCGCTTGGCGCATCTGGTTTTGCGAGTAGACCGTTGCCGAGTCGCTGGCACAGCCGGTCAGCATGCCGGCGCTGAGCAGGGCGCTCAGCGCCAGGGTCATTGCTTTTTTATTCATGTTCAAACTCCCTTTAAACGAATTCAGTCAAGCTAGGGGTGAGTGCGCGTCGCGATCGCCCGAACGGACTCCGCGACCAATTCGGGACCGCGATAAACCAGTCCACTATACAGTTGCACCAGCGTGGCGCCTGCGGCGATTTTATCTGTGGCATCGCGTCCGCACAAAATACCTCCTACGCCTATGATAGGCAAAGCGCCGTCGAGTTCCATCGCTAATTGCTGGATCAGCGCGGTCGACCTAGCCGTCAGCGGCTTGCCAGACAGGCCGCCCGCCTCGGCGGCGTGGCGATGACCGGCGATTTCCTCGCGGGACAGCGTGGTATTGCCGGCGATCACGCCATCGATTCGATGCTCGACCAACTGGCGCGCTATCTGGGCGATCTGCGACGCGTCGAGGTCTGGCGCGATCTTGACCGCCAGCGGCACGTAGCGTCCATGGCGGTCGGCCAGCATCTGCTGGCGGGTTTTCAATGCGTTGAGTAGCGAGGACAGTTCGTCGCCCTGCTGCAGCTGGCGCAAGTTTTTGGTGTTGGGCGAGGAGATGTTGACTGCGATGTAGTCCGCATGCTGATACACCTTGTCCATGCAGGCAAGGTAGTCGTCGGCCGCACGCTCGATCGGCGTGGCGGCGTTCTTGCCGATGTTGATGCCCAGCACGCCCCGGTTGCGGCGGTGGCGGACGTTCTCGACCAGCGCATCGACGCCGAGATTGTTGAATCCCATGCGGTTGATGATGCCCTGATGTTCGACCACGCGGAACATGCGCGGTTTGTCGTTGCCGCTCTGGGCGCGGGGGGTGACCGTGCCGATTTCGATGAAGCCGAAGCCCAGGTCGAATAGGGCGTCGATGTGGGCGCCGTTCTTGTCCAACCCGGCGGCCAAGCCGACGGGGTTGGCGAACTGGATGCCCATGGCCGTGACCGGTGCCGCGATCGTGGCCGGCGTGGCCAGTCGCATCAGGTGCAGACGGTGTGTCAGGTCGAGCGAGCGCAGTGTGAGTTCATGCGCCTTTTCCGGGTCGAGCTTGAATAGCAGCGGACGCAACAGCGGGTAGAGCATCGCGGTTTTTCTCCAGCAAAATGCCCGGCGTGCGCCGGGCATGGGAATGGGAAGCGCAGGCGATTTTACAGGATCTGGCAGACTTCGTTGAACTCGAAACGCGGCGAGCGGCCGTAGAGTCGACTTGCTTCGCCGTAGCCGAGGTTGATCAGGAAGTTGGTGCGTACGCTGCTCTGCGGGAAAAACTCGGCGTCGATCAGCGCGGCATCGAAGCCGGACATCGGTCCACAATCCAGACCCAGCGAGCGCGCGGCCATGATCAGATAGGCGCCTTGCAGCGAACTGTTGCGGAATGCGGTCGAGCGGATCAATTCGTCGTGGCCGTTGAACCAGCTTTGCGCGTCGGCATGGGGGAATAGACGCGGCAGATGCTGATGGAAGGCCAGATCCATGCCGACGATGACGGTGATCGGTGCCTCTTGGGTTTTCTCCAGATTACCCTCGGCCAAGCATGGCAATAGCCGGGCCTTGGCCTCGCTGCTGGTGATGAAGATAAAGCGGGCCGGAGAGCAATTTGCGCTAGTCGGGCACTGCTTGAGCAGCTCGAACAATTGGTGCAGCAAGGCTTCCGGAACCGGGCGCTTTTGCCAGTGGCTGTGCGTGCGCGCATTGTAAAACAGCTGATCCAGGGCCGATTTTCCGATGGGGGTCGTCATGCGGGGTCTCCCGTTGTCCGCGAGGTTGTCTTATTGCGCAGTCGGCGTCGTCGCCTGTGGGGCCGAGGCTGCCGCGAAGTCCTGTAGTGCTTTCATCTGTTCGACCGGCAGCGACTGTCCCGGCGTCGACGAAACGTCATTGGTCAACACCGTGATCGAGACGCGGCGGTTGCGCGCTCGGCCATCGCTGCTGCCGTTATCGGCCACCGGCATGTTCTCGGCACGGCCGACGGCCACCAAGCGTTGCGGCATCACGCCGTTTTCCTGGAACAGGCGCACGACGCTACCCGCCCGTGCGGCGGACAACTCCCAGTTGGATGGGAAGTTGGCGGTCTTGATCGGCACATTGTCGGTGAAACCCTCGACGCTCACCGAGTTGTCTACCCGGGTCAACAGCGCGGCGAGCTGTGTCATGACCTGGATCGAACTGGTCGAAGGTTGGGCCTGTCCTGTTTGAAACAGCGCACTGTCCTTGATTTCGATCTCGATACCCTTGGTCGTCTGAGAGATTTTCACCTGGCCGCCCTTGACCAGCGGCTCCAGCACGCGACGCATATCGGCCGCCAGGCTGCCGAGCTTGGCCTGCTCCCGAAGCAGGGCGTTGCTTTGCACCGCCTTGGCGATCGGCTTGGTTTCCGGTACCTGTATCAAGGTATTCGCAGAGCCGCTGGGCGGGGTGTTGCTCATCGAGATGTTGGTGCCGGAGCGGAAAGCGTTGACCAGCGAAGTGGACAGCACGCGATATTTACCTTCGTTGAGCGAGGAGATCGCATACATCACCACGAAGAAGGCAAACAGCAGGGTAATGAAGTCGGCATAGGAAACCAGCCAGCGTTCGTGGTTATCGTGATCGTCGGGCAGTTTGCGGGCCATAGCGCTTTCCTTTTTTGATGCGTGTCCTCAGAACAACCGGGGGTCGAACAAGCTCTTGAGTCCGGTGCCGAACGCTACCCCGAAACGGCGTGCCACACGGCTGCCCAGATCGTCGGTCGGCGTGAAATCCTCGGTCTGATCGGTCTTCAATTCGCTCAGCGCCACCGATGCCACGGTGCCGTAGCCATCGGCCAGGCCGAGCGGGATGCTCTTCTCTCCAAGCCAGATCAGGCCGCTGAACATGTCGGGCGTTTCCTTCAGTCGCGCGCCTCGGCCATCGCGTACCGCCTTGATGAATTGGGCGTGGATGTCGTCGAGCAATTGCTGGCGGACGACCTCCTGCTTCGGATTGACCGGAGAGAAGGGATCCCCCATGGCCTTGTTCTCGCCGGAGGTCTTCAGCCGTCGGTCGATGCCGAGCTTATCCATCAGGCCGGTGAAACCGAAACCATCGGACAGTACGCCGATCGAGCCGACGACGCTGGCTTTGTCGACGAAGATCTTATCGGCCGCACTGGCAATATAGTAGCAACCCGAGGCGCACATCTCCTCGACGACGACGACGACCGGAATGCTCGGATGCAGTTTTTTCTGGCGACGGATCTCGTCGTAGACCATGCCGGACAGTACCGGGCTGCCGCCAGGGCTGTTGGCGCGCAGGATGATGCCGCGCGTGCCCTTGTCGGCGTAGGCGTCGGCGAGTCCCTGGATCATTTTCTCGGCGGTGTCGTTCTCGCTGCTGATTTCGCCATCCAGTCGCAAAATAGCGGCGTGACCGGTGCCGGTCAGGCGCGAGACCGATTTGTCCTCGCCACGCCAGAAAATGGAGGCGGCGATGGCGGCGAATAGTAACAGCCAGGAGAGGCGGAAGAAGATTTTCCAGCGGCGGGCGCGCCGCTGTTCGACCAGCGCGGCGCCGGCCAATTGTTCAAGCAAGGTGCGTTCCCAGTTTTGATCGCTCACTCAGTGGACTCCGGGTTGGGGCGGACGGGGGCTGTGATTGGTTTGACATAATATATCATCCCGTTCGCCTCTTTGGTTGTAAGTGGCAAAAGCCGCTGTCCCCTGCATGGGCCGCCGATGCACAAGCCACTGTCGGGCAGATAGCGTGCGCCGTGCAAGCTGCAGATCAGAAAATGGCCGCTCAGGTCGAAAACTTCGCCCTCGCGCCAGTCCAGTTGCACCGGCATGTGACGGCAGGCGTTGATGTAGCCGTACACCTTGCCTTGGTAGCGGATGACGAAGGCCGGCAGGTTGCGCGGTTCTGCCGGAATCTCGAAACGAAAAGCCGTGCCCCGCTCGAGCACGGCATCCGATGCGCAGATCAGGCAGTTCGGGTCTTCAGCCATGCGTAGAGCGCTCCGAAGTCTTCGAACAGGCCAAGGTTGGGGCAGCTCGCCAATTCGTCGCGCGAATGCGCGCCGCTCAGAACCCCGGCGGCATGCGTGCCGGCGGCTTCGGCCATCAGCAGATCGTGGGTGGTGTCGCCGATCATCAGCGTGCGTGCGGGTTCGGCGCCCAGTTGCGCCATCAGTTCCAGCAGCATGGCCGGGTGCGGTTTGGACGGGCAGTCATCCTGGGTGCGCGTGGCGGCGAATACCGGCACCAGGTTGGTGGCCGCGAGCGCGCGTTCCAGGCCGCGTCGGCTCTTGCCGGTGGCGACCGCGAGTAGCGCGCGGCCGCCCGACAGCTCGCTCAATGCCTCGGGTACGCCTTCGAACAGGTCGATCTCTTCGTCGCCGACGAAGAAGTGCTTGCGATAGGCGGCGATCATCTCCGGGTAGCGCGAGGAGGGCAGGTCGGGGCAGGCGGCCGACAGCGCCTCGGCCAGGCTTAGCCCGATGACCGCGCGCGCCTGGCGCGCATCCGGTACCGTCAGGCCGAGTTCGGCGCAGGCTTCTTGAATGGCGCGCGCGATGTGCGCGGTGGAGTCCATCAGCGTGCCGTCCCAATCGAAGACGATCAAATCAAACGTTTGGCTCATCGTTTTGCAATATGTCCAGGAAACGTTGCAGTTCGGGTGGCAGCGTCGCCGACAGTTCCAGCGGCGCACCGGTCAGCGGGTGAGGCAGGCTCAGGCGCCAGGCGTGCAAGAACATGCGTTTCAGCCCGCGCTTGGCCAGGGTCTTGTTGAGTGCGAAGTCGCCGTACTTCTCGTCGCCGGCGATCGGGCAGCCATTGGCGGCCATGTGCACGCGGATCTGATGCGTGCGGCCGGTGCGCAGCCGGGCTTCGACCAGGGTGAAGTCGCGAAAGCGTCGCTCGATATTGAAGATCGTGTGGGCGGTGAGGCCATCTTCCGCGACCTTGACCATGCGTTCGCCGTCGGCCGTGGTGAATTTGTAGAGCGGCAGCTTGACGTGCTTGGTCTGTGCGTTCCAGTGGCCGACGCCTAGCGCCAGGTAGCGCTTATCGGGCACGTTCTCGCGCATCATATCGTGCAATTTGACCAGCGCAGAACGCTTCTTGGCCAGCATCAAGAGTCCGGAAGTCTCGCGGTCGAGCCGGTGTACCAGCTCCAGGTAACGGTATTCCGGGTGTCCGCGGCGCAATTGTTCGATGACGCCGAACGAGACGCCGCTGCCACCGTGCACGGCCACGCCGGCGGGTTTGTCGATGACCAGCATGGCGTCGTCCTCGTAGACGACGGGGAAGGTGGCGCCCGGTACCACGCTCTCGCCGCGCTCGGCCAAGCGAATCGGTGGAATGCGCAAGGTGTCGCCGGCCTCTAGGCGGCGCGAGGCGTCGGCGCGCCCCTTATTCACGCGTACTTCGCCGGAGCGGAGAATGCGGTAGATATGGCTTTTCGGCACCCCTTTAAGCAGGCGTACCAAGTAGTTGTCGATCCGTTGTCCAGCCGCTTCTTCGCCGACTTGATGGAAGGAAACGGAATCTTTGCGAATATCAGTCATTTTGCTTATACTTCCTGCGCTTGACCAAAAAAATGGTCACGGCGAAACCTGCAGAGCAAGGTCGCGAGCGGTGTCCGCTCAAAGACGCTGCTGCTGTGCAGCGATCCGGCCGGCAGGGCGATGGCCCTGACCTGACGCCGCTATCTGCACATGCAGCCGAGGTTAACTCGCTCACCGAAAAGCAGCGATGGTAATGCATTTGGACACATAGCGCACTCACCAGTATTCCATCTCCTGATGCATAAGCCAGTCAGGGGTTGCCATAGCAAAGTTTGACCCGGCACGGGCGGCATGCCGTCGAAAGGTCCACGCAGGACGGATCGGCGCGCGATAGAAAACTATGCATCGTCCGTGTGACGTACTTCAGGAAGTCGGCTTGATATATTGATTTACTTTGTTCTTTATACAAACACTTCTTTCGGAAAGCGCCCATTTTAGCCACTGGGCCGTCAAATACTTGCTGTGCCTTGCGTGAGTGCCGCGCAAGGAAAATAAAATGAAACGGATGTTATTTAACGCAACGCAAGCTGAAGAGCTGCGCGTTGCGATTGTCGATGGGCAGAAGCTCATCGATCTCGATATCGAAACGGTCGGCAAGGAGCAACGCAAAGGGAACGTCTACAAGGGCGTGATTACTCGAATCGAGCCCTCGCTGGAAGCCTGCTTTGTCGATTATGGCACCGAACGCCATGGTTTCCTGCCTTTCAAGGAAGTCTCCCGCGCCTATTTCCAGAACTACGATGGCGGTCGTCCGCGCATCCAGGATGTGCTGCGCGAAGGCATGGAAGTCATCGTCCAGGTGGAGAAGGACGAACGCGGCAACAAGGGCGCGGCGCTGACCACCTATATCAGTCTGGCCGGCCGCTATTTGGTGTTGATGCCCAATAATCCGCGCGGTGGCGGCGTTTCCCGCCGCATCGAGGGTG
Source organism: Paludibacterium purpuratum (assembly GCF_004363805.1). Taxonomy (GTDB): domain Bacteria; phylum Pseudomonadota; class Gammaproteobacteria; order Burkholderiales; family Chromobacteriaceae; genus Paludibacterium; species Paludibacterium purpuratum. The sequence continues at coordinate 187,257 of NZ_SNZP01000002.1, read as the reverse complement.
AAGAGCGCCAGGAGTTGAAGGATCTGCTCGGCCAACTGGAAGCGCCTCAGGGCATGAGTCTGATCGCCCGTACCGCCGGTATCGGCCGCAGCTTCGAAGAGCTGCAATGGGACATGGGCTACCTGCTGCAATTGTGGCGTGCCATCGAGGGCGCCGCCGGGGCTCAGAGCGCGCCGTTCCTGATCTTGCAGGAAAGCAGCCTGGTGATTCGCGCCATTCGCGACTACTACCACGCCGATATTGGCGAAATCCTGATCGATACCGACGAAATTCATGACCAGGCCCGCCAGTTCATCAGCCACGTCATGCCCAATACCCTGAGCCGTGTGAAGTTGTATAAGGATCAGGTGCCGCTGTTCTCCCGTTTCCAGATCGAACACCAGATCGAAACCGCTTTTTCTCGCAGTGTGCAGCTGCCGTCGGGCGGCGCCATCGTCATCGATCACACCGAGGCGCTGGTATCGGTCGACGTGAACTCGGCGCGCGCCACCAAGGGTGCCGACATCGAGGAAACCGCGTTCAAGACCAACCTCGAAGCCGCCGAAGAAATCGCTCGCCAATTGCGTTTGCGCGACCTGGGCGGGTTGATCGTCATCGATTTCATCGATATGGAAAGCGCCAAGAACCAGCGCGATGTCGAAAACCGCCTGCGCGAAGTGCTCAAGCATGACCGCGCTCGTGTTCAGATGGGCAAACTGTCGCGCTTCGGCCTGCTTGAGCTGTCTCGTCAGCGCTTGCAACCGTCGCTGGGCGAAACTAGCCATCAGCCGTGCCCGCGTTGCCATGGTATCGGCTTTATCCGCGGCACCGAATCCTCGGCCCTGCACATCCTCCGCATCATCCAAGAAGAGGCGATGAAGGAAAACACCGGTGCCGTGCATGCCCAAGTGCCGGTGGACGTCGCTACGTTCCTGCTGAACGAGAAGCGCGCCGAGATCCACATGATCGAAGAGCGCCTGGACGTCAGCGTGGTGTTGATCCCGAACATCTACCTGGAAACGCCGCATTACAAGATCGTTCGTCTGCGTCACGACGACCTGACCGAACTGGGCGATGCGCCGAGCTATAGCCGCGTCGAAGTCCAGGAAGAAGACATTGTCACCAACTTCGGCCAAGAAAAACCGAAGGTCGAACGCCAAGAAGCGGCCGTCAAGGGCATTACGCCGCAGCAGCCGGCGCCGCAGTCCGCCGCACGCACGAGCGAACGCGCCATCGCCGCCGAACCGGGTCTGCTGGCTCGTTTGGGTGGCTGGTTCAAGGGCTTGCTGGCCAGCGAGGAAGCTGCGCCGGCCGCTCCGGCCAAAAAATCGCCGCAGGTGCGCGAAGCACAGCGTCCGCCGCGTCGTGGCGGCGATCGTCGTCCCGCAGCCGCACAGGGCCGCCGCGAGCAACCGGCTCGCGATGACCGTCGCGCGCAATCGGGTGAGGATGGCAACCGTCGTCGCAGTGGGCCGCAGCAGGTAGAGGGCCGACCGGGGCGCCAGGAGCGTGCCGAGCGTCAGGATCGCAACGAACGTTCCGATCGCGGCGAACGTACGGAGCGCAACGAACGGCAGGAACGCACTGAGCGTCCGGAACGTAACGAACGGCAGGAGCGCACCGAACGTCCGGAGCGCAATGAGCGTCAAGGGCAGGAGCGTAGCGAGCCGCGTGCGCGGCGCGAGCGCGAGCCTCGCGAAAACCGCGAGGAGGCCGTGAACGACGCGCCGCCGCGCGCAGAGCGTCAGCCGCGTCAGCAGGATGTGCCGTCGCGTCGCCGTCAGCCGTTGCCGGTGGACGAGGAGCAGATCGAAACTGTTAAGCCTGTCGAGGTCGATGGCGTGAATCAAGCAGCCGCCGAGACGGCGGAGTCCGGAGAGCGCGCCGAACGCGGCCGTCGCCGTCGTAGTCGTGGCCGTCGTCGCGATAACGCCGAGCAAAGTGCCGAGCAGTCCTCCGAACCGAGCGCGAGCACCGAATCGGCTGCAGAAGATGCCGCTGCCGAGGTGCGGGAAGAGGCGGTTTCGCATGAGAAGCCATTGCCCCTGAGTCCGGTTCCGGAAGTCGTGGCCGAGCCGGTTGTCGCCGCACCGGTCGTTGCCGAGCCGGTCATTGCCGCACCGGTCGTTGCCGAGCCGGTCATTGCCGCACCGGTCGTTGCCGCACCGGTCGTTGCCGCACCGGTCGTTGCCGAGCCGGTCATTGCCGCACCGATCGTTGCCGAGCCGGTCGTAGCCGCACCGGTCGTAGCCGAGCCGGTAGTCGCCGAGCAGGTTGTTGCCGAATCGGTGGTCGAGCCTAAGTCGGAGGTGGCGTTTATGCCGTCGACACGGGTCGAGGCGATTGTCGCCTCCGAAGCGGTGGTTGCGATCGAGCCCGTTGTCGCCGCGGTCGAGGCGACGCACGAGGCAGCCGAGCCTACACCGGTCGATCTTGGTCAACTGGTCATGGTCAACACCCGGGCCGCCAGTGCCCCGGCGGTCGTAGAGCAACCGGAAGATGATTCGGCCAGTCGTTTGCGCCGTCGTGACGCGCTGCGTCAGACTGCGCCGGCCTCGTCGGAAGCCGCGCCATTGCAACAGGTGGAGACGCGCCCCGATCAGCAGTAAAACGGCAGGCCCCGATCAAAAGGGGCTTGACATGAGGGATGTGGGTCAGTAAGATACGCGTCTCTCAGGCAATTCCCTGATAGCTCAGTTGGTAGAGCGACGGACTGTTAATCCGCAGGTCGCAGGTTCGAGCCCTGCTCGGGGAGCCACCCAATACAAAATCCCAGTCGAAAGACTGGGATTTTTGCTTTTCGGGGTTTTAATCCCACAGGTGGGGCGTTAGTTGTGCGATGCGCGCTGTTCGATCGGCAGTAAGCGGATGATCGCAGAACGATTGCCGAGCATATCCGCCAACGTATAGCGGTCGAGCACTGCGTAAAAAGCCTCTTCAGCCTCTTGCAGCATCGGCTTCAGTTGGCAGACCGGTGCGATGCGGCACTGGCCTGTGCCGCCTTCAAAGCACTCTACTAGCGGTTGTCCTTGCTCGGTCTGGCGCAAGATCTCGCCCAGATTGATCTGCGAAGCTGGTCGCGCCAGGCGCAGGCCGCCATTTTTGCCTCGAACCGTTTCCAACAAGCCGAGCACTGCCAAGCGATGGACCACCTTCATTAAGTGGTTCTCCGATATACCGTAGCCACTGGCAATTTCGGCGATGGTGAACAACCGAGTTGGATCGGTGGCGCTGTAAATCAACACGCGTAACGCATAGTCACTGAATCGAGTCAGATTCATAGGAATTTCCGTCAAGTCGACATCTGATTTTACCTATGTTCCTCAATGGTTGCGTCATATCTTCAATCATGAACGCACTATTGCAGTGTTGTTTGATGATTATTTACCAGACGAGACGTCAAATATGAATGGCCAAGCATTGACGGGTTGGATGGGCTTTTCAGGTATATAACCACGCCGTCCTTCAAACGACGGTCGTCCAGACGAATTGTGCCCGGCATTATCTACCTGTGCCATGTTTCGGGCCCATTGCCATTCTGACAGTCGTGACCATGGCTTTCAGAGTCATCCGATATGTGATTCTTACCAATCTCTTCATTATTGCCCTAGATGAATGTTCTGGCAGAAGGCAGAGCAGATCCGATCAAAATCTTTATTCTTGGGTGGAAGTGAACGATGAACAGGGATCATGTATTGACTCATGATTATTTATTCGACGATTTTGTACTGCATGCGAATGGTGCGATGAGCTTCCATGGCCAGGATGTTTCTATTCCGCCCAAAGAATTGCAGGTCTTGATCACCTTGCTGGAGAGCAAGGGCAATTTGGTGCACAAGAATTTCATCATCGATAAGGTCTGGGGCGACAATCTGGTCGGCGACGAATCGCTGACGCGCTGCATCTATTCGCTACGCCGTCTGCTGCGAGAATCCAAAAACAACCGGTTCATCGAAACCGTGTACGGCAAAGGATATCGTTTTTGTAAGGCGGTGACGCCGGTGCAGCGGCAACGTAACCAGGCCCAGGGGTGCAAGCTTGCCATCCTGCCGTTTTGCGATGGGGAGCGCAATGAGGCGCAATTGCTGCACGCGCGACTGATGGATGCGATTAGCAGTCGCCTGCATGCGGGCATATCGATGGTTCCCGCCGTATTGACGCGCTGGCAGAGTTTGCCGGATGACTTGTTGGTGCTGTGTCGGCAACTGGAGCTCGATTGCTACCTGACCGGCGAATTCTGTCAGGACGGCGACCAGCGTCTTTTGACCATTGAACTTGTCGATGCGCTTGGACAAAGCCTGCTGTTTCGCGAGACATTCCAGCCCGGCACGAACGAGATGTGGAGCCAGCAGATGGACGCGATTGCCGAGCGTATTTTATCGCGGCTGCCGCAGCCGAGCAGCGAACCGGTCAGGCCGGCCGATGGCGAGGTGATGGTGTCCCATGTGATGGCAAGGCGTAGTCTGCGCCGACGAGAGCATGGCGACTTGAGCATGGCGCAGCAGTATCTGCAGATGGGCCTGATGCAGGATCCATTGCATGTCCCCTCGCTGGTTGCCATGGCCGAAACATCGCTGGCGCTGGCCATGCAAGGCGCTGTCTGGCCGGTGCGCGCTTTCAGCGATGCGCGGCGGTCGCTCGAGAAGGCGCTCAGCTTGGCGCCCAACCATGCCACCGCGCTGAGCGTGATGGCTTGGCTGACGCGGCTATCCGGCGATAACGAATCCGTGGCCATCAGCTTGCTGCACCAAGCGCAAGGCCAGCCCGGTGCATCGGCGGAGGTTTGTTGCTACCACGCGCTGCATCATATCGCGCGTAGCGAGTACGACGGCGCGCTCGATATGCTGCAAGCTAGCCTGGCGCGCGATGCGGGGCTGGCGCCGGCGTGGCTGTTGAAGTTGTGGGTGCTGTATGTCATGGGGCGGTATGAGGAGGCGCATGACTTCGCGCTGGAGCAGCTGGAGCAGGGGCAGCCGGCGCCATTATTCCAGGCTGTGCACGCTTTGGTGATGGCCGAATTGGGTTGCCACGACCAGGCGCATCTGCATGCGGGCAGCGCCATCCAGGCGGCCCCCGACAATTTGCCGGAAGCCATCATGCAGCAGTGGGTTGGCGCGATATGCCAACAACCGGGTGAGGCGTCTGAATTACTGTCTCGTTGGCTGGGAGAGGCCAGGACTCGCTACTGCTGTCCGGGGCTACTGGCCTGTCTGGCACTGGGCTTGGGCGAGGAAATTCGGGCCGGTTCCTTGATCCGGCTGGCGCGCGAGCAGCGCTGTGTGTGGTGGCCGCTGGTCAAGGGGCTGCCGCGTATGGCGGCATTTTTGGCTAGTCAGTCGCCGGAGACTTGTTGGGTCTGATCAATTCGGCCGTATCGGGCGGTGGGCGATCAAGGTGTCGATCAGTAGTCGGGTGCGGGCCGGCAGACGGCGTTGTGCCGCGACCGCATGCATCTGCGGATCTTCGCCGCGCGCGGAGACCAGGCGAAACTCGCCGCATACCCGGCAGAGGCGCCCCTGTGCCACCAGCGGCTCGGCCAGCCAGTCGGACAGGCGCGCAATACCCAGGCCTGCCTCTACCGCGGCCAAGAGAGCCAAGCCGTTGTCGAGTCGGTGGCTGGCCCGCATGTTGAGGGTAATTTCTCGCCCATTGCCGACGAAATTCCACGCGCGCAGGATGCGCGGCGCGGTGTGCATCAGGATGACATGCTCGTTTAGCGCCTCCGGGTTTGCTGGCTGGCCGTGGCGTGTCAAATAGCCTGGGCTGGCATATAGGTGTCGACGGTAATGCCAGAGCGGGTACCCGATCAGCTCGCTGTCTATGGGAAATGCACCCCGAATGACCAAATCCAATTGCTCCTGTACGGGGTCCAGCGTGGTGTCGCTGTAGCGGATGTCGAAGCGCAACTCCGGGTAGTGCAAGGTCAGTTCTGTCAGCACCTCCGGTAGGATGCGGCACGAAAGAATCTGCGGTGCGGCCAGACGCAGCCAGCCTCGCGGCGTGGCGCGCAAGCGCGATAGCTCTTCGTCGGCCGCATCTTGGATGTGCAGGATTTGTCGTGCCGATTCGAAGTACAGTTCCCCGGCGGGCGTCAGGCTGAATTGGCGCGACGAACGGGCCAGCAGTAGGGTGTTGAGTTCATTTTCCAACGCTTGCACCGCACGGGTGACTGCGCTGGGGGATACCCCCAACGCGCGCGCGGCGATCACGAAGCTTTTGCGCTCTACCACCATACAGAATGCCTTGATGTTCCAGAGCGATTTCATGCCGCGCCTCTCGCTGAAGAATTTTATATTATTGCATTTTTTGCAATATGAAGTTGCAACATGAAGGGGGTGGAACACGCTAAGCTGTCGGCATTGCTTTGGAGTGCGCCATGTTGACGTTGTCTTTGTTGTGCTTGTTTGCCTTTAGTGCCGGCCTGATCGATTCCGCCGTTGGCGGCGGGGGGCTGGTGCAGATTCCCGCGATCTTTACTTTGCTGCCGCGCGAGTTACCGGTCAATTTGCTTGGCAGCAACAAACTGGTGTCGGCGCTGGGAACCTCGTTTGCCGCCCGAAGTTATCTAAAGCGCGTACGTTTGCCTTGGGCGGTGATCTTGCCCGCGGCTTGCGCCGCTTTCGCCATGGCCTTTGTCGGCGCCGCTGCCGTTTCGCTGGTACCGAAAAACCTGCTTCGCCCCCTGGTGCTGGTGCTGATGCTGCTCATCGGATGGTATACCCTGCAGAAGAAGGACTTTGGCGCCTTGCATGTGCCGCGCGACATTGGTACGCGCGAAAAAGCCATGGCGCTGTTGTTCGGCGCCGGGATCGGATTTTACGATGGGTTGTTTGGGCCTGGCACGGGTAGCTTCCTGATTTTTCTGTTTATCCGCTATTACGGCTTCGATTTCATTCATGCCTCGGCATCGGCCAAGCTGGTCAACCTGGCGACCAATATCGCCGCCTTGGTATTTTTCATTCCGGCGCAGCATGTGTTATATCGCTATGCACTCCCGATGGGGGTTTGCAATATTCTAGGCGCCGTGGCGGGAAGCTGGTTGGCCATTCGGCAAGGCACCGTCTTCGTGCGCAAATTATTCCTCTGCTTGACGGGGGGGCTGATCCTCAAGCTGGGTTACGATTTGTTGGTCTGAGGTTCGGCAGGGGATGTTTCCGACAAGGCATGCGGGCAGGTCTGCAGGGCTAGGCAGACAGTGCGCAGGTCCTGTTTGACGTGCGGGAGTAGCGCCTTGATACGAGCGCTGTCCTGTTCCAGTACCGCTTTTTCCAGTGCAATGCAGCGAGCCGTGATCAGGTCGTTGCACATCAGCCGGGTGACACCTTGCAGGTGGTGCAGCGTTTCCGCCAGCAGGGTGGTGTCCGGTGCGGCATAGCCTTTGCATAGCACAAGCAGATCGGCTTGCACGCTCTCGCGGGCGGCGCCCAGGAATTGCCGGCCGAACACTGCATCGCCGCGGATCAATTTCCGCAGCACCTGCAGATTCAGCGGTTCCCGGTTGGAAGGATCGGGCAGGCAGCGTCGTAAAGTCTGTGTCAGTACTTGCGGCAGTACGGGCTTTTCTAGTCCTGCATCGAACAGTACGCCGGTGCGGATCTGTGCGCTGCCGGTGGTCATGCCGATGATGGTTTGATGCGCGCTGGCGCGGCGGCGTTCGATGCGGCGGATGATCCGTGCCATCGCCGGGCCGTTCATGCCCGGAAGATGCCAGTCGACCAATACGACGTCGAACGGCTGTTTGATCCATAAGCGTAAAGCTTCCACGCCATCCGCGCACGAGGTGACGCTAATGCCCAGTTGGGCCAGGTCGCGTTCTAGCAGCGTGCGGTTTGCCAACTCGTCCTCGACCAGCAGAATGTTCAACCCGGTTAGGCATTCGGTCGGCACGGTGCAGGGGACTCGCTCATCCAGCTTGCCGACCGCCACGGTGAAATTCAGTTGGATGGTGGTGCCATCGCCCGGCTGGCTGTCTACCCGCATTTCACCCCGCATCTTCCGGATCAGTTGGCGGCAGAGAAAAAGCCCCAGCCCGTGTCCGCCATATTGCTGGCGCCGGCTTTCCCCAGCGGGTTGGAACGGCTGATCCAATTCCGCGCGCAAAGCGGGGGGCATACCGATGCCGCTATCGCGCAACTCGACGTGTATCCGGCATTGGCCGGCTTGGGCCGCTTCGGTTGCCACGTAAAGGGAAATACCACCCTCGTGGGTATACTTGACCGCATTGGCCAGCAGGTTCTGCAAAATCTGACGAAAACGCAGCGGATCGATGATGACCACCGGCACTTGTAGATGGGTCTCGAACTGCAATGCCAGTTGTCGGCTCTCGACGATGGGGCGGTAGATCTGGCGGATTTCCTCGAGAAAGCCCGCCAGCTCGCAGGGCACCGGGTGCAGATTGAGCTGGTTGTGGTCTAGCCGACTTTGCGTGATCAAGTCGTCCAACAATACCTGCAACGAGGTCGTTGCATGCCATGCCGCGCGCTGTAGCGCGCGGCGACTGCTTTCGTCCGCCTTGTCTTCGAGCGACAGTTCGATTAGCCGGGCAATGGCGGTGAGCGGCGTGCGTACCTCGTGACTGATCAATGCCTGCAGGCTGGATTTCGAAGCCGACGCCTCTCGTTCGGCTTGTGCTTGGCGTCGCCGTTGTGTGCGCCATAGTCGTAGGCCGACACCGCCTACCGAGGCGAGTAATAAAAGTAACAGCGCCACCAGCGGGGCCGGAGAGACGATTTCCTGCAGCACGGTGAGTTGTGCGGATTGATAGTCACTGGTGTTTCCCATGAGCATTCCTGTTCCGTTCGAACCGATTGAGCCGCATTCGGCATAACTGCCAATAAGAAAATATTTAAAATGATGCACATAATAGGTTTAAAATGGCAAGTTTGCACTGGGGAGGGGGAAAAAGACGTAGCGGCCGTGTCATACAAGGCCGCTAGGGGGAGAGGCGGATGGCGAATTACGGCTTGCTGTGTTCCAAGAAGAGGCGCCGGGTTTGTTCCAGTGTGCCGTTTTGCTGCAGGGTTTTGATTGCCGCTTGCAGGCGGGCAACCGTGGTCGCCGATGTGCCGATGCTGGCCGCCAGGTAGAGTGGTTCCTGGCCCGCGCCAGGCAAGGGCATCACCTTTTGGAAGCCGGCCCGGTTGTCGCGCTGCTGTTTCAATTCCTGAGCCAGGCCCGCCGGCGAGTTGACCAGCAAGGGCACGGTGCCTGTTTGTACCAGTCGCATGCAGTCGGCGAAACTGTCGGCGGTGATGTAATGCCGATCTGGTTGGAAGCCGAGTTTTTGCAGGTCGTCTTCGACGATGTCCTTGCGTACGACGCAGACAGTGCAGCAAGACTTGATAGCGCTAAGCTTGGTCGGCGCGATGCTATCGTGCCCGGTGGCGCGATAGAACCAGTCGTCGCGTCGCATCAGTTCGCCGATCCAGATAAATTGGTTCTCGCGTTCCTTGCTGCGCGACAGGCTGAAGATCAGCGTATTCGGCCGGTTTTTGCCCATGAAGAAGGCGCGGGCCCAGGGGACGATCTTGATCGGCGTTTGAAATTTGGCTTCGGCCAGGATGGCTTGAACCATTGCGACGTTAGGGCCTGATACCGCGCCGTCGGCGGTGGTGTATTGGTACGGGGCCCACTCCTCGGTGACCACCATCAGCTCGTTGGTTGCCACGCGATCCGCCCAAACGGGTAGGCTGAGCAGCAGAAGCATCGGCAACAGACATCGCCAGAACAAGCGCATGATCATTTCTTTCCGGCTGGGTAGTGAATCATCGATCGAGGCCGTAAGAACATTATATGTTTTCTTACCCGCAGCTGCTGAAACGGCTATGGCCATTTCGCAGCTGCGCGGGGTGAAAGAAGCCCGTACTGGTGTACGGGCGGTCTACGGTCAGAGCTTGGCAGCGACCCAGTTGGCGACGCCTGCGAGCGCTTGCGGCAGCTGTGTCGGGTCGGTACCGCCTGCCTGGGCCATGTCCGGACGGCCCCCGCCCTTGCCGCCGACTTGCTGTGCGACGCTGTTGACCAATTCGCCGGCCTTGAGTCGGCTGGTCAGATCGGCGGTAACGCCGGCCACCAGCGACACCTTGCCGTCCTGGACGGATGCCAGCACGATGGCAGCCGAGCGCAGCTTGTCCTTCAGCTTGTCCAGGGTTTCGCGCAGCGCGTTGCTGTCGGCCCCCGGCAGTTCCGCTGCCAGAACTTTGACGCCCTTGATGTCCTGCGCCTGTTCGACCAGCGCTTCACCGGCATTGGCCGCCAGCTTCTGCTTCAGTTGGGCCAGTTCCTTGTCGAGCGATTTCATCTGGTCTTGCAGTGTCGTCACGCGCTGAACGATCTCATCGCTTTGCTGGGCCTTCAACCGCAACGCCAGATCCCGCAGCAGGGCGTCCTGAGCCTGGATATGGGCCAGGGCGCCTTCGCCGGTCAGGGCTTCGATGCGGCGTACGCCGGCTGCGACCCCGCTTTCGGCAACGAGTTTGAACAGGCCGATATCGCCGGTGCGGGCGACGTGGGTGCCGCCGCACAGTTCGGTGGAGAACTCGCCCATCTTCAGTACGCGAACTTCGTCGCCGTACTTCTCGCCGAACAGCGCCATGGCGCCGGCGCGGATGGCGTCGTCGTAGGACATGGTGGTCGCGCTGATCGGATAGTTGGCGGCAATCACATGGTTAACCACGCGCTCGATCTCTACCATCTGTTCGGTACTGACCGCTTCAGTGTGGGCGAAGTCGAAACGGGTGCGCTCGGCGTTGACCAGCGAGCCCTTCTGGGCGACATGGTTGCCCAGAACGTGGCGCAGCGCGGCGTGCAGCAAGTGGGTCGCCGAGTGGTTACGCGCCGTGGCCTGCCGCTGGTGCAGATCGATGGTGGCGGCCACTTGGTCGCCCACTTTCAGCGAGCCCTTGACCAGCCGGCCTTTGTGGCCGAATACAGCCGCCTGAATCTTTTGCGTGTCGACGACATCGAACAAGGCGCCGACGCCGCCGGCAATCGAGAGCTCTCCCCGGTCGCCGATCTGGCCACCGCCTTCGGCATAGAACGGCGTCTTGTCGAGAACGACGATACCTTCGTCGCCGGCGTCAAGCGTCTCGACCTGTTCCTGGCCCTTGTAAAGCGCCAGTACCGTGGCATCGACGCTGGCTTTTTCGTAGCCGTTGAATAGTGTGTCTTCGCCGCTGTAGTCGACGTTGCCGGCCATCTTGAAGCTGGATGCGGCGCGGGCACGAGCACGCTGGGCTTCCATCTCGCGCTCGAAGCCGTCGAGGTCGGCCTCGATGCCGCGCTCGCGGCAGATGTCGGCGGTTAGGTCGACCGGGAAGCCGAATGTGTCATACAACTTGAACAGCGTGTTGCCTTCCAGGCGCTGTTTGCCGCCGGACAACGCTTCTTCCAGCAAGGCCATGCCGTTATCCAGGGTTTCGGCGAAGCGTTGCTCCTCCTGGCGCAGCGCATCCTCGATCTCGGCCTGGTGCACGGCGAGTTCCGGGAAGGCGGCGCCCATCTGTTCGACCAGGTCGGCGACCAGTCGATGCAGGAACAGGCCTTTTTGACCCAGTTTGTAACCGTGGCGAATGGCGCGTCTGATGATACGGCGCAGTACGTAGCCACGACCGTCGTTGGACGGCAGTACGCCGTCGGCGATCAGAAAAGATACCGCGCGGATGTGGTCGGCGATGACCTTGAGCGAGGGCGTCTCTTGACTGAACGGCACGCCGGTTTCGCGCGCGGCGGCGGCAATCAAATTCTGGAACAGGTCGATTTCGTAGTTGGCGTGCACATGCTGCATCACGGCGGAAATACGCTCCAGCCCCATACCGGTGTCGACGGAGGGTTTCGGCAGCGGGTGCATGGTGCCGCTTTCATCGCGGTTGAATTGCATGAACACGCAATTCCAGATTTCGATAAAGCGGTCGCCATCTTCTTCCGGGCTTCCCGGAGGGCCGCCCCAGATATGATCGCCGTGGTCGTAGAAAATCTCGGTACACGGGCCGCACGGGCCGGTGTCGCCCATCTGCCAGAAGTTGTCGGAAGCGTAGGGCGCGCCTTTGTTGTCGCCGATGCGGACGATCTTTTGTTCCGGTACGCCGATTTCGCGTGCCCAGATTTCGAACGCTTCGTCATCGCTGGCGTAGACGGTGACCATCAGCTTGTCCTTGGGGATGGCCAGCCATTGCGGGCTGGTCAGGAACTCCCAGGCGAAGTGGATCGCATCGCGCTTGAAATAGTCGCCGAAGCTGAAGTTGCCCAGCATTTCGAAGAAAGTGTGGTGGCGGGCGGTGTAGCCGACGTTTTCCAAATCGTTGTGCTTGCCGCCTGCCCGCACGCACTTTTGCGAAGAAGTCGCCCGGTTGTATGGACGTTTTTCGAAGCCGAGGAACACGTCCTTGAACTGATTCATGCCGGCATTGGTGAAAAGCAGCGTCGGGTCGTTGCCCGGCACCAGCGAGCTGGAGGACACCACCTGGTGACCTTTGGAAGCAAAGAAGTCCAGAAATTTCTGGCGAATTTCAGCTGTTTTCATAGATCTGTCTGTATTAGGCTTGGGCTAGTGCGGTATTTGTCCGCCATATTTGCCTTGAATGTAATGGCCATAGTTTCGCAAGGCCGGGGCTTGCTGGCAAGCCGCGCGTCGGTTTATTCGTTGTCGTCGAGGCGACCGGCGAGAATTTTACGGATGATTTCCGGCGGAAAACCTCGCGCGGCGAGAAAGCGCGCTTGGCGCGCCTTATCTTGCGGGGAGTCGGGGAGGGTGCCGAACTTGCGCTGCCAGACGGCGCGGGCGGTGGCCAGATCGTCCTGGCTCGACAGCGCTTCGTCGATCAATTCGCCGCTGACCCCTTTTTCGCGCAGGTGTTGGCGTAGACGCAGGCTGCCGTATTTGCCGGCCCGGCTGCGGGAGAACTGCTCGGCGAATCGCTGATCTGATTGCCAGGTGCGCTCGGCCAACTGGTCGAGCACCTGAGCAAGCTCTTCGGGCGACTGGGCGTGCGGGCGTAGTCGTTGAGTGAGTTCGCGGCGCGAATATTCGCGCCGCGACAACAAGTCGATGGCTCGCGCCATCAAGCTTTTTTCCATGCCTTAGAGAACGCTGTCTTCCAGCGTTTCCGGATCGCCGCCGTCTTCCGTGATGGCGACGTTTACGCCGACGGTTTCACGCACCTTGCGCTCCACTTCCTTGGCAATGGCCGAATTTTCCTTGAGGAATTCGCGCACATTGTCCTTGCCCTGACCGATCTTCTGGCCGTTATGGCTGTACCAGGCGCCGGACTTCTCGATGAAGCCGTGCTGCACGCCCATCTCGATGATTTCCCCTTCGCGCGAGATGCCCTCGCCGTAAAGGATGTCGAACTCGGCTTGCCTGAACGGCGGGGACACCTTGTTCTTGACGACTTTGACGCGGGTCTCGTTACCGACGACTTCCTCGCCTTTCTTGATGCTGCCGATCCGGCGAATGTCCAGGCGCACCGAGGCGTAGAATTTGAGCGCGTTACCGCCGGTGGTGGTTTCTGGATTGCCGAACATCACGCCGATCTTCATGCGGATCTGGTTGATGAAGATCACCAGGGTGTTGGTGCGCTTGATGTTACCGGTCAGCTTGCGCAGCGCCTGCGACATCAGCCGGGCCTGCAGGCCGACGTGCGAGTCGCCCATTTCGCCTTCGATTTCCGCCTTCGGCACCAGCGCGGCCACCGAGTCGACCACGATGACGTCGACGCCGCTGGAACGCACCAGCATGTCGCAGATTTCCAGCGCCTGTTCGCCGGTGTCCGGCTGAGAGATCAGCAGATCTTCGACCTTGACGCCGAGCTTCTGGGCATAGACCGGATCGAGCGCGTTTTCGGCATCGATATAGGCGCATGTGCCGCCGAGCTTCTGTGCCTCGGCCACCACCTGCAAGCACAGCGTTGTCTTACCGGAGGACTCCGGCCCGTAAATCTCGACGACCCGGCCGCGCGGCAGGCCGCCGACGCCAAGCGCCAGATCCAAGCCCAGCGAACCGGTGGAGATCACCTGCAGATTCTCCGTGATCTGGTTGTCGCTCATGCGCATGATCGACCCTTTGCCGAACTGCTTTTCGATCTGCGCAAGGGCGGCCGCCAGGGCGCGGCTCTTGTCTTCGGTACGCTCCGCCATGCTATCTCCAATATGTGTGAATGTCGTTCGAGCCTGTACAGGCTCTTAAGGGCCGGATTATCGCATAATGAGGAGGGTAGACAAATGAATCTGGCGAGGACTTGCCAATTTCAGTGTCGTCTCCACATAACTATTCAACCGGTAAGCTTTTTTCCCTTTCGGCAACTGACTTGTCCGGCACAATTGATAGTGTACATAATCAAAACGGCGTTGTCACTTGATATTGTACAAAATCACTGCGGCGCCGGCTTGGCGAGGGCGGTACTGTTGTTGCGCGGAGGGTTGTGCCAGAATGCAAAGCATGCTCAATCAACGTTCGGAACGTCTGCTCAAGACCCTGGTCGAGCTTTACATCGCGGACGGCCAGCCGGTCGGCTCGCGCACGCTGGCCATGGCCAGCGGCCTCGACCTGTCCTCGGCGTCCATCCGCAATATGCTGTCCGACCTCGAAGCCATGGGGCTGGTCGCTGCGCCGCACACTTCGGCTGGCCGTATCCCGACCTCGCGCGGCTATCGGCTGTTCGTCGATCGGCTGCTCACGGTGTCGCCGCTGGAGAGCGACGCGGTTCGCGAGCTGGAGTCCGGCTTGCAGCCGGACAGTCCGCAGCGCTTGGTGCATGCCGCTTCGTCCCTGTTATCCGAACTGACCCATTTCGCCGGTGTGGTGCTGACGCCGCAACGCTCGGACGTCGCATTTCGCCAAGTGGAGTTCCTGCGCCTGTCCGAGCGGCGCGTACTGTTGATTCTGGTCACGCTCGATGGCGATGTGCAGAACCACTTGTTGCAGACCGCGCGCGACTACGCGCCGGGCGAACTGGTCGAAGCCGGCAATTTCCTCAACCAGCACTACGCCGGGCAGGGGATGATAGGCATTGCCCATCGTCTGGAGACCGAGTTGGCCGGCATTAAGCGCGATATCACCGAGCTGATGTCGGCCGCCATCGATTTTGGCCGGCAATCGATACGGTCATCTGCCGAGTCGGTGATGATCAGTGGCGGCAATAATCTGCTGCATGTGCGCGATCTGTCGGAGAACATGACTCGGTTGCGCGAGCTGTTCGATGTCTTCGAGCACAAGACGGAGTTGCTCGGTCTGCTCAATCAAAGTCGTGGGGCGCAGGGCGTCAGCCTATACATTGGCGACGAATCCGGCGTCATCACGCTCGACGAATGCAGCGTTGTCACCGCCCCTTACCGCATCAACGGTCAGGTGGTCGGCACGCTTGGCGTGATCGGCCCGACGCGCATGGCCTACGAACGTGTGATTCCGATTGTCGACATCACCGCCCGACTGGTGTCGAATGCGCTGTCATACGGCGAATAACCGCGATGCGCTGCCAGGCCGGCGCAGTCCACAAAAGATCGTAAACAGGCTTTAAAAGAATGGATGTCATGAAAAAAACGATATTGGCGGCGCTGTTCGCCGCCACGCCGCTGTTGGCCCAGGCCGACGCCGCCTTCCTCGCCCGACCTGACGTGCAACGGTATATCGACGAGAAGGTGGCGACCGGCCAGTTTTCGCGCCCCGAGCTCGAGGCCGTGTTCGCCAATGTCGACGTTAAGCCGCGCATTATCGAAATCATGGATCGCCCATCCACCTCGCGACCCTGGTACCAATTTCGCGCCAACTTCTTCAACGAAAAACTGCTCAACGATGGCGTCGCCTTCTGGACGGCGCACCGGGAGGCGCTCGAACGTGCCGAGAAGGTCTACGGCGTCGAGCCGGAGGTGATCGTGGCGATCCTCGGTATCGAGACCCACTATGGTCGCAACACCGGCAGCTTCCGCGTGGTCGATGCGCTGTCGACGCTGGGCTTCGATTACCCTCGTCGCGCCGATTACTTCCGTAACGAATTGACCGAACTGCTGCTGTTGGCCCACGAGGAGCGGCTCGACCCGATGACCTTCAAGGGGTCGTATGCCGGTGCGATGGGCTGGCCGCAGTTCATGCCGTCGAGCTTCCGTAAGTGGGCGGTGGATTTCGACAGCAGCGGCCATCGAGACATCTGGAACAATGCCGACGACGCAATCGGCAGCGTGGCCAACTACTTCCACCTGCATGGCTGGATACATGGCGACGACACCGTCATTCCGGCCGACGTGGCGCCGGGGCCGGAGGTTGACGCGCTGTCGGCCGATAAGTTCAACCTGCACTACACGGCGGCGGAACTGGCCGAGATGGGCATCCGCCCGCAGGTGCCGCTCGCGCGCGATGTGCGTGCGGTGCTGGTGCCGCTAGAGGTGGCGCCCGGCGTCACGCAATACTGGCTGGGACTTAACAACTTCTACGTCATTACCCGCTACAACAAGAGTACGCTCTACGCCAAGGTGGCGCAGGAGATCGCCCGCGAGATCAAGTCGCGGTATCTGGCGTCGGCGTATGGCCAGACGCCGAACTGATTTCCCGGAGAAAGATTTCGCCATCCCGGTCAATTGCCATTAGAATCCGCCTCCATGACCTATCAAGTTCTAGCCCGTAAGTGGCGGCCCAAGCGCTTCGCCGACCTGGTCGGCCAGGAGCACGTGGTGCGCGCGCTAAAGAACGCGCTGACCGACGCGCGGCTGCATCATGCCTACCTGCTGACCGGCACGCGCGGGGTGGGTAAAACCACCATCGCCCGTATTCTGGCCAAGAGCCTGAATTGCGAACTGGGCGTCGGGGCCGAGCCGTGCGGCGAATGCGCCGCTTGCCGCCAGATCGATGCCGGCCGTTTCGTCGACTTGTTGGAAATCGATGCTGCGTCCAATACCGGCATCGACAACATCCGCGAAGTGCTGGAAAACGCTCAGTACGCACCGAGCCTGGGGCGCTTCAAGGTATACATCATCGACGAAGTGCACATGCTGTCGAAGAGTGCCTTCAACGCCATGCTCAAGACGCTCGAGGAGCCGCCGGCGCACGTGAAGTTCATCCTGGCGACCACCGACCCGCAAAAGGTGCCGGTCACGGTGCTGTCGCGTTGCCTGCAGTTCAATCTGCGCAACATGACGCCGCAACAGATATCGGGCCATCTCGCGCATGTGCTGGAGCAAGAGGGTGTGGCCTTCGATACGGCGTCGTTGTCGCTGCTGGGCCGCGCGGCATCGGGCTCGATGCGCGACGCGTTGTCGCTGCTCGACCAGGCCATCGCCTATGGCGTTGGCGAAGTGCGCGAGGAGGGGGTGCGCGCGATGCTCGGCGCCGTCGACCGGCGTTATCTGTTCGAGCTGGCCGAGGCTTTGGCCGATGCGGACGGCCCTCGGCTGATGAGCGAGGCGGCTCTCCTTGCCGAGCGTAGCATCGGTTTCGACGGTGCACTGGCGGAAATGGCGCTCTTGTGGCACCAAGTCGCGCTGATGCAGACCGTGCCGGATGCCATTGCCGACGACGAGCCGGAGCGTGAAACATTGGCGCAGCTCGCCGCGCGAGTCGCGCCGGAAGACGTGCAACTTTATTACCAGATCGCCTTGCATGGCCGACGAGATCTGGCGTTGGCGCCGGACGAACTGGCCGGCTTCTCGATGACGCTGCTGCGCATGTTGGCTTTCCATCCTCGCCAGGCCGTCGATACCGGTTCGGCGCCGGCGCAAAGTACGCCGGCTGCCGGCGGAGCGCCGAAGCCGCCGCCACCGCGCCCGCCGGCAAGCACCGGCTCGCATGGCGCCGCGGCGGCCAAGGATCTGCTGGCTCAATTGAGTGGTCGTCCGGTGCGTGCCGAGCGGGATGCGCCGCCGCCTGCCGAGCCAGAATCCGAGCCCGCGCCCGAGCCCGAGCCTGCAGTGCCGGCGGCTAGGGCGATCGCCGCAACGCCTGCCGTGCCCGCAGTGCAACAGACAGAATCTACGCCGCCGTGGGATGACGAACAGGAAGCGACGGCCTTGGGCGTGATGCCGCCGACCGACGACGATTACGTGCCCGAGCCACCGGCTGCGGCGCCTGAACTCGCCGTGTTCGACGGCGACTGGATCGCGCTGATCGGCGAACTGGGTCCGCGCATGGGGGCGGCACGCATGCTGGCGCAAAACGCCATGCTCAAGTCGTTCGACGGCCGTCATTTGGCGCTCGCGGTGCCCGACAGCTTTCGCCATCTGGCGGCGCGCGATTACCAGGAAAAACTCAAGAGCGTGCTGGCCGAGCGATTCGGCGACGCACTCATTGTCACGGTGAGCGTCGAGGATCTTGGGGGCGACACCCCCGCGATGAAAGACGCCCGCGATCGCCAGGAGCAATTGGCGACGGCGCGGCAATCACTGGAAACCGATGCCGTGGTTCAGCAGTTTGTGCGCGATTTCGACGCCAGGCTGCTCACGGATACCATTCAACCCATGCAGGAGTCGTAAGCAATGTTCGGAAAAGGCGGTATGGCCGGCCTGATGAAGCAGGCGCAGCAAATGCAGGAAAACATGAAGAAGGCGCAGGAAGAGCTGGCGAGCATCGAAGTCGAAGGCCAAGCCGGCGCCGGTATGGTCAAGGTGGTCATGACCTGTGGGCACGACGTCAAGCGTGTAGCGATCGACGATAGCCTGCTGACCGATGCTGCCGACGACAAGGAAATGTTGGAAGACCTGATCGCCGCCGCGGTCAACGACGCGGTGCGCAAAGCCGAGGCGACCTCGCAGGAAAAAATGGCTGGCTTTACCTCCGGCCTCAGCCTGCCGCCGGGCATGAAGTTTCCCTTCTGATGAAAAACCCGCCTTCGCTCGATCATTTGATCGCGGCGTTAAAGGTTCTGCCGGGCGTTGGGCCGAAATCGGCCCAACGCATGGCCTTTCACCTGCTGCAGCGCGAACAGGCAGGGGCGGAGAAGCTCGCCCGAGCGCTCGATCGTGCGTTGAGTAGCCTAGTGCACTGCGAGCGCTGCAATACCTTCAGCGAAACGCCATTGTGCAACTTGTGCGCCGATAGCGAGCGCAATCAAAGCCAGCTGTGCGTGGTCGAAATGCCTGCCGACCTGTTGATGCTGGAGCAGGCACGCTGCTTCGACGGTCTGTATTTCGTGCTGATGGGGCGTATCTCGCCGCTAGAGGGCCTCGGCCCGCGTGAAGCCAATCTGGATAAGCTGCTGTTGCGCGCGCAGGACGGCGTGGTCGAGGAGGTGATCTTGGCCACCAATTTCACCGCCGAGGGCGAGGTGACCGCCCACATGATCGGCGAGCTCTTGAAGCAGCGCGGTCTCAAGGTTAGCCGTATTGCGCGCGGTATGCCGGTGGGCGGCGAGCTTGAACATGTCGACCCCGGCACGCTGGCACAAGCCCTCTATGAGCGACGCCAGGCATAAGGTCTGGCACGGGCGGTGAATGCCGCGCCAGCCCGGCATCGCCGAGCTGGCGCGAGTCGCGCGACTAGCTGCCTGCCGGCGATAATTGCGACGGCGTGATGGTCGGGCCGTCGGCCAAGGTCATCTGGTCGCCGAATTGCGTATCGCCGCTCAGCTCCTGATAGCTAATCAGGAAGAAGCCGTTCTCGCCCCAGTCGGTTCCCCAACTGTTCTTGACGATGAAGGCCTGTGCCTTGTCGTCCCAACCGACGATCACGATGGCGTGATTGCCGACATAGTCGCCGGAAGTATGGCGATAAACGCCCGAGTCGTAGTAGTAAAAATCCTCATAGACACGCATGGTGGTCACCAGCGGTCCGCTCGAGTAGAGCGCATTTTTCAGCAGGCTGACACTGGGTGTTGCATTGCTCACGACGTATTTCCAGCTTTTCAGCCGATATGCGGCGTTGCGCCAGCCCGCCGCCGCTTGGCTGCAAGCGGTATCGGCGGCGGTATAGCGGAAGTAACGCTCATTCGCATCGCCGGTCCCGACCAAGAACTTGGACGCCTGATCCGGCCAGCCGCCATCGCAACTGCCGGCATTGCTGCAGGACAAGACGATCTGCTCCGACAAGTCGAGGTTCGAGCCTGGGGCGTTGTTGTTGATCATCGCCTTGGATTCCAGCGCGGCGGTGACGGCAAAGGCCCAGCAGCTGCCGCATTGCCCTTGATTTTTGATCGAGGAGACATAGTTGCGTCCGCTGACATTGCGCCAATCGTATTGTGCCGGCAATGCCGCGGCACCCGGGTGCTCGAATGCCGGATTGGTGAACGAGGGCAGGTTGTGACTGCCCTCCGGTACCCCCGTCATGCGCTGTTTGGCGCTAAACGACAAGCGCGCCACATTGGTGAGTCGTGCCTGCCAACCGGCTGCGCTACGCTGGATGTCGCTTCGGATACGGGCGAGTTTGGCGACCGCCGCAAGATCGCTGGCGGTCATCGCCTCGCTCGCTGTGGCGGGTTCCGAGGGGGCCGCGAATGACCAGCCGGGCAGCAGTAACGATGTGAGAAATGCCGCGGCAAGGGTGCGGCGTTTGATCGAGTATGGCATGAAAAGCTCCAATCGGATCGTTGACCAAAAGGGCTTGGGTCGCTCGGAGTTCGAGCGACCCATGCAAGCCTTCGCACCCCAAAGTGGCGCGGCGACTTGCCGTCAGTGTGGGAGTTCGTTGGCAAACGATGACTGATCTTCTAGCCAGCGCTAGCGGGAAAAAAGTTGGCTAACTAGCGAGCGCGCGAGTTTTGTCAACTCGCCTTAAGGGGAAGGGTGGGGCGGGAACGATTTTCCCGGAAGGGCGTACAACGTTGCGTGCATTGCCTTCGGCGAAAGCACGCAACGCCCTGGCGTCAACGCGCCAATTAATGATTGCCGAGGAGCGGGAATAGCCGGTAGAGGCCGTCGACCATGATTTCCACCGACAGCGCGGCGAGCAGCATACCCATGACGCGGTTGACGATGTTGATGCCGGTCTTGCCCAGTACGCGGCTGATCGGCGTGGCCATGTTGAGTGCGCCGTAGCAGACGATGGCAACCATCATGCCGCTGACGATGATCTTGAGTACGTCGAGCCAGCTGTGTGCCGTGGTGGCGTAGATGATGACTGTCGAAATGGCGCCAGGGCCGGACATCAGCGGAATCGCCAACGGCACGACCGCGATGTTGGCCTTGGATTCGGCTTCGCTGCGCTCTTCGTCGGTGGTTTTGGTCGGCGTCGGCTGGGCGTTCATCATCGCCAGCGCGATCATCAGCACCAGCAACCCGCCGGCAACCTGGAACGAACCGATGCTGATGCCGAGAAAGCTCAGCAGCCCCTGGCCGACCAGCGAGAACAGGCAGACTACGGCGGCAATGGTGATCGAGGCGAGCTTGGCGATCTTCTTGCGCTCGGCTTGGCTGCTGTGCGGCGTGAGACCGATAAAGATCGGCACCGCCGACAGCGGGTTGATCAGCACTAAGAGTGCCATGAAGATTTTGCTGACTTCGAGTTCCATGCCGTCTTTCTGTCGGAGTAATGCGGACGTCGTCAATTACCACGACGGCCGCGCAAGATGATACCCTAAATCAATAGATTTTCCAGCGTATTGAAGTAGACCTGCGTCAAAAGATTGATATCTTGTAGCGCAATTCTCTCATTCAGCTTGTGGATTGTGGCGTTGATAGGACCGAATTCGACCAGCTCGCGCGCGATGCGCTTGATGAAGCGGCCATCGGAAGTGCCCCCGGTGGTCGAGAGCTCGGTGTCTGTGTTGCACACCGAACGGATCGCCGCGCCGATTGCGGCGGTCAATTTTCCCGGCTCTGTCAGGAACGGGTTGCCGGATAGCGTCCAGACGAGGTCATAGTCCAGGCTGTGTCGGTCGAGGATGGCGTGTACCGCGGCTTTGAGCGAATCGGCCGTTTGCTCGGTCGAGAAGCGGAAATTGAAGCGTAGTTCGGCCGTGCCGGGAATCACGTTGCCTGCGCCTGTGCCGGCGTTGAGATTGGAAACCTGCCAGGATGTCGGCGGAAAATGCGCATTGCCGCGATCCCATACCTGTTCGGTCAGCTCGGCCAGTGCCGGAGCCAGCAGATGAATCGGGTTTTTCGCCAAGTGCGGGTAGGCGATGTGTCCCTGCTGGCCCTTGACGGTCAGCGTGCCCGATAGCGAACCGCGTCGGCCGTTCTTGATGGTGTCGCCCAGACGGTCGACCGAGGTGGGTTCGCCGACGATGCAGTAATCGATGATCTCGCCGCGCGCAGCCAAGGCGTCGACCACGCGCACCGTGCCGTCGACGGCATCGCCTTCCTCATCCGATGTGATCAATAGGGCGATGGTGCCGGGATGGTCGGGGTGGCGCGCAACGAACTGTTCGATGGCGCAAACGAAGGCGGCCAGCGAGGTTTTCATGTCGGCCGCGCCGCGGCCGTACAGGAAGCCGTCGCGCACCGTCGGTTCGAATGGCGGACTGTCCCAGCCGGCCAACGGGCCAGCCGGTACCACATCGGTATGCCCGGCGAGGCAGACCACCGGGCTGCCTGCGCCGCGGCATGCCCAGAAATTATCCACCTGGCCGTGTCGCATGCGTTCGACCCTGAAGCCGATGGCCTCCAGTCGGGCGATCATCAACGCCTGGCAGCCGGCATCGTCGGGGGTGCCGGAGGGAAGGCGAATCAGCGCCTCGGTCAGCGAAAGCGTATCGTTCATCGGCCAAACACCTCGCTATAGTACGTTGCATCGAAGCCCAGCACGGTACGATCCGTCGCTTCGATCACCGGGCGCTTGATCAGCGAGGGGTGCGCGCGCATCAGCGCGATCGCGTCGGCCGGCGTATCCGCCACGGCGCGCTCCTCGTCGGTGAGCGCGCGCCAGGTCGTGCCCTGGCGGTTGAGCACGCGATTCAAGCCGCAAGTCTCGATCCAACGCGCGAGCCGAGCATCGTCGATGCCCTGTTTTTTGAAATCGTGAAATTGATAGGGGATATCCTGCTCGTCCAGCCACTGGCGGGCTTTTTTGACGCTGCTGCAGTTGGGGATGCCGTAAACGATGGTCATGGCGCCATGGGGTAGTGGGTCAGAATAGCCAATATTAGCATCAGCCGCCGGCCAGAACATGATTTTGGGCCCGCCCGAACAGGTTTTTATAAACCCCTGTCCGGACGGGCCCAAATCAAACGCGGGCGCGACGACGATCTATCAGGCGGCGACTTTGCCGACCTCCTGATCGCGTAGTGCGCGGCGCAGAATCTTGCCAACGTTGGTCTTCGGCAGTTCGTCGCGGAACTCGATATGGCGCGGCACCTTGTAACCGGTCAGATTGTGGCGGCAATACTGCTTGATGCTATCCTCGTTGAGCGCCGGATCCTTGCGCACCACGAAGATTTTGACCGCTTCGCCGGAATGTTCGTCGGGCACGCCGATACAGGCCACCTCGAGTACGCCCGGCATGGCGGCGACCACATCTTCGATCTCGTTCGGGTAAACGTTGAAGCCCGAAACCAGAATCATGTCCTTCTTGCGATCGACCAGTTTGACGTAGCCGTCCGGCGTCATCAGCGCCATGTCGCCAGTGGCCAGGTAGCCATCCGGTCCGATGACCTTGGCGGTTTCGTCGGGGCGGTTCCAATAACCCTTCATGACTTGCGGCCCGCGAATGCATAATTCGCCCGATTGGCCCAACGGTACCTCGTTGCCGTCGGTGTCGCGGATCTGAATTTCGGTCGATGGCACCGGCAAGCCAATGGTGCCGTTGTAGGCCGGCATGTCGAGCGGGTTGATGCAGGCGGCAGGCGATGTCTCCGTCAGACCGTAGGCCTCGGCGAGGATCACGCCGGTCACTTGCGACCACTTGTCGGCTACCGCCTTTTGCACCGCCATGCCGCCGCCCAGCGCCAAGCGCCAAGTGGAGAAGTCAACCGTCGCGAAATCGGGGCTGTGCAGCAAGGCGTTGAATAGCGTGTTGACGCCGGTCATGGCCGTAACCGGGTATTTCTTGATTTCCTTGACGAAGCCGGGGATGTCGCGAGGATTGGTGATCAGTACGTTGAGTGCGCCAACCTCAGTGAATACCATCAGGTTCGCCGTCAGCGAAAAGATGTGGTAGAGCGGCAGGGCGGTGATGATGACTTCCTGCCCCTCGCGGACTACCGGTTTCACCCATTCGCCGGCCTGTAGCATGTTGGCGATAATATTGCTGTGGAGCAGCATGGCGCCCTTGGCCACGCCGGTGGTGCCGCCGGTGTATTGCAGGAATGCGATGTCGTCGTGGCCGATGTCGACCGGGGTGGGCGCCTGGCGACTGCCGAGCGCTAGGGCGTCGTTGAAACGTTGGTGGCCGGGAATGCGCCAGGCCGGCACCATCTTCTTGATTTTCCGTACCACGAAATTCACCAGCTGCGCGCGCGGGAAGCCTAGTAGATCGCCGATGGCGGTGACGACCACATGCTTGACCGGGGTGCGCGGCAGTACTTCTTCCAGGACGCTGGCGAAATTTTCCAGGATCACGATGGTATCGACGCCGGCGTCGACCAACTGGTGTTCCAATTCGCGCGGGGTGTAGAGCGGATTGACATTGACCACGGTCAGGCCGGCGCGTAACGCGCCGAAGACGCAAACCGGATATTGCAGCAGGTTCGGCATCATTACAGCGACACGCGAGCCCTTGGGCAATTTCAATTGATGTTGCAAATAGGAGGCGAAGTCGGCGCTCAGACGATCTAGATCGCCGTAGCTGAGAATTTTGTCCATGTTGGCCAGTGCCGGCCGATCACGGAATTTCTGCACGCTTTTCTCGAAAACATCGACAACCGACTGGAATGTATTGATGTCGATCTCGTGCGCGACCCCTGCCTGGTAACTTTTTAACCAGATCTTTTCCATCGTAAAGCATCTCCCTCGTGCTTCGAGCGCGCGGGCATGCCGCTGGCATGTGGCTGCTGGCGTCGTCTCGGCGTTGTTTGCGTATTGGTTTTATGACTGTGATTATGACATTCGCGCTGCTAATTTACATAAGTGATTTTCGTGCGTCAAAATTGATGCTCTCGGGGTGGAAACAGCTATTAGCGTGCGAGTTTTCTTTTTGGCCGGAATACGTTACAATCCCGGCGTTTAGGGATGGGCGTTTCGCCCATTTTTTATTTGTGGGAAAAGCAATGGATGTGCGTTTGCTGCTTGAAAATACGTTGCCGGGTCTAGGCTATGAACTGGTTGATTGCGAACTGGCGCCGGGCGGTAGCATGCGGGTGTTTATCGACAAGCCCGGTGGCATTACCGTCGAAGACTGCGTTACGGTCAGCAATCACCTGACCCGGTTGTTCATGGTCGAAGATGTCGACTACGAGCGGCTCGAGGTCTCCTCGCCGGGCCTGGATCGCCCGCTCAAGAAAGAAGCGGATTTCGTGCGTTTTGTCGGTCAGTTGGCCAAGATCAAGACGCGCTTGCCGATCGAGCAGCAGAAGAAGTTTATGGGCCGACTGGCCGGTTTCGAGGAGGGTAATGTGAAACTGGAAGTGGAAGGCCGCATCGTGGACATCCCGTTCGCCAACATCGACAAGGCCAGGCTAGAGCCTGAGTTCTGAATCGGACTGGACGGCCGTGGGCCACGAACAAGACAAGAATTCCGGAGGATTGCATGAGTCGCGAGATTTTGTTGCTGGTAGATGCGCTGGCGAGCGAAAAGAACGTTAGCAAGGACGTGGTGTTTTCCGCGCTGGAGTCGGCATTGGCTTCGGCAACCAAGAAAAAGATTGCCGACGACGAGATCGACGTGCGTGTCGAGATCGATCGCCATACCGGTCAGCATCAGTCTTTCCGTCGCTGGACGGTGGTCGAAGACGACCTGCTCGAATTCGAGAGCCGCGAGATCGGCCTGACCGAAGCCCGCGAACGCGATCCCCAACTGGAGGTCGGCTCGGTGATCGAAGAGCCGATGGAAGCTGTCGAATTCGGCCGCATCGGCGCTCAGACCGCCAAGCAGGTCATCCTGCAAAAAATCCGCGATGCCGAGCGCGAGCAATTGCTCAATGAATTTCTGCAGCGCCGCGAACACCTGGTGACCGGTACCGTCAAGCGCATCGAGCGCGGTAATGCCATCATCGAATGCGGCAAGCTTGAAGCCGTGCTGCCGCGCGAACAGATGATCCCGAAGGAAAACCTGCGCGTCGGCGACCGCGTCAAGGCCTATCTGCTGCGCATCGACCGTCTCGGTCGCGGTCCGCAGCTGGTTCTGTCCCGTACCGCGCGCGAATTCCTGATCAAGCTGTTCGAATTGGAAGTGCCGGAAATCGAAGAGGGTCTGCTGGAGATCAAGGAGGCCGCCCGCGACGCCGGCATGCGCGCCAAGATCGCCGTCAAGGCCAACGACCCGCGCATCGATCCGCAAGGCACCTGCATCGGCATGCGCGGTTCGCGCGTGCAATCGGTGACCCAGGAGCTGGCCGGCGAACGCATCGACATCGTGCTGTGGGCCCCGGAACCGGCTCAGTTCGTGATCAACGCGCTGTCGCCCGCCGAGGTCAACCGCATCCTGATCGATGAGGACAACCACGCCATGGACGTGGTGGTGGAGGAAGATCAGTTGGCGCTCGCCATTGGCCGCAGCGGCCAGAACGTGCGCCTGGCAGCCGAATTGACCGGCTGGTATTTGAATATCATGACTGTGGCCGAGGCCGAGGAAAAGCATTTGGAGGAGGATGCCGCCCTGCGTGAGCTCTTCGTCAAGCATCTCAGCATCGACGAAGAGACTGCCATGGTCTTGGTGCAGGAAGGGTTTGCCACCCTGGAAGAAGTGGCCTATGTGCCGATCGCCGAAATGCTGGAGATCGCTGGTTTTGACGAAACCTTCGTCAACGATCTCAGAAGCCGCGCCCGCGATGCCCTGCTGAACCAGGCCATCGCCTCGGAAGAGAAGGCCGAGTCGGGCAACGCTGGCTTGCAGGATTTCGAAGGGCTGAGTGCAGATCATCTGCAGAAGCTGGCCGAAAATGGCGTGAACACCCGCGACGATCTCGCTGACCTTGCCGTGGATGATCTCGTAGACATAACTGGCATGGAGGCTGAAACCGCGCGCGCAATCATCATGAAGGCGCGTGAGCACTGGTTTGAATAAGTGCCGGGTTTCAGTGAGCAACCGACGAATTTGGGAAAACGCATGGTATTGACGAATGTAAAGCAGTTTGCCAGTGAACTGGGTCTGACCCCCGAGCGCCTGCAGGAACAACTGCGGGCAGCCGGGGTGGGCGACCGTTCGCTGGACGCATCCCTGACGGAAAAAGACAAGACGCAGTTGCTGGATTATCTCAAGCGCTCCCATGGCGTGCGCGACGAAAGCCGCATCACCGTGACCCGCAAACAGACCAGCGAAATCCGTACCGCAGGTGGTACGGTCAAGGTCGAAACGCGTAAGAAGCGCGTTGTGGTCCGTCCGGAAGAATCCGAACCTGCGGCGCCTACGGCGCCCGCGGCCGCGGTGGTCGAGCCCAAGCCCGAACCCAAGGTCGAGGCGAAGCCCGAGCCTAAGCCGGAGCCGAAACCCGCGCCTGCACCGGAGCCGAAACCCGAGCCTGCGCCGGCCCCCGCGCCCGAGCCGAAACCGGCTCCTGCGCCCGAGCCCAAGGTCGAGGCGCCGGCCGAGCCGGTGCGAGTCGCGCGTCCTGCGCCGCTCTCGATCCTGTCTGCGGAGGAAATCGCCAACCGCGAGGCCGAGGAGAAGCGCCAGGCAGCGTTCCGAGAACGCCAGGCCGCGCTGATGAAGGAAAAGATCGATCGCGAAGAGCGACGTGCAGCCGCTGCGCGTCAAGCGCAGCAAGCCGCAGCCGCTCCGGCGCCGCGTCCGGCCGCTCCCGCGGAAGCGTCTGCCGAGCCGCGTCGCGATGCGACCTCGCGTCCGCCGCGTCCCGCTGGGCAACCGTCGCAGGGCGGTCCGCGTCCGGCATCCGGCAACGGTCCGCGTAGCGGTGCGCCGCGTCCTGCCGGCGCCGCGCCAGGTGGCGCGCCGGCCAGCCCGAGCACTGCGCCACGCTCGCCCGACAAGAAGCCCGCCTCCGGCAAGAAGGACCGCTGGGACGACAACAAGAATAAGGGCCGCGGCCTGAAGGTGCGCGGCGGCGATGCCAGCAGCGACTGGAAGTCCAAGAAGGGCGGTCGCAACAAGCATCAGGGTCAGCATGCCTTCCAGGCGCCGACCGAACCGATCGTGCACGAAGTGCTGGTGCCGGAAACCATCTCCGTCGCCGATCTGGCGCACCGCATGGCCGTCAAGGCAGCCGAGGTGATCAAGATCTTGATGAAGATGGGCATGATGGTGACCATCAACCAGGTGCTCGATCAGGAAACCGCCTTGATCGTGGTCGAAGAAATGGGCCATATCGGCAAGGCCGCCCAGGCGGACGATCCGGAAGCCTTCCTGGAAGTGACCGAGGGTACCGCCGTCGAAGTCGCTCGTTTGCCGCGTCCGCCGGTCGTGACCGTCATGGGCCACGTCGACCACGGCAAGACCTCGTTGCTCGACTACATCCGGCGCGCCAAGGTGGCGGCGGGTGAAGCCGGCGGCATTACCCAGCACATCGGTGCTTACCACGTGGAAACCTCGCGCGGTGTGATCACCTTCCTAGACACCCCGGGTCACGAAGCGTTTACCGCCATGCGTGCCCGTGGTGCCAAGGCGACCGACATCGTGGTGCTGGTGGTGGCGGCCGACGACGGCGTGATGCCGCAGACCATCGAAGCCATCCACCATGCCAAGGCGGCCGGTGTGCCGATCGTCGTGGCGGTGAACAAGATCGACAAGCAGGGCGCCAACGCCGAGCGTATCCGCCAGGAATTGGTGGCGCAGGAAGTGGTGCCGGAAGATTGGGGCGGCGATACGCAGTTCGTCGAAGTTTCCGCCAAGCAGGGCACCAATATCGAAGCGCTGCTCGAAGCCATCCTGCTGCAGGCCGAAGTGTTGGAACTGACCGCACCGCAAGAAGCGCCGGCCAAGGGCGTGATCGTCGAGGCTCGCCTCGACAAGGGTCGCGGTCCGGTTGCCACCTTCCTGGTGCAGTCCGGTACGCTGAAGAAGGGCGACATTTTGCTGGCCGGGACGGCATTCGGCCGTGTGCGCGCCATGATGGACGAGGCCGGCAAGCCGGTCGACGAGGCAGGGCCGTCTATTCCGGTCGAAATCCTCGGTTTGTCCGACGTGCCTTCCGCTGGCGAAGACGCCATGGTGCTGGCCGACGAAAAGAAGGCGCGCGAAATCGCGTTGTTCCGTCAAGGCAAGTTCCGCGACGTGCGTCTGGCCAAGCAGCAAGCTGCCAAGCTTGAGAATATGTTTGCCCAGATGGCCGAAGGCGAAGTTCGTTCCCTGTCGCTGATCATCAAGGCCGACGTGCAAGGTTCTTACGAAGCGCTGGCACAAAGCCTGCAGAAGCTGTCCACCGAGGAAGTGCGCGTCAACATCCTGCACTCCGGTGTGGGTGGCATCACCGAGTCGGACATCAACCTGGCGATTGCCTCCAAGGCGATCGTGATCGGCTTCAACACCCGTTCCGACGCCGCTGCGCGCAAGCTGGCTGAAGCCGAGGGTGTGGATATCCGCTACTACAGCATCATTTACGATGCGGTGGATGAGGTGAAGGCCGCGCTCTCCGGCATGCTGTCGCCGGAGAAGAAGGAGCAGATCCTGGGTACGGTAGAGATCCGTCAAGTGATCAACGTGTCCAAGGTCGGCAATATCGCCGGCTGCATGGTGACCGACGGCTTGATCAAGCGTCACGCCCAGTTCCGCCTGATTCGCGACAACGTGGTGGTTCATGCCGGCGAACTCGACTCGCTGCGCCGCTTCAAGGATGACGTCAAGGAAGTCAAGCAAGGCTACGAGTGCGGCCTGATGCTGAAGAACTTCAACGACATCCGCGAAGGCGACGTACTGGAAGCCTTCGAGATCGTCGAAGTGGCCAGAACGCTGTAATACGGCTGCGTTATCCCAAGGCCCGTCTGGCGTGTCGCTCGGCGGGCTTTGTTTTTCGCGGCGGGAAGGTGATGTTCCCGTCGTTTGAAGGAGAGTCAATATGGCAAAAGCCAAACGTGGGTTCGCCCGCGCCGATCGCGTGGCGGATCAGATCCAGCGCGAACTGGCCGAGCTGTTGCAGAAAGGCCTGAAGGATCCGCGCGCCGGTTGGATCACGCTGACCAGCGTCGAGGTGACGCGCGACTATTCGCTGGCCAAGGTCTACTACACGGTCATGGATGCGAAGACTCGCGAAGTGACTGCCGAAGCGCTTCAGCATGCCGCCGGTTATTTGCGCGGCGAGCTTGGTCGTCGTTTGTCGATTTTCACCACGCCGCAATTGCAGTTCGTCTATGACGAGTCCATCGAACGCGGCGTGCGCATGAGTCGTCTGATCGACGAAGTGGCCGAGCAGGATCGGGCCAAGCCGGCCGACGATGGCGAAAGCGCCGGCGAATGACCCAGGTTCGCCGCGTGAAACGCCCGGTCGACGGCGTATTGTTGCTCGACAAGCCCTACGACATCAGCAGCAACGGCGCGCTGCAGAAGGCGCGCTGGCTGTTCCAGGCCGCCAAAGGCGGGCATACCGGCGTGCTCGATCCGCTGGCGACTGGCTTGCTGCCGATCTGTTTCGGCGAGGCCACCAAGTTTTCCTCCTATCTGTTGGATGCCGATAAGGCCTATCGCGCGACGGTTTGTTTCGGTCGTACCACCACCACCGGCGATATCGAAGGCGAGGTGGTGCGCGAACGGCCGGTTGTCTTTAACCGCGAAGCACTGCTGGCCGCCATGCAAACGCTGCTGGGCGAGATCGAGCAGGTGCCGCCGATGTACTCGGCCCTCAAGCACCAAGGCCGGGCGCTGTACGAATATGCGCGCGAAGGGGTGGAGATCGAACGCGCGGCGCGGCGCGTCACCATTCATTCGTTGACACTGCTGTCGTTCGACGGCAATGAGGCGGTGATCGACGTGGTGTGTAGCAAGGGTACCTATGTTCGGACATTGGCCGAGGATCTTGGCGAGAAGCTGGCCGCCGGTGCGCATCTGACCGGACTGCGCCGCACCGCGACCGCGGGTTTCCGGTTGGACGATGCCGTGACCCTGGAGAGTCTCGAGGCGTTGGATCTGCCAGGTCGCGATGCGTTGTTGCTGCCGCCTGACGTGCTGGTGCAACACTTGCCGGCGATTTCGCTGGATGAACGGCAGACGCAACATTTTTGTCATGGGCAGGCTGTGCGCATTGATGAAAAGTGTGAGACAATGTCGCGCTTCCGGGTTTACCAATGGCAAACGCGGAAGTTTCTCGGACTGGCCGAGGCGCTTGACGGCGCCATGTTGCAACCGGTCAGGCTGATGGCGTCTTGACGCCGAATAAGGATCCGGGTTTGCCCGGGTCCGTGAACGAAGCATGGATGGGTTTTGGCATTGCCAATGCTCGCCTTGCTTGTCGGGCACCTGCCCCAAATCGATTTGGAGTTTTATTGCAATGGCAATGACCGCTGAACAAAAAGCCGCGATCGTCAAAGATTTCCAGCACAAGGAAGGCGACACCGGTTCTTCCGAAGTACAAGTCGCACTTCTGACCGCTCGCATCAACGATCTGACCCCGCACTTCAAGGCCAACACCAAGGATCACCACAGCCGTCGTGGTCTGTTGAAGATGGTTAGCCGCCGCCGCCGCTTGCTGGATTACCTCAAGCGTACCGACGCGGATTCCTATCGCGCCCTGATTACCCGTCTGGGTCTGCGCAAGTAATTGGCAGCAAGGAAAAAGTCGCAGCTGGTCTGCGACTTTTTTCTACCTGCCGCCGGTATTGTCACCTGTCCGGCGGAATCGTTAAGTCGTACCACAAGCAGCAACGGGGGGAGCCTCTAGTCATGACAGTCGAGGCGGCTGTTATCACTAGGGGTTCCCGTTGCATCAAGACGTTCCGCGCGGCGTTAACCCCATTAGGGAGCTTACGTGTTCAAAAAAATCGAAAAAACCTTCCAGCTTGGCAATCAGACCGTCAAGATTGAAACCGGCGAAGTCGCCCGTCAGGCCTCCGGCGCCGTTATCGTGTCGATGGATGAGACTGTTGTTCTGGTGTCCGCCGTCGGTTCCAAGAACGTCAAGCCGGGTCAGGACTTCTTCCCGCTGACCGTCGACTACCTGGAGCGTACTTACGCTGCCGGCAAGATTCCGGGCGGCTTCTTCAAGCGCGAAGGCAAACAGTCCGAGAAGGAAGTGTTGACCAGCCGCCTGATCGATCGCCCGATCCGCCCGCTGTTCCCGGAAGGCTTCTACCACGACGTACAGATCGTGGCGACCGTCTTGTCGCTCAATCCTGAAGTCGACTCCGACATCCCGGCCATGATCGGCGCCTCCGCCGCGCTGGCGATCTCCGGCCTGCCGTTCAACGGCCCGATCGGCGCCGTGCGCGTTGGTTATGCCGATGGCCAGTACCTGCTCAACCCGACCCGCACCGAGCTGCAAACCTCGCAGATGGATCTGGTGGTCGCCGGTACCGAACGTGCCGTGCTGATGGTCGAGTCCGAGGCTCGCGAACTGCCGGAATCCGTGATGCTGGGTGCCGTGGTGTTCGGTCACGAACAAATGCAGGCCGCCATCCGCGCCATCAACGAATTCGCCGATGAAGTCAATCCGATCATGTGGGATTGGCAACCGGCTGCGCACGACGAAGCGCTGATCGCTCAGATCCGCGGCATCGCCGGCGAGCAGGTCGCCGCCGCCTTCCGTCTGCGTCAGAAGCAAGCGCGCACCCAGGCCATCGACCTTGCCTGGGCTGCGGTCAAGGAAGCGCTGATCACCGAAGAAACCGACACGCTGAAGGCCAACGAGATCAAGGGCATCTTCAAGAGCCTGGAAGCGGAGATCGTCCGTGGTCAGATCCTGGCCGGCGAACCGCGTATCGACGGCCGCGATACCCGCACCGTGCGTCCGATCGCCATCAAGACCGGCGTGCTGCCGCGCACTCACGGCTCGGCGCTGTTCACCCGTGGCGAAACCCAGGCGTTGGTGGTGACCACGCTGGGCACCAAGCAAGACGAGCAGATCATCGACGCGCTGGCCGG
This sequence comes from Paludibacterium purpuratum, assembly GCF_004363805.1. Classification (GTDB taxonomy): domain Bacteria; phylum Pseudomonadota; class Gammaproteobacteria; order Burkholderiales; family Chromobacteriaceae; genus Paludibacterium; species Paludibacterium purpuratum. The sequence continues at coordinate 154,307 of NZ_SNZP01000002.1, read as the reverse complement.
CGAATACACCGAGCGCTTCATGCTGCATTACAACTTCCCGCCGTACTCCACCGGTGAAGCCGGCCGCATGGGCCCGCCCAAGCGCCGCGAAGTCGGTCACGGCCGTCTGGCCAAGCGTGCGTTGGTTGCCGTGCTGCCGCCGGAAACCGAGTTCGGCTACTCGATGCGCGTCGTGTCCGAAATTACCGAGTCCAACGGTTCCTCCTCGATGGCTTCGGTCTGCGGCGGCTGCCTGTCGCTGTTGTCCGCCGGCGTGCCGCTGACCGCTCACGTGGCCGGTATCGCCATGGGTCTGATTCTCGAAGGTAACCGCTTCGCCGTGTTGACCGACATCCTGGGCGACGAAGATCACCTGGGCGATATGGACTTCAAGGTGGCCGGTACCGCAAGTGGCGTGACCGCATTGCAGATGGATATCAAGATCCAGGGCATCACCAAGGAAATCATGCAGGTGGCGCTGGAGCAGGCCAAGGAAGGCCGCATGCATATCCTGGGCCTGATGAAGGATGCCGTCGGTGGCGTACAGGAGCTGTCGAGCTACGCGCCGCGTCTGTTCACCATGAAGATCAACCCGGACAAGATCCGCGAAGTGATCGGCAAGGGCGGTGAAACCATCCGCTCGATCACCAAGGATACCGGCACCGAGATCAACATCGAGGAAGACGGCACCATCACCATCGCTTCGGTGACGCAAGAAGGGGCCGATGCCGCTCGTCAGCGTATCGAGGAAATCACCGTCGAAGTCGAAGTGGGCAAGGCCTACGAAGGTACCGTGGTCAAGATCCTCGACAACAACGTCGGCGCCATCGTCTCCATCCTGCCGGGCAAGGACGGTCTGGTTCACATTTCGCAGATCGCTCACGAGCGCATCAAGAACGTGTCCGACTACCTGAAGGAAGGCCAGGTCGTACGCGTCAAAGCGATCGAAATGGACGACCGCGGTCGCATTCGCCTGTCGATCAAGGCGCTGTTGGAAGATGAGTCCAAGGCTGCGCGCGATACCGCCGACTCCTTCGGTCTGAAGACCGCAGAGTAACGCCGGTCCGCTGCGGCGGAATCCCGTCAACGCCACGAGCACCGTCTCGTGGCGTTTTTCTTTTGTGCGCGCGGAATTTTTATTATTCATAATTCTGCGCTTCCTCGGCATTCATTATCTATTCGGGGTTAAAATAGGCCATCACGACCGTTTGAATGGTCGATAAACCCATGGAGCCCTGTAGCGGCGCAAGCTGCGACACCCGATCAAAACGATATCGACGAAGGACAGTTACATGAATCAAGCCGTCACGCGTGCCACATTCGACCAAGTCATGGTCCAGACTTACCAGCCCGCCGGATTCATTCCGGTGCGAGGGGCCGGTTCGCGCGTGTGGGACCAGGACGGTCGCGAGTTCATCGACTTCGCCGGCGGTATCGCTGTCAACGCGCTGGGTCATTGCCATCCGGAATTACAGGCCGCGCTTGCCGAGCAAGCCGGCAAACTCTGGCATATTTCCAACGTCTTCACCAACGAGCCGGCATTGCGTCTGGCGAGTAAGCTGACTGAACTGACCTTTGCCGATCGCGCTTTTTTCTGCAACTCCGGTGCCGAGGCCAACGAAGCTGCGCTGAAGCTGGCGCGTAAATATGCCCGCGATCATTTCGGCGCCGAGAAAAACCGCATCGTCGCTTGCGACAACAGCTTCCACGGCCGAACGCTCTTCACCGTCTCGGTCGGCGGTCAGCCTAAATACAACCAGGATTTTGCACCGCTGCCAGAGGCGATTGCCCATGCGCCATACAACGACATCGAGGCACTGGAGCGTCTGGTCGATGCGCACACTTGTGCGGTGATCCTGGAGCCGGTGCAGGGCGAGGGTGGCGTGTTGGCTGCCGATCCAGCTTTCCTTTTGCGTGCGCGCGAGTTGTGCGACCGGCATGGCGCGCTGCTCATTTTCGACGAGGTGCAGACCGGTGTCGGCCGCACCGGATCGCTGTATGCCTATATGCAAACCGACGTCGTGCCGGATATTCTGACCTCGGCCAAGTCGTTGGGCGGCGGTTTCCCGATCGGTGCCATGCTGACGCGCGATGCCATTGCCGCAAGCTTCACCCCCGGCAGCCACGGCACCACCTACGGCGGCAACCCGCTAGCCTGCGCTGTGGCCTTGCGGGTGTTGGAAATCGTCAGCCGCCCCGAGGTGCTGGCGGGTATCCAGGATCGACATGGGCGCCTGGTCGCCGGTTTATCCGCATTGGGGGATAAATACGGGCTATTCAAGGAGATTCGCGGCAAGGGCTTGCTGCTGGGCTGTGAATTGCAAGGAAAACAGGCCGGGGCGGCACGCGTCGTTCTGCATGCGGCCGAGGCCGAAGGCCTGATGCTGTTGCAGGCCGGTCCGAACGTGGTACGTCTGGCGCCGTCGCTCTTGATCGAACACCAGGATATCGAAGAAGGGTTGTCGCGCCTTGACCGTGCGCTGGCCCATATCGCTTGAGGAACGAGTTCATGCTTACCGTCCGTCCTGTCCGTACCGCCGATTTGCCGGCCATCGAACGACTGGCATTCGATAGCGGCATCGGCGTGACTAGTCTGCCGGCCGATCGCGACCGGCTATTCGAGCGCATCCAGCGTTCGAATTCATCATTCGAACACGAGGCGACCGCCGGAGCCGGTTACGAGTATTACGCCTTTGTGCTGGTCGACGACGGCCAGGTGGTGGGTACCGCGGCGGTTGCCGCCGCCGCCGGTTTCGATGAGCCGTTCTACAGCTACCGCAACGAGATTTTTGTGCACGCTTCGCGCACGCTGCGGGTGCACAATCGCGTGCACGTCCTCAATCTTTGCCACGACTTGACCGGCATGGTGCAGTTGTGCGGTTTTTACGTCGATCCGGCCTACCGGCAGTTGGGCGCCGAGTTGCTATCGCGCGCCCGGTTGATGTTCATTGCCGGGCAGCGTTTGCGCTTCGGCAAGCGCATCATCGCCGAAATGCAGGGCTTGCACGATGAACAAGGACAGTCGCCGTTCTGGAACGCCATCGGTCGCATCTTCTTCGATATGGACTTTCCCCAGGTCGAACAGGCTTTCGTCACGCATAGCAAATCCTTCATCGCCGAGTTGATGCCCAACTATCCGATCTATGTGCCGCTCTTGCCCGACGAGGCGCAGGACGCCATCAGCCAGGTTCACCCCGACTCGGAGCGCACCTGCCAGATCCTGACGCGCGAAGGTTTCGAGACCGACGAGTACATCGATATCTTCGACGGCGGCGCGGTACTGACCGCCGACATCGATCGGCTCTACACCTTGCAACATTCCCGGCTGTATCGGGTCGAGGTGGTCGACAGTCTGCCGGCACTCGCCAAGACGCGGTTGGTCGGCAACGAACGTTGCGCGGGCTATGTCGCGGTGCTGGCGGCGAGCCAGCTTGCCGATAATGGCGTGCAGATCGAAGCCGAAACCGCCGAGACGCTGGGCGTGGCCGCCGGTGCCTGGATCCGGGTGACGGAGTTGCAGCTTGGCTGAATCCGGTTGGGCGCGGCGAGTACCGTGTCCGCCATGCGAAATCGAGAAAGACCATCATGATGATCATCCGACCTATCGCGCGTAGCGATCTGGCGCGCTTTATGGAATTGGCGCGAGTGGCTGGCGTGGGTATGACCTCGCTACCGGCCGAGGAGACGTGGCTGGCCGAGCGTATCGACCGTTCGGTCAAGTCGTTTGCCGGCGAGCTGCCCCAGGTCGAGCAGGGCTACGTTTTCGTGCTGGAAGATACGGCGCGCGGCCGCATTGCCGGAACTTGCGCGCTGGAGGCCGCCGTGGGCCTGAAGACGCCGTGGTACAACTACCGTATCGGCACGGTGGTGCATGCATCGGAGGAGTTGGGGGTCTACAAGCGGCACGACGCACTGTTCTTGTCCAACGACCATACCGGCTTTTCCGAGTTGTGCAGTCTGTTCATGCACCCGGACTACCGTGCCAACCGTAACGGCTCGCTCTTGTCCAAGAGCCGCTTGCTGTTTCTGGCGCAGTTCCCCGACCTGTTCAGCGATATTGTGGTGGCCGAGTTGCGTGGCGTGTCGGACGAGCAGGGCTCCTCGCCGTTCTGGGAGGGGTTGGGACGGCATTTCTTCTCGATGGATTTTTCGCGTGCCGACTATCTGACGGGGCTGGGCGAGAAGACCTTCGTTGCCGAGCTGATGCCCAAGCATCCGATTTACCTCGAGCTGTTGCCCGAGGATGCTCAGGCGGTCATTCGCGAGCCGCACCCGGACACCCGGCCGGCATTGAAAATGTTGAATGCGGAAGGTTTCCGCTGCGAAGGTTACGTCGATATCTTCGATGGCGGGCCGACCGTGCAGGCCTATACGCGCGAAATTCGCGCAGTGCGAGACAGCCGGCTGCGCCCCGTGCAACTGGCCAAGAGCGCCTGTGAGGAAGGGGAGCGTTGGCTGGTATGCAACACCAACTTCACCGATTTTCGTGCCATCCTGGTTTATGGCGCGACCGACGACCGGGTGACGTTATCGGCCGAGCAAGCCGACGCCCTGATGGTGGGCGAGGGCGCCAAAGTGCGTTGCGTTGCTTTGTCGCCAGCGCACAGAGCATGATTGCCGCGTGTCGATATGAGGTGGGCATAACCGATTGCTGTTTTGATTGAAAATGCCTCGTGCATAAATATTCCAAATGTAGACCGCGCCGCTTGGCGCGGTCTTTTGTTTTGTATACTTGTATTTTGTATACAAGTGAATCGTGCCCTGCGCAGCGCTGGCGTTGATTTTCATTTTCGAAAACGAGTGGGAAGAAACGGTGTCGACTAGACGGGTAATTGTTCATTTGTCAACAAAATGCAGACATTTTCATACGAGGGAAAAGGCTTCATATCAACCCTTTCTGATATACAAATCTACAGGGTGTTTGTTGTTTTTTGTTGATGAAAATGCAATAAATTCAATGGCTTGAGAATAAATAAAATAGTTTCGAAAAATGTGCCATTTAACCAATTGTTAAGATTGACAGTTTATCGAGCCCGCAAGCATAATCCGAACGACTGTCGGACAGAACACAATAATCGACAGCATGCGGTACCGGCGTAGCAATGCCGCCGCCTCGCGGGAAAGGCCAACGGGAAAAAAAGCCCTCCGCGTAGCTCGGCATGCGTCTATGCCGGAAGACGGGGCACAACCGCGTCTGCCGCCGGGATAAATAGAATAAGGAGATCTCCCTCGTGGACATTTTTCTGCAACAGATCCTCAACGGGCTGGTGGTGGGCAGTATTTACGCCCTCATTGCCCTCGGTTACACCATGGTGTACGGGATCATGGGCCTGATCAACTTCGCCCACGGCGAAGTGGTGATGTTCGGCGCCATGGTCACCATTACCGTTATCAGCGCATTGGTCGGTGCCGGCGTATCCTTGCCGGGGCCGCTCTTGGTGATCATCGGTCTCTTGATCGCCATTCCCGCGTGCATGCTGATCGGTTTCACCATCGAGCGGATTGCCTACCGGCCGCTGCGGGGCGCGCCGAGACTGGCGCCGCTCATCACCGCCATCGGCTTGTCCATTAGCTTGCAGCAGGTGGCGATCCTGATCTGGGGGCGTAATTACATCCCGTTCCCGCCGATCCTCAACCATGACGTCATTACCTTCCTGGGCGCCAGCATCACTAAGCTGCAGATTGTCATTATCGCTTTGTGCCTGCTGATCATGGTCGGTTTGTTGACGATGGTGGAAAAGACCAAGCTTGGCCGCGCCATGCGTGCCACCAGTCAGAATCCGGCCGTCGCCGGGCTGATGGGGGTCAACGTCAATAGCATCATCTCCGCCACCTTCGTCATCGGCTCTGGCCTCGGCGCGGTCGCCGGGGTCATGGTGGCCACCAACTACGATCAAGCGCACTACTACATGGGCTATATGATCGGGATGAAGGCGTTTACCGCCGCGGTACTGGGTGGTATCGGCAACCTGGGCGGCGCCGTTTGCGGCGGCATTCTGCTCGGTATCATCGAAAGCCTGGGCGCCGGCTATATCGGCGATCTGACCGGCGGTTTCCTCGGCAGCAACTATCAGGATGTCTTCGCCTTCGTGGTGCTGATCCTGGTGCTGATCTTCCGGCCAAGCGGTTTGCTGGGCGAAAAGCTGGCCGACCGTGCCTGATCAGGAGAACACCATGACCAATTCGACTCTTCGCGGCAAACTGGGCATCTACTTGGTAAGCGCGTTTCTGCTTGCCGCGCAGCCCTTCCTGGTGGGCGGGTTCCTGGGGAATTCCTGGGTGCGCATCATCGACTTCGCGCTGCTGTACATCATGCTGGCTCTGGGGCTGAACATCGTTGTCGGCTTCGCCGGTCTGCTCGACATGGGCTATATCGCCTTCTATGCCGTCGGCGCCTATACCTACGGTTTGCTCAGCTCGCCGCAGTTCGGCCTCCACCTGCCGTTTTACATCACCATTCCGCTCGGTGCGGTGTGCGCCGCCTGTTTCGGCTTGCTGCTCGGTACGCCGGTGCTGCGGCTCAAGGGCGACTATCTGGCGATCGTCACTCTGGGGTTCGGCGAGATCATCCGTATCTTCATGAACAACCTGAATCAGCCGGTCAACATCACCAACGGTCCGCAAGGCGTCAACCTGATCGACCCGATCCATCTGGGCGGTCTGACGTTGGGCAAGACGATGGAAATCGGCAGTCTGAGCCTGCCGGTGGTTTATCTGCACTACTACCTGTTCTTGGCATTGTCGGTGCTGGTGGTGATCCTGGCCACACGGTTGCAGCGCTCTCGCATCGGCCGCGCCTGGGTGGCGCTGCGCGAAGACGATATCGCCGCCGCCGCCATGGGCATCAACATCCGCAACATCAAGCTGTTGGCCTTCGCGCTCGGCGCCTTGTCCGGCGGCATCGCCGGCGGTTTGTTCGCCTCCTTCCAGGGCTTTATCTCGCCGGAATCGTTCGGCCTGATGGAATCGATCATGATTCTGGCCATGGTGGTGCTCGGCGGCATGGGCCACATCCCCGGTGTCGTACTGGGGGCCGTCGTGCTGACGATTGCGCCGGAAATCCTGCGCGATACCATCGGCCCGATGCAGATGAGTACCTTCGGACGCATGATCGTCGACCCGGAAAATGCGCGCCAGCTGCTGTTCGGCCTGGCGCTGGTGGTGATGATGCTGGTTCGTCCGGCCGGGATGTGGCCGTCCAAGCGGCGCGCACTCGAGTTTTCCGATGCCAAGGCCAAGGCCCGGGCGCAGAAGGGGTAAATCATGGCGGAAGTTTTGCTGAAAATTGAAGGCATCAACAAGCGATTCGGCGGCCTGCAAGCACTCTCCGGCGTCAATCTGGAGATCCCCAAGGGGGCCATCTACGGTCTGATCGGCCCCAACGGCGCCGGCAAGACCACCTTGTTCAACGTGCTGACCGGGCTTTACATGCCGGACGAGGGCTCCTTCACCTTCGACGGGCACGATCTGTTTCGCGCCAAGCCGCACAAAGTGGTGGCGGCCGGGATCGCGCGTACCTTCCAGAACATTCGTCTGTTCTCGGAAATGACCGCGTTGGAGAATGTGATGGTCGGCCGTCACATCAAGAGCCGTGCCGGGGCGCTTGGCGCCGTGCTGCGCGATCCGCGTACCCGTGCCGAGGAGGCGGCCATTCGCGAGAAGGCCTGGGAACTGTTGGAGTACGTCGGCATTACCGATGTGGCGGACGATCTGGCACGCAACCTGTCCTATGGCCATCAGCGCCGGTTGGAGATCGCCCGTGCCCTGGCCACCGAGCCGAAGCTGTTGGCGCTCGACGAGCCTGCCGCCGGCATGAACCCGCGCGAGACCGACGACCTCAAGCATCTGATGAGCAAGATCCGCGACGGCGGCGTCACCATTCTGCTGATCGAACATGACGTAAAGCTGGTGATGGGATTGTGCGACCGCATCGCTGTACTCGATTACGGCAAACGAATCGCAGAGGGCGTGCCCGAAACGGTGCGTAAAGACCCGAAGGTGATCGAAGCCTATCTGGGAGTGGCACACGAATGAGTCTCTTGGACGTTAAAAATCTGCAAGTGGCCTATGGCGGCATCCAGGCCGTCAAGGGCATCGACTTCCATATCGACCAGGGCGAACTGGTGACGCTCATCGGCGCCAACGGCGCCGGTAAGACCACCACGCTCAAGACCTTGGTCGGCATGGTGAAGAAAGCCAGCGGCAGTATCCAATTCGATGGCAAGGATGCCGCTAGCATCCATTCGCACGACTTCGTGCGCCATGGCTTGGCCATGGTGCCGGAAGGCCGAGGCATCTTCCCCAAGCTCACGGTGGAAGAAAACCTGTTGATGGGTGCCTATGCCCGCAACGACACGGCGCAGATCCAGGATGAACTGGTCAGGATCTACGACCTGTTCCCGCGCTTGAAAGAGCGTTGCCGGCAGCTGGCCGGCACCCTGTCCGGCGGCGAACAACAGATGGTGGCGATGGGACGCGCCATGTTGTCCAAACCTAAGCTATTACTGTTGGACGAGCCGTCGATGGGGCTGGCGCCGATCATCGTGCAAAAGATCTTCGAAATCATCCAGATGGTGGCCGCCGAGGGCGTTACCATGCTGCTGGTGGAACAGAACGCGCGTCTGGCATTGGAAGTCAGTCAGCGCGGTTATGTCATGGAGAGCGGCAAGATCACATTGGGTGGGGATGCGCGTGCGCTGCTCGACGATGAGCGTGTGCGCAACGCCTACCTCGGCGAGTAGCAATGAGCGCAGCGTTCAGCCCCGTCGTCCTGGTGCATCAGGCCGTCGGGGCTTTTTTACTGCCGCCGATGTGTTTTATCTGGCTGGCCTTGCTCGGGCTGTGGTTGAACCGGCGCGGGCCGGTGCTGCTGGCGCTGTTGCTGTGTTATCTGCTGTCCACGCCGCAGATGGCCTGGTGGCTGACCCGGCCGCTGGAACCGGTGGTTCCCGCCGTGGATGCCTTGCAGTCGGTGCAGGCGGTCGTCGTATTGGGCGGTGGCAAAGAGCTGGCGCCCGAGTTCGGCGACGAGGAACTGAAGCCTGACAGTCTGATCCGTGTTCGTTACGCCGCCTGGCTGGCGCGCGAGACTGGCCGGCCGCTCTTGGTGACCGGCGGCGCGCCGTTTGGCGGCGAAGCGGAAGGCGACATCATGGCGCGTACCTTGGCGCGCGATTATGGCGTGCGCGTGCGCTGGGTCGAACGCGCTTCGAATACCACGGAAGAAAATGCCATTTACAGCGCGCCGTTACTGCGCGCCGCCGGCGTGAAACGCATTGCGCTGGTTTCGAACGCCTGGCACCTGCGCCGCGCGACACTGCTGTTCAAACGACAGGGCTTCGAAGTGTTGCCCGCGCCGACCGGTTCTTTTAGCGATGCCCGGGATCTGGAATTACGTGCATGGCTGCCGTCGGGTCTCTCCATGCAGCAGTGCTGGACGGCCTTGCGGGAGTGGCTGGGCCTGCTCTGGGCCGGCTTTCACGCTGCAGTTCCCTGACCGAAAGGGATGTTAGGGAATAATCGCTTGCTTGCCGCCGGAGCGGCTGTTAGATTGACCTGCATGGACACGACCTTTTACACATACGGCTGGTGGCGGCTCGACTGATCGAGCGGCCGAACGTGTCTTTTCAAACCTCGCCGCTCGGAAGTTTCGAGCGGCTTTGTCTTATCTGTTCCCTCCGCCAGAAACGCCGAGCGCAAGCATTCGGAGAAACCCATGCAGCGCGATATTTATTTAACCCGGGGTGGTATCGAGATTGAACGCGAAACCATCGAGTGCGCTTACCCGCAAGCTGGCCAAACGCTGATCGATAGCCTGAACGCACGGCGCGGCGTGTGGTTTTCCTCGCGCTTCGAATTTCCGGGCCGTTATACCCGCTGGGATATGGGTTTCGTCGACCCGCCGCTCGCGCTGACCACGCGCGGGCGCGATTTCAGTCTCGCGGCCCTCAATGGGCGTGGCCAGGCGCTGCTGCCCGTGCTGGCGGCGCGGTTGGCCGAGGCCGACGAATTGGTCGAGACTTCGTTGAACGACACCGCCTTCAGCGGGCGCATCGTAGAGCGCGATGCCGACTTCAGCGAGGAGGAACGCAGCCGACAACCGTCTGCCTTTTCCCTAGTGCGAGCACTGAGTGCCTTGTTTGCCAGCGACGAGGACCGCGACCTCGGTCTGTACGGGGCCTTCGGTTACGACTTGGTGTTCCAGTTCGAACCGATGGCGCTACGGCTCGAGCGTGCCTCGGATCAGCGCGATCTGGTGCTATATCTGCCGGACGAGCTACTGTTGGTCGACCATATGCAACAGCGTGCGCGCAGGCTTCGCTACGACTTCCGCCTGGATGGCGCGGCAACGCACGGTTTGCCGCGCGACGGCTCGCCGGCCCCATACCGTACAGAGCTATCGCAGCCGCCGGCCGATTGCGATCATGCGCCCGGCGAATACGTGGCGCAGGTCGAGCGCGCTCGGCAGGCTTTCGCACGCGGCGACCTGTTCGAGGTGGTGCTGGGGCAGTTGTTCGCCGAACCTTGCGCCGATACGCCCAGCGATGTCTTCCGCCGATTGCAGCACAGCAACCCGGCGCCTTATGGCGCGCTGATCAATCTGGGAGAAGGGGAGTTCTTGGTGGCGGCGTCGCCCGAGATGTTCGTGCGCGTCGAAGGCCGACGTATCGAGACCTGCCCGATCAGCGGAACCATTGCCCGAGGGGGGGATGCATTGGCGGATGCGCGGCAGATCCTGACCCTGCTTAACTCCGCCAAGGACGAATCCGAACTGACCATGTGCACCGACGTCGACCGCAACGACAAATCGCGCGTATGCGAGCCCGGCTCGGTACGGGTGATCGGCCGGCGTCAAATCGAGATGTACTCGCGCTTGATTCATACCGTCGATCATGTCGAAGGCGTGCTGCGTGCCGAGTTCGACGCGCTCGACGGTTTTCTCAGTCACGCCTGGGCGGTTACCGTCACCGGCGCGCCCAAGCGTTCTGCTATCTCATTCATCGAGCAACACGAACATTCGCCCCGCCGCTGGTACGGTGGCGCCATCGGACGCTTGAGCTTCGACGGCAATATGAATACCGGCCTGACCCTGCGCACCGTGCGCATGAAGGACGGTATTGCCGAGGTACGCGCCGGCGCCACGCTATTGTTCGATAGCGACGCCGCCTCGGAGGACGCCGAGTGTCGCCTCAAGGCCTCGGCACAGCGCGCGGCTATCAGTGCGCAGGCGCCAGCAGCGATGGCGGCGGGCACCGCCTTGCCTGCGCGCGGCCGGCATGTGCTGTTGATCGATCATGAAGACTCCTTTGTGCACACTCTGGCAGGCTATCTGCGCGCCGAAGGCGCCGAGGTCGTCACCTTGCGCGCCGAACTTGCACGCGAGCGGCTGGCTGCCGGCCTGCGCCCCGATCTGGCGCTCCTTTCGCCAGGCCCCGGGCGGCCGGATGACTTCTCTATGCGCCATTCGCTCGAGATATTGATTGGTCTGTCGATTCCGACGTTCGGCGTCTGCTTGGGGTTGCAAGGCATGGTCGAATACTTCGGCGGCCGTTTGGGGCAATTGCCGCTGCCGGTGCATGGCAAAGCATCGATGGTGCGCAATTTGGGTGGTCGGCTGCTGGCAGATTTGCCGGAGCGCTTCGAAGTAGGGCGTTACCACTCGCTCTATGCCGAGCGTGCTACGCTTCCTGATTGCCTGCGGGTGTGCGCCGAGACCGACGACGGGATCGTGATGGCCATCGAGCACAGTACGCTGCCGTTGGCGGCGGTGCAGTTCCATCCCGAGTCGATCATGACGCTGGGCGCGGGGCCGGCCTTGATGGCGGCGTTGCTGCGCAACTTATAGTGTGTTTGGCGGGCGAATCCACCCTACGGCAGTTTGGGTAGGGTGCGTTCGCGCAGCAACGCACCAATCGCAGAGGACTGCCCGCCACCAATTTCAATCCACGCAGTGGGTGGCGGGTAGGGCCGTCCGGCACCAGTCTTCCAGCGGCAATTCATTGATCACCGACTGAATTCCTTGCAGCGACGGGAAGCCGCAATCTGTCGTCTGGTGTACGGTTTTGCGGAAACTGAGGGCGCCGATCAACGGCGCGGGGTAACCGGTGAACAGACCGCCGGGGTGGATGCGATGGAACACCGGGATGCGCGGATACAACGAGCCGCTCCATACATACGGCTGGCCAAGCGCATATTGACGATGATGATAGAAGGCGAAGAGCGCAATCGGGCTCATGTTCCAGTGGCCATGATTCGGAAAAGCCACCGCCACCTGGTGGAACACGAAGCCGCCCTCGTCCAGTAATTGATCGATGCTGTGGAAGACCTGGGCGACATTGAAACAGTGTTCGACGGTGCCCGGATCCAGGATCAGATCGAACTTGCCGAGTGCGGTGAGCGTGGCCTCGTCGATCGGCAAGTTCAAGTCGAGGATGAAATCCTCCCCGCCCCAGGTAATGGCATCGACGGCGACAAATTCACAACCCAGGTTTTCAAACAAACTGCGCGTTTCGAGCATGGGTTGATCGGCGACGTCGTGCCATCCGTGCCCCTGCCAGGTACCGGCACTATTCGCCAGCTGTTTCACCCCCCGCCAGTCGACCGATATACCCAGCTCGGTAAAATACTCGGGCAATGCCAGAAAGGTGGGATAGCCCAAGGCCAGAACGCGGGGCTGTCTTTGTTTCTCGTCTTTGATCCGCTGGATGAAATATTCCAGCACGCGCAGTTCAGTCACCAATAGGGCCATGTCGGCTCTCCATTAAAATCTTTGCGATAACAATTTTGCTAATTGCGCGGAAGGCGGATCACATGCGACGGCGGTATGGCATCGGCAATGAAATCTGCCAATTGAATGTTGGTCGGCCTGCCCGAATAGCACCGCTGAATCGGGAATCTGAGGTCATGCATCGCACGAACGCCTTTGCGGAAAATGAACGATCCGAAAAGGTTCGGGGGATACTGCGGGTAGGTTTCGAAGGGGTTGGCTTCTTGCAATACCGGCTCAAACCCACGCGCGTCCCGTTGGGTCGCCCATAGGCAGGGAATGCCGAGAATATAACCGCGCGGCTCGTAGAAGTCGTAGAAGGCCGTCGGGCTGATGCCCCAGAAAGTCTGATTAGGCGCGACAACCGTCGACTGATGATAGACGATCCCCTGCCTGGATAGCAGGAGGTCGATGTTCTGGAAGCCCTGGGCGATATTGAATTGGGCCGATAGCATGCCGGGATCGATGATCATGTCGACTTCGCCGAGCTGGCGCCGTAATGCGCCGGCAATCGGATAGTTCATGTCGTGCACAATGTGCGGGCAGGCGAGCGACTGGTCGGAAACGATCCATAATTCGCTGTTCATCTGCTCGAACAACGAGGCGGCCTCGCACATGCCGGTGTCCGCCATGTCGAGCCCGTGAGCCTGCCAAGCCGCCTGGCTGTCCTCGCGCTTGGCGACTTTGTCCCACGAGATACCCAGCCCAAGATTGGCAAAGGTGCCGGCATCGGCCAGGATGTCCGGGTAGCCCAAGCAGACGACTCGGGGCCGGCGCGGCCTTTCGGCGCGCAGGCTATGCAACAAGCGGGCAATGATGCCCAATTCACTTCCGGAAATGGCCATAGAAGGGATACCTCAGGATCATGAACCTGAATGCACCTCTCCCTTCCCGGTTGCAAGGGTGCCGGCATGGCGCGGGTAAGATGCGGATACATGGGGAGACGGCAAGCGTCGGCATAGTGCGGCGAGCAAGCTCCTCACTTGGGCGAAGCATGCCACATATGGGCTCGAATGCCAAATCGCGCCCCCGATGTAGTGGGGTGGCCAATCCCCGGGCGTGGTACCCGGGGTCACAGACCCTAGATGCCCAACCCCGCCAGCGGGTGGGCACCCTCGGGCCACGGCGAATCGAAATGGCTGTCGATCCAGGCATGATCGAGCTCGCCCCAGCCGCGCGACCACTTCGGCTGCCGATCCTTGTCCACCAGTAGCGCGCGCACGCCCTCGATGAAGTCCGTGCGAGCACAGATGTTGACCGATAGGGTCAGCTCCATGCGCAGGACATCCGCCAACGATTGGTGTGCGGTGCGGCGTTCGATTTCCCACGACAGCGCCGCGGTGGTCGGGCAGCCGTGCAGGATGCCCTCGCGAGCGCGGGCGAGCCAGGGGTCGTCGAAGGCGGCACATTCGATGGCGTGTACCACATCGGTGAGGGAGCCTTGATTCATCAAGCGGCGGATGGTGTCGAAATGACGCTTCACAGGGCTGTCGAGCGCAGTGTGATCTTCCATCGAGCCCAGCAACTGGCTGACGCTGGTTGCGTGTTCTCGCGGGTCGGCCGGCCAGTGCCAGTCGCATAGCCGGTCGAGCATGGCTTCGAAGGCGCCCGGCGCCAGGATGTGATCGCCCAGGTTGAGCAAGAGTGCGTCGGCGGCGTTGAGCGGCGCGCCGGTCAGGGCCAGGTACAGGCCGATGCGTGCCGGCATGCGCGACAAAAACCAGCTGCCGCCGACATCCGGATAGAGGCCGATGGTGATTTCCGGCATGGCGATGCGGCTTGCACCGGTCAACACGCGGTGGCTGGCGCCGGCCATGAGGCCGAGCCCGCCGCCCATGACGATGCCGCCGCCCCAGACGATCAGCGGTTTACGATAGCAGTGGATGCGGTAGTCAAGCGTGTATTCTTCGCTGAAAAAAGTCTGGGCGACCGGATGCGGCGCCGGCCGCGGGTCTTCCACTAGCGCTGCGCGTAAGGCGCGCACGTCGCCGCCGGCGCAGAACGCCTTGTCGCCGGCGCCGCACAATACGACGCAGACGATGCTCGGGTCTTGCTCCCAGGCGATCAACTGCGCGTCGAGTGCGCGGATCATCGGTAGCGTCAACGCATTGAGCGTCTTTTCGCTATTGAGGGTGGCTAGCCCGACGCTGTGTCCTTGGCCGCAGGGCAGGGTGGCGAACTCGACCGGATTCATGCTTTTTTCCATTGTGGACTGCGTTTTTCCAGGAAGGCATTGACGCCCTCGCGCTGGTTCTCGCTATCGAATAAGCGTGCGAAGGCTTCGCGTTCGCGCACCAGATTGCTGGCGATCGGGTGGTGGCGTCCCGACTGAATCAGTGTCTTGCAGGCGATCAGCGACGTGGGCGACTGGCGCGCCGCTTGCTCTGCCAGTTTCATCGCGGCGGCAAGGGCCTGGCCCGTTGGCACCATCTGTTCGATCAAGCCGATGCGCAAGGCGGTTGCCGCATCGACGCGCTCTCCGCATAGGACCATGCGCTTGGCCCAGCCTTCGCCCACCAACCAGGGTAGGTTTTGCGTGCCGCCGGCACAGGGTAGCAGACCCACGCTGGCTTCCGGTAGCGCGAGCAGCGCCTGTTCTTCGGCAATGCGCAGGTCGCAGGCCAATGCGCATTCCAGTCCGCCGCCCATGGCGTAGCCGTTGATGGCGGCGATGGTCAGGCCGCGGAAAGCGGACAAGGCCTCGAAGGCTTCGCCGAACAGGATCGCCAGTGTCTGCGCCAGCGCTTTGTCGCCGCTGGCGAATTGCTTGAGATCGGCGCCGGCCGAGAAGAATTTACTGCCGCTGCCGGTGATGACCAGTGCGTAGATATCGCCCTCGGCCGCCAGTTGGTGAAGCAACTGTTTCAGCGCCACCAGATTGTCGCGGGTGAAGGTGTTGGCCGGCGGGTTGTCCAGGTATAGCACTGCCGTGTGGCCGGTACGCTCCAGTTTCAGGGTGTCGGACATGACGTTCTCCTAACGCAGTTGGTCGAGCGCGCCGTCGCTCAACAGTTTGCGGGCAATGATCAGCCGCATGATTTCGTTGGTGCCTTCCAGGATCTGATGCACGCGCGCATCGCGTACATGACGTTCCAGCGGGAAGTCCTTGAGATAACCGTAGCCGCCGAATAATTGCAACGCTTCATTGGCCACCTTGAAGCCGACATCGGTCGCGAAGCGCTTGGCCATGGCGCAATAAGCGCTGGCGTCGCGGCTAGCCTGATCCAATTGCCAGGCCGCCAGCCGTACCATTTGTCGCGCTGCCACCAGTTCGGTCAACATGTCCGCCAGGCGGAACTGCACGCTTTGCATCTCGGCCAATGGCTGCCCGAACTGACGTCGCTCCGCGACATAGCCGGCGGCGGCATTCAATGCCGCCTGGGCGCAGCCGATAGCGCAGGCGCCGATATTGATGCGGCCGCCGTCCAGGCCGCGCATCGCCAGTTTGAAACCTTCGCCTTCTCGGCCCAGCAAGTTTTCCGCCGGGATCGATACCTGATCGAAGGCGATGGTACGCGTCGGCTGGCTACACCAACCCATTTTACGTTCTTTTTTGCCATAGAGAATGCCGTCAGCATCGGCGGGCACGAGAAAGGCCGAGATGCCACCGGCGCCCGGGCCGCCGCTACGTGCCATGACCACCAACACTTCGGTGCTGCCGGCGCCGGAAATGAACATCTTCGAACCGCTGAGGCGATAGCCGCCATCGACGCGCTCGGCGCGCGTTTGTAGCGAGGCCGCGTCTGAGCCGGCGTTCGGCTCGGTCAGGCAGTAACTGCCGAGCAGTTCGCCGCTCACCATTTTTGGAGCCCAGCGTTGGGCTACTGCCTCTTGGGCGAAGCTCGCCACCATCCAGGTCACCATATTGTGGATGGTCAGGTAGGCGGCGGTGGCGGTACAGCCGGCGGCCAGTTCTTCGAACACGATGGCGGCGTCCAAACGGCCAAGCCCCAGTCCGCCGAAGCGTTCCGGCACGTATAAGCCGCAAAAGCCCAGATCGGCTGCCTGACGGATCGTTTCGAGCGGGAAGTGTTCCTGTTCATCCCATTGAGCGGCCTTGGGCGCCAGTTCCTCGCGGGCGAAACGGCGTGCGGCGTCCTGGAAGGCGCACTGATCCTCGTTGAGGGCAAAGTCCATGAGCGGTCTCCGTTCAGTAGATGTAGAAGCCCTGTCCGCTCTTCTTGCCAAGCCGTCCGGCGGCAACCATTTGCGTCAGGAGTGGGCAGGCGCGGTATTTGCTGTCACGGAATTCGCGGTAAAGCACGTCCATGATCGAGAGGCAAGTGTCGAGGCCGATCAAGTCGGCCAATGCCAACGGGCCCATCGGGTGGTTCATGCCGAGCTTCATGACGGTGTCGATGTCTTCCGCGTTGGCGACGCGCTCGTACAGTGCGAATGCCGCCTCGTTGATCATCGGCATCAGGATTCGGTTGGAGACGAAACCCGGTGCGTCCATGACCGTCACCGGCGTCTTGCCCGCCTGGCGAGCCAGCGTCATCACCGCTTGCCAGACGGCATCCGAGGTGGCTAGGCCGCGTATGACCTCCACGAGCGGCATCAGCGGTACCGGATTCATGAAATGCATGCCGATCACCTGTGCCGGGCGTCGGGTCCAAGCCGCGATGCGGGTCAGCGGAATCGACGAGGTGTTGGAGGCCAGAATAGTGTCCGGCGGGCAATGGTGGTCGAGATCCTGGAAGATTTGCCGCTTGATGGCCTCGTTCTCGCTGGCGGCCTCGATCACGATCTGGCGATCGGCCAATTCCGACAGTGCACCGGCCGGGTACAGGCGGTCGAGGGTGGCGGTTTTGTCCGCTTGGCTGATCGCCCCTTTTTGGCAAAAACGTTCCAGGCTGGCGGCGATCTTGCTCAGTGCGGTGTCGACGGCACTGGCAGAGACGTCGGTCAGGGCGACTTGACAGCCGCTGGCGGCCAGGACCTGGGCTATGCCGTGGCCCATGGTGCCGGCGCCGACAACGGCGATGCGTTCTAGCTTCATCGGGCGGTTCCTTGTGCTGGTGCTGATGCGCTAACCATAGCGTAACGTTTACGTTAACGTCAATTAAGTCTATGATCGATGCATGGCAATATCACCCACCAATTGAAGGAGCACGGTAATGCATGACGATGCAATCGTAATTGTCGGTATGGCGCGCACCCCGATCGCCGGCTTGCAGGGCGATCTTGCTCATTTATCCGCCGGCGAACTGGGCGCCGCGGCGATCCGTGCCGCGGTGGCGCGCGCCGGTTTGAGCGCCGATAGCGTCGAGGAGGTCATCATGGGCAATGTGCTCGGGGCGGGGCAGGGGCAGGCTCCGGCGCGCCAGGCGGCGCTCAAGGGCGGGCTGCCCGAGGCGACGGCCTGCCTGACCATCAACAAGATGTGCGGCTCGGGTATGAAGGCGGTGATGCTGGCGCACGATCAGTTATGCGCCGGCTCGGCCAGCGTGATGGTGGCCGGCGGTATGGAGAGCATGAGCCGCGCACCCTACTTGATACCCAAGGCACGCACCGGCCTACGTCTCGGTCATGGCGAACTGAAGGACCATATGTTTCTCGACGGGCTGGAGGACGCCTACGACAAGGGCCAGCTGATGGGGGTGTTCGCCGAGCAATGCGCGGCGCACTACGGCTTTAGCCGTGCCGAACAGGATGCTTATGCGCTGGAGTCGCTGGCGCGCGCGCAAACTGCGATCCAGAGCGGTGCGTTCGCCGCCGAAATCGTGACGGTCGGCGACGATAAGCCGGTGGTGCAGGACGAACAGCCGCTTAAAGCGCGGGCGGACAAGATCCCGCTGCTCAAACCGGCTTTCCAGAAAGACGGCACCGTCACGGCGGCCAATGCCAGTTCGATCTCCGACGGTGCGGCGGCGCTGGTGCTGATGTCGCAAGGCGAGGCGGTGCGCCGCGGACTCAAACCGCTGGCGCGCATCGTCGGCCACGCCACGCACGCTCAGGCGCCTGCCTGGTTCACCACCGCACCGGTCGGCGCGATGAAAAAGCTGCTGGCACGCATCGGCTGGTCGGTGGGCGAGGTGGACTTGTTCGAGGTGAACGAGGCGTTCGCGGTGGTGGCGCTGGCGGCCATGCGCGAATTGGATCTGCCGCATGCCAAGCTCAATATTCGCGGCGGCGCCTGCGCACTGGGGCACCCGATCGGCGCTTCCGGCGCGCGCATTCTGGTGACGCTGATCTCGGCGCTGATGCAGACTGGCGGCCGACGCGGCGTGGCCAGTCTGTGCATCGGTGGCGGCGAAGCCACGGCGATGGCGGTGGAGCTGCTTTAACTGCCCGGCCGTAGGGTGCGTTCGCGAAGCAACGCACCAAACCGCTAAGCTATACGGTTTGGCGTAAGTCGCGCGGCGATAGGCCGAAGCGCTGGCGGAAGCGCACGGCAAAGCGCGAGGCGGAGGCATAGCCGCTTTGCGCGGCGATCTCGCCGATAGGTAGGCGTGAACTTTGCAGCGCCTGCAGCGCGTGATTCATACGGACTTCGTCGAGAATGTCGCGGAATTGCCGGCCTTCGCGCGCCAGATGGCGGCGTAGCGTGGAGGTGCCGAGATGCAATTGCTGCGCCACGCCGGCCGCCTCCCAGTCGGCTGCCGGGTTTTGTAGCAATAGTTGCTGGATGCGTGCACTGAGCGCGTCGTCGCGTCCGCGCAAGAGCCAGGCGGCGTTGCCTGCCAGCGCCAACGCCAGCAGCACACCTTCGACGTGATGTTGTAAGAGCGGCGCCGGGGCGTCGGTCGCCAGCGCGGCGAGCAGAAGCGCCCAGGCGCCGGCGCTATGCGCATCGAGTTCGACGCACAGACCGTTCGGTCGCTGGACGGGTAGCGATGCGCCGAGTCGCTGTCGAAAGTGTTGCAGCCAATCCTCGGGTAGCGAGACCAGGTCGGCCAGATAGCCTTGCGGTCCCGGCTGGTTGATTACCCCCAGTTCAACGCCGGCGGGCATGAGGACTAATTGCCCGGCCCCCGCCTGTTGGATGCGTCCTTGCCATTGCACCTGTTTGCAGCCATGTCGGACATGGCAGAGTGCCGGCGTCAGGATCGACACTCTGTGCAGAACTTGCATCCGGCGCGCGGCCACTTGGCCGCGCGATACGCGAATTTCCCGATAGACGGCGGCCTGCATGCGATTTAGCGTCCGTAGCGCGCGGTAATGGACGTCGATGCCAAGGCGTGTGCGCGCAGGAAAAAGCCGACCATCGCGCCGCTGGCGTTTTCATCCACCCCCAGCTTGTCGACATCCAGTGCCCAGACGGTGAATTGGTAGCGGTGCGGTTTATCGCCTACCGGCGGGCAGGCGCCGCCGAAGCCCTGCGTGCCGAAATCGGTGCGCCCTTGGTGCGCGCCGGTCGGCAGTGCGCCGCCCGGATTGCCGGCGCCGGCCGCCAGCGCTTGAGTGTCGGCCGGCAGGTCGAACACCGTCCAGTGCCACCAGCCGCTGCCGGTGGGCGCATCCGGGTCGTAAACCGTCACGGCGAAGCTGCGGGTGTTGGCCGGCGCGCCATGCCAGCTTAGCTGCGGCGACTGGTTGTCGCCGTGGCAGCCAAAGCCATTGAATACTTGTGCCTGGCTGAGCGTTTTGCCATTGGACAAGGCGTTACTCTCGAGGACGAAACGTTCTGCCTGGGCGCTCAAAGGCAGGGCGAGCAGCGTAGCGAGCAGCAAGGGGTATTTCATTTTGGTCTCCGGTTGAGGTCGTACAGCCAGTCTATGCCGTGCCAGAATGTATTATTGTGCCAAAGCGCTCGATTTTTGTCCTGGCTTGCTCTATTTCGGGCGGTCTGTGCTAGTGTCGACGCCTGCCCCCGTCTCTATGGCAGTGAAGGCGAGGCGAATTCGTTCGGCCGTGCTCAGCGGTTGTTCTAGAGGAAACAGGTGACTGCCGGGATGGCTACCGACAGTCAGGCCGAGCCGATCGCGCACATAGTGCTGATCGCGGGCGGTGAGCACCGGGTGCTCGCCGGCGGCGAGATAAATGCCCGGCACGCGGTTGTTGTCTGCGCAATGGGCGATGTCGTGCGGCAGGGTGACGTAGATGCGGTGCTCGATCGTCGGGTGAAATTTCAGTTGCCGTCCGCCCTGGCCATCGTCCACGGTACCGTGGCGCGCGTAGTCCCACAGGCAATCGGGATCGAAGCGGGCGAACATCGGTTTGCGGCCGAAGTATTCGTGCACCATCTCGGTCGAGGCCCAGCAGTTGCGGCGTTTGAGTGTATTGCCACCGGGGGTGATTCGGTCGATGAAGCCGGCGCGCTTGGCGAACCAGATAGTCAGGGCGCGCCAGCGGGAAAACAGCGGCGAATCCAAGATCGCGAGGCCCTTGAATAGATCGGGTCGGCGCACGGCGGCGTATAGCACCAGAATGCCGCCCAGCGAATGCCCCACCGCCCAGACCGGCCCCACCCCTAGTCGTTCGACGGAGGCGATGGTTTGATCCACCAGGCGTGGCCAGCAGTCGGTGATCGGGTACGCAGGGTCGTGGCCGATGCAATCGGTGTAGCTGACGGTGTAGTGCTCTGACAGCGCACCCAGCATTTTGTGATAAACACTGGCGGGGAAGCTGTTTGCATGGGCAAAATAGAGGTGGTCTGTCATAGTCTACAGTGTATGTATCAAACGTTTGACATAGTAACGGAATTTGTCATTGTCATGAAAGCATCGGAAATGGTTGTCAGGGAACCGCTCGGTGCAGAATCAGTCCATTCCGGCCGCTCTTCGATAAAAGGCCCTGCATGAAATACCGTCATCTTTTCTGGTTCGTCCCGCTGATCCTGCTGTCGCTGATCCTGGTGTGCCGCCCGGCGGCGGCATTGTCTCCAAACGATCTGTTGCGGCCGGAGAAGGCGTTCGCCACTTCGGTGCAGCGTGCGGGCGATCAACTGATTCTGACTCTGAATGTCGCCGATGGTTATTACGTCTACCGCGACCGCATGCAGCTCGCCAGCGACCCGGCCGGCCTGCTGGAGCCCGTGCGTTTTCCCGCCGGCACGGTCAAGAACGACCCGTATTTCGGTACCCAGGTGATTTTCGAGCATCAGAACCGTATTGTCGTTCCGCTCAAGCCGGGGGCGCCCGAGCGTTTTTCCCTATCGGTGCGGTTGCAGGGGTGCGCCAAAGTCGGCGTCTGCTATCCGCCCTATACGCGTAAGCTGATCGTGGGTGAGGGGGCCGCCGGGGCTTGGACCACCGCCTGGCAAGGGGCGGCGCCGACGCCCGCGGGCGCGCCGGCCCAAACCTTACCGCTGACGCTTCTTGCTTTTTTTGCCGCCGGCATCGGCATGGCGTTCACCGCCTGTATGTATCCGTTGCTGCCGATCCTGACTTCGCTGATTGCCGGACAGGGCGCGACGTTGACGCGCCGCCGCGGCTTCTCCCTGGCCTTCGCCTACGTTCAGGGGCTGGCGCTGACCTATACTGCCGTAGGCGTCGTCGCCGGGTTGACCGGGGCGCTCTTGACCGTCTGGCTGCAGCGGCCGGAGGTGGTGCTGACGGCCAGTGCGCTGATGGTGCTGTTGGCGCTGTCGATGTTTGGCCTGTTCTCCATTCAACTGCCCTCGGCGCTGCAGTCGCGCCTGGCGGCATCGGCCAACCGCCTGCCGGGTGGGCGGCTGCTGTCGGTTGCACTGATGGGGGCGGTGTCTGCGCTGATCATCGGCCCGTGCGTGGCGCCGCCGTTGGCGCTGGCGCTCGGCTATATTGGCAGCACGGGCGATGCCTGGCTCGGCGGATTGGCGTTGTACCTGATGGCTCTCGGACTTGGATTGCCGCTGCTGTTGATCGGCACCTTCGGCGGTCATGTGCTGCCGCGCGCCGGCCGCTGGATGAATGCGGTCAAATCGGTGTTCGGCGTGGTCATGCTGGCTGCGGCGATCTCGATGGCTGCGCCGTTCCTGCCTGGCGGGGCGGTGTTGGCGTTGTGGGGCATGCTGCTCGTCGGCTCGGCGGTGTTCCTGCGGGCTTTCGACGGGCTGTCGCCCAACGCGCATGGCCTGGCGCGCCTGGGCAAGGCGTTGGGGTTGGTGCTTTTCCTGGTCGGCGCGGCCGAGTTGTTCGGCGCCTTGGCCGGCGAGAAGGATCCGCGTTATCCGCTGTCCTGGTTGATGGGGCGGCCGGCCGAAGCCGCGGCCGAACTGCCGCCGTTCGTACCGGTCGGCGATGTGCAGGCGCTGGATCGGCAACTTGGTGCGCAGTCGGGACGGCCGGCGATTCTCGATTTCTATGCCGACTGGTGTGTCAGTTGCAAGGAAATGGATGACACTACTTGGCGCGATGCCGGCTTGCGCGCCCAACTAACCGGTTTCACCCTGCTGCGCGCCGATGTCACGCAAAACAGTGCCGCGCATGCCGGCCTGCTAAGCCGCTTCGGCCTGTACGGCCCACCGGGTATCATCCTGTTCGATGCCAGTGGGCACGAGCGCGACCGGATTATCGGTTATATCGATGCCGCGGCACTGAAGCGCCGGTTGGCGGTGGTGCAATCGGCCGGCTGACGCCGGCGTCAACGATCATGGAATCCCCCGAGGAGAATCGATGCTTGCCAAGGGTTTGTCGAATGTGAGTGTCATGGGCGTGATGCGCGTGGCAGTGGTGTTGTTGCTGGTGTTTGCCTGCTATCGCATCATCCAGCCGTTTCTCGGTGCCTTGATCTGGGCGGTGATCATCGCCGTTTCGGTCTGGCCGGGCTACAACTGGCTGGTGTTGAAGCTAGGCAATCGCAGGCAGCTGGCGGCGCTGGTGATGATCGGCGCCATCGCACTGGCCATCGCGGCACCGATCGCGCTGATGATCCTGTCGCTGAGCGATCTGTGGCCGTTTCTCAGCCAGGTGGCGCGCGGGCTGACCGGCTATCATCTGCCCGATCCGCCTGCCTGGCTGCTATCGCTACCGGCCATTGGCGAACCGCTGGGCCAGATCTGGCGCGGGGCGCAAAGCGACCTGCCGGCAATGCTCGGCAAGTTGATGCCGGCCATCAACCGCGGCGCGCTATGGTCGCTGTCCTATGGCGCGCAACTGGCGCTGAGCCTATTGGAGATCGTTCTGGCGCTGGTCGTGGCCGGACTGCTGCTGATCAATGGCGAGCACGCCTGGCGCGTGGCCGAGAATACCATCGTGAAGCTGGGGGGCGCGCCGGCGACCGAACTGCCGGAAGTGGTATCGCGCACCATCCGCGGCGTGACCACCGGCGTCATCGGTACCGCGCTGGTTCAGACGCTGCTGTGCGTGATCGGTCTGGTGATCGCCGGCGTACCGGCACCGGTGGTATTGGGCTTTCTGTGCTTCATGCTGGCGGTGGCGCAATTGCCGACGCTGCTGGTATGGCTGCCGGCCGCGGCATGGGTCTTCTATACCGGGCACAACGGCCTGGCGCTGTTTCTGGCGCTGTGGGGTTTCCTGCTGGTCAATACCATCGACAATTTCATCAAGCCGATGGTGATTAGCCAAGGCGCCAAGCTCCCGTTGTCGCTGATCTTCATCGGCGTCATCGGCGGCCTGCTGGCTTGGGGCATGATCGGCCTGTTCATCGGCCCGACATTGCTCGCGGTCGGTTATACCCTGTTCGTCTACTGGCTGCGCGGCGACGAAACCCTGCCGCCGGGGGTCTGACTGGTGTCGGAATGGCGCGTTGCTTCGCCAACGCGCCCTACGAGAGCCATCCCATGTGCAGCGCCAGAGTGCCCAGCGTCAGTCCGGCGAAGATCGAGACGAAGGTGGGCAAGCAGCGCAACGCCAGCGGCTTGCCGCCCAGCGAAAAAATCAAGCCGATCTTGAATAGCGCATTGGCACCGACCGCCAGCGCAATGGCAGTCGCGCACGGTACGGCCTCGAAACGCTGCTGAGCGAACAGGTTGAGCACGGTCAGCACGATGGCGTCGACCTCGTTGGCGCCGGAGATCACCGCCACGGTATAGACGCCTGAGCGGCCGAACTCGGCGTTCAGCCAGGCGGAGCAGACCAGAATCACGGCGAAGGCGGCGGCGAAACTCAATGCCAGTTTGAGGTCGGCCGGGTTGGTTAGGGCGATCTTCTGCTGGCCTTCCTGGCCTTTCCCTCGATGGTGACGCGCCAAGGTGAGCGCCAATCCGAGTAACAGCCCGGGTGCCATGACCAGTCCGACAGCGGGCAGCGCCGCCGGTGCCAACGCGGCGGTGAACAACATCATGCGCAGATTCAGCACCAAATTGGCCAACTGGATGACGGTACTGGCGCGCTGCTCGGCGCCGGGGTCGGCGCGTACCTGGCGAGAGTAGATCAGACTGGTGACGGTGGATGAAACCAGGCCGCCCAGTACACCCAAGAGCGGGGCGCCGACCCGATCGCCGAACAGCCGAACCGATAAGTAACCGACTTGGCCCAGACCAACGATCATGACCACCATCAACCAGACGTTATGCGGGTTGAGTGCGGCGTAAGGGCCAATGGCGCGATTGGGTAGAAGCGGCAGGATAATGAAGCTCAACGCGCCGAACTGCAGCAGCGAGTACAGATCGCGCCGCTCCAGTTTTTGCATGATGCCGGTCAGCTCCGGCTTCAGGTACAACAGGCCGGTGACCAGAATTGCGCTGGCGACCGCCAGTGGCGCGTAGCCATAGGCGACCATGACGCCCAGGCAGTATGTGACTAGGAAGGCGGCGATGGTCGTGGTGTGCGGGTCGCTGCTGTCGTCGACGCTGTGCACGCCGGGCAGGAATCCGAAGGAGGCCAGAACCAGCAAGCCGGCGATCGGAAAGGCCGGCGCGTTCAGATGTTGGCCGATCAGCGCGCACAGGGTGCCGAGCAGCGCGCCGAGCGGAAAGGTGCGGATGCCGGCCATCACATGCCGTTTTCGCTCGCGTTCGATGCCGACCAGTAGGCCGATACCCAGGCTGATCAGGATGATGGGGAGCGACTCGAAGCTCGTGCCCTTGAGGTTGAACCAGCCCGACAGGTCGAAACCGCCCATTGCCTTCTCCCCCGCGATGCGCCGCCGGTCGGTGCCGGCGGTCAGCATGGTTGATTTTTTTAGAGTGTCTCGAGCCGCTTCTGGATGGCGGTGGCGATGCCGTTGGCGTCGAGGCCGCAACCGGCGAGCAGAACGGCCGGGTCGCCATGTTCAATATAGCAATCTGGCAGCCCGAGTTGCAGTACCGGTTTATTCAGCCCCAGTTCCGCCATGGCTTCGGCGCAGGCCGAGCCGGCGCCGCCCATGATAGCGTTCTCCTCCACGGTGACCACCAGGTCGTGGCGCGCTGCCAGTTGCGCGATCAACGCGCGATCCAGCGGCTTGACGAAGCGCATGTCGGCGACGCTGGCGTCCATGCCCTCTGCCGCGGCCAGCGCCGGGGCGACCATGCTACCGAACGCCAGAATGGCCACGCGCCCCAGGCCTTCGCGCCGCAAAACGCCGCGGCCGATGGGGAGGGCGCGCATCACGCTGTCGATGGGCGTGCCTGGGCCAGTGCCGCGCGGGTAGCGCACGGCACTTGGCGTGTCCAGGCTGTAGGCGGTGTAGAGCAGTTGGCGGCACTCGTTCTCGTCCGATGGCGTCATCACCGTGATGTTGGGGATGCAGCGCAGGTAGGAGATGTCGAATGCGCCGGCATGTGTCGGGCCGTCGGCACCGACCAGACCGGCGCGGTCGATGGCGAACACCACCGGCAGGTTTTGTAGCGCCACGTCGTGGATCAGTTGATCGTAGGCGCGCTGCAGGAAGGTCGAGTAAATGGCCACCACAGGCTTGATGCCGTCGCAAGCCAAGCCGGCGGCAAAGGTGACCGCATGCTGTTCGGCGATGCCCACGTCGAAGTAGCGCTCGGGGTATTCCTTGGCGAAACGCACCAGGCCGGAACCCTCGCGCATGGCAGGCGTAATGCCGACCAGCCGCTTATCGAGCGCCGCCATATCGCACAGCCAGTCGCCGAAGATCTGGGTGTAGGCCGGTTTGCCATCCTTCTTGCCGCCGGCCAGGCCGTTGGCCGGATCGAACCGGGTCACGCCGTGATAGGCGACCGGGTCGTTCTCCGCCAGTTTGTAGCCCTGTCCCTTCTTGGTGACGATGTGCAGGAACTGCGGACCATGCAAATTCTTGATGTTGCCGAGCATATCGACCAGTGCGGAGAGGTCGTGACCGTCGATCGGACCGAGATAGTTGAAGCCGAACTCCTCGAACAGCGTGCCCGGCGTGAACATGCCCTTGACGTGTTCTTCCACCTTGCTGGCGATTTCCTTCATCGGCGGTACCATGCCGAGCACCTTGCTCGACCCGCTGCGCATCGCGGAGTAGAAGCGGCCGGACAGCAGCTTGGAGAAGTAGTGATTGAGCGCGCCGACGTTGGGCGAGATCGACATATCGTTGTCGTTGAGCACCACCAGCAGATCGACATCCATGTCGCCGGCGTTGTTGAGTGCTTCGAAAGCCATGCCGGCGGTCATCGCGCCGTCGCCAATAACAGCGATGCTCTTGCGATCGATGCCTTGCTGCTTGGCGGCGACCGCCATGCCGAGCGCCGCGCCGATCGAGGTCGACGAGTGGCCGACGCCGAAAGTGTCGTATTCGGACTCTTCGCGTTTGGGGAACCCGGCCAGTCCGCCTTGCTGACGCATGGTATGCATGCGGGCCTTGCGGTCGGTCAGGATCTTGTGCGGGTAGGTCTGATGGCCGACATCCCAGACCAGCCGGTCGTTGGGCGTGTCGAACACATAATGCAGCGCGATGGTCAGCTCGATGCTGCCAAGGTTGGAGGCCAGGTGGCCGCCGGTCTTGCTGACCGATTCCAATAAGAAGGCGCGCAGTTCGC
Source organism: Paludibacterium purpuratum (assembly GCF_004363805.1). Lineage (GTDB taxonomy): Bacteria > Pseudomonadota > Gammaproteobacteria > Burkholderiales > Chromobacteriaceae > Paludibacterium > Paludibacterium purpuratum. The sequence goes on along the minus strand of NZ_SNZP01000002.1, from coordinate 126,780 downwards.
TGGCTAACTGCGGCAGTTGCTGGCGCGACAGCTTCTTAAGGTCGGCAGGGGTATCGATGGTGTCAAGCAACGGGTACATGTTCGATCAATCCGAATGCGTTAGAACGAGCGGGCGACGACGTAGTCGGCCAGCGCCCTGAGGCGTTGCGCGTCCGGGCCGAAGTCTTCGAGTGCGGCGAAGGCGTCGTCGCGCAGTTCGCACGCAAAGCGCTTGGCTTCTGAGAAGCCCATCAAGCTGACATAGGTCGGCTTGTCGTTGGCGGCGTCTTTGCCGGCGGTCTTGCCTAGCGTGTTGGTGTCGGCTTCGCAGTCGAGCACGTCGTCGACGACCTGGAAGGCTAGGCCGATGCACTTGGCGAAGTGGTCGAGGCGTGCTTGCCGGTCGGCATCCAGTACACGGCCCGCGCGGGCGCCGAGCAGTACCGACGCGCGAATCAGTGCGCCGGTTTTCAGCATGTGCATGTATTCCAGTTCCGGCAATGTCAACTGTCGACCCACGCTATCCAGGTCGATCGCCTGGCCGCCGACCATGCCGGCATGACCCGAGGCGTGCCCCAGGGTGGCGAGCATGGCCAACTGCGCCGTGGCTTCCACCCCCTCCAGCGGTGTGGCCAGCAGTTCGAAGGCCCGCGCCTGCAGGGCATCGCCGACCAAGAGCGCGTTGGCTTCGCCGAAAGCGATATGGCAGGTGGGCTTGCCGCGACGTAGGACATCGTTGTCCATGCACGGCATATCGTCGTGCACCAACGAATAGGCATGGATCATTTCCACTGCCGAACCGATGCGTAGCAGGTTGTCCTGACGCGCACCGGTGAGCTCGCCCGCGGCGCAAACCAGTAGCGGCCGGACGCGCTTGCCGCCTTCCAGCGTGGCGTAGCGCATGGCCTGGTGCAGGTCGCAAGGCGCGCTGGCGGTTTGCGGCAGAAGCGTCTCCAGCGTGCGCTCGATCTGCTGCTGGATGTCGGTCATCCAGCCGAGGAACGGATCAGCCGCCATTTTTTAGCTCCAGCGGCTTGAGTTGGCCTTCTTCCAGCACCTTGAGCTGATTCTCGGCGTCCGACAGTTTACCCTGGCAGAACTTGAGCAGCTCGATACCGTCTTTGTAGGCGGTCAGTGCGCCATCGAGCGGCATTTCGCCGCCCTCCATCGCCTGAATGATGCTTTCCAGTTCGGCCAAGGCCGATTCGAAGCTCTCCGGCGTCTTGGCGGATTTGGCCATGCGGGGATCCCTTGTGCGCGAATGTGTAGGTCCCATCGGTGCCAGGCACGGATGGGAAACGGCATATTTTATGCTCATCCACTGAGCAGTGCCAGATAACAACGATGACTTTTATCCTCTGGTATCGGCGACCATGGCCGGGCGCGCCGGCCGGGTGCGCCAGTAGCCCGCCAGAAGCGAGCCGGACAGGTTGTGCCAGACCGAGAACAAGGCGCCAGGAAGGGCGGCCAATACCGAGAAATAGGTCTTGCCCAGTTGTGCCGCCAGCCCCGAGTTTTGCATGCCGACCTCGATGGCCAGCGTGCGGCATACCGACTCGTCGAAGCCCAATAGCCGCGCGCCCCAATAGCCGCAGATGAGGCCGATGGCGTTGTGCAGTATGACGGCCAACATGATCAACGGGCCGACGGTGGCGATATGTCGTTGACTGCCGGCGACGATGGCGGCGATCAGTAGCACGATGGCGGTCATCGACAAGAGCGGTAGCGCGCCTTCGACGCGGCGCACCAACGGCGCTGCGAAACGGTGCGCCAGTACGCCGAGCGCGATCGGCAGGATCACCACCTGCAGGATGCCGACGAACATGCCGATTTCGTCCACCTTGATCGAGGCGTCGATATAGAGCCGGGTCAGCAGCGGGGTGGCGAACACCCCTGCCAGTGTCGATAGCGCCGAAATCGTGACCGACAGCGCCACGTCGCCGCCGGCCAAGTAAATGATGACGTTGGAGGCGGTGCCGCTGGCCACGCTACCGACCAGCACCATGCCGGCAGTCAATTGCGGGGGCAGCTGGAAGCCGCGCGCCAACGCCCAGGCGGCCAGCGGCATCACCAGGTAATGGAGGCCGAGGCCAGCCAAGACCGGCGCGGGGCGTTGCAATACGCGGCGGAAGTCCGCGGCGGTCAGCGTCAGGCCCATGCCAAACATGATGATGCCGAGCATCAGGCCGGTATGCGGCAGGATCGGCGTGAAGTGCGCCGGAAAGAAATAGGCCACGGTCGACAGCAAAATGGCCCATAACGGGAACAGTCGGATCATGTGGCATCCTCGCGAATGAACTGAAGTCTAATATGATATCGGTATTATTTCTTGTCAAAATCCGCCTGCTCTTGCGGTGGCCGCAGGGGCGGGCTGGCCAGGATGATGCCTCTACGCTCATAATCGGTCAAAAATCGCCGACCGCTCGTCGGCGCTCTTGTTGACGAAAATCTACGCTCCCCATGAAAAAAACCATTCTGATTACCGGTTGTTCCAGTGGCATAGGTTATCACTGCGCCAAGACGTTGCAGGCCCGCGGCTGGCATGTGTTGGCCAGCTGTCGGCGCGAGGAGGACGTCATGCGCTTACGGGCGGAAGGCTTGACCTGCCTGCAGATCGACGTCGCCGATGCCGAGTCGGTGCGGCTGGGCGTAGAAGCCGCCCTGGCCGAGGCCGGCGGCCGGCTCGATGCGCTATTCAACAACGCTGGATACGGCCAACCCGGAGCCGCCGAGGACATCGACCGCGATGCGTTGCGCGCGCAGTTCGAGACCAATCTGTTCGGCGCCTGGGAGCTGACCCGCCTGTTGCTGCCGATCATGCGCCGGCAGGGCGGCGGTCGCATTCTGTTCAATAGCTCGATCCTTGGTTTCGCCGCGATGCGCTACCGTGCGGCGTACAATGCCAGCAAATATGCCATCGAGGGCCTGTGCGATACCCTGCGACAAGAGCTGGCAGGCAGCGGCGTGCACGTGACGCTGATCGAGCCCGGGCCGATCAGCTCGCGCTTTCGCGATAATGCGCTACAGCATTTCCTGGCGCGCGTGGATCATGAGAACAGCGCACATTGCCAAGCTTACCAGGGACAGCTGGCGCGTCTGCGCAAGGAAGGTGCGGCGACGCCCTTTACCCTCGGGCCGGACGCCGTGACCGAAGCGGTCTGGCGTGCGCTCAATGCCCGCCGTCCGGCCGCACGCTACCGCGTGACCTTCCCGACGCGGCTGTTCTGGTATCTCAAGCGTTTGCTACCCACCGCCTGGCTCGACTGGATTTCCTTGCGAGCCTAGGGCCAAACGGCTCGGCGGCAATAGGGCAATCAGGTTATAATCGACCCATTTTTCCGAATTTCCTACGCATACTAGCCATCATGGAACTTGCCAAAAGCTTCGAACCGGGCGATATCGAGCGCCGGTGGTATCAACACTGGGAACAGGCCGGCTATTTTCAGCCGAACATGGACCTCTCCCGCCCGTCTTTCTGCATTCAGTTGCCGCCGCCCAATGTGACCGGCACTTTGCACATGGGGCACGCCTTCAATCAGACCATCATGGACGGTCTGACGCGTTACTACCGCATGCGCGGGCATAACACTACCTGGATTCCGGGTACCGACCACGCCGGCATCGCCACGCAGATCGTGGTCGAGCGCCAATTGGGCGAGCAGGGCGTGTCGCGTCACGATCTGGGTCGCGATGCCTTTATCGACAAGGTGTGGGACTGGAAGGGCGTGTCCGGCGGCACCATCACCTCGCAGATGCGCCGCGTCGGCTGCTCGGTCGACTGGTCGCGCGAATACTTCACCATGGACGACACTCGCGCCGAGGTGGTGACCGAAGTGTTCGTGCGCCTGTTCGAACAAGGCCTGATCTATCGCGGCAAGCGCCTGGTCAACTGGGATCCGAAGCTCGGCACCGCCGTGTCCGATCTCGAAGTCGAGTCGGTGGAGGAAGATGGCCACATGTGGCACATCCGCTATCCGGTGGTGGGTAGCGCCGACGCGATCGTGGTGGCCACCACGCGCCCGGAAACCATGCTGGGCGACGTGGCGGTGGCGGTGAGTCCGACCGACGAGCGTTACGCCCACTTGATCGGCAAGATGCTCGAGTTGCCGCTGACGGGCCGCCAGATCCCGCTGATCGCCGACGAATATGTCGACGCCGCCTTCGGCACCGGCTGCGTCAAGATCACCCCGGCGCACGATTTCAACGATTATCAGGTCGGCAAGCGTCACGATACGCGCTTGATCAATGTGCTCAATCTCGATGCCACGCTGCGCGCGCGCGCCGAGGTATGGGGCTTCGAAGGCGAACAGTTCGACGCGATCGACCTGCCGGCGGCTTATGCCGGCCTGGACACGCAAAAAGCGCGTAAAGCGCTGGTGGCGGATCTGCAGGCGCAGGGCTATTTGGTGGAAGTCAAACCGCACAAGCTGATGGTGCCGCGCGGCGACCGCACCGGTTCGGTGATCGAGCCCATGTTGACCGACCAGTGGTTCGTGGCCATGAGCCGCGTCGGCAAGGATGACGCTACCGGCAAGTCGATCGCCGAGAAGGCCATCGACGCGGTCGCAAGCGGCCAGGTGCGCTTCGTGCCCGAGCAGTGGGTCAATACCTACAACCAGTGGATGAACAATATCCAAGACTGGTGCATTTCGCGCCAACTGTGGTGGGGACACCAGATCCCGGCTTGGTACGACGCCGACGGCAAGGTCTATGTGGCACGCGACGAGGCGGCGGCCTTGGCGCTGTCCGGCGGTAAGCCGTTGACGCGCGACGACGACGTGCTCGATACCTGGTTCTCTTCCGCGCTGGTACCGTTCTCCACCCTGGGCTGGCCGGCCGACACCGACGAGCTCAAGGCTTTCCTGCCGTCCAACGTGCTGGTCACCGGTTACGAGATCATCTTCTTCTGGGTGGCGCGGATGATCATGATGACCACGCACTTCCTCGGCAAGGTGCCGTTCAAGGACGTGTACATCCATGGCATCGTGCGCGATCACGAAGGCAAGAAGATGTCCAAGTCCGAGGGCAATGTGATCGACCCGGTGGATCTGATCGACGGCATCGGCTTGGAACGTTTGGTGGAAAAACGCACCACCGGCCTGCGCCGCCCGGAAAAGGCGCCGCAGATCGCCACCGCCACCAAAAAGCTGTTCCCGGAAGGCATTCCGGCCTACGGTACCGACGCGCTGCGCTTCACCATGGCCAGCTACGCCTCGCTCGGTCGTTCGGTCAACTTCGACTTCAAGCGCTGCGAGGGCTACCGCAACTTCTGCAACAAGCTGTGGAACGCCACCCGCTTCGCCATGATGAACCTGGAAGGGCGCGACTGCGGCCAGGATGAATCGCTGCCGCTGGCATTCAGCTTCGTCGACCGCTGGATCATCGGCCGTCTGCAGCAGGCCGAGATCGAAGTCACCGAGGCGCTGGATACCTACCGCTTCGACTTGGCGGCCCAGGCGATCTACGAGTTCATCTGGAACGAATACTGCGACTGGTATTTGGAACTGGCCAAGGTGCAATTGCAACAGGGCAGCGAGGCGGAGCAGCGCGCTACGCGCCGCACCCTGGTACGGGTACTGGAAGTGGCGCTGCGCCTGACGCACCCGATCATGCCGTTCATTACCGAGGAACTGTGGCAGACCGTGGCGCCGCTGGCCAACGCCCGCACGACCGAGTCGATCATGCTGGCCGGTTGGCCGCTGGCCCAGCCCGAGAAGATCGATGCCGACGCCAATGCGCGCATGGTCGAATTCAAGGACCTGGTGGGCGCCGTGCGCAACCTGCGCGGCGAGATGGGGCTGTCGCCGGCGCAGAAGGCACCGCTGTTCGTCGAAGGCACGGCCGCGCTGGCCGATTTCCTGCCGTACCTGAAGCCGCTGGCCAAGCTGTCGGATGCCTGCCTGGTCGAGCAACTGCCGCAAGACGATGCGCCGGTGGCCATCAGCAACGGCGCGCGCATGATGCTCAAGGTGGAAATCGACCGCGCGGCGGAGCAGGCCCGACTGTCCAAGGATCTGACCAAGACCGAGGCCGAATACGCCAAGCTGATGGCCAAGCTGGAAAAGCCAGGCTATGTCGACCGTGCGCCGGCGCATTTGGTCGAACGCGACCGCGCGCAGCAGGCCGAGTTGGAAGCTCGGTTGAGCAAAGTGCGCGAGCAATTGGCCAAGCTTGGCTGAACGTTCGAGTGATTGAAAAAAACCGATCCGCGTGCGGATCGGTTTTTTTTTGGGAGTCCCGTTCTCGTTCCCGTAGAAGCGGCTGTCGCCGCGATGCCTTTTTCTCAATGCGTGCAGGATGATTTGCGCAAATATAGTTTGATGTGAAGCAAAGTTTCCGTGAGCGGGTCATGCAAAATGAATGAGCACCTTCTCTCACAACAGGAGTAACAGTATGGCTGGCTCTGTATTCTATATTCCCTCGATCAACCTGATTGGCGCTGGCTGCCTGAATGACGCCATCGACCGCATGGTCGATCTCGGTTTCAAGCGGGCTCTGGTGGTGACCGACAGCAATCCTCCGCTGTTGAAGCTTTGCCAGCGTATGGTCGAACGGCTTGGCGATCAGGGGATCGTCTGTGCGGTATACGACGGCGTCAAACCTAATCCCACTACCCATAACGTCGAGGCGGGCTTGGCCGTGTGGCGCCAGCATCAAGCCGATGTGGTGATTTCTTTCGGCGGGGGTTCGCCGCATGATTGTGCCAAAGGGATCGCGCTAGTCGCGGCCAATGGCGGCAAGATCGAAGATTATGAGGGTTTGGATAAGTCCGCCAAGCCGCAGCTGCCACTAGTGGCGGTCAATACCACCGCCGGCACTGCCAGCGAAATGACCCGTTTCTGCATCATTACCGACGAGTCGCGCCATGTGAAGATGGCCATCGTCGATAAACACACCACACCGATCATGTCGGTCAACGATCCTGACTTGATGGTCGGCATGCCTCCCTCGCTGACCGCCGCGACCGGCATGGATGCGTTGACCCATGCGGTGGAGGCCTATGTTTCGATCGCAGCGACCCCGATCACCGATGCTTGCGCCTTGCAAGCGGTCTCGCTGATCGGACGCCATTTACGTCATGCGGTGGACGACGGCAGCGATATCGAAGCGCGCGAGCAGATGGTTTATGCCCAGTTCTTGGCCGGCATGGCTTTCAACAATGCTTCGTTGGGCTATGTGCATGCCATGGCGCACCAGTTGGGCGGTTTTTACGATCTGCCGCACGGGGTTTGCAATGCGGTGCTGTTGCCGCATGTCCAGGCTTATAACAGCCAGGCGGCGGCCGACCGCCTGGCACAAATCGGCCAGGCTTTGCAGCCGGGCGCAAAGAGTGCGACCGAGGCCCTTCAGGCCATTCGCCTGCTGTCTGTCGATGTCGGCATTCCCAAGGGCTTGGCCGAGTTGGGGGTGAAGAGCGCGGATATTCCGCTCTTGGCCAGCAATGCGCTGAAGGATGCCTGCGGGCTGACCAATCCGGTGCGGGCCAGCCAAGCGGATATCGAGCGGATTTTCCTCGCGGCCATGTAGCCGTTCGACGCCCTATACGTCTTGCATGGATGCGTAGGGCGTTTCCCCCGAATACGCCGCTTGCGGCAACCAGTCGGCAATCCGCTCAGCACACTGTTGCCAGTGCGTGTCCAACATCGTCATATGTCCCATGGCCGGCAGGGTTTCTGCTTGGACGCCGAGGTGGCGCGCCGTGGTTTTCACATCGTCGTCGTGGATCAAGGCATCGCCGGCGGCGCCGAGCACCAACGCCGGCGGTCGGTGTATCCGGCCGATGGTCAGGGGATTGACCAGTGTCATATCGAGCACGGCGCGTTGACTTTCGGGTTGGCTATGACGGATCAGCCACTCGATATCGTCGTCCGGCGTATCGGCCGAGAAGAGCAGGGCCCGCAACTCGTCGAAGTCCGGGTTGTACTGGCCGTGTTGGTACAGGTTCAGCTTGATGAATAGCGACGGCGCGCCGGCCAAGAGCCGGAGGCTGGAGGCGGCGAGACCGGTGGGCGGTACCGAGGCGAGCAATACCACACCAGGCAACGTTGCGTGGCGCAGGTATTGCTGCACAACATAGCCACCCATCGAGTGGGCAATGACCACTGGCGGCGTGTCGAGTTGGCGGATGGCCCAGGCCAGATTCTTGCGATAGTCGTCGATGCCGATGGCCGGTAGATAACGCCGGCCTTCGCTGTTGCCGTGGCCCTCCAGGCTCAGTGCCCAGCATTCGTAGCCTTGGCGCGCAAACCAGGGCAGGAAGTGCGGCTGCCAGCACCAGGCGCCGCAGAATGCGCCATGAACGAACAAAAGGGGCGGCGCATGCCGCGCCGTCCCTTGTGCCGGTAGGTGAATCAGCTCGAGCTTCGGCGTCACAGCACTTCGGCCGCGTGATCGGCCAGGCGCGAGCGTTCACCGCGTTGCAGCGTGATGTGTCCCGAGTGCTCCCAGCCCTTGAAGCGGTCGACGACATAGGTCAGACCGGAACTGCCTTCGGTCAGGTAGGGCGTGTCGATCTGCGAGATGTTGCCCAGGCAGACCACCTTGGTGCCGGGGCCGGCACGGGTGATCAGCGTCTTCATCTGCTTCGGTGTCAGGTTTTGCGCCTCGTCGATGATCAGATACTTGTTGAGGAAGGTACGGCCGCGCATGAAGTTCAGGCTCTTGACCTTGATGCGCGAGCGGATCAGGTCGCGCGTGGCGGCGCGGCCCCAGTCGCCGCCGTCGTCGTCGGTCTTGTTGAGCACATCCAGGTTATCTTCCAACGCACCCATCCAAGGCGCCATCTTCTCTTCTTCGGTGCCGGGCAAAAAGCCGATGTCCTCGCCGACCGGCACGGTGACGCGGGTCATGATGATTTCGCTATAGATCTTCTGTTCCAGCGTCATCGCCAGTCCCGCGGCCAGCGTCAGCAGGGTTTTACCGGTGCCTGCCTGGCCGAGCAGGGTGATGAAGTCGATCTCCGGATTCATCAGTAGGTTGAGCGCAAAGTTCTGTTCGCGGTTGCGCGCGGTGATGCCCCAGACATTGTTTTTGCTGTGGGAGTAGTCCTTGAGGGTTTCCAGCACCGCATCCTTGCCGGTGAGGCTCACCACCCGCGCCGCGAGCGGCGATTCGCCTTCCTGCCACAGCATCTGATTGACGTGTAGCCCCGCAGTGTCCGGTCCGCGCAGTTGGTAATAGCTACGGCCCTTGTCCTGCCAGGACTTCATATCCTTGCCGTTGCGCTCCCAGAAGCTGCCGTCGATTTCGCGCGTGCCGTTGTACAGGATGTCGGTGTCTTCCAGTACTTTATCGTTGAAGTAGTCTTCAGCCGATAGGCCAAGCGCACGCGCCTTGATGCGCATGTTGATATCTTTGGATACCAGAATGACCGGGCGATCCGGGTGCAGGTCGCGCAAGGCGGCGACGATGCCGAGAATCTGGTTGTCGGCTTTGCCGACCGGCAGCGAGGGGGGCAGGACGCTGTGGATGGCCTGGGTTTGCAGGATCAGTTTGCCGCTGGCGGCATTCTTGCTCGGCGCCTTGAGCGCGATGCCGGATTCGATGTGCGCCTCGATGCCGCTGACGATTTCGTCGAGGAAACGGCTGGCCTGACGGGCGTTTCGGGCAACTTCGGACATGCCCTTTTTGTGCTCGTCGAGTTCTTCGAGGGTAATGATGGGGATGAAAACGTCGTGCTCTTCGAAGCGGAATAAACAGGTGGGGTCGTGCAGCAGGACGTTGGTATCGAGAACAAACAGTTTGACGCTCTTGTTTTTCTTGCGGCTTGCCATGATGGATATCCCCTTTTAGCTTCTTGATCCAGCCGGGTGCCGGCACGCGGCGCCCGGCATCGGGCACTGCCTGGTTTACAGCGACTCGACGACGGCCAGAACCTCCTCTGCGTGGCCGGGTACCTTGACGCCGCGCCATACGCGCGCCACCCGACCATCGGCGCCGATGACGAAGGTGCTGCGCTCGATGCCTTGCACCTTTTTACCGTACATGTTTTTGGTTTTGATGACGTCGAATAGCCGGCAGACGGTTTCCTCGCTATCGGACAATAGTTCGAACGGCAGCGAGAACTTTGCCTTGAAATTCTCGTGCGACTTCAGGCTGTCGCGCGAAATGCCGACGATCTCAGCGCCTTTGGCCTGAAAGGCCGGATACAGATCGCGGAACGCGATGCTTTCCGTGGTGCAGCCCGGGGTGTTGTCCTTGGGGTAGAAGTAGATCACCAGGGGACGGGTGGCGCTCGCCAGTGTGAAAGTCTTGCCTGCAGTGGCGGGCAGGGTGAAGTCGGGGCAAAGCTCGTCTTGCATAAACACTCCAGTTGAATCCGTGGTTATCCGCATCGTGCCGTGGTCGCATCCTTGCCTTGCTTAAGATTAGCATGAAGTCGGGATGAATAATCAATCCGTCATCGTGCGCAGCAATACCAACAGCGCGCCGCCGTCGTTGCTGTCGCTCCACGCAAGGACATCCGGGTGGTGGGTCAGCCAGGTCCGGGTCATGCGCTTGAGTATCGGTTCGCCGTGCGAACCGATGCCGCGGCCATGAATGATGCGTACGCATTGCCCGATACGGCGCGCTCGGTGCAGAAATACCGTCAGTCGGTCCTGCGCCTGGTAACGGTCCAGCCCGTGCAGATCCAATTCGGCGCAGACCGGCCAATGAAAGGCGCGCAACTTGCGCAAGGTGGCGGCTTGCATGCCGGCGCGCACGAAGTGGTTGAGGTTGTCCGCCGGCTCGAACCAGCCGACATGTTGCGGATGACGTGCATCGGGCATGCCTTGCGGTCGTTTCTTCGGGTGCGGGCTGGGACGGGGCGGAACGAAATGCACGCGATCATCGGCCGGCATCGGCGTGACGTCGCGCATCTGGCGCTGGAAGTCGAGATCCGGTTCGGGTGCGGGCGCCGCCGCGACCGGCTTGGCGGCCGGTCGCGGCGGTAGGCTCCGCAGCTTGTCCTTGAGCGACTTCAAACCATTTACTTCAGTTGGTCGAGATAGCGCTCGGCGTCGAGGGCGGCTTGGCAGCCGGATGCGGCGCTGGTCACCGCCTGACGGTAGATATGATCCTGCACGTCGCCGGCGGCGAATACGCCGGCGATGTTGGTGGCGGTGGCGTTACCGGCATTGCCGCCCTGGGTGATCACATAACCGGTACCGTCCATTTCCAGTTGGCCCTTGAAGATCTCGGTATTGGGCCGGTGGCCGATGGCGATGAAAACGCCGGACAGGCTCAAGTCTTCGGTTTTTTGGTCGATAACCGACTTGATGCGGGCGCCGGTCACGCCGCTGTCGTCGCCTAGCACTTCATCCAGTACCGCATGCAGCTTGAGGCTGATCTTGCCTTCGGCCACGCGCTCGTGGAGTTTGTCGACCATGATCTTCTCGGCGCGGAAGGCGTCGCGGCGATGGATCAGGGTAACGTGGCGCGCGATGTTGGCCAGATACAGCGCTTCTTCGACCGCTGTGTTGCCGCCGCCGACCACGGCGACGTCCTGGTTGCGGTAGAAGAAGCCGTCGCAGGTGGCGCAGCCGGACACGCCGCGGCCCATGAAGGACTCTTCCGACGGCAGACCGAGATATTGGGCCGAGGCGCCGGTGGCGATGATCAGCGCGTCGCAAGTATAGCTACCGGCATCGCCGATCAGACGAATCGGTTTTTCGTTCAAGTGGGCGGTGTGGATATGGTCGAAAATGATCTCGGTGCCGAAGCGCTCGGCATGACGCTGGAAACGGGCCATCAGTTCCGGGCCCTGCACGCCGTCGGCATCGGCGGGCCAGTTGTCGACTTCGGTGGTGGTCATCAGTTGGCCGCCTTGCGCCATGCCGGTGATCATGACCGGTTGCAGGTTGGCGCGCGCGGCATAAACGGCGGCGGTATAACCGGCCGGACCGGAGCCGAGAATCAAAAGGCGGTGGTGACGGGATTGGGTCATCGTGGTTTTCCTGTTGCAGTTTTAGTATGTGTCAGGGGTATTTTAGCAGTTCAGCCATGACAGCAGTTAGCGGGCCATCTACACTTGGCCTATGCGATTGCGGCTTTTTTGGGAGATTGGGGCATGAACATTGCCAGTCAAGTAGCAAATGTCGGTAGCGATGGCGGTATGGCGCAAGCCGTGCAGGTCAACGTGCTCAACAAGGCCAAGAATGCCGATGCTGCCGCAGTGCTGCCGTTGCTGAATTCCGCCGTACAGGAGTCGCAGCAGATCCAGGCCACGGCATCGAACCCGGCGCATCTGGGACAGAACGTCGACGTTCGCGCGTAAGCGCACGTTATGGGTTTTCTTCATGGGCGCATGAGGCGTTTAACCTCTTGCGCCCATTGTCATTGCAGAAACTACAACAGTGCCCCCATCACTCGGCGGGGAGTGTTGAAGATGACCGCGCCGTTATGCAAGCAGACGTTGCAGCGCTTCCGCCTCCGACAAGTTGCCGCCTAGCAGCAAATCGGTATTTTCGAAGACGATTTCATTGGTCCCTCGGAAAGACGAGACGCGCAACACCGTGTCGTCTCCTTCTTTGGTTAAAGCGAAGGATAGTGCCTCCTCCATCGGCGTCGCAGGTGCGCTTGTTGCGAACCCCGGCCCCTCCATGGCGACGAATTGCAACTTATCCTCGCCTAGGACAAAGTCCTTGACCACATCACGCGTCCCCGATGTGTAGCGCAGATCCTCGATGCCCCAGACAAAGCTGTCACGGCCCGCCCCGCCGATGAGCACATCGTTGCCTGCGCCGCCGATCAATACGTCGTCGCCCGCTCCGCCACGCAAAGTGTCATTCCCCGCGCCGCCATGCAACAGGTCGAAGCCTTCGCCGCCATCCAAAAAATCGTCGCCAGCCTCGCCGCGCAGATGATCTTGGCCGGCTCCGCCGAATAACCTGTCGTTGCCGGCTCCGCCATTCAGTACGTCATGCCCGTCATCGCCAAACAAGCGGTCGTCGCCTTCGCCGCCATCCAACCAATCGCCGCCGGCCCCGCCGCGCAGATAATCTCGCCCGACACCGCCGAATAAATTGTCGTGCCTCCCTTTCCGTACAAGCGATCATCATTGGCCCCGCCAATGATCGTGTCGTCCCCCTCGCTGCCTATCTGGGTGACACCGTCGGCATGAACACGGCGTATCCGACGCCGCCGTCAAATTGCGGATTTGGCATGCAGATGGCTGTCGGCCTCCATGCCGGATATTGGAACCCGTCGCGATATCGAGAGATGGAGAGGTGCACAAGAGAAGATTGGAATCCTGAAGGGGCTCAGGCAAGTGGAGTCAAGGCGGCGTGGTTCGAGCTGCCTGCATATCCTCGATCGGCAGCAACAGCTGTTTGTAGGCGGCGGGCGAGGGCATGAAGCCGCACGCGAGGTAGAACCGGGCCACCGGTTCGTTGAGCGGCTGAATCAACAGCGCCGCTACGCCGGCCTGCTCGTTGATCGACAGCACATGCTGGATGGCCTCGCGCAGCAGGCCGTGGCCGAGCCCCTTGTGCTGATAGGACGTATCGACCGCGAGCCGGGTCAGAATCGCAACCGGAATGGGGAAGAGGCTGCGGTCGATGGCCTGGGCGCCATGGCCGGGAAACTCACGCGAGTCGATCTGGCCGACGCAGAGGCTGAAATAGGCGGCCACGCGATCCTGCACGCAGACCACGAAGGTCTTGGCGGTGTTCTTCAATTGTGCCTGGCGGGCGCGGTGCGCCAGCCAATCGTTCATGGCCGGGCGGCCGCAGTCGAATTGCACGATCGAATGCGCCGGGGCGAGCGGCTCGGGGGCACGCAAGGCCGAGCCGCCTTCCCAGGGCGTCGGGTTCGTCATCAGTTGGATCAAGGCCGGCGCGGGCGCGGTTTTGCGTTGTTGCAGCGCGATCAACCACTGGCGTTCGCTCCCCGAGACGAAGAATTGCCGTTGCTCGAGCACGGCCAGTTCAGCGGCTTTGCAGGTGCTTTCGAAGATGAACTGGCTGCAGGACAGGCCGGAGATCTCGGCCGCGCGGCGCAACAGAATATCCTGCTCGTGGTTGAGTTCGATCGGACGGCGGATGGTCTTCTGCAACCAACTGAACGGATGCAACGGCATGGCGCTGACTCGCGTGGCAGGGATCTGCCCGCATACTAGACCATAGCAACTGCCGTCTCAAGCGCATCAAGCCCGAGTGTTGACCTGATGGGTATTCGTGTCGGAAGGCAGCAGCAGGGTCTGGGCGGCTTGGTATTGCTGAATCGCGGTGGACGGGTTGGGGGCACGGGATTTTTCCGCATGCTCGGCGGCTTGCCGGGTCTGCGCTTCGACTTGTTGCGTCTGTTCGGTCTGACGTGTCCGTTCTTGCCGCTGCGCCTGTTGGGCGGCGGCTTGGTGCGCCTGATCGGCATGCGCCGTCTGGGCCTGTTGGGCCTGATTTTGCCGTGCAGATAGCGTTTGCGGCGGGGTGGGGGTCGGTTGCCCTCGGCTTTGCGCCGTGACGCTGGCCTGCGCATTGGTCAACTGCTGCCGCAACTCGGCCTCGACCTGTGCCGACTGCTGGTTCTGACGTGCCTGAACGGCCGGCTCCGCCGTGGGCTGTGCCACTTGAGGCGCCGCGGTCCGGTCGCTGTCCTGGCTGCGGGTCTTTTCGACGGCCTGCGCCTGCTGTGCCTGTTGCGCCTGCAGCACCGGGATATTGGTGGCGACGCTGGAGGGCAGGCGGGCGATGGATGGACTCATGGCCTGATTCCTCTATATGCGCTCTGTTCAGTCTAGCTCAGAACCATATAAAAATCAGCATGTTGAGGAGGGCTCTTCGCGCAGCAGTAGCGCCAGCATGCGATCGGCGAGCCGGTCGACGTCCATTTCGCCTTCCGGGTGGAACCATTGCACGGTCCAGTGCAGGCTGCCGAGCAGGGTGCGACGCAACAGCCGCGTGTCGCTTCCGACTAGGCCGGCCGCGGCGGCTTCATCCAACACGGTCTGCCACAGAGCCTCGTAGCGGTCTCGCAATACCACCAGGCCGGGGCGGGCCGCGGCACTGACGCTACGCCACTCGTACAGCATGACTTCGAGGGCCGCCTGGTTTTCTCCCAGCAGCGAATTCAGATGAACGCGGAACAGCGCGGCAAGTTTGTCGCGCGGGTTGTCTGCGCACGACAGGGCCGCCTCGAGTTGTTCGGTGGTGCGGGTGATGCCGAGTGCCATGACCGCCACCAATATCTCTTCTTTACTGCGGAAGTGATAGAACAGGCTGCCTGACTGCAGGCCGACGGCATTGCCCAGGTCGCGTACCGTCGTGCGCTCGTAACCCAGGTCGCGAAACAGACTGGCGGCGGCCAGCACCAGTTCCATGCGGCGGTTGTTGTGGTCGTGGGCGAGGTTATTCATGTGCAATGTCGATGACGGACTGTAGACGGGGCAGTAGTTTTACTGCGGCCCGCCATGCGAGCTCGGGCTCGAGTTTTTCCAGACAGTCGGTGTGACCGAACGGACAGGTGCGCTCGAAGCAGGGGCTGCATTCCAGGCCTAGCGTGATGATTTCCGCTCGATCGGACAAGGGCGGCGTGAAATCGGGGCTGGACGAGCCGTAAAGCGCCACCAGCGGTTTGTCGAGCGCGGCGGCGACGTGCATCAGCCCGGAATCGTTGCACACGGCGATGTCCGCCAGACCGATCAGGTCGATGGCCTGATCCAGGCCGGTGTTGCCGCACAGGTTGACGGCGGTGCCGCCGGACAGTCGGGCGATTTCGCCGCCGATTTCGGCATCCTTGTTCGAGCCGAATAGCCAGATCTGGAAACCGGCGGCAGCGAAACGTTCGGCCAGTGCGGCGAAATGACGCGCTGGCCAGCGCTTGGCCGGACCATACTCGGCGCCGGGGCAGAAGGCGGCGATCGGCTTGTCGGCCGCGAGCCCGAGTGCGGCGAGCGTCGCTTGCTGACGCTGCGGCTCGACGGTCAGATGCGGATGCGGGATGGGGCGCGAGAGCGGCTGCCCTTTGGCTGCCGCCAGGGCGCAAAAGCGCTCGACCATCATCGGCAGGCTGTTCTCGTCCAGTTCGCGCCAGTCGTTGATGGCACCGTAGCGCGATTCGCCGACGAAGCCGGTACGGCGCGGAATGCCGGCGAAGAGCGGAATCAGCGCCGACTTGAGCGAGTTGGGCAGGATGATGGCCTGGTCGAAGCGGTATTTCGCCAGTTGTCGTGCGGTCTTCCAACGCGCCATCAGGCTCAGTTGGCCGTGACCGAACGGGTTGAGATGCGCCTGGGTCACTTCGGGCATGCGGGCCAGGAGCGGCAGGGTCCATTGCGGTGCGAAGACATGCAGCTCGAGTTCGCCGTGGAGCTCATGCAATCGGCGGTACAAGGGCTGGGCCATTACGCTATCGCCAACCCATGAGGGGGCGATGACCAGGATTTTTTTCATGTAGTTCTGATTCACACAAAAAGGGTGCTGCCAGGCGGCACCCTTCGGATTAGGCGTTGGTGGTTCAGTGGTGCCCGCCCGGTTTATCGCCTTTGAGCTGGTAGCGGGTGGAGCAATACGGGCAGCGTGCCGCGCCGTGTTCGTCAAGCTGTAGATAGACCCTGGGGTGGGCATTCCACTTCAGCATGTCCGGCATCGGGCACGCCAGCGGCAGATCCGTCGCGGCGATGTCGATCTGGCGCTCGGTATTGGGTTTCAGTTCTGACATGTTACCTATTCCTTAGCTTTGCACGTAGGTCAACCAAGCCGCGTGATTGGCATCGAGCCCCTTGACGCAGTCGAAGTAGCGGCGCTGGATCTCGGTGGTGATCGGGCCGCGCGTGCCGTTGCCGATCTGGCGGTTGTCCAGCTCGCGGATCGGGGTGACCTCGGCCGCCGTGCCTGTAAAGAAAGCTTCCTCGGCACTATAGACTTCGTCTCGCGTCAGGCGTTTTTCGATGATTTCCAGCCCCATTTCGCCGGCGATCTGCATGACGGTATCGCGGGTGATGCCCTCGAGCGCGGAGGTCAGGTCGGGAGTATACAGCTTGCCGCGTCGTACGATGAACACGTTTTCGCCCGAACCCTCCGCCACGTAGCCCTCGACGTCGAGCAGCAGCGCTTCGTCGTAACCGTCGCGCGTGGCTTCGGTATTGGCCAGGATGGAGTTCATGTAGTTGCCGTTGGCCTTGGCTTTACACATGGTAATGTTGACGTGGTGGCGGGTGAAGGACGAGGTCTTGACCCGGATACCTTTTTCCATGCCCTCGGCGCCGAGATAGGCGCCCCATGGCCAGGCGGCCACAATGACTTGCACGTCGTCGACCGGCGGCGCCACGCCGAGCTTGCCGGAGCCGTAGAAGGCCATCGGGCGGAAGTAACAGGACGACAGCTTGTTGGCCTTCACCACCTCGCGGTGGGCATGGTTGATCTCTTCTTTGGAGAAGGGCAGTTTGATGCCGAGAATATGCGCCGAGCGGAACAGGCGGTCGGTATGATCCTGCAGGCGGAAGATGGCCGGGCCGCGAGCGGTTTCATAGGCGCGCACGCCTTCGAATACGCCCATGCCGTAATGCAGGGTATGCGTCAGTACGTGGGTGGTGGCGGAGCGCCACTCGACCAGTTCGCCGTTGTACCAGATATAGCCGTCTCGATCAGCCATCGACATAATCAGTTTCTCCATTTGTATATTTTAATGTGCTGCAATTATATAGCTGCGCTAAGGGTAGAACATAAATCAGTCCGTACCGAATAGATATTGCCATAGGGCCCATGCCTGGCGGTAGTGCTGTTCCAATTCGGCGGTCACTTCGCAGCGCCGCGCTTCGTTGAGTCGGGCCGCATGTTGCAGTCGTCGGCAGTAGCGGTAGGTCTGGCGCGCCGCTTCCGCCAAATCGGTCGGTATCAACCCTGCCTGCGCCGCCACCGCCAACAGCGCGATGGTGCCCGTGTTGGCGGTCAGTGCCGGTAGTTTGTCGGCGTGCGCCAGGATCAGGTGCTGGATGATGAACTCGATGTCCACCAGGCCGCCTCGGGCATGTTTGACGTCGGCGGGTTCGGCCGGATGGGTTTCCAGCATGCGGCGGCGCATGGCGCGTACTTCCTCGGCCAGTCGCGCCGCCTCGCGCGGCATGGATAGGATGGCTCGGCGTGCGCGGTCGAAGCGTCGGCCGATGTGCCGGTCGCCGGCGACGAAACGCGCCCGGGTCAGTGCCTGGTGTTCCCACACCCAGGCTTGTTTTTCCTGATAGCTTTCGAATGCCTGCATGGTACTGACCAGCAAGCCGCTCGAGCCGTTGGGGCGCAGGCGTAGATCGATGTCGTACAGGCCGCCGGCCGCGGTGGTGCTGGTCAGCCAAGTCACCATCTTGCGCGCCAGCCGCGCGTAGAGTTCGGGGGCGTCCGGATGTGGGTCGTCGAACAGGAAGATCACGTCCAGGTCCGAGGCATAACCCAATTCCTTGCCCCCCAATTTGCCGTAGCCGATCACCGCGAAGGCCGGGGTGTCGACGTGGCGGGTGGGAATGTCGAGCCAGGCGTGACGCAGCGTGGCGTCCAGAATCAGGTCTGCCAGGCGCGATAGCTCGTCCGACAGCGCCTCGACCGTCCACATGCCGGCCAGATCCTGCGCCACCAGGCGGAAGGCCTGGGCATGCTGCATATGGCGCAGCGTATCCATTTTGGCCTCGACGTCGCCGTTGCAATCGGCAAGTTGCTGCTCGAGTTGCGCGGCGATCGCCGACCAGTCCGGCGGGCTGTACAGCACCCGCGCGTCCAGCAATTCGTCCAGCAGGATCGGATGGCGTGTCAGGTAGGTCGATACCCAGGCGCTGGCCGACGATAACGAGGCCAATCGCTGTAGCGTCTGCGGGTATTCGGTCAGCAGGGCGAGATAGGGCGCGCGCCGGCTGATGGCCTCCAACAGCGTCAGGACGCGCGATAGCGTGGCATCCGGATTGGGGAAGTGGCCCGAGACTTCGATCAGCGGCGGAATCAGCGCATCGAACTTCTTGCGGTTGGCCAGCGCCATTTGCTGGTAGCGCTGGCTGGTCGACAGCCCATGCAGCAAGCGCGCCACGTCCTGCGGATGCTGAAAACCGAGCTCGGTCAGTTGCGGGCTGATATCGCCTTCGCCGATGTCGCGCCATAGCGCGGTCAGCGGGTGGTCCGGCGCGGTTTCGGTCGGCAGGAAGAAAACCTGTTCGAAGTGGCGTGTGACATGGCGTCGGTGGCGTGCCAGCGCCGACAGGAAGGCGTCGGTATTGGCGAAGTTCATGCTGGCGGCGATCTGCTCCAACGCCTCGGCGCGTTCCGGCAAAGTCTGGGTTTGTTGGTCGTCCACGTATTGCAGCCGGTGCTCCAGATTGCGCAGAAAGGTGTAGGCCTCGAGCAGTTCTTGCACGGCCGAGGGTTCCTGTAGGCGCAATTCGGCGAGCCGGGCAAGCGTTTGACGGGTGCCGAACAACTGCAGGCTCTTCTCGCGTCCGCCTCGAATGAGTTGGAACACCTGGGCGATGAACTCGATCTCGCGGATACCGCCCGGTCCGAGTTTGATGTTATCGGCCAAGTCGCGCCGCGCCACTTCGCGCCGGATTTGGCTGGATAGCTCGCGCATGGCGCCATAGGCGTTGTAATCGAGATATTTGCGATAAACGAAGGGGCGCACCAGTTCGGACAGGCCGGCGACGTCGCCGGTCAATGCACGCGCCTTGATCCAGGCATAGCGCTCCCACTCGCGCCCTTGGGTCAGCAGATAATTTTCCAGCGCGCTGAAACTCATGGCCAGCGGCCCCGAGTCGCCATAGGGGCGCAGACGCATGTCGACGCGGAATACCTGTCCGTCGGCCGTGACGTCGTTCAAGAGTGCGATCAGTTTCTTGCCGACCTGGCAGAAATACTCGTGATTGCTGATGGGGCGCGGGCCATCGGTCTGGCCGTTCTCCGGGTAGATGAAGATTAGGTCGATATCGCTCGATGCATTGAGCTCGCCGCCGCCCAGCTTGCCCATGCCGATCACGATCAGCGTCTGTTTTTCGCCGCTTTCCTCGCCGATCGGCTCGCCGTGATGCGCCAAAGCCCGGCAGGCGACCGGCAGTGCGGTGCGCACTGCGAATTCGGCCAACGCACTGATGGTGTCGACCACCTCGTCGAGCGTGGCGAGTCCGCCGATATCGCGTGCGATCAGTCGCGCCATCACGGCGCGGCGTAGCGTGCGTAGCATCGGCGCCAGGGTTTCCGGGGTTTCCAGCGCCGGCCAGTCGGCGAAGGCTAGCATGTGTGCCGCGCCGAATGGCTGGTCGACTTCCCGGGCAAGCCGCGCCGCTTCCGCCGGATGGGCCTCCAGCACGCGCGACAGGTAGCGGGAAAAGCGGACCGCCCTCGCGATGGCGCTGGCACTGCTGGCGTTTGATGGCATAATGTCTCCGCGTTCAGGTTCCAGAGAGAATGTGCTGACATGTCTCCCTCATTGTACTGGTTTGTCTCCATTGAAAAAGCTCATCGGCTTGTTTAGCCATCTTCCGGTCATTCACACCCTCAAGAGGCTGCTGAAACTGTCGGCTTGGGTGTTCGGCCTGGCGGCGTCGGCCGTGACGGTGGGCTTCCTGCTGTTCACTTTCCAGGTGTTGCCCAATCTGGACCACTACCGTTTGGCGTTGGCACGCCAGGCTGGGCAGGCTTTGGGGCGGCAAGTGACCATCGGTCGGATTTCCGGCGCCTGGGACGGTTTGGCGCCGCGCTTCGAACTCTCCGCGCTGTCGATCGCCGATCCGCACGGTGCGCCGTTGACACTCGACCGTATCGCCGTGGTGCCGTCGTGGCAAAGTCTGATCGCCTTCGAGCCGCGCATGGCGTTGATCGAGCTATCGTCGCCCGCGCTCGATATCCGCCGCGGCCGTGACGGCCGCTTCTATCTGAATGGTTTCCCCTTGTCCGGCAACGGGGCGCGTGCCGCCGGCGAGAGCCACCCCGGCGATTGGTTGCTACGGCAAAGCCGTATTGTGGTCACCGGCGCTCGCATCGCTTGGCAGGACGAGTTCCTCGGCCTGCCTAAGCTGACGTTGTCCGATGGGAAGTTGGAACTCGCCAGCGGGTTGTTGGGCCACGATCTTCAGCTTTCGGGCAAACCGCCGGCCACGGTCGGCGATAACGTCGAGTTAAGCGGGAGTTGGCACGGCGACGAACTCGACCATTGGCAACAGTGGCGCGGTAGCGTGAGCGCCAGCCTGCACGGTGCCCGCGTTTCGCCATGGAGCCGCTATCTGCAGCCCTTCGGCCTGATCAAACGGGGCGAGGGCGACGGATCGGTCGAACTATCCTTCGCCGATGGCCGCATCAATCGTCTGGTGGCCGACGTCAAGGTCAGAAATGCCGCGTATGCACTGCCCGGCGCCGCCGAGTTGTCTCTTCCCGCGCTTGCCGGGCGCCTACAGTTGGAGCGCAGCGGCGACGTTTACCAAGTGAACGCGAGCCACCTGTCGCTTTTGAGCGCCAGCGGCCCGGTGTTCACCGATTCGAACATCAACGGGTTCTGGGATACCGGAACGCCCGGCGGCGGCGAAATGCGCGTCGACAACGTCAACCTGGCGCATCTGAGTCCGTTTCTGCACGCCCTCGGCGTGGATCGCAACCCCTTGTTCTCGCATTTCTCGCCATCCGGACAATTGAAGAACCTGTCGCTCGGCTGGCAGGGGCACCCCGATGCACCGACACGCTACCGGTTCGAGTCCAGCTTCTCGAATTTGGCCTGGCAGCCCTCCGGCCAAGTGCCTGGCGTCGATGGCCTGAGCGGCTCGGTCAAGTTCGATCAGGACGGCGGGCAACTGCGGCTCTCCGCGGCCGAAACCGTACAGCTGCCGCATGTGTTTGCCAAACCGCTGCATTTCTCTTCGTTGGCAGCCGACGTCGGCTGGCGTTCGAGCGGGCAGAGCCTACAGGTCGATATCGATCAATGGCAGTTCGCCAATGCCGATCTTCGCGGGCGGTTCGCCGGGCACTATCGTCGCGCCGGTTCGGGCGCCGGCACCATCGACCTGACTGGCGGCATCGACCATGTGCTGGCGACGCGAGTGGTCGACTATCTGCCCTATCAGGCTGGCGCGGACACCATTCGCTGGCTGTCCGGCGCACTCAAGGCCGGTACGCTGGAGAACGCGCAACTGCGCCTGCGGGGCGACCTGGATCGTTTCCCGTTCAAGGGGGGGCAAGGCGGTGAATTCCTGGTGTCCGGCACAGTGCGCGGCGCCTCTTTGCTGTTCGACAAGAATTGGCCGTTGCTTTCCGGTTTCGATGCCAGCCTGGTGTTCCATAACGAACGCATGGACATCAAGTCGTCCCAGGTTCAGACCCTGGGCAACCGCCTGACACAGGTTCAGGTGGCCATTCCCGATCTGGGCGGCGCCGATCCGCATCTGACGATCCAGGGGCAAGCCAGCGGCGAGTTGGCCAATATGCTGCGCTATACCGCGCATAGTCCGGTGGACGGCTGGTTGTCCGGCTTCCTCGGCAAAACCCGCGCCACCGGTCAGGCCGCCTTGCGTCTCAACTTGTCGATCCCGTTGTCCAGCCGCGGGCAACCCAAGGTCGACGGGCAATTGCACTTGATGGACAACCAATTGGCGCTGACGTCGCTGCCTTTGCCGCCGTTGCAGTCGGTCAACGGCGTGCTGGGTTTCAGCGAACATGGCGTCTCCAGCAGCGGCATCGCCCTCAAGGCCTTTGGCGGGCCATTCGTACTCAAGGCCGAGAGCGACGCCAATGCGCGCATGCGTTTCGTTGTCGACGGCCAGGCGGACAGCCGTCAGGTGGTGGCGCGCTATGTCGATTTCCTGGCGCCGCACATCAGCGGCAACTCGCACTACCAGGCGCGTTTCACGCTGCATGGCGGGCTGGAGTCGCTACAGGTCGGTTCCGATCTGGTGGGCACCCGAGTCGATGCGCCATCGGCGCCGCTGTCCAAGGCCGCCGCGGCCGCGTTGCCGTTCAACCTGACGTTGATGCCGGTGCGCAATGGCGGTATGCGGCTCGATTTTTCGGCGGGTAGCCAAATTGCCGGCCGGACGCGCTTCGACGCCGATGGCACGGCACTCGGCACCGAGGTGGCGATCGGCCGTGCGCTGAGCGATCAGCCTAGCTCGGGTGTGCGCATCAAGGCGGCGCTGCCTCAAATCGATGCTCGTGCCTGGAGCGACTGGAGCCTTGCGACGGCAGGGGCATCGGTCGATAGCGCGGGGCTGCCGCCGTTGCATATCGAAGTGGCTACACCGCTGTTGACCTGGGGGCCGTATAGCTTGCACCGCGCGAGCTTGTGGCTTGGCCACGAACCGGGAGACGAAGAGTGGCATGCCATGGTCGATGCCGCCGAAATACAGGGCGCGATCGATTACGATCCGCGCAACAATGGCAGCATTCACGCCCGGCTGCCGCTGGTCGTGTTAAATCAGCCGTTCGCGCGCGATAGCTCAAGCGGCGCGCCGACCTCGCTGCCGGCGATGGACATTCGCATCGGTAAGCTGGTGTATAAAGGCAACGCGCTCGGTAGTCTGACGGTCAACGCACGCTACGTGGCGCGCGACTGGCTGCTCGACAACGTGACGCTGACCCTGCCCGAGGGCTCGCTGAGCGGTTCGGTACGGGTGCTGGACGCCGGCTCGGTCGATACCCGATTCAAGGTGCAGGCCAGCGATGTCGGCAAGTTGCTGGCGCATTTCGGCCTCAAGGAAACCTTCAACCGGGGCCAGGGCTCATTGAGCGGGAGCTTGTCCTGGCCCGGTGGGCTGGGGGACTTCGATGCGGCCAATGCCAGCGGGCAAATGTCGACGGACTTGAGCGACGGCCGCTTCGCCAAGGTCGACCCCGGTGTGGCGCGCCTCTTGGGCGTGTTGAGCCTGCAATCGCTGCCGCGCCGCATCCATCTCGATTTCACCGACGTGTTCAGCGAGGGGTTCGCTTTCGATTCCTTGCGGGGTGACGCCACGATCAGCCGAGGTATATTTAAATCGGACAATCTGGTCATGAAGGGGCCCGGCGCCGACGTCAACATCAAGGGCGTGGTCAACCTTGCGACGGAAACCCAGCAATTGCAGGTGCACGTCGAGCCGCACCTGTCCGAGGGCGTGGCGCTGGCGACCGGCGCGGCCTTGATCAACCCGGTGGTCGGCGTGGCGGCACTGGCGGCGCAGAAAGTGCTGCGCGACCCGGTGAGCAAGATATTCTCGGTGGATTACAGCGTAAGCGGTACGTTCGCCGAGCCGGTGGTCGCGCGGATCAAGTCGACGACATTGACCAACACCTTGCGGAAACTCAAACCATGAAAAGCAAATGTTTAGCCGCCGCCGTGCAGATGGTGTCGGGTACCGACTGGCAGCATAACTTGCGCAGCGCCCAGACCCTGGTTGACGAGGCGGCCTCGCGTGGCGCGAGCCTGGTGGTGCTGCCCGAATACTTCTGTTTAATGGGACGGCACGAAGAGGATAAGGTGGCGCTGGCCGAGGTTCCGGGCCAAGGCCAGCTACAGCAGGCACTGGCCGATATGGCGCGTTGCCACAAGATCTGGCTGGTCGGCGGTACGGTGCCGCTGGTGACGCCTGTGCCCGGCAAGGTCTATAACACCACTTGGTTGTTCGATCCGTCGGGCGAACCCGCCGCACGCTACGACAAAATCCATCTGTTCGGTTTCTCCGGCCTAGGCGAAACCTACTGCGAGTCCAACACCATCGCGCCCGGCACGCAGCCGGTCAAGGCGCGCACCGAGTTGGGCGAATTGGCGTTGGGCATCTGTTACGATCTGCGCTTTCCCGAGCTCTTCCGTCAAATGGCGCCGTTCGATCTGCTGGCCCTGCCGGCCGCCTTTACCGCCACGACCGGCCAGGCGCACTGGGAGGTGCTGTTGCGTGCCCGCGCCATCGAGAACCAGTGCTACGTTATCGCCGCGGCACAGGGCGGCCAGCACCAGAACGGTCGCGCCACTCACGGCCACTCGATGATCATCGATCCCTGGGGGCGCATCCTGGCCGAATTGCCGCAAGGCGAGGGCGTGGTACTGGCCGAGATCGACACCAACCTGATCCAATCCGTCCGGTCGCGCCTGCCAGCCTTGGCGCACCGGGTACTGAAATGAAAGAACCTGCCATGCAAGAAGCCTTTGCCGCCGCCGAGCAACTGTTGTTGAAACCCAGTGGTTTGGACGAAGAGATCCTAGAAGCCGCTTTCGCCCGTCTCGCCCGGCGCGACATCGACTACGCCGACCTGTATTTCGAATACATCCGCAATGAAGGCTGGAGTCTGGAAGAGGGCATCGTCAAGTCCGGCAGCTTCAACATCGAGCAGGGGGTCGGCATTCGCGCCGTCAGCGGAGACAAGACCGCCTTCGCCTATTCCGACGAGATCAGCGGCGCGGCGCTGGCGCGTGCGACCGACGCGGTGCGCGCCATCGGCAGCAACGAGGGGCACTTGCCGGTGACCGTGCCGACGCAACGTACCGCTCGCGATCTTTATCCGGCCATCGATCCTTGTGCCAGCCTCGAGGCCGCGGCCAAGGTGGCGCTGCTGGAGAAAGTGGAAAAATTGGCGCGCGCCATGGACCCGCGCATCATCCAAGTGATGGCCGGTCTTGCCGCCGAGTACGACGTCATTTACCTGGCCCGTCACGATGGCGTACGCGCCGCCGATGTGCGTCCGCTGGTGCGACTGTCGGTCTATGTGATCGCCGAGCAAAACGGCCGGCGCGAGCAAGGCGCCAGCGGTGGCGGCGGGCGCTACGACCTGTCGAGCTTCACCGACGAGGTGGTCGAGCGCTTCGTGCGCCAGGCGGTGAGCCAAGCGCTGACCAATCTCGAAGCGCGCCCGGCGCCCGCCGGCCAGATGACCGTGGTGCTCGGCCCGGGTTGGCCGGGGGTGCTGCTGCACGAAGCCATCGGCCATGGCCTGGAGGGGGATTTCAACCGCAAGGGCACTTCGGCTTTCAGCGGCCGGTTGGGCGAGCGCGTCGCCGCCCGTGGCGTGACCGTGGTCGACGACGGCACGCTCGCCGGTCGGCGCGGCTCGCTGGCCATCGACGATGAAGGCAACCCGACCCAGTGCACCACGCTGATCGAAGACGGCATCCTGCGCGGCTATATGCAAGACGCGATGAACGCCCGGCTGATGAAGACCGCGCCGACCGGCAACGGCCGACGCGAATCCTACGCCAGCATCCCCATGCCGCGCATGACGAATACCTACATGCTGGCGGGCCAGCACGATCCGCAGGAGATCATCGCCTCGGTCAAGGATGGGCTGTATGCGGTCAATTTCGGTGGTGGCCAAGTCGACATTACCAGCGGCAAGTTCGTGTTCTCGGCATCCGAAGCTTGGCGCATCGAGGACGGCAAGCTGACTTATCCGGTCAAGGGCGCCACGCTGATCGGCAACGGACCGGACGTATTGAACTACGTATCGATGATCGGCAACGATCTGGCGCTCGACCAAGGGGTCGGCGTGTGCGGCAAGGAGGGCCAGAGCGTGCCGGTCGGCGTCGGTCAGCCGACGCTGCGCATCGACGGGGGGTTGACCGTCGGCGGTACCGGCGAGTGAAGGAAGTCGAGCAGCATGGCGCGCAGTTGCTGGGCTGCCGGCGATAGCGCGCGCTCCTTGCGGGTATAGATGAAAAAGCGCCGCGTGACGCGCGGTTCGATCAGCGGACGCATGCTGAGGTTATAGTGGCGCACCATGGCCGCCGCGTAAGGCATGCAGGCGGTCACGCCGAGTCCGGCACTGACCATCGACAACGCGGTGGGCATGAATGTCACCTCGATGCCGGGTTCCAAGGTGCGGTCGCGGAATGCCGCGGGCAGTTCGCCCGAAAGGCGTTGCGTGAATTCGCCGGACAGCGAAATGAATGGCTGGGCCAGCAGTTCGGCCCAGCGTACCTCGTTTGCCGCCGCCAGCGGATGGTCGGTGGGGCAAACCGCCATAAATGGCAACTCGAACAGCATTTCGGCGTGAATGTCCGAATTCAGCTTGCGCTCGGGGCCGATGGCAAAATCCACCTCGCCGGAAAACACCGGCGTCATGATGTTCTCCACCACGCAGTCCAGCAGGCGCACGCGCACACCGGGATGGCGCCTGCCGAATGCCGCGATGACCTCCGGCAGGAAGGTCGCCGCCATCAATTGCGGCGCGGCGATGCTGACCGAACCGGTCTTCAGCGTGCGCAGGCTGCTGGCCTCCTCCAATACGCCGTCCAACTCGTGCAGGATCTTGTCGACCCGCGGAAACAGGCTATGGCCGACGTCCGATAACTGGATGCGTCGCGTGGTGCGATCGAATAGCCTCAGCCCCAACACCCCTTCCAACTCCTTGATCAGCCCGCTCAGCGCCGATTGCGTGACGAAGAGGCTTTCGGCCGCCTGGGTGAAGCTGCCGCTGCGGGCCACCGCGACGAAGGCGCGCAACTGGCGCAAAGAAATATTCATTTGGCAATCTAATAAATTTATCAATTAATACGGTTTGTACAATAAATGCCATTGGTCTTCAATAGAAAGATTCCCGGAGAACATCGCTATGCAGATCCGAAAAATTCATCATGTGGCGTACCGTTGCCGCAATGCCAAGGAAACGGTCGAGTGGTACGGCAAGTATCTGAACATGCGCTTCATTCTGGCCATCGCCGAAGACCAGGTGCCGTCGACCGGCGAACCCGATCCGTACATGCATGTGTTTCTCGATGCCGGCAACGGTAACGTGTTGGCTTTCTTCGAATTGCCAACCCGGCCGCCGATGGGGCGAGATCCGAACACGCCGACCTGGACTCAGCATTTGGCGCTGGAGGTCGACGCGATGGCGGATCTGTTGACGACCAAGGCGAAGTTGGAGGCGGATGGCATCGAGGTGATCGGCCCGACCGATCACACCCTATTTCAGTCGATCTACTTCTTCGATCCGAACGGCCACCGCCTGGAGTTGGCCTGCAATACCGCCACCGCCGAAATGAACCGCAAGCTCGACGAAGTCAAATGGGCGATGCTGGAGGAGTGGGATCGGACTAAGCAGGCGCCGCAGCATGCGCGTTGGATGCACGACGGTAGCCACCGGCAGAAATAAAAACATCCCGGACAGACAAGCCATCCGGGATGTTGGTCGTAGCGTGCGTTCGGCGAAGGCCACGCACGATGACATCTCTCAGTCGCCGTCGGCGTCGTCGCCCGCCATTCGTTGCAGGTGCTCGAAGCGATGGCGCATTTGCGTATCGGCCTCGCGCACCAGTGCCTGATAGTGCTCGGGATGCGTGCGTTCGGTGATGCGGAAACGGCCTTCCTGTGCCATGAAGTCCGCCAGGGGGAGTGTCGGCGCGGCACTGTCGAGCTTAAGCGGGTTTTCGCCGGTGCCGAACTTCCTCGGGTCGTAGCGGTACAGCGGCCAGTAGCCGGCCTGCACCGCGGCCTTTTGCCGTTCCAGCCCATCGCCCATATCGTAGCCGTGGGCAATGCAGTGCGCGTAGGCAATGATCAGCGATACGCCGTCGTAGCTGACAGCGTCCTGCAGTGCACGCACGGTCTGCACGTCCTTGGCGCCGAAGGCCACCGAGGCGACATAGACGTTGCCGTAGGTCATGGCGATCTGCCCAAGATCCTTCTTCGGCCGTACCTTGCCCGAGGTGGCGAACTTGGCGGCGGCGCCAAGCGGAGTCGCCTTGGATTGTTGGCCGCCGGTGTTGGAGTACACCTCGGTATCCATCACCAGGATGTTGACGTTGCGGCCCGAAGCCAGCACATGGTCGAGGCCACCGTAACCGATGTCGTAGGCCCAGCCGTCGCCACCGACGATCCACACCACTTTTTCCACCAGATAATCGGCTAGCTCCAGCAAGCGCATGGCCGCCGGGTCGGCGTTGCCGGCGAGCGTCTGACGCAGCAGCGCCACGCGCTCGCGTTGCGCCTTGATGCCCGCGTCGGTGCTCTGATCGGCATTGATCAGGCCATCGGCCAGGTCGGGCGGCAGCGTCGGCGCCAACTGGCGCAGCAGTTCGCGTCCCTGTGCCTTGTGTTGGTCGAGCGCCAGACGGAAGCCCAGCCCGAACTCGGCGTTGTCTTCGAACAGCGAGTTGGCCCAGGCCGGGCCACGACCGGCACGGTCGGTGGTGTAAGGCGTGGTCGGCAGGTTGCCGCCGAAGATCGACGAGCAGCCGGTGGCATTGGCAATCAGCGTGCGGTCGCCGAACAGTTGGGTCAGCAGTTTGACATAGGGGGTCTCGCCGCAGCCCAGGCAGGCACCGGAGAATTCGAACAGCGGCTGGATCAATTGGGTGGTCTTGAGGCTCAGCTTGATGTCGGCGCGCTCGAATTCCGGCTTTTCGAGGAAGAAGGCGAAGTTGTCGCGCTCGTCGGCC
Source organism: Paludibacterium purpuratum (assembly GCF_004363805.1). GTDB lineage: Bacteria > Pseudomonadota > Gammaproteobacteria > Burkholderiales > Chromobacteriaceae > Paludibacterium > Paludibacterium purpuratum. Next base: position 97,527 of record NZ_SNZP01000002.1, on the reverse strand, counting down.
AACAGCGGCGCCTTGGGCGCCATGGCCAGCGCCAGCCGTTCTGGATTGGCCTTGTCTTTGCCCGGGCAGACTTTTACGCACAGCGTGCAGCCGGTGCAGTCTTCCGGTGCCACCTGTAGCAGATAGGCGCCACCCTTGGCTTCGGCGCCCTTATAGGGCATGGACTTGAGCGTGGCCGGCGCATCGGCGAGGGCATCGGGGGCGACGCCCTTGATGCGGATGGCCGAGTGCGGACAAACCATCGCGCACTTATTGCACTGGATGCACAACGAAGGTTCCCAGGCCGGGATTTCGTCGGCGATATTGCGTTTTTCGTATTTTGAAGTACCGACCGGCCAAGTGCCATCCACCGGGAAGGCGCTGACCGGCAGCAAGTCGCCTTTGCCCGCCAGCATCATGGCGGTCACGCGCTGCACGAAGTCAGGTGCGTCGACCGGTACGATCGGCGGCGGTACGCGGCGGGCATCGGCCTGTGCGCCGACGGGCACCGGGTGCAATCCGGCCAAGGTCTGATCGACGGCGGCGAAGTTCTTTTCCACCACCGCGCGGCCCTTACGGCTGTAGGTCTTCTCGATCGCTTTCTTGATCTGGGCGATAGCCTCCTCGCGCGGCAGTACGGCCGACAGAGCGAAGAAGCAGGTCTGCATGATGGTGTTGATGCGCGCGCCCATGCCGGTGGCTTGGGCGACCGCGCGGGCGTCGATGGTGTAGACCTTGAGTTGCTTGTCCAGGATCTCCTGCTGCACCGAACGCGGCAGTTGATCCCACAACTGATCGGCCGGGTAGGGGGTATTGAGCAGCAAGGTGGCGCCGGGCGCGGCATATTGCAGCACGTCGTAGCGGTCGAAGAACACGAAGTGGTGACAAGCGACGAACTGCGCTTCCTGCACCAGATAGCTCGACTGGATCGGACGGCTCGCGAAGCGCAAGTGCGAGATCGTGACCGCGCCGGATTTCTTCGAATCGTAGACGAAGTAACCCTGTGCATAGAGCGGTGTGTTGTCGGCAATGATCTTGATCGAATTCTTGTTGGCGCCCACCGTGCCGTCGGCTCCCAAGCCGAAGAATACCGCGCATTGTTCGCCGGCTTCGCGCAGGCGGTAATGCGGATCCACTTCAAGCGACAGCCCACTGACGTCGTCGTTGATGCCGACGGTGAAGTGGCGTTTCGGCGCCGGTTTGGCCAGTTCGTCGAACACCGCCTTGATCATGGCGGGCGTGAATTCCTTGGATGCCAGACCGTAGCGGCCGCCGATGACGCGCGGGCGGAAGTCCTGCGGCAGCCAGCCTTCGGCGCGGCCTTCCTCCAGGGCGGCCAAGACGTCCAGGAACAGCGGCTCGCCGAGGCTGCCGGGCTCCTTGCAACGGTCGAGCACGGCGATCGATTTGACCGTGGGGGGCAGGGCCGTCACCAGATCGCGTGCCGATAGCGGCCGGTACAACCGTACTTTGAGTACGCCAGTTTTGTTTCCGGTCTGGTTGAGCGCCTCGCTGGTCAGGTCGGCGGCTTCGGCGCCGGAACCCATGATGACGATCACCCGATCCGCATCGGCGGCGCCGACATAGTCGAACAGCTTGTATTGACGGCCCGTCAGCTCGGCGAAGCGATCCATCTCTTCTTGCACCGTGGCCGCGCAGAGATCGTAGAACGGATTGCGCGCTTCCTGCGCCTGGAAGAAAGTGTCCGGATTTTGCGCGGTGCCGCGCACCACGGGATGATCCGGGCTGAGGGCGCGGCTACGCATGGCGTGCACCTGTGCCTCGTCGATCATGGTGGCCAGCGTTTCATCGTCCAGATAGGCGATCTTGGCCACTTCATGCGAGGTGCGGAAGCCATCGAAGAAGTGTAGGAAGGGGACGCGGCTCTTTAGCGTCGCCGATTGGGCGATCGCCGCCATGTCCTGCGCTTCCTGCACCGAGCCGGAGGCCAGCATGGCAAAGCCGGTCTGGCGCGTCGCCATCACATCGGAGTGGTCGCCAAAAATAGATAGGGCGTGGGTGGCCAGCGTACGCGCCGAGACATGCATGACGAACGGCGTCAGTTCGCCGGCGATCTTGTACATGTTCGGAATCATCAACAACAGGCCTTGCGAGGCGGTAAAGGTGGTCCCCAATGCCCCTGCCTGGATGGCGCCGTGCACGGCACCGGCGGCGCCGCCCTCGGACTGCATTTCGGTAATTTCCGGCACCATGCCCCACAGGTTGCGCCGGCCCTCTGCGGCCCACTGGTCGGCCAATTCGCCCATGGTGGACGATGGTGTAATAGGGTAGATAACAGCGATTTCGTTGCTGCGATAAGCGACCGAGGCACAGGCCTCGTTGCCGTCTACCGTGATCATCTGCGGCTTGTTCAACATCCTGATCCAACCTTTGGATGGTTTCATCGATCCGATATTGAAACACGGCGGGTATAGAGCAGAACCGCACATAAATCAAACTTAGTCGAGAAAATTAGTGCGCTAGCTCGAAAAAATATTGCTCTGCAGCAAACAAACCCTGCAAAAGCGGTGCCGTTACTTTAAATAAATTTAACATGGTTTATATGTAAGATATTGACATTAAAAAACGGGCCGCGACGCGCGCGTCGGGATGCCATGAATCACTTCGCCAGGTTTTCCCTGTCTCGTTTTTCCATTTGGTATGCCGTTGCCGCCGCGCTGTGGGTCGGCCTGGCCGATTGGTTTGTCAGAGCCGCTTTGCGCGATGGCCGAGCATCGTCCGTCGTGCCATGGGCGCTGGTCGGACTATTACTGTTGGCGGGCCTGTTGTCGCTGTACCTATTGCATCGTTTCATGGCGGAGACGTTCAATCGCTCTCTGCGCGATCTGCGCTTGCGGGAGCAGCGTTTCCTGCATGTCTTCAATGCCGTCAGCGAGGCGGTATTCGTTCATCATCCGGTCACGGGCGAGATCCTGGATGCCAATCAGCGCGCCATCGACATGTACGGCTATAGCGGTGAGACCTTGCGCACACTGGATGTCGGCCAGCTGTCGACCAATGTGTTGCCCTATACCATGGCCGAGGCCAAGGTGAAATTGCTCAAGGCGATGACGGAGGGGCCGCAGCGTTTCGACTGGCTGGCGCGGCATCAGTCGGGCACGGTATTTTGGGTGGAGGTGACACTGCGTCTGGCGCACATCGGCGAAGAGGATGTGGTGCTGGCCATGGTGCACGACATCAGCGAGCGCAAGCATTTGGAGCAGTCTTTGCGCCGCCGCCAGGCCATGTATGCCGTGCTCAGCGGCTCCAATCAAGCCATCATTCATGCCTGTTCCCGTCAGGAATTGTTCGACCTGGTGTGCCAGGCGATGCTGAAAATCGGCTTGTTCCGCCTGGTCTGGATCGGCGCCCCCCAGCAAGGACTGGATCTGCCGGTGGTGCCGTTGGCCTATGCCGGGTACGCCACCGAGTTTTTGGAGGAATTGTCGAATTATACCTGGAACCAGCTGATCGAAGCCGGTACGCCGGCCGGCCGTGCCTGGCAAGGTAAGACGCATGTGATCGAGAAAGATTTTTCCACGCTCGGCAATCCGCTGGTGGTCGGGCTGCGCGTGGCGAATGTGCATGGGTTGCTGTCCTGCATGTCGATGGTGATCGGCGGGGGCGGTTTTCAGGGCACGCTGACGGCCTATGCCAGCGAGAAGGACTTCTTCGACGACGAGGTCGAAGCGCTGATGCTGGAGGTGGCCAAGGAAGTCTCCTTCGCCTTGAATAATCTGCGCGAGGCCGAGCGCCAGGTCGCGACAATGGAACGGATGAAGCTGTTTGCGCGAGTGTTCGAGGAGAGTCGCGACGGCATTTTGATCTGCGACCGCAGTAATCTGATTCTGATGGCCAATCGCGCCATTACCACTTTGTTCGGCTATCAACAGGACGAACTCATCGGCCAGTCCCCGCGCATGCTGCGCTCGGGCCAGCACGACACGGCGTTCTACCGCGAAATGTGGGATGCCATGGCCAAGGAGGGTTGTTGGCAGGGGGAGGTGTGGGATCGACGCAAAGACGGCGAGCTGTTTCCCTGCTGGGCCAAGATCTACATCATCCGCGATGAGGAGGAGCAGGTCAGTCATTACTTCGAAGTGATCAGCGACTTGTCCGAGCACCGCGCCCGCGAAGAGCTGCAGTGGATGAAACGCTACGATTTGCTGACGCGTCTGCCCAATCGCTCGATGCTGGAGGAGTATGCCGCCGCTGCCATCGCTTATGCGCGCGAGCATATACAGCAGGTGGCGATGCTCAGTATCAACCTCGACCGGTTCCACTATGTCAACGAGTCGCTTGGACATATGGCTGGCGACCAGGTGCTGAAGATTATGGCCGAGCGCTTCAGCGAAGTATTGGGCGAACAGTGTGTGCTGTCGCGTTTGTCGGGTGGCGCCTTCGTCGCCTTGTTGCCTGCGCTGCACAATCCCCAGCAGGCCGAATCCGTGGCGAACCGACTGCTCAAAGTGGCCTCGCGAGTCTACGAGCTCGAGGGCATCAAGATCAGCCAGACGGTCTGTATCGGCATCGCTTTGTTCCCGGTGGATGGCGACGATTTCAAGACTTTGCTCAAGCATGCCGATTGCGCGCGCATGGAGGCCGCCTCCCACGGCGGCAATCACTTCCGTTTCTTCGTGCATGCCTTGAACGAACGTGTACGCGACCGGCTGAGTTTGTCGACCGATTTGGTGCAGGCGTTGGAGCATGACCGTTTCGAGCTGTATTTCCAACCGCAGGTGGCGGCGGACGATGGCGAACTGACCGGGGTCGAGGTCCTATTGCGCCTGCGGCATCCGACCCAGGGCCTGATCAGCCCAGGGGACTTCATTCCGGTGGCCGAAGAGACCGGTCTGATCGTGCCGCTCGGTGCCTGGGTGATCCGCGATGCCTGTCGACAATTGCGCTTGTGGCAGGCGTTGGATGTGGGGACGCTGTCGATCAACCTGTCGCCATTGCAATTGCAGGATCCGCAGTTGTTCGAAATCATCATGCAGGCGCTCGACGTCAACCAGATCGTACCGGCACTGATCGAATTCGAGATTACCGAGAACGCGCTGATGCGCAATTCGATCTCCACACTCAATCAGCTCAACAGACTCAAGCAGCTCGGCGTCCGTTTGTCGATCGACGATTTCGGCACCGGCTACTCCAATCTCAGCTATCTGAAACAGTTTCCGGTGGATCGTCTCAAGATCGATCAGGCCTTTGTGCGCGGGGTGCCGACCGACAGCAATGATGTGGCGATCGTCGATGCCATTCTGGCTGTGGCGCGCGCGCTGGGCTTGTCGACGTTGGCCGAGGGGGTGGAGACCCAGGCGCAGGCGGATTTTCTGCGCGCCAGGCGGTGCGACGAGTTTCAAGGCTATTTGTATTCACGGCCGCTACCGGCAAACGAATTCGAAGCATGGCTGCATACCCGGCGGCTGATCGCGCGCCATGGCTAGTCCGTCACGGCCAAGTTCTTGGCTCTACCCTGTCCATTGATGCCATTTTTATATTCCTTGTTGAAATATAAATGCAAGGTGATATATTTTATGGATCTTTTTGGGTGTCGTCGACGCCCTTGACGGACAGGAGAGAAGGCCATGTCGAATTCATCGGTTCTTGATCTGATCGGCAATACCCCGCTGGTGCGGGTTCAGCATCTGGATACCGGCCCGTGCCAGTTGTACCTTAAATTGGAAAGCCACAATCCGGGCGGTTCCATCAAAGATCGGATCGGTCTGGCGATGATCGAGGCCGCCGAGCGCGACGGTCGGCTTCGGCCCGGCGGTACGCTGGTCGAGGCGACTGCCGGCAACACCGGGCTTGGGCTGGCGCTGGTGGCGGCGCAGCGGGGGTATCGGCTGATTCTGGTGGTGCCGGATAAGATGAGTCGCGAAAAGGTGCTGCATTTACAGGCGCTGGGCGCCGAAGTGGTGTCGACGCGCTCGGATGTCGGCAAGGGGCACCCGGCGTATTACCAGGATCTGGCGCAACGTATCGCCGACGAGACGCCGGGAGCCTATTACATCGACCAGTTCAATAATCCGGCAAATCCTCAAGCGCACCAGACTGGTACCGCGCCGGAAATTTGGCGGCAGATGGCACATGAGGTCGATGCCGTGGTGGTGGGGGTTGGCTCAGGCGGTACCTTGACCGGCTTATCGCGCTACTTTGCCGAGGTGTCGCCGCAGACCGAGTTCGTGCTGGCCGATCCGCAGGGCTCGATTCTGGCCGATTATGTCGAAACCGGCGCCTTCGGCACGGCGGGGAGCTGGTTGGTCGAGGGGGTGGGCGAGGATTTCGTGCCGCCGCAGGCCGATTTGTCGCGCGTTAGCCGGGCATACCGCATCGATGACCGGGAGAGTTTCGAAACGGCGCGGCTGTTGTTGCAAAAAGAGGGGGTGCTGGCCGGCTCTTCGTCCGGTACCCTGGTGGCGGCGGCGCTGCGCTACTGCCGAGCGCAGGCTGTCCCTAAACGGGTGGTGACCCTGGTGTGCGACAGCGGCAACAAGTATCTGTCCAAGATGTATTCCGACGGTTGGATGCAGGATCAGGGCATGATCGCGCTGCCGCAGGTCGGCACGCTGCTGGATCTGATCGCGCGCCGTCACGATTTGGGGCAGTCGATCATCTGCCGGCCGGATGAAACCTTGATCCAGGTATACCAGCGCATGCGGCAGTTTGACGTTTCTCAGTTGCCGGTACTGGATGGCGATCATGTGGTCGGCATCATCGACGAATGGGATCTGCTGCTGTCGGTGCATGGCGAGCCGGAAAATTTCCGGCTACGAGTGGCCGAGGCCATGAGCGCCGACGTGACGACCTTGGCGCCGGATGCCGGCTTACAGGATTTGCTACAGGTATTCAACGATGGCTACGTTGCGCTGGTGGTGGAACGAGGGCATTACCTTGGGCTGATCGCCCAGGCGGATTTGCTGGCATTCTGGCGCCGTCAGCCGCATCCTCGTTAAATCGGCGCCGACAGGGAGGGGAATATGCGAGAAGGTGACAATCCGTTACGCGACTTTCTAGCGACGCAGTCGGTCGTTGTGTTGGATGGTGCGCTAGCCACAGAGCTCGCAGCGCGCGGCTGCGATCTGAACGACCCGCTATGGTCGGCGCGCGTGTTGATCGAGGCTCCGGAGCTGATTCAGCAGGTGCATGCCGATTATTTTGCCGCCGGTGCCGACGTGGCGACCACGGCCAGCTATCAGGCGACTTTTGAGGGGTTCGCCCGCCGCGGATTGACGCACGAGCAGGCGATCGAACTGATGCAGCGCTCGGTCGAGCTGGCGCGGTCGGCACGCGATGCCTTCTGGGCCGAGCCTGCTCATCGGGAGGGCCGATTGCGGCCGCTGGTGGCGGCCTCTGTCGGGCCGTATGGCGCCTGGTTGGCGGATGGCTCGGAGTATCGCGGCCACTATGGCCTGGATGAAGCGGCGCTGATGGACTTTCACCGCCCGCGCTTGGCGGCGTTGTTGGCGGCGGGGCCGGATCTGCTGGCGTGCGAGACCTTGCCTTGTCTGGCGGAAGCGCGTGCGTTGGCCCGGCTGTTGTCGGAGTTTCCGTCGGCATACGCCTGGATCAGTTTTTCCTGCCGCGACGATGCCCACAACTGCCAAGGCGAGGCGCTGGCCGATTGCCTGGCGGCGCTGGAAGGCTTCGAACGGGTCGTGGCGGTGGGCATCAACTGTACTGCGCCGACTTTTGTGCCGGCATTGCTGCGTAGCGCTGCGCGCATCACGCGCAAACCGTTGCTGGTGTACCCGAATTCGGGCGAACAATACGATCCGGCCAACAAATGCTGGCACGGCCCGCGCGATGCCGGGGAGTTTGCCGCCGCCGCGCGCGATTGGCACCGCGCCGGCGCGCGTTTGATCGGCGGTTGCTGCCGCACGGGGCCCGCGGAAATCGCCGCCGTAGCGGCGTGGGCGCGTGCCGATACCGTGGCGCCGGGCTAAGCCGCCGATCGCTGATTCATGGCGGACTCATTCTAGCTTGGACGCGATGCCAGCTTTCCCTGGCGCCGGCAGCCATCCATACGCCCAGTAGCGCGAAGCCCGCGAGCGACAGCAAGGCTTGTTGCCAGAAGACTTGCAGTAGTTGCACGCCGCCAAGCGTCAAAATCATCGTCAGCACCATGCCGAGCAGCATCCACAGCGTCTGCGGCAACGATGCCTGCCCCGAAGCGTCGCGCCTCGGCGGCAGGGCGTAGCCCAGCGATAGCGCCAGCGGCATCAGTAGCGTCTGCTGTTGGCTAAGCGCGCCGACGATCAGGCTGGCTGCCGCGAGCAGCAGCCAAGTGGTGCGCCGGGTCTCGCTCGGCTCGGCCGCTTGCGCCTGCTGCCGCCACTGTCGACGTTCCGCTGCGATGAGCAGCAAGGCTAGAGCCAGGCCGACCAGGATGTCCGTGATGAAGTGTACGCCGAGCCACACCCTGGCCACGGCGGACCAGCCTGCCAGCATCACGGCGATCGGCACGGAGAAGGTCAGCGGTAACCAGGGGCGCAGCCAGAGGGCCATGGTGCCCAGGAAGAATATCGCGCCGCAGGCATGGCTGCTGGGCATGCCAAAACCGGCTGCGCCGGTTTGGCTTAGCGCCGGCATGTAATGGAACGGGCGCGGTAGGGCGATCAGCGATTTGATGCCCTGGGTCAGGATAGCAAGCAGCACCAGCCAGAACGCCATGCGATGCAGATAGCGCCAGCCGAGCACGAGGCAGATGAAGGGTAGACAGAGAACGTAGAACCAGAGTTTTCCTAGGAAGTGGCCGCTTCGAAAGAACCCGCCCCATCCGGGAGTGGCTTGCTGGAAGGCGCGAATCAGGCCAAGTTCGGTCTGCCGGATGCTGGGCGCAGTCTCGACGAAGCCGGTAGTGTCGATGTGCGGGCTCTCCGGGATGCGATCGAGTTGCGACATCAACCGCTCGACCTGGTCAGGGAAGCGTAAGGGCGCCGTTCGGGTGGCTGCGGCGGTAAATAGTCCGGCCTGGGATATCTCGATGCCGAGGTGCGGCGCGAGCAGGATGTCGATACGCCCATTGGCCGTTCGCAACGGGGTCAGACTTTCGCAGGCAAAAAGATGGAAACGGTTGTCGAAACCAGGCAATGGCGGGCCTAAGCGTACCTTGAGGCCGGTTTCCTCCCATGTCTCGCGTTCGGCGGCTTGCCGAGGGGTTTCGCCGGTTTCGATGTGGCCGGCCGGCAGTGCCCAACGATGGGCCGGGTCGCCTTGCACCAGCAGCAGGCTATTGCCGCTACGGATGGCGCAACCGGCTGCCTCTTTGGCGTTCGCCACGGGGGGCTGGCCGGCCAAGAGCGTTGTCAGGATGAGCGGCAACAGGGTGCCGAGCGAACATCGGGTCAGCAAGAGCATCTCTCCTTATAAGGGGTGAGTTGGTTTGTTGACTGGATTTCGTCGAAATTGTTCGAGCGGTGGCAAAGAAAAAGCCCGATCGTCTGATCGGGCTTTGCAATCTGGCGTCCCCACGGGGAATCGAACCCCGGCCGCCGCCGTGAAAGGGCAGTGTTCTAACCGCTAAACTATAGGGACTGTGGTGGAGATAAGCGGGATCGAACCGCTGACCTCTTGCATGCCATGCAAGCGCTCTCCCAGCTGAGCTATACCCCCGTACTGCGAACAGTGGGGCGCATTATAGGGATGACACTTTTTGCTGTAAAGGGGGTTGGCGAAAAATTTTCGAATTTCGTTCGCCGCCCCCCGACACTGCCCTCGGTTATAATCCAGAGTCTGTCACTTCCCCGTGCCCAATATGTCTGTCGGCCACTACGAAAATTTTCCGGTCGGGTCGCTGTTGCTGCCGCGTCGTCTACGCGTGGCGGTGCATGCGATCTATCGTTTCGCGCGCCATGCCGACGATCTGGCCGATGAAGGCGATGCGCCGGCGGCGGTTCGGCTGGCGGCACTGGATGCGTTGCGCGATGAACTCGATCGGATCGCGGCCGGCGAAATCCCGCATACCGAGCTGATGCGCGATTTGGCACGGGCGATCGCCCGGCACGATTTACCGCTGGCACCGTTTTACGACCTGTTGTCCGCCTTTTGCCAGGATGTGGTCAAGACCCGTTACGAGAGCTTTGCCGAGCTGATGGATTATTGTCGGCGCTCGGCCAATCCCGTCGGGCGCCTGATGCTGGCGCTGTATGGCGAAACCGATGCGCGTAGCCTAGCGATGTCTGACGGTATCTGTAGCGCCTTGCAACTGATCAACTTTCTGCAGGACGTCGCCATCGATTGGCGCAAGGGGAGGGTGTATCTGCCGCAGGAAGATCTGGCGCGCTTCCGCGTCGGCGAGGCGCAGATCGCGGCCGGCGCCGCGGGCGGCTTGTGGACGCCGCTGATGCTCAAGGAGATCGAACGCGCGCGCAAGTTGCTGCATGCCGGCGCGCCGCTGGGCAAAAGGTTGCGCGGCCGGATCGGCCTGGAGCTGAGGTTGATCGTGTTGGGTGGCGACCGCATTTTGCAAAAGCTGCATCGAAGCGGCGGCGATGTGTTTTCGGCGCGGCCGGTGTTGGGCTGGCGCGACTGGGTATGGATGATGTGGCGCGCATTAAGGGCGCGTTGACCGGAATTTTCGATAAGGAGAGGCGTGTGACGCCCGAGCAATATTGCCAGGACAAGGCCGCAGCAAGCGGTTCCAGCTTCTACTACAGCTTCCGCTTTTTGTCCGAGACGCGCCGACAAGCGATTACGGCGCTATACGCTTTCTGCCGCGAAGTCGACGACGTGGTCGACGAAACGCATGAGCACGAAGTGGCGCATGCCAAGCTTGCCTGGTGGCGAGAGGAGATCGCCCGTCTGTTTGCCGGCAAACCCGGCCACCCGGTGACGCAGGCGTTGGCGCCACACGTGCAGCCGTTCGGGCTGCCGCAAGAAGCCTTGTTGGAAATCGTCGATGGCATGGAGATGGATCTGAAGTTCGCGCGTTACGAGCGTTTTCAGGATCTATTGCTGTATTGCCGGCGCGTGGCCGGCGTGGTGGGCGAGCTGTCTGCGCGTATCTTCGGTTTTACCGATCCGCGCACCCTACAGTATGCCGACCGTCTGGGCGTGGCCTTGCAGTTGACCAACATCATCCGCGACGTCGGCGAAGACGCGCGCCGTGGCCGTATCTATCTACCGATCGAGGATCTGCACGCATTCGATGTGCCTGCCGCGGATCTGCAACATGGACGCGAGAGCGATGCCTTCCGTCAGTTGATGCTGTTCCAGATCGACCGGGCGCAGGATTACTACCGGCAGGCATGGACGTTGTTGCCCGAGGCCGATCGCAAGGCGCAGCGCGCCGGCCTGCTGATGGCGGCCATTTACCGTGCCACGCTGGAGGAGATTCGCCTGGATGGCGCGGATAAGGTGCTCAATCAGCGGCTGTCGCTGACGCCTTTGCGCAAGCTGTGGCTGGCATGGAAAACCTGGACCTTCGGCTACCGGCCGTGAAACCGAAAGTCGCGATCGTCGGCGCCGGCTGGGCCGGTCTCGCCGCGGCGGTCGAACTGGCCCCGCATGTCGAACTGACGGTGTTCGAGGCCGGGCGTCAGCCTGGCGGCCGCGCGCGCCGGGTGCGCGACGACGGCCGTGTCATCGATAACGGCCAGCATATCCTGCTGGGGGCGTATGAAACTTGTTGGCGGCTGATGCGCCGCGTCGGTGCCGACCCCGAGTCGATGCTGCTGCGGCTGCCGCTTGCCTGGATACAGGCAGACGGGGTGACGATGCGTTGTCCGCGTTGGCCGGCGCCCTGGCATCTGTTGGCCGGACTCTTGACGGCGCGCGGGCTATCCTGGCGCGACAAAGGGCAATTGTTGCGTGCGTTGGGTCGACTGTCGCTGGCCGGCTGGCGGGTCGATGGCGATCCGACCGTGGCCGCATGGCTTGCTGCAACGCGGCAAGGGGAGGCGGTGCTGCGGGCCTTCTGGCGACCTTTGGTGCTGTCTGCGCTGAATACGCCACCGGAACGGGCCTCGATGCGCATCCTGGCGACAGTGTTGCGCGACAGCCTGGGTGCGACGCGTGCGGCAAGCGATATGATGTTGCCACGCTGCGATCTATCGGCCTTGTTCCCCGACCCCGCCATGACCTGGCTGGCCGAGCAGGGCGCGACACTGCGGCTGGGATGCCGGGTGGCGGCGGTGACACCTGCCGGCCCAGGCGTCCAAGTGGACGGACAATACTTCGATGCCGCCATCGTCGCCTGTGCGCCTTATCACGCAACACGTTTGCTGCCGGCGGAAATCTTGCCGCCTGCCGTCAAGAACCTGTCTTTTCTGCCGATATATACCGTATACCTATGCTTCGCGCGCGCACCGGCGCTGCCGGCGCCGATGATGGGGCTGTCCCGGGGCGTGGTGGATTGGTTTTTCGATCGCGATGCATTGTGCGGTGAGCCCGGTATGTTGGCCGCAGTGATCAGCGCGCCCGAGCCCGACACGCTGCCGGTGGACGACGCGGCGCTGGTCGCCGCGGTGTTGGCCGATGCCCGCCGCATCGTGCCGGCCTTGCCGGAGCCTGTCTGGGCGAGGGTGTTGGTCGAGCGCCGAGCCACCTTTGCCGCGACGCCGGGGCTGGATCGACCCGGCGTGAGGCTTGGGGCGCCAGCGTTATTTTTGGCCGGCGATTGGGGTGATGGGGAATATCCGGCCACGCTGGAAGGCGCGGTCAGAAGCGGAGTGGCTGCGGCTCACGCGCTACTGCAGGACACGACTCAAACAAAGCGATAAAAAAGATGAAAAAAGAATTTGCCCGGGATTATCTGGCTGGCCGCGTGATTCTGATTACCGGCGCCACCAAGGGGTTGGGGCGCCAGACGGCGCTGACGTGTGCCGCCCATGGCGCCACCGTCGTGCTGGTGGCGCGCAACGTCAAGCGACTCGAGGCGGTGTACGACGAAATCGTTGCCGCCGGCGGCCCGGAGCCGGCTGCCATTCCTCTCGATCTGTATACCGCTCTCGAGCCCGAATTCAATAGCGCGGCACAGCAAATCCAGAGTGCGCTCGGCCGGCTTGACGGTATCGTCCATTGTGCGTCCTATCTGTACGCTGTATCGCCGCTTGCCGACCAGGGTATTGACGAATGGATGCATCAATATCGGATCAACACCGTGGCGCCGCACGCGCTGACCCGCGCCTGCCTACCGCTGCTTTCGCGCTCGCCGGATGCCTCGGTACTGTTCGTCGGCGAGACGCATGGGCTGCATCCCGGGGCGTACTGGGGGGGCTTCGGCGCTTCCAAGGCAGGACTGGTCTACTTAACCAAGGTTGCGGCCAGCGAGTGGGACGATCGGCCGAATCTGCGGGTCAATCTGCTGGTGCCGGGGTCGATCAATTCGCCGCTGCGCATGAAAACCCACCCGGGCGAAGATCGCAGCGAGCGCGCCGAACTATCGGACGCGATGCCCTGGTTCCTATACTGGCTGGGGAGCGACAGCACTGGCCGCAGCGGTCAAATCATCGAGCTGGATCTGCGCCGGCGAGATCAGGAAGGGGGCTAGGATGCGTGCATTGCGGGTGTTGCCTTTGATACTGTGTCTGTCTGGCTGTAACTGGATCAATCATGTCACCGGTTTGTCCAAGGACGATGACCGCGCGATCGGCGCGGCTTGCCGTCAGACCGGCCGCTCGCTGGAAGAGTGCTATAGGCGCAATCCCGATGCCGACAAGGCGCAGGTGTTCGCCGGCTGGCGCGAGATGCACGAATATATGACCAAACAGTCGCTGCCGACCATGTCGCCGCCGCCCGAACCGCCGCCACCGGCCTCGGCTCCGGCTGCCGCACATGCCAGTAGCCACAGCGACAGCGGCCAGCAACCGACCCTGTCGGATAGCGGCGACGAGAGCGACAAGCCTGACCCCGAGGTGCAGGCGGTGCTCGATACCATCAATAACCGCAACAACGGCAATGCCCGATCCCAGCCCAGCAGCGAGGAGCAGAAGCAGTTGCAGCAGTTGCTCAAGCAGGGTGCGGGCAGCGGCTCCCCACCCCCTAAACCCAAGAAATGATCGGTGTGCATGGCCAAGAGTAAAACCGTCTTCGTTTGCACCGAGTGCGGCGGGGAAAGCTTGAAGTGGCAAGGACAGTGCCCGCATTGCGGCACTTGGAATACCCTGACGGAGTCGGTCGCGCAGCCTGAGCCGAGCAGTCGCTACGCGGCGTGGAGCGGCACTGCCGACGTGCAACTGCTATCCGAGGTGCAGGCCGAGGATGTCCCGCGCGAAACCTCAGGCATCGAGGAACTCGATCGTGTGCTCGGTGGCGGGATGGTGCGCGGCGCCGTGATTCTGATCGGCGGCGATCCCGGCATCGGCAAGTCCACGTTGCTGTTGCAGGCGCTGGCGGCCATGGGGGCGACCCGGCCGGTGCTGTATGTGTCGGGGGAGGAGTCGCCGCAGCAGATCGCCATGCGCGCCTCCCGGCTGGCAGTCGATGCCGGCAAGGTCAAGCTGCTGTCGGAAATTCGCATCGAAGCCATCATGGCGGCGCTTAAGCGCGACCGGCCGGAGGTGGTCGTCATCGATTCCATCCAGACGCTGTATACCGACCAGGTGACTTCGGCGCCCGGCTCGGTTTCCCAGGTGCGCGAATGCGCAGCGCAACTGACGCGCATGGCCAAACAAAGCGGCATCACGCTGCTCTTGGTCGGCCATGTGACCAAGGAAGGTTCGCTAGCCGGTCCACGGGTGCTGGAGCACATGGTGGATACCGTCTTGTATTTCGAGGGGGACTCGCACTCCAGCTTCCGCATGATCCGCGCAGTCAAGAATCGTTTCGGCGCCGCCAACGAACTGGGCCTGTTCGCCATGACAGAGCGCGGTTTGAAGGGGGTATCCAACCCGTCGGCGATCTTTCTCTCCTCCTGGCGCGACGATGTCTCGGGCGCCTGCGTGTTGGTCACTCAAGAGGGAACGCGACCGCTGCTGGTCGAAGTGCAGGCGCTGGTGGACGATGCCCACGGTTTTCAGCCCAAGCGGCTTAGCGTTGGCCTGGAACAGAATCGGTTGGCCATGCTGCTTGCCGTGCTGCATCGCCATGCCGGGGTGGCCTGCTTCGACCAGGATGTGTTCCTCAACGCGGTAGGTGGGGTGAAGATCAGCGAGCCGGCAGCGGATCTTGCGCTGATCCTCGCGATTGTTTCCTCGCTGCGTAATCGCCCGCTCCCGCCAAAACTGGTGGTATTCGGCGAGGTGGGGCTCGCCGGGGAGGTTCGGGCCGTGATGCGCGGTCAGGAACGCTTGCGGGAAGCCGCCAAACTCGGATTCGAGCGCGCCATCGTGCCGTTGGCCAACCGACCGCGCCAGCCGATCGAGGGACTGGAAGTCATTGCCGTCGATCGCCTCGAACAGGCGATCGACTACTGCCGCTAGGGCTGCCGTCCCGGTCAGGCCATGGATGGTTTGATGTCCGTCGGGTCGGCGAAATTATCCGCATAGAAGTTCAACCGGTTGTAAATCGTTTTCAGGCTGACACCGAGCGCCTTGGCCGTGCGGCGCTTGTTGCCCTGATAACGATCCAGCGTGGCAAAGATCAGCTGCCTTTCCACTTCTTCCAGCGGCGTTCCTACTTCCACTTCGATCACCTCGCGTGCTCGGGATCGGGGGGAGAGCGGAGCCAGGGTGTCGATGTCGACGATCTTGTCCGCCAGGATATAGGCGCGGTGAATGCAATTTTTCAACTCGCGTACATTGCCCGGCCAGTTGTGCTGGCGCAGCTTGTCCTCCACGCCAGGTGCAAAGCGCTTACGGGTTCCGCACTGTTGATTCTTGGCATCCAAAAACCTGTGTGCCAGTAGAATGATGTCGTCATCGCGCTCGCGCAGCGGCGGCAGCACGATAGGGAAGACGGCCAGACGATATAACAGATCCAGTCGCAGCTTGCCGTCGTGCACCGCCTCTTGTGGTTCGCGGTTGGTTGCCGCTAGCATCCGGGCATTGCCGACGATCTCCTTGTCTCCGCCGACCCGGGTGAAGCGGCCCGTTTCCAGAACGCGCAAGAGACGCACCTGCAGGTCGAGCGGCATTTCTGTGATTTCGTCCAGAAACAGCGTGCCGCCATTGGCGCGCTCGAAGAAGCCCAGGTGGGTTTTGTTGGCGCCGGTGAAGGCGCCTTTTTCATAGCCGAACAATTCTGACTCGATCAATGTCACCGGCAGTGCGCCGCAGTTGATGGCGATAAAGGGGGCCGTCGCGCAGCCGCTCATTTCGTGGATAGTCTGTGCGATCAGTTCCTTGCCGCAGCCGCTTTCTCCCACAATCAGCACCGACGCATCGCTGTCCGCAACGCGTTCGATAAGCCGAAATACTTTTTGCATGGCGGAGGAGGCACCATAAAGCCGGCCGAATCGGCTATCTGCGTGAAGGAGGGGGGAGGGCGAATCTGCGGCACGGACGGCTTCTTGCGCGGACGACACCGTCAAAGGTTGTGGCAACGACGTGACGGAGGAATAGCTTGAGTCCTGTCGAATGGATTCGAACATATTGGATTCCTTCTTCGTTTGTGGGGCTGAGTAAAGAAGAGGAGGCCGTCAGCCCCGAGGATGCAACGGTCGATTTCATCCTGCATGGGGCTATCCTAAGTTCGTGAGTTTTTATGTCAATCGACCAAACATCTATTCCACAGTCGGCATATTCCCATACGCTTTGGACTCGACGTGAGTCGTTGGCACCGTACCCCCGCCACGCTTTGAGTGCGGCGGGGTTTTGGCATGTTGTCCCTATTTGATGCCGCTGAGCTGGCTCTCCATGTTTTCGGCGTGGTGCGCTGTTGTCTCAAGAATCGCTTCGAGTAGATGTCGGGTCGTCGGGTCGTCGGTGCCGATGAAGTCGATCATTCTGCGATAGTGTTCGATGACGATGCGCTCGGCGATCAGATTGACGCGCATCATTTCCTTGAGCGTGTCGCACATGACGTATTCGACATGGCTTCGGGCGCCGATATGCTTGGGGTTCAGATC
The DNA here is from genome assembly GCF_004363805.1 of Paludibacterium purpuratum. Classification (GTDB taxonomy): domain Bacteria; phylum Pseudomonadota; class Gammaproteobacteria; order Burkholderiales; family Chromobacteriaceae; genus Paludibacterium; species Paludibacterium purpuratum. The sequence goes on along the minus strand of NZ_SNZP01000002.1, from coordinate 80,597 downwards.
GGGCTGTCCGCCCAGTTGCACGGTGCGTTCGGCCAGAGCGAATACATGTTCCAACTTCTGACTAGCGTGGTCGCCGAGTTGGGTTGCCGCGCTCTCGGCATTGAGTCCGGATGCAGTGAAATAGTGCTGCCTGTAGCGCAGCATACCGGTCAGTTCAGTTGCCAGCACTCGGCTAAGCAGATCGAGCAGTACTTGCCGATCGCCACGATAGCCGGTTGGTGCGGCCTCTTGCGCCAATGGGGCATGCGCTCGTTGCGTTGTATCGTTCGTTAGGCGGGTGGCCATGTCGGCGGGATGGTTAGATGTCATGACGAAACCTTTCACTTTAAAAGAGGGGCGACCGCGATATGAATGCGTTACGGGCCGACCGAGACATGATTGTTGACGTGTATGACGCCTGCGACGCCGGCGGCCAAGCGCGAGACGGTGTCAAGCGTGGCTTGGTCGGGGACTCGGCCACAGATGGTCACGATCCCGTTTTCGCTGTCGACACTCAGCTTGATGGTGCTTAGACCGGCATCCCCCGCCAAGACTGTCTTGACGCGCGCCGTGAGCGCGGTGTCGTCGGCCGGTGTGTGAACGGAGCCCTCCGAAGGGGGCTCGGGGGTGGATTGCCGGTCGCAGGCGGCCAGGGGGGCGATACAGACGGTACAGATAAGAAGGGGCAGGATGCCGTTTCGGATCGCGTGGTATTTCATATCCAAGATTCCTCCGTAGCTTGTCGGGATTGGCGAGTAGCCAGCGATTCGAGCAACCTGCGTGCCTGGGGCGTGTAGACGAGACGCTAGGGCATATCCCTCACTCCCTTGCCCCAGTTCCCCATGTCGGAAACGCCGAACGATTGAACAAGTTTCAACGCCGATTGTATTTCTGACATCGCCACCCCCCGGTTTGTCTTCCCGCTCTTCCCAAACGCGCTGACCAATCGCACGCCTGACCGCTAAAGGGCGATGTCTCGACGATGAACGCAATGGGCGACATCGATGGCGTCGACGTTGCGCGCGGGTGGCACAGCATTTGCGGACAGGGTGGGTGACATCGCTTTAAGTCAGTTGCTCGGCCAACATGTGAACAGGGGTTCTTAGCATGAAAAAACTGCTTGCCGTCCTAGTTTCGAGTTTTGTCATTGCGATGTTCTCGACCGCCACCGTCACCGGTTGCACCGTGACCAGCGGTCAAAGCACGGTCGGTCAATATGTCGACGACGCCACCATTACCGCTCGCGTCAAAAAACGCTTTGCCGGCGACGACAAGGTCAGCGCCATGCGCATTTCGGTGGAAACCCTTAAGGGGGTCGTCGAACTCTCCGGCTTCGCCGTCAGCGAGTCGGAGAAAAACCGTGCAGGCGAAATCGCCAAGGCAGTCCCTGGCGTGCGTGCCGTGCGCAACAACATCCTTATCCAGCCGCCAAGGCAATGAACGAAGGAGAGGTCTATGGGAAAAATGAATGCCATTTGTTCCCTTCTCGCGATGACGGCGCTGCTGTCCGGCTGCGCTTCCCCATCGGCGGCCGATCCGGAGCTTGCATCGGCGCAGCGGGCCTACGACAACGCCAGCCAGAATAGTCTGGTGGTTCGTTGGGCTCCCCTGGAGTTGGTGCGCGCCCGTGAAGCCCTTGAGCTGGCTTTGCAAAGTCGGGCCCAACGGCAACATCCGACGGAGATCCGGCATTTGGCGTCCTTGGCCGTTCAGCAGGCGGCCGTTGCCGAACAGGTCGCAAGCAGCCGCGAGGCAGATGAACGCGTCGCCACCGCGAGCCAAGAGCGAATCAGGTTACTTGCCGAAGCGCGGATCCGCTCGGCCGAACAGCGGGCCGCCAGTCTGCGAAGAGCGCTTGATGCCGCACTAGCCGCGCCGTCTCGGCTGACCGGGCGAGGGTTGATCGTTACGCTCGACAGTGTTTTGTTCCGCTTTGCCGGAGCCGATCTACGGCCGGGTGGCTTGAGTACGGTTGCCAAACTGGCCGGGGTGTTACAGCAGTATCCTGAGTACCTGGTGCTGGTGGAGGGGCATACGGATAGCCGTGGTTTGGACGCCCGTAATCAGATCTTGTCCGAACGCCGTGCCGAATCGGTAAGGCATGCCTTGATACGGCAGCAGATCGACCCTGGGCGAATCGAAGCCCGCGGCTACGGCGAGCGCAAGCCGATCGCCGATAACCGCAGTCGTGCCGGACGCCTGCTGAATCGTCGCGTAGAGGTGCTGATTTTCAAGGGGAGGACGCCTCCTGCGCTGGAGCAGGATTGATGGGGCCGCGAGCGGAGTGCGCCAGGGCAGCGGTAAGCTTGCGGCCTTGGCGCTTTGTTTTAGCCATCCCAAGGGGGGAAATCAGCACGCTGTGTAGAGTTCGCCGCATCCGAGTCGGGCACGGCATTTGCAAAGGAGACGATGGCGTAGCCATCCCTATGATGGCGTTCGAGCTGGCGTTACCACTCAATGAGGAGGTGAACCATGCAAAACCAGGCGTTGGTAGAGGTTCTCAACGACTTGATAGAAGTTTGTAAAGACGGCGAGTACAGCTTTACCCAGAGTGCCAATCAGGCACTTGCCGACGAATTGAAAGCAGTACTCCACCGTCGTGCCGCGGATTACCGTGTTGCGGCGCATGCATTACAGGATTTGGTGCGCATTCACGGCGGGCGCGCCTATACCGGCGGTACGCTATCCGGCGCGTTGTATCGCGCTTGGGTGGGGGGGCGCAGCATCCTCCTGGGGCAGAGTGAAGATCGGGTTATTCTGCAAGAACGAGAACGAGGCGAGGCGAAAGCCAAAGAGAAGTACGCCCAGGCACTGATGCTGCCACTGCCCGATAGCGTACAGCTGATCGTGCAGCGGCAGTATGAAGGTTTGCTGGAGAATTATGTGGATATCGCCACGCTATGCGACCGCTACCGTTCGCGTGCCGAATCCTGAGCGGACGGCGAGACCGGCGGTCGATCGGCCAGGTCGTCGCTGTGGTGGGCTATATCCGCCTCATCGCCGAAGTTGGCTTCGACGAGACGCGCCACATCCGGCTCCTTTGGCTGTAGCGTGTCTGTCGTGGGCGGGGCGGGTAGGCGGACAGTAGTTTTCGTGTGTGGCATCGCGTCGTTTACCTCTGTCTGAATGAAAGGCGGGATAGGGCAGAGCCCCCTGTACCGATCGGGTAGCAACCGGCATGCCCGCAACGGCTCAGGGGGCGTCGGCTCAGATTGTGCGATGCCTATTCACTCTGGATTAAGGGCGCGCTCGGTTTTGCTCTCGGAGTCGTTGGCGTGGATAGATGACGAATCTTGCTGAGACGACGTGCAGGCGATGCCGAGGGGAAAAGCCGGGCCATCGGCCCGGCTGTGCAGTCTGTGAGTGGCTTATTGTGCGCCGGTTTTAGAAATCTCCTCGTCCTCTTCTTCGGTTTCCGATTCGCCCCCCTCTTGTTTCCCACTGACCATCGGCGTCTCATGGCGGTCTTGCTTTTTGTTCTGCTCGGTGGCGCGATCGTTGCGATGGCTGCGTTCGCCACCCTTGCGGCCAATTTCAGCCATGTGTTGACGGTCTTCGCTGACGGTCTCGCCGCCCTTGCGGCCCGCTTCGCGCGCTTCCTCCGGCGTGAATTTGTGGGCGGTGCCTTTCTCGTGTGCGGCGTGACCGCCCTTACTGGCGATTTCGCGTTGCCGTTCTTCGTCCATCGAGGCAAAGCCCTGCAGGCCTTTGGGCGAATCCGGTTCCTGTGCGTGGCTTGCTTGTTTGCTAGTCATATCCGTTGCTCTCTCGATACGGGGGCATCCGATCCGCAGCCGTCCACTGCGCGTTTCGCTGAAGGCTCTGGATAGGAGACGGAGGGGATCGGGATATGCCCAGTTGCCTCAGCAACGGTCTGTCAGCAATTGTCGTGCCGATTCGTCATGTGGCCCAGGAGGAGGGGGTGTTGGCCCCGCTGAACCCGTGAGAGTGCAATTTTTATCTGCCTGTTTGTAATCGTTGCGAACAATTCGCGCAGGTGTCGATGGTGTGGAGGCCCACGGCGCTTAGCGATTGCCGCAGCGCACAGACCGAGCGGCGGCAGGCGATGAAACGCACATTCTCTTGCGACGCCAAGGCCCTGAAGTGGCGCATGACGTTATGGCCGAGAAAGTCGGTAAACAGAATGAGCAGCTCGGTGTCGACGGGAAGCTTGTCTAGCTTGCGTTGGTGGGCGCTGTTGCGTCCGCTGACGTGGCGCTGAATGGTGATGCCGAATTGATTCAGCACATCGGGTATGTTGCCAAGGGTATCAGCGCCGACCAGCATTGCATTCATGTGTTTTCTCCTGTCCTGACGAGTTTATACGTTAATGAGAATGGTTCTCATTGTCAATTCGTCATGACAGGGATTTGGGTCAGGCGCTGATATCGACTTGGTGCAGGCTGCCGCATGGTTCTCCCGTGTCTACATAGCCTCCGTCACGCAAACCATGGGCGTACGTCGGCAGCGCATGGTCGCGTCCGGAGGGCAGAATCCGGGCCGCCATGCTGAGGATATCCGGGTCGCTGCCCAGAGAAAATTGGGCAAAAACGGGCGTGCCGGATAGAGCCGCCACGGCCGGCGCGGGTAGGGCCGTCCATGGTGGGTTGCAGCGATCCGCTGCGTGCAATTCGGACAAGGTGGTCAACGAGGAGTAGTCCACGCGCGCGCCTTGGCAGGCGCCGGCATGGCGGCTCAGGGTGAAGCTGCCTGACAGTGCGCCGCCGCCTAGCGCCGATGGTGCTTTCGGCAGTTGCATGTCGAGTACGAAAGGTTGCGATTCGCCGTCGACCATGCTCATACGCCCGATGACGGTCAAGTGCAGTACCCGGCTGGACGGGTGGACGAGGGCATGGCGCGCGGCGGCGAGCCAGGCGGGGGCCTTGGCGTCGTCGTAAAGCGACCCTGTGATGTGTTGCGGGTCGTGGAGCTGCAGCGGCTGACCGGTCAGTGCTTCGAGGATACCCTGCATCAACGCCAGCAGTGTCTCCTGGCTCAGTGCGGCAGCCAGTTCGCCTTCGCTTGCCTGGTGCAGATCGACCAGGTCGTCATGCGCGTCGTCACGGTCCTGGGCGGAGGCCTTGCCGGCGGTGGCCGCGGCCTGTGCCTGCGATTGGCCTGTGCCGGGCGACTGACTGACGGACTGGATACGCATGATCGAGACTCCCTGTGTTGCTGGTCTTTATATCGTCTCGATCCGCCATGCCTTTAGGGGTGTTGCCGGCGGTGACGTGCGTTGCTGCGCGAACGCACGCTACGCCTGGTCGCCGCCGATGGCTATGCACGTCAATATTGCTTGCCGGAGCGCCAGATCGAGGCGATCAACCACAAGCCGTTGAGCATGGCGATCAAAAAGCCGAACAGGCCAAGAAAAGGTAGGCCGAATAGCCGTGGGCCGGCATTGACCGTCATGACGATCGACGAGCCGATGATCAGTGCGCCGGTGACGATGCCCATCGTCAGTCGGTTGGCGCTACGGTCGAGCTGACGGGCAAAGCTGTCCAGACGCTTGAGATCCAGATTGACGCTGAACTTGCCCTGGCGCATGTCCTTGCTTAGCCGCGCCATGCCGCGCGGTAGCGACGACAGCATGCTCAGCGTTTCGCCAAGGGTGTGACGGCTACGCTTGAGCAGGTTGGCCGGGTGGAGGCGGGCACGCACCAGGCGGCGGACGAACGGCGTCAGGTGCTCGATCAACAGGAAGTCGGGGTCGAGCTGGCGGCCGAGTCCTTCGAGCGTGATCAGTGCCTTGAACAGCATCGCCAGATCCGCAGGCAGCAGGATCGAGTGGTTGCGGATCAGCTCCATGATTTCGCCGATGAGTTGGCTGATGCGGAGATTCTTCAGCGGCACGTGCTCGTAGGCGAATACCAGTTCGCCGATATCGGTGGCGAATTGCGCCTCGTCGATCTGTTTGCTGCCGGTCCATTCGATGAGCGCGTCCATCATTGCCCGCTCGTCGTGCTGAGCGAGTGCCGCCAGTAGGTCGACGATTTCGTCGCGCCGCGCGTGCGACAAGCGGCCGACCATGCCGAAATCGACGAAGGCGATACGAGGCCCCGGCTGAAAGATGACATTGCCCGGGTGCGGGTCGGCATGGAAGAAGCCATTGATCAAGATCATCTTCAGCACCGCGTCGGCGCCGTGGCGCGCCATGTCGGCCGGGTCGAGCCCCATGCTCGCCAGTTGATCGATGCGGCATCCCGGCACACCCTCGATGAAGTCCTGTACGTTGACCATCGGGTTGGTGTACTGCCAGTGCACGCCCGGTACCGTGACGTGTTCGTCGCCGGCGAAGTCGCGGGCGAAACGCTCCATATTGCGCGCCTCGATTTCCAGATCCATTTCCCGGGTCATCGAACGGGTGAATTGGCGCACGATCTCTTGTGGCTGAAAACGGCGAGCATCCGGAAACTCGGCCTCCAGCACGGTGGCCAGGTGCGACAGGATGCGCAGATCGGCCTGTACCTTTTCCACGATGCCCGGGCGGCGCAGCTTAACCGCTACCGCACGGCCGTCGTGCAGCACGGCGCGATGGACCTGGGCGATCGAGGCCGAGCCGATGGGTGTGGCCTCGAACCTGGCGAATAGCGCCTCCGGCGGTGCGCCAAGCGCCGAGTGCAGCAACTCGGGGAGTAGGGCCGGGTCGATGGGCGGCACATTGTTCTGCAGTTTTTCGAATTCGGCGATCCAATGTGGCGCGAACACATCGACGCGGGTGGAAAGGATTTGCCCTAATTTGATGAAGGTCGGCCCCAACTCCTCCAGCGCCTGTCGTACCCGTACCGAGGTAGGGGTGGTTTCGGCGGTATCCGATTTTCGCAAGTGCAGCCATTCGCCTGCGACTTCCATCGCGCGCGGCAATCGTAGGCGTTCGGCAAACTCCCCCAACCCGTGCCGAATCAGGACTCCGGAGATTTCTTTCATGCGCGGCAGATCGCGCATGGCAATCAATGTTTCTTTCAACATATTGTACGTGCCTTGAGTAGGCGGCTTTACACTGCCTGTCCTGTCCGTTAAAGTCCGGCCTATGAAATTGCACCGCCGCATACTCGCCCTCGCGCTGGCAGGCTGGTTGGCTTGCGTCACCGCCGCGCCGGACAAGACCGCACCGGATAAAGTCACCAAGGACGATAATACCGCAGCCGAGCCTGCGGGGGATCCGATTGGCAATTATGCCTCTTCAGCGACCGACGATGCCGTCGGCGACATGCTGCTCCAAGCCATCAGCCTGATGGGGGTCGCCTATCGCTTCGGCGGTTCCAACCCCAGCACTGGCCTGGATTGCAGCGGCTTTATCCAGTACGTGTTCAAGAAATCGCTCAAGGTCAACCTGCCGCGCACCGCCGCGGGCATGGCCAAAGTCGGTCGATCCATCAATCGCGCGGAACTGATGCCGGGCGATCTGGTCTTCTTCAACACTCGCGGATTTTCTTATTCACACGTAGGAATTTATCTCGGCAACGGTAAATTCATCCATTCGCCGCGCACCGGTAAAAGTATCGAGGTTGCGCAGTTGAACCAGTCCTACTGGGTGGCGCACTACAACGGCGCGCGTCGAGTGGCACGCGGCAGTGGTGGGGACAGTGCCGCCAGTGGCACCGATGTCGCCGCGGCGGCCGATGTGCCGGCCGATAGCAGTTCGACGCTCGACACGACGCCGGGTAAGCGGGTGAAGTCGGTGTGCGTCAAGGGGAAAAAATGCAGGACCGTCGGCGCCAAGGCTGCCGGTGCCAAAAAGAGCGGCAAAAAAACCCGGAGGCATTAATAACTTTGCGGGTTTATACTAGCGAATCATAGAAGATGCCCGCGTCCAGCGGGCATCTTCGTTAACGATGGATGGAAACGACGTGCAATTCGAATTCCCGGTCTGGCTAGATCCGGACGGCAAGCCGGTGGCTTGCGTCGAAAAACTCAAGGTCATGCGCGAAAATCTCGATGAGCTGCGCCAAATGGCACAGGATGCCTTCGAGGACGCGGTGCTGATGGGCTGCGACGAACATCAGGTGCGCGATGTGTTGGTTGCCATGATGCAGTCGCTGGAAAACCCGTATAACCGCTAAGTCGCAAGGACTTCTACATGCAATTGCCCTTCGAGGCGATGATCGGCTTGCGCTATTTGCGTGCCAAGCGTCGCAACGGCTTCATCTCTTTCATTTCGCTGATTTCCGTACTGGGTATCGGGCTGGGCGTGGCCGCGCTGATCATCGTGCTATCGGTGATGAACGGTTTTCAAAAGGAAATCCGCGGGCGCATTCTCGGCGCCGCCGCCCATATCGAGGTCGGCGACTACCAGGGCAGGGTGGCCAACTGGCAAACGCTGCGCCCGTACCTGCTGAAAGAGCCGCGCGTGGTGGCGGCTGCGCCGTTCGTGTCGGCGCAGGGACTATTGTCTTTTGGCGGATCGGTGCGCGGCGCCATGGTGCGCGGTGTCGACGCCGGGTTGGAAAGCCATGTGGTGGAAATCGGCCAGCACATGATCGGCGGCCGTATGGACGCGCTCAAACCGGGCGGTTTCGGCATTCTGCTCGGCGACCAGCTGGCGCAACAGCTCGGCGTCGGGATGGGGGACAAGGTGACGTTGATCACGCCTGAGGGCAATGTGACCCCCGCCGGTATGATCCCGCGCCTCAAGCAATTCACTGTGGTCGGCATCTTCCGCATGAACATGTACGAGCTGGATTCGTCTTTCGCCATGATCGACCTGCATGACGCCCAGGTTCTGTTCCGCCTCGGTAACGACGTGTCGGGCGTGCGTCTGAAGCTCGACGACGTGCTGGCCGCGCCTGAGGTCAAGGCGCAACTGCAGCGCAAGCTCAATCAGAACGCCATGGTGTCCGACTGGACCGATATGAATTCGAATTATTTCCGCGCGGTACAGATCGAAAAGCGCATGATGACCATCATCCTGACGCTGATCGTGGCCGTGGCGGCCTTCAACCTGGTTTCCACGCTAGTGATGGTCGTGACCGACAAACAGGCCGATATCGCCATCCTGCGCACACTTGGCGCCTCTCCCGGCAGCATCATGTCGATCTTCATGATCCAGGGAGCGGTGGCCGGCGTGCTGGGCACGTTGTTCGGCGTGGTGTTCGGCGTGCTGGGTGCTTGGAACATCGATCTGCTTGTCGGTGCCATCGAGCACATCACCGGCAGCAAATTACTGTCGCCCCAGGTGTACATGATCGATTACCTGCCCACCGACGTACAGTGGCCGGATGTGAGCATGATCACCATCGTTTCACTGGCATTGGCGCTTTGCGCCACGCTGTACCCAAGCTGGCGCGCCGCGCGCACCCAACCGGCGGAGGCCTTGCGCTATGAGTGATTCGAACGTGATCCAATGCCGGGGTTTGAGCAAGGCTTTCCGAGAGGGCGGGTTGGACGTCAGCGTGCTGACCGACGTGAATTTGACTGTCGGCACCGGCGAAACCATGGCCATCGTCGGGGCGTCCGGATCGGGTAAGAGTACGCTGCTGCATTTGTTGGGCGGGCTCGACAAGCCCTCCGCCGGCGAGGTGTCGGTGCAGGGGCGCCCGCTTGCCGGTATGAGCGAACGCGCGCTCGGCGCCTGGCGCAATGCCAATCTGGGTTTTGTCTATCAGTTTCACCACCTGCTGCCGGAGTTCTCCGCCTTGGAGAACGTCATGATGCCGCTTTTGGTGCGGCGCCAGTCGCGTCGGGAGGCCGAGCAGGCTGCCTCGGCAATCCTTACGCGGGTCGGTCTCGGTGCCCGGCTCGCTCACAAGCCGGGCGAGCTCTCCGGCGGCGAGCGGCAGCGTGCGGCGATCGCCCGCGCCCTGGTGACGCGTCCGGCCTGTCTATTGGCCGACGAGCCCACCGGTAACCTCGATCACCACACCGCCGGCATCGTATTTGACCTCATGCTGGAATTGAATCAAAGTTTCGGTACCAGTCTGCTGATCGTTACCCACGATCGCGAATTGGCGCGTCGCACCGACAAGCAATGGCGCCTGACCGACGGCCAACTGCACCCCGACGCGCCGGGGACGGGTCAATGATGGGAGGGATGCCGATGTTCTTCCGCCGCGATGAAATGAGTGTCGACGCGCTGCTCGGTGCCATGCAGACCTGGGCGGGGTTGACCGAGCTCTGCATTGGCGTGTTGTGCGTGCTATTCGGCTGGCGCCTGAGTCGCGAAGTCTATCGACGCTATTTCGCCGACAATCCTGCACGATACGATCATTTCCTGCCCTATGCCGGGCTGCGCCTGATTATGCCGCTCAGCGCGGAGGCGCTGCTGCTGCTGTTCGCCCTGGTCTGGGGCGTCATGCTGCACCACCGTCCGCATGTCTTGCTGGCTTTCTCCGCAACCTTGTTTTGGCTTGGCCTCATCCGCCTCTTGACCGCCGTGGTGCGCGAAATTCTGCCGCGCGGCCGCTTCGAACGCCGCACGGAACATATCCTCGCTTCGCTTTCCTGGCTGGCCTTCGTGACCTGGGCGATCCAGCTGGACGACTTCGCCGTCGAGTGGATGGAGTCGATCTCCTTCCGGGTCGGCAAGGTGCAACTCGATCTGTCGATGGTGCTGGGCGCGCTGTTGTGGGTGTCGGTCATCATGTTCGTCGCGTTGTGGGTCAGCCGCCTGGTGGAGCGGCGCCTGATGCGCCTGAATGAACTCGATCTCAGTCTGCGCCTGGTGTTCTCCAAGCTGGCGCGCACTGTGCTGATGGTGACCGCGGTGCTGATCGCGCTACCGATCGTCGGCATCGATCTGACCGTGCTGTCGGTATTTGGCGGCGCACTTGGCGTCGGTCTGGGGTTCGGCCTGCAGAAAATCGCCAGCAGCTACATATCGGGCTTCATCATTCTGCTGGATCGTTCGATCCGCATCGGCGACCGGCTGACGATCGGCGACCGGGTCGGCAACGTCACCAAGATCACTTCGCGCTTCGTGGTGCTCAAGAGCGGCGACGGCAGCGAGGCGCTGATTCCCAATGAGACCATGATCGCCAGTACCGTGATCAACCAGTCCTACTCGGATAGCAAGATCTGGAGCAGCGTCAAGGTCGACGTGGCCTACGACACCGACCTGGAATTGGCGCTGAGACTGCTGGAGGAAGCGGCGCGGCAGCCGCGGGTGGTCGACGGACCCAAGGGCTTCGTCACCCTGTTCGGCGCCAGCGGCATCACGCTGGAAGTCGGTTTCTGGGTGGCGGATCCGGAAAACGGTTTTCTCGGACTGAAGTCCGACATTCATATGGCCATTTGGCGCTTGTTCCGCGAGCACGGCGTCCAGATGCCGTTTCCGCAGATGGAAGTGTCGGTCAAGCGCCTCCCGGGCGGAGGCGAGGCGTGAAACCCTACAAACAGCCGGTGTCGGTGCTGGTGGTGATCCATACCCCGGACGGTCGGGTTCTGTTGCTCGAACGCGCCGACCGGCCCGGTTACTGGCAGTCGGTCACCGGTAGCCGAGAAGGCGAGGAGGCGCTGATCGACACCGCGCGCCGCGAGGTGCTCGAAGAGACCGGCCTCATGGCCGAACCGCCGGCGCTGAGCGATTGGGGCATTAGCAATACCTACGAAATCTACGCGCATTGGCGCCACCGCTACGCACCTGGCGTGACCCACAACCGCGAGCAGGTATTCGGCCTCTTGGTGTCGGATGCCGTGCCGGTGCGGCTGGCGCCGGGCGAACACCTGGCATGGTGCTGGCAGCCCTGGGAGGAGGCGGCGGAGCGCGTCTTTTCTCCCTCCAATGCCGAGGCGCTACGGCTATTGCCGTCAAGGCTTCCCTGATGGACCCGCTGCGCGTCATCACCTTCAATATGCATAAGGGGATGTCGCCTCTGAACCGACGTGTGCGGCTCGAAGGCATTGCGCGCGCGCTCGACACGCAGGCGCCCGACCTGGTGTTCCTGCAGGAAGTGCAGGGCAAGAACCAGCGTCGCGCCTTGTACCATGCGGATTGGTCCAGCGTGCCTCAGCACCATTTCCTGGCGCGGCGCCTCAATCTGCGTGCAGCCTACGGTCTGAACGCCGCCTACGAGCATGGTCATCACGGCAATGCGGTGCTGACCCGGTTTCCCATCGAGTCGTGGTGCAACCTCGATATTTCGGTCAACGCGTACGAAAGCCGCGGCGTGCTGCATTGCCAGTTGCGGCCGGCCGGCTGGCCGACGCCCGTGGTGGCGTTATGCGCGCATCTGAACTTGCTTGGCCACGATCGGCGCAAGCAATACCACACGCTCGCCAATTACATCCGGCACAACATCCCCCCCGAGTTGCCGCTGATCCTGGCCGGCGATTTCAACGACTGGCGCGGCCAGGCCTCGCATTGCCTGCAGGACGAAGCCGGGTTGACCGAGGTGCACCTGGCGTTGTTCGGCAGTCATGCGCGCAGTTTTCCCGCCCGCATGCCGATGCTGACGCTCGACCGAATCTACGTGCGTGGCTTGCGCCCGGTCTGTGCCTCGGTGTTGGGCGACATGCCCTGGCCACACCTGTCGGATCACTTGCCGTTGACGGCATCGCTGCTGCCGATTTTGGTTTGAGAAAATTTTCTTGACACAAATCGAAAATTTCTGTTCAATAAAAAACACAATTTATCGCCGATTTGAACACAGCTTGCGGGCGTAAAACAGCTAAAGCGTGGGTAGCCATACGGCTACAGCCATCTTGATTTTGGGTGGCTCTCCATGTAAAGCCCGTCGCAAGCATCGGCGGGCTTTATGTTTTGGAGTGTGCCCATGATTCATCTACAGTCGTTGTCGAAGCGGTTCCAGCGCCCGGAAGGCGGGTGGTTTCACGCGGTAGACGACACTTCCTTGTCCATCGCTCAAGGCGAGATTTTCGGTTTGATCGGGTTTTCCGGCGCCGGTAAGTCCACCTTGTTGCGTCTGATCAATCTGCTCGAACGTCCCGATGCCGGTAGGGTGATCGTCGACGGCCAGGATCTGACCACGCTGTCCGCGCGCCAGCTGCGCCAGGCTCGCCAAAATATCGGCATGGTGTTCCAGCAGTTCAACCTGCTGGCCAACCGCACCGTGGCCCAGAACGTGGCCTTCCCGCTGGAGATCGCCGGTTGGCAAAAGGCGGACATCGCCGTGCGGGTCGGCGAGTGTCTGGAAGTGGTGCACTTGACGGATCGCGCCGACCATTATCCGGCCCAATTGTCCGGCGGCCAGAAGCAGCGCGTCGGCATTGCCCGCGCACTGGCCTCGCGCCCACACGTCATCCTGGCGGACGAACCGACTTCGGCGCTCGACCCGAAGACCACCCAGTCCATCCTGTCCTGCCTGCAGGAAATCAATCAGCGTTTTGGCGTCACCGTGGTCATCGTGACCCACGAAATGGGTGTCGTGCGCTCCATCTGCCATCGTGCCGCTGTGCTCGACCAAGGGCGCGTGATCGAAGTGATGGACGTCGCCGCCGGCCAAGTCGACGCCAATACCGATCTCGCACGCTCGCTGCTGGAGGTGGCGTAATGGATACCGTGACTTTGAATGCGATTTGGCAGGATCTGAGCATGATGGGGCCGGAAATTGCCCAGGCCCTGCTGGAAACCGCACTGATGTTGGGCCTTGGCCTGGCTGCCGCTCTGCTCTTGGGCGGGCCGCTCGGCATCGTGCTCTACCTGACCCGTCCCGGGCAGTTGTTCGCCCACCGAGGCCTGCACGGCGTGCTCGGCTGGCTGGTGAACCTGGTGCGTTCTTTCCCGTTCATTATCCTGATGGTGTCGCTGGTGCCACTGACCCGCCTGATCGTCGGTAGCACCATCGGCCCGGTGGCCGCCTCGGTGCCGCTGGCTTTTGCCGCCATTCCCTACTTTGCCCGCCTGGTGGAGCAGACCCTGCGCGAAATTCCGCGCGGTGTGATCGAAGCGGCCGAAGCCATGGGGGCGAGCCCTTGGCAGATCATCCGCAAAGTTTTACTGGGCGAAGCGCGCGCGGGTTTGATTTCCAGCCTGACTATTTTGACCATCAGCTTCCTGTCTTACACGGCGGTGGCGGGGGTGGTCGGCGGCGGCGGTATCGGCGATCTGGCCATTCGTTATGGCTACTACCGTTTTCAAACCGACGTGATGGTGGCGATGGTGCTGCTCTTGGTGATCATCGTGCAAGTCATCCAGTACATCGGTAATCGTCTGGCACATCGACTGGACAAGCGTTAACCCGGATTCGGGCCTATCTCGAGTCATCAATTGGAGAAAATAAAGATGCAGAAATGGATTGTGAAATCGTTGGTCGCCTCGATCGTCGGCTTGTCGCTCGCTACCACGGCGCTGGCTGCCGATCCGGCTAAGAAGAATATCGTCATCGGTACGACGGTCGGGGATTTCGGCGACATGGTGAAGCTGCAGGTCAAGCCGATCCTGGAAAAGGAAGGCTACAGCGTCAAGCTGATCGAGTTTACCGACTACGTGCGCCCGAATCTGGCGCTGTCGGAGGGCTCGCTCGACGTCAACGTGTTCCAGCACAAGCCCTACCTGGATGGCTTTAGCAAAGAGCACAAGCTGCAACTGAGTGCCGTGTTCCAAGTGCCGACAGCGCCGCTCGGCTTGTATGCCGGCAAGGCCAAGTCGCTCAAGGACATCAAGAATGGCGCCAGCGTGGCCGCGCCGAACGATCCGAGCAACTTCGCCCGGGCATTGGTGATGCTCAACGATCTGGGCTGGATTAAGCTCAAGGCCGGCATCAATCCGCTGACTGCGTCGCAGCACGACATCGCCGCCAACCCGAAAAATATCAAGATTCTGTCGCTGGAAGCGGCGCAATTGCCGCGCGCGCGTAGCGATGCCGACTTTGCCGTGATTAACGGCAACTATGCCACTAGCTCCGGCATCAAGCTGACCGAAGCGCTGTTCCAGGAAAAGAGCTACGCCTACGTTAACTGGGGGGTGGTACGTAGTGCGGACACCGCTAAACCGTGGGTCAAGGATGTGATCGCCGCTTACAATTCGGCCGAATTCAAGTCCTGGGCCAATGTGAAGTACGCCGGCTACAAATTCCCCGCTAGCTGGAAATAATCGATTTTTGCGTCAAGGCGTATTCAGGGAGCTTCGGCTCCCTTTTTTTGCGTAGGGTGCGGTCGCGAAGCACCGCACCAACCTCTCCCGCGACCCCAGCCTACGGCAGCGGTTTTTTCAGTAGCCGTAGCAATAGCGCGGTGGCAAGGGTGCCGAGCGCCAGGCTGGCGATATAACTGCCCAGATGCGCGACCGTATTGGGCATGAACAGGATGAAAACGCCGCCGTGAGGTACGCGCAGTTCGACGCTTAACGCCATGGATAGGGCGCCAGTCAGTGCCGCACCGCCCATCAGTGCCGGAATCACGCGCAGCGGATCGCGCGCGGCGAACGGAATCGCCCCCTCCGTGATGAAGGCGATGCCTAGTACCGAGGCGGCCTTGCCCGCCTCGCGCTCCTCCTGGCTGAAGCGGTTGGCGAACAGCCTGCAAGCGAGTGCAAGGCCCAGCGGCGGTGTCATGCCGGCCGCCATGGCCGCTGCCATCGGTCCATAGACCTGGCTCGCCAATAGCGCGGTGGCGAAGGTATAGGCCGCTTTGTTGACCGGGCCGCCCATGTCGAAAGCCATCATGGCGCCGATCAGCGCGCCCAGCAGGAGCGCGCTCGACCCCTGCATGTGTTTGAGCCATTCGATCAGCACGCTCAGTGCCTCGGCGATCGGACCGCCCACCACATAGATCATCATGAGTCCCACCAGCAACGAGCCCAGGATCGGCAGCAGCAATATCGGCTTCAGGCTTTCCAGGTTGCGGTGCAGGTTGATATGGCGGTTCAGCCAGTCGGTCGCGTAGCCGGCGAGGAAACCGGCGATGATGCCGCCGAGAAAGCCCGCCCCAAGGCTGACGGCCAGCATGCCGCCCACCATGCCCGGCGCGAGTCCTGGACGATCGGCGATCGAATAGGCGATATAACCCGCCAGGATCGGCACCATCAAGGCAAACGACGACTTGGCGCCGATCTGGAACAGGGCCCAGGCCAGGGTGTCCTTATTGCTGTCGTCATAGGCATAAATGCCGCCTAGCGCAAAGGCCAGTGCGATCAGAACGCCGCCGGCCACGACGAATGGCAGCATGTGGGAAACGCCGGTCATCAGGTGCTTGTAGGGGCCTGTGCGTTGTGCGGAATCCGCCGCCTTGGCGGCGAAGGTCTGCGTCATCCGCGATGGCGCGGCATGGCGCGGCCTGGCTTCCTCGATCGCCAGGCGTACCAGCTCGGAGCCATCGGCAATCGCCCGCTTGGTGCTGGCGAAATGGATTCGCTTGCCGTTGAAGCGGGATGTATCGACCTGCGTATCGGCGGCAATGATCACCAAGTCCGCATTGGCAATCTCCTCCGGGCTCAAGGTGTTTTGCGCGCCGATCGAACCTTGGGTTTCGACCTTGATGCGGTGGCCTAACCGCCTCGCTCCTTCTGCCAGCCCTTCCGCAGCCATGAAGGTGTGCGCCACGCCAACCGGACAGGCGGTAATGGCGACGATTGACAGCCCTGCTGTCGGGATAGCCAAGGCGGACTCGGCATCTTGCAACACGAAATCGAGTTCGAGGTGGCGTAGCGTCGTGCCGCTAAAGCGAAAGCGGCCGAGGTCGGTAGCTTGCCCAACCAGCAGGATCTCGTCCGCCTCGGCGATTTCGGCTGCGGTCATGCGCGGTGTTCCGTTGACCTCGACCATCAGTGTCTGGCCGCGCTTTTGTGCGGCCTGTTTCAATGCTTCGGCAGCCAATAAGGCCTTGGATAGCTGTTCCGGCGCCGTAATGACGGCGATCAACTTGGGCATGGTGGTGCTCCTCTCCGTGTGCAGCTGTTGTCAGCCATGTTTATCGGGGGGTCGGTGGGATCTGAACAAGTTGTTTGCCCCGGCAGACCTTGCCACGAACGGATTTGATCCAAAAGGGGTGGCCTGACGGCGTCGTTCCCATTGGTAGTTCGGAATTGTCGCGATCTGAGTCGTCCGCTTTGCATTCGACCCGCAGGAGAGGGGCTAAGTTGGAAAGGAGAGGGGTTTTCAGACGGGCGCTAACATGACTTCGCGGGCTAATTGTTCAATCGTGGCTCTGTCAGGCAGATGCGGGCCGATACGGGTTAGCTTGCCGGAGGCGAAAGCCATGGCGAGCCGGATGGCCGCTTCCCAGTCGCGTCCGGCATGTTGCGCGGCAAGCCAACCTGCCAACAGCGCATCGCCGGCGCCGACGGTGCTCATCGGTGCGAGGGCGGGCATGCGGGCATGCCAGACGCCCGGCGCGCCGACAAACAATGCGCCTTGCTCCGCCAGGGAAACCACCACTTGGCAGACGCCTCGACAATAAAGGCGGTGTGCCTCCTCGATGACATCGTTCAAGGTTGGCAGTTCGCGGCCGGCCCACTGTGCCAACTCATGCCGATTGGGCTTGATGCAGTAGGGCAGAGTTGTGCCGGCCAGGGCCCGACATAACGGTTCGCCGCTGGTATCCAGTACGACATATGCCCGTTCGGCGGCTAGCCGCGCGCAGAGTGCGGCGTAGCAATCGTCGGGCAGGCCGCCCGGCAAGCTGCCAGAAAGGACGACGAAACGACCCGGCTCGCCCAACTCGCCCATGCGTTCGAGCCAGGCGGCAAAAGTGGTAGGCAGAACCGTGGCGCCGGGCAGGTTGATCTCCGTGGTCGAGTGGTCGTCCGCAGTCACCAACTTGATATTGACCCGTGTACTACCCGGCTGCAGGGTGAAGCGGTTGTCGATGCCCTTGTCCAGGAACAGCTTGGTGAACGGCTCCAGATTGTCGCGCCCCAAAATACCGGTCGCCACCACGGGCGTTCCCCCGTCGGCCAGGCAACTGGCTACGTTGACGCCCTTGCCGCCGGGGTGGCTGTCGACGCCGAGCGCCAGGTTTACCGCGCCATGGGCGAGCGCCTGCAGTCGGATAGTCTGGTCGATGGCCGGGTTGAGCGTAACGGTGATCACCGGGACTTTCATGCGGTAACTCCGGCTAAGATTGGTTTTGGAAACGTTTTCAATATAAAACAGGAAGTTTGGCATTCATGCGAGACGACGCCGCAACTTTTCATGAATGTTGCAATCTGTGTACTGGCATATTTTTTGTTTGAAATACTTCCATATAAAAGAATATTTTCAAATTCACTCTGGTTTCGTACATGGAATGCATACCGTCGATGAAAGTCCGTCATGATTGAAAACGATTACAACGTAACTGTCAATTTGCGCCATGCTTCATATCGCGTGTCCCGACGGCGCTGCATGATGGCGGCGAACGGTAAAGCTTGATGGGCGCAAAAATTAAGGATGTGGCCGCTCTGGCCGGTGTCTCGGTCGCCACGGTGTCGCGTGTGTTGAGCAATGGGCCGGTCAGCGCCGCATTGAGACAACAAGTCGAAGCCGCCGTGCAGCAACTTGGCTACAGTCCCAATCTATCTGCTCGACGGCTGCGCTCTCAACACAGCCAGACGGTCGGCTTGATCGTGTCCGATATCCGCAATCCTTTCTTTACCGCTGTCAGCCGCGCGGTGGAGGATGTCGCCTATCAGGCCGGTATGCGCGTGATTTTGTGCAATGCCGATGAAAATCCGGACAAAGAAGCGATGTATCTGCGCTTGATGCAGGAGGAAAGAGTCTGCGGCGTGATCTTTTCGCCGACGACCGTCTCGGCGCGGCGCTTCCGCCCCGAGCGCTTCGATTTTCCGGTGGTCATGATCGACCGGGCCGGGCCGGCCGGCGCCACCGACGCGGTGGTGCTGGATAACAGGCAGGCTGCCGCGCAGTTGACCGAGCACCTGCTGGCGAACGGTTACCGACGTATAGGCGGGCTGTTCGGCAACAGCGGGGCCACCGGCGCCGAACGTGCGGCCGGTTACCGCGACGCGATGACGGCGCACGGGCAGAAATCGGACGTCCGCTTCGTCGTGCCGGGAAGCGAAGCCGCCGATCATTTGGTCAGACAATGGTTGTGCGAGCCGGCGCGCCCGCAGGCGCTGTTGGCCAGCAACGGTCTGCTATTGTTGGGCGCGCTGCAGGCGGTGCGCGCAAGCGGGCTGGCCATTCCAGACGACATCGGCCTGGCTGGCTTCGATAACGATGTCTGGACCGGGCTGGTCGGCGAAGGCCTGACGGTGATCGAGCAACCGGTCTACGACATCGGCGCGATGGCCATGGATATGTTGCTGTCGCGCTTGCGTTCGCCCACCCTGGCCAATCGCTTGCTGGTTCTGCACGGCACATTGCTGGCGCGCGGTTCGACCCGGCCCGCTACCCATCAAGTGCGAATCGAATCGTCTGCCGCGCCGTGACCGCGCCTCGGCTCGCGTTGCAACGCCATAAGCGCACCGCCGCCTGTGCCGCCTGATCCAGCCGCTCGAAGCCGCTGGATTGTTCGATTTCCACCCGGAAGGGGTGGCCGCTTTCATCGACACTCACTTGCAGTAACACCGCGCCGCGCTCGCCTGCGCGGCGCGATAACGCCGGATAAATCGGCGCCGGCCGAAATGGGCATGCAAAGGCCAATTCGGCCGGCACAATGGCTGGTGGGGGGGCATCGGCCGCACTGCCGGTGGCTGTATGGGCAACCGCGCTGGCGGAAGGCGGCGGTGCGGGCACCGTCAGCGCGGTTGACCGTACGGCCCGGATGGTCGGCCGCTGTTTGGCCGTGCCGGCTAGGGCGTGCGCGCGCAGGGGAGGCGGCGGGGCGTGCGGTTTAAGCGCCGCTGTCGGTTGCATGGGCGCGAAGCGCAGGCTGACCTGTAATGGCCCGACCGTTGCTGGTACCGACACGAAACTTGTCGGGCTCTCCAGGGTGGAGAACAGCAGTGCATGCAGTCCCAGTGCGAGTGCCAGGCAGACGATCTGGCGCCGATGTGCTGGCGGGTATGGCGCAAGGGTGTTGCGCGCGCGGGGGGTGGGCACGGGTAGTGTCCAGTATGAGTGATGCGCTCAGCATAAGATGTGCGGCGGATTGGAGGAATGCGGCAAATCGTCGCAGTAGGGAACTTCTGCGGCGATTTGCCGCAGAGCCGGGCGAGGGGGTGCTCATACAATGCGACGGTCATATAAATGACTGCAGAGAGATAATATGAAAAAGCACCCGCATTGCACTGTGAAACCGCTGTTTTTTGCCCTGACCCTGCTGCCGGTTTTGACGCAGGCGCAGGTCGTTCAACTTGACGATATCGACGTCGTCGCCAGCGTCGATAATCCCGCCGAACAATATAACGCAGCGCGCATCGACAGCGCCGATAGCGCGCGTTTGCTGCAATGGCAGCCGGGCATCGGCCTGAGCGCAGGCGGGGGAATTTCCTCGGCGCCCACCTTGCATGGCTTGGACGCCAGTCGAGTGAAAATAGCCTTGGACGGCCAAAACATCACGGCGGCCTGCGGCAATAATATGAACCCGCCACTATCCTATATCGCACCGTCCCAGATCGGCAAAATCGATGTGCTGGGGCCGGAGAGCCCCGTCAGCGCCGGCGGGGACCATCTGGGCGGCGTCATCCAGGTACAAACGCCCGCGCCGCGTTTCGCGCCGGCCGGCAGCTGGCTCAACGAGGCCATTGTTGGCGCGAACGGGCGCGGCAACGGCCGAGCGAGCGGTGGCACGCTGGATGCCGCCTTGGCCAATGACGACACCAGCCTGAATGTGTCGGCGATGACGGAGCACGCCGATAATTACACCGACGGTCAGGGAAATGAAATCAAGTCGACCTATTACACCGTGCGCAGCGAGCAACTGAATCTCGCCCATCGCGACGGCAGCCAGACTTGGCGCGCGCATGTCCGCCATCAGGAGGTGCCGGGCGAGGGGTTCGCCAACCAGCGCATGGATCTGATCGGCAATCGCTCCGATGCCGTCAATCTGTCGTATGAAGGTCTGCTGCCCTGGGGTAAGTTGGCGGCGCGGGTCTATTGGCAGGATACCCGGCACCAGATGGACGTCGGTGCCGATAAATCGCAATACGACGACCCGATGTTCATGCCGATGAACACCCACGGGCGCGACGTCGGCTATGCGCTGTCGTTGACTACCGAATTGAGCGGCCGTCATACCCTGCGCATCGGCAACGAATTTCACCGCTTTACCCTGGACGACTGGTGGCCGCCGGTCAGCGGCACCGGCATGGCGCCCAATACCTTCTGGAGTATCCGCAACGGTCGGCGCGATCGCATCGGTGTGTTCGGCGAGGTGGCGTCGGCCTGGCTGCCGCAATGGTCCAGCAATGTCGGCTTGCGTCTGGATCAAGTACATAGCAATGCCGACAATGTGCAGGGCTACCGCAATAGCGGCAGTTATGCCACCGATTCGGCGGCCTTCAATGCCGCGCCGCGCGACAAGACCGATCTGGGCTGGGGGCTGTCGGCGCAGTTGCGCTATCGGCCGGATCCGCTTAGCCAGTACCGTCTCGGCCTGAGCCAGCAGACCCGCTTCCCCAGCCTGTATGAGCGCTACGCCTGGTCCAGCAATTGGATGGCAAGCGAGATGATCAATTGGGCCGGCGATGGCAATGCCTATGTCGGCAACCTCAACCTCAAACCGGAAGTGGCACGCACATTCAACCTGCAGGGCGATTGGCACGATGCCGATCAGCGGCGCTGGCAAGTGACGGCGACACCTTATTACAGCTATGTGCAGGATTACATCGGGGTAGAGGTATTGAGGGCGACCCCAGGCGAAAACAAGCTGCGCTTCGCCAACCACAACGCCGAGTTGTACGGCATCGATCTGTCCGGCAAGTTGCGCTTGTGGGATGACGCCGCATGGGGGATGGGGGAATTCAAGGCGGTGGCCGATTATGTGCATGGCTGCGATTTGTCCACCGGCACTTCGCTGTACCACATGATGCCGTTGAACGCCCGGCTGTCGTTGACGCAAAGCTTCGAGCATTGGCAACACGAATTGGCCTGGTGGGTGGTGAGCAAAAAGCGCGATGTCGATGCGGCTCGCCTCGAACCGCAAACCGCCGGCTATTCGCTGCTCAATTGGCGGGCGAGCTATCAATGGCGCCGGTTGAGCGTCGACTTCTCGGTCGATAACCTGTTCAATAAATATTACCAGGCGCCGCTGGCCGGGGTGTATGCCGATCTGGCGTTGCAAGGGCTACCCACGATTGCGCTGCCTGCCCCCGGACGTTCCATCAACCTGGGCCTTAGCCTCAAGCTGTAATTCCCCGGGCGCCGGCCCTGTCCGGCGCTGACAGTGCTCGATCGAGAGACTTGCCATCCTGAGCGGGCAGGGGCAAGCTGACACTCAATCAACTCTCATCGGCATGTCATGAAAGACGCGCGAAATGCCTCGGTGCTGCTGCCGCATTTTCAGCAGGTGCAAAGTCAGGCCTTGCAGGCGCGGTCGTTGCTAGATCGCGCGAGTCTCGCCGCCGATGCCGTCTATGATCTGCGCCTGTCCTTGCGCATCTGCCGCATTCTGCGGCACTTCGTGCGTAAAGATCCCGATTTTGACCAGTGGTCGCCCGTGTTCGATCAATGTTATCGCGCCACTTCGCCAGTGCGCGACCACCAGGTCGGCATCGGCTTGATTCGGCAATTGGAGTGCGGCTGGCCGCGCAATCGGCGTCGCCCCTCGACGGCACTGGCGCGCGCGCTGCGGCAAAGCTATCCGTTATTGGGGGGCGAGATGGATCGGCTCGGTCTGCCACAGGCGCTTGCCGCCATGCAGGCGGCCATCGAGCAAATCGAGCGGCAGGCATCGCCCAAAAAATTGATCAAGCGGGCGGGACACCATGCCGACCGGTTGGCGGTGGCGCTCGGCACGCGCATGCGCACCGCGCTCGCGCGCCATCGCATCAAGGATTGGCACAATCTGCGCCTGGCCATCAAGCATTACCGCTTTTGGGTCGGCGCGCTGGAGGATGTGCTGTCGGCCGAACATGCGGCGCGAGCCCGGGCGCTCAAGCCGTTGCAGGTGGCACTGGGCGAGGCCCATGACAACGAGGTGCTGGCTCGGTGGCTGCCTGAGGTGCCGGGCGTGCCGCTGGATGTTTGGCAGTTGGCGCTCTCCGAGCGGAAACAGGTCGATCTGGCACGCGCCATGACGCTGCTCACGCCGCTTTTGGCGAGCCACGGTTTGGCGGATCTTGCCAATGGTATAAGCTGAATACAGGGGCTAAATAAGCGAGGTAAATCATGCTGCACACTAAATTGCGCGCAGTCTCCGAGGCGCAGGCTCGGCTGGAGTCGCTGCGCCGTATGCTGACGTTGGGGGCGCCGGCGGAGCATGAGTACTTGCGCGTGACCCGTCTGGCGCAAAAACTGTTCAACGTGTCGATCACCTATGTCTCGGTGCTGGACGGCCAGACCCAGTATCTGATGTCGCCGCTGGGCATGGCGCCGATGGCGATTCCTTGCGAACAGTCGTTGTGCCAGCACGTGGTCAAAGGCAAGCAGCGCATTGTCTGCGAGGATGCGAGCCAGGACGAACGTTTCACGGCGTTGCCGTCGGTGCTTGGCGCGCCGGGCATTCGCTTTTATGCGGCGCAGCCGATTCACAATGCGGAGGGCCACGTCATCGGCGCATTGTGCATCGCCGACACCCAACCTCGAATCTTGTCCGATGAAGAGGCGCTGTGGCTGGAGGATCTGACTTACTTGCTCGAGGCCACGATTGCATTGCGCTATCTGAGCTTCTCGCACGAGAAGGCGCTGGTGTTCGCAAGCACTGCCGGGCGCGAAGCCATGACCGATGCGCTGACCAATGTGTTCAACCGCCGCGGCATTATCGATATGGCCAACCATGCCTACGCCCGCTGCATCCATGAGAACCGCGGGTTTTCGTTGGCGCTGGTCGATCTGGACCACTTCAAGGCAATCAACGACGAGTTCGGTCATCTGGTCGGCGACGAGGTGTTGAAAGAGGCTGCGCACCGTATCCAGCGCACCTTGCGCGGCGGGGACATCATCGGTCGCTGGGGGGGGGAGGAGTTCTTGGTGGCGCTGCCGGGCTCCAGTCCGTCGGTGTTGCAAGACGTCGGCAACAAGCTGGTGCAGGTGGTCGGCGGGCCGGTGATCGTCGGCGAGAGCAAGGTGCAATTATCCGCCAGCGTTGGCTTGGTGGGGGTGGGCACCGCCAAGGAGGTTTTCGACGAAGTGGCCTGGCTCGAAGCCGCCGATCAGGCGCTTTACATGGCCAAGGAGCGCGGCCGCGCCCAGGCGGTGGTTTATTCCAGCGCGCCGGGCTGAAAGATAGGATATTCGCGGCTGAAGCCGTTCCTACGGCCATTCTATGGTTGTAGGAACGGCTTCAGCCGCGAATGGTTTACCAGATGATTTTCACCGCCTTCTCGCCCAGCCATTCCTTCAGGCTGCCGATCAGTCCGTCGTCCAGGCGAACCCCCCACTGCTTGGGTAGCATCAATTCGCCGCGCGCCTTGCCGTTGGCGTAGAGCACGCGCACCGGGCAGCCAGCTTCCTCGCTGCGATAGGGCGTCAAGATGCCGGCGAACTTGGCCGTGTCGGCGTTGCTCTGATCCATGCAAACCTGCAGGCTGCGCGCGTACAGACTGCGCGCCTCGCCCAACTCGTAGATCTTATCGGCGGTGATGCGCAGGCCGCCGGAAAAATCGTCGTTGCTGACCTTGCCCTCGATCACCAGTACCTGATCCTCGCGCAGTCGCGTGCGGTTGGCGTCGAAGGTTTCCGAGAACACGCTGACTTCCAGCTTGGCACTCATATCGTCGAGCTGGATGAAGGCCATTTTGCCGCGATTGCCGACCTTGGTGCGGATGCCGGTGACGAAGCCGGCCAAGAGCTGCGGTTCCTTGCGCGGCGAGATGCGCGACAGCGCGGTCTTGATGAAGCCGCGTACTTCGCGCTCATAGGCGGCGAACGGGTGGCCGGACAGATAGTAGCCGATGGCGGTTTTTTCTTCCGCCAGCCGGGTGGTCTGGTCCCATGGGCGCACCATGGTCATTTCCAGGGGGGGCGCCACATCGTCGCCGAACATGTCGAACAGCCCGCCCTGATTGGCGTGTGCCGCTTCTTGTTCGGCCGACTCCATGCACATGCCGACGTTGGCCAATAGCCGCGCGCGGTTGTCGTCGATGGCGTCGAAGGCGCCGCCGCGGATCAGCGCCTCGGTGACGCGCTTATTGACCAGTTTCTTGTCGGTACGGCGGCAGAAGTCGAACAAGTCGGTGAACGGGCCGGATGCCTGGCGTACCGCGATGATGTGCTCGACCGCCGATTCGCCGCTGCCTTTGATGGCGCCGAGCGCATAGCGGATGTGTTTGCGATCCACCGGCACGAAGCGGTAGAACGACTCGTTGACGTCCGGGGGCAGGAATTTCAGACCGTTGGCCAGCGAGTCGTCGTAGAACACCTTGAGCTGGTCGGTGTTGTCCAATTCGGACGACATGGTGGCGGCCATGAAGGCCGCGCTGTGGTGCGCCTTGAGCCAGGCGGTCTGGTAGGCGACCACGGCGTAGGCGGCGGTGTGCGACTTGTTGAAGCCGTACTCGGCGAACTTGGCCATCAGGTCGAACAGATGGCGCGCCAACTCCTCCGGGTAGCCCTTTTTCTGCGCCCCCTCGGTGAAGATGCCGCGATGCTTGTCCATCTCTTCGGCTTTTTTCTTGCCCATTGCCCGGCGTAGCATATCGGCGCCGCCCAGCGTGTAGCCCCCGATGATCTGCGAGATCTGCATCACCTGTTCCTGGTAGACGATCACGCCGTAGGTCGGCTCCAGGCAGGCGGTCAGATCGGGGTGGAAGTAGTCGACTTCCTGCTTGCCCGCCTTACGCAAAATAAAGTCGTCCACCATGCCCGAGCCCAGCGGGCCCGGCCGGTAGAGCGCCAGCACGGCGATGATATCTTCGAAACGGTCGGGCTTGAGCTTTTCCAGCAGGCGTTTCATGCCGTCCGATTCCAGCTGGAACACGGCCGTGGTGTTGGCCTTTTGCAGCACGCGATACGCGTCCTGGTCGGTGAATTCCAATTGGTTGAGGTCGGTGTCGAAGCTGGGGTCGAGATCCTTGATGTAGCGCACCGCCAATTCGATGATGGTCAGGTTGCGCAGACCCAGGAAGTCGAACTTCACCAAGCCGATCTGCTCGACGTCGTCCTTGTCGAGCATCGACACCGGCACAGCATCTTCGCCGCTGGCCTGGAACAGCGGGCAGAAGTCGGTCAGTCGACCCGGCGCGATGAGCACGCCGCCGGCGTGCATGCCGATGTTGCGAGTCAGGCCTTCCAGCTTCTTGGCCAACACCCACAGTTCGGAGAGTTCTTCTTCGTTTTCCAGCCGCTCGCGCAGTACCGGCTCCATCTCCACGGCGTCGTCCAAGCTGTACTGCTTGCCCGGTGCGGCCGGAATCAGTTTGGAGACCTGGTCGCAGAAGGTGTAGGGCAGGTCGAGCACGCGGCCGACGTCGCGCACCACCGCCTTGGCGGCCATGGTGCCGAAGGTGGCGATCTGGCTGACCGCTTCGGCGCCGTAAGCCTGGCGGACATAATCGATGACGCGATAGCGGTTGTCTTGGCAGAAGTCGACGTCGAAGTCGGGCATCGACACCCGTTCCGGGTTGAGGAAGCGCTCGAACAGCAGTGCGTAGGCCAGCGGATCGAGGTCGGTAATCCCGAGCGCGTAAGCCACCAACGAGCCCGCGCCAGAACCCCGGCCCGGTCCCACCGGGCAACCGTTGTGCTTGGCCCAGTTGATAAAGTCCGCCACGATCAGGAAGTAGCCCGGGAAGCCCATCTGTACGATGGTGTCGATCTCGAAGCGCAGCCGGTCTTCATAACGCGGCCGTTGCGCTTCGCGCTCCGCCGCATCCGGATACAGGCCGGCCAGGCGTTGCTCCAGCCCTTCGCGCGTGCGCGCCAACAGATAGTCGTCGAGCGTCATGCCCGGCGGCGTCGGGAAATTCGGCAGGTAGTTCTTGCCCAGTTGCACCGTCAGGTTGCAACGTTTGGCGATTTCCACCGTGTTTTCCAGCGCTTCGGGAATATCCTTGAAGCGCTCGATCATTTGTTCCGTGCTGAGGAAATACTGGCATTCGCTGAAGTGGCGCGGACGGCGCTTGTCGGACAGCGTGTAGCCTTCGGCGATGCAGACGCGCGCTTCGTGCGCCTTGAAGTCGTCCGGATCCATGAATTGGATCGGGTGCGTGGCGACCACCGGCAGGCCGGTTTCGCCGGCCAGCCACAGCGTTTGCTGCAGCACCGCCTCCACCTGCGGATTGTCCAGGCGTTGCAGTTCCAGGTAGAACGCGCCGGGGAACATCTCCGCCCAGTGACGCGCGCGGCGCAATGCTTCTTCGCGCTGGCCCATGCCCAGCGCCTGGCCGACATCGCCCAGGTGCGCGCCGGACAGGCACAGCAGGCCGCTGTTGTCGCCGCTCTCCAACTGCTCGCGGCTGATCTCGGCGCGGCCACGATGCTGGTTATGGGTGAACGACTCGGTCAAGAGTTCGCACAAACGGCCATAGCCGGCGCGGTTCTTGGCCGTCAGCATCATGCGGTAGGGCTTGTCCTGATCCTCTGGGTTTTCCAGCCAAACGTCGCACGACACGACGGGTTTCAGGCCCTTGTTGCGGCAGGTCTTGTAAAACTTGACCATGCCGAAGATGTTCATCAGATCCGACATGCCCAGCGCAGGCATGTTGTCTTGGCTGGCGCGCTTGACGGCATCGTCCAGGCGCACGATGCCGTCGGTGATCGAAAACTCCGAATGGAGTCGAAGATGAATGAATCGGGGTGCGTTCATGCGCTCTTTGCTTATTTGATGTTCGTGGCGAGCTGGGTCGCCAGGTCATCCAGCAGGGCGTAGCGCCGTTGATATTCGGCGCGTTTCTTGCTGGCGATGTCTTCCATGCTCTTGCGCACCAGCGGCAGCGGGATGCGGAAATAGTCGGTGCCTGCGGGTTCGGCCTCCAGCGCCTGCCAGAAACTATCGTAGTCGGCTTCGAAGCGCTTACGGTAGCGCCAGGAGTTGTAAATATGCTGCGCCTTGCCGACCGCCAGCACGGTTTCGATCCCGAGGCGGGCGGCCAGCACGGTCAAAGCTTCCATGGCCACCCGCTTGGGGAACAGGCCGTGGAATGCCTTGGTGACCGCGCGGATGTGTTCCGCGGTAGCCTCGTCTCGGCGCGGGCCCTGCAGGCCGCCGATGATCAGCGTGGCGCGTCCATCCATACGGCACAGGGTCAGCGTTAGGGTCACCAGCGCGAAACCGGCCGGATCCATGAGCTGCAGCGATAGCTCGCCTTCCTTGTCGAATTCGTGCTCGTGAGTCAACACCAGCGGATAGTCGCGCGTGTCCTTCCCTGTGACCGTGGCCAGCGGGCAGCGCTCGTTATGCAACAGCGCCACCAGCGTTTCAGGCGGAAACAGCTCGCTTTCTAGCTGGTAGTGGCCGAGCAGCATCGCGAGCTTGCCTCGCGTGCCGAGCCTGCGCGTCAAATAGGGGCGATGCAGTTTCATCGCCAAGCGCGGGTTGAGTCGTAGATGCTCGAGCAATGCGGGGTTGCCGACGAAGGCATCCAGCCATTGCAGCATGGCGGGCAGCGTCAGCAGGCTGCGAAAGCCGAGCTTGAAGCGGTGTTTGAACTCGTCGAGGCCGTCGCGGCGCGAAAAGCGGCCGGTGGCGAGTTGGCGAAGCAGTGAGGCGGCGGTCTGGGGCATTCCGAAATCTGGCGTGGAAACAAAGGCGCTATTCTACCGGACTTGCGCCCCTGTGCTCCAGCCATTCGGGGGGATTCAAGCCGGACAGCTGCGCCGTGTGCGGCTTCGCGCCGTGGCAAGCTGCTTGTGGCGGGAGGCTGCGACTTTTACTTCGTCGCATGACGGCAGCTCGATATGCATGCGTTGTGCGGCCTGCTGCCTGATACTGGCCGGGTAACCCGCCGGTCCACTGCGATCCGCGCAAGACGGCCACGCCGATATTACCGCGGTACTTGAGTTCGTTGTCCCTATTTGGGGCGCGCGAGCCGGATGGCTTTCGCTTGGCGCATCCCAAAACGTGACGGTCGTATAGGTGGTAAAGATCATGCCTGCCAGCATGAGTTTTTGCTTCGTTGTGTGCATGGTCGTCTCCATGGTGCATTAGCAAATAACGACGCCTTGCGAAGTTTTGCGAGGACATTCAGTTTTGCAGATGCGCGCAATGAGAGCGATGCGGTCTTAACCTGTCGTGGCGGTAACTTTTCGGTTTATCGGGGGGGACGATGGGGGGCTAGCGGCCAGGCGGGGGCGTGGCCCCGTTGCACGTTTACGCTTCCGGCTTCTTTTTCGGCGGCATCGGTTTGAGAGCGGCGAGTGCCACCTTCTGCATTTCCAGCCCCTTGATCTGCATCGATAGCATGCCCAGGTTCATGGTCAGCCAGGTTTCCACGACCTTAAGCTCGTTGATGCGGCGCTCGATGTCCTCTTCCGTCATCGGCGGCATAAAAGGCTGCGCCGCTGCCGGCGTGGCGTTTTGCCACATTTGGCGAAACATGGCGAAAGGATCGGCGGGGTTGAAATCGGATGAACTCATGGTGGCTACCTGTGCTCGGCGGATGTCGGTTGTACGAAATCTAGTCCTTGTCGGCGTTGGGGGCAAGTTCGATACGGGTGGCGACGCTTGACTTTTATATAACTAGTTAGTTAAATAGTAGTATTGCTAATTGGTTGAATTATAGGGGTATCGTCATGAAGTACTTGATCGTCGGGGGTGTCGCCGGAGGCGCGACCGCCGCCGCCCGCCTGCGCCGCAATGACGAGTCCGCAACGATCGTCCTGGTCGAACGCGGGCCTTACATCAGCTTTGCCAACTGCGGCTTACCCTATCACTTGTCCGGTGCCATCGCCGAGCGCGAGCGGCTGTTGGTGACCTCGGAAGAGGCATTCGTCCGCCGTTACGCCATCGAGGTGAAAAGCCGCACCGAGGCGCTGGCCATCGATCGTGCGCATAAGACGGTGCGCCTGCGCGATCTAGCTTCCGGCAATGAATACGACGAAAGTTTCGACAAGCTGCTGCTGGCGCCGGGGGCCGAACCGATTCGGCCGCCCCTGCCGGGCCTGGACGGGCGCGGCGTATTTACCCTGCGCAGCTTGCCCGACCTCGATCGCATCATGGCCTTCCTTCAGGGAGAACAGCCGCGCCGCGCCGTGGTGGTCGGCGGTGGCTTCATCGGTGTCGAAGTGGCGGAAAACCTGGTGGAGCGGGGGGTGTCGACCATGCTGGTCGAGGCGGGCGATCAGGTGCTGGCACCGCTCGATCCGGAAATGGCCGCGGTGGTGCAGGCACATCTGCGCGATAGACAGGTGGGCTTGTTCCTGTCGGATCCGATCGAGCGCATCGAGCAGGAGGGCGACCTGCGCGTGGTTCATCTAAGAAGCGGCCGGCGTTTGGCCGCCGAGTTGGTGGTGCTGGCGATCGGCGTGCGGCCCGAGGCCGCGCTGGCGCGTGCCGCCGGCCTGACTTTGGGCGCAAGCGGCGGCATCAAGGTCGACGCTTTTCTGCAAACATCCGACCCGGCCATCTATGCGGTGGGCGATGCCATCGAGGTCGTGCATGCCATCAGTGGCAAACCGGCATTGATTGCGCTGGCCGGTCCGGCCAACCGCCAGGGTCGACTGGCGGCCGACAATATGGTCTTGGGCAATACCCGGCGCTATCGCGGCAGCCAGGGCACGGCCATCGTTAAAGTCTTCGATCTGGCGGCGGCATCCACCGGGCTCAACGAAAAACAACTCAAGTTGGCCGGCGTGCCGTATCACGCCACCATCACCCATGGCGCCTCGCATGCCGGCTACTATCCCGGCGCGATGCCGCTGGTACTGAAGCTGCTGTATGCCCCTGACGGTAAGATCCTCGGGGCGCAGGCGGTGGGCAGCGACGGCGTCGACAAGCGTATCGACGTGATTGCCACGGCCATGCGCGCCGGACTCGCCGTCGGCGAACTGGCCGAGTTGGAACTGGCCTATGCGCCGCCATTCGG
Source organism: Paludibacterium purpuratum (assembly GCF_004363805.1). Lineage (GTDB taxonomy): Bacteria > Pseudomonadota > Gammaproteobacteria > Burkholderiales > Chromobacteriaceae > Paludibacterium > Paludibacterium purpuratum. Next base: position 49,720 of record NZ_SNZP01000002.1, on the reverse strand, counting down.
TTCGGCCAAGGATCCGGTGAACGTCGCGGGCTATGTGGCCGGCAACGTTCTGGACGGCACGCACGAGGCGATCGATTGGCAGACGCTGTACGACTTGCCGCGCGATGAAGTCCAACTCGTCGATGTACGCACCGCCGAGGAGTACCGACTCGGCACCATCGCCGGTGCGCGCCATATCGATGTCGATACGTTGCGTGCTCGTCTGAGCGAGCTGGATCGCGCCCGCCCGGTCGTGGTGTTCTGCCAGGTCGGGCTGCGTGGTTATCTGGCGTATCGCATCCTCAAACAACACGGGTTCGCTCAAGTTCGCAATCTTTCCGGTGGCTACAAGACCTATGCGCTGGCGACGCAACCCGTCTGTGCGCCCGCCGAGCCAACCGTCGAGCCGCACGACGTGCCGCGGATCGGCCGTGGCGGCGATCAGACGGTGCAAACCCTGGATGCGGTCGGCCTACAGTGCCCCGGCCCGGTGATGAAGACCTATCAGGCAGTGAGTAGCTTGCCGCCTGGGGGACTGCTGTCTGTCACGGCCTCCGACCCGGCCTTCGGCCGCGATATCCGCGCATGGGCCGCCAAGACCGGCAATGCCGTGTTGTCGGTCGACGCCGCGCAAGGTTTGGTGACGGCGCTGATCCAGAAAGGCGGCGCATTGGCCGCGCCGGCGAGCGGCGGTGTTGCCGTGCGCGACAAGACCACGTTGGTGGTGTTCAGCGGCGAACTCGATCGTGTCATGGCGAGCCTGATCATCGCCAATGGCGCGTTGGCCATGGGCAAGCCAGTCAGCGTGTTCTTCACTTTCTGGGGGTTGAACGTATTGCGCCGGGCCCACCCGCCTGTCGTGACCAAGTCGTTCATGGATCGCGCCTTCGGTGCCATGATGCCGCGCGGTGCCGAACGCTTGAACACGATCTCCAGCATGAACTTCGCCGGGCTCGGCGCCCGGCTGATCCGCAAGGTCATGCGCGACAAGCGTGTCGATCTGCCGGCCAAACTGCTGCAGGATCTGGTGCAGGGCGGCGCGCAGTTGATCGCCTGTCAGATGTCGATGGATGTGATGGGCATCCGCCAGGAAGAACTGATCGACGGCGTCACGCTCGGCGGCGTGGCGACCTTCCTGGGCGAGGCCGGCGAATCGGGAACCTCGCTATTCATCTGACGACGATTGTTTATGGCAACAGTTTGCGTATCGCCGCCAAGATGGCCGGCAGCGCCGCTTGCGGGCTGTCGGCAGTCGAGGATGCGGGCTGCAAGCCGCCAAGCAACGACTGAATGTACGCTGCGGCGGACTCGGCATCCGCTAACGGGGCGAGGTGGCTCGCCGCATCTCGCAAAGCCGTCTGGAAGTCGTTGAGCGGCGCGAGCCGGGCCTGGTCGAGCGCGGCCTGGTCGTCGCTGGCCGGGGGCGGTAACGGCGTTACATTCGGGCCCTGGTTCGACGGCGCGTCCAATGTCAGCGCGGAGGAGAGATCCGGCGCGTCGGCATCGCGCTGGGTCAAGGGCGCCGCGATGCCGAAACGCAGTCGCAGTGTCTTGATGATCGCCGTATGGTCGAACGGTTGCGCTCCCTTGGCACGGAATATGGTGCCGGCTTTGATGTAGGGCGACACCACCACCGCCGGCACACGCACGCCGAAGCGGTCGAAGGCGAACGTTTGACCCGACGCGGGTTGCTCCGGCATCGGCGCCGCGGGCGGGGGGACGTGGTCGTAGCAGCCGCCGTGCTCGTCGAAAGTGATGATCAACATGGTGGAGGACCAGTTGGGCGACTGCCTGAGCGCGTTGTAGATTTGCGCCACCAACTGCTCGCCGTAACCGATGTTATGCGGCGGATGCATGTCGTTGGGCCAGTCGATGTCGGCGAAGTAGCGCGGCTCGATGAAGGCGTAGGAGGGGAGTTTGCCGGCTTTGGCATCGTCGAGAAAGGTATCGAAGCGGCAAAAGTGGTCGAGATGATCCCATAAGCGCGCCAAGGTCAGCGACTGCGGAAAATCGTGGAAATAGATTTTCCATCCATCCGGTGTTTTGTCGTCCAGTGCATTGAAAATCGTCGGCATCATGTAGGGAAAGTGCACCGGGCTATTGTTTTCGTGGCCGCCCGCCGTGGCGGTATGCACGAAAAAGCGATTCGGCCAGGTCTGGCATGGCGCCGCGGCGAACCAGCGGTCGCAAACGGCGAAGCCGCGAGCCAGTGCGCTCAGCACCGGCACCTGCTCGGGCTGGAAGCAGTGCATGATGTCGCGCGGCGAACTACCGGCCTGTTTGGCGTAGTTGTGTACAAAGCCGTGCATCGAGGGCGTGCCGGTCGGTGCATTGCCGTCGAACAGTTGTTCGTTGATGTCGGTGAACAATTCTCCCGGATCGGGCGTCGGCATCCAGGCACTGGCGGGGGCCTCGACATCGCTCCAAACTTTGACCGGCTGACCTTGCGGATCGGGGTTGCTCTCTTCGCCGGTGAGGCCGGCGAAATTCGGGTCGCCGCGATGGAGCCAGCCGAACAAATTGTCGAACGAGCGGTTTTCCAGCATCAGAACCACGAAATGATCGATCTGCGACAGCGATGCCATGTGTCCTCCCTGCTGGCCAGGGTGCCGGATGGCACCCTTCGCCATGACATATAAATTCCGTATTGAATCTATATAGCACGAGTTGCCGAGCTTGTTGTCGGCAGTGGACGCCGGGCGAATCAGGGCCGGATTGGCTTATCGCACCGCATCCGTTTTGAAGTGTGGGTTCTCGATCAGTCCCAGTCGGTTGCCGAATGGATCGCGCACCGCCGCGACCCTGATGCCCCCGCCGACATCGGTGACCGGGTCGAGCGCACTGGCGCCCAAGGCGATGAGCCGATCGAAGGCGGCTGCAACATCCGCCACGCCCCACAATGGCTGCGGCCCATCGATGCCTGGCGTGCCATCCGGCAGCAGCCCCAGTTCGAATCCGCCGACCTCGAAGCCGACATAAAACGGTTGGTCGAAATAGGGTTTGACCCCTAGTGCCTGCTGGTACCAGGCTTTGGCCTTTTCGAGATCGGCGACGGGGTAGAGGGCAGAGCGAAGTCCGAGCAGCATATTGTTCTCCTGATGATCAAGAACGAAAGCATATGGCCAGCCCGCACTCGTGTTCAAGTGGGGCAAAGACGCCCGGCAGCCGCGCGCTTTTATCCTTTCGCCGTGGCGGGAATGGCCTTGTTGACCAAGTAGCCGCCTTGGCTGATGGCGATCAGCCCGACCATGTATTGGCTGATCGGCGGGAAGCCATGCGTCTGCGGTTTGTTGCCGGCGACCAGCAGGGCGATTTCGGCGGCATAAACGACCAGCAGTACGATGGAGAAAAACAGCATCTGTACGCGCGCGATATCGATGTGCGCGGCATCGGCCAGTTCCTCGCCGGTAAACAGGTCGCGCCAGCGCGCTTGTCCCATTTGTTTGTTGACGACCAGCACACCCTGATTGGCCAATTGATCGCTCGCGGTGCCGGTACTGGCGGCCACGGTCGCCAGCGCGGCCTTGGCGGCGTCATCCGGCACGCTGGTGTTTTTCTTGCCGGCCAGGATCAGTGCCGAGCCGACCAGGGAAGTCGTGCCGATCCCCATCAGCGCCAGTAGCTCGGGAGGCATCCGAATATCGATCGCGGCAGGGTCGCGGTTGACCAGGTTGATGACGGTCATGCTCAGGATGGCCGTGAAGACCACCAGCGACCAACCGGCAATCTGCAGGCGTGCCAGCGATATCACATTGCGACCGTCGATCAGAATGCCCAGATAGTGCTGGGTGATCCATTGACCCAGCGCCCCGAAGATCAGCATCATCGCCAGCAGATCGAAGGCCAGGGTGAGCGCGTAGTCGCCCTGCGTCGCCGTGTAGATGGCACCGGCGATGCAGCCCGCGCTCAGCAATGCGATGCCCAAGGAAGCAAGGACGACAGGGCGGTTGTTGTCGACATCGGTCATCTGGTGCTCCTCTCTTTGAGCGGAAACGGCAACGTCGGGAAGTCTGTGGCAATATATGCAAGGGTGGTTGATATAACAAGGCTGTTATGTCGTTAGGTTGGCGCGTTGCTTCGCGAACGCACTCTAAACCTGTTGTGACATAGGTGCCGATTGTGGAGAAAGTATGCTAAGCGTTCGTCGGTTATCGCCCGCGGAATGGTCTTTGGCCTTTCCGGTGGTGTCTCAATTGCGCAAGCTGGATGAGAGTACCTTCGTGCACCGGGTGCAAAGGCAGAGCTACAGCGGCTATGAGCTGGTCGGCGCTTTTGTCGACGAGACGCTGATTGCCGTGATGGGCATGCGGCCGGTGCATACGCTGGCGCGCGGCCCGCATCTGCATGTCGACGATTTGGTGGTCGACGAGCGCTACCGGCAAACGGGGGCGGGGCGGGCATTGATGTCCTTTGCCGAGAACGACGCGCGCGCGCGCTGCATGAACGCGGTGTTTCTCGATGCCCGGCCCGATGCGATTCCGTTCTACCAGAAGTTGGACTTTGAATTACACCTCTCGCCATCGATGAAAAAAGCCCTGTAGCGTCACCCGGTATTTCTGTCAGGGGTCGAGCAGCCCGAGACGGCGGCTGCCCGCTTGACTTTTCCCTGTCATATCCTTCACTTCAGCCATACCCGAATCGGGCATTTTTGACGAAGATATCAGGGGAATGTCATGGCATATACCCGTCGAAACATCTGGCTATTGGGGGCGGATTGGGCTGACCCGATTCTGTGGTATGCGCGCGGCGTCAAGGCCATGAAGGCACGTCTACTGAGCCAGGCGACCAGTTGGAAATTCTTTGCCGCGATCCATGGTTTCGATCCGCCGCTATGGCAGCAGCTGGGTTACCTGGGCCAAGCGGAAGCGCTGCCCGGCCAAGCCGACCGGACCAAGTACTGGAATCAGTGTCAGCACGGCAGTTGGTACTTCCTCCCGTGGCATCGCGGCTATTTGCTCGCGCTCGAAGCCATCGTCCGCGCCGAAGTGGTCAAACTCGGCGGGCCGGCCGACTGGGCGCTGCCGTACTGGAACTATTTCAAGCCCGGCGAAAATTTGCTGCCGCCCGCATTCGGCTCGACCAGTTGGCCGGACGGCAAGGACGACAATCCGCTTTACGTGCCGCAACGCTATGGTCCGAATAACGACGGCAAGGTGTTTGTGCCGTTGAACCAAGTCAACGAGCAAGCGCTGGGCGATGCGCATTTCTCGGGTAATGCCAACGGCGGCGGTCCCGGCTTCGGCGGCGTGCCGACTCGCTTCAGCCACGCCGGCAACATTCATGGCGGGATCGAGACGCAGCCGCACGACTGGGTGCACGGCCTGGTGGGCGGCAGCGATCCGCAATCGAATCAGCCTGGGCTGATGTCCGATCCCGATACGGCGGCGCTGGATCCGATCTTCTGGTTACATCACAGCAATATCGACCGCTTGTGGGCCGTTTGGCGACGCAATCCGACCACCCACACCGATTCGAGCGCGGCGAAATGGAGCAAGGGGCCGGCGGCGAACGGCGATCGTCCTTTCGTGTTGCCCAAGCCCGATGGCAGTGCCTGGAGCTACACGCCGGGGCAGATGAGCGATATGGCCGCGCTCGGTTACGGCTACGACGACCTCGCCATGCCGGCTGCCGCCGAGTTGGCGCAAGCGCGTTTAGAGCGGCTTGGCTTCGGCTCGACCGACACGCAGACGGCGTAGGGAGACAAGGCGATGGCAACACAGAACGTGGAAATGGTCGGGGCCAGTCGTGCCGCATTGAACCTGGCGGGCGGCGCACTACACACCGAAGTCAACCTGGATCCGCCGGCGCACGGCCGCATGCTGGCCAGTCTGTCGCCGGACACGGCGGCGTCGACGGGGCCGGATCGTATTTTTCTCAATCTGGAAAACGTGCGCGGCTGCATGGACGCGGTGGCGTTCAACGTCTACATCAACCTGCCGCAAGGCGAGCCGCCGGATCGGCACCCCGAACTGCTGGCGGGCAACGTCGCGCTGTTCGGGGTGCGCAAGGCATCGCTGCCGCAGGGCGAGTATTCGGGCAACGGCGTGACCTATGTCCTGGATGTCAGCCACGTCATCGATACCTTGCACTTGGCGCAGTCGCTGACCGAGGCGAATCTGCATGTTTCGCTGGTGCCGATCCAGCCGGTTCCGGATGAGGCCAAGGTCAGCATCGGCCGGATCAGTCTGTACCGGCAGAGCGGCTGACGGGGCATGCGAACGATGAGGCTGCCGCTGGTCGTTGGCGGCTCGGCCGCGGCGTGGGCGCTGCTTTGCCTGGATCGCGCCGGCTGGGTGCCTGCCGGTTTGTGTTCGACCTATTCGCAGGCACCGTTATGGCGTGTGTCGCCGCTCGAACTGGCCTCGCACTGGCTTCCGATGGAATTGGCGATGATGCTGCCTTTGGCGTTGCTGCCGCTGGCGTTTCTGCACGATCGCAGCCTGGCTCGCCGCAGATGGCGCGCCGAATGGGCGTTTCTATCGGCTTATTTGCTGCTGTGGCTGGTTGCCGGCGGGTGTTTGCAGGTGCTGGTCGCTGTGCTGCGCGGCTACCTGGCGACGACGGGGACGGCCTTGGCGGTTGCCGTGGCATTGTTGTGGCAGTGCTCGCCGGTCAAGCAACGCAGCCTGAATGGTTGCCATCGTCAACCCCGTCTATCGGCCTTTGGTCTTGCGGCGGATCGCGATGCCTGGGGTTACGGCATCGCCTATGGACGCTACTGTATCGGCGCGTGCTGGGCGTTGATGTTGTTGCCTTTGATGGTTGAGCAGGGCCATTTATTCGGCATGGCGGTCTGCATGCTGTTCGCTTTGGGCGAGCGGTTGGAGACCCCGGCTGCGCCTGCTTGGGGTTGGCATGGCCCCGGCAAAGCCTTGCGTTTGCTTTGGCGGCTGACCGGGGCGTCGGCGCGGGTCAGGATGGCACGTGGGATCTGATCAGACGGAACAGCAGCGTCGGGAAGAAGCGCCGTAAATAGACCGCTACGCGTTCCTTGGGCCCGCTGACGATCACTTCGGGGGCCTTGTCCGCCACGGCGCGCAAGATGGCGCGCGCGCATTCCGGTACCGGCATGCCCTGGCTCAACATGGTGTCGATCTTGCCGTAGCGCTCGCCGTTGCCGATGTAGGCGTTGGTGGTGATCGCGGTGTCGATATAGCCGGGGCAGACAGTGGTGACGGCGATACCGTCTTGGAAGACTTCGGCGCGCAGGCAGTCGAAATAGCCGTGCAGTGCATGCTTGGAGGCCGAGTAGCTGGAGCGTAGCGGCGAACCGAGTTTGCCCGCGACGCTGGTCACCACGACCAGATGACCCCGCTTGCGCGCCAGCATCGACGGCAGCACCGCGCGGGTGAGCGCCACGGTGCCGAAATAGTTGATCTCCATGATGGCGCGGTCGACGTCTTCGACGGTATCGCGCGCCAATGCGCGCTGGCTGACGCCGGCGCAGTGAATCAGGATGTCGATCGGAGCATGGCGTTCAAGTGTGTGCGCCGCGGTGAGGCGCACTTGCTCGCTATTTGTCAGATCGAGCGGAATGATGTCCACGTTGTCGGCGCGTTCCAGGCATTCCGCGCGCACGGTGCGTAAGGCGTCTTCGCGTCGGGCGCTGAGCAGCAGATGCGCGCCCTGTGCCGACAATTCACGAGCCAAGCCGGCGCCAATGCCGGACGACGCCCCGGTAATCCAGACTTTCTTGCCAACAAAACTCATCGCAATGACTCCGTATGGTGATGGGGAGACGAATCCGCCCGGCGCATGACGTTCTGCTTGGGACGCCGCAAACACGTTCATTCTTTATGACAGTTGCCGTTGTGCGCTCATAGGGTGCGTCATTACCCGGCTTGTCGCTACTGTCCGCTTGAACTGTCCGTGAACGTTGGGAGCCCTGATGAAACTCGTGTCGTTTGTTGTGTTTTTGCTGGCTACGCCAGTGTTTGCCGCGCAGTGGGATGCCGGCGCCATCTATCGCAAAGGCCAGGTGGTGCAATGGCATGGACACGATTGGCAGGCCAAGTGGCCCACGCATGGCGAGGAACCCGGCGCCAATCCCAAGGGAACGTGGCTCGGCCATGTCGGTGCCGCACAGCATCGGTTGGATGGCGCACCCGCCATTCCCACCTTGCAGCAGGCGCTGCAACACGAGGCCGAACTGACCGATAGCGACTTCTTCCGCAAGGTCAAAGCTTCGATCCGCACGCTGCCCAATGCCCAAGTCGAGCAGGTCGTCCCGGGGCGTGCCGACAACCCGCTCAATGTACGTCGGGTGGAACGCCTGATGAGCGCCGCGCAGTGGAATGACTTTTTCCCGCGCCGCGACCCCAGTTATACCTACACGCGCTTCCTGCAGGCACTGGCCAAGTTCCCGGCGTTGTGCGACGACTACGGCGACGGACGAGACGCCGACGCCATCTGTCGCCATAGCCTGGCCACCATGTTTGCCCACTTCGCGCAGGAAACCGGTAACCACGACGCCAGCGACAGCGTGGCGCAGTGGCGCCAGGGGCTGGCTTATTTGCGGGAAATGGGCTGTAGCGAAACCGGCCCGGGCTGCGGTTACAACACCGAATGCGACGACCCGGTTTTCAATAAGGTTTGGACTTGCGGCAAAAATGCGGATGGCAGTTGGAAGAAATACTATGGACGCGGCGCCAAACAGCTCTCGTACAACTACAACTACGGCCCGTTCTCGCAGGCGATGAACAACGGCGACCAGTCGGTCTTGTTGCAGAATCCCGACCTGGTGGCCAGTACTTGGCTCAACCTGGCGTCGGCGACTTTTTTCTTTGTCTACCCGCAGCCGCCCAAGCCGTCCATGTTGCATGTGATCGACGGCACGTGGGTGCCGAATGCCGCCGACATCGCGGCCGGGGCCGGCAACAACTTCGCCACCACCATCCAGATCATCAATGGCGAATGCGGCGGCGGTACCGAGCGTCAGGCGGCACAGAACCGGATCGATTATTACCGGCAGTTCGCCCACGCCTTGGGTTGGGATGACAGCAACGAGCCGCTGTCCTGCGCCAATATGCAGCGATTCAGCGCGGCCAGCTCCGCCGCCTACAATATTTACTGGGAAAAAGACTGGCATTGGGGCAACGACTACCAGTGCCAACTAGTCAGCTATCAGACGCCATACAGCGCTTTGCAGGCCGGCAACTATCAGCGTTGCGTGGAGGACAACTGGGGCATCAAGCTGAAGTAAATCGTCCGGTGGGCGCGATGTCGACATGGGCGCGGATACGACAGGCGCTTTACGTCGATGCGACGCTTTATTGAAGGAATGCGAAATGAATGATGCAGCGCAATATTCTTTTCCATCAAACATTTATCGTCGCCATGACACGACCGGGCAGCCCCCGGGTTGTGACTACCCATGGCGAGGAAAACATGACTTATCAGGAAGAACTGCATGCGTTTTTGCATGAACAACTCGAATTGTGGCGCCTGCTGGCGCAACTTCATGGCGAGGGTGTGTATCCGCTGATGGAAGACGAACTTTAAGCCAGCACCCAGCCTAGTGATGAAAACCGAACGGTGGACGCCGTTCGGTTTTTTTATGCTCTTCGACCGCCTGGTCTTTATGTCAGGGTAGGGATGGTTCATTTCCAGCAAAACAGCCCCGTTTACCCTTGCCGCCATTCGTGTATTTCTATCTTCAGTGCCTTGATTGGCGCCGCTAAGCGGGCGCCGAGCAAAAATCAATTCTCAGGTCATTGTTTTCGCTAAAGCAATATGCCAATCGGTTGCCGTTGAGCGGCGAGCCGTCTAAACATGTCAAGACATGCCCGTCCGAAGCGGCTTGGCAGCACGCGCCTTCTGGGCTTTCTGATTTTCCATTCGGAGAACGATGCGATGAGCGACAACCCGTTTAATCAGATCATCAATGAAATCTTGCAAGGGGTCGTGCAGCAATTGAACCCCGAAATCGGCGCGGCGATTCGTAACAGCGGTTTCGATCCGCTGCAAAATGTCGCCTCCGGCTCCGCCAGCATCGGCATCGGTAGCGCGTCCTATTCGATCACGCATCTGACCGGGGTGTCTTCCATTCAGATTCAGGATTTGGTGGCCAGCAATATCACGACTTCGGGCAGTAATTTATCTGCCCCTTTGAATTTTCACGCCGTGTTGAACAGCTCGCTGAACGCCAATGTGAGCGGTGGCCTGCATATTTTGTTTGCCGATCCAAGCATCTCCGGCAGCGTGCGTATCGATAACCCCAGCGTGTCCGGCAGTGCGCAGGTGAGCGGCAGCATCAGCAATGGCAGCTTGTGCCTGAACAGCATTAGCGGGATGAACGCCAACTTCAACTACGGCAATGCCTCCATCTGGATCAACGATCTCGGGCCGCTCAATTACCTGCTGCAGCCGGTGGAAAGCCTGATCCTCGATGCCACCAAGGGTGCCATCCGCAATCTCATCTCTTCGCAAATCAACAGCATCGTCAGCGATCAGTTGAACAAGCTGCTGCCGAAGTGCACGAGCCTTTGATGAGACTGAGAATCGAGCCTGTGACCCGGACGGCTCGACGCATCGGGCCGCTGCAGCTGGCGGCCGTCGAGGTGGCGGCCGCCGATGGCGGCCAACTGGGCCTCAATCTGGCGCCGCAGGTTCGCAGTAACTGGTGTTGGTCCGCCGTCACTTGTGCCATCGCAGCCTTCTACGGCGACACCTCCTGGCGCCAAGACAGCCTGGCCTGGCGGATTCTGGCCATCGACCAGTTGCGCCCGAACTGCGAGCCGCCGCCCGCGCTGATGCAAGAGGAGCAATACAACCAGCAGGCATCACTGGAGCGCACCTTGCGCTACGTGAACTGCCTGGCGGGCTGGAGCAGCGGACGACCGCCGTTTCGCCGCTTGATGCGCGAATTGGACGAGGGGCGTCCTCTTGCGGTGGCCATCCGTTGGCATTCCGGACAGCAGCACTATGTGCTGGTGGATGGCTACTGCCGTACTCGGCGCACGATTTCGGTCGCCGATCCGCAATGCGGCCGCGCAACCGTGACCTTCGACGATTTCCCGCAGCACTACCGCCATGGCGGCGAGTGGATGGAAACGTATTGGACGCATCACCCCTACAAGGCGCAAGGGCGCCAGACAGGAGAGTCAGAAGATGAGCAGTTACGACATTGCACTGGTACTCGACGCCGACACGCTGAATCAAGCAATGAGCAAACTGTACGCCAACAGCCAGGCCAAGCAGAAACTCTTTCAGGGGACGGAGCCGATCGGCCAGGACGGCATCAAGAGCGTTGACTGGGCGATCGTTGGCGCCCCGCAATTCGTGCTTTCGCCGCCGACGGCGGCGCAATGGAACGACCCGAATACGTTTACGCCAGGGGGCAAGAAACCGGCCAATCCGACCGACCAGATGTTCCAGGTGCAGATCGCCCAGCTGACAACCACCATCCACATGGATCAAGGCACAGACGTTTCGCCAACCTTCGCCATGACCGTGTTCGCCCAGGTTGCGGTGGTGAAGGATCAGATCCAACTGAGCAACGTGGCGGTGTTGCCGAGTACCTCCACGCCAGCTGGGACGATTTACCTGGAATTGGTGGGAGGCATTGTCTACGGCAAGGTGCAAACGTTGCTGAATGGCTATCACATTCCGGCCAGCATCGCGGTGGAAGGCCAGAATTTCACGCCGCCGGTGATGACCGTCGGCAATGGCTATCTGGTGGTGGCCAGCAATCTGGTCGCAAGCGGCACCCCGGATATCGCCGGCGTGCAATGGCCCGCCGTCCCCTTAGGCGTGCTGGCGGGACGCCGGCTGTTGGCGGCGGTACTGAACCAATATGCCGGTGCGATCGTGCAGAAGCTGGATAGCGCCAGCGTCAACAAGAGCGATAGCAACTGGACCGGCAGCTACTCGTTGGATGGCGGTATCACGAACGCCTCGGTCGCACTGAGCTCGACGTTGCCGAATGTGAACATCACCGCCACCTTCGGCGCCACCGCCACGGTGGATGTGTCGTGGTGGTTGGTACCGGCGGCTTGCGCGCTGGAAACAGCTTCCAATCTATTGTGACAGGAGAGAGCGATGACCGACTTTGCCAAAGCCACTTTCACCACCGCGCCCACCCCGCTGACGCTCACAGTGGCGCCGGTCATTGTGGGGTCCAATACCGTACAACTGCAGTTGCAGCCGCTGCCGACGTTCACCATCCACTATGCCCCGGATGGCAGCGGTTGGCAGCAATTCAACGCCGGCCTGCTGGAGCATGTGGCCAATATCGTCATCGGTGCGGTCACGCCCTTCATTACCAACACCATCCAAACCAAAGCGCAGGACGAATTGAACGCGAACGCCTCGTTCACGGTGCCGCCCATCCCCGTGAGTTTCGAGGGCATCAGCCTGACGCTGACGCCGACCAACCTGAATCTTTCGACCAGCGATGCCGACCATGTGCTGATCACCGCCAACGTCGCCATCAATTGAGCCCTCGTTGAGCGACGGAACCAACCATACCCATGCAGGAGAATTTCATGAGCCTTGACCCGCAAGCGCTTCAGGCCGATTGGAACCATTTGGATCACGACGATTTGCACACCGCGCTGCCGCATCTGATTGTCCTTGACGATATCCCGGCGTTGCCGCTGGCGCATGCGTCGGATATGCCGCCCCAGGCCGGTTTTGCGCGAGGGGCGCTCAGTATCGAACTGGGCGATTTGCAATTGCAGCTGGCGGACCGTGCGCCATTGACCTTGACCAGCGGCAGCAATGCCGAGGGGCATTGCGTGCTGGCGCTGCAGATCGCGGATATTGCGCTAGTCGGGCGGCAGACCTTGCAGGGGACGCAAATATGGGAAACCGGGCTGGACGGCGCGGGGACCGGTTTGCCGAGGGATGCCGGGCGGCGCGGCGGCGCGGATCAGAATGTGCATCCGGCCTGGGTTCAAACCGCGCAGGATCAACGTGCCGCGCTGCAGAACTTGCCGGGCGGCAATGGTGCCACGATGCTCTCCACCTATACCAATCATCGGGCCGCCTTCAACGATGTGTTCACCGATCCCACCGCCTATGCCTTCCAGATCGGCTGGGGCGTGCAGGAGATTACCGATATGGCCGCCGACACCAATACGGCGGTGAATACCACCGGCATGGTGGTGAACGATCCCAAAAAGGTATATGGCAGCACCACTTATAACGGCAATGCCCAATCCCAGCAATTGGCGCTGCTCACCACCTTGACGGCGATGGCGGCCAATAACGAGCCCGGCAACCCGACAGATTCGACCAATCCTTACAACCTGGCCGCAGCGGCCACGCTGAGCTTTGGCACCGGCATCGTGCAAAACGCCAAGGTGGCGAAAATCAACGATGTGCCGCCCAAAACCAAAGCCACCGTCTATCAGATGGTACTGCACGGCACCCCGCCGACACCGCACACGGTGCAAGAAGTTCATGACTATCTCAGCGGCAACCCGATCGGCGGTCGAGATGCCAACGGCAATACCTGGACCATGGCGCTGAGCGAGGACGAACGGGCCTTTGTCCGCAAAATGCAGGCCGACTTCGCCGAGCATGCGGCGCGGTTGGCCGCGCAAAAACCGGTGGCGCTGGCGGCGGGCGGATTGCATGCCAGTCTGGGGTGTTATGTCTATCTGCAATTCGATGTCGCCGCGGGCGAAGCCCGTCTAGTCGATGGCCGGGTGGAACTGGACGGCTTCGACCTGGATTTCGACGACAGCGGCTGGGACGCCGAACTCGGTCTGCCTTTGGCCGAGGCGGCGCGCGAGGCGTTGGGCGAGGCGCGCTTCATCAAGAGTCTGTTGCACGACCGCATTGCCGATGCGCTGGAGCGGGCACTGGTGCCGTCGTTGGCCCAGATTGCACAAGGCAAGCATCAATGAGGGTCGCCGCCGGGGCACAAGACCCGGTCAACGACATTCTGCAACAGCTGATGGTGGAGGAGATGCAGGGGTTCGAGCGCGAATTGGCGAATGCGCTCCTGCCGCAGCAAGACTATCTGTCCGAGGCGGAGATGGCGTTGTACCGCAGCGGCAAGAAATTGCGGCCGCTGATGTTGCTATTGACCGCACGGCTGTTCCAGCCACGCTCGGCGCTGCCGTTTAAGGTTTTGCGTGCCGCCGCCTCGTTGGAAATGCTGCATGTGGCCAGCCTGATTCACGACGATATCGTCGATCACGCCTCGTTGCGGCGCGGCCAGCACAGTGTCAACGCCGCGCGCGGCACCGAGATGGCGATTCTGATCGGCGACATGCAATTCCTGCAGGCGGTGCGTTGTTTCGTCGATGCCATCGAAGACCAGGACGATATGCAGTTGGTGAAGTGGGTACTCGACTCGGCTTTCGATATCTGCCGGGGGGAGATCGACGAAATGACCACGCAGCCGTATTGGCATCCGGATTCGCTGTTGAGCCGCTACCTGACCACCATCGACCGCAAGACGGCGGTGTTGTTCGGACTGGCGTGCGAATCGGGCGCGGCGCTGATGCGGGCGCACACCTCGGAACTACGCAGACTGGGCTCGTTTGGCCGTTATATGGGCCGCGCCTTTCAAATGATGGACGACATCTTCGATTTGGCGCATTCGGATGAGGAGGCCGGCAAGCGCAAGGGCATCGACTTGCACCAGCGCCGCATCACGCTGCCCATCATTCATGCGATGAAACTGTTTGGCGATGACCATCCCATGGTGCGCTACCTGCGTAGTCAAGAAACCCCGCCCGTGCCGCAAATCAACGCTTGGGTCGATGAAATCCGCCGCTCCGACGCCTTTGCCTTAGCCTACGCCCAAGCGCGCGCGACCGCGCTGCAGGCGGTGCAATTCTTGGAGAACCTGCCCGCGGGGCCGCATTTGCGAGCCTTGCAGGACATCACCATGCATGTGGTCAACCGGCCCTATTAATTTCCCAAAGGGGGAATCATGAGCTTGTATCTATTCCATTTCGTCTACAACACGCTGATGCAAAAGGCGAACGACAGCTCGCCGGGCAATCAGCTGTTCCTGCCGGTCGCGTTGTCGAACATGAAAAACGACCAGCACCAACCCTACCTGCCGCTGCATGCCTCCAACTGGGGCCTGAACAACATCAACGGCGCGGTCGATATTTCGCAGGATCTGGCCGTTTCTTGGTTTAAAGCGCTGTTTCCCGCGATTATGTCATTAAGTCAGGCCAAGCCTGGCGGTGCCGTGACGCAGAGCATGATCGACGACGCCAAGGCCGCCGTGACTTATATCACCGGGCAAAAGCTCAACGTGGTACCGATGCCGAATGTCGGGCCGAATCTGCACGTCGATAACATCGAAATCCAGGGGCTGGCGAATATCCAGGTCAGCGGCAAGGAGCCGACCGTCAGTTCCGACGACCAAGGTTATCACGCGCAGATCACACTGAACCCGAACGCCTATTCGGTGAGCGCGGCATGGTGTCAGCAGCTGGCGCTGGCTGGCGAGGAGCGGGGCACGGACAGCAATACCGGGCAGGCTTTCAGCGGTCTGAGTTTTGTGCTGACCCAGACATTGTGCTTCGCCGATCGCAACGGCAAGATCTTCCCGCCGCCGCCCACGCTCGGTCTGCCGCCTTCTTCCGGACATCTGAATGGGTTCGATTGCAGCGCGACCGGCATTGCCCTGCTGTATTTGAGCCAGGCCGCCGTCGTGGCCGACACCAATGTCGGCGTCAGCAACGCACCGGCCTTGCAGATCGGCCTGAATACCTTGCAGTTGCTTGGACAGCAGAGTGCGACGCCAGACTATGCCTTGCAGAATCTGCAGTATCAGCGGTTGTCGCCGATCCCTTTCCCCTCTGTGATTAACGCCTCAACTTTTTTCCCGGGCTGGAGCACCTTCTTCAAAAATCTGCTGGCCACGGAAGATGCCGCAACCTTGCTGAGCACCCAGGTGAACAACGCGCTGATGGATTCCGGCAACCGGGCGAAGGTGGAGGATTTGTTGAACAGCCAGCTCGTCAGCATCTTTAACCAGATTTTCGGTAGCTCCCAGGTGGCCAGCGGCGGTGTGGATGTCGGCGCCAATGCGGTGGATAAATACCTGTTCGACCGCGCGCGCGGCGGCATCAACGATGTCCGCAGCTACATCTACCTGCCGACCCTGGTGCTGGGATCCAATTCGCCGACGATCGAGCCGTATACCGCGAGCAATCTGCACATAGACGGCCCGTTCAGTACCACGGTGCTAGGACAGCAAGTGAAGGTCACCGATATCGCGCTGCAAAATCTGGTGATCAATGGCTTGTCCAATCTGGTGGCTTTGCCTGGCAATATCAACTTCGGCACCAACCAGCAAGTCAATGCCACCTTGCTGTTGGATACGCTCAACCCCGGCCCGACGGTGACGGTGGGTGGTCATCAACGCACCGTGCCTTCGCCGCCCGCCACCGCCAGTACCGCCTTTACCCTGAATGTGACAGTTGGCGACAATACCCCGGTGCCGATCAGCGGCACGTTCAATATCACGTTGCACAACAACAGCAACACGCTCGGCGTGCAGACCTCCCTCACCGCCAGCGGCGACACGCCGCAGGAACTGGCGTTGAACTACAGCCGGATCGTGCTGGTGGCCGGCAATGGCGATGTCAAGCTGGCCGTGACCTTGCCGCCGGACGACGCGATATACGAACAACTGATCGACCCCATTCTCAACCAGTCGGCACTGATCCAGAGCATCATCGGCGCCATCAATGGTTACATTGGTCAGAATCTGGGCCAGATCAGCCAGGCGGCGACGAAGTTTGCCCGCCAGGTGCTGGACAATCTTGGGCACTGAGCGCATGAGCGATACCATCTACGCCACGCTGCAGGGATTGTTGCAGCAAGAGGACGGCAATAAGGTTCTGCGCTTGGCGCAGGATCAGTTCGCCGGGCCGATCCAAGCCGCCTTGAGCCAATATCTGAGCGGATTGACGCTGCAGTTGGGGCCGGACGCCACCCTGCAGGTCGACCCCGCGACCCGGCAACTCTCGTTGAAGGCCAAGCTCGAGAACGCCACCCTGGCGCTGCAGGCCACGACCAACGGTGCCACGCTCACCCTCGCCAGTGCGCAATATGCCGGTGCGCAGGTGGTGCTGGATTTCGAGCAGACGGCCGATGGCGTGCAACTGACGCTCAGCGCCAACATGGGCGATGAGTTGCAATGGCCCCTGCAGAGTCTGTGGCCGCAACAGCTGAATTGGCAACCGGCCAATCGGATGTCGTTCGCACGCGGGCAAATGAGTTTGCGCTATGTCGCCCAATCGCTGACCTTCGACGGACAGGGCAGCTTGTTGTACGACAGCCAGCGCTTCGTCAACGCCGCGCTACGGGTGCAGTACGTCAAGAGCAAGACCGGGGTGATGTTCGGCGTGGTGGCCGCCCAATGGTCGCCCGGTTCGATTTGGCCGCCGCTGTCCGCGCTGGTGTTCGACAACAGCGGGGTAGTGGTGTCCACGCTGGACGGCAAGTCCGGTAGCCTGGAGTCGCTGGGCTTGCTCAGCGCCAAGCAGGTGCCGGCGATCGCCGCCGACTTCGACATAGCGCCGGGGTTCCTGCTGTTCACCTCCCTGCAATTGAGCGACAAGCTGAAAGCCATCGCCAATTTCATGGGCAATGTCACGCAACTGGATCTGTTCGCCTCGTACGCCAGCAGTAGCGGCGCGACCTCGCTGAAGGCGGTGTTGAACAATCGCTTCAGCGCCCAGGCGAACGGTATTTTCGAGTTCGACGGCTTCGAACTGGACTGGGAGAACCCATCGAACGGCAATAGCACCATCAGCGCCAAGGCCAAGGGCAAGTTCCACCCCGATGCCAAAAGCGCCATCGATCTGAGCCTGCAGGGCAGCATCGTGCCCAGCGAAGGCGATTTGAACCTGACCATCGGGCTGCAGAACTGGGTGCAGCCCTTTGGCCTGGAAACCGTGACCATCGTCGACCTGCAGGCTGGTGTGACGATTGGGGCCGCCGCCGCGGGCGTGACTTTGGTGGCCGGGGGCGACCTCAAACTGCAGAACCCGAAGTCGACGCAGTTCGAGTTCGAAGTCGGCTTTGCCGTCGAAGTGGTGGATTTCGAAGTGCCCAACGGCATCGCGCTCTGGACCCAGGCCGACCAGCAGCCGATGACCGTGTCGAATGTGCTCGATGCCGCCTTTGCCCTGGATGTGTCGCCGGCGGCGTTGAGGCAGCAGGGCGAGCCGGAAGTGGCGGAGGTGGTGGGGTTTCTGAACGAGCTGGTCAGCGTCAAACAATTCACCTTCTGGTTCGTCGAAGGGGCGCAAATCCAGAAGATCGGCGACCACGGTCCGTTTCCGGCCGGCTTCGGCGTGCAGGCGGCGTTCACCCTGCTGGGCCAGGAAGATGTCAGCCTATCGGCCCTGCTGGCCGAATCGGGCAATGCCAAGGCCGGTTTTTCCGGTTACATCCTGCTGAGCCGGGCAGTCGAGTGGGGGTCGGTATTCAAACTTTCCGGTTGGGATCCGGCAAGCAAAAAACCGACCGACAAGGGGCCGCAGCTGGCTATCGCCGCCACCCCGGCCGGCATCGTGGTGCCGGGCGTCAACAACGACCAGCCGCTACGGTTCTTTTCCTCGCTCTATCTCAAGTTCATCGACCTGGTGGAAGACCATCTGTATGCGCTGGCCACCACCGACAACCAGTTCCAGCTCGACTACGCGGTGCAAAACGGCCAGCCGGCCGGCGGCTGCGGTGTGTGGAGCGGCGACCATATCACCTTCCTGCTCGACCCCCAGAATGACAAGCTTGCCGCATCCTTCGGCTTCAACTTCGGCTGGAAGGATCTGCAATGGGGCGGTATCTCCTTATGGGGCGTCACGCTGGTGCCGAAACTGTCGCTGCCGGACTTCAGTATCGCCGCCGGTCTCGGCTTCGCCGCTTCGCTGACCAGTCTGACGGTCAACGGCCACTTCAATTTCAGCCTGCTCGGTCTGAACCTCAACCTAGGTAGCGCCGACCATCCTTACACCTTGCTGAACGTCAATGTGCAGGGCGTTATCGACAGTCTGGGCGATGTTGCGACTCAGTTGCTTGAGCAGGTCAAGCAAGAAGCGTCGAAACTCATCCAGGCGATGCTGAGCGATGTGAGCGCTTTCCTGGCCTGGGCGAAGAACCAATGGCGTAATTTGGTCAATGGCCTGCAACTGATCGGCCAGATCCTGAAAGATCATTTCGGGGTGTTGGGCCAGGCGTTGGCCGAAGCGCTGAAAGGACTAGGGGCGCTGGCGGCGGAGGTGCAACAGGTGCTGGTGGCCTTGGGCTACCTGTTGGAGGAGGCGGCGAAGTGGGTGGGGGATTTGTTCGGCTGCCCGATTACCAAGGCCTCCAACCAGCTGTAGTTATTTTCAAATTGAATTTGAAGATTATTCCAACGCCAGGCAAATTATCAAACACCGCCAGTTTGTCCAGAATGCTCGACAGGGAATGAGCCCGGATACGAAGCAAGGGATAGACGATGGATAAGCTAGCATGGCTCGATGGCCAGCATGTACTGGTGCTGGGCGGTAGTCACGGTATCGGTCGGGCGGTGGCGTTGGCCGCACGCGCGGCGGGTGCGCGGGTAACGGTGGTCGGCCGTTCGGCCGAGGCAAGCGACGGCATGGCGGCGGTCGGCGCGGATCTGACCGATTGGGACGCGTTGCCCGCGGCGTTTGCCGGATTGGCGACCGTGGATCATGTGGTCAGCACGATAGGCAGCCGCGTCGCGGCGACCCGGCTGGAAGATCTGTCCTACGACGTGGCGCTGGATGCCTACCAGGTGAAGGTGCTGGGCAATATGGCCGCCTTGCGCGCTGTGCTGCCGCATCTGGCGCCACGGGCGTCGATCACGCTGACCTCGGGGCTGCTATCGCGCAAGTTCGCGGCGGGCAACCTGCTCAAGGGCAGTATCAACGCGGCGGTCGAGACCATGGGCCAACAGCTCGCGCGCGAGCTGGCGCCGCGCCGGGTCAACGTGGTCAGCCCCGGCGTCATCGATACGCCATCCTGGGGCGTGGCGGGTTCGGCCGAGCGGCAAGCCATGGTGGATCGGATCGGCGCATCGCTGCCGGTGGGGCGGGTCGGCACGGCCGAGGAATTGGCCGCAACCTACCTGCACATCATGGGCAATGGCTTCCTGACCGGTGCCGTGCTGGATGTGAATGGCGGTGGCCTAGTCTGAGTGCGAAATGCCGAGGCTGGCCGCCATGGTCGAGTATGGTGCCAGCCGTTCGGCCAACAGCTCGATGAACAGACGCAGCCGTTGTGGCTGGTAGGCGCTTTGGTGATAAAGCGCGTATAGCGACGACGGCTGGTGCCATTGTTCCGGCTGGATCAGCTTTAATCTGCCGGCGGCCAGATCTTCGCCCAGATTCCACAGCGGCTTGAAGGCCACGCCGTGTCCTTGCAGGGCCCAGCGCCGAATGACCTCGCTATCGTTGCTTTCGCGGTAGCGCTGCATATTGGCCGTGCCGGCGCGGGTGACCCAGAGATGACGCGGGCCGCCACTGGTTCGTTGCACCAGCGCCGGCAGCGCCGCCAACTCGTCCAGCGTCGCCGGTATGCCATGGCGTGCCAAAAAATCCGGCGCGGCGCACAGCACGCGGCTGCTCTGGATCAGTTTGCGCGACAGCATGCTGCTGTCGGCCAGCGGCCCCTGGCGCAGCATGATGTCCTGTTCGTCGTTGACCAGGTGGGACAGCGCGTCGGTCAGGGTCAGTACCAATCGCACATCCGGATAACGCTGGCTGTATTCGTCGAGGATGTCGACCAACTGGTGCCGCCCCATGTCGGAGGGCGCGGAAATGCGCAAGGTGCCTTGCACCTGACCCTGGTCGTGCTGCAGCAGACGTCCCGCATCCTCCAACGCCGCCAGTGCCTGCTGACAACTGCGGATATAGCGCTCGCCGGCATCCGTCGGGCGCAGTTGTCGCGTGGTGCGATCGAACAGGCGGGCGCCGAGCGCTTTCTCCATGCGCTGCACGGCGGCACTGGCCGCAGCGGGCGAGAGACCCAGCCGGCGTCCTGCCGCGGAAAAACTGCCGAGTTCGACGGACAGCACCAGCAATTTCAGATCGTTGAGTTTGTCCATCGGCATGCAATAGTTGCGTGGGAAATGGCTGTCATGATGACAAATGTGTCGGGGGATGACCAGGCAAGAATTGGGCTGTCCAGACTCACGTAAGTCACCCTGCCATACTACTCGTGGTGCGATGTGATTTTTGTTGGGTGTGTATATATGATATTCATTCCCCTACCAATACAGGATTGAACCAAGGCTCTCCCTTCGGGCTCCAGATGTCGGGTGTCCTCGCCGTCATCTTCATAGTCCTCTTGGGTTGATGCATATATGACGCCATGCTCCTCTATGGCTGCCTGCAACAAGGCCGTTCCAACCCCTTTTCTTTGAGCCTTGATATTAACATCAATGTTATTGATCCATTTTGTATTCGCGTAATCATTTAACAGGGTTAGCGTTCCAACCAGACCAATTCCGGCAACGGTAGCGGTAAAATCATTTCCTCCGCCTTCTACTTCAATATCTTCCTTACTAAAATGATAAGGAAGGTTGGTATTTGAAAAATTTTGGTTTGTAGGGTTATGTGCAAAATAATTGCTAATCAATGGTTGATGGCTATAAGTTCCATTCATCAGTTGTATTGGTTGCTTGTACTTGTTTTGTGTATAACTATCTGCCATCTCTTGTAGCTTTTTTTGTGCAACGGCTTCTGGTCGACGGTTGTTGAACTGGGAAGTGCTTTTGCCTGACTTCTTGCTGTCGGTGCGAGGTGGGGACTGTTTCTCGGCATGGGTTTGCATGGCGGCTCCGTGGCGGGGTAGGCGGCGCGAAAGGGGGGAGGGTAATGCCTTTGGCATATTTATATGTTTGTGGCAGTGACTTCGTCAAGTTAACGGTTGCGTTTAGGCACGAGGAATGAGGGGCAATACTGCTTGGGTAACCAATTCTGCGTATGTTGACCGTCGATCGCCGCTGATCATGGCCGCAGAGTTGTCGCTTCGTACGGTTATTTCGACCCTTTTCCGCCTTCGTGATCGTCCCGCCTTGCCAGCCAGACCAGCGCGGCGCCGGTGGCGAAAGAAAACCCCAGCAGCCAAACGACGTGGTTGGTCGCCAGAGTGACGGCCTGATCTTGCAGCAGACGGTCGAGCACACTGTTCTGGCTTGCCGCGGCGCCATTTGTCGGCAGCCACTGCGGCTGCAAGCGCCCTGGCCAGAATCGTCACCCCGGCCATCCAGGCCACGCCGCCCGACACCAGCCGGCGCCGATCGACCGACGCTGCGATGCGCGGCATCAAGGGCGCCATGATGCGCGCGAAGATACTCCCCAGTCAGTGACTCTGCCTGCCCACGTGGCGGTGTAGCCCATGCCGGTCTGCAGCCATAGCGGCACGATCACGTTGACGCCGAAAAATGCGCCAAAGACGGCACACAAGGTGGCGGTGGCAATCGCGAAGTTGCGGTGGCGGAAGACGCGCAAATTGATGATGGGCTCGGGCTCGGTCAATTCCCAGATCAGAAATGCCAGGAAACCGATGGCCGCGATGACGGCCAGGGCGGTAATCAAGCTGGAGGTGAACCAATTCTGTTCTTTGCCGAGATCCAACATGATTTGCAGTGGGACGACCCAGACGACGAGCAAGCCGAAACCGACCCCTGCTTTGGTGGGTGCCTTTGCTCGTCGCCGCGTCGCCTGCTGTCGATAAGGCTTTCGTGGCCCTCTTCGGCGCGACCAATTCAACGCGGCAGAAGTTGTTCAATAACCTGTATGGTCGATTCGATTTCCTGTGGCTGATACAATCTCGAATCAACGTGTCGTCGGGCTCCTGCACATGAAGCGGCTTCCTCCCCTCGAGCCATTGCATGCCTTTCTGGCGGTGGTGCGGCACGGCAGCTTTAGTGCCGCGGCGGATCAATTGAACCTTAGCCAGAGCGCGATCAGTCGACAGATCGAGCGGCTTGAAACGCATTTCCGTTGCCGACTGTTCGAGCGGCATACCCGTCTGGTGGTGCTTACCCCTCAAGGCCAGCGGCTGGTGCCTTTCGCCGAGCAAGTGCTGGTGCTGCTCGATCAGGCCGAGAGGGCAATGGTGGAAACCCCTCGTGTGCTCACTGTGCGCGTGCACCCCACCTTGGCCGTGCGTTGGCTTTTGCCCCGTCTGCCTTCTTTCTACCGTCTCAACCCGGGGGTGACCCTCGCCATCGATACCCAATCGCTGCAAGTGCCCGATTTCTTTCGCGAGAATATCGATGCGATGATCGATTTCGCAGCCCGGGAACCGTCCGACTTGCAGACAGACGTCTTGTGGCAAGAGTCCATGACGCCGGTTTGCCGGCCAGACTATCTGGATGACCTGGACGGGCTTGCCGGTGCCACGCTGTTGCACCCCGACCGGGACGGCAAGGAATGGCGCCGCTGGGCGGCTTTGGCCGATATCGACCTGAACCGGTCGCGGCATCAGTTCTCCGATATGTTGGAGGTGGCGCTGGTCTCCGCGCAGCAAGGCCAGGGCATTGCATTGGCCGATACCTGGCTGGTCGAAGATCTGGTGGCCAGTGGCGCACTTCAGCAGCCTTTCCCCATCGAGCTGTCGTCGGGCCTTGCCTATCGTTTGTCGATTCCGCCCGCCATGGCGTCGGATGCGCCGCTGTCTTCGTTTCGTTCCTGGTTGCTGGATCAAGTCCATTCATCGGCAATTCATGCGCAACGTGCATGAATTCAATGCGTTCTTATCGTTTGTCCCCGTTCACGCCCGCTCCCTATACTGGCCTGGAAGTATATAAGGCTTTCCTTCTTTTTTATGAAAGGGCGAAACATGGGCCAAGCAACTCCCTCCCACCCGGGGCCGGTCGCCATTCTCGGCGTGCCGCTGGATGAGAACTCTTCCTACATGCGCGGGCCGGCCAAGGCGCCGGATTTGATTCGAGAAGCACTTTATTGCGACTCGGCGAACATGTGGACCGAAAACGGGCTGGATCTCGGCATTCCCGGCGTCATTCAAGACGCAGGCAACGTCGAACTCGCCGAGGGCGATCCCGCATCCTTCGCCAAGATCGAGGCGGCTGCCGCCAAGGTGTTGGCAAGCGGGACACCGTTGGTCAGTCTTGG
Source organism: Paludibacterium purpuratum (assembly GCF_004363805.1). Lineage (GTDB taxonomy): Bacteria > Pseudomonadota > Gammaproteobacteria > Burkholderiales > Chromobacteriaceae > Paludibacterium > Paludibacterium purpuratum. The sequence goes on along the minus strand of NZ_SNZP01000002.1, from coordinate 25,664 downwards.
CGGCGACCACTCGGTGGCGTATCCGCTGCTGCGCGCGGTCAGCAAACACTACCCGAAATTGACCGTGGTGCATTTCGATGCGCACCCGGATATCTACGACGAGTTGCTCGAAAACCGCCATTCCCATGCCTGTCCGTTTGCTCGTTCGATGGAAGAGGGCCTGGTTTCCAGGCTCATTCAGGTCGGGATTCGCACCATCAGCGGCCACCAGCGCGAACAAGCGAAAAAGTTCGGTGTGGAAACCATCACGATGCGGCATCTGGATCGGCTCAAGTCGCTGAAGGTCGAGGGACCGCTTTACATCTCGGTCGATCTGGATGCCATGGACCCGGCTTTCGTTCCCGGCATCTCACACTACGAACCGGGCGGCATGACGGTACGCGAACTGTTGGACGCCATTCAGCACTTGGGCGGGCAACTGATTGGCGCCGACGTGGTCGAGTACAACCCCGTCCGCGACCGCGAAGGCCAGTCCGCGATGGTGGCCGCCAAGATTCTCAAGGAATTGATCGCCAAAATCCTCTACCAAGGCCGCGATGCGATGCCTGATTGGCCTTGATTGCAACTGCCGGCCTTCTCGCTGACGGCTCGCTTAGCGGGTGCTTGGCCCCGTTGAGATCGAGCCGGAAGCGGTGGCCGTCGCTACCCGGCGCTGATTACAGCCCGGTCATTCTGTCGATGTGCTTTTCGATATTCAGCTTGTTGAGGAACATAAGGATATTGGGCATCAAGAAGCCGCCGGTTAGCTGACAAAAAAGGATCGCCTCGCTATTGAGATGACGATCCGCCATGAAGCCGCGAATGTATAGGTGGATGAGCGCGCCGACAAAGAAACCGAGGCATGCGGCGGAGAGCAGAAACCAGGCGCGTTGCCTGACGGCGCGCTTCGACCGCTTCAATTCAGGCTCTGCCTGATCTTTGGGAATCCACTGGAGCTTGGGGATCTTTGTCTCGCCGAACTCTTGCCAAAGTCCAATCAGGATGGCGGCTAAAGCCGACCACAGTGCATTGCCGATGACATCCGACATTTAATTCCTCCAGGCGGTGGGGTAGGTGATAGCCAAAACTCAGGCATATCCGCCCTCGCCGTAAACTGTCCAACGTGTTGGGCGTCGCTCATCTCCCGTGTTGCTGATCCAAAAATCCCCGGGCAGGCCAGGGCGGTCTGGCGCCGCCGTTAACTTATGACAAAGTGCTTGATGGCTCTGGTTGTGCCACCCATAATGCCTAGAAACCCCCTCGCTCTGCTTGCGGCGCCACCCCGTTTGTTTACTTGGAGTTCAATAAAATGCCAGACCTTCGACTGACTTTTAGAGCCATCTCCCTCGTTCTGGCACTTTCTTCCTCCGCACTGCATGCGGAGACATTTACCCTCGATTTGGGGGCGGCGCTGAAGGAAGGTATCAAGAACGCCCTGCAAGGCAACGCCGATTCATCGAGCAGTGCGGAGACGGGTAACTATCTCGTGCCTGGCCACTACGACGCGAGCGATCGGAATTTCGAGCGCTCGCTGACCATTCATCCCGGCGGCAAGTTCGAGCTTGAAGTCATGGAGAAAGGTTCGGCGGCGAATCTTCACTCCGGTTCGGGCAGCGGGCAATTGGTTTTCAAAGCAGGGCAGTGGCAATACACGGAAGGTATTTGCACCATGATGTTGGCCCCCGCGCCATCGGCAGTGCAAGTACACCTACAGTCCTGCGCCAGCACATTCGGGGATGTGCCATTCGATGGCCGCTATCGCTTGAAAGGCAAGCAAACCGCCAACGCTTCAACGGCCACGGCGGCTAACAAGAATAAAAAACTGGCTGCGCAACTGAATTGCCAGAAATTGAATCTTGGCAACCATGGTGTTGGCGACTTATTGGCAAACGCCACTCGACAGCCCCAAAGCCAAATTTGGAATCATGAAATTGTGGTGCCAGGCAGCTATACCTTTGGCGGTCTGCCCATTCAATCGGTGAACCTCTCCGAAGTCGATGGCGGTTTCCTGGCCTTGTTTGTGGAGGGCGATGCCCTAGCGATCAAATCCGCGATCAAGAAAGCCCATCTCGCCGGCGACTCGACCGTGGTGATGCTGCGAAAAGTCGGAGAGGCCAATGGCTATGCATTTCCTGGAAAACCTGCCGGGCAACCATACGTGCAATGCACGGTTAAGGGGACGGAATCCGGGATGGATTGATTCGTTGCACGCTGCGAGTCTTGCCAACTGGCAGCCCACCGCACGTGTTAGATTGGAAGCGGGGTGGCTTCCCGTCCATCGAGAACTGCCTCACCGAGCCATGTGGATTCGGTTCGATGCACCCTCGGGATGTCTCCGCAAAGGCAAATGGCCATGTTATGACTGTTGCTCACGGGTCGCTCTTGATCGGCCTGTTACTCATCACCATGCTCCTGACGGGAACGCTTCTGGCGCGCCTGCCTGTCAGTGCGGCAATGGTCTATCTGGGCCTGGGCTATCTCTTGGGCCCGGGCGGCATGGGGATCGTTGAAGCAGACCCGTTTTCTCAGGCGAATGCACTCGCGCTGATGAGCGAGGTCGCCGTGCTCATTTCGATTTTCGCCATCGGCCTGAAGCTGAACGCACCGCTGCGGGACCGACGCTGGATCGCTGCCTTCCGCCTTGCCTTTCCCGTCATGGCGATGACCGTTGGCCTCATTGCCTGTGTCGGCGTCCTCGGGCTCGGTTTGCCCCTTGGTGCGGCGGTGCTCCTCGGCGGGATTCTGGCGCCAACCGATCCCGTCCTGGCAACCGGCATCCAGGCCGAATCCGGCACCAGCCCGGATCGGGTGCGCTTCAGCCTGGCAGGCGAAGGCGCTCTCAATGACGGATCGGCCTTTCCCTTCGTTCTCCTGGGCCTGGGCCTGCTGGGCCTTCACCCGCTGGGCTCCCTGGGCTGGCATTGGCTGGTGGTGGATCTGCTTTGGTCGACCGTCGGTGGGCTGCTCATCGGCGCGGTACTCGGCACCCTGATCGGGACACTGGTTGTCTACATGCGTACCCGATACCGCAATGCCTTGGGCCTGAATGAATTCCTGACACTTGGACTGATCGCCGTTTCCTACGGCGTGGCCCAATCCTGTTTGGCTTCCGGCTTCCTGGCTGTGTTTGCCGCCGGGCTGGCGATCAGCCGCGTAAAAGATTTGCCGATAACCAGCAAGTTGGCCCATGAGCTTTTGAATATTTCCGCCAGCGGTGCTCGGGACAACTGGTTTACCCATCCACACCATGCCAGTTCGGCCATGAACCGGGCAATCCGTGGCTTCAACGAACAACTCGAAAAACTGGCGGAACTGTTCATTGTCCTCGTTGTGGGTATCCTGCTGCCGAGCATTGCCCCCTTCGCGGCGGCATGGTGGTTCATTCCGGTCCTTTTTCTTCTGGTGCGCCCCCTGGCCATCGTAACCGGCATGGCCGGCGAGCCCTTCCGCAGGGATCAAATGATCATCATCGGGTGGTTCGGGATTCGCGGTATTGGCTCGATTTTTTACTTGATGTACGCCTTGGCCCAAGGCGTGACCGGCCCGCTGGCTCAAGATCTGGTAAGCCTGACCTTGCTAACGGTCGCAACGTCGATCATGGTCCATGGCATATCCGCATTTCCGTTGATGACCTGGTACGTCGCGCGCAAGCAGCGGGACGGAACGCCGTAAGTCGGCATGATGGCGCCTGTTATTTTTTCCCCGAAAACCTGCTTGGAACGGTATCGTCGAACTGCAAGCGCTTTATTTATTTATATGACTGGCTATTTCTGAAAAACGGCGCATGCTGATTGAGTGCCCATACGCACAGCCGTCTAGGCCATCTTCATCAAGGCGAATGGGCTTTCCGCTCGCAACGAAGCAGTGGTTGTGAGCATTTGTTCTGCTCTGAAGCTTATGAGCAAAACGCAGCGAAGGAGTCATCGGTATGCCCAAGTCAAGAAAGCCCAATAAAGAAATGAAGAAACAACCTTTATTAACCCCCAAAGAGAAGAAGGCGGCCAAACAGATCAGGAAGCATGCCGGCGACATCGTGCCTCTGATCGTGCCGCACTGAAACACTGTTGACGGGCTTTGCTATTTTCTCCATCGAACGCATGCCGCTAGGCCTGCACCCACTCGTCCACCCTTGCTAATCCAGTCGATTATGACGTGGTAGTATGATGGCGGCGCCGCATGCGGTGCCGCCAAGCTTTTGACATTTTTGCTGGCGTTACATGCCTGACGCTATTTTCTCTACACCCTTGGTTGAGCGTATTTTCGCTACTTCGTCCCGTTAAGCGGCATGTGTTACTGCGCCATCGGCCCGGCCTATCTCCTTGGCCGAATCAGTTTTTCTGGAACCCACGCTTTCTGATGAGTATCCCATCCTTATCAAACAAGAAGGCGACCACCTGATTCTCGTTCAACCCATACATGTAGATAAACCGCCCATCCGGGTTGTGGTTCTCATTAATAGGTTTTCCCATACAGCGTTGAACTTCTTCGGCTTTGACCTTGCCATCGACAAAACCGCTGATCGTATCCGGACATCCGGCGGGGTGGTCTGCCACAGGGGCCGAAGCCGATTGAGGTGTTTCGGCATAGGCGGACATTGCGGGGAGCAGCAAAGGGGCGAGCAAGATTAAGGTTTTGATTTTTATCATGGTATTTGAATTTAACTAAAAGGGGTTTGTAAATATACCCTGAAACGATTGGGTTTATTAATATACAGCCAGCATTTAGAGTAACTGCACTGTTGTGCCGGTATGACTTTGGCTCAGGTAATATACGCCAGAAACGTAAATTTTTTAAGCTTTCCCCTGGTGATTGTAAAAGCGATGGCATTCTTGATAAACACTGTCGGCAGAATTGGCTAGATGAAAACGATTAAATATGGCTTTTGTTTTTTTGATGCCTTTGATGGTGGTTAAATTAGGTTTGGTGTTGTTTGTATATAACCACCCGGGCTGGATGTCGTTATTGACAGCACTGGTCGGTAATCTGATCGCCTTTTTATTGTTCCGCCCATATATCGCGATCTGGCGGAGAAGCCGGAAGTCGAGCCAAGCATCGCACTAGCCTGTCCGACCCGCCGCCGGATGAATACGCAAGCCGCGGCGGCGTGATCGGTATTACTTGCGTTCGCTTTCGACGGGCTGTTTTTTTCGCTCCGCAAGGATATTCGGCAGATTGTGTTCGATCCAGTCCGTCAGCGCCTCGATGTGTCGGCCGATGTCTTCGCCCAGCGGCGTCAACGAATATTCCACATGAGGCGGTACGACGGGGTATGACACCCGTCTGACGAACCCGTCTTGTTCCAGTTGTTGCAGCGTCTGCGCCAGCATCTTTTCGCTGACGCCGCCGATTTTGCGGCGCAGCTCGCTGAAGCGGTGCATGCCCCCCATCAGCGCCATGAGCACCAAGACGCCCCACTGGCTGGTGACGTGTTTGAGAATTTCGCGTGAAGGGCATTGTGCGGCCAGTACATCGCCGTGGCGCATCGCCTGCGCTAGCTTGCCGCTATTCGATTCGATCATAAGCTTACTTTTTTGTGCGTACTTACAAAAAGTTAGTATAGCGGATATTCTGCTTCCATCCTATCTCTCCACCACAGAAAAGGCAGACATCATGATTGCGATCACCGGCGCCACCGGCCAACTCGGCCGCCTCGTCATTACCGCATTGACCAACAAAATTCCCGCGGCGGACATCGTCGCCATCGTGCGCAATGTGGACAAAGCCAAAGACATCGCCGCGCTCGGCGTGCAAGTGCGGCAGGCAGACTACGACCAGCCGGCTAGCTGGGATGCCGCTTTGCAGGGCGTGGAAAAGCTCTTGCTCATCTCCTCCAGCGAAATCGGGCAGCGCGCTCGGCAACACCGCAGCGTGATCGAGGCGGCAAGCCGCGGGGCGGTCAAACTGTTGGCGTACACCAGTGTTTTGCATGCGGATACCTCGGTACTCGGACTGGCCGGCGAGCACCGGGAAACCGAAGCCGCCATTAAAGCGTCCGGCGTGCCGTTCGTCCTTTTGCGCAACGGCTGGTACACCGAAAACTACGCAATGGGGATTGGCGCGGCGCTTTCGCTGGGGGCGGTTTATGGCTGCGCCGGCGACGGCCGCATCGCCTCCGCCAGCCGTGTAGACTTCGCCGAAGCGGCCGCCGTGGTGCTGACCCGCGACCACCAGGCGGGGAAGGTTTACGAACTCGCCGGCGATGCCGCGTATACCCTCGGTGAATTCGCCGGCGAGATTGCCAAGCAAAGCGGCAAACCCATTCCCTACGTCAACCTGCCCGAAGCGGAATACAAGAAAGCATTGATTGGCGCCGGCTTGCCGGAGCCGCTCGCCGAACTCCTGGCGAACTCCGATACGGGCGTGTCCAAGGGGGCGCTCTTCGATGACGGCCGGCAGCTAAGCCAGCTCATCGGCCGGCCGACAACGGCATGGCAAACTGTCGTGAGCGCCGCGCTGAATTAAGCGACGCAGCGAGCGGGCCGATGCTTGTCGGCCCGCTCGCCTAATCTCATTCACTGGCGCCGCAGGACGACATGCGTAGCCTTTTCCGATGCGACCAACTCCACGCACTGGTAGCCCAGTGTGCGCATGTCCAAGCCTTCGAACAGCGATTCCCCCCGGCCGAGCAGGATTGGCGAGATGGCAATGTGCAGCTCATCGATCAGGCCCGCGCGCAGAAACTGCCGGATGGTGTTCGGCCCGCCGCCGATGCGCACGTCCATGCCGGCCGCCGCCTCACGCGCGCGGTCGAGCGCTTCGCGGATGCCACCGGTGACGAAGTGGAAGATGGTGCCGCCCGCCATCTCGAGCGGGGCGCGGGCATGGTGGGTCAAGACGAACACCGGCACGTGATACGGCGGATTGTCGCCCCACCAGCCTTGCCAGCTCATGTCCGGCCACTCTCCGCGAATGGGGCCGAACATATTCCTGCCAAGAATCCAGGCCCCGACATTCTGAAAGCTACGGGCGGCGAAGTCGTCGTCGACACCGGTCGTGCCGCCGTCCTGGCCGAACAAGTGCCGTTGGAACGTGCGTGTCGGCACGAGCCACTGATGCAGTTCCATCCCGCCCTCGCCGAGCGGATGGTCGAGGTCTTGATTCGGGCCGGCACCATAGCCGTCGAGCGAGATGGTGAAACCCGCAACGCGAACGCGTGTCATCGTTTTACCTCCATGTGGACGCCTAACGAGTCATCGACGTTTGCGTTGGCGCTGTTCACAAAATAGCCCACGGCCCGCGCGCCATGGAGAATATTTTCCGCCAACGGCCGAGCGGCTTTAGCCGCGATGCTTCCCCGCACCACATGATTCTCTAGATCTCTGTGCCGTGTTCACCGCTTAAAATGGAAGATCGCCATCGACCAGGCGCCACACCCACATGCCGTCGAAACGCTGCCGCAAAAGCGTTGCATGAGCTGTAGCCCGTACGAAGAGCGATCTGTTCTAACGAAAGGTCGCCAGCAAGCAGGTAGTCACGCGCCAACGTGATTCTCCAGTCGGTCAGGTACTGCATCGGCGTTTGGCCAAGCACACGCTCGAAGTTCCTTGCAAAGGATGGGCGAGACATGGCACAGAGTTGCGCAAGCGCCGGCACGGTCCATGGGCGCTCGGGTTCCTTATGCATTGCCTGGATGGCGCAGCCAAGCCGCGGATCAGTCGCCGCGCGATACCAGCGCGGCGCGGTCGGGCTCTGTTCGAACGACTCGCGCATGGCCATCACAAGAAGGATATCGAGCAGTCGATCCAGTACCGTTTGCTGACCCGGCACTGGATGACTCAGCACACGAGAAATAAGCGACACGACATCGTGAATCTGGTCGTGCGCTGCCGGCCGAATGACCAGCATGGGCGGCAAAGCTTGAATGAGACCACGGCCCACATCGCCGTCCAGCCGATAGGCGCCGCACAAGAAGATGGCTGCATCGGGGTTGTCGGCATCGACGGCATCCCGGGCCCAGAACTGCTCGTGGGACATGCAAAGATTGGGGTCCGGCTTGTGCGCAATGTGATGATCTTGGCCGCCAACGACCAGTGCGACGTCGCCAGGCAGGAGGCATACCGCTTCGGATGGCTTGTCGACCCACAACCACATGGATCCTCGCAGCACGGTGTGTAGCGACAACTTGATGGCGCCGGGAAGCGTGAGGCCCCAAGGCTGCAGTGCGACCGAGCGCGCGAATAGCGCCCCGGATGCGCGGGCACGGGTTAGATAGTCATGCAGCAAGTCCATATGGGTTTGAGCGTATCGAATGGAAATTTGAGCGGTTGGAACATTGAGACGAACATCAGTCTACTGCATCATACCCTCATGAACAAACAAGCCCCCCTCACTCTCATATTGGGCTCGACAGGCAAAATAGGTTCTCGTGTTGCCGTAGAGCTCCGCAAGCTTGGCCTGCCCATTCGAACAGCCGCACGCTCGAACGCTGACGTGGCATTCGATTGGAGTCGGCGCCACTGTTTCGCGCATGCACTGGAAGGCGTGGGTCGCGTCTTTTTGGTGGCACCGACCTTGCGCCTCGATTTCGCCGATGACGTCGCCGCATTTCTTGATGAAGCGGAAGCTGGCGGCGTACAGCATGTGACGTTCCTCAGTGCCTATGGCATGGAGCACGCACCGAACGAGGTGGCCACCCGTAGCGTCGAGCTCGATTTGCGCCAGCGCAAGGTGCTTGGCCATACGGTGCTGCGTCCCGCCTGGTTCATGCAGAACTTCACCGAGACGTTTCTCAAGCCCGTAGACGGGGCTATCTTGGTGCCCACCGGAGATGGCACGGAAGCATTCATCGATGCGCAGGATATCGCCGCAGTCGCCGCCATCACACTGGCCGACCCGCTGGCGCATGTCGGCGAGGCATACAGCCTCACCGGGCCTGAGGCGCTTTCTGTCGCCGACGCCGCCGCCATCATGAGCGAGGAAACCGGCCAGGCCATCGCGCATGTCAACCTCGACCGCGAGGCGTGGATCGCGGGTGCGATCGAGCACGGCATGCCTTTCGAATATGGCGCGGTGCTCCGCCAGTTGACTGAAACCATCGCCAGCGGCCACGGCTCACGCCCCAATGGAACCGTCCAAAAAATCACCGGGACGCCGCCCCGGACATTCCGCAACTTTGCACATCAAAACGCTAGCGCTTGGAGGGTATCCAAATGATCGACCACGTCTATATCTCCGTCACCGACATCGAAAAGTCGCTGAACTTCTACTTGGCGGCGTTGGCACCGCTTGGATGGCGCGCATTCGGCAAATACGATTCCGCTGCCGGCCCGGAAGGTGTCCCGGACCTGTATGGCATTGGCGACGAAAACTACATGAGTGGGGCGGCAGTGGGTTCGAGCATTTGGCTACGTCAACGCCATCCCGGTGAGACGGGGCTCTACCTCGGCATAGTTTGCGATGCCAATGAACAGGTCGACGCAGCCTACGCCGCCGCAATGAAGGCCGGCGGTATCGATGAAGGTGCCCCCGCGGATCGTACCTACTTCGCCGCAGGCTACTACGCTGCCAATGTCGCGGACTTCGACGGGAACCGGCTTGAGTTTGTCCATAAGTCATGGAACCGTAAGCCGCGTATATAGCAACACAACTGGCTTGGCTCGTGAGCGGGCTAGCGGGGTCAGGTCTTTTTCGTTGCCCGTAAAGCCAAAAGGCCGAGCGGGGCGGCGCCAGGAGGGCCTGACCCAGCGTGTTGGTTTTCACGGCGCTCGGGCCGCGAAAATAGACTCACCAGGTCGGATGGCCTGCGTTCATGGGATGTGCTCTGCCTCTGGCGGCGGTACGACCCACCGATGCATCCGCTCTTCGTAAACGGACACACTCGGTGTTGGGAAGTCTGGATCGGCAAAAGCGCCGACAGGGATGGCCAGGAATGCTTCGAGGCCTTCGGGCTCGTAGTAGACCGTGGCGCCGCAGGTTGGGCAGAAGTGGAACTTGATCTTGCTGCCCTCATCGCCAACGCGAACGTACTCGGTTGAGCGCCCCGAAATGGCGACGTTTTGGCGAGGAAACCTAGCCTGCTCGCCAAAGACGCTGCCAGTTCGGCGCTGACAGGCCAGGCAATGACAAATCGAGATCCGCACGGGTTCGCCAGTGACTTCGGCCTTGAGTTGGCCGCAGCTGCATGAGGCAAGTCGTCTCTTTTCTTGTGGCAATTCAACAGTACTCATGAAACGCCTTCTCCGTTGGTAATGAAGTGTGGAAGCGACCGCTTTTGGGCCATGTCGCCGGCTGAGAATCGTATCGGGTAGCGTGCGTTCGCGAAGCAACGCACGACCTCGGCGATGCCCCAAGTTCGTTGCATCTTCCGGTGCAGGGGCAAAGGCATCTGCTTATTGCATGGTTTGATTACTCGCAAAAATACCCTGATGCAATAACTTGATGTCATAGTAATACGGTACCATGGCGCTCCAATAAACATGCCATGAGCACCTTATGTCTCTCATCAACAAGATTGAAACCGGTTACCTGCAACTATTGCGCATTCTGGTTCTGGTCCTGGCTACGCTGGCTATCCTTGGGGCCGTTTGGGCCGGGATGAATGCCGCGATCAATTACAATGCCAAGCCCGAAAAAGTGGATGACAAAATTACGCTGAATGGCGCGGCGTTCACGCTCGATGCGGCGCAGGCCGAACAGCCCCGAACAGCCGACTCCTCGGCCAAAACCGACGAAAGAGTGCTGCGGGACAACTTTGCCTCCGTGGTGAACAAGTATGCCAAGCAGCTCTCGCCGGAACACGTCGCCCCTGCCGGAGGTTACGACAAGTTCCTCGACAAGAGCCTCAACGACCCGGAACAAGGCCCCGAGTATGTCAAGTCGCTGACGGTCTATATCGATCAGGCATTCTCTCGCAAAGATATCGCGGCCAAAGCCCATGGCGCAGACTTTATTTCCGTGGCCGATAAAATCGGCAGTGCCCATCTGGATGCTTGGCAAGCGGAAAAGGCTCGTATCGCCGAGGCGCATAAAGCGGCTGCCGAGGCAGCGGTGCAGAAGCAAGCGGGGGCCATGCAGTCTTTGTATGCGTTGAGCGGGCTGTTCGCGACCTTTGTCACGCTAATCCTGCTGGTGGTTTTGATTCGGATCGAGCGCAACCTGCGCGGCGTCGCCAAGCCGAGTGCCGAAGCCGGCGTTTGACCGTGACTTGAGGCACGCGTCGTTCGAGCGTGCCGAAGTGGAAAGGGCATCCCGCGCGAGCGCGGTGTGCCCTTTTTCTCAGCGCTCGGGCCGAGAAAACAGATTCACCAGATTGCCATCCGGATCGCGCAGCAATAGCGAGCGATTGCCCCAGGGCATGGCCGTCGGTTCCTGCACGATATTGCCTCCCGATGCCTTCATACGCTCGAATACGGCATCCACATTCTCCGTTTCAAACTCAAGTATGGCCGATCGATTCGCCGCTGCGATGGCGGCGCCGGCATTGAAACGCTTAACCAGTTGTTCGGACGAAATCGCCAGCACCGCGCCATCGAAATGCATTTCGGCAAAGCCATCGGCCAGATGCTTGGCCTCGATGCCGGAGAGCGTTTGGTAAAACGCGATCAATGCGGCAAAGTTTTGTGTGACAACACGAACGGATGCGAACTTCATGGCGAGCTCCTGTAAGAAAGAGGGCTCACCTTAACGGCTGATGCTGTCAGATTGTGGCAGTAGGTTGCGCACGATTGCAAACGGCCAAGAGGGTTTCGCGCAGCCAGCGATGCGCGGGGTCGGCGTGTAGGCGAGGGTGCCAAATGGCCGACACCTTGATGGGCGGGGTAGGGACCGGTAGCTCGAAATGCTGCAGGCCCGCACTCGCAGCCCCATTGCCTAAGCTCGACAGTGGCACCAGCCCGATCAGATCCGAATGGCGCACGATCTGCAGCGCGTTGGCACAACCCGGCACGACCATGACGACCGTTCTGCGCAAACCCTGCTGCGCCAAGGCATCGTCCACCGGGCCGAAGAAGCGGCGTTTGCGCGATACCACCACATGCGGGTAGCTGGCATAGCGCTCGGCAGTGACGCCGGGCTTGTTCAAAAGCGGGTGGCCGGTTCGACAAATACCGACGAATCGATCCTGAAAAAGCAGCCGTGTTTTCAATTCCGGGGCGTTGCTTCCAATCACCCCGACCTCCAGATCGAGCATGCCTTCCCGCAGCGGCTGCGCATCCTTATCGGGCTTCGGCACAAAACAAAGACGCACCAGGGGCGCGGTCTGCGCGATGGTGGCGATCAACGCGGGGCCGACCAAATCGACAAACCCGTCGTTGGCCCGAATCGTGAACGTTCGATCCAGCGTCGCAATGTTCAAGGCGTTGCCCATGGGCTGGAGCACGGCGCGGGCATGGCGTGCCAGCTCATGCACTTGCTCGGCGAGCTGCTCGGCGTACGGGGTCGGCACCAGTGTCCTACCGGCCTGTACCAGCAGTTGATCCCCCGTGGCCACCCGAAGCCTGGCGAGCGTTCGGCTCATGGCGGAGGGACTTAAGCCAAGCCGGCGTGCCGCATGGGTTACGCTGCGCTCGGTGAGCAGCATGTCCAGCGAGGAGAGAAGGTTCAAGTCCACATTGTGCATCGCGGTCCGCCTTGAATGATCTGTGCATGTGATGCAATCAATTATTGCATTGCATGCGTCTGGTGCAAACCAAGCCCAGCGCCCAGAATCGAAACCTATCCAGTCTCTAGAAAGGATTGCGGTGATGAAGCTGATTGGCGTTGAAGAACATTTTTTGACGGTCGAGGTTCGCCAGGCATGGCGCGATGCCGGCTTGGCGGCGACCGATCCGATTGTCGCGTTCCATTCCGGGGTGATCGAGGCGCGTCTGCTTGACCTCGCGGAAGCCCGGCTTGCGCTGATGGATGAGACCGGGTTGGACGTTCAGGTACTGTCTCTGACCACCCCGGCACTGCACGATCTCGGGCGGGAGAGTGTCGATTTGGCACGGCGAACCAATGACGCCTTGGCGGCGGCGGTGGCCCGTCATCCCACGCGCTTCCAAGCGATGGCCACGCTGCCGATGGCCGTGCCGGAGGAAGCGGCCCGCGAATTGGAACGCTGCGTCCACACGTTGGGTTTCAAGGGTGCGCTGTTGTGCGGGAAAGCGGGCGAGCGCCAGCTCGACGACCCGGCTTTTTTCCCTGTCTTTCAAACCGCGGAGGCATTGGGCGTGCCGATGTTTCTTCACCCCCGAACGCCCGATCTCGCGGTGAGGCAAGCCTACTACTCGGGGTTCTCGCCCGAAGTTGACGCGGCCTTCGCCACCTATGGGCTCGGCTGGCACTACGATGCGGGCATTCAGTTCCTACGCCTGGTGCTGGCCGGCACGTTCGACCGCCTGCCGAACCTGCAGGTGATTCTCGGCCATTGGGGGGAATTGGTGCTGTTCTATGTGGAGCGTCTCGCCGCATTGGACCGCGTGTCCGGACTGGCACATCCGATTGCCACCTACATGCGCCGGAATCTCTATGTCACGGCAAGCGGCATGTTCCATCCGCACTTGCTGGCACGCGCCGCTGACATCGTCGGCCCCGACCGGCTGCTGTTTTCAACCGATTTTCCCTACCAGTACCGTCCCGGCCATGACGCGCGGAAGTTCTTGAATCACTGCGGTCTCGCCGAGCAGGACAAAGCCGGCTTCGCGCACGGCAATTGGCAGCGCTTGATCGGCGCTGAATGATGCCAGGCCTGATGCGGGGCAATAATTTTCAGCATTTTCTGACGGCTGCGCTTGGTTGTCTGTTTGCGTCTTGCTGGGTAAGGTAAGCGGTGCGGCATTCGCCGCGTAAAGAGGCGCGGGCCCGGGGTGGTAGGACACCGCCGAGCCCGCTAACCAAACCAACTCACGTCAGGAGTCAGAATGGCTACTCAAGATGGTAATTCAGCTCAAGTCTTTTTTCCAAACCAGGATTTCCGCCAGCAGCAGTTACTTTCCCTGATTTCCGTGTTGTGCTTGCCACGCGGCAGTCGTCCAAATTCCGACGAGTGCCGTTTGGTGGTCGATAGCCGCTTGCCATGGGCGTTCGAGTCGATCGATGGCAGCACTTCCTGGATGTATCTGCCCAAGGCCGCGCGCGTGCGCGAGGTGGCTGGTTGCCTGGTGCTAACGGCTGACTAAGGCCTTCAACCGGAGGCGGGGAGCGGCGCTCCCCGATCCTGTGGGCTAAGTTAGAGCCCACCTTCCTTATGCGTGCTGCTTCCATTTTCAAAAACGGCAAAAATCAGGCGATACGCCTGCCTAAAGACATGGAGTTTGAAGGCGTGACCGAGTTGGAAATCATCAAAAATGGCGATGCCTTCACGTTGCGGCCGCCGCGTCCGAGCTGGGCATCCTTTGCCGATCTGCCAAAGGCGGATGATGACTTCCTGGCTGAACGCTCGCCCGTTGTTAGTGACGAAGGCAGGGTTACGCTGTGATGACGTATATGCCGGCGCATCGATGTCGCCAGTGCTCACGATCGGTACGCAACGGGGGCTGTTCTCAATACGGCTGACGTGCCGATTCTTCCTACGCATGTTTCGGTCGTGCCATGCAGTCCCTCGCCGTTCGACCGACAAACTCCAAGCGGCTTTCTCCATCGAAGCTGGATGCGCATGCCCCAGGGGCACCCATCACATTCCCGCCAAGGAGACTGCAAATGGCTTTGCTCATCACCTCTCGACTGAAACAGCACATTGACAGCCTGCCCGGGTATTTGGTCTGCAAGGACGAGCAGTCCACCTACCTTTACAGCAACCAACGAAATGCGGCGCTGATTGGATTTCGATATCAAGAAGAGGCTGTTGGCATGACTGACCTGGACATGCCTTGCGGCGCAGTGGAAAGCGCTCATTTGTTCCGCGCGCAAGACCGCGAGGTCATCCGCACGGGGCAGCCATTACATACCTTGGATATCCACTGCTATGCCGACAACAAGTGGCGCACCATCTTCGGCTGCAAAGAGCCGTTGCGCGACGAGGAGAACAACATTGTCGGCACCATTGCCCATGGTCAGGAGGTAAATACCGGCTGGCTGTTGAAGCTCGGGATGCTGCTGGGCAAAATTGCCAATTGCTCCAAGGGGGAACTTGATGTGCTTGCCTCTCGCACTAGCTATATCATCGGCAGCCCGGGGCATGGTCCCAAACTCAGCCAACGGCAAGAAGAGATCTTGTTTCTACTGCTGCGAGGGAAATCCGCCAGGCTGATCGGCAAGGCGCTCGGCATCGCCACCCGCACCGTCGAGTGGCATGTGTGTACGCTCAAGGAGAAATTCGCCGTCTTGAGCAAATGCGAGCTGATCGACAAGGCCAGTGAGCAGGGCTATCTGCACAACTTGCCGCCCGGCTTGTGCAAACGCGAACTGTCACTCGTTCTGCGCGAGGAGTGATGGGTGCCAAATGGATAAAGAACCCCCGCTCAAGGCAGGCTCGTTGATAACTCAGTAGGGCTAACTAGCCGTTATTGCTGCCGATTCGACCATAACCACCATCAAAGCGGTAAATGTAATGGGGCCAGGTCTTTCTTGTTGCACTTAAAAACACAATGCCTGAGAGAAATTGCATCAAAAAAGACCTAGCCTCTCTAGTGTTAAATTGGGTCAGTTGTTGCTCAATAACGGAAAGAAGTACCCATAGTTAGCTTGCAGCTTGCCACTTGCATCGAACACATAAGTGACTATTTCTTGCGGGAAGTCATACGAGTAAACGATGCGCCCATCTTTCATAGTGTTGTTTCCCGCAGGTTCACCCAGCGCCTGTTTCACCTCTTCGGGTGTGGATTTTCCTGTAGTGAAGGCGGGAAGCTGTTTCTGGTTGGCAAACGCCTCTGCGGACATCCGGTACACACCCCCAGGCACGAGACCTTTAATACCGGTCGGGCTCAGGCTGTCGACACGAACAAGATGATGGGTCAGGTCATGGAGCTTTTGGATAACCTCAGGGGGAACATCTGCATGTGCAGATACGCCAAATATTAGAGCAAAAGTTATCAAGAGTGATTTTAATGTTTTCATACAATGCTTTCCTGGAGCGATAGGCTGTTTATGTTAAATGAGCCGGATTCGACGCATATTCATATCAGTTGATAATTATTTGGTGCAAGGAAGTCCGACCATCGCCATGACATTGACTGGCACGATGACTGCAGGGCTTTCTCATAAGCCGAAGTCCAGTATCTTAAGCATTTGGTATGTTGAAGTATACAAAAACATATATTTTCTGCTGATCAACAACATCTTCCCCCTGCCGCGTGAAAGCTCGTTACAAAACAAATAAAGAACCCGCTCAAGGCGGGTTCGTTGGTAACGCTGTAGGGCTGACTAGCCGTTATTGCTACCTGTCATTTGCTGCCGATTCGACCATAACCACCATCAAAGCGGTAAATGTAGGGGTACTTGAATACCAGGACGTGCTTCTTATCCTTGGTCAGGTAGAAAGTAGTGTTGCCGATACTCTTGCACGGTTCTTTGCCGGAATCGCCGGGGCCAATCCCCCAGGTGAGATTAAAGCGAGAGAACGACACGCCCAGGTCTTTCTTTAGGACTTTATCGACCTTTTCAATGCCCCCCGCTTGCTTGGCAAACTGAACCATATATTCGTCTTTGGATGGTGTGGAATCCCCGCCGCCAAGAAATTCAGGATGGCAATACGGCACCGTATCAACGTCTGCTGTTTGATCTAATCCTTTCCTTACCCATATGGTTGCTTGAGAACTAATCATCTCTAGTGCCAACTTATCCGACACTTCCATGATGGGCGGAATATTAGTATTCGCAACGGGAACTACTTTCTTTAAATGCCAGGCCCCGGCGTACCCTTGTAGCGCCCAGGCGTATGCTCCCCAGAAAAGGCAAGACACTAGCAATGCGATTTTTTTAAACATGATTCAGTGCGTCGAGTTGTAAATGTTGTTAACAAAAACGTGATAGTCCGTTTTTCTTCTTTTATGCAGTCCGTCCAAATAAATCCCGGCTGACTTGTCTATATCTAGCATTTGTTCTGGCGCATCCGCATAGTTGCCTTGATTAAGAAGCCTTAGCAGCTTTGGCGCAATAACACTTAGCCGACCAACATTAAATGCCAGGTCACACAGGGCATCAAACTCATGCTGATAAAGTGGAACCTTCACATCTTTCTTGATGAGATTTTCGGCTTTGTGTAGTACATCTTGCAGGAAAATTTCGTGCGCCTGTTCAGCCGTAATCCATTGATAGCGGTACTCATCACCAGCTTGATAATTGTGTCCCTGTGGAAATCCCTTAATTCCCTGTGCCGCACAGCTCGTCTTCCCGGCAACCAAATGCCCCCAACCAACCGTACAAAACTTGGAGTCGTCGTCATAGTAGAACAGCTTTTGACCATCCGGTGTCGACTTCTTGTCTTCCCAGCCCTTGATGAACGCTGCACCTTGCTCGGATAGCTTTAATGACGTGATAGCCAATCGATCCGTGACTATTTTCTTAACGGAACCCGGTGTCGTGTTGGTTGTGCCGCCTCCAATTGGCTTAGAGGGCGTTGGTTGTTTGATAGGGCCGTGGGCGGGGTTCCCCGTGCCATCACCGTATTGAGTCTGAGTATCCAACTTATCCTCCGTTATTGTTCAATGTGGCCGAGGTGAATCTCGACATGTCGAGCATCGTCCGTGCGGATGCGGGGCGTTCTGCCTTCGCTATCGGTGACGCCATGGACGATTTCACCTGTTGGCAGCTTGGCCGTGAAATGGGTGTCGGCATGCGGGTTGCCGTGCTCATCGACAAGATGGAACTGTTCATCGTGTGGCTGCTCAGGCGGTTCCTGGCGGGCTTGGTATTGCCGCACCAACGCTGCTGCTGCCGCTTGTGCCTCGGCGCCGCCGCCTTCATGGTCATGGGTTACTTCGCCGCATGTAGAAAGAAGCACAGCGCCACAACTGGTTTTGTGGCCATCTAGCGCAGCAGGTCTGCCGTAAATCTTCCAGAACTCACTACCTTCGGCAATCATGCAGTTCTCGTGTCCGGGCTTCGGACACATGACGCGGTCGCCCATGCAAGCGATTTGCTTGCCGTAAGCTATGGTGCCGGAAGCGCTCACGACGTAGCCGCCGTGGGACGTGGGGTCGCCTAAGCGAATGACGGGTTTTGACATCATTGAAGTAAAAGTGCCTGCTCTTGCATTGTGGATATTTAGAACGACCTAACCTCTGTGTCAGGCATGTTTTAAGCAGCGCGTCTGACTGTGGGTTAGGTCGTTTAATCGCTCAGAGTTTCATCGACGTGGCAAGACTTAGCTTATGGACAGAAAACGCCAAGCCCGTTCGATCTTGTGGTTGCGTGTCAGTTCCACGATTTCTAATTCGCCGAGATAGCTCAAAAGGGGGACATCGATTGCCCAGGTTGTCTTTTGTCCTGGGCATGGAGCGGGGCGGGCAATTCACCTATGATGACGCTGCTCAACAGCGAGAATAATCTGATTCCTTGAATTCGTGTTTTTGTTCTATCTACTAGGCTAGGCAACAAGCAGGCAAATGAAACGACACTTTGGGCGTTTACTTCTATTGAATGGCACGTATCTGCCTACTCGCATCGGTGCGGGCACCTATACCTTGACCATGTCTCTTGCCATGATCGCCTGGTCGCTAGCGGCCAGGTATGTGAGCGAGGCGCTCGTTGCAGCTCATGCGTTGGGTCTGTCTGGCCTGCACTTCTGGGTTGGTGTATTCGGCGCTGCAGTGGGTGTTTTGTTCTGGCCGTTTTCTGCGAGCCGGATGCGGGATCTTAACTTTCCCGGGTGGGCTGTGAAGGTTTTGGCTTTCCCTTTGCTGGGCGTCATCCTTCTTCCACTGTTGTGCTTTTTATCGGGGCCGCGTTGGGCAAATGACTATGGCGACCCGCCAGACCGCTCCAGCTTCATTAAGGTACTCTGTGCGTGCGCGCTTTTTGCCTGTGCGGTGCTGCTTTCGTTCTCAGCATTAATTGCATACCAGCGTGCAAATTACCTGCTGTCCATTGGGGTGTATTAACTGAGAAAAGTTGCAACAAGAAAGAGCCGCCCCTCATGACTTGCGTTCGGAGATTTGTTTGACTGCCTTGATCTTGAATTCTTCGAGGTCACGTTTGGTGCTCATGACGCCTCCTTGAGGCCTCAGTTCAAGGCAAGGAGGCATCTACTGTACTCGGGGCGCTTCACCTGTTGTAAACTCAAGAGAGCATTGCGGATGTGTTGTGTTCAATACGGAACCAAGGCCTCTGTCGTCTAGAAAAATAAACCGTCCAGTTTAGGGGGCCGTTCGCCGCAACGCTTTTTATTTACCCGCTCCCCTATTTGATACCCCATGACATCTATTACCCCAGAATTGTATTGCATTGCCTCAGGATGCATGACTCGACCCGAATGGATCCAGAGCATTGGCTATGGTATTGCTGCTCTAGTCGCCATTTTTACAATCTTCAGCTATTTCTACACGCAAAAGAAGCAACACAGCTTAGATGTTGTGAAGTTTTCTCTTGATCAGCACAGGCGCCTCTTTGACGACGAAGTGCTCTTCGAGATATTGAACCTAATCGATGCCCCGGAAGACGAGCAGCGTAATCTGGACGAGCCGTCTATGGGTAACAAAAAGCGAAAGCTGATCACCTTCTTCGAAGAGATGGTACTCCTCGTGCGGGAGGGCTATATGTCGGAAGACTTCGCTGTTTACATGTTCGGGTACTATGCTCTACAGGCGCGAGATAACAAGTACTTTATGAGCGGTATCAGCACTGATTATGCTGACTTTGGGATTTTCTTCGACTTCGCCGACCGATATGCCCAACGGAAGGGCCTCATAGATGTGAAGAAGATTTGCATCACTTCCAAGCACAAGCATTAAGATTATTGGCGCAATTCTTCTGCCCGACCATACCATTTCTGAGCCAAGACGATCAGTCACTATATGTCACGTTTAATCCAACTCCTTCGTAAACTGCGTCGCTGCCTTTCCCTGCGTTTGCTCGAAGCCCCAGAGTGTCAGCAGGAACCTGCGGCAGCGCTGGAGGCGGTATATTCCGCATATTGTTCCGGTGGGATGAGAACAGATTCCGAGGTGGCTCTCTTTCTCAAATCATGGATGGGGGACAAGGACGATCCGATACAAGCAGCAAAATTTATGGTCGATGTGCTTATGAGCGGCGTGACGGCAGATCCTTCCGATCATACATATCGGCAGCGATGCCGGTTCTGCGCCCGGATGGTCGCGGCAATCCCTAGCGATGTCCAATCAGTGTACGAACATCCTGCATGCGTTGCTGCCATCTATTCACTCCACTGCTCACACACCTACCTGTTCAAGGCAATACTGTACCGATTACTGTTAGGTCCCTATGGCCGTGAGGTAACGAGCAAGGCCGATCTTTTTACGCAACTCGCAGTGGGATTCGACCTTCTGAATCACCCTAAACGCGCTGAAGTTCTGTTGCGGCATGTTCAGGCAATGGCTCGTGTCGGCGCAGTCCAGCCCAGCACAGCCGATTTCGCACTACGCTTGCTGGCTGCAATGCATGCCCTGCAAGCTAAAATCGTGACAGTTCTTCTCCTGAATGCCGAGGCCGAACCGTATGCCAAGGCAGTTTATGGTTTGTCGCCACTGCAAGTCGATATTGCCTGGACATTGGCCGTATGCGGAACGGCGATGACCGCTTTTACCTCGCCCCCACCCCTAATAGCAATTTCTGTGGCAGCCTTTAAGCACATCGCGAAACGACGTCCGGCGTCCGAAGACCTTGTAGACATTGATATGTTGATGCACGGACTTGATCGGGGCAGATATCCCTACCTTTCTGCTTTGTCGAGCATGATGGTGCTTCGCATCATGCGTGAAGCGCCGCCTAAAGACCTTGACGACGAATCATTGGCAATGACCTTCGTGAATGCAGGCAATGCCATGCTGATGAATGCAAAATTGATCTCAGAGTGGAATCTGATGGCACGTCATTGTTTCGAAGAATTGATCAAGCAAGTCGACGGCGGTGAAATCCTCATGAGCCTAGAGATCCAGTATCAAGTAGCCCAGGCCTATGCTGGCATCGGTTATTCGTTCTCGAACCTTGCCAGGGAGGCTACGTCAGACGATCGGGTGGATCTGTATTCGAAAGCCAAGGAGCATCTCGATCATGCTATTGGGTTGCTCCAGCAGCTTCGGCGAGATGCATGGATTGAAGCGAGTGTCTGGTCTGCGGCTGGGCACGTTGAAGCTGCTTGCGGCCGTATTCACGACATGCACCGACGCTTTGCCGCTGCACTGCTGTCAGGCGCAACATATTACCAACTCAATGTCGAAGACCTTGTCCATTTCTTCAATCCAGATGAATATACGCGGCTAAAGTACAGTGAAGCCTTAGCGGACACGGGGCATACCCATACTGCCATTCTGCTAGCAAAGGCAGCGGTCAGTTCAATCCACCATCATGCGGCCCCAACGGAGGAGGTTGCGGAACTTGCTCCCGCATATATTGGCACACGAACCTTGGCACACAGAACCTTGATTAACGAACTCAGCGAAGTCGGGAGGTATAACGAGGGTGAACTGGCGTATGACCTATTAAAGGAAAACGAGTACAACGAATTCACCCAACGTTCCCGATCCGAGGCGGGCGTTGCCCAGCATGTCGCGCTAACACCCTTCGAGCTAGAAGCAATCCGACAATCGGGACTTGGCGCGGCCACTTGCGAAGTAAAGTGCCTGGACCAGAGAGACGCCACGGTCAATCGACTCGCCGAAGTATTTGCTGGGTTGAATGAAACTATCCAGGAGCGGATCAACAGTCGGTGCATTACCGAGGCCCTAGCGTCTGCACGGGGCGAGATCGACCCGGCGACGAACCTCGGAGAAACTGATGCAGTTCTGCGTTTCATTTCCTCTGGATCCTCACTCTCAATCTCCTTATCGACCTATCACGAAAAGAAGCAACTCGTGGTGCCCGTCGATGAGCGTGCCCTAGGATCGCTGATCTTCAAATTCAGGCAACAATGCCGCTTGTCGTCATCGGATCTTCCATCCGTGCATGCACTTGGGCAGCAGTTACACCAGATCCTATTCGGTCCCATAGAAGACGCCATCGGCAATGAGATCACTCACCTGTACATCGAGGCCGACCGGCTCCTTGCCAGTATCCCGTTCGCCGCTATCCATGACGGGTACAGATATTTGATTCAACGCTTCTCGTTCGCCTACTTGAATAGGGTCGCACTTAATGTGAATGCGGATGTGACTGTGCGCAACACTGAGCATGCCGCTATTTTCGCTTGCACCAACATACCTCGCGAGGAGCTACCCGGGGCCGCACAGGAGGCGAAAATCATCTTCAGACAGCTTGGTATGCGATCAGATCTGGAGCTAGACTGTTATATCGATCAGGAGTGCACCGCTGAGAACTTTCTGCGTGAGATCATTAGGCCGCGTGGAGGACACGGCCTCGTACATTTGGCAACGCATGCCAGCTTCAATCCTTCTAGCGATGCATCCTCCAGTCTCGCCTTTTTGGGTGGGGAGTTGAGTATCCGTACGCTCAGGGAAAAGCTGGAAAAATCGAGTTGTGATACTGGCTTGTTCGTTCTCTCTGCTTGTGGCACTGCCCGCCAAGATATTGATGTCGAGGGCTTTAGCTCTGTTCTACTCCGATCAGGAGTAGGCATCGTCCTTTCTACTCTCTGGGAGACGTTCGACGATTCTGCTCCAGAGTTCTTTCGCTACTTTTACGCCAACATCGAGGACTTGTCTTCTGCCTCCGTCGCGGCCTCGGCAGCAAGAGTGGCGCAGTTAGCACTACTGACACCCAGCTGTGATAGCGGATCAGCATTCGCCCATCCTGCTCACTGGGCTCCCTATATAGTTGCTACTGCACGGGTTTCTTAGCGGCGTGGCACTGTTGGTTTCGCGGACATTTTCTAGAGACTTAATGTCCGACTCTAGTCGATTGCATGGGTAGCTTGGGGCGGCGAGGTTGTCTTGCTTGAAAACCTTCTCTTCTTGTTTGATGCGGGCAGTTGTGCAGTGGCTGGCCAATCAGAAAATCATGGGAGATTCTGCAGCTTTTGGAACTACAGCTCCCCACGCTAAAGCTTTCAAGTCAACCCCTCGGCCTTAGCTGCCGTTAGATGAGAGAGTTGCTGACGGGAGCGCGTAGGCACTTAGCTGTTGCCAGTCCGATCGCCATTGCTACCAGACTTAAATCATACGGCCAGCACGCAAATCGGATGATTCCCCATCTCGGCACTGCACTAGCCAGACTCCAACTATTCGAGGCCAAGCGGAACATGTTTGGGGTGAAGTCGTGCCAACCCGATCCTATCGCTTGATGTTTGGTCACGCCAAAGCTCCAACAAACGTTGCGCGAATGCCGTCCTTGCTACTGCAATGTGTGCTTCAATGACAGCTCTATCATCTGGGGCGATCCGCCTACCGACTGCGCGGGCAAAGTCCCAAAAAAACTGAGTATCGACATCTGGCCAAATCGGGATGCTGGCAACAACTTTCACAACCATCTCGCAGACACTTTTGCACCAACAAGCTTCGATTGCCTGCTTAACAAAAGACATGACCGCTGGATGGCCGTAACCTTGGCTAAGCTCAAGCGCTAACAATTGAATACGGATTTGGGTTGCACCCCGAGCGCACACTGCCACAAGGCCTGAGCGTCTTGTTTGAGAGTCTTTTAACTGGCTAAGTACTTCGTCGATGGCGGCATCACTTAGATCGGAGAGCGCGTCACGCAAGTGCTCTGCAACGCCGTCATAATTGTCGGTATCAAAGTAAAGGAGCGAAAGCAGAACTTCTTCTGAGAGGAATGCCCGGGCCTGTGAAGCGGCTTGAATGAGCTGGGCAGCACATGTATTCAGACGACTCTTCGCATACTTAGGGCTTGTCGAATTCAGTACCTCAGCGTCATCAGAAGATAGTGACGTAATGTCATTATTTTCTGTTGCTCGTCGAATCCTTGTAAGACGTTGAATCATTGCCGATAGTTGGCCTGCGGTTTTCACGGAAAATCCTAGTTCACCGACCAATGTGAGTGCCCGCCATGCATGCCATTCGTACCATTTTTTCTCGTTGCGGAGCCCTCTTTCGCATAAATCAAGTAACTGCCATCGTGCAGTATCACGCAATTCAGACTGTTCTATGAAGTAGTTACAAGCGTACCCAAGATCGCTTCCCCACTCCTCAATGCACGATACTGCGTAGCCTGCGATTGACGATATCTTGCAGCCAGTTGCAATCTGCCACAGCCTAATCCTCCTATCGCCGCTGCTGCATGGCAACTCACGTTCGACGACAGCGACCAAGTCGGATGGTAGTTCATGTTTTATAACGACATCGGAAACAAGTCGGCTCAAAATGACAGCCGCGTCATCTTTCATTTCATCGGCAGATGGCTCCGAGGTGGCACACTCAAATGCCATGCGCAAATCAATATTAATACCAATGAGTGCGGCAGTTCGAATTAGGTGGGATTTGTCGACTGGCGTCATGGCTTCTAACAAAGCTTCGTCCAGGAGCTCTTTGGCACGTACTGATGACGTTGCATGCATGGCAAAGAGTCCAGACTGCCATGCGGTCCAGTCCCGCGCAGCTCGGAAATGCTTTTCTATTATCTCTGTGTCATTGGGAGCCCGCTCATAGGCAAGAAGAAAAAGAGACTCTCTTACGGGCTCCCCAAGGGTACACTCTGACAAGCGTTGTCGCGCAAGATCCAATCGTAATGACAATGGAGCAGTTTCCCAGATTCTAATTTCACCACCTGAAATCTTAACTGGGGCAGACTTCATGCGATCTACCTCCGGAAGTAGCTGTCGCAAGAAATCCAAGTCACCAGCTGCAGCGAGAGCTCGTTGTGCGATGTGCTGCTCCTCCGCGCGTGTATCTACGGAGAATTTCCGTAGCGTAGCAATTGCACTGGGGGTTCCCAACGCAGCCAAGGCGAATAAGCCTCTAACACGTACGGCCTCGGGAGAGGTTGCTGCAATGGATTGCTCAAGGAATCGTTCCGCATGCTTGTGGAACTCGCTTGGCAGCTCACGTGCAGCTCTAGCGCCCAACATAAGATCTGTGTTGAACATCGCCTCAAGATAGTCTGCCACCTGCTCATGCGGAGTCATTCGCGCAGCGAATATCCAGGCATCATCAGCGACATGGTTTGTCATGCTTTTGGCATGTTTCTGCCATGTGCGTGACAGCTCGGAAGCGGCGAGAGCTCCTGCAAGCAATTGGTGTCCAAAGTTCAAATGGCCGCTTGTAGATATGTAGACCAGCTCATGACGGGCCAGAAGTTCAACCACCTCTGCTTCTTTCAAGTCAGAGATGCCTAGTGCATCCGAACAGAGCTCCTTCGCTTTTCGAACGCATGCCCCTGCGTCAGTTGCTGGACACTCAAGACGCTGGTCTACGACAAGGCATTGAAATGCAAGCACACCGGCTAGTTGCAGGATAATTTCCGTGCTTGGACTGTGCTCCGCTGACTCGGCGTTTCGTGCGCACCGAGCATAGAGTAGTGCCTCTAGCATCTCACCAAGAGTCGTGGGTAGGGCTGTGCTTTTTCTCCAAAGCTGCAAAGCAACTCGAACTGCGAAAGGCGTCCAGAGAAGCGGGGAATGCGCCCCGTCAGCAAGTGATCTGTAGGTCGTGTCAACGACAGTCGAAATCTGACCCACTTTACCGGTAAATCGACAGTTCAAATCTGACCCACCCGGGGCTCATTGAGCAGCCTGTTTCCGCACT
>NZ_SNZP01000001.1 GCF_004363805.1 Paludibacterium purpuratum | reverse complement strand
AGTGCGGAAACAGGCTGCTCAATGAGCCCCGGGTGGGTCAGATTTGAACTGTCGATTTACCGGTAAAGTGGGTCAGATTTCGACTGTCGTTGACAATGAGTCGACTGGCAACAGGAGGATAGTGTGTTCCCCAGGTTTAAAAGCAGCCTTTCGGCTACGGTGCAATGGAAATGACCGGTATGTTGCCCTGAGCGGACGCTCTGGGCAAATAGGGTGGAAGACCGCTCCGGCCGAAATGCGGCCACAGAGAGCGAGATCATCACCAAATGACAGGTTGTCGGCCATTGTGGCCGTTGGCGGTTGCAGTCCGGAGTGGCAGCAATGCCGCAGTTAGCTGACGTTGCCGTGATCAGACAGTCGAACGGCGGCTTTCTTGACTGGCAAACGCTTGCTCTCGCCCCATAAGAGCCCGTTGCTTTCGGGCTATCAATGCCATGAATGCGTCTACAAAGCAATGTTAAATAGCCTAGCTGGCAAGCACCATAGAATACCCCATCATTTAGATTTTCGGTCCAAGTTAGCGGTTGGAAGTTGGGTCGAACGACAGAACGTCATCAATCTCCTTCTTGAAGGACCGTGGTCTCCCCTTGGTGACATAGCTGACACTCATACGATCAGTTTGGGTGCGTACTTCGTCCACGTCATGAACCGAATACACAATGACCTGACGCCCACGGTACCCCATTCCTCGTGCCATCTCTGCGACGTAGAGACCGCGATAGACCGTGAAGAGATCGCCCTTTGCTTTGATTGCTGTCCCATACTCCCCTGGGGCAGGTACGTTGAGATCGAGAATAAGCATTCTGAACGTAGATGTCTTTAGTTGTTCGACAGCTTCGGCAACATTCTTGGCAAAAGTACATTCATATCCCTTCTCGGCCAAATAATCTGAAAGCCAGTCAAGAATATGCGGCTCATCATCCATTACAAGGATTTTATTATTATCCATTTTGGCTCTCCGTGATGAATGCATTCGGAATGCGAACCTCAAAGCAAGCCAATCGCTTTGCGTTAACATAACTAGCGGAGATTGTTCCCTTGAATAACCTCTCGATTATCAGTCGACAGATATGAAGACCCAATCCCGAGCCTGCTGATGTTTTTTCCTCTGCTTGCTTTCCTCGCACCCCCAGTGCAAAGATATCCTCCTCGTTGGAAAAAGGCGTCCCCCTTCCTGAAAACTCAATAATCAGATGGTTTGTTCTTTTCTGAATCCAATGCTTTATTTCAACGGTAGAATTAGAATCGCCATATTTTGTATAGTTATCAAAGATGTTCATGAAGATTTGCCGCATCAGCTCTGGATCCCCATGCACTGATGTCTGATTACTTCTGTCTTTGACTTCGAACCTTATTTCGTTATGAGCAGCCTGTTCCTGAAAAAACTGTGCAGCCTCAATAAGTAATTGTGGGATTACGCATATCTTAGTAATCTTAAATTTTGGCTCAACAATTGAACTTGTGCCATATTGTGCAAAGTACGCCAGGTTGCGAATCAGGGAGACTGTGTATTCGAGTTGTGCCCTTGCACTCTTGATACGTTGATCTCTACGATCTCCCTTTATAGTTCCATCTATTAAATTATCCAGCGTGCCGATTACTCCATTCAACGGATTAATGGCTTGGTGTGTAATATTCTGGATCAACGCAATAGTTTGAGTGGGATCAACTGGCTGCATTCATTCTCTCCAGGATGACTAATTCTGGGGTCAATTTTACACCAATGCTCCCCCAAAATCCGATGGTCGTGAGATCGCTAAGTAGTGTTTCTGGGATGCCCTGCCCACGGATTTCTACAGCATTAGGGCTATCCTCAATTCGTGCTACCACCATATCGGTTGCTTTTGAGTAACACCGAATGAGAGCAGCAATCGCACGCACTGCGAAGCGGTCAAATCCCAGGAGAGAAATTGATTCTGCATCTTTGAGCCACTCATAGGCGTCAACCTCAGCTCTAAAACGCTGTACGGAGATATGGCCAGTGAGTTCTATCTCGCCAAGGCGTGCGGTAATCAGCTCCGATATCGCTTGTATGGCCGCCAAGGGCCCCTCAGTCGTTCGTCCAAACTCTACCTGGGCAGCAATGCTATTCGTATACTTTAGGAGTATTTTAGAAAGCTCAACAATGGCTGGAGCGGCATCTTGAATGGGCTGACTGCTCAAACCATACTTGACCTGAATATCCGTATGCAGACTCAGTCGATGATCAAAATCATGGCCGTTCCAGAACCTGATGCTCGGCGCCCGGCGCGTATCATTCCAACGATTTACCTCATCCACTGCTTGCGGCGAGAGTGTCGAAGTGGTGACAAGCAGGAAGACATCTGCATTATTAGAGTCGGCGAATGCAATCTTCTCCCAGACTGTTGGCCAACTAACCGTGCCTGAATAACGCTTGCAATCTACGTACCAACTTTTTTGGGAAGTGTACCCAGAGAAATCATCCATAAATTCATCACCTTGGATATCTCTACCCCCATCCCTGCCCGGGGTTCTCCAAACGCTGTTTTTAAGACCCAAGCGTGCCAGGAGGTCTAGGGTTAAATTCTCAAATTCACTAGGGGAAAGATCGGTGAGCGTTCGTATTGTCATCATGTCGCCTATCGGAATTTCATGCTTAATATTAGCAATGCCACCTTCCTTGCAACTTTTCAAGCTGCAGGGTATCAGGAACCCATGAACCGCCCGATTTTCAACGAGTCTTGTTGGCTTAAGTTGAGACCATTGCAAAGGCCTTGCTGGCGAGTTGCCGCCAGTAGTTTGCCTTAGTTTCTGCCGGAGGAGTAACCCAGAATAACGTACTGACTGAAGTAGGCAACTCGCCGTTCTGTGCCCTTCGACGGCGACTTGCATGAAAGAGAAACGGCTCAGCAGGTTTGACGCCTGCTGGGCTGCTGAGGTCAGGTGGGCCATCACATTAGGCCTGTCCCTCTACTTTCTACTTTTCGGCTAAAGTTGCCTGTCAGCCGTGTGATAAGTAACGACTGTGGTTTACTGTATTTTTTTGCAAAAACAATAAAGAGAAAACAAAGTCAATTCACTTTCATGATTTTATTTATAATCACCAGTATAATTGGAATATTCTCTTAATATCATTGCATATTTTATTGCATCCCCTCCCACATCCCGGCCAGAAACAATACGCCTTGCTTCATCTAAAAATTTTTCCTCCAGGATGCTTCTTAAATATGAAAATTTGCTAAACTCCATAGAATCCATCTTATCAATTTCTTCCCGTGTAAAAAAATTCTCCAACATATTTCTCATGCCACGAGTCTTATACCATGGACTAAGAGAATTTTTCTTAATGCTTTCCGATATCTCATAAGCCAATCTAAAGTTTAGTGCCCTGTATGCAAAAAAGAAGAACCACAATTTTTCACCAACATGAAGGCGAGCCAAATCCACCATCCCGTCATCATCTATCTTTGATGTAAATATTTCAAATATTTCACCTTTACTAAATTTTTGTGCATTTTCAATTTTCGTGCAATCAAACCGGTTGAACTCTGCTTCAAGTAAAACATCAACAGTAGTAAATGCTGATGGTGTGGAATTTCTCAATGCCACAATACCACTCCACAGCTTCTCCACACCATCTACCTTCTTCTGCTGTGCAATAGCAATGCTTCCTTCTAGAGTTTTGTGCGCCATCGATATGGCAGAAAATTCCTTAGCCACTTCATGCTTAACAGACTCAAGACTTTCATTGTTCTTCATTGTCAGCTCGGATTTTAGCTTTTCCAGTTGCGCACTGTACTCATATCCGACACTGGCCTTAAGTCTTTCTATAAACCAGTTTTTTACTAAAAAAACCAGAGCAGATAAAAGAACGACCGAAGAAAAAGATGAAATAATCACACCATAAACAAAATCAATCACAAGCACCTCTCTTCATAATCTTAAATTATAATCGCATCTAAGTTTACCGAACGTCTTCAATACTTTCTAACGTACTTTATGCATCTCACAATGCCAGCGTGACTACTTCTACCCCCTATATCACCCAGCAAAGCCTGGAAGACCACTTCGGCCGGGAGTTTCTACTACCCATCACCGCCCCGACCAATATCGGCGAAGTTGATTAGAAAGTACTTCGTTAGCAATCCGATGAGATACGAGAGTCAAAGCTTTTACCTGCTTCTTTGAAAGTGGCGGCAATAAGAGATCGTCGCCCCGAGTTCACAGGAATGTATGGCTGGCAAAGGCAGCGTATGCATAGATTGCAGAGGACACTTTCCCCTCTGGCTGAAGCCTTTCCAAAACCTGTAAAAAGTGCGTAGAGCAGCCTGAAGGCTGCAGAGAGCGAAGGTCTAGAGTTCGGTGCAATGTAGACATGACTCAGCGAAATCCAAACGGCCGCAAAGGCCAAACAGCAACAACCCTGTAATACCCCTCTGAAGGCCTACACAAGCCATCAACCCTGACGAAAAAGCAATGCCCCCCACCTCAGCCAACCCACAACATGCAGGCACAAAGTTTCAGCATTTTCTGACGGTCGCGCTTGGTTGTCTGTTTGTGTCTTGCTGGGTAAGGTATGCGGTGCGGCGTTTGCCGCGAAGAGGCGCGGGCCCGGGGTGCTACCAACACCGTCGAGCCCGCTAACCACACCAACTCACTCCAGGAGTCAGAATGGCTACTCAAGATGGTAATTCAGCTCAAGTCTTTTTTCCAAACCAGGATTTCCGCCAGCAGCAGTTACTTTCCCTGATTTCCGTGTTGTGCTTGCCGCGTGGCAGTCGTCCAAATTCCGACGAGTGCCGTTTGGTGGTCGATAGCCGCTTGCCATGGGCGTTCGAGTCGGTCGATGGCAGCACCTCGTGGATGTATCTGCCCAAGGCCGCGCGTGTGCGCGAGGTGGCGGGGTGCCTGGTGCTAACGGCCGATTAAGGCCTTCAGTTGGAGGCGGGGGCGATGCCCCCGGCCGCTGCCTCATTCACACGCGTCGCCATGTCGGTGTCGGCGACGCCGCCAGTGGAATCAATTGCACCTGGCCATGGCGAACGCCGGTTTCGGCGATCACCGTGTTCGCAAAGGCCGACACCTCGGCCGCCCGGCCGCGCAACAGCACGGTTTCGACACAGTCTTCGTGGCTGATGTGGGCGTGCATGGTGGCGACGGCCAAGTCGTGATGATCGTGCTGCAGGCTGGTCAACCGCGACGACAACTGCCGTTCGTGATGATCGAACACATAGCTCAGTACCGCGACACAGGGTTGATTGTCGTCCTGCTGCAGATCGCGCTCGCCCAATTCGCGCCGCAGCATATCGCGCATGGCTTCGGAGCGGCTGGTGTAGCCGCGCTGGCGCATCCAGGCGTCAAAGTCCTCGGCCAGTTCGTCACTGAGGGAAATCGTCAAGCGCTGCATGGTGAAACTCCGTTTGGGATTGCATAAAGAATTCGTGGATGGATCGCCGGCGGCTTAGGCCGCGTCGTCGGCGGGTGCTTGCAGGCGATAGACGCAACGACGGCCGCCAGCCAGTAGGTGCGTCTCGCGTGTGACCTGTGCCCAGCCCGCCATCAATGTCTGAAACTGCGTCAGCTCCGATGCGCAGAATTGTTGGCATGCGGTCGCCGCCGCGCAGATCGGGCAGTGATCCTCGATGAGCAGCCAATCGTCGCCATCGCGCGCCACGCGGGCCATATAGCCCTCCTCCGAGCGTAGCTCCGCCAAACGCTCGGCCCGCTCGGCCAAGCTGAGCGCCGAGCCCAGCGCCGCCTGGTATCTGGCCAATTGCTGTGCGCCGCGGTGCTCGACCAGGCGCGCAACGCCGTCCGCACCGAAGAGATCGCCGACCGATTCGATCAACTGCACCGTGAGCTGCCCGTGCGCATCCGGGAAACGCGCGTGCCCCAAGGGCGTCAAATGCCACAACTGCTTGGGCCGGCCCACCCCGGTACGAGCCAGCTCCCCGACCACCAGATTCTGCTCGACCAGTTTCACCAATTGCTGCCGCACCGCCTCGGACGTGGTGCCCAACGCCTGTGCCAGGCTAGCGGTACTGCAAGCCTCGTGGGTCTTCAGCCACCTCAGCAAGTGATCCTCGGTACGGGCCTTATTTTCAAAGTCATTACTTGCGTAATTCATGGCCGCCCGATAATATTCAAAGTGAATACTTGCATTATATGCGTATTCCCACACATAACAAAAGGATCGACCATCATGGAAAAAGCACCTTTCCACAAAGAAAACGTCTATGGCGTCTGGAGCAAGGATTTATTCGCCGACGCCGCCATCGTTCAAGGGCAACATAAAACACTCTATATCTCGGGTATGGGCGCGGAAGACCCCGATACCGGGGAAATTACCCATTTGGGCGATTTCAGCGGCCAATGCCAGCTGGCTTACCAGAAAATAGAACGCATCCTGCGCGCGCAAGGCGGCGATATGAATAGCATTGTGCGCATCGTCGCTTATGTAACCGACATTCGCTATTTCGCCGACTATATGGCGTGCCAGAAAGCCGCGTTTGCCGGTGCGCCCATGCCGCCGCACTCGCTGATCAACGTCAGCCAATTGGCCATCCCCGGCATGATGGTCGAAGTCGAAGCGACCGCGGCCATCGCCCTCGACCCGTCGGATCAATAACGGGTTTGCCGGGCTCCTAGCATAACGGCCACTAGCGTGTCATACATACAGGGTGTTCCATGCCGTTTCCGCATTGCTAAGGAGCCCACCATGAAAAGCAAGTTCTCTCAACTCGCCGCCGTGCTCGTCTTTTTGTGTACCGCAGCCGCCCAAGCGTTTGGCGCAACGGTATTTTTCATCGGGCTGGAAGATGGCGCCACGGTCGAGAGCCCCGTCAAAATGCAATTCGGCGTCGAAGGCATGACGGTTCGTCCAGCCGGCACCATGGAAGCCGATACCGGACACTTCCATCTACTGATCGACACCCCGGCGCTGCCCAAGGGCGAACTGATTCCGTTCGACGAGTCGCATCTGCATTTCGGCAAGGGCCAGACCGAGGTCGAGATTCCATTGCCCCCCGGCAATCACACCTTGACGCTGCTGTTCGCCGATGGACAGCATCACTCCTACGGGCCCGAGCTCAGTCAGACCATCAAGATCCACGTGCAATAGCCCTCCCCCGTAATGGACGACGCCAGGCTGGCCGCCTGGCGTCGTCGCATCCATTTATGCAAAATGCAAAAAAGTTGTAGAAAGCGCAGCGCGTTGAGGTATAAACAAACTTGCCGACCACCACCCGCGCCAGCGTAACCATGATGATGAACCTGATCCAATTCCCCTATTCCCACTTCTGCGAAAAAGCCCGCTGGGCGCTGGACTACAAGGGGCAGTCGTATGCGCGGGAGAATCTGCTGCCGGGTCTTCATCTGCTGCGCACCAAGCGCCTCGCGCCACGCGGCACGGTGCCGATCCTGCAACACGACCAGCAGGTGATACAGGGTTCGGATGCCATCATCGATTATCTGGATGCCCATTGGCCGCAACATCCGCTGACGCCGCAAGACCCGGATCTGGCGCGCCAAGCGGACGAATGGGAACAGTACGCCGCACGGGAAATCGGCGTGCCGCTGCGGCGCTGGTTCTATTCGCAAGCGCTAGGCGATCGGCGGCGCGCACTCATGTTCTTGCAGGTCGATGCCACGCCGCTGCAGCGTGCCGTGCTGCAAACCGCCTATCCCCTGTTGCGGCTGCTGATGAAAAAGGGCATGAACATCAACCCGGCCACCGGGGAAGCTTCGCGCCTACGGCTGGAAGCGGCGCTGGATCGGCTGGACGCCTCGCTAGCCGGGCGAGCCTTTTTGGTCGGGGATCAGTTCAGCCGCGCCGACCTGACGGTTTGCGCCCTGCTCGCCCCGCTGGTGGCCATCGGCAAAAGCGAGGCCGAGCTTGCCGACGCGCTGACACCGGTTTTGCTGGCCTGGCGCCAAACGCAAAGCGTCCGCCCCTGCTTCGACTGGGTGCGCGGCATCTATCGCGACTATCGACGCAAGTAGGCCCGGCCGCCCCCATCAGCCCGCACGCCAGCGCTGTGTGCGGTGCGCCAAGCGGCGCTCCAGCCAAATCGACAGCAAGGATGCCGCGGCCGAGGTCAACACCACCAAGGTGGCCATGGCGGCGGCCGCGGCCGTATCGCCGGTCTCGTCCAGGGTAATGATGGAAACCGCCGCCACACTATGCGCGGGGCTCATCAAAAAGATCAGCGCCGACAGCGTGGTCATGGCCGAGACAAAGAAAAACCGCGCCACGTCCACCAGCGCCGGCAGACACACCGGCAGCGTCACACGCCACATCGTCAGCCAGAACGGCACCTTGAGCGAAGCCGCCACCGCCTCGAACTCTCGATCCAACTGTTTAAGCGCCGTGGCCAGCGTCAAATGCGCGGTGCTGTAAAAGTGGGCGATGGTACAGACCACCATCAGCGCCAAGCTGCCATACAGGCCATTGAGCGGGTTGGCGGGATGATTGAAAAAGAATACATAGCCCAGCCCCAGCACCAGTCCCGGCACCGCCATCGGCAGCATCGCCAGGCAACGCAGCATGGCGCGCGCGCCCGGCGCCAGGGTCATTTTCTCGCAGGCATAGGCGCTGAGAAACACCAGCGCCGTGCCGAACAGTGCGCTGGCGCCGGCCATGGCCAAACTATTGCCGTAGGCGGCCCAGCCGCCGCCGTCCGACTGGCCGAATTGGTAATGCAGCAGGGTCGGCGCCAGATTGTAGGGCCAGTAACGGATCAGCGAGGCGCCGACGCCGACGGCCAACATACCCAGCAGCCCGGCCGAGACCGCGCAGAGAAACAGCAGAACCCACCGATCGCGCCCGGGCCGCGGCACCGGCGCATACGGCACGGCCCGGGCGGTCAGCGCCGCCTGCTGACGCCGAGCCAGGCGCTGCTCAAGCAAGAACGACAGCAAGGCGGGCAACAGCAGCATCAGCCCGATCACGGCGCCGCGCGGGAAGTTTTGCTGGCCGATCACCTGCTTATAGGCTTCGACCGCCAGCACGTCGACATCGCCGCCCACCAGAATCGGCACCCCGAAATCGGTCATGACCAGCGTGGCCACCACCAGGGTGGCCGAGGCCAGGCCATAACGCGCGCTTGGCAGGGTAATGGTCAGAAACCGGCGCAACGGGCCGGCGCCCAACACCCTGCCGGCTTCATAGAGCCGTCCATCCGCCGCCGCCATCGCAGTGGACAGGATCAGCAGCGCATAGGGAAAGGTGTAGTACAGTTCTCCCAGCACCATGCCCCAAAAACCATAGACCGTGCCGCCCGGCATCCAGTCTTTCAGCGGCCCCTGGTTGCCGAATAAATAGACCAGGGAAATGCCTGGCAGCAGCGAAGGCGTCAACAGCGGCGATAGCCCGATCTGACGCCACAGCGTCCGACACGGCACGCGGGCATGGGTCAAGCCCCAGGCCATGGCGAAAGCCAGCGGAATCGCCAGCAGGCAAACCACCAAGGCCAGCGACAGGCTATGCATGGCCGCCCGCATCAAGCCGGGCGAGTCCAGCACCTGCCAGAGATTGGCCAGTCCGACAAAACGATCCTGCCGGTCCAGCACCGCGCGACCGAAAATAAACGTCAACGGCAACAACACCGCCAGGATCAACAGGCCGGTCAACACGCCGATCAGCAACAGACCGATACGGGTTTCGCCGCGCGAGACGCCCGGCGCTGCGTGACGTCGTGGCCACATCGCGCTCAGCATGCGGCCTCCCCGGCAAACGCCAACAACCGGGTCGCGGGCAGCTCCACCGGCACGATCTCGCCGGGCACCAGCGGCGGGCGTTGCAGCATGGCGGGACACAGTTCGGCATGCAGCACCTGGCCCGGCATGCCTTCCGGCTGCAAGCGCACCCGGGTTAGCGCACCGGCGAAACGGACATCCTCGACCCGTGCCAGCACCGTATTGGCCGCACCGTCCCATTGCGCTTTGACCACCAGATCCTCCGGGCGCAGAAACAGCGTCAACTCGGGGGCTTCCGGCAGCGGCGCAGCCAGTTGCAGGCGGTGGCTGCCGACCATGACCGACTGCCCCTGGCGGCTGCCGACCGCAAGCCAGTTGGCATCGCCGACGAAGGTCGCGACAAAGCGGCTGGCCGGCCGGCGATAGATTTCGGCCGGCGTGCCCACTTGCTCGATGCGCCCTCCCTGCATCACCACCACCCGGTCGGCCAGGTTCAAGGCCTCTTCCTGATCGTGCGTCACCATCAAAGTGGTCACGCCCAGGCGTTGCTGCAGCCCCTTGAGTTCCTCGCGCAACCGGTCGCGCACGCGCGCATCCAGCGCCGACAACGGTTCGTCCAACAGCAACATGCCGGGAGAAGTGGCCAACGCCCGCGCCAGCGCCACGCGCTGCTGCTGCCCGCCGGACAATTG
Organism: Paludibacterium purpuratum; assembly: GCF_004363805.1. Taxonomy (GTDB): domain Bacteria; phylum Pseudomonadota; class Gammaproteobacteria; order Burkholderiales; family Chromobacteriaceae; genus Paludibacterium; species Paludibacterium purpuratum. The sequence goes on along the minus strand of NZ_SNZP01000001.1, from coordinate 418,660 downwards.
CGCCGGGTAACGCGCCTCGACCCCCGGCAGCCCTACCATGTCCAGCAGCGCGCGCACGCGCTGAGCGATGCGGTCCCGGTCGCGGCGCGGCTTCAAGCCGTAGGCGATGTTCTCGGCCACCGTCAGATTGGGAAACAGCGCATAACTCTGGAACACAATGCCGTAATCGCGCTCCGCCGGCGGCGCATGGGTGATGTCGCGCCCGGCCAGGGCGATGCGTCCGCCATCCGGCTGGTCGAGTCCGGCGATCAGGCGCAGCAGCGTTGTCTTACCGCAGCCGGAAGGGCCGAGCAGGCAGACGAACTCCCCTTTGCCGATCGATAGCGACACCGCGTCCAGCGCGGTAAAAGCGCCAAAGCGGCGCGTCAATTGCTCGACGGTCAGGTGATCCGCCAAACGGGTCAAGCCATCGGCCACTTGCATGCCGACCTCCCTCATAACAAAGAGCGCGGATCCTCCCCGCGCTCTCGATGGTTGCTGTGACGCAATCAGGACTTCGGCGCCGCCTTGCTTTCATAGCGACGCGACCATTCTTGCAAAATGGCATCGCGGTTTTGCGCCGCCCAGCCGAAGTCGTTCTTGATCAAACGCTTGGCGTAATCGCGCGGCAAATTGGGGTTGGGCTGCGCCACGCCCGGCATGGCCAGCACGGCGTAGCTCTTCTGATACAACTGCATCGCCGGCAAGCTGGCGGAGAAGTCGGCCAGTTTCTGGGCGGCGGCCAGATTCTTGGTGCCCTTGACGATGGCGGTTGCCTCCAGATCCCAACCCAGACCTTCCTTCGGGAAAATCAGCGCGATCGGCGCGCCCTGGCTCTTCAGTTCCGCACCGCGGTATTCGAACGAGATCCCAATCGGATACTCGCCGGACGCCGCCATGGAACAGGGCTTGGAGCCCGAGTGCACGTACTGGGCGATGTTGTTGTGCAGCTTGTCCATATAGGCCCAGCCCTGTTTTTGCCCCATCAGCTGCAGCCAGGCGGAAACATCCAGATAACCGGTGCCGCTGGAGGCCGGATGCGGCATCACGATCTGGCCCTTGTAGACCGGTTGCGTCAGATCGGCCCAGGTTTGCGGCACCGGCAGATGCTTCTTGGCGGCTTCCACGGTGTTGAAGCAAATCGTGGCGGCCCAGACATCCATGCCGGTCCATTGCGCCGGTTTGCTGCTGTCGACGAACGGGCGGCTGAGCTTATCGGCGCCCTTCGGGGTATAGCCCTGCAACATCCCTTGCTGTTTGAGGATCATCAGGCTGGTCGCGGCCAGTCCCCAGACCGCGTCGGCCTGCGGATGATCTTTTTCCGACAGCAGCTTGGCGGTAATGACACCGGTGGAATCGCGCACAAAGCGGATGTCGATATCCGGGTTGAGCTTCTGGAAGGCGGCCTTGTAGGCATCCACCTGATCGGCCTCCAGGGCGGTATACACGGTCAGGCTGGTATTGGCGTAAGCCAGCGAGGCGGCCGACAGGGCCAACCCCAGCAAAACGGCGATCTGTTTCTTCATCGGAGACGGCTCCATGTGTTTAGACGTATAGACAAATTTATCGGCACTTCGGCGCGACGCGGCCGCTAGACCTGCCGCTACCTTACGGAGCCAGGATTACAACGCCATAAACCTTGCATGAAGCTTGTTTTGGGGTACTAGACGATTGTTGTTAAGGGGAGATGGAACTTGGGTATGGGGTGTTTGGATTGGGCAACACAGCGGAAAACACAGCATCAGCGCAGTCCAACTGGCCCTGCCGCAGCTTTATTGCATAGGGTGTCCGTTGCACCGGATCTTGCACTTAAGTCTCTGCAGGGCTAGAGAAAAACCAAGACCCTCTCCGTTTACGAGGACAACACAGAAAGAACCGCTTCGGGGTTCTTGGCGATCACCAGCATCAGGACACGCGCCGGGCCATGCGGCTGCCGGTCGCCCCTCTCCCAGTGACGCAAGGTGCCAAGGCTCACGCCAAATCGAGCGGCAAATGCCTGCTGGGTCAATCCCGTCTGCGCACGAATCGCCTTGACGTCCAGCGGCGCCAATTGGTGGACAACCGTGTCGGCCGGCCGCCCCTGCTGGTGTGCAATGGCCTCGTTCAGCCCCTGCTTGATGCTATCGAAGAGCGTACTCATTTCAATGCTCCGTGCGCGTAGTCAGCCAAAATATCCACCAAGACAGCCAGTTCGTTTCGCTCGGCCTGAGGCAGGTTGGCCGCTTCATTCTTGCCATAGGCGGTCAGTAAGAATAAGGGGATAAGGTCACTGTGATAGTAATAGATAACACGCGCACCACCGCTTTTCCCCATCCCTGCACGTGCCCAGCGTAACTTTCGAATCCCTCCAGTGCCCCGAATCAGATCACCAGCCTTCGGTTGACCGGCCAAGTAAGTGATCAGATCCTGCCGCTCGCCATCCGTGAACAGCCTTGCAGCTTGCCGACGAAACTCCGGCAACTCTACCAACGTCAGCAACACGGCATGTAATCCATTGGATTATACCAGATGCTAGGTTCGCGATGGCTTCGGAATTGTTGAAGCGTATAGATTAGAGGTAATTCAATGGTTTTCATGTTGGAAAGATGTACGGATAAACTATGCAGTCAACACGAATCGCGCACACGAATAAACTTGACGCGGCAGTCATGCATAAATGGCGTTAAAAATAACCAAGGCATACATCGGGTTCAGCGTAAATTTATCTCTAGTGCCCAACCTCCGCAGCAGACCCACCAAAGCCACCCCGCTCAACCAGCGAACCATCGTTCTGCACCACCAGACTGCCACTTGGCGGTACGAAACCGGCAGCCTCTCGCAGCCGCAGCGCCAATCCAGAGCCTATATAGAGCGTCAGGCCTTTCAAGTTGCATGCCCCCAAACGCTGGGGAAAGATGCAATAAGAAAGACTCGGCCCGTTTATTGTTTACTAGGTAGGTCAGTAAGCCTGTGCTCGATCGACCAGTCCGGCCGGCACCTCGCCGCGCTGCAGCGCCCGTAGGTTGTCGGCGATCTGCTCCACGGCGGGACCGTGCAGGGTGATGGCCGCGATGTGCGGGGTGATCGCCACATCGTGCCGATCCCACAAAGGGCTTTCCGCCGGCAGCGGTTCATTGGCGAACACATCGAGCTGGGCAAAGCGCAAATGCCCGGTTTCCAGCATCTCGAGCAATGCGCTTTCGTCGACCTGGTCGCCCCGCCCGACATTGATCAATGTCGCGCCGCGCGGCAGTCGAGCCAATCGCCGATGGTCGATCAGCCCGCGCGTTTCCGGCGTCGAGGGCAGCACGCCCACCAATACGTCGGTCTCGGCCAGCAGATCTTCCAATCCGTCAGGGCCGTGGTGGTAGCGAACTCCCGGCAAGGCCTTGGGGCGACGGCTCCAGCCGGACACCGCATAGCCGAACTCGGCCAGGGTTTGGGCGACCACAGCGCCAATGGCGCCCAGCCCCAACACGCTCACCCGGACTTCATGCACCAGCTTCGGCGGCAACGGTTTCCAGTCGTGCCGCGCTTGTTGCTGTTGGTAAAGGTCGAAATGGCGCTGGTGTCGCAGCACACCGTACAACACGTACTCCGCCATTTGCCGCGCCATGCCGGCGTCCGTCAGGCGGATGACCGGTACCTGCCGTGGAAGATCGGGACGAGCCAGCATACGATCGACGCCAGCGCCCAAAGCAAATACCGCCTGAAGCTTAGGGAGGCGCGCAAAAAACCCCTCCGGCGGGTTCCAGGCGACGAGGTAGCGAACCTTGCTGTAATCCACATCTTGTGGCCACGCGGCCAATTCAATCCCGGGAAGGGCATCGCGCAAGAGTGACGCCAAGTGATCGGCATCGCGTGCGGTATAGAGATAAAGCATGGCTTGTCCTGAAAATGGGGTCTCTCGCGAGGCTAGCGAATCGCGGGGGGATATCTTCCGGTACAACGGGGCGGGAATGAAGATCCGCTTATGAAAAATTTTAATGAACCAGTTTGTCATGGCGAAGAGGCGGCAATGGCCGCCTGCCACGGCGGCCAATTGCTCGATGTTTATATGTCAGGATGCTGTTAGGGCTTCGGAAAAAAAAATCGACGTAGATGATGATTATTTTTCGCAAAGAGCCACTTTCATCTTGGCGGGCACGATTTGTTTTTTGTCGAACACCATTATCGCCACAACCCCGATAATGAACGGTGCCAAGGTTCCATATAGCGTTACCCATTCGAATCCATGTATCAGGGCATTTTTCGCAATCGACCCCGGAATACCCTGCATTGTCATGTCGGCAATATTCCCGGCTGCGATCAGGTCTATCAAATGGTTTACATCCGGAACAGTCCCTGTGCGCGGTAAGAATAGAATCAAAGTGTCCGCGATGCCCCGCACCAGAATAAAACCCATGATGGCAATGTTGACGGCAAGCGAGATCATGCGAGCACTATATTCCATGCCGGATGCCATACCGGCACGCTCGGGTGGCAATGCCCCCGTTGCGGTGTTGGTGACGGGGGTATTGGTCAGGCCCAGGCCAATACCGGCCAAGATGCAGCCTGGCAATAGCGTGATCCCGCTTGCCTGATCGGTTGCCGTGATCAGATGTAGCAGAAAGAATCCCGACGCTATAAAAAAAAGGCCAAGTGGAATCACAAATTTCGGACCGCGCTTCGCCAGCATTTTTTCTGCATAAGGCGGCACAACGATGGTCGGTAGCGTATAGGCCAGCACCGTAAGACCGGATGCCAGGCTGCTATAGCCCAGAGCAGACTGCAGATAGATTGGGAAATAGATCACGAATGGCCAGAAACTGAAGTTCATGCCGCATGCGCCCAGTAGCGCGCCAGAAAAGCTGGGGATACGGAAGGCGTTGAAATCGAACATCGGTCGAGCGACACGGTTCTCGATGAATAGAAATAGCACGAAACTGACGATGCCGCCCGTGAGCACGGCCAACGCCGCCGAACCGCCATCCCTCAGACCATGTCCTTGGGTAATCAGGTATACCAGACAAAAAACGGCGAGGGACAATGTCGCCATGCCACCCACGTCAATCTTGCCCGCGTGAGGATCGGATGACTCCACGACACCGGCGCGAGCGAGTAAAGCCGTCAGCGTCGCGATAAAGACATGAATCAGGAAAACCCACTGCCAACTCGCGAAGGCGACAATGGCGCCACCGACGATGGGGCCAAACCCCAGTCCCAAGCCAAATATCACCCCCCACCAGCCGAAGGCCACACCGCGCTCCGGCCCATCGCGGAATTGATGCGACAGTACCGCAACCTGACAGGCCAGCATGGCTGCGGCACTGGTTCCCTGCAGGAAACGTGCGGCGATGAGAAGCGGCGCACTGGTTGCCAGTCCGCAAATCAAGGACGCGATGCCAAAAACCACAATGCCAGCCATAAAAACCCGTCTACGGCCAAATCGATCAGCCAGCGTCCCCATTGCCACTAACACTGAACACATCGCAATGGTATACGCATTCATGACCCATTGAAGTTGCTTGAAATCGGCGGGCAGTAAACGCTTGAGGGTCGGTAAAATCGATGGAACACTTGTAATTTCCAAGCCCAGCATAATCGCAGATAAACACACTGCGGCTAGGGCTATTTTGTTTTTCGACGATGAAACGGAAGACATATCCGACTTCGCTCCGGTTATTTTGTTTTTAAATAAAATAGCGCCACTTAAATTCGGGCGAAGACCGAGAACTCGACGCCGCTTCTTACGAATAATCGGTTTGGATAGTAGCATTCGGTTGACAGGCATTAAATGCCACGAGCATTATTACTGCGATATCAAAAATGAATAGTTGAAATGCCTACATTGGATATTGCCGCCGTCAGGGCGTTTGTCGCGATTGCCGATTTAAAAAGCTTCACGCGCGCCGCAGAGGTTTTGGGGACAAGCCAGGCGGCTCTCAGCATCAAGCTCAAACGCCTGGAGAAAACGCTGAATCACCGCCTGGTCGAACGCACTCCGCGACAGGTTCGACTCTCGTTGCATGGCGAGCGGTTCATCGAGTCCGCCCGGGATTTCCTCGATGCCCACGAGCGTGCCATCGCCAACCTGGCCACCCCACGCGAACAAATCAGGCTGGGCGTTTCTAGCCATGTATTCGGGCCTGAAATGCCCTACATACTATCCAGGCTGAGATCGCTGGCCCCTTCGCTAGTGATCGAACTCCAATTGGACAGCGCCTGTACGATCCTAGGTGCTTACGGCGATAGACAGCTTGACGCCGTCGTCATTCGTAGAGAGGACGACATGCGGGAAGGGACGACTTTGTGTCCCGAAGAGTACGGTTGGTATGCCTCGCCGGATTTCGACTGCGCGCCGGATACGCCCTTGCCGTTGGCTAGCATCAGTCCGCTCTGCGGGGTGCGCAATCTGGCCATCCACGCACTGGAGAAAACGTCGCTGCGCTGGACGGAAGTATTTATCGGCGGAAATATGCAGGCCGTCATGGCGGCGGTCTCGGCGGGCCTTGCCGTCGGCGCCTTCCCACGCAGGCTGGCAAAACCCGCACTGATTGACGTGGCGGACCGATTCGGCCTGCCCAGCCTGCCATCCTCTTCGATCGTGATGCTTTCATCCTTGTCCGATCGTAGTACGCGCGAGGCCTTGCACACCGTCGCCACGGCATTTCGGGAGTACCACGCAATGGGTCGATGAATCGCGCCATCACATAGCGAGCGGTCGTATTTCTTAACCCCCGCTTGGGGGCGGGCGCTGCAACAAAGCCACCAAAGCCTCCCCGCCCTCAACCAGCGAACCGTCGTTCTGCACCACCAGACTGCCGCAAGGCGGTACAAAACCGGCCGCTTCTCGCAGCCGCCGCTCGATTGCCGCTGGGGTTTCGCGACCACGGGCGCGTAGCCGCGCCGACAGGATGGCTGGGCTTGCCAGCACCCACAGCGGCGTTAGCGTCGGGAAATGCGCGGCCGCCGCCGCGAGTGTCGAGCGCGAGCCATTGACCACCACGTCCAGCCCCTGCGCAAGCCAAGTCTCCACCTCGCCCCCCAGGGCATAGCACAAAGCATGGCGGCGCCAGCAGAGCGCAAAGCAGCCATGTCGTTCCCTGCACTGGAACTCCTGTTCGCTGAGTGCGATGTGGTTCTCGCCGCCGGCATCGGCCGGCCGGGTGATGTAGCGATGAGCGAACACCAGCCGCGCCTGGCCGGATAGGCGCTCGCGCGCATAGGCCAGCAGACTGTCCTTGCCGGCGCCGGAAGGGCCGATCACATACCACAGCCGGCCGATGGTTTCAGCCGCCATAGTGCCTCACTTCACCATCGAAACCGCAATGCGCCAAGTAGCGCAGCGGCAAGCCCGGGCCGGGCTCGACGAATAGCGCCAGGCCGTCGACACACTGCCGGACAGGGTCGGCGAAGTAGTCCCTCGCCCCCTGTTCCAATGCCGCCGCCAGCGGCGTCGAGCGCGCCAGCGCTTGGCTGAGGGTCAGGTGAAAACGGTATTGCTCGAACACATAGGGATAGCCCCAACGGCGATACAGCGCCAACTGCCGGGAGCTCAGGCCCGGGCGCGGCGGCAACGGCCGACTGGCGTCGGTCAGCGGTTGCAAACCCACCGTACAGGCAGTCGCCAACTCCAGCAGCAGCGGCGCGGTGCCCGCATCCGGGCGCAGCGCCAGAAAGTCATCGAGCCAATCCACCCGCAGTGCGATCTCGAAGGGGGTAAAACCGCGCGCCAGGTCGGCGACCGCCGCGAGCAGCGCTGTGCGATCGATGCCGGCGGCGGCGTGGAACGGCGCTTTGAGCGTGGCATGCCAGCCATAACGGGCGGCGGCGCGAGTCAATGCCGCCTGGCTGTCGGCCGCGACCCCGGGTAGCGCCGGTTGCGCCTGTTCCTGGCCGCTCGCGGCATCGCGCCCTAGCCAATCGCTGCCGAGGCGCCAGAAAACCTGGTCGGCCGGCGGGGCATAGAACACGGCGTAGCGCATCAGTGTTCGTCCTCCATCACCAATTGCACCAGGTCGCCGTTGAAGCAGGTCACACCGTATTGCACCGGCTGGCCATCCAGATCGACGTTGAGCGATTTGACGTGCAGCACCGGCCGGTTTTTCGGAATGCCGAGGAAATCCACCACCTCGGCATCGGGCAGGCGCGCCGTCACGCGGGTGAAGCGCCGGGTGTAATCCGGCACGCCGTATTCCTGCAGTGTGCGCGTCACAGAACGGTGCCGGCGGAAGACATCGGGCAGGCCGGGAAAACGCGCCGCCGGGAAGAATGCCGTACCGAAATCGATCACGCGCTGCTCGACGGTACTGATGGTTTTCACGCGATACACCGTATCGCCGGGGGCGATAGCCAAGAGTTCGGCCAGTTCGGCAGAGGCCGGCACGGTGTCGGCCGCCATGATCTCCACCTCGGCGCTACGGTTTTGCCGCGCCATATTGCGGGAAAAACGCGTGCGCTTGCTGATGGCGTAATCGATGGCGTTGTCTTGGACGAACGTGCCTCGCCCCTGCTCGATGCGCAGCAGGCCGCGCTCCACCAACGTCGCCATCGCGCGGCGGATGGTATGGCGGTTGACGCCGAAACGTTCGGCCAACTGCAGTTCGGTCGGCAGTTGTTCGCCCGCGCGCAGACTGCCGCCGGCGATTTCCTCCGCCAAGGTGTTTTCGATCTGGCGCCATACCGCCACGCCGTTGCCGCGTTCGATCATGCTGCCTTCCTTTCGTCTAGCCGGACCATGAAAACGTCACAAAACATTCATCCCGGCATGATGTTCAAACTCTGATGAGCGCCATTATCATGCATACGTCTATACGTTTATATGAATTTTTCTTGAATGAGCTTTTCAGACATGCAAACAAGACAACGCTGGTTGAGCGTACTGGCCAACAGCCCGCCGAACGCTTTGCAAACGCTGCTGGCACCTTGGCGGCAGCGGACGGAGGCGCCGGTGTGGCTGCGTCGCGCCGAAACCGGGCTGGTGATGTTGCAGGGTCGAGCCGGCGGCACGGGGGCACGTTTCAATCTGGCCGAGATCAGTGTCACCCGCGCCAGTTGCCGTATTGGCGAGCAAACCGGCCACGGCTGGGTGCGCGGCTCGAATGCGGAGCACGCCGAGCTGATCGCCGTGGCCGATGCCCTGTTGCAGGACCCACGGCATCAGGCTGAGCTGCTGACGCAGCTGGTCGCGCCGCTACAAGGCGCTCTGGATGAGCGGCGCGCGCGCGATGCACGCCAGGCGGCCGCCAGCAAAGTCGAATTTTTTACCATGGTCAGGGGAGAATGATGCTGCATCCCGCATTCAAACACCCGGTCGACGATGCCCAGCAGACGTTTCGCAGCCTATTGGATGCGCTGGCGCAGCCGCTACGGCTGAGCGCCCTACCCTGTCTGCCGCCGGCACTGCCTGGCCTCTCGCGCGGCAGCGCCGCCCTGCTCTATACCTTGATCGACCGCGACGTGTCGCTGTGGCTGCCGTCCTTGCCGGACGACACGCTGGCCAGCCTGCGTTTCCATACGGGGATGAATCTGGCCGCCAATCCGGCCGAGGCCGATTTTCTCTTGCTGACCGCCGGCACGCCGCTACCGCCGCTGTCCACGCTCAAGGCCGGCAGCGATGCCTATCCGGATCGTTCGGCCACCCTTTTGATCGAGATCGAGGCGTTCAACCAGGATCAGGTGATAGGCAGCGGGCCCGGCATTCCGCACACGCGCCGCTTTGGCGCCGACGGTCTGCCAGGCGATTTCTGGCACCAATGGCAAGCCAACCATGCGCGCTTTCCGCTCGGTGTCGATGCGATTCTGATCGCCGACGATCGCATTGCCGGCTTGCCGCGCACCACCCGCATTCAGGAGGGATGACATGTACGTTGCCGTCAAAGGCGGAGAGCAGGCGATTGCCCGCTCCTGGGATTTACTGGCGGCCAGCCGGCGCGGCGACCCACGGCTGCTTGAGCTGGAGCTGGCGCAGATTCGCGAACAAATGCGCCTGGCCGTGGCCAGGGTCATGTTGGAAGGCTCGCTCTACGATGAAAACCTGGCGGCGCTGGCCCTGAAACAGGCCGCGGGCGATGCGGTCGAGGCGATCTTCCTGTTGCGCGCCTTCCGTACCACCCTGCCGCGCCTGGCGACCAGTCTGCCGCTGGACACCGGCGCCATGCGGGTGCGCCGGCGCATTTCCGGGACCTTCAAGGACGTGCCGGGCGGGCAGATTCTCGGCCCGACCGCCGACTATACCCAGCGCCTGCTGGACTTCTCGCTGGCGCAAAGCGGCGCGGAGGCGGACTGTGCCGAGGATCATGACCCGCTGCCCCACCCGCTGCCGAACGTTCTCGACACGCTGGCGCGCGAAGGGCTGATCGAAGCGGAAACGATACCGGTGGGCGACCCGGAACCGCCGGATCTGACCCGTTCGCCGTTGATGTTCCCGGCCAGCCGTCCGGCACGGTTGCAGAATCTGGCGCGCGCCGACGAAGGTTGGCTGCTGGGGCTGGCATACGCCACCCAGCGCGGCTATGCCGAGAGCCATCCCTTCGCCGGTGAAATCCGCATGGGCGAGGTCGGCGTCAGCGTCTGCCCGCCGGAATTGGGCTTCGAGATCGACATCGGCGCGATCACCCTGACCGAGTGCCAGATGATCAACCAATTTGCCGGTAGCAAAACCGCACCGCCACAATTCACCCGTGGCTACGGCCTGTCGTTCGGCGAGGCGGAGCGCAAGGCCATGGCCATGGCGCTGGTCGACCGCAGTCTGCGTGCCGAGGAGCTGGGGGAAGACCAGCTGGCTCCGACCCAGCAGCAGGAATTCGTGCTCTACCACAGCGACAATGTCGAAGCTTCGGGCTTCGTACAGCACCTCAAGCTGCCGCATTACGTCGACTTTCAGGCCGAGCTGGCCTTGATCCGCACCTTGCGCCAGCAGGCGGCGGATCTTTCGCAACAGGAGACCCGCCATGACTGAGCGCCAATGGCAATACAACTTCGGTTTTCTGGATGAAAACACCAAGCGCATGCTGCGGCGCGGTCTGCTCAAAGCGGTGGCGATTCCCGGTTATCAGGTGCCGTTCGGCAGCCGGGAGATGCCGCTCCCCTATGGCTGGGGGACCGGCGGCATCCAGTTGACCGCCAGCATCATCGGCAAAAGCGATGTCCTCAAGGTGATCGATCAAGGCGCCGACGACACCACCAACGCCGTCAACATTCGCCGTTTCTTTGCTCGGGTAACCGGCGTGGCCACCACTACGCGCACGGCGGACGCCACGCTGATCCAGACGCGGCACCGCATCCCGGAAACCGCGCTATGCGAGGGCCAGATCATGGTCTTTCAAGTACCGGAGCCGGAGCCGTTGCGCACGCTGGAGGCGTCGGAGGTCGAAACCCGCAAGCTGCACGCGCACCAGGAGTACGGCCTGATGCACGTCAAGTTGTACGAGGACATTGCCCGCTTCGGCCACGTCGCCACCAGCTACGACTATCCGGTCCTGGTCAATGGCCGCTATCTGGCCTCGCCTTCGCCGATCCCGAAATTCGACAATCCGAAGCTCGATCGCAGCCCGGCGTTGATGTTGTTCGGCGCCGGTCGCGAAAAGCGGCTGTACGCCATCCCCCCCTACACCGCCGTCGAAAGCCTGGCTTTCGAAGATCACCCGTTCGCGGTGCAGCGCTGGCCGCATGTCTGCGCGCTGTGCGGATCGGGCGACAGTTATCTGGACGAGATCATTACCGACGACGCCGGCCATCGTTTGTTCGTCTGCTCGGACAGCGACTATTGCCAGGCGCAACGCACCCTACAGGAGGGAATGGCATGACACGGCCGATTCTCAGTACACGCGGTTTGTGCAAGGACTATGGCAATGGCCAGGGTTGTTTCGATATCGACTTCGAGCTGTATCCGGGCGAGGTGCTGGGCATCGTCGGCGAATCCGGTTCGGGCAAATCGACGCTGCTGGCCACCTTGGCCGGCAAACTGGCCGCCGACCGCGGGCAAGTGCGGTTTCTGGATCGCGACGGCATGGCGCATGAGTTGACCTGCCTGCCGGAAGCCGAGCGCCGCCGTCTGGCGCGCAGCGAATGGGGTTATGTCACCCAGCATGCCCGGGACGGCCTGCGGATGAACGTCTCGGCGGGCGCCAATATCAGCGAGCGGCTGATGGCGCTGGGCGAGCGTCACTATGGCCGCTTGCGCGAGCGCGCCGGCGATTGGTTGGACAAGGTGGAAATCGGTGCAGACAGGCTGGACGACAAGCCCTCGGCATTTTCCGGCGGCATGCAACAGAGACTGCAGATCGCACGCAATCTAGTGACCCAGCCGCGTCTGGTGTTCATGGACGAACCGACCGGCGGGCTGGATGTCTCGGTACAGGCCCGGTTTCTCGATCTGACGCGCCGCCTGGTCCACGATACCGGTATCGCGGTGATCATGGTGACCCACGACCTGGGCGTGGCACGGCTCTTGGCACAGCGCACGCTGGTGATGCAGCGCGGCCGCGTGGTCGAAACCGGACTGACCGACCAGATTCTCGACGACCCGCAACACCCGTACAGCCAACTGCTGGTGTCTTCGATTCTTCAGGCTTGATGACCATGACGCTAATGATTGATGCCCAACATTTGAGCAAGACCTTCATCCTGCACCAGCAAGGCGGCCTGCGACTGCCCGTCCTAAGCGATGTCTCGCTGGCCGTGGCGGCCGGCGAATGCGTGGCGCTGACAGGCCCCTCGGGCGCGGGCAAAAGCACCCTGTTGAAAGCGCTATACGGTAACTATCTGGTGCAGGCCGGCAGCATTGGCATCCGCCATGACGGACAGTGGCTGGACATGGTACGCGCCCGGCCCGATCAGATTGCCGAGGCACGGCGCCACACGCTAGGCTACGTCAGCCAGTTTTTGCGCGTCATTCCACGCGTCGGCGCGCTGGACATCGTGGCGGAGCCCTTGCTGGAATGGGGCTGGTCGCGGGCGCAAGCTCTGGCGGAAGCCGGTGGCTGGCTCGCGCGCCTCAATATCGCCGAACGGCTGTGGCATTTGCCGCCCGCCACCTTCTCCGGCGGCGAGCAGCAACGGATCAACATCGCACGCGGGATGATCGCCCCGCGGCCGATCCTACTGCTGGACGAGCCCACCGCCTCGCTGGATGCCGCCAACCGCGCGGTGGTGATCGAATTGATGAGCGAAGCCCGCCGGCGCGGCGCGGCCCTGGTCGGTATTTTCCATGACGAGGCCACCCGCGACGCCATCGCCAACCGGATTTTCAGCGTGCCGACGGCACGCCTGGAGGAGCAAGCCGTATGAAACACATTCTGGACAACGCCCGGCTGATCCTGGCCGACCACATCATCGACCGAGGCGCGGTGGTTATCGATCAAGGCGTGGTTTGCGCCATCCACGACCGCCCGCTGGGCGCGGGCGAGGATCTGGCGGGCGACGAGCTGCTGCCGGGGCTGGTGGAACTGCATACCGACAATCTGGAAAAACACCTGATGCCGCGCAATGGCGTCTTGTGGCCGGTGCTGCCCGCCGTGGTCAGCCACGACGCGCAATGCGTGGCCGCCGGGATCACCACGGTGTTCGACGCGCTCTCCGTGGGCGATCTGGAAAACGAGAGCGTGCGCCTGGACACCCTGCACACCTCGTTCGCCGCCATCGATCAGGGCATGCGCGCGGGCATTCTGCGTGCCGACCACTTGTTCCACCTGCGCTGCGAACTGTCCTACCACGATCTGCTGGGCGAGCTGGGACTGTTGATCGATCACCCGGCGGTGCGGCTGATTTCGGTGATGGACCATACGCCGGGCCAACGCCAATACCGCGACCTGGCGCAATACCAGAAGTACTACGCCAAGAAGAACGTCGGTTGGAACGAGTCCACTTTCCTGCAGGCGGTGGATGAGCGCAGAGCCCGCCAGGCGCAGTACGCGGCGCGGCACAAACAGGCGGTGGTCGAGATGGCCCGGGCGCGGCGGATTCGTCTGGCCAGCCATGACGATACCGAGGTGGATCACATCGAGGAAGCGGTGGCCGACGGCGTCGACATCGCCGAATTCCCCACCACGCTGGCAGCGGCCCAAGCCGCGCACCGACACGGCTTACGCACGGTCATGGGCGCACCCAACGTCGTGCGCGGCGGTTCGCACTCCGGCAACATCGCCGCCACCGAGCTTGCGCGCGCGGGATTGCTGGACATTTTATCTTCGGACTACGTGCCGGCCAGTCTGCTGCACGCGGCCTACCTGCTGGTCGAACAGGCCGGCTGGACGCTCGACCGCGCGGTGGCCTGCGTCAGCCTGAACCCGGCACGCGCCGTGGGGCTGGAAGACAGGGGACAGATCGCCATCGGTCAGCAAGCCGACTTGCTACAGGTTCGGGCGCATGACGGCGTACCGCTGGTACGCCAAGTGTGGCGCCGGGGACGGAAAGTGTTCTGAGGCGCGAGTGGACATGGGATTTTGTAAAGGCGGCTAAACGAGTGTTGCGCACAGCGCTCGGCGCAATATTTCGAAACATCCAGGATAATTTCCTCATTTTCACTTAAGTTTGCGTTGCTTCAATGCGGGCAAGTTCCACCTGCATTGAGACAACGACCATGCAAAAACACCCTCTTACCCTGTTGCTGGCCCTGAGCACCGTGCTGTTCGCCTGGGCCAGCTACGCCCAATACGGCTGGCCCGCCGACTATTGGCAATGGCGCCAGCAATTGATTCTGCTTTCCGGGGTGCAATTGATGACCGTGATGGGCGCCGCCATGCTGCTCGCCACGCGCTCGCCGTGGCTGGAGAGCCTGCTCGGCGGACTAGACAAGATGTACCGACTGCACAAACGGCTGGGCATCGCCAGCGGCGTACTACTGGCGACGCATTGGCTAATCAAGCTGTCGCCGCCGCTGTTCATCGCGCTCGGCGTCGAGCCGATGTTGCGGCATGGCGGCCACCATGGCGGATTTTCCCTGGCGGGGCTGGCGCGCGAAATCGGCAGTTGGAGCGCCTACCTCATGCTGGCGCTGGTCCTACTGGCCCTGCTGCGGCGCCTGCCCTACGGCATCTTTCGCAAGCTGCACACCTTGTTCGCGCCATTGTTTCTGCTCGGCGCATTTCATGGCGCAGTGCTGATGCCGGCCGCCTTCTGGCCGACGCCTATCGGCGCGCTGTTTGCCTTGACCATCCTGGCAGGCACGCTAGCGGCGATCTGGGTGCTGACCGGCCGTCTGGGCCGGGCGCGCCGCCACGCAGGCCTGGTGCAATCGGTGGTCACGCTGCCGGGCGGCATGGTGGAGGTTAGCTGCCAGATGGGGCAAGACTGGCCGGGGCACCGCGCCGGGCAATTCGCCCGCGTGACCTTCGATGCCGCCGAGGGCGCCCATCCGTTCTCGATTGCCTGCGGCGAAAACAGCCAGGGTCACCTGCGTTTCATCATCAAGGGACTGGGCGACTATACCGGTCGACTGGCCGAAACCCTGCGAACCGGCATGCCCGTGACGGTGGAAGGCCCGTATGGTCGTTTTCTGCCCGGCCGCCCCGAGCAATCCCAGGCCTGGGTCGCCGCCGGCATCGGCGTGACACCGTTTCTAGCCTGGCTGGAAACCTTTGCCCAGCGGGGCGGCATGCTGGATCGGGTGGATTTTTACTACTGTGTGCCGGCTGCCGAGCAGGCGGTGCATTTGGCCGAATTACGCCGGCAGTGCGCCGCGACCGGTGCACGGCTGCATTTGATCGATAGTGCCCATGGCGAGCGTTTGCAGCCCGCCATGCTGCCAGCGGTGGAGGCGGTATGGTTCTGCGGCCCCGCCGCCATGGGTACGGCGTTAGCCGAGGGCTTGATTCACCGCGACGGCCGCAAGCCACGCTTTCATGCCGAAGCCTTCGTCATGCGCTAATGCATCGCGCATCCGCTCCACGCCGGCGGGGTATTCGGCTAAAATGCCGCATCCCCGATCCGAGACCCGCCCATGTACTGCGACCATATCGACAACCTGGCAAACAGCCCCCTACCCGCCGAACTGCGCGACGTCCTCGCGCTGCTGGCGGATTTTGCCCAGCGGCCCGCGGGTCGTTACCCGATCGACGGCGAACGTTGCTTTGCCCTGGTGCAGGAAATGACCACCGGCCATGCCGACACGCGCCGCTTCGAAGCGCATGCCCGCTATCTGGACGTGCAATACCTGGTCAGCGGCGCGGAGCGTATCGACTATCTGCCGAAGGAGTGCGAGACGACGCTGCTGGAAGACCACTTGTCGGAGCGGGACATCGCGTTCTACGACGCAAAGCAGCCGGCCTGCGAACTGATGTTGTCGCCCGGCATGTACGCCATCTTTCAAGCGGGCGAATATCACCGTCCCTGCTGTGCGGTGGCAAACCCGGCACAGATCAAGAAAGTGGTGTTGAAACTGCGCCAAGGAGAGCTGGCATGAACACGGAAGATCGACTCACCGAGCTTGAAGTCAAACTGGCGTTCCAGGACGATATGCTCGACACGCTCAACCTCACCGTCACCCGCCAACAGCAACAGATCGACTTGCTGCAGCAGCAGTTGCGCTTGCTATATCAACAGATGCGCAGCCATGACCCGGGGCAGGATCAGGCCGGGCCGCAACACGAAATTCCGCCGCATTATTGATGCCGGGCGCGCAACGCGCGCCACGGCATTTCCTCGCCGATACAAACGTATCGCCAGCAGCAAATAGCAGAAATCCGTCTCTGTATCGCCGGCGAAGGCATTTCCCGCCCCATGACAATGAGGTATTCTGATCCGACACGGCGCTTGTGAACGCCGCGATAATAACGATCATGGGACAAACAACAATGCCTTTCGACCACACCCGCCCGCTCAACCGCGGCGATTACCGCACCCTGGCGCTGGCCGCCTTGGGCGGCACGCTCGAATTCTACGACTTCGTCATCTACGTGTTTTTCGCGGCGATCATGGGCCATGTGTTCTTTCCGCCGCATAGCCCGGAATGGCTGGTTCAGCTGCAGACCTACGGTATTTTCGCCGCCGGTTATCTGGCCCGCCCGCTCGGCGGCATCGTCATGGCGCATTTCGGCGACCTGCACGGCCGCAAGCGCATGTTCACGCTCAGCATCCTGCTGATGGCGCTGCCGACCTTCATCATGGGTCTGTTGCCCACCTACGCCGATATCGGCATCTGGGCGCCGGTGCTGCTGCTTGCGCTGCGCGTACTGCAAGGCGCGGCCATCGGCGGCGAAATCCCGGGCGCCTGGGTCTTCGTCTCCGAGCACGTGCCGGCGCGGCGCGTCGGCTTCGCCTGCGGCACGCTGACCGCCGGCCTGACCTTGGGCATCCTGCTCGGTTCGCTGGTGGCAAGCGCCATGCACGCGCGTTTCAGCGAAGCTGAGCTGGTGGCGCGCGCCTGGCGTATTCCCTTCCTGCTAGGCGGGGTGTTCGGTCTGCTGGCGGTCTACCTGCGCGGTTATCTGCAGGAAACCCCGATCTTCAAGGAGTTGGCGGAACAGCGCGCGTTATTGGCCGAATGGCCGATGAAACGCGTACTGGCTTCGCATCGCGGCGCGATGCTGCTGTCGATGCTGGCCACTTGGCTGCTGACCGGCGGCATCGTGGTGGTGATCCTGATGACGCCGTCGCTATTGGGAAAATTGCCCGGCATCGGCGCAGAGAAAGCCTTATTGGCCAACAGCCTGGCAGTCGTCTGCCTGTCGATCGGCTGCGTGCTGGCCGGCAGTCTGACCGACCGCTTCGGCAACGGCCCGACGCTGTTCGCCGGCTCTGGATTTTTGCTCGTGGCCTGCTACGGTTTCTATAGTCAGATCGCCGCGCACCCGGACTGGCTGTTTCCCGGCTATGCGCTGCTTGGACTGACCGTCGGCGTGATCGCCGCCGTGCCGTGCATCATGGTGCGCGCCTTCCCGGCGACGGTGCGTTTCAGCGGCCTGTCGCTGTCGTACAACCTGGCTTATGCGATCTTCGGTGGCCTGACGCCGATGGCGGTGGCGCTGATGCTCAAGAGCGATCCGCAAGCACCGGCCCACTACGTCGAGGTGCTGGCCTTGATGGGCATGGTGCTCGGCCTGGCGTTGTGCGCCAGACGACGCCAAGCCGAGCCGGACGGGTTGAAGGCCACATGATCCGTGCGTTGCCTGCGGCGAACGCACGCTACCCTATCCGTGTAGGGCGCGTTCGCCGAGCAACGCGCCGATACTGACCGCCGACATAGGCCGCGAGGGATGACCGGCCGATGCCATGCAGTCTGAACCGCGCTGACGTGCCTTGCCCGTCTTAGGCCGCTATCATCGGCCCTCCCCGCATGATGCCGTTTTTATGAGGAGGTTGTCATGACCATGGCGGAAAGACTCCGGCAGGAATGGGTCCAGGAAGGGATCGAAAAAGGGATCGAAAAAGGCACCTTGAAAACCCGCAAGGAAGTTGCATACGCCCTACTGACCAAGGGCGTTGACCGCACTCTCGTTATGCAATGTACGGGACTCACCGAGCAGGAGCTCGACCAGCTCGGGCACTGATCGTCCGCGTATCGCTCGACAACGCCGTTTCCACCTATCCGGCACATGTAAACGGCGGTGAATCGGCAAATCGTTTGCCAATTCACCGCCGTTCTCGCGTCAAGATCTGCCGGTTTGGTGTTTTTCAGCCCAAAGCGTCACGACGCCCCGCCACCCAGCACCTTGAACAAGGTGACGCGGTTGGCTTGTTGCGCCAGCTTCACGGTGATCAGCTTCTGCTCGGCGGCATATAACGAGCGCTGAGAATCCAGCAGCGTGAGATAGCCATCGATACCCGCCTTGTAACGCGCGTCCGACAGTTGGTAGCTGTTGGCGCTGGCGGCGGCCAGGTGCTGCTGCGCCGCCAGTTGCTCGTCCATATTGGCGCGTACCGCCAGCGCATCGGCCGTTTCGCGGAATGCCGTCTGGATGTCTTTCTGGTATTGCGCCACGTTAATGTCGCGCGACACTTTGGCCACATCCAGCGAGGCCATCAGCGCCCCGCCGTTGAAGATCGGCAAATTCAATTGCGGCACGAAGTTCCAGGTGCCGTTGCCACCCTTGAACAGCCGGCTCATATCGTTACTGGCGGAACCGACGCTGGCCGTCAGCGTGATACTGGGGAAGAACGCCGCGCGCGCCGCACCGATATTGGCGTTGGCCGCCTTGAGCGCGTGCTCGTCGGCGCGCAAGTCGGGCCGCGCCAACAACACCTCGGACGACAATCCGGACGGCAGCTCGGTCAGCACCGGGGCGTCGTCGAACAGGCCGGTCGGCGGCAGCATGCTATCGGTCAGCGGTGCGCCCGCCAGCAAGGCCAGTGCATTCCGATCCTGCTCTACTTGGCTGCGATAACCGGCGGCGTCGACGCGTGCGCTATCGACCGTGGTCTGCGCCTGGCTCACGTCCAGTTGCGAACCGATGCCGAAGTGGAAGCGGCCGGCGATCAAGGCGTAGGACGTCTGCTGATTGGCCAGCGTATCCTCGGCCAACTTGAGCCGATCCTGGTCGGCGGCCAGCGTCAGCCAAGCGTTGACCACTTCGGCCACCAGGCTGATCTGGGTGGCGTTACGCGTTTCCGCACTTTGCAGGAACGTCTCCCAAGCAGCGTCCTTCTGGTTCTGCAGCTTGCCGAACAGGTCGATCTCCCAGGCACTGAAACCCAGGCCGGCGCTATAGCCGTGCGTAATGCGCGGTGTGCCGGCACTGGTCAAATCCTGTGCCGTCTGGCTGTGTGTGCCGGTCGCCGTGGCATTGATCGACGGCAGCAGATCGGCGCGGCTGATGCCGTACTGGGCTCGCGCCTTGTCGATATTCAGCGCGGCGATGCGCAGATCGCGGTTGTTGGCCAAGGCGGTCTCGACCACCTGACGCAGCCTTGCGTCGAGAATAAACGCGCGCCAGTCAAGTTCCAGGCGTTCGGCATCGGTACGGTGACCGTAGTCCGGCAAGGCCGCCGGCACCGGCGCCTGGGGGCGATGGTAATCCGGTGCCAACAGCGAACTGCAGCCGGTGGTCACGAGCGCCGCGGCCAGCGCCAGCGGTAGCATACGGGCGATCATTCTTCGATCTCCTTGGCGGACGCGGCCGCCGTCTGGCCTTCTTTGGTGAAGAACTTACGGATCTGCACGAAGAAAAGCGGGATAAGGAAAATACCCAATACCGTCGAGGCGAACATGCCGCCCAGCACCCCGGTGCCGATGGCGTGCTGGCTGCCGGAGCCGGCGCCGTTGGAAATCGCCAACGGCAAGACCCCCAGCCCGAAGGCCAGCGAGGTCATCAGGATCGGCCGCAAGCGCATGCGCGCAGCCTCCAGCGTGGCCTCGATCAGCCCGCGCCCCTGTTCTTGCAACGACTTGGCGAACTCGACGATCAAAATGGCGTTCTTGGTCGACAAGCCGATGGTGGTCAACAGACCGACCTGGAAGTACACGTCGTTGGACAGACCGCGCATCCAGGTGGCCAACAACGCGCCCACCACACCCAAGGGCACGACCAGCATCACCGAGAACGGCACCGACCAGCTCTCGTACAATGCGGCCAGACACAGGAACACCACCAGCATCGACAAGGCATACAGCGACATCGCCTGCGAGCCGGCCAACCGCTCCTGATAGGACAAGCCGGTCCACGAATAACCGATGCCGGCCGGCAACTTGGCCGCCAGGGATTCCATGGTTTTCATCGCCGCGCCGGTGCTCAAGCCTGGCGCCGGTTGCCCCATGATCTCGACCGAAGGCACGCCGTCGTAACGCTCCAAGCGCGGCGAGGCATAGGTCCAATAGGCGCGCGAGAAGGCGGAGAACGGCACCATATCGCCATTGCTGTTTTTGACGAACCAGCGCTTCAGATCGTCCGGCTGCATGCGGAACGGCGCGTCGGCCTGCAGATAGACCTTCTTGGTACGCCCCTTGTCGAGGAAATCGTTGACGTAGGAGCCGCCCCAGGCGGTCGCCAGCACGCTGTTGACGTTGTCCATCGACAGCCCTTGCGCGCCGGCGCGTTCCTTGTCGACATCCAACTTGTACTGCGGCGTGTCTTCCATGCCGTTGGGGCGCACGGCCATCAAGCCGGGCTCCTTGGCGGCCATCATCAGCAATTGATTGCGTGCCGCCATCAGCTTGGCATGGCCGAGACCGCCCTGATCCTGCAACTGGAAGTCGAAGCCGGTGGCATTACCCAACTCCATCACCGCCGGCGGCGCAAAGGCGAATACCATTGCTTCGCGAATTTGCGAGAACGCCGCCATGGCGCGGCCGGCGATCGCGTCCGCCTTCTGTGCTGCGGCCTTGCGCTGATCCCAGTCCTTCAGACTGACGAAGGCAATGCCGGTATTCTGGCCATTACCGGCGAAGCTGAAGCCCGCCACGGTGAAGATCGAATTGACGTTGGCCTTCTCGTCGACCAGAAAGTGCTTTTCCACCTTCTTCAACACGTTGACGGTGCTCTCTTGGGTCGAGCCCGGCGGCAGCGTCACCATGGAAAACAACACGCCCTGGTCTTCTTCCGGCAAGAAAGAGGTCGGCAGACGCAGGAATAACAGCGCCATGATGCCGATCAACGCCAGATAGATCAGCGAGTAGCGGGTGGAACGCGCCAGTACGCGTCCGACCACACCCTGGTAGCGCTCGGTATTGCGGTCGAACATGCGGTTGAACCAGCCGAAGAAGCCCTTGTGATGCTTCTCGTGATCCTTCTCCACCGGCTTGAGCAGCGTGGCGCACAAGGCCGGCGTCAACACCAGCGCCACCAGAACCGACAGCGCCATGGCGGCGACGATGGTGATGGAGAACTGGCGGTAAATCACCCCGGTGGAGCCGCCGAAGAAGGCCATCGGCACAAACACCGCCGACAGCACCAGGCCGATGCCCACCAGCGCGCTGGTGATCTGCTGCATCGATAGCTTGGTGGCCTCCTTGGGCGACAGCCCCTCCTCGCTCATCACGCGCTCGACGTTCTCCACCACCACGATGGCGTCGTCGACCAAAAGGCCGATCGCCAGCACCATGCCGAACATGGTCAGGGTGTTGATCGAAAAACCGGCGACCGACAGCACGCCGAAGGTGCCGAGCAGCACCACCGGCACGGCGATGGTCGGAATCAGCGTGGCCCGGAAGTTCTGCAAGAACAGATACATCACCAGGAATACCAGCACGATGGCTTCGGCCAGCGTCTTGATCACTTCGCGAATCGAGATCTTGACGAACGGCGTGGTATCGAACGGATAGACGGTCTTCATCCCGCTCGGATAGAACTTCGCCAACTCGTCGATGCGGGCTTCCACGCCCTTGGCGGTCGCCAGCGCATTGGCGCCGGTGGCCAGGGTAATGGCAAGGCCGGTGGCCGGTTTGCCGTTGAAGCGGGTGACGTTTTCGTAACTTTCCGAGCCCAGTTCGACGCGCGCCACGTCGCGCACCCGTACCGACGAACCGTCGGCATTGGTTCGCAGCAAGATGTTGCCGAACTGTTGCGGCGTGTGCAGCAGCGTTTGCGAGGTCACGGTGACGTTCAGCCGCTGTCCCTTGACCGACGGCGTGCCGCCCAGTTGGCCGGCCGATACCTCGGCGTTCTGCGCCTGGATGGCGCTGGAAACGTCGGACGGGTTGAGCTTATAGGTATAGAGCTTGTTCGGATCGAGCCAGATGCGCATGGCGTAGGGCGCGCCGAACAACTGTACGCTGCCGACGCCATCGACGCGGCTGATCGGATCGAGCACGTTGGTCGACACGTAATCGGCCAAGTCGGTGGCGTTCATCGAACCGTCTTCCGACACGAAGCCCAGCACCATCAGAAAGCTGGCGTTGGCCTTGTTGACGGTAATGCCCTGCTGCTGCACCACCTGCGGTAGACGCGGTGTCGCCAACGACAGCTTATTCTGCACTTGCACCTGGGCGATGTCGGGGTCGGTGCCGGCGTTGAAGGTCAGGTTGATGCTGACGCCGCCGGACGAATCGCTGGTCGAGGACATATACAGCAGACCGTCGAGCCCCTTCATGTTCTGCTCGATCACCTGGGTGACGGTGTTCTCGATGGTGCTGGCCGAAGCGCCCGGATAAGTGGCGCGAATCGACACCTGCGGCGGCGCGATATTCGGATACTGAGACACCGGCAAACCGGTGATCGCCAGCAGGCCGGCCAGCATGATGATGATGGCGATCACCCAGGCGAAGATCGGGCGATCGATAAAGAATCTTGCCATGGCTTATTCCCCCGCCCCGCCGCCTTGCGCCGGCGTTGCCTGCACCGGCATACCCGGACGGACATACTGCAGGCCTTCGACGATCACGCGGTCGCCCGGCTTCAGGCCCTGGCTCACCAGCCAGCGGTTGCCGACCGCGCGCGGCGTCTGCACCACCCGCGCCTCGACCTTGTTGCCGGCCCCCACCACCATGGCCACCGCCTCGCCTTTCTCGTTGTGGCTGATCGCGTCTTGCTGCACCAGAATCGCCTGTTCGTTGACGCCTTCGATCAGCTTGGCGCGCACGAACATGCCCGGCAGCAATGCATGCTTCGGATTGGGGAATTCGGCGCGCAGCGTCACCGCGCCGGTGCTCGGGTCGACAGTCACGTCGGTAAATTGCAACTTGCCTTCCAACGGATAGGCGCTGCCGTCCTCCAGCACCAGCCGCACGCGCGCGGCATCCGCCCCGGCACTCTTCAAGGTGCCGCTGGCCAGTTGCTGCTTCAGTTGCAACAGTTCGCCGCTGGAACGCGTCACGTCGACATAAATCGGGTCGAGCGCTTGGATAGTGGTCAACGCAGTGGCTTGATCGGCGGTCACCAGCGCACCCTCGGTCACCGTCGACTTGCCGATGCGGCCGGACACCGGTGCCAGCACGCGGGTGTAGCCGAGGTTGATGCGCGCGGTGTCGGCCGCGGCCTGGGCTTGCTTGAGCGCCGACACGGCGTCGTCGTAGTCCTGCTGACCGACGGCGTTGATGGCGATCAGTTGCTTGTAACGATCCACCTTGAGTTTCAACGCGGCAAGATTCGCCTCGGCGCTTTGCGCACTGGCGCGATAGGTCGCAGGATCGATTTGATACAAGGGCTGGCCGGCCTTGACGTCGGCCCCTTCGGTGAAGAGGCGCTTGAGCACGATACCGCCGACTTGCGGCCGTACCTCGGCCAAGGTGTGGGCGGCCGTTCGACCAGGCAATTCGGTATCCAGCGCAACACGCTGCGGGGCGATGGCGACGACCCCGACGCGGGGCGCCGTGGCGACTTGCTGCTGGCCCGCCGCCCCTTTGTCGCAGGCGCTCAAGCCGGCGGCAAAGACGAGCGCCAGCGCGGCGCCGCGAAATAACGGGACATTTCTTTGCATAGGAGACCTGTTTCCAATGAGAGCGCCAGCTGGCCGGAGGGACAGCGCGGCGGCATGCGCTTTGTTTTAGAATGAACATTCAATCTAGTTCGAGCGTTCATTCTATGATAAAGTTCACGCATTCCGCAATCGGAAAAGTTTGAACAACTGCTTAGCTGTTTACTTTCTGGATACATGCCATGGCGACTACCCCTATCACGCCCGAGCAAGAACGCGCCGGCAAGCGCCGCAATCAAGTGCTGGAAGCCGCTGCGCGCAGCTTTCGCCAACACGGCTTCCACGGCTGCAGCATGGCGCAATTGGCCAAGGAAGCCGGCATGAGCGTCGGCCACATTTACCATTATTTCGAAAACAAAGAAGCCATCATCGATGCCATCGTGCAACAAGACTTGGACGAATGGCTGGCCTCGATCCAGCATCTATTGAATAGCAGCAACATTTTCGAGGATATGCTGGCGCAGTTGGACGATCCGGTCAGAGATTGGCTCGATGCCGACTACGCAGCACTGCAGATCGAAATTCTGGCCGAGGCTGGGCGCAACGCCAAAGTGGCCGCCATCGTGCGGGCCTCGCACGAAAAGGTACGCGATACGATCAGCGAGCTACTGAGAAAAGGGAGTCCCCGACCGCTGACCCAAGCGGAAATCGACAGCAAGTTCGACTTGATCGGCGCCCTGTGCGATGGTCTGATGGCGCGCGCCATCCATTCTGGCACCATTGATCGCGAGAGGTTGTTGGCAATGCTACGGCCGACGATTCGTTTTATTTTGGAGTACTGAGGAACCAAGAGATGCAAAGCGAATGGGATCAGATATTGGCCGGCGGCGTACTGGACGACAATATGCCGGCCATCAACCGAGACCGCCTGCATGGGCAACGGCTGGTGGCGCGCTTCAATGCGACGCCGCCGGACGACCGGGCGGCGCGACAAACCATCGCCGCCGAACTATTCGCCGCCTGCCCCTCCTCTTGTTTACTGATGTCGCCCTTCACCTGCGAATTCGGTCGCAATATCCGTTTCGGCGAACACACTTTCGTCAACTTCAACGTCACCATCGTCGACCTGGGCGAGGTGGTGATCGGCAGCAACGTGCTCATCGCGCCCAATGTGCAGATCTACACCGCCACCCATCCGCTGGATTACCGTCCGCGCCGCGATTGGCATACCACCTGCAAAAAGGTGGTCATCGAGGACGACTGCTGGATCGGCGGCGGCGCGATCATTCTGCCGGGTGTCACCATCGGCGCGCGTAGCGTGATCGGCGCAGGTTCGGTCGTCACCCGAGACGTACCGCCGGATTCGATGGCGGTCGGCAACCCGGCACGCGTGATCCGCAAGATCGATCAGGGCTAGGGCCAGCGTACTGTTGGCCCAAGCGTACATTCATGTCGGCGCTGGCTATCGCGTCTACTGCGGCCGCCATGGCAAGTCGGTCGTGCTGCTGCTGTGCGGCGGCGACAAGAGCAGTCAACCGGCGGACATCAAGTGCGCCAAGGAACTGTGGTCGGAATGGAAACGGAGGCAAACATGAGCAAGCTCAAAGGCGTGGTATCGCACCACGAAGAAGAAGTTGCCGAACTGCGCGCCGATCGCGAGTTGGCGATCGAATACCTGAAAGCGGCAATGGAGTCGCTTGACAACCCGGACGACCGAGCTGCGGGCTTACTAGCTCTACGCACCGTGGCGGAAGCCTACGGTGGGCTGGGTGCGGTGGCGGCCGAGGCTGGGATAAGCCGCGAATCGCTGTACCGGGCGCTGTCACCCAAAGGCAACCCGACACTCAAGACACTGCTGGCCGTGCTGAAGACTGTCGGCATGCGACTGTCGGTCGAGCCAGAACATCACGCGCACGCGTAATTGGCTCGCCGAGGCAGGCTTCCGATGAACAGCTCAATGTATGTATGCGATTGACCAAGCGTATGGCACCCACCGCTCAGTGCCGTGCCCGCCCCGTTTCGAGCCAACGTCCCCAACTATCGCTACCGTGCGCCCGCGCCGCCGCGGCGGCTGAGCGATGGTCGTAGGCGACTGCGCACAAGTCCACTTGCCACTGTCCGTCGCGCCATTCGCAAATGGCGTAGCGCGCGTGCGGACTGCCATTCTCGATCACATGGTGATGGGGATGATCGTCGTCGTAGGCCTGCAAGCCGACACTGCCCGGATTGACGATCAGACGCCCATCGCACAGCGCGCGCACGCGCGGCTTGTGCGAATGGCCGCAAAGGATCAGCCCGGCACGAATGCCGGCGGCCCGTAGCTCCACCGATTCGTCGCAAGCCGCGTGGGCGCCGCCCAACCCCACCTCTTCGAGAAAATAAGTCAGATCGTCGCCCGGCGCGCCGTGGCAGACGTAGATGCCCGGCTCGCTCAAAGACAGATCGATTGGCAGGGCACGCAACCAGTCCTGTTGCGCGGCCGTGGTGTGCTCAAAGGCGAATTGGTCGGACAAACCGCCCGGCGCCTCTGCACAGGCCAGCAATTGCCGCTCGTGGTTGCCGCGAATGGTCGGCCACTTCAGCGCCATCAACCGTTCAGCGGTAGCGGCGGGTTCCAGCGGCCCCGACAGGATGTCGCCGGCATTAATGACCAAATCGACTTGTCGACGAGCGATGTCGGCGATGACCGCCTCCAGCGCCCAGATGTTGCCATGGATATCGGAAACGACCGCAACTTTCATATAAAGACCTTCAACAGATAACGGTTATTCTTTCAGTATGGCTTTTGCCTAAATGCAGTCAAAGTGAATATACCCATTGCATGACGAAAGTCATTAGCGGTTGGTTATCGGAAAATACGTACAGGATTGCGATGTTGGCTATAGTGAATTCCACCCACGTACTTTCTCCAAGCATGAAAGGAGAATGGCTTATGCCTCGACATTTCATCGCCATCATGGTGCTGATGGCTCCGATCCTGATCTCACCCGCCGCCATCGCCTCTGGCAGCAATTCGGATAACTTGGCCGCGCCCTCGCCCGCCATGCAAAGCGACGACTACGCCGGCGCGCTCAATGCGATCAAAGCCAACGACTTCACCCATGCCACGCAATTGCTCAATCGCCATTTGCAACGCAACCCGGGCGATGCCGATGCTTGGAATTGGCTAGGCTATGCCAGCCGCAAAGCCGGGAATCTGCCGAATGCTTTTGCGGCCTATGAGAAAGCGTTGGCGATCAATCCGCGCCATCGCGGTGCCTATGAATATCTGGGCGAGGCCTACTTGATGAGCAACAACCTGGTCAAAGCCCAGGCACAGCTCAAGCGACTGGATGAGTTGTGTCCATCCTCGTGCGAAGAACGCAAGGATCTCCAGGTCGCCATTGCCCAGTACCAGAGTAAGCACCCGGTCCAGTAACCGTTCGGCTGCGAACAGACCCATGGCCGCGCCCTGCCTGTGCTCGGCGCGGCTTGCCACATGGGCGCCCAGCGCCCGGCCTTAGGGCTGGCCGTTGTCGCGGGCGGGTTCGGCCAAATGCGGCACGGTTTCCTCGTACTTGGTCAGGATGGCCTTGTATTGCTCTGTATTGCGGAAACTCTCTATCGCCGCTCTCAGCTTTTGCCCTTCCTCTGCCGGTGTCGTCAGCGAAGCCACCATCCACTGCTGTATATCGTCCGGTAACAGGGTGGCGTGTAGTCTTGGCAACAATCCGCTCAGCAACTCGGCATGCGCGCCATACGACAAACTGTCGAGCGCCGGGCGCAAAGCGAACTTCTGCACCAACAGCACGTCGATCATCCCAGCCGACAGCTGACTGAAGCTGGTGTCGGTATCGACCGCCTCGACCACGGCGATGCCGTTGCTATGCAATAACGAAGCACTGCCGGAGCCCAAACGGGTTCCCACCCGGGCGTGCCGCACCTTCATATCCAGGATGCTGGTGTAGCTCGGTCGTCCTTGCAGCGTCATGGCGTAGATCTGCTCGTCGAAAGTCAGTGCCAGCCATTGCCAGTGTCGCTCTCTGGCAGGCGTTCGGCTCAAGCCGAGCAAGATGGCTCCCGGCTGCGTCATGGCAACGGTTTGCGCCCGCAGCCAGGGCATCTCCGGCGCCATGTTCACCTGCAGATGCGCCTGCCGGAAAGCGCCGGCGGCGATTTCGGTAATCAGCCCGGTAGATTGATCCAATGTGGCACCGGTGCTGATCATATAGTCCGGCACCCATGCGGTGTAGACCGTCAGCGCCTGCCCCGACGCCGGCACGGCGCCAATCCCGAGCAACAGCATCAATAATGCGTTAGCGACCCCATTCGACCATTTTTTCATTTTGGCTTACCCCCAAAACTCACTGTCAGAATAGGCCATGGGGCGCCCGCACGGAAGTATTGGGTAGCCGTCTCAATTCACGGGGATAAAAAGCCAAACACCGATAGCCGCAATAGCGATCGCCGCCAGTCTAGTACCCAGAAATGAATCGAATAAGTATAATGACATTCAAAGTTAAAACAATTAATGCTTTTTTCATAAAATCAACATAAAAAGGGCTAGATTATGCCTCTTGATTTGATTGTGACGTACGGCTGGTATCTCTCGATTATTCCGGTGGCTATTCTGCTGTGGGCATCGGTCGTGGTGGTCGGCGGTAATGAAATTGCACTCATCGAGCGTCGTTGGTTTGGTAAAAAAATGCCGCAAGGACGGGTGGTGGCCTTGGGCAACGAGGTCGGCATTCAAGCGCGCACCCTCGGGCCGGGCCTGCATTTTCTGATTCCATTCATCTACAAGGCAACCAAGAGCTTTTTCACCGAAATTCTGGATAATGAGATTGGCATGATCGAGTCGGTCGACG
The DNA here is from genome assembly GCF_004363805.1 of Paludibacterium purpuratum. Taxonomy (GTDB): domain Bacteria; phylum Pseudomonadota; class Gammaproteobacteria; order Burkholderiales; family Chromobacteriaceae; genus Paludibacterium; species Paludibacterium purpuratum. Next base: position 389,648 of record NZ_SNZP01000001.1, on the reverse strand, counting down.
GTCAATCCATCCCCGCCGGGCGGATCTTCGCTTCGGTGGCGGCCGATCATAATTCCTTCCAGGATGGCGAAGCATTCATTCGCAATGGCGGTCAAAAGGGACCGCAAATCGAAGTGCTGGCGCCGGGGAAATATCGGATCAACCCTTATCTGTTCAAGATTACCAAGGGCACAGTCACCGAAATCAAAGATTTTGAAATCGGCATGGTTGAATCGGTCGATGGCGAGGCTATTCCGGAGGGTAAAATCTTTGCCCAAGCCGTGTCGGGACATTCGTCGTTCCAGAATGGCGATGCCTTTATTAAAAACGGCGGCCAAAAAGGCCCCCAGATCGAAATCATTCCGCCGGGCAGTTATCGGATCAATCCTTATCTGTTCAAGGTGACCAAGAGCTCGGCCACTCAAATCAAAGAAGGCGAAATTGGCCTGGTCGAATCTTCCGATGGCGCGGCTATTCCCGCTGGGCGGATTTTCGCCCAGGTGGTGGGCGGCCATAATTCTTTCCAGGATGGCGAGGCATTTATCCTCAATGGCGGGCAAAAGGGACCGCAAATCGAGATATTGCCGCCAGGTATGTACCGTATTCACCCGAATCTATTCAAAATCACGTCGGCCAAGGCGGTGGTCATCGGCAAAGGCGAAGTCGGCACCGTGACGGCGCAGGATGGCGCACCGATCCAGATGGGACGATTACTGGCACAGAGCGTTGCCGGCCATTCGAACTATGAGAATGGCGATGCGTTCCTGAAAAACGGCGGACAAAAGGGACCGCAGATTGACGTGCTGTTGCCGGGTACCTACCGGATCAACCTCAATTTGTTTGTCGTGCAGGTGGCGCCCGCGGTGGTGATCGAAGCCAACAAGGTCGGCCTGGTGACCGCGCTTGACGGTGTACCGCTGCCCGAGCGCGAATACGTTGCCTGCCCGATCACCGGTCACAACGACTATCAGGACGGTTCCGCCTTTCTGACGCGCCAAGGCCAGCGCGGGCCGCAGTTGGATGTGCTGCGCCCGGGGACGTATTACATCAATCCGTCGATGTTCAGTGTCGCTCAAGACGATGTCGCGGTGATCGAGCGTGGCCAGGTCGGCGTGATCGTCTCCAACGTCGGCGAAGATCCGACCGACGAGATGAAGCATCGTATCGGCTCTAGCCAGGTCGATGCTCTGGCGGAAGAAGGCAAGGAGCGCTACGTCGTACCCAAGGGATTCCGCGGCATCCAGGAAGAAGTGGCGGGTCCGGGGCGTTATTACCTCAATCGCCGCGCCTTCATGGCCTACATCATCGATACCACCAACATCACCATCGATTGGGACGATCAGGAAGGAACCCGCTTCGACCAGTTGATGGTCATTTCCAAAGATGGCTTCCCGATCCAGGTCTCGGTCAAGGTGGTGATTCGCGTCAGACCGGATCAAGCCCCGTATATGGTCGCCAAAGTCGGCTCTATCGATAACCTGATCCAGCACGTCATCCATCCGATGATCGACTCCTCGTTCCGTAATCAGGCCTCGACCGCTTCGGCGATGAATTTCTTGCAAAGCCGCTCGGAAGAACAGCTCAAGGCGGAAAATCGGGCTCGTACCGATCTGGAGCGCTACCACGTCGAGTGCGTATCGGTGCTCATCTGTCAGATCCGCTTGCCGGAAGATTTGATGCAAACGCAGACCAAACGCATCATCGCCGAACAGCAGCAGGAAATGTACAAGATGGAACAGCGCTCTCAGGCCGAGCGCACCGAAATGGAGAAGATGCGTGCGACCGCCGATCAGCAGCCGACGCTGGTCGCGTCGGAGATTGCCGTGCAGGTAGCGGCGCAGAAGAAAACCGAGATGATCACCTTGGCGGAAGGCGCCGCGGAAGCCAAGGCGCTGGAAGGCACTGGCGAGGGCAAACGGCTGACCGCCATCGGCGATGGCGAAGCGTCCAAGATTGCCGCCATCGGCGAGGCGACCGCGCAAGCCTACAACAAACAGCAGCAGGCCATCGGCGAAGAGGCGATCAAGCAGATCAAGATCGTCGAACTGATTGCCAGCGCCATCGAAGCCGGCCACATCAAGATCGTGCCCGATGTGCTGGTGACCGGCGGCGGTCATGCCGCCGATGGGTTGATGGGCATGCTGACCAAGCTGCTGCCCGACGTCGATCTCTCTGCCCTGACCAAGTCGGCGCTGCCGTTGTCGCTCGGCTCGGCTGCGGATCGGACCAAGCCGTAATGCAACACGCCGCGCCTGCCGTCAAACCGGCAGGCGCGGGTTGAGCATCCTAACTTTCCGGCCAAGCCAGCGTGCGCGTGCTGCGATAGCTGCGAACGCTACCATCGAAAGGGTCGACAAAGGAGATGGCGCGCGCGAGCAGCAATAGGTGGGAGGAAAAGTCGTCGTCGGGTCTGGCGGGTAACATCTCGGGATACCAGGGATCCCCGTGGATAGCGATGCCCATCGCCGCCAGATGGGCGCGTAATTGGTGTTTTTTGCCTGTCTGCGGGATGAGCCGGTAGCGTGCCAATGCCCCGCGCCGCTCGATCAGCTCGATCCGTGTCTCGCTGTTAACCTCGCCGCCGGCCACCTCGGTCATCAAAAAAGTATCGCGCCGTTCCTGCAACCGGCTGCGCCGCACTGTCGGCAACGCCAGATCCGGGCGAAAGCCTGCAATGGCCTCGTACTCCTTCTGGACTTGGTGCTGCTGGAATAGCTGCTGGTAGGCGCCACGGTCGTCCCGGCGAACGCAAAACAGGATCACCCCCGCCGTCTCGCGGTCTAGGCGGTGGATGGGGCTCAGTTCGGGTAGTGCCAACGTGGTACGTAACCGAGTCAGCAGCGTTTCCTGGACATGGCGGCCGGCCGGCATACAGGCCAGCAAATGCGGTTTGTCGGCCACCACCAGCCTCTGGTCGCGATAGAGCACCGGCGCGGCAAAGGGCACGGCGACCTCCGTCGCGACCTCGCGGTAGTACCAAATGCGCTGATTGGCCGGGTAGGCGCTTTCCAAACGAAACGGTCGACCTTGCTGATCGAATACCAGCCCGTCGGCTAAGCGCTGACGCCAAGCCAGTGCATCCACATGGGGGAAGCGCTGCAGCAGAAAAGCCAACAGCGACGGCCACTGACCTGGCGGCAGGTGGAGCTGGCTGGGGGATAGACCATGACGGATGGGCACCGGGGCGTTCGACTGACTCATGGCGACAATGATACGGCCATCCGCCGTGTCGTGTCAGATCGGGCCTGGCCAAGCCAATCGTTCAGCGAAACGTCCGCTGCAATGACAAGAGCAGCGCCATGCCAAGCCCCAACCACATTTCCAAGCGATAAAACTCCAAGCAAGACAGCATCAGCGACTGACGCGTCAATTCGCCGCTCAACAAGCCCATGGCATGCGGGGTATCGAAACTGGGCAATGCGATGCGGATCTGGGCCAGGGCATCGGCCAGCCATGGGCTACCGGCGTCGAAACGTTCGCTCAGCCGGTTGTAATGCAACGCGTTGCGCCCCTGGATGAACACGGTACTGAGCGATACGGCACTGGACAGCGCCACTTGGCGGATGATGTTCTTGCTCTGGTAGGCGTGCGAGAACGCGGCCGGATCGACTGCGCTGAAGGTACCCTGCGCCACGGCGATGATGAATACCGACATGAAACCGCCATTGAGGAACAGAATGACGGCGATGCGCCAAACCGGCGCGTCCGGGTTCAGCCCGCTCATCAATAGGCCGTAGCCGGCCAACAACAGCATCCCCAACACCATCACCGGCTTGAGCGTTGCAACCCGCCCGCGCGCCAGCAGCACGGCGTAGACACTGGCGCAGACGATGCCGGCCAGAAAACTGGTCGACAGCAGGATGCCGGTGGTCGGCACGTTGAAGCCCAGTCCTTGTTGTACCAACAGCGGCATGATGTAACTGTTGGCCGCCACCATGGTGTAGCAGAGAAAGTAGTACAGCAAGCCGATCAAATAGCGCCGACGCGCCAGTTGGCGCCATAGGGCGCCTACGCCGCTCGGGCGCGCGCGACGCAGCCAAAATACGGCGGCAAGTAGCAGGCCGGAGAGCACGACGAGCAGAATGTCGGGGCGGCCGAAAAAGTCATAGGGCGTCTGTTGGATCAGATACTGCAATAGCAGCACCGATGCTGCGAACCACCACAGCGCGCGCGGGGTGGCATGCCCGGCCTGGTAGGCGATGTCGTCGCGTAGCGCAAAACGGCCACTGGCCAGCGCGCCCAGCGCGGTCCACGGGAGGATGCCGAGACACAGCCAGCGCCAGTTGGCCAGTGTCAGCGCCAGGCTGCCCAGCAGCGGCCCGAGCGCCGAGCCGCCCAGCAAGGCATAGCCGAAACCGAGCAAGGCGGCGGTGCGCTGCCGTTCGGGTAAGCGATTGACCTCGACGCGCGCACCGGTGAAGAACGCAGCCGCGCCAAGCCCTTGCAACGCCCGCCCGACGATAAAGTCCGCCGGGCCGTGGGCGGTACCGCAGACCACGGCGCCGGCGGCGAAGCACAGCATCGAGAAACGCAATAAGCGGCGTGGGCCGAACGCCAGGCTCAGCCGCCGCTGCTGACTCAGCGCGACGATAGCGGCGCTGGCATAGGCCATGGCCGCGTAGCTGAATTCCTCCGGCCCGGCGCCGATCCCCCCCATGACGTCGCTGGCGGCGAAGTTGAGCATGCCGTTCTGGATAAACTCGATGGCGGCGACGGCCATGATGCACAGGATGTGCAGTGGCAAGCTGCGATCGGGCGAGGGAGAGGACGACATGACAAGTAACCAATGAGATCAATGGTTTGAGTATAATGACGTCATTAATATTCAAAAAATCAATAGATTTAATACATAAAATCGAAATGGATAATATTAATAGCGTGCGTTTACGCCGCCTGGATTTGAACGCGTTGGTGGTGCTGCATTCGCTGTTGCAGACCGGCAGCGTCAGTCTGAGCGCCGAGCGGCTTTGCCTGGGCCAACCGGCGGTCAGCCATGTGCTCAAGCACTTGCGCTCGGAGCTGGGCGACGAACTGCTCTACCGCCACGGGCGCGGTATGGCGCTGACACCGCTGGCGCAATCGCTGCGCCAGCCACTACAGGCGTGGCTGGCCGAGGCGCAGCGATTGTTTCTCTCGACGGCGGCCTTCGACCCGGCAGCGGCCATCGCGACCGTGCAGCTGGCCATGCCGGATTTGCTGGAGGCGGTACTGCTGCCCAATGTTTTGCGTTCGTTGCATGGCCAAGCGCCAGGCTTGAACCTATCGATCGAGGCCATGGCGGCCCGCCAAGTCGAGGCGGCACTGGAAGATGGGCGCATCGGCTGCGCGATCGGCTATTTCCCCGGCTTGAGCACGCGGCTGCCGCGCCAGGCACTGTTTCGTTCGCGCTTCATCGCGCTATACCACCCCGCCCTGCTGACGCTACCCGAGCGGCTCGGCTTGGCGGATCTGGCCGAAGTGGTGCATCTGCACACCTCGTATGCCGGCGATGGCGACGGCCTGATCGAGCGCGGCCTGCGTGCACACGGGTTGGCGCGCCGGGTCGTGGCGCGTGGCGCAAGTCTGCTGGCGATGCCGGAACTGCTGGAGTCGATGGCGGCGGTGGCGGTATTGCCGGATGCCATGGCGGCTTATCTGAGCCAACGACATCCGGCGCTACGGCAAGTGGCGATCGACGAGCCGGATTTGCATATCGATATCGAGATGGTGTGGCACCCGAGGCTATCGGGCGACTTACTGCAGGGATTCGTCAGGACAGTGATTACCGAGGAAGCCGCTCACCTGTTCGGCGCTTGAACGAATGCAAAAAAAAACGGCAGACCCAAACGAGTCTGCCGAAGAAAAGCGTCCGGCGCCAGGACAGGACCGCCGGACAAGGGTGAATACTATCAGGCCTTGACCCAACGCGGCTGCGTCAGTGCCTCAGGCTGTAAAACGGCGTCGAGTTCCTTACGGGTCATCAGGCCGCGTGCCAGTACGATTTGTGCAACACTGCCACCCTTGGCATGGGCTTCGGCGGCGACTTCGTTGGCGGCCGAGTAGCCGATGAACGGGCTGAGCGCGGTCACCAGGCCGACGGAGTTTTCCACCAGGTGGCGCAGATATTCGCCGTTGGCGGTAATGCCGCGTACGCAGTTTTCGGTCAGGGTGTCGCAAGCTGCGCGCAGGTGGTTGACGCTATTGAACACGCTGTAGGCGATAACCGGCTCGAAAGCGTTGAGCTGCAGCTGGCCGCCTTCCGCGGCGAAGCTGACGGTCACGTCGTTGCCGATCACTTCGAAGGCGACTTGGTTGACCACTTCCGGGATCACCGGGTTGACCTTGCCCGGCATGATCGAGGAACCGGCTTGGCGTGCCGGCAGGTTGATTTCGCCCATGCCGGCGCGCGGGCCGGAAGACAACAGACGCAAGTCGTTGCAGGTCTTGGACAGCTTGACTGCCACGCGCTTGAGCACGCCGGACAACTGGACGAAGGCGCCGCAGTCTTGGGTGGCTTCGATCAGGTTCGGTGCGGTGATCAGTTCCAGCCCGGTCAGCTTGGCCAGGTGTTGGCAGATCAGGCGGGCATAGTCCGGATGGCTATTGATGCCGGTGCCGATGGCGGTGGCACCCATATTGATCTCGTGCATCAGGGTGCACGCTTCTTCCAGGCGTTGACGGTCTTCGCCCAGCATCACGGCGTAGGTCTGGAATTCCTGACCCAGCGTCATCGGAACCGCGTCCTGCAGCTGGGTACGGCCCATCTTCAGGATGTCCTTGAACTCCAGCGACTTTTCCGCGAAGGCGTTTTGCAGGTTCTGCATCGAGGCGATCAGGCGGGCCACACCGAAGCAGCTGGCAAGGCGCAGCGAGGTCGGATAGACGTCGTTGGTGCTTTGGCTCAGATTGACGTGCTCGTTCGGATGCAGGAAGTCGTAATCGCCTTTCTTGTGGCCGAGGATTTCCAGCGCCACGTTGGCGATCACTTCATTGGCATTCATGTTGGTGGAGGTACCGGCACCGCCCTGAATGACGTCGACCACGAACTGTTCGTGCCAGCGGCCGGCGCGGATCTGTTCGCAGGCCTCGATGATGGCGCCGGCGATCTTGTCGTCCAACAGCCCCAGATCGCGGTTGGCCATCGCGGCCGCCTGCTTGATCGCGGCGAGCGCAACGATCAGATCGTGGTAGCTGGAGATGGTCTTGCCGGTAATCGAGAAGTTTTCCAGTGCGCGTAGCGTGTGGATACCCCAGTAAACGGCTGCGGGGACTTCACGTTCGCCAATCAGGTCATGTTCAACACGAGTGCTCATGATATTTCCTTGTCCACAACGAGGGTTGATGGCAAGCACTCTAAGCCGCGTTCCATGACGTTGGCCAATCCCGATTATCGATTTGTCCATGCATTAAATGCATAGATACCCAAGGTTCCTCCGAACCTTAGACGGCGGGATATTGGCCCTGGAGATATTGCCAGAACGACTCCAATGCCGGCCGGCTGCGCTTCAAGTCGCGATAGAGCCGGATTTCCATATCGACCCCCCAGCGCGCATCGGCCGCCGGAACCAATTGTCCGGCCGCTAGTTCGCGCTCGACGGTGCTGTCGGGCAGAAAAGCCACACCGTGACCTTCCAGCACCATGTTCTTCAGGCCCTCGGCCATATCGGTCTCGTAGCGCTGATGCAGGTGACAAGGTTCGGGGGCGTTTTCCATGATGAGTTCGGTCATCAGGCGGAAATAGGCGTTGGCGGCATAGCCGAGGAACGGTAGCGCCGCCTTGGCGCTGCCGGGCAGGCTGAACTCGGGCAGTCCTTGCGCGTCGCTCTTGGCATAGGGCATCAGCCGCTCGACGCCAAGATTGAGACCGGCATAGCGGTCGCCGGACAATTCGACCGGCTGCTTGGGATGGTGATAGCACATCAGCAAATCGCAGCCGCCTTCGACAAAGGCCAACAGGGCGTCGTGCACATTACTCGCCTGCAGACGGCAGGACAGGTCGCCGAAGCCATCCTGCACCCGCGACAGCCATTTGGGGAAGAACGAGAACGACAAGGTGTGCGGCACCGCGAACTCCATGGTGTCTTCCGGCAGCGGCCGCATACCTTGCATCAACGCGCGGGTGGCGTGAATCTGGTTGAGCATGGCGACCGCCTGCTCCTTGAACACCTCGCCCGCTGGCGTGAGTCGAGTCGGGTAGCTGCTACGATCGATCAAATCGCAGCCGACCCAGCTTTCCAGCGCCTTGATGCGACGCGAGAAGGCCGGTTGGGTCAGATGACGCGCCTGCGCCGAACGGGTGAAGCTGCCGCTTTCGGCCAGCACAATGAAATCTTCCAGCCAGCGAGTTTCCATGGATGGGGTTCTTTCCTTACAGGGAGCTAGCCGCAGTGGGCTCGATCCAGGCGACGGGCAGGCGCTTGAGTGCCGGCGCGCCGCTGACATTGAGAGTAAAACCGTCGACGTCGGCGATCAATTCGCCTTGCCCGCCGATCGGCAACGGCACGATGTCGGCCACGTGGCCGATGGGCAGGCCGGTGAAGGCAGGCACGCCGGTCTGGGCGGCGACCCGCTCGATCAGCCGATCCATGGTATAGCCGTCGGGATCGTAACCGTCCTGGCGCTGACCGGAGAAATGACCGAACAAGATGGCACGCTGTCGGCTGAGTATCCCGGCCTGTCGCAACTGTTCGAGCATGCGGTCGGCTTTGTAGACGTCTTCGCCGACGTCTTCGATGAACAGGATGCCGTCCGACAGCGCGGGCAGCCACGGCGTGCCGACCAGACTGGTCAGCACCGTCAGATTACCGCCCCACAGGGTGCCGTGGAGACGCGTGGCCGCCGCCTTCTGCGGCGCATCGACACGCAACGAGAAACGTCCGGCGGCGAGCGCCTGGCGCAGCCAATTCATGGTGAATGCCGAGGTCGGCTGTGCGGCGAAATCGCCGTACAGCATCGGGCCGGACCAGGAGACCACGCCACCGCGGGTCAATAGCGCCAGCTGCGCCGCGGTGTTATCGCTATAGCCCATGAGCACGGTGCCGCTACTTATCAGTCGCGGACACAGCCGGTCGAAATCGAGGTGTTCCAGCACTTGGATGGCGCCGTAACCGCCGCGGGTGGCGACGATCAGTTCCGGCATCGCCTCGGCCGGATCGGCCAGGGCATTGAGATCGGCGGCGCGTTCGGCGATGGTGCCGGCAAAGCGCGAATGGCGCCGCGCCAACACGGACAGATTATCGACTTCGAAACCGAGCGCATGCAGGGCGTCGACGCCGCGCTTGGCGCGAGCCGGATCGTTCATCGGCCCACCCAGCGCCATCAGACGCGCGATCGGCCGTGGTTCGCCCGCCTCCTTCGGCGTACCGCAGGCGGATAACAAGGTACTCATGGTAATGACGGTTCCCCACTTCAGGACCAGCCGACGCTCGTATCGAAAAGGATGCATCGGCATGCATAACCTGCCTGTTCGGTAAATTTCCGCCATTACAACATGGAAGGCCGCCGCTGTGGGCAAAATTGTCAGCGCATTTTCTGCGCCATATCAGTGAAGCTCGGATTGATCGGCGGTTTTGCCGCCACAGCCCCGTATAGCGATCCGTAGCGCCCAGGCCGCTAAAGCGCTTTACATTTCCAGCCGGCGTAGGCCGGTCAACTGCTGCAACAAGGTCTCGTCATGGCTGATCAACAGCAAGGTTCCCGGGTAGGCGCACAGAATCTCGGCCACCTGTTGGCGCGAGCGCGCATCCAGGTTATTGCTGACTTCGTCCAAAATCAGCAACCGGGGGGTGCGTGCGGCGATGCAGGCAAGCGACAGCCGGGCGCGTTCGCCGCCCGACAGTGTCTCGACCGGCGCGTCGAGTGCCGCATCGTGGCGGAACAGGAAACGACTCAGATGGTGGCGCAAGGCACTGATCGTCCAGTCGGGGGCATGGTCGCGCAGCGCGTCCAGTACTGTCCGGCCGGCCGGCAGATTGGCGTAGTGTTGGTCGAGATAGCCGATGTCCATCGACGGCGGGGTCAGCCAGCCGCCGCCCAGCCGCAAGGCTAGCTCGCCGGCCAAGGCGCGCGCCAGTGTCGACTTACCGCAACCATTGGCGCCGGCGATCTGCCAGCGTTCGCCGGCTTCGATCACCCAGTGGATCGGCGCTGCCAGCGCGACGCCATAGCCGAACTGCCCGTCGCTGATTTGAACCACCGGGCCACGGCCTCGCTGGCCGCCAGCCGGCAGAAAGAAAGCGGGATCGACGGATGCGCCGGGCGACAGACGCGCCAGCTCGTGTTGAATGTCCTCGCGGCGCGCACGCAGCTCGGCACGGTTATCGCCGGCGGTCGTGTTGCCGCGCCCGAGCTTGGCGGCCGATTTGACGGTGGCCCAGCGCCGCTCGCGGATCGCCGTCTCGCCACGTTGGCGCGCGTGGCTGGCGCGCTCCTGTTCCTTCATCAGACGCTCGTGCGTCGCCTGTCGGTCGCGTCGCAGTTGTTCGCGCGAACGCAGCAACGCCGCGTGCTGCGCGGCACGCTCGTCCAGGTAGTCGCGATAACGGCCGCCGAATGCCTCTACTCGCTCATCCTCGACGATCCACACGCGGTCGCACAGTCGATCCATCCACTCGCTATCGTGGGTTACCAACACCAGGGTACCGGTGTAATGCCGCAGCATGCGCAACATCGCGCGGCGGTTATCGGCATCCAGGTGGTTGCTCGGCTCATCGAGCAACAACAGGTCCGGGTAGCCCGCCAAAGCCCGGCTTAGCGCCTGGTTGACACGCTGGCCGCCGGAAAGCGCCGCGTCGCCATCCAATACCTGCGCGACGTAGCCGATGCGCAAATCCGCCTCGCGTTCGATATGGCCCTCGGACGGTGTTTGCAGGCCGGCCAGTACGCGTAACAGCGACGATTTGCCACAGCCGTTGTCGCCGACGATGGCGATACGTTGTCCCCAGTCCAGGGAGCCGGTGAAATCGGAAAAACAGGTTTTGTGGGGGAAGGCAAGGCACAGGCCTTGCCATTGAAGCATCGACATGAACACCTCTCGCACAGTGGGCAATGGAACGTTGGTTTGCCCGGAAACGGGCGATCAGATGCGGGTGTTCATTTCGAAGTGTCCTTGCGAAGAAAAACGGATACCGAGTTCTAAAACAAACGGGGTGGGATGCCCACCCCGGTGTCATCAAGCTTCCAACAAGCCCTTGACCACGTCGACATAGCCTTGCATGGCGGCGTCGGCAGACATGCCCTTGAGCTTTTCCCAAGCGTCGAACTTGGCGCGGTTGATGAAATCCATCACACCCGGACGTTCGCCGTGGGCGTCGCCTTCGCTGGCTTGCTTGAACAGTGCGTACAGTTGCAGCAGGGTCTGGTTGTCCGGACGTTCGGACAACGTTTTGACATCGGCCTGGGCCTGGGTGAACAAGGTTTGCAGATCAGACATGGTTTTTCCTTTATAGGTTTTCGTTAGCCCAACGGCATTAATATACACGAAAACATGTTTTTTTCATTACCCTCTGCGCCACCTTGCCCCCGCCAGGCCACCCGCAATGGCTTACTTGGCGTCGAGCAACTGTTCCAGCTGCGCCTTGCCCAGCGCCCCAGCCACTAGGCGGCCGTTGCCGAACACCAGTGCCGGCGTGCCGGTCACCCCGAGCTTTTCGCCCAGCGCCAAGTTACGCTCGATCGGCGTGTCGCATGCGTCGCTGCCCGCAGGCTTGACGCCGGTGTCCATCCAGGTGCGCCAGGTCTTGAGCCGGTCGGCAGAACACCAGATCTGCTTGGCCTTGTGCATCGCATCCGGATGCAATTGGGTCAGCGGGAACAGGAAGGTGTAGATGGTGACGTTGTCGACCCCCTTCAGCCCCTCCTGCTCCAGTTGCTTGCAGTACGGACAATCCGGGTCGGTGAACACCGCCAGTTTGCGCGCGCCGTTGCCGCGTACTTCCTTGAAGGCGTCGGCGAACGGCAGGGAATCCCAGGCAACATGGTTGAGTTCGGCCTGACGCGCTTCGGTCAGGCTTTGCCCGCTTTTGACGTCGATCAGATCGCCGACGAACAGATAACTGAGTTTCTGGTCGACATAGACGATCTGGTTACCCTGCACGTCGACTTCGTAGATGCCCTTGAGCGGGGTGGCTCGCACGGCCAGCACCTGGCGGTCGGCAAAGCGCTGTTCGAAGGCTTTCTTCACCGCGACGAGCGTGGCATTGCCGCTGTTGTCGGCATTGGCGCCGCAAGACAAGAGCGCCGGCAAAATCCCGGCCAGTGCCAGGCGAATCAGGGTTTTGTTCATTGCAGTCCTTATTTAAAAACCCACGGCAACGCGGGCCAGCTGCCGCTTGAGCGGCCCAAGGTGGTTGACGAGCGACAACCCGGTATTGCGCAACCGCGCCAGACCGGGCAACGCTGGTTGATGGAACAGGCGGAATAGACCGTCGCAGGCTGTCTGCATGGTCAACACAGCTTCCCTGCGACTGCGTTCGTAGCGCCGCAAGCGTATCCATTCGCCGGGGTCGCCTTGCCGTCCGATCGATGCGGCCAACATCGCCGCATCCTGGAACCCCAGATTGACGCCCTGCCCGGCTAGCGGATGCACGGTATGCGCCGCGTCGCCCAATAGCGCCAGCCGCTGCCGAACGACATGCTCCGGCCGAATGAGGCGTAACGGAAATGCGGCGGCGGGCGTCATGGTGGTCAATGCGCCAAGCGCCTCGCCACCGGCACGGGCCACCGTGTCGGCCAGCGCGGCGTCATCCAATGCCAAAAGACGCGCGGAATCGGACATTGACCATACCATGGAAATTCGGTTCCCTGGCAGTGGCAACCAAGCCAGTACGCCATCGCCGAGAAACCACTGGCGTGCGCACTCGCCGTGAGGCCGCTCGCAGGCAAAATTGGCGACCACGCCGGACTGGCCATAGGACTTGACCGAGGCGGCAATACCCGCCTCGCGCCGCAACCAGGAGTTGGCGCCGTCGGCCCCGGCCAACAGCGCGGCTTTGAGAATGCGGCCGTCATCCAGCGTCAGCTTGGCTTGTCGGACGTCGCTGTCGAAATGTCGGGCCCGTTGCCCTTCGATCACGACGATATCGCTCTGGCGGATCGCCTGCCACAGGGATGCCAGCATCCAACGGTTTTCGGCAATGCTAGCCAGTTCGGTTGCGCCGATCTCGGCAGCACTGAAGACCAGGCGACCGTCGAGATCGCCGCGCACATCCATGCTGGCGATGCGGCCGATACGCTCGGCGCCGGGCCAGGCCGCCAAGCTTGCCAAGAATGCTTGGTTCTGTGGGCTGACGGCGTAGATGCGCGCGTCCCAGCCCGCCTCCAGGCCGGCCAACGCCGGCGGATTCGGCTCGACCAGTGCCACCTCGCGCCCCTGCCTCGCCAGCGCCAGCGCCAGGCTGGCACCGACCAGACCGCCTCCGCTGACGATCACATCGAAGGTTTGCTCGCTCATAAACCGGCCCCTACACCGAACACCAGGTGGCCGGCAAAGCGCCTACGCAATGGCGGCAAGACATCGAGCAGGTTCATGCCGAGCGCGCGTGCGGCGCCGACCAGCGGCGCTTGCGACTCGAACAACTGCATCAATCCATGCGTAAAGCCGATGACCGCGCGGGTATCGAGCTTGCGAGCGGCGGCGTAACGCGCTAACGGCGTGCGTTCGCCGGGATCCGCCGCGCCGTCGAGCAGGCGCGCCAGCGACACGGCATCGCGGATACCCAGGTTCAAGCCCTGGGCCGCGACAGGATGCAGCGTCTGCGCGGCATTGCCGATCAAGGCCACGCGGTTGCCGACCACACGGCTGGCTTGTCGCAGCCTTAGCGGAAAGCTGGCGACATCGCCGATCGAGCGCACCGCACCTAGCCGTTCGCCGAGGGCTTGCTGCAAGGCGGCCGCCAAGGCATCCGGCGGGCCTTCGCAAAGCCGCGCGGCATCGGCCGTGTCGCGGGTCCAGACCAACATGCAATCCTCACCGTGCGGCAACAGCGCCAGCGGGCCTTGACGGCTGAATCGTTCGTAGGCCACGCCGCCATGCGGGTGGGTGAATTGCACTTGCGCCAGCAGCGCCGATTGCCGGTAGTCGTGCTCGCGCCGGCTGATATCGGGCAGTTGGTCGATCAAGGCGCCGCCATCGGCCAGCACGGCCAGCCGGGCGGTGGCGTCACCGCCGCGCTCGCCATCCCGATAGCGAAGGCGGACATAGCCGGACAAGGCATCGAGTGCCTCGACGCGGCAGCCCCATAGCACCTCGACGCCGGATGCCGCCAACTGCGCATCGAGTGCCGCGGTCAGCGCCGGGTAGTCGACGACCTGCCCCAAGTGAGGCAAGCCGACATCGGCGGCGCGGATCACCGTGCGGCCCCAACAACCCTGCTGCGAAACGTGGACGGTGTCGATCGCGGTGGCGGGCAGATCGACCGGCCAGCCGCCGACGTCCGCAAGGTGGCGCTGGCTGGCGGACGATAACGCCAGCGCCCGGGCGTCGCGAATCGCGGCGCCGGCCGACCTGGCTTCGAACAACAGCACGCGCCGCCCCTGGCGGGCGAACAGCAAGGCGGCCAACGCGCCGGCCGGGCCACCGCCGATCACGGCAATATCGCCGTGCAGAACATCGATACTCATGAGCTGCGTCGACCCGGCATCAAGCCATCAGCGCTTCGATATCGTCGATGCGCTTGGGCACTTCGGCGGTATAGATCTCGCGGCCTTCATGCGTAATCAGCACGTCGTCCTCGATGCGGATGCCGATATTGCGCAGCGCTTCGGGCACGTTGTCGGCCGGACGGATGTACAGGCCCGGTTCGACGGTGGTGCACATGCCGGGTTTGAATTCGCGCCACTCGCCACCCACCTTACGCTTGCCGACATCGTGCACGTCCAGGCCGATCATATGGCCGACGCCATGCATGTAGAACTGGCGATAGGCTTCGGATTCGATGATGCCGTCGACAGTGCCCGCGAGGAGTTTCAGGTCGATCATGCCCTGAGCCAACACGCGCAGTGCGGCATCGCCCGGCGCGTTGAAGCGCGCCCCCGGACGCAGGGTGTCGATGGCGGCAAGCTCGGCGGCCAACACGATTTCGTAGACGTCGCGCTGCGCGGCGCTGAACTTGCCGTTGACCGGAAAGGTGCGGGTAATGTCGCCGGCGTAGCCATTGAGTTCGCAACCGGCGTCGATCAGCAGCAACTCACCGTCGTTGAGACGCTGATTGTTGCCGACATAGTGCAGCGTGCAGGCATTGGCGCCGCCGGCGACAATGCTTTCGTAGGATGGGTAGCGCGCACCGTTCTTGATGAAGGTGTGCAGGATTTCGGCTTCGATCTGATATTCGTTCATGCCTGGGCGTGTAGCCTGCATGGCGCGCACATGCGCTTCGGCCGACAGCTTGCCGGCGCGGCGCAGCATGCCTATTTCGTACTCGTCCTTGACGATGCGCATTTCATCCAAGAGCGCCAGCACGTCGCCGAAATGCGCCGGCACTTCGACGCCGATGCGGAAGCGCGCGCGCAATTCATCCAGCCAGCCGGACACGCGGGCGTCGAACGCCGCGTTACGGCCGACCGGCCAATGGACGCTCGGCTGCCCGGCCAAAATATCGGGCATGCGACTATCCAGCTCGCCGACCACGTAAGCCTCGTCGAAGTCGAATTCCTGCTTGGCGCCTTCCGGGCCATAACGGAAACCGTCCCACACTTCGCGTTCCGGGTTCTTCTCGCGGCAGAACAGAATGCTCTTTTTATTGGTCGCGTCGAGCACCAGCACGGCACCGGGCTCGCCAAAGCCGGTCAGGTACCAGAAGTGGCTGTCGGAACGGTAGGGATAGTGGGTATCGGCATTGCGAATAGCTTCGGGGGCGGTGGCCAACACCACGACGCCGGAACCGATTTGCGCCATCAGACGAGCGCGTCGTTCTGCATGCATCTGTTTCATGATCGGGTTCTTTCGAGCTTGAGACGAGGTGCAGTGTACACCTCTATGCAGTTGGCGTGGAGCACCGAGCAGAGATGACGAATCAATATCCCAAAAAGCAAAACGGCAGGACTGACGCCTGCCGTTTCATATCACATACTTACCGATGGCGTTACGCTTCGTCGAACTCGGCCGAGGTATACACTTCCTGCACGTCGTCCAGGTCCTCCAACGCATCGAGCAGCTTTTGCATGCGCGCGGCATCGTCGCCCGCCAGTTCGGTCGCGTTCTGCGGACGCATGGTCACTTCGCCCATCTCGGCTTTGAAGCCGGCGGACTCAAGCCTAGCCTTGACGTCGCTGAACTCGTATGGACCGGTGATCACTTCGATCGAACCGTCGTCGTTGCTCACCACATCTTCTGCGCCGGCCTCCAGCGCCGCTTCCATGATGGCATCTTCGTTCGCGCCCGGCGCGAATACCAAATAGCCGCAATGCTTGAACTGGAAAGCCACGCAGCCATCGGTACCCATGTTGCCGCCGTACTTGGAGAAGGCATGGCGCACGTCGGCCACGGTGCGGGTCTTGTTGTCGGTCAAGCAGTCGACCATCACGGCCGCGCCACCGATGCCGTAGCCTTCGTAGCGGACTTCGACGTAATCGACGCCTTCCAGACTGCCGCTACCTCGGTCGACGGCGCGCTGGATGTTGTCCTTGGGCATGTTGGCGTCAAGCGCCTTGTCCACCGCCAGGCGCAGACGCGGATTGATGTCGGCATCGCCGCCGCCCATGCGAGCCGCCACAGTGATTTCCTTGATCAGGCGCGTAAAGATCTTGCCGCGCTTGGCATCGGCGCGCTCTTTCTTGTGCTTGATATTCGCCCACTTGCTATGTCCTGCCATAGTCGCCTCAACACATGAAGGGCCGCCGATCTACCGACCGCGGCCCGGTTTGAATCCGGAACGTCCCGGGCACCGACGGCATATGCCGCGAGCACCCCGCAACGTGCGGGCATTCTAGCAGTCTGGCGTTATTTTCGCACTATCCCCCCAGGCTGCCGCCGCCCATCCGTCAGGGCTGTTTCAACCAAGGCGCCTCCGGGGTCCAGAACAGCAGATCCGCACCGAGATAATCGGTGGCGAAGTTGACCACTTCGTCCTTGGTGAACGGTTTGTGCGTTTCGGGATTGGTATAGGTCAGCGTCGGCTCCTGGATCGCCATCGCCACCACCGGCAGTTTTCCTTTGTAGCGGTGGAAGAACGGATAAGCATTCTTCATCTGGCCTTTGCGGTACGGCACCACGTCCGGGCCGCCCAGGCCGATGCGATTGTTGGCGGCGAAGGTGAACAGGCGCGACATATAACGGTGATCGTTATCCCATTCGCACGGCCAGAAGTTGACGTACTGCACCACCAGCGACTTCTTGAAGGCGCTGCGCGTCACGCTCATGTTCTGCACCTCGGCATTGAAGTAACGCTCGCAGCTGAAGCCGGTCTTGTCGTGCTTCTGGTCGATGTCGATGGCGGTTTCCGGCAGGTTGACGCCATACACCTTGCCGTCGAACCGCGCCGCCAGCGCCTTGAGCAGCGCCTGGTAACGCCGCTGTACCGCCGGGTTCCATTGCTGTGCCACCCATCCCATGGCCGGCGCCTTGCCCTGTCCTGGATTGTCCACCTGGGGCACGATGCCGCCCTTGTATACCGGGTCGTCCATCAGGTAGGCCGGCACGTTTTTGGCGGTGGGTTCGAAGAAACGGTCCTGGATCTGGATGAACAACTTCTTGTTCAGCTTCTCGGTATAGGCCAGATCGGTTTCGATGGCCGAGAAGTCGTATTGGCCCTTGCCCTGCTCCAGGCCCTTCCAGTTGTACACCACTTGAACGCCGGCGATGTCCGGGCGCGCTAGCAAGTCATGCAATCGAGGTAGATCGCCCGAACTCGCAAACAGGAAATTGACCGGCGCCGCCACGGCAGCGATGGCGGACAGCGACAGGCACAGTCCCGCCGCTAGCGATGCAGAAAGGAAACGCATGATAATCGATCCGGAAAAAAATAATGGTTTCGGTAGACCGTTATGATTTACAGGAAGTTCAGTCGTTAGTGGGTCACACGGAACATCGCCAGCGCGAAGGCAAAGCCCTGCTGGTACATCTGCTCGACGATCGGCACCATCATCGGCAGGGAAATATAGAGGGCGATGAAGCCGATACCCAGTGTCAACGGAAAGCCGAAGGACATGATGTTGAATTGTGGCGCGGCACGGGTCATGACACCGACGGCCAGGTTGGTCATCAGCAGCGCGGCAATCACCGGCAGCGCAAGCCATAGCCCCCAGAAGAAAATGTGGCTCCCCCACTCGGCCAACGTGCGCCAGGTCAGCCAGGGGATCGACTTGCCGATCGGCATCACCTGAAAGCTGTCGATCAGCGTCGCCAATATCACCTGGTGGCCGTTGAAGGATAGAAACAGCAGGGTGACGAACAGCGACAACAAGGTGGCGACAGTCGGCACCTGGGCCGCATTCTGCGGATCGAACATGGTGGCGAAACCCAACCCCATCTGGTTGGCGATGATCAAACCGGCAAGTTCGACCGCACTCATCACCAGCCGCATGACGAAGCCGATGGCGATACCGATTAGCACTTGCTGGATCAACGTCACAGCGCCTTCGGCGGAAACCAGGGCAATCAGCGGGAATTTCGGCAACACCGGCGTGATGAGCAAGGTCAGAAATAAGGCGAATCCCGCTTTATAGGTTCGCGGCACATTGCGCGAAGAATAAAACGGATCGGCCATCATGATGCCGGTGATGCGCGCGAACGGCCAGACGAACAGGCCAAGCAAGGCATTGATCTCGTTATCGCTGAAAGTCACCATGTGCGCGTCAGCCGATAACGTTGGGTATGCTCTTGAACAACCGCACAGTATAGTCGACCAGGGTATTGAGCATCCACGGCCCGGCCAGCACCAGGGTGATGAACAGCGCCAGGAGCTTGGGGATGAAGGTCAGGGTCATTTCGTTGATCTGCGTCGCCGCCTGCATGATGCTGACGAACAGGCCGACCACCAGCGACACCAAAAGGACCGGCGCACTGATCAGAATCAGCATATACAACGCGTTTTGAACGATGTTGATGACCAGTTCCGGGGTCATGTCGGGCTCCCTGTGCTTAGCCGGTGTAGAAACTCTGTACCAGCGACCCCATCAACAGCGTCCAGCCGTCCACCAGGACGAACAGCATCAGCTTGAATGGCAGGGATATCATCGCCGGCGACACCATCATCATCCCCATGGCCATCAAGATACTGGCCACCACCAGGTCGATGATCATAAACGGGATATAAACCATGAAGCCGATCTGGAAGGCGGTCTTCAGTTCGCTGATGACATAGGCCGGGATCAGGGTTTTCATCGAAACGTCGTTCTTGGTCGCCGGCCGCGGCGACTGCGAGATATCGATGAAGAACTGCAGATCCTTCTCGCGCGTCTGGCGCAGCATGAAGGTTTTCATCGGGCGGCTTGCCGCGTCCAGCGCCTGATCCATGGTGATCTTGTCGGCCGAAAACGGCTGCCAGGCGTTGGCATAGACCTGATCCAGCGTCGGCCCCATGATAAACAACGTCAGGAACAGCGATAACCCCACCACCACCTGGTTCGGCGGCGTGGTGGTAGTACCCATGGCTTGGCGCAGCAGGGACAGTACGATGATGATGCGCGTGAACGAGGTCATCATCAGCAGCATGGCCGGAATGAAGGTCAACCCGGTCATGAACAGCAGCATCTGCACGCTGAGCGAATAATTCTGCCCACCGCCGGCGGCGGGGGTGCTGGTCATCATCGGCAAGCCGGCAGCCTGACTCGCCACCGGCATCAGGGCCCAAAGCAGCCCAAAAAGCAAAATAAAGCGTTTCATCGATTGTTATCGTCTTTAACGGACCGCTGACGTTGCAACGCGGCCTTGAACCAGCGGGCGAACGGGTCGGCTACCGCCACAGGCGGCAGCTCGGTGCCGGCCGGGCGCGGCCGACTCTCGAGCAGATTGATCGACTGGGCCGTGACGCCCAGTA
This sequence comes from Paludibacterium purpuratum, assembly GCF_004363805.1. Classification (GTDB taxonomy): domain Bacteria; phylum Pseudomonadota; class Gammaproteobacteria; order Burkholderiales; family Chromobacteriaceae; genus Paludibacterium; species Paludibacterium purpuratum. The sequence goes on along the minus strand of NZ_SNZP01000001.1, from coordinate 369,717 downwards.
CCAGCCATTGCTCTTCGAGTTCGACGATCACCACCCGTTCTCGTTGACCGACCATGACGGCACTGACCACGCGCATATGACGCGGCATGCCGACCATGCCGCTCGACAAGCGGCGAAACAGCCAGGCGCAGCCGACGATGACCGCCAGCACCACAGCCAGACCGAATATCACCTGCAACAGCCCGAGTAGCCCAGTCGGCGCAACGGCTACGCCGTCGGCGGCGAGCGCGACACCGGGCAGCCAACAAAGCGCGAGCGCGGGCCGGATCATTTCTGAAGCCGGCGAATACGCTCTGCCGGCGTAATGATATCCGTCAGGCGGATACCGAACTTATCGTTGACCACCACCACTTCACCTTGGGCAATCAGGCAGCCGTTGACTAGCACGTCCATCGGCTCGCCGGCCTGGCCGTCGAGTTCGACCACCGAGCCTTGCGCCAATTGCAGCAGATTGCGAATCGCGATTTTGGTTCGCCCCAGCTCGACGGTCAGTTGAACCGGGATATCCAGAATCATGTCCAGATTGCTGGGTACGCCGCCGCCACTATCGGCCCCGCCGCTGAGCTCCTGGAACAGGTTGTTGGCCGGCAGCGGGTCGGGGGCCGCTGGCTCGGCGACGGCGGCGTCGGCGACTTCCTGCTCGGCCATCGCGGCCGCCCAGTCGTCCATGGAGATTTCATCTTCGGCGCCCGCGCCGGTATTTTGCTGATCAGTCATCGTGTTCGCTTCCTCCCGCCGGCGGCTCGGCGAACTCATTCGCGCCAGCCAACACGGTTTCGACACGCAACGCATAGTGGCCTTGCAGCGTGCCGTACTTGCAATCGAAAACTGGAATTCCAGACACATCGGCCACGATCTTGTCCTGAATGTCCATCATGATCACATCGCCCTGCTTCAGAGTGAGAATCTGTCCCAACGTCACCTGGGTCGCACCCAGCGTCGCCACCAGATCGACCTCGGCCGCTTGCACTTGGCGCGACATCAGGGTGATCCAGCGGTTATCGACCTCGGTACGGTCGGCTTGCATGGTACTCGACAGGATGTCTCGAATCGGCTCGACCATCGAATACGGCAGACAGATGTGGAAATCGCCGCCGCCCGCACCCAGTTCGATATGGAATGTCATGGCCACCACGACTTCCGTCGGCGTGGCGATGTTGGCGAACTGGGTATTCATTTCCGAGCGTAAGTAGACGAATTCGATCGGGTACACCGGCTCCCAGGCCTTTTGGCATTCGTTGAACACCACTTCCAGCAGGCGTCGGATTATACGCTGCTCGGTCGGGGTAAAGTCCCGTCCCTCGACCCGCACATGATAGCGGCCGTCGCTGCCGAACAGATTGTCGACCACCAGAAACACCAAGTCCGGATCGAAAATCAGCAGGCCTGTACCGCGCAGGGGTTTGACGTGTACCAGGTTTAGATTGGTCGGCACCACCAGGTTGCGAATAAATTCGCTGTATTTCTGCACCCGCACCGGTCCGACCGAGATTTCGGCGTTGCGGCGGATGAAGTTGAACAGGCCGATGCGCAGGTTGCGCGCGAAACGCTCGTTGATGATCTCGAGCGTCGGCATACGGCCGCGGACAATACGCTCCTGCCGGCCGATGTCATAGTTATGAACACCTTCCGAATCGCTGCCGCCGTTGTCCTCATCGTTCTCGCCGGTGACGCCCCTAAGCAGGGCATCCACCTCTTCCTGGGACAGGATTTCGTCGCCCATAGCCTACGAGTTCTGGATGATGAAAGAGGTAAACAAGACGCTCTTCACAGGCTCGTCGCCGCCGCTATCCATGGCGCCGTTGATCACCTGCTTGACCTGATTTTTTAATTTTAGCTTACCTTCCGGGGTACCCAGCTCTTCGGCCGACTTGGCCGACAAAAGCAGGATCACGGCGCTTCGCACCTTGGGCATGTAACTGGTCAAGCGCTCCTGCGCGCTGGCATCGGTCAATTCGGCCTGCATGTCGACCTGCAACAGCGCGCTGCCCTGCCCGGACAGATTCACGACGAAAGTATCGAGCTTGGAGAAGACTGGAGGCGCGTCGGATTTTTTGGGTTGCGCCGCCGCTTGCGCTTGCCCGCCGGCAGAATTGTGGCTGAAGAACATCATATAGCCGACGCCGCCGACACCGCCGATCAAGACGACCAGGAGCAGCGCGACGATGATCATGAGCTTATTGCCGCCACCGCGGGGCTTTTCTTCGGGAGCGCCCTTATCCGCTTTTTTCTCTTCTGCCATTGCCTGTCAGCCTGTATGTTGGTATTCCGAGATTCTAAACTAGTTTTTTATTATATCTGTCAGAAACCAACATGTGCAGGACAATGGTCAAGATCAAGCAAAGATACTGAGCACTCCGCGAGAGGCCTTGATGTTGGCCAGAGTATCGAACTCCTCCCCTTCGGACGGCTGATTTTGGCCATTGCCTCGTCCATTACGGGCGTTCTGTTGTTGTTGCTGAGATTGCCCGCCGGAGACCTGGGCGTCACCGAGCTGGATGCCGCTGGCAGACATCATCGAATGCAGGCGCGGCAGACTATCTTGCAGCGCCGCCCGTGTAGCGGCGGAGTCGGCGTTGAAAGTCACCTGGGCATTGTTGCGTCCGTCCATTTTCAGCGTCACGTCGATTGGCCCAAGCTCGGGCGGATTGAGCTGAATATGCGCGGTTTCGGCCTTGAGCGTCACCATGCCCATCACCTGATCGCCCAGCGATTTGGTCCAAGCAGGCGTACCGACCTGTTGCGGAATATTGAAGGTCGGCTTGGTCGTTGGCGTATCTTGCGGCACGGCATGCGCCTGCATCGCCAGGGATTGCGGCAAATTTGTCGGCTGCGAGGCGGCATCCTGCGGCAATTTTTGCAGGGCATCGTCTTTGCCGGCGGAAAGCGGCTGGAACAGATTGCCGAGACTATCGGCCGACGTCTGCCCGGCTTTGTCGCCCATCGAGGCCGCGCCGTTCTGCGCCAACAGTGTGGCGGATTCAGCGGCACTGAGCGGATCGGCCACCGTGCGCTTGGCGTCTTGCGCCGCACTATCGCCAGCCGTCGTCGGTGGGACCGGCGTCGGCGGCACCTGCGGTTGTATCAACAGCAAGGCGGGATTGGGCAAGGGGTTGACGGGGACGGCACTGGCATCGGTATCGCCGTGTTTGGCGGGCTTGGCCGACTTATCGCCATCCTGGGACGAAGGGTTTGCACCGGCGATCGTTCCCTGGCTGCCATCGAGGGCGCCAAGCTGCGCGTCGAGCATACGGGCGAAGACGTCTTGCCCGTTCTGCGGCTGCCCCTGATTGGCCTGGGTGTTTTGGGTATTTTGGGCGCTCTGGACGTTCTGTCCGGTCTGGGCCGCCTGCCCGCTCTGATCGGTAGACGGCGTCGCATTGCCGGTCGCGTCTTTACCCGAGCCACTCCCTTGAGCGGGCGGCGTTTGCGCGCTAAAAGCGGCGGCCGGCGAAGAACTGTTGGCAGCCAGTGCCGAGGCGGCAGGCGAGACAGACAGGGCGATGGGCATAGAGCATACCTCCACAAAATTGCCCATTTAAAAGCAATTAGCGTGCCAATCACTCTTCCGGCTGCGATTGATCCCAGAAACGACGCGTGGCGAATTCGTCCGTGGCCTTCTGCATGCGCCGGGCCTCGGCGCGCTGGGCGCGTAGCGCCTCGCGCGCCATCAACTTCTCGTAGGCCTTGAGCTTCTTGCGTTCGTTCTGCCAAGCCAGGCGTTCCAGCATAAAGCGCTGAATGCAGCGGTCGACTTCGCCCTGCTGAATCTCCAGCGCCTCCTCCAGACGCCGCAAAAAGCGCTGGAAATCCTGCCACTGGGTGATGCCCATGCCACGGATGCCGCCGGAGGTCAGGCGCTGCTGATACTCCTGCAAAAAGGTCTGCAGCTGCGCCAGCTTGCCTTGGGCGGCGACTTGGCTTGCCTGCGCCTTACGCATACGCTCGGCGCAGGCCTCGACCTTTTCCTGGGACAGATTGAACAGCAGGGCATATTTGCTTTGCGCCATGAGCGGCTACCCGATGGTCAGCGCAGCACGTTGCGCAGTTGCTCGACGGTGGAGGGAAAATCGTGCGAGTCGTGCATCGGCTGCATCAAAAACGCCGCCATCTGGGCCTCGCGGCGGATGGCCTCGTCAAGCAACGGATCGGAGCCCGGCACGTAAGCGCCGACGCTGATCAGATCCTTATTGCGCTGGTAGCGCGAATACAGCTGCTTAAAGCGACGCGCGAGCTCGGTATGCTCGCGGTCGACCACATCCACCATCACCCGGCTGATCGACTGTTCGATGTCGATGGCCGGGTAGTGACCGGACTCGGCCAGTTCGCGACTCAACACGAAGTGGCCGTCTAGAATGGCGCGCGATGCGTCGGCGACCGGGTCTTGCTGGTCGTCCCCCTCGGACAACACGGTATAGAAAGCCGTGATCGACCCACCGCCCTCGGCGGCATTGCCGGCACGCTCGATCAGTTGCGGCAACCGGGCGAACACCGACGGCGGATAGCCCTTGGTTACCGGCGGCTCGCCGATGGCCAGCGCGATCTCTCGCTGCGCCATGGCGTAGCGCGTCACCGAGTCCATCAACAACAGCACGTCGAGGCCCTGATCGCGGAAATATTCGGCCAGCGCGGTGGCGTAGGCGGCACCATGCAGACGCATCAACGGCGGCATATCGGCCGGTGCGGCCACGACCACGGCGCGGCGGCGGCCTTCGTCGCCCAGGATGTTCTCGATGAAGTCCTTCACTTCTCGGCCGCGCTCGCCGATCAGGCCGACCACCACCACATCGGCGCGGGTGAAGCGCGCCATCATGCCTAGCAGCACGCTCTTGCCGACGCCGGAACCGGCGAACAGCCCAAGACGCTGGCCACGCCCGACAGTCAAGAGGCCATTGATGGCGCGTACACCGACGTCGAGCACATCTTTGACCAGCGAACGGCCGAGCGGGTTGATGGGTTGACTGTGCAGCGGGAAGAACGCCTCGGGATGAATCGGCCCCAACCCATCGAGCGGCCGCCCGAGCGAATCGAGCACGCGCCCAAGCAAAGTGGCGCCGACCGGCACCAGGCGCCCCGCCGGGCCATTGACCCGGGCGGCGACGGCGGTCTTGCCGTAGTGTGGCGGATGATTGGGCGCGAGCGGCGTAATCGGCGTGCCGGGCTGCAGACCGTGCACATTGGACAGCGGCATGAGAAACAATTTATCGCCGGAAAAGCCGACGACCTCGGCCTCTACGCGATGCCCTTCGGCCAACTCGACCTGGCAGGCACTGCCGACCGGCAACTTGAGACCCACGGCCTCCATAACCATGCCGGTAACGCGTGTGAGCCGACCGCTCGCAGGCGACAACACCGCCTCGTCGGCGACACGACCGCACTCGCTCAAGAACTGACGCTGACGCGCCCCCAGCGAATCAAACGTTGTCGACATCGTCATCGTCGGTTTCCTCCGCCAGACCCAGCGCGCGCGACATGGCGGCCAACCGCGCAGGGTGTGTCAGGTCTTGGCTAAGCGAGGGGGTTTCCACCAGGCAGCCGCCACGCGGCACCGACGCATCTTCGATCCATTGCCAAACCGTTTCCGGGCGCTCTTGCTGCAAGAATGCGCGCGCGACGCCGAGGTCGAGCGGGTTGACTCTCAGCCGCCCTTGCGCCAGCGTGGCGGGCAGTGCGGCCAAAGCCTGGCGCAACAAGGGCTCGATCGCACGGGGATCAGCGGCCAAGTGCGCAGCCACCAGTCGCTCGGCAAGCTTTACCGCGAGCGCCAGCACGTCGCCCGACAGCTGCGTTTCGAGCGCATGCAAGGCATCGGAAAACCCCGTCGCCAACTGCTCCAGTGGCGCCCAGGCTTCGGTAAAGCGCTGCTGAGCCTCGGCCAAACCGGCGGCCAGGCCTTCTCGCTGTCCCCATTCGCGCCCTTCCGCTTCGCCGGCCGCAAAACCGGCATCATGACCCGTCTGCCAAGCTTCCTGGTGAATCGACTCCAGTTCGGCGGCCGTGGGATACCCCAGCTGCGGGGCTGGCGGAGCGGTCTCGATCTCGTCGGGCTCGGGTAGGGGTTCGATCGACATAGGCGTTTCAGCGGGCGCGAGACTGGCGGTCAGCGCTTCGACTTGGGCGGCAGTCAACCCATCGAACGGCTGCGCAGACTTCTGCTCGCCAAGCTTCCCGGACTGCAATTCGCCCATCGACCAGCTCTGCCAATCGGATAGCTCGTCGGCCGGGATGATGCCCTTATTCGACAAGTCCTTCATCACCACCCTTGCTGCCTAGCACGATCTGACCATCGTCGGCGAGTTTGCGCACGATCTTGAGGATTTCCTTCTGCTCGGCCTCGACCTCGGACAACTTGACCGGCCCCTTGGCTTCCAGATCGTCGCGCAACATTTCCGCTGCGCGCTGCGACATGTTGCGGAAAATCTTTTCCTTGAGTTCGCTGCTGGTACCCTTGAGTGCCACCACCAGCGAGTCGGTCTGCACTTCGCGCAGAATGGTCTGGATGGAGCGATCGTCGACTTCGAGCAGGTTTTCGAACACGAACATCTTGTCCTGGATACGCTGCGCCAGCTCGGGGTCGTATTCGCGAATGTAGTTGAGCGCCGACGCCTCGACCGTGTTGCCCATGAAGTTGAGGATCTCGGCGGTCATGCCCACGCCACCGGCCGCGCTCTTCTTGAGACGATCCGACCCCGACAACAGTTGGGTCAGCACATCGTTGAGCTCGCGTAGCGCCTGCGGCTGCACGCCTTCGAGCGTCGCGGTCCGGATCAGCACCTCGTTGCGCAGACGCTCGGGAAAATAGGCCAGGATGGAGCTCGCCAGATCGGGGTCGAGATGCACCAGGATGGTCGCGATGATCTGCGGGTGTTCGTTGCGGATCAAATCGGCAGCGGAGCTGGGATCCATCCACTTCAGGCTCTCGATACCGCTGTGGTCGTTACCCTGCATGATGCGGTCGAGCAGGTTGGCCGCCTTATCCGGCCCCAACGCCTCGACCAGCACGTTGCGCAGGTATTCGTCGGACGCGCCGATGCTGGCGCGTGCCTGACACTCCTCGCGGAACTGGCCGATGACCTTGTCGATCTCCTCGTGACTGAGGTTATTGATCGCGGCCATGGCCAGCGAAATCTTCTGCACTTCCTTCGGGCCGAGATACTTGAACACCTCGACGGCATGAGCCTGACCGAGGCTGAATAGCAGCACGGCGCTACGGTGGACTCCGGCATCACTCATCTGAGCTGATCCATTCCTTGATGATCTGAGCGGCCATGCGCGGATCGGCCTTCACCATCTCGCGCGCCAGCTCGATATTGTCAGCATAGTGCTTACGCTGCAGATAGCGCGGATCCTTGTTGCGCGCCTCTTCGGACAACGGATTGCCGTTTTCGTCCACCAACTCCTCGTCGCCTGCCACCGCCAACAGCCGTCCGCCCTCGACCGCGAGCCCCGGCTCGATGCCGCCGGACTCGGGCGTAGCCGGACGCGGCGGCCGCAATACCTCGCGCACCACCGGGCGCACCACACCGAACAGCAGATATAGGGCGGCAATGGCCACCAACGCGTACTTCAGAATGGCGGTGCCGTTGTCGCTGACGAAAGTAAAGGCACGATCCTTCAACGTCACCGGCGCTAGCGCATCGGCGAAGGCCGCATTGACCACGTTGACGCTGTCGCCGCGCGACTGGTTGAAGCCGATGGCCTCGTGCACCAGATTGTTGACCTGTAGCATCTCCTGCGCGGTCAACGGCGTGGGCTTCAAGTCGCCGTTACGGTCGGGCAGATTGCGGTAGTTGACCACCACCGCGGCGGTCAGCCGCTTGAGAATGCCCTTGGGCAGGGTGGTGTGCGAAATGGTCTTGTCCACTTCGTAATTGGTGGTGATGTCGCGCTCGACCGCGCCGTTCTGCCCTAACGACTGCCCGGACAGCGTCTGCGTACCGGGCAACGCGCCCGGCGGCAGCGTGATCGGCGCGGAGGCCGCGGACGGCGGCTGGTTCGACAGCGAGCCCGGCACACCGGTCGGCTGGGTGCTCGAATTGTTCAGTTTCTCGACGATCTGCTGACTGCGGGTCGACGACGGATTCGGACTGGAGTTGGGGCGATAGGTTTCCGAGGTCTGTTCGACTTCGGAGAAATCGAGCGAGGCACTGACCTGGGCATGTGCGTTGCCCTTACCGAAGATCGGTTCCAGGATCGCCTCGATCCGCTTGGCGTAATCGTCCTCGACCGAACGCACATACTTCAACTGCCGCGAATCGAGCCCATTGCCCGAGGCGTCCAGATCCGGCGATTGCGACAGCAGATTGCCGTCCTGGTCGACGATGGTCACGTTCTTGACCGCGAGCCCCGGCACGGCGCTCGACACCAGGTGCAACATGCCGGCGACTTGTCCCGCGTCGAGCACGCGACCCGGGTAGAGGCTGAGCATCACCGACGCGGTCGTCGGTTCTTGCTCGCGCACGAACACACTCTGCTTAGGTGTGGCGATATGCACGCGGGCGCTTTGCACCGCGTCGACGGATTCGATGGTCCGCGCAAGCTCGCCCTCGATCGAGCGCTGATAGTTGACCTGCTCGGCGAACTGGCTGATGCCGAATTTCTGGTTGTCCATCAGTTCGAAACCGACGCCGCTGGCCTTCGGCAAACCTTGCGCCGCCAGCTTGAGGCGGATGTCGTACACCTGATCGGACGGCACGGAGATGACACCGCCGGCACCGAGCTGATAGGGAACGTTCATCTGCTGCAGGGCCGCGGTGACCTGGCCACCATCGCGATCGGCCAAATTGGCGAACAGGATCTTGTAGGCCGGCTCGCGGTTGACCAACGCGAAACCGATGACGACAGCGAACAGCGCCGCGATGGCGCCGTAGAAGAGAAACTTCTTGTTGGGCGGCAGCGCCTTGAAGCGCTCGAGCGCTTCATTCAGGCGGACACGCCACGCGGGTGTATTTTCGTTTTCTGCCAGATCTGCCATACAGTGGTTTTAGCTTTCGGTTCTAACCGCTGCCGGCAAGCGGACAGGACAGCGCTAGACCTGGGTATTCATAATGTCCTGATAGGCGGAGACCAGCTTATTGCGCGCCTGGACCATGGTCTGGAACGACAAGCTGGCTTTCTGCAAAGATACCATAACATCTTGCAGATTGACGCTCTCGTCCCCCAACTCGAACTGCTTTTGCATTTCCTGCGACGTCTGCTGTGCGGAATTCACCTGATCGATGGTGGACTTCAGCACATCGGCAAAATCAACCTGAGGCGTCTCTTGCTGCTGCGAAGCGGCCGGCTTGCCCGCGGCCAGGGCGGAAGCCGATCTGAGCTCACTCAGCAGCTGATCGATTCCTTGCGTCGACATGGTCAACTCCCAAACTTGTTACGGTGGTGGCATTGCCGCACCGCCATCTTCTTCGCGATAGCGCTGCAGCTTGTAGCGCAGGGTGCGTTCGCTGATGCCGAGTTTCTCGGCTGCCAGCTTTTTTACCCCGCCCACGGCCGCCAGGGTTTCCAAAATATGGCGCTTTTCCAACGAACGCATATCGGCATCAGCCTCGTCGTTCGCGAGTTCGGCGCGTGGGGCAACCTGTTCCGCAAGCCCGGAGTGCGGATCCAGCATTAGATCGGCGGCAAGAATTGCCGGTCCGGCGGCAAGAATCACCGCCCGCTGCATCACATTTTCCAGTTCGCGGATGTTACCCTCCCACTCATAGGCCGTCAATTGACGTTCCGCCTCGACAGACAGCGTCAAATTCGTTCTTTCCGCCGCCTGTGCATACCTTTTAAGCATACGCCGTGCCAGGGGCAGAATATCATCGCGCCGATCGGCCAGCGCGGGGATCTTCAGCGGGAACACATTCAGACGGAAATACAGGTCTTCGCGGAAGCGGCCATCGTCGACGAAGCTCTGGATATCGCGGTTGGTGGTTGCCACGATACGAATGTCCAACCGAATGGTTCTGGAGCCGCCCACCCGCTCCAATTCGCGCTCCTGCAACACCCGCAGCAACTTGGCCTGCAGCGCCAGCGGCATTTCGGTGACTTCGTCCAGCAGCAACGTGCCGCCCTGCGCCTGTTCGAACTTGCCCGGCATGGCGTGACTCGCACCGGTAAACGCGCCCTTCTCGTGGCCGAATAACGTCGACTCCAACAAGGTATCGGGAATGGCGGCGCAGTTGACCGCCACGAAAGGGCCTTCGCGCCGTTTGGAGTGACGGTGGATATAGCGCGCCAACACTTCCTTGCCGCTACCGCTCGGACCGGACAGCAGCACGGTGGCGTCGCTCTGCGCCACGCGGCTTGCCAGCGAGAACAATTGCCGCATCGCCGCGGACTCCGCCACCACCTCGCCACGATCCTCTTCCGGCATGCGCAGCAAGTGCTTTTCCACTTCGGAGATCAAATCCTGCGGCTCGAACGGTTTGAGCAGATAGTGGGTCGCGCCGGCGCGCAACAGATCGATAGCACGCTCGATCACACCATAGGCGGTCATCAGAATGAAAGGCAGGCCCGGGTGGCGCTGTTTGACCTCCGCGAACAAGGTGTAACCGTCCATCGGCGCCATCTGCGCGTCGGAAATGATCAGACCGACCGGCGCCTCTTGCAGGCGCGCCAGCGCGCTGGTGCCATCGTGGGCCTCCAGCGTCTGATACCCGGCCAAGCTCAGCGTATCGACAATGGCCTCGCGCAGGTCGGCATCGTCCTCGACCACCAGAACAGGGAGAAAATTCATCGGATAGAAAATCAGTTAGTCGGTTGTCGTTGTTTGGCCAGCACCACCAATCGACTGGCAATGGCGTTAAGCGGCAGCACCTCGTGGGTCGATCCGTTGGCGATGGCCTCCTTGGGCATGCCAAACACCACGCAGCTAGCCTCATCCTGGGCGATATTGTACGAGCCGGACTGCCGAAGCTCCAGCATCCCGTTGGCGCCATCGCGCCCCATGCCGGTCAAGATCACGCCGATGCAGTTGCGGCCGGCCACGTTGGCGGCCGAGCGGAACAACACATCCACCGACGGACGGTGGCGATTGACCGGCTCGCCGTTCGACAAGGCGGTGGCATAGCCGATGGTCGGCGCCGACTTGACCATCAAATGCGAATGCCCCGGCGCGATATAGACCGTCCCCTCGTGCAAACGCTCGTCGCTTCGCGCCTCCTTGACCTCCAGTTTGCACAGACTGTTGAGCCGCTCGGCGAAGGAGTGGGTAAACATCTCGGGCATATGCTGGGTGATCAAGATGGGCGGCATTTCCTTGGGCAAGGCCGTGAGAAGTACACGCAGCGCCTCGGTACCGCCGGTCGAAGAACCGATGACGATCACCGTCTGCCGCGCCAGCGGCTGGCGCCCCGGCGTGAGCGGCAAAATGACATCGGCACTGAGGCTAGGCACAACATGCAGAGGCTGATCAGAACGCGCACGCTCCATGAATTGCTCACCCCTTTATTTTTTGTTGGATCGATTGGCTTTAGCTTAGCAGTTGCGACCGCGCACCACTATCTATTACACACAAACAAATCGCATGGGTTAGGGCCTGTCGACGATCTTTTCGATCCAGCCATCGCACGCCGCTTCGAGCAGATCGAGTACATGATCGAAGCCAGTCGGCCCGCCGTAGTAGGGATCCGGCACCTCGCGCTCGCTCCCCGCCGGCAGCACATCCAACATCAACGCCAACTTGTGCTGCAGCGGTGCCGGGCAACGCGCGCGCAGATCGGCCAGATTGTGCCGGTCGGCCGCCAGAATCAAATCGAAACGCTCGAAATCGTCCGCAGTGACCTGCCGGGCGATCTGCGCCGACAGATCGTAACCGCGCTGACCGGCCGTGCGTTGCGAGCGGCGGTCCGGCGCCTCGCCGGTATGGCAACCGCTCGTACCCGCCGAGTCGACCCGTAGCACCTCGCTCAAGCCGGCCCGAGCAGCCCGGCTCTTCATCACCCCCTCCGCCGTCGGCGAGCGACAGATATTGCCGTGGCAAACAAACAATACCGCGAAGCCGCGCTTAGCATCGATCATTCGCTTCTCCTCACTCGCCATTGATGAAGGCGGCCTCTTTGAGCGCCTTCAATTCGTCGCGCAACTGCGCCGCGCGCTCGAAGTCCAGATCGCGCGCCGCGGTCATCATCTCCTTCTCCAGGCGCTTGATCTCGCGCGACAGTTCCTTCTCGTCCATGCGCGCCACGCGGCGATCGAGTGCACGCTTGCGATTTTCCGCCTCGCCGCCGGCATGATAGACGCCATCGATCAGATCCTTGATTTCCTTCTTCACGCCTGTCGGTACGATGCCATGCGCCTCATTGAAGCCGAGCTGCTTATGACGCCGGCGCTCGGTTTCGTCGATCGCGCGCTGCATCGAATTGGTCATACGATCGGCATACAAAATCGCCTGGCCGTGCAAGTGCCGCGCCGCGCGGCCGATGGTCTGGATCAGCGAACGCTCCGAACGCAGGAAGCCTTCCTTGTCGGCATCCAGGATCGCCACCAGCGACACCTCGGGAATATCCAACCCTTCGCGCAGCAGGTTAATACCGATGAGCACGTCGAACATACCAAGACGCAGATCGCGAATGATTTCCACCCGTTCCACGGTGTCGATGTCCGAGTGCAAGTACCGTACCTTGATGCCGTGCTCGGTGTAATAGTCGGCCAACTGCTCCGCCATACGCTTGGTCAGCGTGGTCACCAGCACGCGTTGATTGCTGTCCACGCGGGCGCGAATCTCGGACAGCAGATCGTCCACCTGCGTGGTCACCGGACGGATAATCACTTCCGGGTCGACCAGGCCGGTCGGGCGCACCACCTGCTCGACCACTTGGCCGGCATGCGTTGCCTCGTACTCGGAAGGCGTGGCGGACACGAAGACAGCCTGCGGCATCAAGCGCTCGAACTCTTCGAAGGTCAGCGGCCGGTTATCCACCGCCGAGGGCAAGCGGAAGCCGTAATCGACCAGATTGACCTTGCGCGCCCGGTCGCCGCGATACATGCCGCCGACCTGCGGAATCGTCACGTGCGACTCGTCGATGAACATCAGCGCGTTTTTCGGTAGATAGTCGATCAGCGTCGGCGGCGGATCGCCGGCCGCACGACCGGAAAAATGGCGCGAGTAATTTTCGATCCCCTTGCAGAAACCCATCTCGTACAGCATTTCCAGATCGAAACGCGTGCGCTGCTCAAGCCGCTGCGCTTCGACCAGCTTGCCCTCTTGCTGAAAGAAAGCCACCCGCTGATTGAGCTCCAACTTGATCTTCTCGCAGGCCTTGAGCACGGTATCGCGCGGCGTCACGTAATGGCTGCCGGGGAACACCGTAAAGCGGCCCAGCCGCTGGCGCGTGGTGCCGGTTAACGGGTCGAACAGCGTCAAGGCCTCGATCTCGTCGTCGAACATCGCCACCCGCAACGCCAACTCCGCGCTTTCCGCCGGGAAAATATCGATGACGTCGCCGCGTACCCGGAACGAGCCGCGGCGAAAATCCATTTCCGCCCGCTCGTACTGCATGCCGACCAGGCGGGCGATGATCGCACGCTGCTCCAGGCGCTCGCCTTCCTTCAAATGCAGAATCATTTGATGGTAGTCGGAGGGATCGCCGATACCATATATTGCGGAAACTGTTGCAACAATGACGCAGTCCGGGCGCTCCAGGATCGACTTGGTGGCCGACAGACGCATCTGCTCGATGTGCTCGTTGATGCTCGAGTCTTTTTCGATGAAAAGATCTCGGCTGGGCACATAGGCTTCCGGCTGATAGTAGTCGTAATACGAAACGAAATACTCGACTGCGTTACTCGGGAAAAACTCGCGCATCTCGGCATAAAGTTGCGCAGCCAGGGTTTTATTGTGCGCCATAATGATCGCCGGGCGACCTGTTCGCGCAATAACATTGGCCATCGTGAACGTTTTCCCGGAGCCGGTCACCCCCAGCAACGTTTGATATGCCAGCCCGTCCGACAGCCCTTCGACCAGTTGGTCGATGGCGCCAGGCTGGTCGCCGGCAGGCGGAAACGGTTGATTCAGTAAGAACGGACTGTCAGGAAAGCTGACTTGCATGGCGGCAAACTCGGCTGCGGATCGAAATCGTATTTTAGCGCACTTGGCCCGACACGGATTCAATTGGGCCTTTTTAGGCAAAATTTGCGAATTATTGCCCACACAAAAACTATGCTTGATTAAAATAGGGCCACAAACATTTATCCCTAACGGCGGTACTCCTCTAAAACCCTTTCCCATCTTCGATCGGCGAGGGTTTTAGACGGGTTCCGCCAGGCATAGGAAAGGTACCTGATGTTGAAGCATTTCGCTGGCTGGCTGGCCATGACTCTGGCCGCCGCGGCCGTGCCCGCAGGGGCGCAGGCCCAACCGATCGCCCAAACCGCTACCGTCCGCGTGACGGAGCAGATGGCTTTCTATACCGCTCCGCGCCTGTCGGCCCAGTCGGTCCTGGTGCTCAACGGCAATACCGGCGAACCGCTCTACGAAAAACGTGTCGACCAACGCCAACCCATCGCCTCGATCAGCAAGCTGATGACCGCTATGGTCCTGCTCGATTCGGGCGTATCGCTCGATGAGCCGATCGCCGTCACCGACGCCGAAATCGATCGCGTCAAGCACACCCGTTCGCGCCTGGCCGTCGGCACCACCCTACCGCGCAAGGAAATGCTGCTGTTGGCGTTGATGTCGTCCGAGAATCGTGCCGCCGCCGCACTAGCGCGGACCGCGCTGCCCGGCGGAACCCGCGCCTTCGTCGCGCGCATGAACGACAAAGCGCGCCAGCTCGGCATGAGCGACTCGGTGTTCTACGACCCGACCGGCCTGGACATGCGCAATACCTCCACGGCCCGCGACTTGGCGCGCATGGTCAAGGCGGCGCAAAACTACCCGCTGATCAAAGAATTCACCACCACCTCGCAACATGAAATCTATTCGGTCTCCAACCGCCTGCTGCAGTATCGCAACAGCAATGCGCTGGTGCGCGAAGGCAGTTGGGACATCGCGTTGCAAAAAACCGGCTACATCAACGAAGCCGGCCATTGCATGGTGATGGAAGCCACCGTCGGTACCCAGCCGCTGATCATCGTCATCCTGTCTTCCGGCGGCGGCCAATCGCGCGCCAACGATGCGCGAGCCATCAAGAGCTGGTTGGAAAGCCACCCGCAGAGCTGGCTCGCGGCGAGCTGATCGCCCACCAGGCCGAATGGCAAATAAGAAAAAAGCGCGAATTTCGCGCTTTTTTCTTATTTATGGCGTCAAAAGATCTTTAACGCTTAGGAATAAATCGTAGCAAATCCCCCGCCTGCACCGAACTCTTCACCCCGTGCGCCAGCGCCACCGACAGATTCGGCTGCACCTGGATCAACGACACATCGCCCAGCAACGTCTCCGGCACCCCCAATTCCTGTCCGCTGAGCGGATCGACCAGCGTATTGGATAGGCGCTGACGATACACCAGCATCTTGTCGCCGACCTGCAATCCATCCAGTCCGCCGGCATCCAGATAAACCTGCCCGTCGGCCACGCGCAGTACGCGCGCCGTGAACGGAATGCAGCTCAATGTCGCTGTCACATCCTCGGTCACTTGGTCCAGCAAGGTATTGATTTCTTCGCCGTAGTCGGTCTGCCAGAAGGCCTCCGAACCGAACACCGGCTGAACCTTAGGTTGGATATAGCCGGTGGCGGAGGTGGAAAACTGCTGCGTGCGCAGCAGGCTGCCGGTCAGGCCATCGTAGATCCATAGCTCCAACTGGAACTCGCGCGCAACCGGGCGATAGATCACTCCCGGCCCTAACAGCGCCGAGAGCGGACCGGAATAGTACGCACCCTGCTGGCTGGTGACGGTCGAGCCGAACAGCGTGGGACGAAGTGCGCGCTTGGTGACCGACGTCGATAATACCCGTCCTGCCACCACGAACTGCGCATTGGTACTCCCCGCCAGCTGGCGCACGGTGCCGGCGGCCAAGGCGGGCTCGGTCAGGCGGTCGTTGGGCAGCAGGCCGATATTGCCGGCATCGCGCGCCGCAAACTCATTGCTGCGCAGCGCCAGGCGGCGTGCCATATCGTGCGCCAAGCGCACGCCCAGCGCATCCAGGTCGTTGGCATCCGCCGGATGATCAACATAGAAATAGGCCGCAGCCACCCGACGACGCAACGCGCGGCCATCGGGCACGCCACAGCCGGCAGGCGCCCTGCCGGCGGACGGGCCAGACTGAACGGGCTGATCGGGGTCGATTTGTACCCGCACCTGATATAAATCGCCATCGGCATGTTCATCCAGAACCTTGACCTTGCCGGAAATGGGGGCCGCCGACAGGCTGGTGGATTCGCTCACCACACCCGAATTCATGTACTGCGCCGAATTCACCTGCGCCCCCTGCGACAGCGCCGCCTGGCGCAATGCATCCTGGATCGCCATCTCGCGCGCGGCGGTCACGCCGGCATCCAGAGGCGCCGAACCATTGGCCTCGATCGGCGCGGCCTCGGCCGCAGATAAAAACAAAGCCGCCACAAGGGCGGCGGAGAGCTTGTTCAGGCGCATGGCATCCTGTTTATTGGGCGTTATAGAAGTTGCTGCCGTAACGCGCGGACGCACAATTATCCGTGCCGCACTGAACGCCTTGCGCACCGTTTTGCTGCGCGGCCTTCATCACACTGCCGGTCTGGCTGAGCGCCGACTTAAACTGCAGGTAGAAATCCTTGTCGAGCACGATCTCGGCCACCACCTCGCTGGTGCCGTCGGATTGCATCGACGACGACACGATGTTCACACCGCGCAGATAGGCATCGACATAAGTACGGAAGCTATCGCTGACGGACACCATGTTCGCCACCGAGCTATTGCCCACCAACTTCATCCCTTGCACCTGCTCGGCGATAGCGCGGAAAGCATCGAGCTTGGCGGCGCGAATCGACAGCAGCTTGCGTTGCGAGGCGGACAGCGCCTTGGATACCGGCACCGTGCCCTGCCCCGTCACTCGGATCTTGATCGGTTGATAGGGGTCGACTTCCTTAACCACCACCTTCGGTGCCTCCGGTTCGATACCCGCGCCGACGAAGCCAACGCCGGTACGGGCATCCACTTGCGCCATGGGTGCGGGGGCAGGCGCCGCGGCAACGACCGGTTCGGGAGCGGGGGGTGTCATGACTTGAGGGTTATCGGCATGGGCACAAGCCGTCAGCAACAGTAGCAGCGGGATGGTTTTATAGGTATTTCTCATGTCAGACCCCATTTGTAATATTTCGAATGGTATGAACCATTACCAGCCAACGTCAACCGCTACATCGACCTATTAAAGAAAAACTTGAGCATAAGAATCTTAACTGCTCTGTTTTAACAAAGAATTCAACAATTTTGGCCCAAAAAGGTTGACCAACAGCCCTGACAACAACAGCACGCTGCCCAGCATCTGAATGGCCGTCAGCTGCTCGCCCAGCAATACCGTCGAGCACAACAGCGCCACCAACGGCACCAATAGCGAGAACGGCGCCACCGAGTTGGCCGGATAGCGAGACAGCAAGCGGCTCCAGATACCGTAACCGAGCATCGATGCGGCAAAAGCCAGATAAGCGACGGCCGCCAACGATCCCCAAGAGAAATGCGTCAGGGCATGCCAGTCGCGCGCCCCGCCCTCCAGCCACAGCGACAGCGCCAGAAACGGCAGTGGTGGCGCCAGGCCGGACCATACCACCAAGCCCAAGGGCTCGATCTGCAGTCCGTGCCGTACCATGGCACGCACCACCACGTTCGACAGCGCCCAACTACTCGCGGCCAGCAAGGTCAACACGAAGCCGATCAGCGTCATATTGCCGCCGCGCGCCAGGCCGATCAGCGCCAGCCCGCCCGCGGCAAGCAGCAGTCCGGCCAGTTGGGCCGGACGCCAATGCTCGCGCAGGAACAGAGCGGCGAGCAGCATGGTGAAAAATGCTTGGGATTGCAGCACCACCGAGGCCAAGCCGGCCGGCATGCCGAATTTGATGGCGCAGAACAGACCGGCGAACTGACCGAAACCCACCGTCAGGCCATAGAGCGCCACCCAGCGCCAAGGCAGGCGCGGACGCGCCACCCAAAAAAGACCGCCCAGCGCCAACAGCGAAAAACGTAGGCAACCCAAAAGGAGCGGCGGCACGTCCGCGACGCCCCATTTGATCACCACGAAGTTGAAGCCCCACAGCACGACAACCAGTAGGGCCTGGAGAATATCCGGGGTTTGCATGTTTAAAGGTCCATCCTCCGACCGGGTCATGCTTCCCCCGGATAAATTTACAAAGTCAGCCCTTCATGCGCCGAAGCACTTCGTCCTTGCCGATCAACGCCAACACCGCATCCACCGACGGCGTCTGGGCGGTACCGCACACCAGCACCCGCAGCGGCATGCCCAGCAGCCCCATCTTGATGCCCTCATCGGCGCAGAACGGCTTGAACAGTTCGTGAATCGACTCGGCGGTCCAAGTCGGCAGCGCCGCCAGACGCTCGGCGAAGCGCGCCATGCGCGCACGCGATTCGTCGGACAGGTGTTTGGCCACGTCCTCGTCGGCAGCCTCGCGCTTGCGGTAGAAGTAATCGGCCTCGCGCGCGAGCGCGTTCAGATCCTGTACCCGCTCGCGCGTGAGCGACAACACCTCGGTCAACGCCGGGCCGTCGGCGAGCGCGATTCCCTCGGCCGCGAGGCGCGGCGCCACCAGATCGGCCAGCCGCTGCAAGTCGGCACACTTGATGTGCTGAGCGTTGAGCCACAGCAGCTTTTCGCCGTCGAAACGCGAGGCCGAGGCGCTGACGTCCTGCAGATCGAACCACTCGATGAACTGCGGCATATCGAAGAACTCGTCGTCGCCGTGCCCCCAACCCAGCCGTGCCAGATAATTGAGCAAAGCCTCGGGCAGGATGCCTTTGTCGGCATAGTCGACCACGCTGACCGCATCGCGGCGCTTGGACATCTTCTGCCCATCCTCATTCAGGATCATCGGCAAATGGGCATACACCGGCAGCGGCGCGCCCAGCGCCTGCAGGATGTTGATCTGGCGCGGGGTATTGTTGACATGGTCGTCGCCGCGGATGACATGGGTGATCTGCATGTCCCAGTCGTCCACCACGACGCAGAAGTTGTAAGTCGGGCTGCCGTCCGGCCGGGCGATGATCAGATCGTCCAGTTCCTGGTTGCCGATCTCGATCCGGCCCTTGACCGCATCGTCCCAAGCAACGACACCGGTCAGCGGGGTCTTGAAGCGCACGACCGGCTCGATACCTTGCGGCACCGGCGGCAGTGTCTTGCCGGCTTCGGGACGCCAGCGGCGGTCGTAACGCGGTTTCTCGCCGCGAGCCTCCTGCTCGGCGCGCATGGTCTCCAACTCCTCCTTGCTGCAATAGCAAAGGTAAGCGTGACCGTCTGCCAGCAACTGCTGGATCACCGCCTTGTAGCGGTCGAAGCGGTGCGTCTGATAGAACGGGCCTTCATCGTAATCCAGCCCGACCCAATGCATGCCGTCGAGAATCGCCTTCACCGACTCCGGGGTGGAACGCTCCAGGTCGGTATCTTCGATGCGCAGCACAAACACCCCTTGGTGCTTGCGGGCATAGGCCCAGGAAAACAGTGCGGTGCGCACGCCGCCGATATGCAGAAAACCGGTCGGGCTCGGAGCGAAACGGGTACGGATCATGAGTCGGGTCCAGCAGGGAAAAATAAACGCATATTGTACGCTGTTGGCAAAAGGCCCCGCAAATCACTTAACGGCCAAACGCGCCAACCACCAAGTCGCCAGCCCCAGGCAGCACACCGCCACGGCCCAGCCGGCGCCATGCGGCAGTACCAGTGCCAGCATGCCGGCGGCGCCGGCCAGCATCTGCTGCAGGAAGCCGCACAAGGCCATCGCCATGCCGCCTTGATCGCGCCCCTCGTCCACCGCCAACGCCATGCTATTGGGAAACAGCACCGCCTGGCCGAAAACCGCCAAGCCATACAACAGCACAAACAGCAGCAGACCGACCAGGCCCGGCGCATGCCAGACACCCATCAACAACCAGATCGCCAGCCCCGCCAACCCGACTTGCAGGGCACCGCGAACCAGCAGCCGCGGCGCGCCCAATCGCAGCGCCTGGCGATGCACGCGCAGCGAACCCGCCAGATAGCTCAGGGCAAACAGCAGCCCTAGACTACCGAACGCTGCCGCGCCGAGCGAAAAATCGTGGCGGAACACAAACGGACTCGACTCTTGCAGCGTCACCAACACCGCATACCCCAATCCGCCGACACAGGCTGGCAGCACATAACGGCGGCGCGCAAGCAGGCAGCGCACCGCGTGCCAACCGGCATCGGCCTTGGCCGTTGCGACCGGCTCGATTGGCACCGCCAACGTCAAGCCCAGTGCCAACAGCGCTACCAGAGCCATCAAGCCGAACCCCAGCGGCCAGTGGGCATAGCGCGCGATCAAGCCGCCGACGAACTGCCCGCCGCCCAACGCGCAAATAAAGGCCATCGACAAGAGCGACAAACGCCGCGCCAGCTCGTTGCCCTGCCAATAATCGCGCACCAGAATGCGGCCGACGATGGTCGCTCCGCCGGCCGCCATGCCCTGCACGACGCGCAGACACAGTAACTGTGTCAACGTGGTGCAGAACGCCAGCCCCAGGCTACTGAGCAGGAACAGCGCCAGCGAGCCCAGCAGCGGCGCGCGCCGCCCGTAAGCGTCGGCGGCTCGCCCCCAGAATAGCAGCGGCAGCGCCGCCGCGAGCACGAACAAGGAAATCGACAGCTCGACTTGGCTTTGCCGCAGCGCCAAATCGCGCGCCACCTCCGGCAGCGACGGCAGATACACGGTCGTCGCCATCTGCGCCATAAATACCACCAGGCACGCCAGCGGCAAAATACCCCGGCCGCGCTGCGCCGGGGTCATCGCCAACGGCGCACGTTCAGTCACAAGCGACATGGGCACACCTCGAAACAAAAGTGATCTCGGCCGGCGCCTCCGCCCCGCGGGCCAGGGCATACAGCCCCGCGCCGACCAGCACGCCGCCCGCTGCTTCCGGCCAAGACAACGGCCGGCCGAACAGCCACCAGGACAACAAGGTGGCGAACAGCGGCGACAGGAACAAGAATCCGCTGGTGCGTACCGCGCCGCCCCACTGCAGGGCCAGGAACCACAACGCCATGGCGCCGGTGGTGGCGGGCAGCGCCAACCAGACAAACGCCGCCAGCGCCGCGGCGTGCGGCCAATGCATCGGCTCGCCCTGCCATCGCGCCAGGCCGGCCAACAGCAGCGAACCGAACAACATCTGCCAAAACGATAGACGCCAGATGTCCAGCACCACCGGCATGCGCTTGATCACCAGCGTCGCCACCGCCCAGCACAACGCGCCGCCCAGCACCAGCAGATCGCCAGCCTGCGGCGCCGCCAATCCGCCAGGACTGACACACAGCACCACCCCGCACAAGGCCAACCCCAATCCTGTCCAGGCCAGCGGCCGAATCGGCGTCTTGAGCCACAATCGCGACAGCAGCGCGACCAATAACGGCGTGCACGCCATCAAAATCGCCGCACGCGGCGCAGCGGTATGTCGCAACCCCAAGTTGAGGAAGCCCATCGACCCCGCGGTCTGCAGCGCGCCAATCAAGGCCAGACGCCCCAGCGGCAAACGACCGGCCAAAGGCGCCCGCCGTCGCTGCCAGCACACCAGCGGCAGCAGCGACAACGTTGCGCAAGCAAAGCGCATGGCCGCCGTCCACAACGGGCCGACCTGGGTCAACACCAGCTTGCTGGCAGGAAAGGTGGAACCGAACAAAAAAGTCGCCGCGACCAGCGCGGCAAGATAGCGCCTGTCCATCGACACGCCTTTCAAAAACAGGAATGGCTGTCATGCTAGACATGTCGCCAACGCCGCGCCGCCGACAAACCGACAGGCACGGCGGCGAACCGGACAACATCGCATCAACCGGCGAACTGCCGGGCATATTCGGACGGCGCCTGCTGCATCAAGCGGCGGAACATGGCGGCAAAAGCGCCAGGATTATCGTAGCCGAGGTCGAGCGCCACCACGCTCACCGGTTCGCCGGCCGCCAGGCGCGGCAAAGCCGTCATCACGCTCAGATGCTGGCGCCAGAGTTGATACGACATGCCCAGTTCGTCGGCGAACAACCGCGACAGCGTGCGCCCCGACGCCCCCACCGCCACGCCCAGCGTCTCCAGGTCGCGACCGTCGGCCGGATCGGCGACCAACTGCAGGCACACTCGGCTCAAGCGTTCGTCCGCATCGACCGGCATCGGCAAACCGAGGTCGTCCGACCAGGACAGTTCGTCCACCAGCAATTGCATCACCCGCTGCTCGCGCTCGTCCGAACAGCGCACCCGCTCGGTGCGCACCAAACGCAGGATCAGTTCGCGCAACAGCGCCGACACCGTCAAGGCGCGCGGCTCGGTCGGCAAACGCGCCAGATAACGCGAATCCGGCATCACATACAGCGTGCGTAACGACACCGCACCTCGGGCACGCATGCAATGCACCCTGCCCGGCGGCATCCATACGCCGCGCTGCGGCGGCAGCAGCCACAAGCGATCGCCGCACTGCAGCGACATCGCTCCGCCGATCGACACGATGAGTTGCCCCTCGGCATGTGCATGCGGCCCCACCGTTTGGCCGGGCGCATATTCGCGCGACAGCGCCCAGGCCGACAAATCGCCTACATGCTCGCTCAGTGCGGTCATCGCCAATTCTCGATCAGAAGGAAAGCGACGATTTTACTATGAAAAATGGATATTCAGATTTGCGGCGGCAACGATTCGCTGGCCGGCGGTCGACCTTGCGATGCCGAACTATCGCCCGGCAGCGTGCTATCCGGCGGATTGGACAACCAGCGGTACACCGTCAGCCCGACGTTTCGGTAATCCGGCGCCGATCCCTGGCATGTCAGGCACACCGGCTTGCCGTTGCGCAGATGCAGCGATTCGTCGACGCGCTGGCCGAAAATCGCCACCTTGTGATCGCGCTGCCACTTGAGCAGCACTTGAGCCAGCCACGGCATCGAGACATCGTCGTGGCCATAGGGATTGCGATAGGCCGTCAGCCACAGATTTCCGGCTGGATCTTGATTGAGCAGAATCGCCTGATAAGCCACCGTGACCGCGTCGCCGACGCTGACCAGTCCAGCCAAATCGAGCGCATCCGGATTCTTCAGCCGCACGCAGCCGTGACTACGGAACCCCGGCACGCTGCCCGGCGCGTTGGTGCCGTGCATGCCAAGCCCCAGCCCCGGCTCGCCGAAGCGGATGAACACCTTGCCCAGCGGATTGTCGTCGCCGGGCGGCACGGCGGTCAGCACCGGCTTGCCCTGGGCGCGCATTTCCGCCTGGATCGACTTGGGCACGTGCCAGGTCGGGTCATGGTAAATGCCGGTAATGTCGAAGCTGCCGGTCGGCGTGCCGGTCAGCATCTTGCCCACCGCCACCGGCCAGGATTTCACGAGCTTGCCGTCCTGGTACAGGAACAACCGCGTCTGCGGCACATTGATCACCACCTGGCGGCCATGCTCGACCACCAGCACATCCGGTTCAGGCAAACCGGCACGTGCCGTCAGGCAAATCGTCGCCAGCAAAATACTCGCTACAAACTTGGACATCCCGACCTTCACCCCGATGAATCCGCGCACACGCGCTTGCTCGTTGGTCGACTTCACAAAAAAACCAGCGCAATGCGCCGCTTTTTGAGAAAATCGCCACTTTAGTCGTTGATCTGGCTCCGAACAATGAATCCGTCCGAAACGATTGCCCTGGTTGAGTCGCTCGACTATGAAGGGCATGGCGTCGCTCACGTCGATGGCAAAACAATTTTTATCGACGGCGCACTACCATATGAACGGGTAATATACCGCTCCTATCGTAAAAAACCCACATTCGAAAACGCCGACACGGTATCGGTGTTAAAAGAAAGTTTCATCCGTACCACGCCACGCTGCCCGCATTACAACACTTGCGGCGGTTGCTCGATGCAACACGTCGATTTCTCCGCCCAGGTGGCCATCAAGCAGCGCGTGCTGGAAGACAACCTGCAGCATATCGGCAAGGTCAAGGCGGAGCGCATGCTGACCCCGATCGCCGGGCCGGCCTGGGGATATCGCCACCGCGCCCGCCTATCGGCGCGCTGGGTGGCACGCAAGGGTTGCGTGCTGGTCGGCTTCCATGAAAAGCGTTCCAGCTACATCGCCGATATGAGCGAATGCCATATCCTGCCGCCGCACATCTCGGCACTACTGCTGCCGCTACGCGCGCTGATCGCCCAATTGTCGATCCGCGAACGCATGCCGCAAGTCGAGCTGGCCGTGGGCGAGAACGTCGACGTCCTGGTGCTACGCAATATGGATGCCATCAGCACCGCCGACGAAGACTTGCTGCGCGCCTTCGCCGATCGTCACGCAGGCCCGCGCCCGCTGCAACTGTGGCTGCAGCCCAAAGGCCCGGAGACTTGTTATCCGTTCTACCCGCTGACCGCGCCGCGCCTGACTTACCGCCTGGCGGAATTCAACGTCGAGATGCCTTACAACCCGACCGAATTCACCCAGGTCAACCCGCAGATCAACGCCATCATGGTCAAGCGCGCGCTGGGTCTGCTCGACCCGCAGCCTGGCGAGCGCATCGCCGACATGTTCTGCGGCATCGGCAACTTCACCTTGCCGATCGCCCGTTCCGGCGCCGAAGTGCACGGCATGGAGGGTAGCCTGCCGCTGGTGCGCCGCGCAGAGGAAAACGCCGCGCACAACGGTCTGCAACACCGTGTCAGCTATGAAATGGCCAATCTGTTCGAAGTCACCGAAGAGAGCTTCGCGGCGCTGGGCAAGTTCGACAAGATGTTGATCGACCCGCCGCGCGACGGCGCGGTACAGCTTTGCAAGGCACTCAACGACGACACCGCGCCCCAGCGCCTGGTCTACGTCTCCTGCAACCCGGCCACACTGGCGCGCGACGCCAACATCCTGGTGAATACCAAGGGCTACACCCTGAAAGCCGCCGGCATCATCAATATGTTCCCGCACACCGCGCACGTCGAATCGGTGGCCTGGTTCGAGAAAACCGGCCCGGGCAAGAGTCGCGAGGAAATCGCCGCCGAGGAAGCGCTTGAGGCCGCCCGCATCGCCGCCAACAAGGCCGCCAAGGAAGCCCGTAAAAAGGCCGAAGCGGACGAGAAGGCGCGCATACTGGCCGAGAGCGCAGCCAAAAAGGAAGCGCGCTATCAGCACTATCTGGCGAATAAGGACTACTACGACTCGCGTAGCGCGGAGAAGGACGAACAGTAGCCTGCTTTAGATGATGTTTGTATCGCTCGATCCCAGTGACGAACGATGAGACCCATCTTACTGATCGTTTTGTAGCAAAACTGAAGACCCCGGATGAACGTGTCGAGTATAAGGACGCGGGGATTCCGGGGTTTTCTTTATCCATTGGACGAAGAGAAAACGGATTACCGCTCACCAGTTCCAAAAAGCCTCTTCAAAAGCGCCCTAAAAAACTCACGGAAGTACCAACCTAACGAGCCTCCAACGGCTGAAACAATCACCCAATACTTTTGGAACACCCCAACGATTGTTGGATGAGCAATCAACTTCTTATCAAGGGTATCCAGCAGTTCAGGCTTTCCCAGTTCTTTGGGCATGACGACATAAAGATGAAATTGAAGAGGGATATCGCCTGAAAGTACCTTTGGCCTGACATACCAAATCCACGTGCGATCCCTCGCATTAAGGACATCTTGTACGCCAGACGGGCCATTTCCACTATCCGCAACAATATCCACTTGGTCCGGGCTGCCCGTTAACTCGGCTTTCATAGTAAACCCAGCAGTGACTCCTCCGCTTTGAACCTCTACATTCTGATACCCATTTTTACGAAAGGTCTCTCTCACCTCTTGCGCAAGCTGCTCGATATTTTTTTTAGGCGAATATCGCAGCATGAATTTTGCGCTCACACCGAAATCAAGGTCGCTCGGGCCAGCGGCTACCGCATTTCCCTTATGCAAAGCGTTAATGTATTCCTCTCTTTTTTTAGCGACCTCTTCATCGTTGTTATAGGCAGTCACACCTCCTGCTTCATTCTTTTCGGGTGTGACTCCTGTCGCTTTATTTTTATCGGCAGTTACGCCTTCTGCTTTGTTTTTATCTGCAGTGATGCCTCCTGCTTCATTTGGAGCGACAACGCCTGCCGAGCTTTCCACTGCAAGGGTTGATGCGGCAGGTTGGTATTCTGAAGCGGCGGCGGGAGCTTCAGCAGGCATGGCCACTTGTTTGCTCCCACAAGCAGCCAGCCCTAGAAGACTCAAAAACCCTAATATCACAGTTGTTTTGGAATTAAGCATTTCATCACCCCCATATGCTTAATATATGCATAGCAGATAATGCTAGACTTCAAAAACAACAATGCTTTCGTCATATAAAAACAGAGAAGCCATAGGCAACATCCACCTGATACCCCAACCATTTGTATTGATTGCTGGAGTTCAAGCACACACACCATCTAAAGATGGCGCGCTACCAGCATTATCTGGACAACAAGGACTACTACGACTCGCGTAGTGCGGAGAAGGATGGCGAGCAGTAAGACGGTCTGCGACGGCTAAAACCCAAAAGGACCGCTCGGTGAGCGGTCCTTTTTCTGTAATCAATGTTCATTGGGCATTGGAGCCGACTCAAGCGACACCCAACAAGCTATTCAGATCCTTGAGCAACAAGAACAGGTGATAAGGGTCGCTCGGACTGGGCTCGAACTCCCAGGATTCGTACCATTGCCGCGCCGTGTCGTCCTTGGCGTGCACCAGCAGGCATCGGATGCCCGCGATGTCGGCGGCGTGCGATGTACGCAGAAGGGCATCCTTTAACAGGGCCTTCCCCAGGCCTTTTCGTTGGTGTTCCTTGTCCACGGCGAGCCGTGCCAGAATCATCACCGGCACCGGGTGGCGCGCCAGACCTTTAAGCACCCTGGGAGGCGCCCCCACCGGATCGACGCTGCCAACGGCAAGACTGTAAAAACCGACCACCGCGTTACCCTGGTTGCACACGTAGGTCTGCGCACTGTTGGCCTTCTGATTGACCAGTGCATAGCGCTGCAGAAACTGATCCAATGGTACCTGGCCGCAATCGAAGGCATCAACCTCGTCCGTTGCCGCAAGTTTACGGACGGGCGAATAGCCTCCGCTCAATCCAGGACTCCTGGCTCACCCAGCAGCTTTTTCAGGCGTGGCTTGTGCACCACCGGACGATCCAGTGCATCCTGAAACGCTTGCCACTGCGTCTCGTCCAGCAAGAACTGTCGGCGATCCGCCAGCGTCTGCGTGGCCGCAGTCACACCCGCGTCCAGCAGAAACTCGCTGACATTTTTGTGGCAAGCACGCGCAGCCTCCTGAAGGAGCTGCTTGACCGGGCTACTGGCCCGGACATCGATGCGCTCTGTTTTGGAAAGATTCAAAGTGCTCATACATTACCCCTGCGGGTTCTCAATGCATTCATTTTAATGTCCGGACACTGTCATGACAAGCGATCATGGGCGCCATGCGCTCGCCCGAGCAAAACTGCATGTCATAGACTATATTTCGCTTCCACTGTCGTTTTTCTGTCCGGGCGATTGCCCCCGACCTTTCGCCGCCGCCCCCCAACCGCAGGAGATCTGCCATGCAAGTCCAACCGTATATTTTTTTCCCAGGCTGCTGCGAGGAAGCCATCGCCTTCTATCGCCAGGCGCTGGGCGCCGAAGTCCTCATGAAGCTGCACTTTAAAGACGCCCCGCCCAATCCCGACTGCCCGCCCGCGCCGGACTCGGCCGACAAGATCATGCATGCCACGCTCAAGATCGGCGACAGCAATGTGATGATGTCCGACGGCGACGGCAAGGAAGGCGCGACACATACCGGCTACCACCTGTCGATCGCCTCCAACGACTTGGCCGCGGGCGAGCGTTATTTTCAGGCGTTATCACTTGGCGGTCGCGTCAACATGCCCTTTCAGGCAACGTTTTGGGCCCTGGGCTTCGGGATGGTGATCGACCGCTTCGGCATTCCCTGGATGATCAACGTTCCTCGTCCCACCGTCTGACCTCGTTTGTCGTTGCCACGACACCGGCGCTTTGCTTTATGCTAACGGCCTAGACAAAGTTCTCCGAAAGGCATGCGCATGAGCACTCTGACCGACTTCGCCATCACCAGTAAATGGCCGGCCCAGCATCCCGACCGGCTGCAATTGTATTCCTTGCCCACGCCCAACGGCGTCAAGGTATCGATCATGCTGGAAGAAACCGGTCTGCCCTATGAGGCGCATACCGTGCGCTTCGACAGCAACGACCAGATGTCGCCGGAATTCCTGTCGCTCAACCCCAACAACAAGATTCCGGCCATCCTCGACCCGAACGGACCAGGCGGCCAACCGCTGGCTTTGTTCGAGTCCGGCGCCATCCTGATCTATCTGGCCGAAAAGACCGGCCGCTTCCTGCCGGATGAGCCGGCGCGCCGCTACGAAACGCTGCAGTGGGTGATGTTCCAGATGGGCGGCGTCGGACCGATGTTCGGCCAGTTGGGGTTCTTCCATAAATTCGCCGGCAAGGACTTCGAGGACAAGCGGCCGCGCGACCGCTACGTGGCCGAATCGCGCCGCCTGCTGACGGTGCTGGATCGCCACCTGGCCGGACGCGACTGGATGCTTGGCGAGCCTTACACCATCGCCGACATGGCCATCCTGCCGTGGGTACGCAATCTGATCGGCTACTACGACGCGGGAGAATTGGTCGGCTACCAGGACTTCAAGCAGGTCGACCGGGTATTGCAGGCCTTCTTGCAACGTCCGGCGGTGCAACGCGGACTCGAGATCCCGGCGCGCACTTGAGCGACCCGACAATGGCAACGCACAGCACCACGGCGGACGGCGCCATCGTCATCCGCCAGGCGGTGTATGACGATGCTCGGGCACTGGCCGCCTTGGGCATGCTGGTGTTTCTGCATACCTACGCCGTCGACGGTATCGACGACGAGTTGGCGGCCCACGTCCAGCACAATCTGACGCCAGAGCAATTCGAGGACTGGCTCGCCGATCCACGGCAACGGATTTTGGTCGCCGTCCGCGGCGAGCGCTTGCTGGGATTCGCCCGACTGGCGCTCGACCAGCCCTGCCCGGCCGATCGGCTGGCCGACAGCGAACTGGAAACGCTTTATGTCCACCCGCTTTTCGTCGGCAGGGGCATTGGCCGCGCCTTGCTTGCCGCCAGCCGGGCCCACGCAGGACAACTCTGGCTGACCGTCTGGACGCACAATCGCCGGGCACGCGCCTTCTACGCCGCGCAAGGCATGCGCGAGGTCGGCAAAACGCACTTCCTGCTGGGTGAAACGCCGCACCTCAACCATGTGCTGAGCGATAGCCCGGCATAAGCGCCCGCTTACGATCTTTTACTGTCGGCCGGCGGAGCATACCAGTCGGCGGGCGGCACAATCTTAGGCTCGGCGCCATCCGCCATGTAGTGCGGCGACATGATCTGCACACCATGGCGATTGAAGACGTCCTGGATGTTGGCGTGCAAGGTCGACAGCAATTCGGCGCGAGACGCCGGCGTCGAAGGCACGGCCCGCGCCGCCAATCGATATACCGGATAGAAATCGGACAGCGCGGTCTGAAAGACCCGTGGCGCGGGGGTATCGGCAATGCCCGGCGTCATGTGCGCCGCTTCGATCAACATCGCCTCCACCTGCCGCCACGGCGTGTCGTAGCCGATGGTCACCGTGGTATCGACGATGTAGCCCTGCCCCGTCCCCGCCCGTGAATAGTTGCGCGTGACGCTGCCGGTGATCAGCGCATTGGGCAGGGTCAGCTCCTCGCCCATGCCGGTGCGGATGCGGGTGGTGAACAACCCCATTTCCATCACCGTGCCTTCGAAGTCGCCGACGCGCACGTATTCTCCGGGCCGGAAAGTGCGGGTATAGGTCAGGATCAACCCGGCCGCGCCTTGGCCGACAATGCTCGATGCCCCCAGTGTCACCATCAAGCCCAGCAGTACCGATAAGCCTTTGAAGGCTTCGGTCTGCGCGCCGGGCAGGTAGGGATAGGCCATCGCCAGCGCGAATAGCCAAACGGCGAATCCCAGCAGGCGGCGCGTAGTCGACAGGGTGTCGGCGCCCAACCAGCCGACGCCGCCATCGGCCAGGCGTTGACACACGTGGCCGACCAGTCCGGTCGCCAGTCGCGCCAGGAAAAAAATCATCAGCGCCACGCCCAGCCCGGGCAAAGTACTGAGCACGGCATCGAACAGACCGCCGCCCAGGCTCAGCAGGTATTGATCGAGCCTCTCGCCCCAAGGTCGGGTATACGGGAATTGCAATAGCACGAAGCTCAGCCAGCGATCGCTCAAGAGCGCAATGATCAACCAGCCGAAAACCGTCAATAAACGGCCCAGGAATGGATATAACTGACGACGATCGATCAGTTCGGTATTGCCGACTTTCAATGTGCTGACCTTGCGTTCGGCCAACGCGACCAAGCGCGCGGCCGACCAGCGGCGCAGCCGCCCCAGTAACCACAACGACAGCAGATACACCAAGGTCGCCACAGCGGACAGGCCGGTGGCCTGTAACAGCGCATGCAGGTTGCTCGCCTCGCGCGTCTCCGCCACCACTTGGCGTAAGCGCTCGGCCGCACGTGCGGCAACCATGGCGGCGTTCTCGTTAACCAAGGGATCGGCGTCGCCGTCAGTCACCACGAACACCAGACGATTGCCCAATAAGATCAGTTGTCCAATCGAGCTGGTCTGCACCGCGACTTGCAGCGTCCCCTGTTGCGCCAGGGATTGCTCGATCAGCGCGCGCGCTCGCTCGGCACGTACGCTGGCGGTCGCGCCAAACAGATTGGTGCGAAACGACATGATCGGACGGTAATTCACCACCAGCTCAGCCGAGTCGGCGACGGCCGGCGCGGAACTATCGACCGGTAGCGCCGCGGCCCCGGCCGACAAGCACGCCCAGCAAACGATCAGCAACAGGAATCGGCAATTCGGCCAGGTTCGCATCATGTTTTCTCCGGCGCAGAATCAATCGAACAGCTCAGAAAACACCATGCTTACATCATAGATGGTTCATGCCGCTCCGAGTGCGGCGTTGGGCGCATAGGCGTACAGGAACAAGGCGACCGCCTGTTGAACATGATCCGACAGTTCGGTCACTTCGAGGTGGGGCATCATGCCGAGCAAGGCTCGCAACGGATAGTCGCCTTCCAGCAAGGAAAACAGGTGCATGGCCGCAAGCCAAGGATCGTGGCTGCGCAAGCGTCCCGCCTGCATCTGGCTCTGCAAGAACTGCGACAGTAGCATCAGGCCGCGCCGCGGGCCCTGTTCATAGAACAAGGCGCCGACCGGCGAGCGGCCAGACTCGGCAATGATGCTACGCCGGATCGCCAACAAGTCCGGCGACAACAGCGCGGCCATCAGCGACAGGCCGAAGGCGCAAAGCGAGGCCGACAAGTCGCCGTCGAAGCGCAGATTGTCGAATGCACAGGCAAAGCGCGCGGCGCAATGCTGATCCATCACTTCGCTGAACAATGCTTCTTTGGAGGGAAAATAACTATACAGGGTGGCTTTGGAGCCGCCTGCGCGCCGAGCGATATCCGCCATCGAACTCGCTTCGAAGCCCTTCTCCAGAAACAGCGCCATCGCCGCCTGAACAATGCCGTTGCGTTTGGCCTCGCTTTTGACTCGCATCGTCGTCTCTTTATTGAACTAATCGGTACAGTTTACTTGACAACACAACGTCGTCAAATTTATAACTAGACTGTACGGTTTTGTTATGTGGTGGGGATCGAGCATCCCGACCATCATCGCTTGGCCGTTTTCACCGCGTTTCAACTTGGCCCGGCCTCATGCCGGGCATTTTTTCGTCTTTCATCCTCATCAGCCAGCGCAACCGCCACTTTTGCGCAATCGCAACGCCTTGGCGGTCGACAAGAAAAAAGCCGACGTTTCCGATGCCTTTCCCCCGCGACAAGCGTACTCTGGAATCAACGGCAATCGCATACAAGGAGGCTGAATGTTCAGAGAGCACCGCGAACTGATTTCCCAATTGAAACAGAGCGATCGGCACTTCGGTCGATTGTTCGAGGATCACAACGTCTTGGATCAACGCATTCAGAATGCCGAATCCGGACAAGAGCATCTGGGCGCACTGGAGTTGGAAATCCTCAAGAAGCAGAAATTGCTGCTGAAAGACCAGATCTACGCCATCCTGCAGGAGAAGTCCCGCGCCTGAAGGTAGGTTGTATTCGCCGAAGGCAATGCAACATTGTCTTCGGCGGGATGGCGCAATGGCGGTGAATGGGTGCGTTGCTTCGCGAACGCACCCTACGCACTCACTCCCGTTCGAGTAGACGGGCGATGCTCGGCGGCAGCGGCATCTCCCGGCTTGCGCTATCCGCCACCACCTCGCCCCAACCATGCCGGTAGACGCGAACGCCCCCCCACTCTCCCGGCGCTTCGGCCTGATCGTCCGGCTCGCCGACCGACAGCTTGGCCACCACTTCCTGCAGCGGCAGGCGCAGCACGAAGGTCGCGGCCATTTCCTGCGGCGTCGGCGCCCGTACTTCGTGCCAGCGCCCCGGCACCAACTTCTCGTAGAAAGCTTCCAGCAATGCCAGT
Source organism: Paludibacterium purpuratum (assembly GCF_004363805.1). Lineage (GTDB taxonomy): Bacteria > Pseudomonadota > Gammaproteobacteria > Burkholderiales > Chromobacteriaceae > Paludibacterium > Paludibacterium purpuratum. Next base: position 337,112 of record NZ_SNZP01000001.1, on the reverse strand, counting down.
TGCTCGTCGCGGCTCCGCACCGCCTCGAACTTGCCGTAAATCGTCACCGAGCGGAAGTTGATCGAAGTATCGAAAGCCGAACGCGCCAACACCAGGCCGTCAGTCGCGGCGATAGACACCGATACCGGCGTACCCGCTGCCAGCTGCTTGCAAAAACCGCTGCCGTTGCTGCCATGGAGGTACAGCGCATCGCCGACGCGCCAGTGGGTCGACACCATCTGCCGCGGCAAACCGGTCTCCTGATCGCACAAGGCAATGGTGCATTCCGGAATATCGTCGATCACCTGGTGGATCGTGGCGCGGTCATAGCTCGCCTTGTGGGCGCAATGCCGCATGCGCGTGCGCGCGGTTTGAGCGAAATCTGACATAAGCAAAGTCTCATATAGTAAGTTCGCCCATGTTGACAGTCACGCGGCAGACCGGACAGAACCACCTTGAGAAAAGCTGACGGTGCCACTCTGTGTCGACGATTCTGACGGGCGTTCAGATTTTTTCCCCATCGTGCGGCAAAGCGCAGATAATGCCGTCACATCCACTTCGTGAGCCTCATCATGAAATACGAAGCCTTGACTGACCGGGACTATCAACGCCTGGCCGAGACCCTGGCCCGGTTCCGCGATCAGGACTGCATGAACCTCGAACAGCTCGACGGCTTCTTCACGGCTTTGCTGTGCGGACCGCTACAGATCAGGCCCACCGAATGTCTACCGATCATTCTGGGAGAAGCTTTCGACGACGAGGATGCCTTCCCCGGCGCCCAGGGACTGGAACGCTTCGCCAACCTGCTGATGCGCCACTGGCTGGACATCGCGCACACGCTTCAGTCCGAGCAACCCTTCCATCCGTGGCTGGATGCCGACGAGCACGGGGTGTTTCACGGTAACGATTGGGCACGCGGCTTCGTCGAAGGCATTCAGCTGGCTTACGACGATTGGGCGCTACTACTGGATGACCCTTCACAGTCGGATCTCATGGCGCCGATCATGGCGCTGGCCTTCGAAGGCGCGGACGACGAGGAAATGCAACCTTATCTTAGCGAGATCAGCCCGGAGGAGCGAGCCGCCTGGCTTGGCGCCATCACGCCGACCGTGGCGGCGATACACCAGTACTTCGCGCGTCTGCGTTCCGAGTTGGAAACCGATAGCGAAGACTAAGGCCCGTTTCAATTCTGGCCCATGTGTTGGTAGATCTGTTCGCGGGTGGTCTCGACTACCCGGTCGAACTCCCCCGAACGCCGCAATTGGCGCAAACCCAGGTTGAAGCGTCGCACCAGCTCCGCCGCTTGCGGATGCCCCTTCCAGATCACCACATGCATCGGCGCGCTCCAGAATGGCGTTTCCTGCGCCTCGATCTGCGTGCGCTGTGCAAGTGGCAGTGACTGAACGAGCAGCATCGAGCCGACTTCCGAATCGATTGGGAACAGATCGAGATGGCCGGCCTGCAATTTGCGCAAATTAGACACATCGTCCGGCGCTGCCTCGACCGTCAGCACTTTCGCCTGCTGCAGACGACTGAAGTCTTCCGAGTAGGTGTTGCCGCTGGTAATACCAATACGGGCGCCCGCCAGATCCTGTAAACGCTTCCATGGCACCGGATGCTTCTTGCGCTGGAAGAACACCATGCTCAAATTCATCACCGGGTCGGTGTACAGCAAATCCCGTTCGCGTTCGGGAGTCTTGGCCCAACCTAAACTACCGTCCGCCGCGCCGGTGCGCGCGGACTGCAAAGTACGGTTATTGGGGTAGAACACATAGCGCACATTGACCTGCTGTAACTTGAACGCCTCGGTAACGATGCGTGACAGCAGGCCGTAACCGGGCAGTTTTTCGCCGACGTAAGGCGGATATTCGTCGTTGGACAGGGTAATGCTGAGTTCGCTCTGCTGCGCCAGGCATAGCGGGCCGGCCAACAACATAAAGGGCAAAGCGATTAGGCGGATCCAGCGCATGATTCTTCAAACCTCGTCGGATTGGGTGCATAGGAATCGATCAGGCAAGACACAGTCGGGAAGCCTGCATTGTCATCGGAGCTAGTCTGTTAAACTTATCATAGTCCCCCGCATATCTCTTTCACGCAGATAATGGATTTGTCCTATTTATTAGTCAGCTACGGCTATTGGGCCGTGCTCGTCGGCTGTTTGCTCGAAGGCGAGACCATCCTACTGTTGGCCGGCTTCGCAGCGCGACAGGGTTACCTATCCTTTGCCCTGGTCGTGGCGCTCGCCTTCCTCGCCGGAAGCCTAGGCGATCTGCTGTTCTTTCTATTGGGGAAATATCTTGGTGCGCGCCTGATCGCCCGCTACCCGCGTCTCGCGGCCCAGGTCGACCGGGTCAACGTGCTGTTGTTGCGCCACCAGCGCGGCATCATTGTATCGATCCGTTTCATGTACGGTCTACGCATTGCCGGGCCGATCATCATCGGCAATAGCGGCGTGCCGGTGACGCGCTTCATGCTGTTCAACATGATCGGGGCGGCCATCTGGGCGCCGCTGGTTGCCGGCACAGGCTATCTGTTCGGCGCAACGGCACACCTGCTTTTTGCCGATCTCGGCCGCTATCAGTGGCTGGCCATGCTGGGACTGGTGGGCTTGCTGTGGGGATGGCATGGCTGGCGCACCTTCATGCGCCAGCGCAAAAAGTCGTGAAACGCGGACAGACCGCCGATTAGTTGCGGTAGGTGTCGTGGCACGCCTTACAGGACTGCTGCACCGCGCGGAAGCTGGCGCGAATCTGCGCGACATCGCCGCCGGCCGCGACCTGATTCAGCTTACCGACCTTGGCTTCGAAGTCTTTGGTCGCCTTATTGAAACCCTGCGGATCGCTCCAGATTTCGTTACGGGTATCGCGGCTGGCACTGCCGGCAGGGAAGTATTGCCAGGGGGTGTGGGCTTCGGCCTGTAGCGCCGTCGCGGCCGACGCGAACTGCGCCTTATCGAAATTACCGGCATTGAGCATCTTGTTCATGCTACCCAACGACTGCTTGTAATGCTTGAACACCGTGCGACGTTCGCTAGCCGGGCTTGCGAAGGCGCTTGCGCCGGCGGCGGCGAGCAATAGCGCCGCGATCAGGGTGGACTTCTTCATTCGCTAGACTCCATGGCAGTGAGATATATAGGCCCCCTAGGCTAGCCATTCATTCTTAACCCGGCATTAACCATATCAAAATCAGGGATAAAAAAAGCCGACCGGGCGAGCCCGGTCGGCTTTCATACGTCCAGTCAAAGACCGATTACTTGTTCAGCATGTAACCGTAAGCGCGCTTGCGGCCGTCTTCATCCTGTTGGATGTAAACGCCTTGCAGTTCCGGCGAGAAGCCCGGCAGCAAGTTGATGCCTTCTTCCAGAGCCAGGAAGTACTTCAGTGCGGCACCGCCCCATACTTCGCCCGGAACCATGCACAGCACGCCCGGCGGGTACGGCAATGCGCCTTCGGCTGCGGTACGGCCTTCGGACTTGTCCAGCGCGATCAGCTCGACGTTGCCACGAACAAACTCGATGTTGGCGTCTTGCGGGTTCTTCGCGGCCTTCGGCAGCATCGCCTTGCGGAACATTTCCTTCTGCAGCTGCTTCACGTCGCGGCTGACATACAGGTTGTGCATTTCCTGGCACAGCTGACGGATGGTGTAGCCGCGATAACGTTCTTCGTTGTTGGCATACACGGTCGGCAGTACTTCGGACAGCGGCGCATCTTCGTCCAGGAAGCGTTCGAAGCGGGCGATCTGGGCAACCAGGTGCTGCATCTTGCCCATGTCTTCTGCCGGGGTCATCAAGAACAGGATCGAGTTCAGGTCGCACTTCTCCGGCACGATGTTGTTTTCGCGCAGGAAGTTGGCCAGGATGGTGGCCGGCACACCGAATTCGGTGTACTTGCCGGTCGCGGCATCGATACCCGGGGTGGTCAACAGCAGCTTGCACGGGTCAACGAAGTATTGGCCCTTTTCGTAGCCTTCGAAGGCGTGCCACTTTTCACCCGGCTGGAACTCGAAGAAGCGCAGATCGTTGGCCATCGTTTCGGTGTCGTGATCTTGCCACTTCTTGCCGTCGACCGTGACCGGAACGAACGGACGGATGTGCTTGCAAGCGGAGAGCAGCAACTTGCGGGTTTCGATACCGATCTTCACGCAATCGGCCCACAGCTTGCGGCCCAGTTCGCCTTCGTGCATCTTGGCGTTCACGTCCAGCGCGGCAAACAGCGCATAGAACGGGCTGGTGGAAGCGTGCAGCATGAAGGCGTTGTTGAAGCGCTTGTGGTTGCAGTAGCGCTTCTGACCCTTGATGTGCTTGTCCTTCTTGTGAATCTGCGAGGTTTGCGAGAAACCGGCTTGTTGCTTGTGAACCGACTGGGTCACGATGATGCCAGGATCCTTCTCGGTCAGATCCAGCAACAGCGGCGAGCAGTCCTTCATCATCGGGATGAATTGTTCGTAACCAACCCAAGCCGAGTCGAACAGGATGTAATCGCACAGGTGGCCGATCTTGTCGACGACTTGGCGAGCGTTGTAGATGGTGCCGTCGTAGGTGCCCAACTGAATGATGGCCAGGCGGAACGGACGTTCTTCCTTGGCGCGTTCCGGAGCCACTTCGGCGATCTGGGCGCGCAGGTATTCTTCATTGAAGCAATGTGCGTCGATGCCGCCGATGAAGCCGAACGGGTTACGCGCGGTTTCCAGGTAAACCGGGGTTGCGCCGGCTTGGATCAGGGCACCGTGGTGGTTGGACTTGTGGTTGTTGCGGTCGAACAGAACCAGGTCGCCACGAGCCAGCAGCGCGTTACATACCACTTTGTTGGAAGCGGAAGTGCCGTTCAGAACGAAATAGGTCTTGTCGGCGTTGTAAACCTTGGCAGCGTAAGCTTGCGCATCGTGCGGCGCGCCTTCGTGAATCAGCAGGTCGCCCAGCTTGACGTCGGCGTTGCACAGGTCGGCGCGGAACAGGGTTTCGCCGAAGAATTCGAAGAACTGGCGGCCGGCCGGGTGCTTACGGAAGAATTGACCGCCTTGGTGTCCCGGGCAGTCGAAGGCCGAATTGCCCATTTCGACGTATTGCTTGAGCATGCCGAAGAACGGCGGGAACAGGCTGGCTTCGTACTTGGTCAGCGCGGTTTCGACCTGACGACCATAGTGAACGGCGGACTGCTTGCCCAGTTCGATCACGCCGCTGATGCTCTTGAGCAAATCAGCCGGCAGTTGTTGGTGGCAGCCGGTCACGACGAAAACCGGAATGTCCAGACCCTTGGCGGCCAACTCGGCGATACGGCCGGCGGCAACGTCTTCCATGCCCAGAACAACAGCACCCACGTCGGTAAAGTCGGTTTCCGACAGGTTAACCAGCGCGCGCGTGGTGTCGAAGCAAGTCGAGGGCGCCGAACCTACCGCTACTTTCAAATAAGTCATGTTTATCCTACCTTGGGTTGGAGAGCGGCGCGTCGACCTCGCAGTCGATCTGCAGCTCTTTCTAAATTAACTCGGCGCTGTGGCAGCAAAACACCATTAACAGGCCGGCCGGTTTTCTGGTTCGCAACGTCTATAGTGGTACGCTTCGAAAAAAACATGAGGCGACCGGAAATAAACATTGATCGCGACACTCACGACGAAGCATCTATGGGGTAGATTTTATATCAGCGTTCGCTTCACTGATTTCTTTGGCGAGAACCGGAAATATATCCGTGCGACACGGGAACGTAGAAAATTCCCGCCACTCGCAACCACGCGGCAATGACTGGGCGCCGCGAGAAAAATCCCGCGGCAAGCTACTGCCCGTCTTTTCTATCCGCAAGCACGCTTCGGAGGAAATAGACTGATTAAAGCCTATACGACGGCGCTCATTATTCTATAGAACAATTTGTTTTTGTTTGATTTTCGACAAACGCCCCATAGACGGAACATCCTGATAAGGAAGCATTCTTTCGTAATTGCGACATGACATGCCATTGGCAAATAATCTGATAAATCAGGAAATTTATAGTAAATTTTTAAATTAGCCATTTGCCAATACGATATCTAATTCGGCGACCCTGCGAATAAGTTATTCACTCTGCCAAAGCGGCAAGCCTCTCTACGCCCAACGATGGCATTGCGTGCCTTGCAACCCTCTCAAGCAGCGATTTGTCACGGCATGCGGCCAAGCGGCTTCGCCATGTCGCAGGCATATGATTGGCCAATTTCACCCGATCGCGGTTAAAATCGTCCCCCGATTTATGCCATTTCCACCCCTATCCTGATGCCAACCGAACCCGCGCCACTACGTCGACTGCCACGATTCCTGGCGAGCCAAAGCTGCTCGACCCTGTCCTATCAAATGCTGGCCGTCGCGTTCGGCTGGCAAGTCTACGAGCTGTCGCACAGCGTGTTCTATCTCGGCTTGATCGGCCTGGCGCAATTCACGCCGCAGTTGCTATTGACCCTGATCGTCGGCCAAGCGGCCGACCGCTTCGACCGGCGGCGCATCGCGCAAGGCGCACAATGCCTACAGGCTGCCGGCGCAGCCGTGCTGGCACTGGCCTGCCTGACCCATCTGCAGAATCTGCCGCTGATCTTTGCCTGTGCGATGCTCACCGGCGCGGCCCGCGCCTTCGAATCCCCCAGCATGCAATCGCTGCTGCCGACACTGATCGATGAAGCGCACCTGCCGCGCGGACTGGCCTTGGGCGCCTCGGCACGCCAGACGGCGGTGATTGTCGGGCCGGCCGCGGGCGGCCTGATTTTCGCGCTTGGCGCGGACAAGGTGTACTTCAGTTGCATGGCAGCCTACCTGTTGGCGGCCTTCTGGCTTCATCGACTGCCCGGAAGCACTCGCTCGGCAAGCAAGGCGCCGATCACCCTGCAATCGGCCCTGGCCGGCGTGCACTTCATCCGCGCGCGTCCTGTCATTTTCGGCGCCATCTCGCTCGATCTGTTCTCGGTGCTGTTGGGCGGCGCCACCGCCCTATTGCCGGTCTATGCGCGCGACATTCTGCATACCGGTCCATGGGGGCTGGGGCTGTTGCGAACCGCCCCGGCCATCGGCGCGCTCGCCATGTCGCTTTATTTGGCGCGCCACCCCCTACGCCGCCATATCGGCCGCAAGATGGCCTGGGCCGTCACCTTATTCGGCCTGAGTACGATCGTTTTCGGTTTGTCGCACGGGTTCTTGCTGTCGCTGCTATCGCTGGTGGTACTGGGCGCGAGCGACATGGTCAGTGTGGTGATCCGCTCATCGCTGGTGCAGTTGGAAACCCCGGATGCCATGCGCGGTCGGGTCAGCGCCGTGAATTTCATTTTCATCGGCACTTCCAATCAGTTGGGGGAATTCGAGTCGGGCGTGACGGCGGCCTGGTTCGGTACCGTGCCGGCCGTCGTTTTGGGCGGCGTGGGAACGCTGCTGGTGGTGATGCTGTGGCGCCGATGGTTCCCTGCGTTGTTCGCCCGGGACACCTTCGGCGACAGCTCGAGCGTCAAGGCATAACGGTCAGCTGATCGTCGGCCGCGCCATGCTTGTCGTCGCCCGCATCGCTACTCGACGTCGACGTCGACACATCGCCGTTTGCGCCTTGCGAGCCGACAAAAGGGTTCCATGCGCTGAGCGGTGCATCGACCCATCCTTGGCGACTGGCGAGGAACCAGGCGCTCTGCATCAGGAACGCCGAGCACAGCGAAAACAACAGTACGCCGATCGCCGCCCACAGCCGTCCTCTGCCGGACACGCGCGAGAGCGCGTTGCACAACACCAGCATCGAATAGACCATCGACACCAGCAGCAGGCCGTCGGCCACATCGCCGGGCAGCCAGCTCACCAGCGGCTGCAGCAGTTGCAGCCCGCTACCGAGCAAACTAATCGCCAGCAACGGCTGGCAAAAGCGCAGCGGCGGCACGCGTAGCCACAAGCCGATAAACGGCACGAACAGTAGCGTCTCCAACCAGTTGTAAGCGATGCAAAAGCCGATGCGCCCCGGCAAATTGCCGCCCAACTCCGGCGTTCCTCCGCTAATGACCAGGCCGAACAGGGTAATCAACAAAGCCAACTGCCACCACGGATAGCGGTAGTCCAGCAGAGATTTGACACGAAAACGGTATAGGTCGAGGGCATCGCCCAACAAATGATTCATGGTCGCACTCAATCGAAAATCACCGTTTTGTTGCCGTAGGAGAGAATGCGGTAGTCCAGATGCCAGCGCACGGCGCGCGACAGCACCACCTTTTCCAAATCACGTCCCTTTTGAATCAGGTCGTCGACATCGTCGCGGTGCGATATCCGCGTCACTTCCTGCTCGATGATCGGTCCATCGTCGAGCACCTCGGTCACGTAGTGGCTGGTGGCACCGATCAATTTGACGCCGCGAGCAAAGGCGCGATGGTACGGTTTGGCGCCGTCGAAAGCCGGCAGAAAACTGTGATGGATGTTGATGATGCGGCTGCGGTAGCGCCCGACGAAAGCCGGAGACAGCACCTGCATGTAGCGCGCCAGGACGATCAGATCGACACCGGCCTCGTCGAACAACCGCCAAGCGGCGGCCTCGGCTTCGGCTTTGTTCTCTTTGGACACCGGAATCAGGTGGAACGGAATGCCGTTGAATTCGGCCAGCGCACGGCAGTCCTCATGATTGGCGACGATCAGCGGAATATCGCAGCTGAGTTCGCCGATACGCCAGCGGTGCAGCAAGTCGGCCAGGCAGTGTTCGTAGTGCGACACCATGATGGCCATGCGCGGCTTACGGCTAGACAAGGAGACACTCCAGGTCATCTGGTGCTCGGCGGCGATCGGCTGGAAGGCCGCGGCAAAGTCGTCCATCGGCAGGGTAAAGCCGTCAAGCGACCATTCGACCCGCATCAAAAACAGCTGCTCGCTGTCGTCCTGGTGCTGGTCGGCGTGCATGATGCTCGCGTTGTAGGTCATCAGGAAATTGGCGATCGCCGCAACCAACCCCTTCTTGTCCGGGCAACTGATCAGCAGAATGGCGGAGTGTTTGGCATGGCTCATTAGGTTCTATCTCTTCGTCTCAATATAGGTATGCGGGTCAGGCCGGATCGCGCCGTTCGGCGGCCTCGAGGATGTTTTGCATCAGACTGGCGATGGTCATCGGCCCGACCCCGCCCGGCACGGGCGTGATGAATGCCGCGCGCTGGCTTGCCGCCTCGAACTCGACATCGCCGCACAAGCTGCCGTCCGCCAGGCGATTGATGCCGACGTCGATCACCGTCGCACCGGGCTTGATCCAGGCGCCCTTGATCAGGTTGGGCTCGCCGGCCGCCACGACCAGAATATCGGCCCGCGCCACTTCATCCGCCAGATCGAGCGTTGCACGATGGCACACTGTCACCGTGGCGCGCGCAAGCATCAGCTCCAACGCCTGTGGCCGTCCGACCAGATTCGATGCGCCGACCACCACCGCCTTCCTGCCGGTCGGATCGATGCCGTAAGCCGCCAAGAGCGTCATCACCCCGCGCGGGGTACAAGGGCGCGACAGCGGCATCCTGCACGCCAGGCGCCCCACATTATAGGGATGAAGGCCATCCACATCTTTGGCCGGGTCGATGCGCTCAAGCAGAGGCTGCGGCGGCAAATGCGCCGGCAGCGGCAACTGCAGCAAAATACCGTCGACCGCCGCATCGGCATTCAACCGATCGATCACGGCCAATAGCGCATCCTCGGCGATATCGGCGGGCAACTCGACACTTAACGCCCGCACGCCAGTCTGTTCGCAAGCGCGTTTCTTGCCGCGTACGTACGACGCCGACGCCGGGTCGTCCCCCACCAGAATGAAAGCGATGGCCGGCGCACGCTTCCCGGCGGACAGCCGCTCGGCCACCGCCAGGCGAACCGCCTCGGTCACTTGCGTTGCGACTGCTTTACCATCAATGCGTTGTGCGGTCATACGCCCCCCGATAAACAGCCAAGAAAGATATTCATTCTCGCATTTTTACGTCCATGTACTCAACGGGTATTGACAGCGTGGGGCTCGATCCGTATAGTTGCCGACTCTGTAGTCGGGGCGTAGCGCAGCCCGGTAGCGCACCTGGTTTGGGACCAGGTGGTCGTGAGTTCGAATCCCACCGCCCCGACCAGAAACGAGTCTGACGGAACGTGCCCGTAGCTCAACCGGATAGAGCACCGGCCTTCTAAGCCGGGGGTTACAGGTTCGAGTCCTGTCGGGCGCGCCAGATTACGGCAGTAGTGTTTTTTCAGTGGTGGATGTAGCTCAGTTGGTAGAGTCCCGGATTGTGATTCCGGTTGTCGTGGGTTCGAGCCCCATCATCCACCCCAGCAGTTTTGCCTTAAACAGGCCTACCCGCCTGTGTATCGAATTCAGTGGTGGATGTAGCTCAGTTGGTAGAGTCCCGGATTGTGATTCCGGTTGTCGTGGGTTCGAGCCCCATCATCCACCCCAAGATTGCAGAAAAACCCCGCTCATGCAGCGGGGTTTTTCATTTTCCGCTGCAAAATCGTGCATCCATGCGGGAAAACCGGCTATTTGCCGGTTTTTTTCATCTTTTTATCACTTCGTCCAGTGCATCTCTTGTCGGACAGCATACGCCCCGTATATTCTGTTGCCATAAAACATACCAAAACATGCCCAGACAGCGACCCGATTCGAATGAACAACATGCAGCCGATCAAACGCCAAACCCTGACCAGCGCCGTTACCGAATCATTGCGCCAACGCATTTTGTCGGGAGAGTTCGCCGATGGACAGCAACTTCGCCAGGAAGCGCTTTCCAATGAATACGGCGTCAGCCGAGTACCCGTGCGCGAGGCCCTGCGCCAATTGGAGGCCGAGGGTCTGATCCAGATCATCGACCATAAGGGCGCATTGGTCTCCAAACTGTCGTTCGACGATATCCGCGAGCTGCTGGATATCCGCGCCCTATTGGAAAGCGAGCTGCTGCGCACCTCGATCCCCTGTCAGAGCCCGGACGACCTGCAACTGGCGCAACAGACGCTGGCAGAATTCGAGCAAGCGCTGAAGAACAATGACGTGCGCCACTGGGGGGAACTCAACGCTCGCTTCCATATGGCGCTCTACCGCAGTGCCAAGCGCCCGAACACCCTGGCGCTGATCGAGCAGTTGCACAACAAGACCGATCGCTATACCCGCATGCAAATCCTGTTCACCCAAACCATGGAACAGGCGCACGCCGAACACACCCAACTCCTGGCGCTGTGCCGCGCTGGCAAAGCCGACGATGCGGCGGCATTCATCCGTTTTCACATCCTGTCTGCAGAGAATGCCCTGGAGAGCATGTTGCAAGGGCAAGGCAAATCATGACGCTCGCGCAGTGCGCCCCATGACAAATCTGCAAAAAAGTCATTTCACGTAGTATATTGACGGCGATGCAGTGCATTTACCCGTAGATCAACCGGGAATCGATATATTCATCCACCACTGGGGCGCACGACACACATGAGAAAAAAAACCACTGCCGAGCGGATTTTCGACAAGATCGATTTGAAGATTCTGCAGCTATTGCAGAACAACGGGCGGATATCGTTGACCGATCTGGCAGAGAAAGTCGGGCTTTCGACCACCCCCTGCACTGAACGCGTGCGCCGCCTGGAACGCGAGGGCGTGATCGAGGGCTATTTTGCCCGTCTCAATCCGCACATGCTCAGCGCCAGCCTGCTGGTGTTTGTGGAAATCAAATTGTCGGCCAAGTCCGGCGACATTTTCGATGCCTTTCGTCGCGAAGTGCAGAACATTCCGGAAATTCTCGAATGCCACCTGGTCTCGGGCGAGTTCGACTATTTGATCAAGGCGCGCATTCCGGATATGTCCATGTACCGCGAACTGTTGGGCAACATCCTGCTCAAACTGCCCGCCGCCAACGAATCGCGCAGCTACGTCGTCATGGAAGAAATCAAGGAAACACTGTCTCTGGCCATTCAGGAGTAAACGCCCAGCATGAGCCTGGAATCCGTTCGCGACGAGTTCAAGCGCCGCCAGATCGAACTGGAGATCATCGAACTATCCTCCAGCACCGCCACCGTGGCGCTGGCGGCACAAGCGCACGGCGTCGAGCCGGGACGCATCGCCAAGACCTTGGCCTTCCGCCTGGGCGATGAGCGTGTGGTGCTGCTGGTGGCACGCGGCGATGCCCGCATCGACAACCGGAAATTCAAGGCGGCATTGGGCAAAGGGAAAATGCTGGGCGCCCACGAAGTGGAGACGCTGACCGGCCACCCGGTCGGCGGCGTCTGTCCTTTTGGTCTAGCCCTGCCGTTACCGGTGTATCTCGATGTCTCGCTACGCGATTTCGATACCGTCATGCCCGCCGCCGGCGGTACCCACACAGCGGTGCGCATCGCCCCCGAACGACTGCGGGACATCGTGGCCGGCGAGTGGGTCAATGTTTGTCAGCCGCCGACGCCTCCAACGGATTGATCAGGCAGAAGCTTGCCAGATCCCAGTAGCATTGCTGCCAGAACACCAACCCCAAGCGCTCGCCTTCGCATACGAATCCGGCTTTGCATAACATGGCGATCGACGCTGCGTTGTCTTTGAACACTAGTGCCTGTATGCGGTGCATCGGCCCGGCGAATGTGCCGGACCAGGCCAGCGCAATCAACGCCGCCAACGCCTCGCTCATCAGCCCGCGGCGCCAGAATTCCGGCCGTAGCGCGTAACTGACGCCGACGTTGTGCCATTGCCGATTGATGCCGTCGAAACTGAACGAGCCCACCGCCTCCCCCGAATCCTTCAAGCGCAACACCCAAGTCGCACCCAGGTCGAGTTGGCGCATCTGCTCCTGCACTTGCAGCCAATAGCGCGCCTGCTCAAGATCGGTCATGCAATCCTGACCGAACAGGCGCACCACTTCGGGGTTGGAATAAATGCGGAAAATCGCCTCCAGATGGTGTTCATCCAGAGGATCGAGCCGCAACCGGTCAGTCTCGAGAGTCGGGGGCAGTATCATGCAGCTCAGGCTAGCATTTCGCACCGCCACGCCTCATGACAAAAGATTAATTTCTATGAACCGGCCATGACCGGATCAAGCAAAGCGGATACGCGCCGCTTCATCGATGACAAGTCCCACATCGGCGCCCGGCGCCAACTGCGTGCGCCAGGCCGCCGCCTCGCGCGCCGACAGATGCAAGGTGTAGCACTGCCCGTCCTGCGACAACCGCAAGCGTATCCCTTCGGCCAGCGGCGTGAGCGTCTCGATGTGTGCCGACCGCCCCGCCGCATCCAACCACAGGGCCGTTTCCGGCAAGGCCCAGTCGTCGCAGACATTGTCGAAACCGATGAAGCTCGCCACCCAGGGATCGGCCGGCGCGGCCAACAGCGCAGACGGCGTGTCGCACTGCTGGATGCCCCCCTGATAGAGCAGTGCGACACGGTCGGCCATCGTGAACGCTTCCTGCCGATCATGTGTCACCAACAGCGCACTGATGCCCAGAGCGCGGATGCGTTGGCGGAACTCGGTTTGCAGCGACAGCCGTAGATGCGCATCCAGGCTCGAGAACGGCTCGTCCAACAGCAACAGCCGCGGCGCCGTCACCAGCGCGCGCGCCAGTGCGACACGCTGCGCCTCGCCGCCCGACAAGGCCCCCACCGCGCGATCGTCGTAACCGGCAAGCCCCACCGTCGCCAGCACCGCACGCGCTTGCCCGCGCGCCGTCGCCTTCGGAGTGCGGCGCTCCACCAAGCCGAAGCAGACATTGTCGAGCACATTCAAATGCGGAAACAGCGCGAAATCCTGGAACATCAGCGCGAAATGGCGCGCCTCGGGCGGAACCCGCGCCAAATCCTGTCCCGCGAAACGGATCGTGCCGGCCTCGACTGGCTCCAGACCGGCAATCAGCTTGAGCAGCGTGCTCTTGCCGCAGCCGGACGGCCCCAGCAACGCCATGATCTCGCCGGCGCCGACGGTCAGCGATAGGTCCCGCGCCAGCCACTGATGGTCGTAGCGCTTCGAAACCTTATCGACCTGCAACATCGTCATCCCCTTCTCGCTGCCATTCGATCAGCACAAAAGCCACCATGGCCAACAACATCAATAGACAGGACAGAACCAGCGCACTGTCCTGATTCAGCGCACCCGGCCGACCGAGCCGCTGATAAATCAGCGTGGTCAGCGTCATCCACTCCGGGCGCGACAAAAACAGCGTCACGGCGAATTCGCCCAGCGCGGTCGCCGCGGCGAAGGCCATCCCGCGCCGCAGTGCCGGTGCGGCGATCGGCAACAGCACGCGCCAGACCACGCGCCAAGTCGAGGCGCCCAAGGTGCGAGCAGCCTGCGGCAGGTGCGCCGGTACCGCATCCAGCGTCGCCGACATCCCGCGCGCGACGAACGGATACGCCAACAGCGTATAGGCCCCGATCAGCAGCGTCAGACTGGCGCTCAGGCGCGGATAGACCAACAACAAACCGAATGCGACGCAAACGGGCGAAACGGCATAGGGCAGGAAAGCCAGCGTGCCCAGCAGCACACTGCGCCGCGCGGCGAAAGCGTGCGCCAGCCCGAACAGACAGGCGCCGCCGAGCGCCAAGGCGGTGAAGCGCGCGGTATTGGCCAACGCCGCCCATACTTCGGGATCGGCCAAGGCGCGCCAGGCCGGTCCCGCCCATAACGCCCGCCAGGCAATCGCGGCCAACGGCGCCAGCGCCAACAAAACCAGTAGCCCGACGGCCAAGGCGAGCAACGCGCACTGCCGCCAGCCGCTCGGCACACACCGCTGAGCCACTTGTCCGCGCATCGGTCTGGCCAGCCCCCGCTCCAACCAGGCATAGCCGAATGCCACCAAGCTGGCCACCGCCAACACACTAAGCGCCAGGGCACTGGCATCGGACAGGTTCAGCTCGTAAGCCACCAGCGTATAAATTTCCACCTCGACCGTGGCATAGCGCTGGCCGCCCAGGATCAAGGCCAGGCCGAAGGCGGAAAAGCAATAAAGGAAAATCAGGCACAGCGCCGAACAGATCCAGGGCATGGCGCCAGGCAGCTCGACGCGCCAGAACACGCGCCAAGGCGTGGCGCCGAGCGAACGCGCCGCCATCAGACGATTGGCCGGAATGCGCGCGAATCCCTCCTGCGCCGAACGAACCAACAGCGGCAAGTTATAGAACAGGTTGCCGTACAGCAACAGCCAGGGCGTGTCCTGGCCATGAATACCGGTCAGCCCCTGCGGACCGAACAAGGCCAGCACGCCCATGGCGGCCACCAGCGTCGGCATGACGAACGGCAGCATCAAGAGGCGCAAAAGCCAGCGCCGGCCGGGAAAATCGAACCGCGCCAACGTCCAGGCAATCGGCAGCCCGAACAGCAACGCCAAGCCGCAAGTCGCCAAGGCCTGAGCGAGCGACCAGGCCAGGCGCCAGCGGTAGTACGGGTCGGACAAAAAGGCCAGCGACAACGCGCTGGCCCCATCGGTACTCAACCGCGACAGCGGCACCGCCACCAGTGCGGTCAGTAAGGCCAGCGGCAACAGCGCCAGCCATCGTGTCGAACGCATCCTACTTCAGCACCACCTGCGTCCAGCGCTTGATCCAGCCCTGCCCCTTGGCGCGGATCTCAGCCGCACCCGGCGTCTGATGCGCGGCGGGCTCCTTGGCATAAGCGAACACCGGCGCCAGCGGTGTGCCCTGCATCACCGGGTACATCCACATCGTCGTCTGCAGATCCTTCTGCACCGGCTCGGAACGCAGGAAGGCGATGAACTTCTCCGCCGCCGCGCGCTCATGGCCGCCCTTGATCAGCGCGGCCCCTTCGACCTGCTGATACACCGCGCCGGACAACGGCAGAGTCGCCACCGGCGATTCGTTGACCTTAACCTTGCTGTAAGCCACTTCGGCGGCCGGATCGGTCGCATAGCTCAACACGATGGGACGGCTGCCGCCGTTATGCGAGAAATCGGTGTTATAGGCGATGCCCCAATCCTTGACCACTTTGACGCCGTTGCCGCGCAGCTTGCCCCAGAAGGAGAAGGCGCGCTCCTCGCCCATGGCGCGGATGGTGGCGAACAAAAAGCCCTGCCCCGGGCTCGAGGTGGCCGGATTTTCCACAACCAGCAGATCGCGATAGGCCGGCAGAGTCAGGTCATTCAACGACTTCGGCAGCGCCAGCTTGTGCTGGGCGAACCAGGCCTTGTCGTACACCAGGGTGACATAACCGTAGTCGATGCTGATCAGCCCGCCCGGCAGCGCATAACGCGCCTTGCGGCCATCGGACTTCGGAGCGAACGGCTCAAGTATGCCAGCGGCCTCGGCCTTGCCGGCCAGCGAGTTGTCCAGGCCGAAAACCACATCGGCGATCGGATTGGCGCGCGTCAGAATCAACTTGTTGAGCATTTCGCCGGCATCGCCCGCCTTGATCAGCTCGACCTTGACCCCGGTCTGCTTTTCAAAATCGGCCAGTAGCGGCTTGGATAATTCGAAGGCATTGTGCGTCATCACGCGCAAACCCTCGGCCTGCGCGCCAAGCGCGGCGGCGGCCAGGGACACGGCAAGACAAAGGTGGCGGAACTTCATATCGGACTCTCCACAAAATGGGGAGCATGCCCGCGCACGATGCCGCAGATCACGCTCCCTCCGCTGGTACTAAGGGCCCTCTGAACCAGTTATTTACCCCGGCGGCCGGTCTGGCGGGATGGGATGCGCGGCGCGAGGCGCAGCGGATGGTCATTCCATCCGCAAGCCGCGCAACAAAGCAGACCGCCCGCCAGGCGCGGCCCCGAAGGGTTTGACCAAAAAGGGGCCGCCTGCAGCGTTGCGCTCCTTGGTTCGCAGAATAACTGCGACCTGCGTCGCGCGCCTTGCATTCGGCCCCTTTTTGATCAAACGCCGGGGCAAATAACTGGTTCAGAGGGCCCTAATAGATCAGGTAATCAGGGTCTCTCTCAGCCACAGCATCGCAAGCGGCACCCCCGGTGACAGAGAGGCATTATACCTCCGAATAAAAACCATCGTATCTGGATATTTCCAACACGGGCTTGGCCTAAATCTAACGTCATAGGCATTTTGTTTGCAAAATGCTTTGTAACAGTTCATTTTTAATGCAGGATAGAGGCCTATGTCCGAAAACCTACCCCAGACATGGCGACAACCCTAAATAGCCGACCGGTCATGAACAAACCCGAACACGCCGCGGCGCACGCCGTGGAAGAACCCGAGCTCAAAGCACCGGAAAGCGATAGTGCGCTGGCCAATATCGCCATGCCCTTAGGCGAGACCATTCTCAAGCTGCAACGCGAGAACGGTGTCTTGATGTACGGCATTTTGCAGCGCAACCGTGCCGTCACCAACCAATCCGATTTCTTCCGCGTGCAATGCCGCGGCTACGCCATCAACAGCAACGGTACCTGGAATAATTTTCCAGAAGACGAAACACGCTTTCACGGCAGTCGCAATTGTGCCTGGGTACGCGTCGACCACCCGAGCCGTTCGATCACCTTCGGCCCCAAGGCCGGCATCAACCTCTCGGACAGCCTGCCGGGCACGGGGCTTGACGATTTTTTGTTCGCCACGGTGGTCGCCTGGGCCAAGGGCACCTATCCCGACTATAGCGCGAGCCCCGGCATGCTGATGATACAAGCCGGCACCAGCGAAACCGAAAAACTGCACAAGCAAGCCTTCTACGCCAAACAAGGTTTCGAATTCGAATGGAGCGACGACCAGCAACGCTCCGGGCTGTACTACAAAGATAAGGTCGGCCGGTTGATCGGCGTATGCGACAGCAGCATGATCACCGAATTCGGCGGCGAAGCGATGCTACAAACCCTGATCAAGCAAGACCAGGAACGGCACGAGATGGCCCAGCACCTGGCCAAGATCGAATCGATGAACAATGCCGTCCATCAAGCGCTCGACAAGGAGCGCCACACGACTCAGGCCCTGGCGGTGGCGCTGGGCGTGGTCATTCTCATCGGCCTATGGGCGGTACTCTAAGGGCACCCGGACTCCGTGGCGGGCGCCGCGAGCGGTTCCCGCCGAACCGTTGCGCGTAGCGGCCGCGTCCAGCGCTGCACCAACACCACCCCTGCCAGCACCAGGCCGCCGCCTAGCAAATGATAGCCATGTAGCGCCTCGCCCAGCGACCAACATGCTAGCGCCACCGTCACCACCGGCATCAGATTCATCAGCGCCGTGGTACGTTGCGGCCCCAGCGCCTGTACACCGGCCAGCCACAGCATCGGCGCCATCAGCGAAGCCGGTATGGCGGCGTACAGCATCAACGGCCAGCCTGCACGCGTCACCGCGGGCGCGCCGGATACCAAGTAGTAGATCGACAGAAAACCCACGGCGAACCAGATCTGCAGGCATAGCGATGCCCAACGGTTCAGCGCGATCGGCCAGCGTTTGAGCAACACGCAATAGGCGGCATAAGCGGCGCAGGCCAACAGCATGATGCCGTCGCCGGCCGAGACGCCGTGCGCCAGCAGACTGGCAGGATGTCCCTGGCTCAGCAGATAAACCAGCCCGGCCAGCGATAGCAAGCCACCCGCCACGTCGCCGCGCGTCACGCGCTCGGCGAGCCACAACACCGACAAGCCGACCGTCATCAACGGCAGCAGGCCCAACAACAGTCCCATATTGGTCGCCGTCGTACTGCGCGCCGCGATATAAGCCAGGCATTGATAAGCCACCATGCCAAGAAATCCCAGCACAGCCAGTCGCGGCCAATCGCGCCAGATCATGACACGCGCGGCGACCAGTTCGCGCCAGACGAACGGCGTCATGCACAACGCGGCGATCAGCCAGCGGTAGAAGGATATGGCCGACGGCGCAATCGCGCCGGCCGCCAGTTTCGACACAATGGTATTGCCGCTCCAGATCAGCACCGCCATCAGCGGTAGCGCGTAGTGTCGCCAAGTGGTTCGCATGTCATTCATCTCAAATAATAATTTGTCTTATTTTCCAATAGACATATACGACGAATATAATGCGAACCAGACAAAATATAGCGAAAGACCGCCATGATTGCCCATACCGTGCAATACCCGCCGGATTTCGTCACGCTGCCCTATCCGATCTACGTGCGCCTCAACGAGTTCGAGACCAACGACCGCTTCCTCAGCCATCGCCATCCATGGGGGCAACTGAGCTATTCGGCCTCGGGGGTCATGGCGCTGACCATCGAGGGACGCCCCTTCCGCGTACCGCCGCAATATGCGCTGTGGACACCGCCGGAAAAAGAACACGACGCCCATACCCTACAAGGCGGCCGGCATCACTCGGTCTATATCGATGCCGCCTTGTGCCGGGGCTTGCCGGCCGAGCCCTGCGCACTGCAATTGAGCCCGATCCTCAAAGCGATTCTGGAAGACTTCGCCACACGTCGGCTGAACGTGCCCCATACCCCGGCAGATCGGCGCCTGACCGAGGTTCTGCTGGATCAGATGCGCCAGGCGCGCTGCTCCGACAGCTATTTGCCCGGCAGCAACGACCCCCAACTCTCTCGCTTGCTGGACGCGCTGCAACACTGCCCGGGCAACAACGACACCCTGGCGCAATGGGCCGAGCAGCTGCACAGCACAGAACGCACACTGGCGCGGCGCTGCCAGCGCGAACTGGGGATGAGCTTCGGAGAATGGCGTCAGCGACTGCGGTTTCTCACCGCGCTCTCGATGCTGGAGAAGGATCTTAGCGTGCTGCACATCGCGCTCGATCTCGGCTACAGCACTGCCTCGGCTTTCATTGCCATGTTCCAGCGCCGCTCCGGCCTCACCCCCGAGCAATACCGGCGCCAGCACCAATAAACCGCTGGCAGGAGCCGCTACATAAAAAAAGCCGCGGCACGGGCCGCGGCGAGGGAGCAAAACTAACAATAAATATAATGAGGCACCATCAGTTCAGACTGATTCGTCCTTGCGCCACCATCACGCAGGCAACCAGTCCCAGCACGGCCATGAACAGTGCCAATGCCAGTTCGAACCCCTTGAACGGCTTCTCGCCGCGCTCCCACTTGGCCCACCAGTAAAAGGCAATGCCCGGGGTATACAGAATCATCGACAGGAACAGATATTTCAGTCCGGCGGCATAGATCAGCCAGACGCAATAGCCCGTCGCCAAAACACCGATCAGCATGTCGCGCTTGCGCGCCGCATCGCCCGCCGGATAACCGGTGCCGCGCAAGGCCACCAACCAGGCGTAACCGCCGCACAGCAGATAGGGAATCAGGACCATCGAGGTCGCCAGCGACAGGAGTGCCAGATAACCCGCCGAGCTATACAGCGTCACCAACAGCATCACTTGGATCAGGCCATTGGTCAGCCACAGCGCGTTGACCGGCGACTGATGGCGGTTGACCTTGCCGAACAGCTTCGGGAATACCCCGTCGCGCGCACCCAGATAAGGAATTTCCGCCGGCAACATGGTCCAGGCCAACAGCTCGCCGCCCACGGCAATCACCAGGCAGGCATTGATCAAGCCCGCGCCCCACGGGCCCACGACATGTTGCAGCACGCCCGCGGCCGACGGATTCTTCAAACCGGCCAATTCCGGCTGACTCATAATGCCCAGCGACAAGACAGACACCGCCACCAACAGTACCGAAGTCAGCAGAAACCCCACTATCGTTGCACGCCCGATATCGGACTTTTTCTGTGCCCGGGTCGAGTACACCGTGGCACCCTCGATGCCGATGTATACCCATACGGTCACCAGCATCGAGCCCTTGACTTGGTCGAGCACCGAGCCGAGTTTCACATTGCCCCAGAAATCGGTGGTGAAGGTCTTCACCTGGAAGGCCAGGATCACCACGATCACGAACAGGATCAGCGGCAAAATGCGCGCGATGGTGGTCAGGATGTTGACGAAGGCCGCTTCGTGCACACCGCGCATCACCGTCCAGGTCAAGAGCCACAGCAGTACCGACGAGGCCAGGATCGACTGCCAGTTATTGCCGTCGGCGAACAAGGCGAACGGCTTGAAACCGGCCAGCGCCGAAAACATCACCACGAACAGCGACACATTGCCCACCCAACCGGACATCCAGTAGCCCCAGGCCGAATTGAAACCCATGAAATCGCCGAACCCGGCTCGGGCATAGCCATATACCCCGCCCTCGATGTCCGGCTGACGGTTGGAAAGATTCTGAAATACCAGCGCCAGCATCAACATGCCGAACAGGGTAATGCCCCAGGCGATGACCACGGCGCCCGCCCCCGAAGTGGCGGCCATGTTCTGCGGCAAAGACAGAATGCCCGCCCCCAACATCGACCCCATCACCAAGGCGGTCAACGCCACAAAACCGATTTTTCTTGCGCCACGATCCGGCGCGACGGTATCTGTCATTTTTTGACTCCCAGTCTCTTGTTATCCCTAACGCACACCTAAAACAGCGTCCTCTAATAATCTAAACGACTAATATACTTGTTGTACAATTCATTATTCTGGATATGGATTAGAGGTGCTAATAATGGCCCTGCGTATCGATTACCGACAACTGGCCGCCCTGGATGCGGTCATCCGCGAACAAAGCTTCGACAAGGCTGCGCGCAGCTTGCACATCACCCAGTCGGCGGTCTCCCAGCGCCTATCGCAACTGGAACAAAGCCAGGGCCAGCGACTGCTGACCCGCTCGTTGCCCATGGCGCCGACGGCGCAAGGCGAGCATCTGCTGCGCCATGCACGGCAAGTGGCCTTACTGGAACATGAATTGGCAGCCAAGATGAATGCCGACGCCGACAGCTACCAAGTCGTGGCGGTCGCCGTCAGCAACGATACGTTGGCGTGGTTCGTGCGCACCTGTCTGCAATGGATACCGCAAACGTCGCGGACCTTGCTGCACGTTTATGTCGACGATGAATCGCGCACTCAGCAGATGATGCGCAATGGCACGGTACTGGGCTGCATCAGCCAGCATGCCGCCGCCCTGCCCGGCGGCGAGGTGACGGAATTGGGCGCCATGCGTTTTTACTGCGTCGCCACCCCGGCATTCGCCGAGCGCCATTTTCCCGAAGGACCGACCGACGCAGCGCTCGCCAGCGCGCCGGCGGTGCTGGTCAGTCACGACGATCCCCTGCATTTCGATTTTCTGGCACAACAACATCCGGGCTTCGACCGGGTCTTTCCTTTCCACCTGATTCCGTCGATCAACGAATTCGTCGACGTGATCACAGCGGGGGCGGGTTTCGGCCTGATCTCCAATCTGCTGATCGGCGATCGGCTGCAAAGCGGCGAACTGGTGGATTTGAGCCCGGAGCGGGAGTTTCACTTGCCGCTGTTCTGGCACCGCTGGGCCATGGAGAGCGCGCTGATCAGCCGCCTGACCGACTCGCTGATGGCCGAGGCGAAGCGGCTGCTGGATTAATCGTTACGCATCAGCCGGTAGACCAGCTTGCGTTGCCAACTGCGCGGGGCAAAGCGGTTGGCGAACACCGTCAAGGCATTGAAGAGCCCCGGCACCAGCGTGGCGCGACGCGCGCGTAATGCCGCCAGCGCCTGGCGCACCACCGCGTCGCTCGGCATGACCATCAAGCGCTGATAGCCGGTTGCCCGTTGTCCGGAGACCTCGAAGAAGTTGGTGGCGGTTACGCCGGGCGACAGCACCGTCACGGTCACCCCGTGCGGCTTGAGCTCTTCGTGCAGCGCTTCGCCCAGCAGCAACACGTAGGCCTTGCTGGCGCAGTAGGCTGCATAAGTCGGCGAGGCCTGGTAGGCGCCGATCGACGCGACCAGCAGAATCTCGCCGCGACCGCGCGCCGCCATATCGGCGGCAAACAGCCGGGTCAGCTCGGTCAGGGCGACGATATTGAGCTGCAACATGCTTTGCAGCCGTTCCAGCGGCTGGCGATGGAAATCGCCATGCACGCCGAAGCCGGCGTTGTTGACCAACAAATCGATCTGCCAGCCCTGTTCATCGATCTGGCGCTTCAGCGCCTGCGCAGCCCCGGGTTCGGCCAAGTCCTGCGCGATGACTTGCACCGGTACCCGATGCCGTGCAATCAATTCGTCGGCCAGCGTGCGCATCGGCTCGAAACTGCGCGCCACCAGCACCAACGCAACCCCCTGCGCCGCCAACTGGCGCGCATAATCGACCCCCATGCCGCTGGATGCCCCCGTGATCAAGGCCCAACGTTGTCCCGGCTCGTTCATCGCATGACTCCCAAATAAAATGACCATTGGTCATTTTTAACACAAGCGAAAGAGGCGAACAAGGGAAAGGTGCGGCCCGTGGCCGGCCTTTGCGATCATTCGAGGGGGGACACGGGCGGCCCCCCTCCCCTCGCACGGCACCTCAGGCCGGTTGGCGCGTGGCCGCCAGCACAATCTCGCGGATACAAACGTGTTGCGGCTGTTCATAGGCAAAGCGGATGGTCTCGGCCACCGTCGCGGCCTCCAGCACGCCGCCCATCTGCTGCTTCCACTCGTCGTAACCGCGCTTGATCGCCTCGTCGGTGGTGTGTCCCAGCAATTCGGTCTCCACCGCCCCCGGCGCAATGGTAATCACGCGCACATCCTGGCCCGATACTTCTTCGCGTAGATTCTCGCTGATGGCATGAACGGCGAATTTGGTACCGCAATAGGCCGCATGGCTGGGAAAGGTTTTACGCCCGGCAATCGAACTGACATTGACGATGGTGCCGCGACGACGTGCCACCATGCCGGCCAGCACAGCATGAATGCCGTTGAGCAATCCTTTCACATTCACGTCCAGCATCCGATCCCACTCTCCCGGATCCTGCGTGGCCATGCTGCCCAACAGCATCACGCCGGCATTGTTGACCAATAGATCGGTCGGGCCGAATTGCTGCTCGGCTTCGGCGACCGCACTGGCCAACGCGATACGATCGGTCACGTCCAGCGCGCGGATCATGGTTTTGGGCAGGTTAAGCGCCTGCAAACGGTCGAGCCGCCGCCCCAGCAGTAGTAGCGGGTAGCCGCGCTCGGATAATCGTTGGGCCGTCGCGGCGCCGATGCCGGAGCTGGCGCCTGTTACGATGGCGAGAGGTTTTTGCATAACGCCTCCAAAAATAGAAAATAACGATAACCAAATCGGTTTTCGCAGTATGATCGAGTGATAGACGCTTGAAAAATACCGATTTTCTAGATCAGCTATCGAAATAATCTATGGATATCCGTCAACTCAAGGCATTCCTCGCGGTCTACGAGACGCGCAACATCAGCGCCGCCGCAACGCATCTGCACCTGAGTCAACCCACCTTGTCGGTGACGATCCGGCAATTGGAGGCGCAGCTCGGCACGGCATTGTTTCTGCGCCAGCCGCGCGGCGTCGGTATCAGCGAGGCGGCGCGGCAGTTGTATCCCCGCGCGCGCCGGCTGGTGGCCGACGCGACGGCGCTGAACGACATGTTCCGCCAAGGCCATGACGACTGCAGCCAGTTGACGCTGGGCATCGAGGGCGAGCCGGGTCCGGCGCAAATCGAGACGGTTCTGAGGCTGGCGACACGCGGCGATCCGCTGCTGCAACTGACGCTCAAGGCGGGTTGCCAGGGCGAGGCGCGGCTCGCGCCGGAGCACCTGCGCCGCGAAGAAGAATTGTTCCTGCCGCTGTGGGAGGAACCGCATGTGCTGGCGATGCGCAACGACCACCCGCTCGCCGGGCGCGCCATTCTGTCGCAGGAGGATCTGCATCAGGTGGAGTGGATCGCCTGCCCGCAGCATCCGACGCATGTGCAATTGCTGCACTGGTATGCGCCGGATGGCGCGCTGCCCTGCTTTGCCGCCCAAGCCGATAGTTTCTCGCTGGCGTTGGCCTTGGTCGCCAGCGGTATCGGCCTAGCGCTTTTGCCCCAGTCGCTGGCGGCCGGACGGGCCGATTTGGTGCTGCGAGGACTGCCGCAAGCCGCGCCGCTGCGCCGCATCGGCCTGTGCTACAACGAAACGGCCAGAGCCAATCCGGCTCTGGCCGCGCTGATCGAACGACTGGCCCAACACGTACAGACTCTCGGCGCCTGACTCAATCCTCCTCGAAGTCGATCGGCATGCACATGCTGCACTGAACGCCGCTCGGGCACGAGCAAGCGACCGGCAAGGCCTGGGCGCGCCGCATCGCCGCCACTACGTCTTTTTCATGCAGGGCCTGGTTGATCTGCAATCCCATGCCCCAGTACCAGTTTTGGCCGACCGCCTGGCGGTAACGGCGCAGTTTTTCTCCGATTGACATTCTGCTTTCTCCTTTTCTCTTTGCACTTATGAAAAGCAGATCAAGCCGGAAGGCACTCTCCTCTATTTGTTTTGACCTTCCTTCCATGCCGCACCCTATCCTGGCGCACATGGCGGCCGATCCACTCGGCGCCCTGCCCTCAAACTGGCGGCAGTTTGGCGGCGCGACAGTATGGGCAATCCACCCGAACCGTCGCCGCCGACCGATCATGCAGACAGTGGGTCATCGCCTCGACATCGGGGCGAAAAGACTGGCTCACATGCTGCGTCATGCCGGCGTACCACTTACTTAACAATATGTTAGGAAGTCGGACAAATGCCAAGTAAATATTCATATTCTCATCCAATCATTTTTTCTTGACGCCCATTCATCCTAGTTGCATATTGGCATACAAAGAAGTTCCACTTCCGCCAATTTTAACTAGACCACTTAGCCACATGCGCACCGTCAGAACCCTGGATATCCCCCTCCTCGACAACCCGGCCTTCGCCGGCCTGACCAGACAGGATCTGGTGTATCGCAGCCTGCGCCAAGCCATGACCGACGGCCTATTGCGCCTGGGCGTGCAAGTGCCGTCCACCCGGGAGCTGGCCGCGCGCTGGTCGCTGTCGCGCGGCACGGTGGAGCAAGCTTACGAACGGCTGACCATCGAGGGTTATCTGGAGCGGCGCCAAGGCGCCGGTACCTTCGTCGCCGCCGCACTGCCCGAGCATTTCATGCTGCCCGATACCCCCTGCCGGGTCGGCCGCGCCGCACCGCCGCAGGCCGGCAAGCCCATCCCGCAACCAGAAACGCTCGGCATGCTCAGCTGCAGTCCGGGCCCGGCCCGTCAAGCCTTCATCGCCCGCGCGGCCGATCCGCTACTACTGGACTTGGCCAAGTGGCGTCAGCATTTGACGCGCGCCACGCGGGAAATTCAGGTGGAAGACATGCATTTGATGCAGTTCGGCGGGCTGGCCAGGCTGCGCCAGGCGGTCGCCCAATATGTAAAAGGCGTGCGCGGCATCGAGTGCGATGCCGACGACGTGGTGATCACCACCGGCATCCGCCAGGCCATCAGCCTGGTGGCCGGTCTGTTGCCGGCCGGGGCGACGGTGGCCATCGAAGACCCGACCTATCGCCAGGCACGCGAGATTTTCGAATCGCGCGGGCTCAACCTGCGCCCGACGGCGGTCGATCAAGAAGGGCTCTGCGTAGCCACGCTGGACGAGCCCCCCTGTGCCGCGATCTACGTCACGCCGGCACACCAATCGCCGCTGGGCTACACCATGAGCGCCACGCGCCGCGCCGCCCTGCTCGACTGGGCGCGCCGCCATGGCACGCTGATCATCGAAGACGATTACGACAGCGAGTACAACTATCTGAAATCGCCGCCACCGGCGCTCAAATCCAGCGACCGCGACGACCATGTCCTGTTCTGCGGCAGTTTCAATAAGTTGCTGTATACCTCGCTACGCATCGGCTTCATGATCGTGCCGAAAAGCTGGCGCCCGACCTTGATTCAGCGCCTGTACGCTACCGGCGCCCACCCCGGGCTGATCGAGCAACAAGCGCTGGCCTCGATGATCGAGTCCGGCGATCTGTACGCCCACATCCGTCAGGCACGCCGTATCTATCAGCGCCGGCGCGACATCGTCATCCAGGAACTCGGCCGCTGGATCGAACGGCCGCGCCTGTCCGGCGAGCACTGCGGTTTCCATTTCGTGCTATGGCTGCCTGCCGGCTTGAACGATCAAGACATCGCCAACGAACTGAAAGCGCAGGGGCTGCCGGTACGGCCGCTATCGGCCTTGGCGCTGCTCGGCCGCTACCCGCCGGCGCTGCAACTGGCTTTCGCCTCGGTTTCGGACGAGACGCTGCGGCAAGCCACAGCCCGGCTCGGCGCCTTGCTCAAATCGCATATCGACAGCCTGCACAGCGCCCTCCCCTTGCAACCCGCCTGACGCCGGCGCTACGACCGGCTTGAGCTTTTTTGTTCAAAATGTTACCTTGGTACCTTGATAACAAGGAGACCATATGAATCAAACGATCAAAATCGAACGCATCCAGACCGGGGTTCGCCTGGAAAAACGCATGGTGAAGGTGCTCAAGGCGCTGGCCGAGCAAAAAGACATGACGCTTGGAGATTTACTGGAAGGCATCGTATTGCATGCGTTCGAAGGCAAAGTGCCGTTCTCGCCGGAAACACTGCAGACCATCGATCAGCTCAAGGCCATCTACCAACTGGACTTGGACGCCAGCGCCAGTCACCGCATGCAGGACGACGGCGAGTGATGTCGAGGTGGCCGGTCGTCCCGGCTGCCGCCCCGCCATCCGGCGCTCAAGAACGGTGAGAAATGGCCGATATATGATTGTCATTGCCATTTTTAACAAGTTATGCAAATACGCATTTTATCTCAGCCGATTTCGGTTACGCTCAGTGCCCAGCACCCCGCAACGGCAACCGCAAAGACGAGTACCGCGTCCAACGCCACCGCGGCACCGACCGATCAAGTCACGCTCGGCAGCACACTGAGCCAGTCGATCAAGCAGTGGCAAACCAACATGGCCGAGCTCAAGCAAGCGTCGCAATCCTCACCCTCCGCGCGCGCCTTGCGCGCCAGCCGGCGCGACGCACTGGCACAGCGTGCCGAAATGCTGAAACAACGCGTTAAAACCCTGCGCCAGATGATGGCCATGGCCTCGCCGAAAACCATCAAGGGCATGGCGCAAATGCTGGCGCAGTTGGCCCGGGAGTTGAAGTCGCTGGCGGGCCAACTGAAAGCGCTCAACGACGGCGACAACGCCAACACGGTCGATTTCAATATCTCGGCAAACGTCACGAATGGCGGCGGCGATCAAGCGAGCGCCGGCGACACGAGCTCGGCCGGCAGCCTGGATATGGCTACGGCGGCAACCGACGGCGCCGACGTCTCGGCCACGGCCGACGGCGGTACGGCATCGGCCGAAGGCAGTGCGACCGCTGACGGCACCTCGGGCAGCGACAGCGCCACGAGCGGCAGCAGTGCGATGAATGATGCCCAAGATAGAGTTGGCGATGGCGGCCTGGCCAATACATTGCACGAGCTGGCGTCCGAGATCAAAGCCATGCGCCAATTGCTCAAATCGCTAGCGCAACACAATGCCGAGGCGAAGAAAAACATCAAAGATGTGGACGACGATCTCAAGGAAACCGACAAGACATTGGAGGCCGTCGACGCGAGCAATCAATCGGCGCAGGATAGTACATCGGACGCCCCGCCGACCGATGTCGGCGGCAACATCGACGTCACGGCATAAGCAACCCGAACAAGCTGAAAAAACCATGTCCCCATTCACTCTGCAGGCGGCCGACCGGATCGCCCCGGCCGACCTGCATGCGGCCTTTGCTGCCGCTTTCGCCGATTACCTGCTCGGCCCGTTCGGCCTGCCGTTCGAACAATGGGCATACTTTCTGCTGCGCCAAGGGGTAGAGCTGAAACATAGCCGTGTCGCGCTGACTCAGGATGGCATTGTCGCTTTGGCGCTGGTGGCGCCACATGGTAAACGCTGGCGGCTGGCTTCGATGGGCGCCATACCGTCGGCGCGCGGCAGCGGCGCGGCGCCGGCGCTATTGGCCGACATGGCGGCGCGAGCGCGCGCCGACGGCCGTTCGGCACTGGCGCTGGAAACCTTTGCCCAGAACCCGCGTGCCGTGCGGCTGTACCAGAAACACGGCTTTGTCATCCGCCACACCCTGCACGGCTACACCCGCGCCCCTGGAGCCAGCGAGGCGAGCGCAGTACCGGCCGCGCCTGTCGAACGCGAACGTGCGCTGGCTTGGCTCAAAGACGCGGAAGCCGGCATCGGCGAACTCGCGCTGCAAGTGTGCGCGCCGGTGATCCAGGCGCTCGCCACCGACTGGCAAGCTTGGCAACGGGGATCGGCGCAACTGGTGTTCTCGGTCAACGGCGGCACCGTCACTCTCCACAGCTTGATCGATGGCACGCCCAATCAGCACGATGCGCAGGCTTTGCTGCGACAACTAGCGGCGGCGCTGCCGGCCCAGGCCTGGGATGTACCGCAACTGCAACGCGCCGACCTGGGCGGCGAGGCGCTGCTGGCGGCCGGCTGCGAACGCAAGGCGCTGTATCAGTACTGGATGGAATGCCCGCTCTGACACATAAATGCCTCGCGCGCATCGCCATGTGACCATTATCAAGTTGTCATGATGCAGCGATCTTTATCATAATGAGCCGGTTTATATCCAAACCGCGCAATGTCATTGCCCGTTTCGCAGGAAGCACCTTCGATTCCGGCAATCCGCAAAAGGCATGAATCCGCATGTTTACCTTTGAACTGGACTACCGGGCGCTATTCGACGAGCGCGCCTGGCAGATGAAGGCCCAGGGCATTTCCGGCAAATCGCTGCGCTTGGTGCGCAGCCACGTCACCAATTTTTGGGGTACCGGCCCAGGTGCCTGGACGCACGAGTGGACACTGCACGCCAAGCAAGCCGAACGCGCCGAGCGTTGGCTGGAAGCCTCCGCCTGTTACGGCGCGGCGCGTTTCCCGGTCATCAATACGCCCGAACGCCAGCAGGCGCTGGCCGACCAGATCCGCTGTTATCTGCGCGCCTCGCCGGAGTTTCCCTGCCACTTCAGCCGTAAATCGCTCGATATCCAAACGCCAGCCGGGCCGGCGCAGATCATGGCGCACCTGTTCGAGCCAGCCAAGGCGTCGCGCCGGCCGCGACCGCTGCTGTGTCTGAGCGGCGGGGTGTATATCGGCAAATTCGAACTGCATCACTTGGCGCTGACCCTGGCGCGTTTCGGCGGCTTGCGCGTGTGCGTGCTCGACATGCCGGGCACCGGCGAAACCACGCTGCCGCTCGAACCCAATAGCCACTTGGTCTACCAGCAGGCGATCGATCAGCTGCGCGACCCGGCGGCACGGGCCGGTATGCTGGGCATCAGCATCGGTGGGCATTGGGCCGCGAAGCTAGCCATGTTGGGATCGGTCGACGCCGCGGTGGACATCGGCGGCCCGGTGGGTTTCGACACCAAGCCTGGATCGAGTCCGTTGGCGCTCAACAACGCGCTCACCGGCACCATCGCCAATGCCATGCAATTGACCGCCATGCCGGACGAGGCGCAAGCCAACCAGTTGGTACAGGAGTTCTCGCTGGCGCACCAAGGGCTCTTGATTGCGCCGCCCAAGGCGCCGCTCTTGGTGATCAACGGCAGCCGGGACCCTTATGTCAACCAACAGGACACACTGGGATTTGCCGGCCAGGACAATGCCGAGGTCTGGCTGATCGACCGTGCCGGACACTGCGCGGCCGAGCAGTTCATCCGCCTGGTGCCGGGCATCATGCTATGGCTGCGGCAGAAGCTGGATGCCCCAAGCGGCCTGAGCTACCCAACCGGCCTGGTCAGCAAAGTGCTGATGCCGCGCCGCACCGTGCTGACCTGAGCGGCACGTCATGCCGCGCAGCCGATAGCCAGAGCCCGGCGCAAGCGCTGGCCATAAACGAGGGTGCTGCTCAGCAACAGCATCATCAAGCCGAACTCGGTACCGATGCCGGCCTGCAGCGCCGCCAGGTAGTCGCCGCTCGTGCTCAAGGTCTGGGCGAATACCGCGCCCAGCACCGCCGAGCCCAGACCGAAGGCCGCCTGCTGCACCGTGCTCAGCATGGCGCTGCCCGCGCCGGCATGATCCGCCGGCACATCCGACAAGCCGATGCGGAAGAAGCAACTGACAATCTGCGCCTGCCCGACGCCGAGCAACACCAGGGCGGGCGTCAGCGACAGCGCGCCGGGGTGCGGCCAGACCCATCGCAAGCTCAGCACGACGCACACTAGTCCGGACATCTGCACCACGCAGGCCAGCAACAGCGTGCGGATGCGGCCCAAACGCGCGACCAGTCGAGTGCTATACAAGGAGCTGACGAAATAGGCGACCCCGAGCGAGATGAAGGCATTGCCGCAGTCGAGCGGCGATAACCCGGCGCCAGCCTGCAACGTCAATGCCATGACGAACATAAATCCGCTCCAGCAGGCATAGAACACCACCGCCATCAGCAGGCCGAAGCGCACGCTGCCGATGCGCAGCAACGATGGCGGCATCAGCGCCACAAAACCACGCCGCTCCTGCGCCAGTTCGACCCGCCCCAGCCACAGCAACAACGGCAAGCATGCCGCCAACAAGGCAAGACAAGGCCAGGACCAGTGCTGAGACGGCCCGAGCGCCAATGGCAACAGCAAGCACAAAATCAGCATCGTCAGTACCAGCGTACCCGACAGGTCGATATGCGCCGGCCGTTCGCGACGGGTTTCCGGTAGCACGGCGCCCGACAGCAACAAAATCGCCAGGCAGATCGGCAGGTTGATCAAAAACACACTACGCCACCCCAGCCCGGCGATATTGGCCGAAACCAGCAAACCACCCAGCACTTGGCCGACCACAAAAGCCAAGCCGCCGACGGCCCCATAGAACCCCAGGGCGCGGGCATGTGCCAGGCCGCGTAGGCAAACATGGATCGTCGCCAGAATCTGCGGCACCAGCAGCGCCGCGGCGCCACCCTGTAACGCGCGCGCCGCCAATAGGAAGCCGATGGACGGCGCGACGCCACACAACAGCGACGCGATGCCGAACAGGCCGACCCCCCAATTGAACAAGCGGCGGCGGCCGAAGTTGTCGCCTAGCCGCCCACCCATGGCCAGACAGACGGCAAACGCCACACCATAGACCGCCACCATCAACTCCAAATCGGTCTCGGTCGCATGCAGCGAGCGGGCGAGATCCGCCAATGCCACGTTAACGATGGCGAAATCGACCTGGGGCAACAACTGCCCGGCCAACAGCACCAGCAGCCCGGCCATCCCCAAATGGCCCGTACTTGCATTCCCATTCATCATTTTTCTCCCAAAAAGATGCGCTACGAGCGTAGTATGAGAAGCAATTAAGACTGGCACCAGATTCTAGTTAGACTGGTATAAATTATGCTAGGCAATAGGGAGCGCTCTGCCGTGAATCGGGTCGAAACCTCGCAAGATGAACCGCTACGAACCAGCAATGCACTGGAACTGGGCGCCTTTCTGCGCGCCCGGCGCGAAAGCCTGGATCCTGGTCGGCTAGGGCTGGCACGCAGCGGTCGCAAACGCACCCCGGGGCTACGGCGCGAGGACGTGGCGGCGCTGGCCGACATCGGCATCACCTGGTACACCAAGCTGGAACAGGGACGACCGATCCGGGTCTCGCCTCGAGTCCTTGCCTCGGTGGCCGAAGCGCTGCAATGTAGCGAGGCGGAAACCCGCCACCTGTTTACGCTGGCCGAACTGAGGCACCCCGAGTCCCAGGCCGAACCGGCCGGTTGCTGCCGATTGTCGCCGCTCAACCAACGCCTGCTCGACCAGCTCGACCCGATTCCGGCGCTGATCCAAAATCAGCGCTACGACATCATCGGTTTCAACCAAGCCTATTGCCGCATGGTCAATGTCGACCTGGCGCAAGTGCCGCCCGAAGATCGCAACTGCATCTATCTGGCGCTGACCGACCCGGCCTGGCAGGCAAGCCTGGCGGATTGGGAAGAGCTGGTGCCGCGCATGGTCGCGCAGTTCCGTAGCGCCATGGCAGAGCACCGCTTCGACCCGCTGTGGGAAGCGAAACTGGCCCGTTTCATGGCGGCTTCGCAAGCTTTCCGCGACGCTTGGCAACGTCTGGAGGTGCGCGCGGTCGAGAACCAGCTCAAAACCTTCCGCCACGCCCGACTCGGCCGTTTCACCTTGCAGCAGAGCAACTGGTGGTCGGCCGCGCGCGACGGCGACCGCCTGCTGGTTTATTTGCCGGTGGACGAGCACGGCGAACGGGTTTTACGCGAGCTGGCGACCATTGGCACAACGACCGGTTGACTGAGGTCAAGTTTCCCGCGATTCAAGTTGCTCATGGCTTGTCAATGGTAAACCGCTGCAATCATAATGAGAACGATTACCATTTAAGGCCGCATCATGATGCTCTCCGATCTACCGATCCACGCCCCCGCCGTGGTGACCCATGTCGACGATCTTCACGCTTCCGACACCATTTCCCAACGGCTGCGCGACCTAGGCTTCGTACCGGGGGAGCCGGTACGCGTGGTGGCCCGCGCCCCCTGGGGCGGCGACCCCCTTCTGATCCAGATCGGCTCGACCCGCTTTGCGCTGCGCCGCGCCGAGGCCGGACGCGTTGCCGTCGACCGGGAGTCCGTCCATGTCTGAAGCCACCTTGCGCATCGCCTTGGTCGGCAACCCGAACTGCGGCAAGACGGCGCTATTCAACCAACTGACCGGCGCGCGCCAGAAGGTCGCCAACTATGCCGGCGTCACCGTGGAACGCAAGGAAGGCCGCTTCACCGCGCCGTCCGGCCGCAAGATCCGCCTGCTCGATCTGCCCGGCGCCTATAGCTTCGAATCGACCAGCCCCGATGAGCGCATCACACGCGATGTGTTGATGGGCCGCTATCCAGGCGAGAGCGTGCCGGACATGATCGTTTGCGTCGCCGATGCCACCAATCTGCGTCTGCATCTGCGCTTCGTGCTCGAAGTCCAGCGCCTCGGCCGGCCGATGGTATTGGCGCTCAACATGATGGACGCCGCGCGTCGTCGCGGCATCCATATCGACGTTGCCGAGTTGGAACGCCGGCTCGGCATTCCGGTCGTGCAGACCGTGGCGGTACGCCGCGGCGGCGCCAACGCGCTGGTCGAACTGGTGGACAAGGGGGTGCCGCAGCATACCGCCGCGCCGGCGCCGTCCACCCCGTCGCAGGATATGCACGAAGAGGTGCGCGCACTATTGCGGGCGGCAGTCACCATGCCGCACGCCTCCGACAAGCTGGTCGACGCGATCGACCGCTGGACACTGCATCCGGTCATCGGGCCGATCATCCTGGCCGCGGTGATGTTCCTGGTATTCCAGGCGGTGTATTCGCTCGGTAAGCCACTGACCGACGCCATCGGCAATGGCTTCGACACCCTGAACGCCACCGTCGGCGTCTGGCTGCCGGCCGGCCCGTTGCGCGGGCTGATCTGCGATGGCGTGCTCAGCGGTCTGGGCACCGTCCTGGGCTTCCTACCGGAAATTCTGGTGCTGTTCCTGTTTATTCTGCTGCTGGAGGAGTCCGGTTACTTGCCGCGGGCTGCCTTCCTGCTCGATCGGCTAATGGTGTCGGTCGGCCTGACCGGTCGCTCGTTCATCCCGCTATTGTCGAGCTTCGCCTGCGCCATTCCCGGCATCATCGGCACCCGCAGCATCACCGATCCGCGCGACCGCTGGACCACCATCCTGGTCGCCCCGCTGATGACCTGCTCGGCACGGCTGCCGGTCTATGCCCTGTTGATCGGCGCCTTCGTCCCGACCATCAAGGTCTGGGGGCTGTTCAATCTGCAGGGTCTGACACTGTTCGCGCTCTATATGCTCGGCATCGTCGGCGCCATGGTGGTCGGTTGGGTGTGCAAGCGCCTGGGACGCGACCGCAGCGAACATGCGTTGTTGATGGAACTGCCCGCCTACCGCCTGCCGCAGGCGCGCGACATTGCCATCGGCCTATGGGAACGCGGCACGATCTTCCTGCGCCGCCTGACCGGCGTGATCCTGGCGCTGACCGTCGTGATGTGGTTCATCTCCACCTTCCCGTCGCCGCCGGCCGGCGCCGTGGGGCCGGCCATCGACTACAGCTTCGCCGGCATGCTCGGGCGCACGCTGCAACATGTGTTCGAGCCGCTGGGTTTCAACTGGCAGATCACCCTGTCGCTGATCCCGGCCTTCGCCGCGCGCGAAACCGCCGTCGCCACGCTGGCCACCGTCTATGCGGTGGGCAATAACGCCGACGTCGGCACGCTGGGCCACGTATTGGCCGGCCACTTCTCGCTGGCCAGCGCCTTGTCGTTGATGGTCTGGTTCGCCTTCGCGCCGCAATGCATGTCGACGCTGGCGGTGATCCGCCGCGAAACCGGCTCGTGGCGCAAGGTCGTGCTGTCGTTCAGCTACATGTTCATCGTGGCTTACGTGCTGGCGTTCGCCACTTATCGCCTCGCGGGAGCCCTACTATGAATAACGGACTGTGGATTCAATACGCCATCATCGGCGCACTGGTCGTCGTCAGCTTGGTTTATGTCGCGCGCAAGCTGCGCGCCAGCGTCAAGAACGGCGACTGCGCCGGCAGCTGCGGCCATTGCGGCGGCTGCGGCGATGACTCGGAAGAACCGGCCAAAGCGGTCGTGGTCGCCGTGCATCCGCGCAAGCCGGAACGCTGAAGCCGACCGCATCGCCCAAATGAAAAAAGCAGCCCGTGGGCTGCTTTTTTTTGTTAGCACGTCAGTCGAAGCGCGGCGCATCGTCCTCATCCGGGCGATCGGCCCGCTGCGCCTCGGCACGCTCCTTGGCCTGCAGCGCCTGCCATTGCGCCTCGGTCAGCCCATGACTACCGTCGCAATACTCGCGGCGCCCACAGCCGCAGCGACCGATATCGGCCGGATTTTCCTTAACCCGCATCATGCTGTTCTCTCTTTTTAGGGTAGCGTGCGTTCGCAAAGCAACGCACGCGCCACCGTTTTAACCGCAAGCGCCGACGTGACCGCAGGCCGTGCAGAACTCGCAACCGTCGCGCTTGATCAAGGCATGGTTACCGCACTCCGGACACGGCTTGCCGGCCACCGGCTTCATCTGCTCGACGCTGCCGTCCTCGAACAGATCGCCCTGCTCCGGCACCATCACCCCCATGTTCTCCACCGGGAAGCCTTCCTCGGTCAACACGCCTAGCATCGCGTAGCGATGGATCACCAAGCGCGCCATATAGGCCACCGTCGACGGCCAGCTTTGCGATTTCTCGCTGTCGGGCGTACGCGCGAAGAAATCGCCCTGCGGTTCGGCGTAGGTCAACAGCTTGCGCAGCTTCATGCCGATCCAGGCCGGATCGATGACGCGCATATCCATCGACAGCATCTTGCACAGGCCGTCCAGCTCGCGCGGATAGCTGCCCGCCATCCACATCGAGAACGGACGGCGCTGGCCATTGGGCAGCACCAGTTCCTTCAGGAACAGCACGAAGTCGTCGCCGGTCTGCGGGTTGGAGATGTCGACCGACCAGCTCATGGTGCCGTCGGTACCGGACTTGGGTTCCTTGCGCGCAAACATGGCGTCGATCACCGGCGTGGTGGCGCCCTCTTGCGGCGTGGTCGCACCCAATTCCTCGACGCGGTAGCGCACGATCTGCGCCAGCACGGCGGCGGCGCAAGTCGCGTTGATTTGCCGGTCGCCCAATTCGACGCTGTAACGCTTGTCGCCGAAGGTTTGCGCCAGCGACTCCAATTTCATGGTCAGCCATTCGACGTCGCGGCAACGCATGTCCATCGACAGCGTCTTGGCCACGGCCCCCAGGCCGCGCGGCTGTTCGTTGCCGTTGACCCAGCACTCGAACGGTTGCATGTGGCCGTTTTCCACATGGCCGATGAACACGGCGAAGTCACCGCTGTCGTGCTCGATCATGTAAGTCCAGGACGGATTGCCATGCTTGAGCTTGGGCCGGTTAGGCCACTTCAGGCTCGCCAAGGCCGGGCTCGGGGCGGTGTTGAGCGTGATGCGGCGATCCGGGTCGCCCTCTTGGCTGGCCGACAGATCCTGCGGCGTTTCCTTGGCCGGCTCGACCGACAACACCGCGCCCAGCACACTGTTCGGGCGATACGTGGTGATGCCCTTCAGGCCGGCGCGCCAGGCCTGCAGGTACAGCGATTCGAAATCCTCGAACGGATAATCGGCCGGCACGTTGACGGTCTTGGAAATCGCCGTGTCGACATAGGGCGCCACCGCGGCGACCATCTGCATATGGTCGAGCGCGCTCATGTCGAGCGCCGAGACGAAGTAGTCCGGCAGAGCCTTCACATCGCCGCCCAACATGCGATAGACGCGATAGGCATGGTCTTCCACCAGGTATTCCTGGGTCGTACCGTCGGCCATGCGCTTCTTACGGGTGTAGAACCAGGAGAACGGCGGCTCGATACCGTTGGAAGCGTTGTCGGCGAAAGCCAGCGAGATGGTGCCGGTCGGCGCGATCGACAACAGATGCGAGTTGCGGATGCCGTGCTTGGCGATGCGCTCCTTGATGGTTTTGGGCAGGCGGCTGACGCAATGCGGCTCGGCCAGGTACTTCTTGGCGTCGAACAGCGGGAAGGCGCCCTTCTCGATCGCCAGATCCACCGAGGCATCGTAGGCGGCGTTGCGCATCACTTCGGAGACGCGTGCGGCGAAGGCACGGCCGGCGTCGCTGTCGTAGCGAACCTTGAGCATGATCAGCGTGTCGCCCAGGCCGGTAAAGCCCAGCCCGACGCGGCGCTTGCTCTGCGCCTCGCGCTCTTGCTCGGGCAGCGGCCAGACGGTCAGATCGAGAACGTTGTCGAGCATGCGAATCGAGCTTCGCACCACACTGTCGAACGTCGCCTCGTCGAACGACGGCGCCTCGCCGAACGGATCGCGCACGAAACGCGTCAGGTTGATCGAACCCAGATCGCAGCAACCATAGTCCGGCAGCGGTTGCTCGCCGCACGGGTTGGTCGACTCGATCACCTCGCAGTAGCTCAGGTTGTTGTCGCGATTGATCTTGGACATGAACAGCACACCCGGCTCGGCATGGTCGTAGGTGGAAACCATGATCTGCTGCCACAGGTCGCGCGCCCGCACTTCGCGGTATACCCACAGGCCGTCCTCGCGGCGGAAGCTGTCCGGGAAGGCTTTGCTCGAAGGCTCGACGCCGTGCACCAGTTGCCAGATGCCGTCTTGTTCGACCGCCTGCATGAAGGCGTCGGACACGCCGACCGAGATGTTGAAGTTCTTCAGGTCGCCCTGATCCTTGGCGTGGATGAATTCCTCGATATCGGGGTGGCTGCAGTCGAGCACGCCCATTTGCGCACCGCGCCGCGCGCCGGCCGATTCGACGGTTTCGCAGCTGCGGTCGAACACGCGCATATAGGAAACGGGGCCGGAGGCACGGCTGTTGGTGCCCTTGACGCGCGCGCCCTTGGGGCGGATGCGGCTGAAGTTGTAGCCGACGCCGCCGCCGCGGCGCATGGTCTCGGCCGCCTGCAGCAGTGCCGAATAGATGCCGACCTTACCGTCGATGGCCTCGCTGACCGAGTCGCCGACCGGCTGCACGAAGCAGTTGATCAAGGTGGCGCGCAGGTCGGTGCCGGCGGCGGAATTGATGCGGCCGCCAGGAATGAAGCCGCCTTCGAGCGCAACGTAGAACTCTTCCTCGAAACGGGCCGTATCCTTCTCCGGCGCCGCCAGTGCGCGCGCCACGCGACGACGCACCTCGGATACATCGCTCTCGCCGTTCTTGGCATATTTCTCCAGCAGCACCTCGCGAGAAATATCCTGTTCGGTCATGGCAGTTACATTTTCCTGTTTCACGGCGTGTGTCCTCTCATCACATCCGCAAGGGCCGGACAAAACGCCTTCGTGAAGAAAGCGCCCGCTCCGGCCCTTGCACTATATCTTGTGTTTGCTTATCTGCTTATACACTACATGGCGCATTCTAGCGCATCATAGAACAACATGAAACATGAAATTTTCCTCAGCGCGTCGTCAGGTCGATCGCCAGCGGCACGCCATCGGCGCTGGCCTGTGCGGTCTTCGGCGCATTGACCGTCACCCGTGTGGCGACCTCCGGATAGGTCTGCGTCAGGTATTGCTGAGCGCCCTTGGCACGCGCATTGGCCAGTGCCAGCAAGTCGGCATCGTCCACTTTTTCCGCGGCGATGGCCTCCTGACGCAGCGCTTCGTAGAAGGACGGGTCGCTCTTGCCGGTCACCATGCGCGCCAACAGCTTCAAACGGCCGACCCGCTCGGCAAACATGGTCTTGATCGCCTGCTGCGTCTCGACGTCCTGCACATCGATCCCCGGCAACGGCTCATCGGCCAACAGCGCGACGCCGGCAGCCTTGAGGATGGCACGGTCGACGCGCGCGCGCGCCAGTTGACGGCGGTCGGCGGCCGGATCCCAAGTACCGGCGATGTTCAGGCGCAATTGCGGGCGCTGGCTCATCATCTGCGCCAACTGCCCAAGCTTCTGCCGTTCCGGCGGCGCCACCGCCGCTTCGCCGGCGAGGAAGCGCACATCGTCGAAACCATCCAGCCCCAACAACGAACCCAAGGCACGGAACGGCGCGGTCGCCACCTTCTGGATCACATTGACGAAGGCCTGCCATACCACGCCGCCGTAACTGAATTTCGGGTCGTCCAAGTCGCCGCTCACCGGCAGATGCAGGTCGATACGGTTGTTGCTGTCTTCCAGCACCATGACCGCCAGCGAGAGCGGCAGCCGCGAGATCCCCGGCCGCTCTACTTGCGGGCCGAGCTTGATGGAGTCCACCACGATGCGGTTGTCGCCATTGAGCTTGCGCTGGTTAAGCGTGTAGGCCAGTTCGACCGACAACCGGCCATCGTCGATCTGCCAGCCGGCGATATTCTCCGAATAGGTGTTCAGGCTGGTGAGCGGAATGTTGCGGAACACCAATTGGATGTCCGCACTGTCGGTGACCGCCAGCGGCGCCAACGCGCCGCGCACGCGCACGTCGCCCGCCTGATCCACCAAGCCGGCCAACGCAATGGCGCCGCGCTTACCGGGCTTGGAAGATATGCCGCTGACCGTGCCGCTCAATCCATGGACATGGGTCGCGAACGCCGGCTTCATGCCGAAGTCGGCGAAATCCACATCGCCGTTGCGCACCCGGATCATGCGCGCGTCGAATGTCAACGGCGACTGGCTGCCAGCCTTGGAGGCCGGCGCGGCGGCCGGCTGTGTTGGAGAACCGGAGAACAGCCGGCGCAGGTTGCTGACGCGATTCTGATCCAGCACCAATCGTGCCACCGGCCGATCGAGCACAACCTCGCGCACCGAGATGGCCAGCGGACTGGCCGCCAGCTTAAGGCCGGACAGGTTAAGTGCCCGCCACCCCAGTAGCGGGTTCTGCTCGCCAGGCTCGCG
This sequence comes from Paludibacterium purpuratum, assembly GCF_004363805.1. Taxonomy (GTDB): domain Bacteria; phylum Pseudomonadota; class Gammaproteobacteria; order Burkholderiales; family Chromobacteriaceae; genus Paludibacterium; species Paludibacterium purpuratum. The sequence goes on along the minus strand of NZ_SNZP01000001.1, from coordinate 297,100 downwards.
GATCAACACATCCTGAATGCCGGCGTTGCCGTTCACTTGCCAGCCGGCCGGTGCATAGCGTAGATCCAGCTTGGCCGACAACTTGCCGTTCGGCATCGACAAGGTGGTATTGGACAGCAGATACGGCGACAGGGGCGCAAGCGGCAGCGCCTGCGCCGTGAATTGCCCCTGCAAACCGGCGCTGGCCGGGTCGAGCTGGCCGGTGAAATTCAACTGGCCGCTACCGGCGTGCACTTCGAGCGCCGCGTCGAAAAGACTGTCGCCGCTATGCGGTGTCAGATTGCCGGAAATCGGTGCCAACACCACCTCGACCGGACGCGCCAGCTTGCGGTCGCGCCAAATCAACCGGCCATCGGCCATCGCCAAGGTCGGCAATGTGATCTGCCATGGCGAAGCCGCCTTGTTGGCGACACTCGGTGCCGCCGCGCGTTTGCCGGCGGACTTGCCGGCCGGCGTCGCCAGCAGCGACACGACATTCAGCGTGCCGGATGTATCGCGCGTCAGGGTCAGTTGGGGCTGCTGCAACGTCAACTGTCCGCCACGGATCTGGCGACCGGACAGCGAGGCCCCGTCCAGGCCGAGATGGCCCACGGACAAGACCGCCGGCTGTCCGCGCGGTGCCAGCGTCAAATTCGCCAGATTGGCGCTGACCCGCTCGACATCCAGTTCGCCGCGCCCGCCCAACCGCAGGCCAAACGACATGAACGGTATCGTGCTTTGCAATTCGAGTGCTTGCGCCCGGCTTTGATCCGCCAGCCGCCACTGCCAATTGTCGAAGCGCAGGGCATTGATCTGAACCTTCCAACCGGGGGTTGCGGATTTTGCCGCCGTCGGCGTCGGCGCCGGTGTCGGAGCAGGCAGGGCGGCCAGCCAGTTGAGCTGGCCCGTGCTATCGCGCAGAGCATCCACCTGGCCGTTGCTCAGGTGAATGCGTTTAAAAAATAACGAATGCTTCTGTAGATCGAGTATCCCGTCCTCCAGCGCCAATTGTCCCAGCGCCAAGTGGCTCTGCCCGTCGGGCGAGCGAAGCTCCAGCGCATCGATGCGGCCGTACAAGGTACTGAGCGTCAGGCGCGGCTGCTTGCCTTTGAGATCGAAGACGTAATTCAGGTCGAGCGACAGCTCGCCGCTAGGCGGCGCCAACCGCAGGTAGGGGCGCAGGTAATCCCAGATATCGGCCACCGGCAATCGGCTGACGCTGATGCGTCCGGAAGAGGCTAGCGGTTCGAGCCCAAGCAGGCCGCGCCATTTGAACCGGGTTTTGTCGCCCATACTGGCCGTCAGCGTATAGCCGCCCTCTCCCGCCTGGGTACTCAGATCGTGCAGATTGAGATTGATGCGCTGCAAATCTAAGGTTTGATCCGGGTTGCCCTGCCGGTCGCTGAACAGCAAGCGGCCCTGGCTGAGACTCAGCCAGTCGAGGAAGACCTTCGGTGCGCTGCCGCTGGAAGGTCCCGGCCCGCTGGCATCCTTGATCAAGCGCGCCCAATTCCAACTGCCGTCCGCCGCACGCGTAAGATCGATTTCCGGCCGGGTCAGCGCCAAGAGCTCGGCATGCCAGTGACCGATCAGCAAGGCGCGCGGCATGGCGTCGAGCTGGATGCGCTCGGCGGCGAACAGCGTGCTGCCGTCCTTGTCGCGTAATCGCACCCCGCCGAGTTCCAGGCTCATGGTCCAAGGGTGGATCGCCACCGAACCGATCTCCAACTTGCGACCGATGTTCTCGGCCCAATGCACGGCGACATCGCGCACGATCCCTGGTGCTGCGAAGGCCAGAAACCCCCATGACGCGCCCCAAAGCACGATGACGACGGCCAGGACATGGCGCCAATAGCGACGAAGCGCCACACGGTGCGGCGCGGTTTTCGGTTCGGAGGACATACGGTGTACCAAACGTGATGGTTTGTTCTTGAATACAGAATAGTACCGCGCTTCGCTTTCACCCAGCAGGCTTGATTTTTGATCGCATTTGTTGGTTAACGACAACAAGGCCAGTTTCATTATGACAAAAAGATTGCTGCGGGCGTCCAAGCCCTCCTAGGATGAAAAGGCGTTAAATATTTTTAACAGCGCTCACCCCCCAATGAGGATTTATGAACACTGCCGATAGTATTACCGCCTGGCTCGACCAGCATCGCATCACCGAGATCGAATGCCTGATTCCGGACATGACCGGATTGGCGCGCGGCAAAGTCGTGCCGCGCCACAAGTACGATCCCGGGGAAGGCCTGCGTCTGCCCGAAGCGGTGTTCGAACTGAGCGTGACCGGCGATTATCCGGAAACCTCGATGATCTCCGAGGCCGACCCCGATCTGCGATTGGTGCCGGATGCCACGACCTTGCGTCTGATCCCCTGGGCGGCCGAACCGACCGCCCAGATCATCCACGACTGCGTCGGCTTCGACGGCACGCCGGCCGAACTGTCGCCGCGCAACGTGCTCAAGCAAATCCTGAAACTATACGAGAACGAAGGCATCACGCCGGTGGTGGCGCCGGAAATGGAGTTCTACCTGGTCGAGATCCAGCCGGATGAGGACATTCCGCTATCCCCGCCCGTCGGCCGCACCCGGCGCACCGAGGCCGGCCGCCAGGGCTTCAGCATCGACGCCATTTCCGAGTACGACGAAATCTTCGACACGCTGTACGACTGGTGCGAAAAACAGAATCTGCAGATCGACACGCTGATCCACGAGATGGGCCCGGCGCAGATGGAGATCAACCTGGATCACGGCAACGCGCTCGACCTGGCCGACCAGGTGTTCCTGTTCAAGCGCACCGTGCGCGAGGTGGCCTACCGCAACAATATGTACGCCACCTTCATGGCCAAACCGATGCAAGGCCAACCCGGCAGCGCCATGCACATCCACCAGAGCCTGGTCGACAGCCGCACCGGCCAGAACGTGTTTTCCAATCCGGACGGCAGCCCGTCCGAGCGCTTCTTCCATTTCATCGGCGGCCTGCAGAAATACTTGCCGCCGGCCATGCCGTTCTTTGCGCCCTACGTGAACTCCTATCGCCGGCTGTCGCGTTACACCTCGGCACCGATCAACCTGTCCTGGGGCTACGACAACCGCACCTGCGGCCTGCGCGTGCCGCATTCGAGCCCGGCGGCGCGCCGGGTGGAAAACCGCCTGCCCGGCGTCGACGTCAACCCCTACCTGGCCATCGCCGCCAGCCTGGCTTGCGGCTATCTGGGCATGAAGGAAGGTCTGAAGCCGACCGAACCGCTGGCGGGCAGCGCCTACGAACAACCGCACCAGCTGCCGCGCCATCTCGACGACGCCATCGATATGCTCGGCGCCTGCGAACCGCTGATCGAAGTGTTCGGCGAACGCTTCATCCGCGCCTACGCCGCCATCAAGGAATTGGAGTACCGCGAGTATTTCGAGGTGATCAGCCCGTGGGAGCGGCGTTTCCTGCTGTTGCACGTCTAAGGTGAGATCGACTGGTGGTATGCTATAGGCCTACGACGATGGAAACCTTTGCATGCCGCCAGTGACCTTCCCCCTATCCTGGGATATCTTCTGCAACGTCATCGACAACTACGGCGATATCGGCGTCACCTGGCGCCTGGCGCGTCAGTTGACGCACGAGCACGCCCAACGGGTGCGCTTGTGGGTGGACGATTTGCACAGCTTCGCCCGCCTTTGCCCCGGTATTAGCCCCAATTTGGCGCGCCAGGACTATCGCGGCATCGAAGTGCTGCACTGGGGGGAGGAATTGCCGGCCGATGCGCTGCCGGGCGACGTGGTGCTCGACGCCTTCGGCTGCACGCTGCCGGAAGACTTCCTGATGGCGATGACGCGCTGCCGGCGTGCGCCGGTGTGGATCAACCTGGAATACCTGACCGCCGAGGACTGGGTCGACTGTTGCCATGGCATGGTCTCGCCGCACCAGAAATACGACCTGACCCGCCATTTCTTCTTCCCCGGCTTCAGCGCGCGCACCGGCGGCATCATCGCAGAGCGCGATATCGAAGTAGAAGCGCGCCGATGGCAACAGCAGCCCGAGCTGAAGAGCGAGTTCCTGCAGAGCCTCGGTCTGCCGGCACGCGACCCCGAGGCGCTGTACGTCAGCCTGTTCGCCTACGAAAATCCCGCCATCGGCGAACTACTGCGGCATTGGGCGGCGGGGCCGCAACGGGTGGTCTGCCTGATCCCGGAAGGCCGCATCCTGGGCGACGTGTGCGCCAGCCTCACCGGCCAGCCCTTATCGGCCGGCGACAGCTATCAATCCGGCGCGCTGTCGCTGCATATCCTGCCGTTTAGCGACCAAGACAGCTACGACCGCCTGCTGTGGAGCTGCGACGTCAATTTCGTGCGCGGCGAAGACTCGTTCGTGCGCGCCCAACTCGCCGGCAAACCGATGGTCTGGCACATCTACCCGCAGGAGGACTCGGCGCACTGGGTCAAACTGGATGCCTTCTGCACCCGTTATCTGCAGGGCGTGGCGCCGGAAGTACAACAGGCGATGCTGGCGCTCAACCACGCCTGGAATCACGGACAATCGATCGTGCCGGCCTGGCGGCAGTTCATCGACAAACGGCTGGAACTGGAAATCCATGCCGCCGAGTGGCCGCGCACGATGCTCGCCGGCGGCAACCTGGCCACGCGGCTGATGGATTTCGTTAGCGCGCAACGCCCTACCCCGGTGTAGCGTGCGTTAGCCGTAGGCAACGCACAAACGGTGTCGGTCGGCGATGGTGCGTTGCTTCGCGAACGCACCCTACATGATTTGACTACATAAAAAAGCCATCCGCACGCGGATGGCTTTTTTGCTCGACTGTCGGCGAACCGATCAGAAGTTGTACTTGGCAGTGTAGATCCAAGCGTATTCGTTGCCGGAGGTACCCAGCTTGTTGACCGCATAGCGATATTGCACGCCGGTGGTCAGGTGCTTGGTAGCGTTCCACCACAGCGACACGGCACCGTTCTGGCCAGTGCGCTTTTGCTCGACGCCAGCCGGATCGGCTACGCCGGTGAAGTGGTTTTCGTTACGGTCGAATTCGGTTTCGTGCCATTGGGTCACGGCGAAGGATTGGCCGAACAGATCGAAGTCGTAGCCAGCCACATAACCGGCCATATAGCCGTTCATGTGCGTACCTTGGCCATACTTCATTTCCTGGTGACGGCCGAGGAACGGGTGTACCCACACCTTACCGAAGTTCAGGTCGGTACTCAGACCCAGCACGCGGTTCTGATCGAAGAAGTGGTTCTGCGGATCGGTATCGCTGTCACGAGTATCGTACACGTGGGTGTACAGCTTGATCGGCAGGCCGGCCACTTCGGTCAGGTTGAAGCGAGCCACCACCTTGAAGGTGTAGCGCTGGTCGCCGGACTTCATTTGCGGGTCATGACGGTTCCAGTTTTCCAGGTCGAAGAAACCGTAGACATCACCCCAGGAACGGCCGGCACCGCCTTCCGCTTCCAGGTATTGGAAATTGCGCTTGGCACCAAATGCCGTCGTTGGAGACTGGGTCTTATCCAGAGTAGACGGAGACCAGTTCAGTTGGTTGATGCTGACATCCCCAAAGGTGTAGTCGGCATGCGCGGCGGCCATGCCGCCAGCCATGGCCAAAGCCAAGGCGATTTTGAGCGTTTTCATCGTTTTCACCGTGTGTTTATGCTTGTATCTCGCAGAAAGACTGCCTGCGGCGGCGAAAGATAAGGGAGAAACAATCATTTGCAAAGTAGTTGAAATGAAATTGTCGCATTTACGACATCTTCATACACAAACAATTTGTCTTTATATAAAGGGATCTTCCCTTTTTCACCACCCTGATGCAAAATCCGTTAGCAGGTAGACCTATCGTCCGCGGAAACCATGTCCTGCCCCTCCCTGCCCGCCCATAGCTCGATATCCCGCCTCGTCCCGGAAAACCAACATATCGACATGTGAAATCTGGCGCATTTCATTGGAAATCAATACAATAACGGGTTTTGTCGGAAATCGATTTCCCAACAGGACCGTTTAGCAATGAAAACCGCACAGGAACTCCGCGCAGGTAACGTATTCAAGCTTGGCAACGACCCGATGGTTGTACAGAAGGCCGAGTACAACAAGTCAGGCCGCAACGCCGCCGTCGTCAAGATGAAGATGAAGAACCTGCTGACCGGCACCGCTTCGGAAGCCGTCTATCGCGCCGACGACAAGTTCGACGTGGTCGTGCTCGATCGCAAGGGCTGCACCTACTCGTACTATGCCGATCCGATGTACATCTTCATGGATGAAGAGTTCAACCAGTACGAAGTCGAAGCCGACAACCTGGGCGACGTGCTCAACTTCCTGGTCGACGGCATGGAAGACCTCTGCGACGTGACCTTCTACGAAGGCAAGGCGATCTCGGTCGAACTGCCGACCTCGATCGTGCGCGAAGTCGAATACACCGAACCGGCCGTGCGCGGCGACACCTCGGGCAAGGTACTGAAGCCGGCCCGTCTGAAGGGCACCACCTTCGAACTGCCGGTACCGGCCTTCGTCGAAATCGGCGACAAAATCGAAATCGATACCCGCGATGGCGGCTTGTTCAGAAAGCGCGTTTGATTTTTCGCGCCTAGCCTCACCATCGAACCGCCTGTTGCCCATGTGACAGGCGGTTTTGTTTTGTACCGTACAAAAGCGCCCGGCCGGGGAGCCTCGCTCCCCGCCTCCGGCTGAAGGCCTTAGTCGGCCGTTAGAACCAGGCAACCCGCCAACTTCCGCGCCTGCGCGGCCTGCGGCAGATACAGCCACGAGGTGTTGCCATCGATCGGCTCGAATGCCCACGGCAGGCGGCTATCGACGATCAAGCGGCACTCGTCGGAATTTGGACGACTGCGCCGCGGCGTGCACAACATGGAAATCAGCGAAAAGAGTTGCTGCTGGCGCGAATCCGGGTTTTGAGAAAAGACAGGGACTGTTTTACTATCGATGACAACCATGCTAACTCCTTAGTCGAGTTGGTTTGGCCAGCGGGTTCGGCGGTGTGTCAGCACCCCGGGCCCGCGTCTCTTGCGGCAAATGCCGCGCCAAACACCTTACCCAGCAAGACGCAAACTGACAACCAAGCGCAGCCGTCAGAAAATGCTGAAAATTTTTGGCAGATACGACTGTAGGGTGGGGTCGCCGAAGGCAACCCGCCATCGCGTGCGAGAGGTTGGTGCGTTGCTTCGCGAACGCACCCTACAGCCGTTCCTACGGCCGTCACGACGTCTTGACGCTAACGCCAAGCGCCTACCCACACGGAATATTGACAGCCGTCAAATGTTAACATTTAATAATTTATTAACATTTACCATCCCTACAAGCAAAAAAGGCGCAATATGAAGCTCCGAATTGCAACGCTGCTGGTTCTCTCTGCCTTCCTCTACACCGGTTCTGCCATCGTCTTGGCCGCCGACGCGCCGGCGACGGCGCCGGCCCAAGCGACCCAGGCGGTCAACCCCGCCGGTCAGCAATTGCGTGCGCTGGCCGACGAATACTACCGTGCCAGCCTGGTACTCAACCCGCTGGCCGCGCCGGATATGGGCGTGTACAGCTATAACGACCAGTTCGGCGATTATCTGTCCGATGCCTGGATCGCGCAGTCCAAGGCCTTGGAGCAGAAATATCTCGACCAGGTGAAAGCCATCGATCGCGCCAGCCTGTCGGCCGATGACCGCATCACCTACGACATGTTCCGTTACGACCGCGAAATCGCGCTGCGCGGTTTCGACTTCCCGTTCTGGTACCTGCCGCTCAATCATTTCGACAGCCGGGCTTCGACCTTTGCCGATCAGGGTGGCGGCGACGGTTCGGTGACTTTCGCCACGGTCAAGGACTACCAGGACTTCCTGAAGAAAATGGACGGCTTCGCCGCCTGGAGCCACGCGGCCATCGCCCGTATGCGCGAAGGTCAGGCCCACGGGGTGACCCTGCCCAAGCCGCTGGCCGACATCCTGCAGCAACAGTTGCGCGGCTATGTCACCGCCAAGGTGGAAGATAGCGGCTTCTGGAAGCCGATCGCCAACATGCCGAAGGATTTCTCGCCGGCCGACCGCGCGCAGCTGACTGCCGCCTACCGCGATAAAATCGCCAATGTCGTCGATCCGGCCTACCTGCAAATGGCCGATTTCCTCAAGCACGACTACAAGGCGCGCAAGACGCTCGGCTATGGCAGCCTGCCCAACGGCCAGGCCTGGTATCAGTACAAGTCCGACTCGAATACCACCACCTCGCTGCCGGTCGCGCAGATTCACGAGATGGGGAAAAAGGAAGTGGCGCGCATTCTGCTGGAAATGAACCAGATGCGCACGCAGTACGGCTTCAAGGGCGACCTGAAGGCATTCTGGAAGTATCTACAGAGCGATCCGAAATTCTTCTGGACCGACCCCAAGCAGGAAATCGCCGACTACGAGGCTTTCCGCGACAAGATCTACCCGCGCCTGCCGCTGTTCTTCAATCTGATGCCCAAGGCACAGTATGAAGTCCGCCCGGTGTCGAAGGAAACCGAAGATACCGCCGGTGTCGCCTACTACAACCCGGGTACGCCGGACGGCAGCCGCCCGGGCATCTTCTACGTCAACACCAAGCCCGGTCAGCAGTTGCCGAAGTGGAGCATGGAAACCTTGGCGATCCACGAAGCCGCGCCAGGCCACCATTTCCAGATCTCGCTGAAGCAGGAACAGCAGAACGAGCCGGAATATCGCAAGTTCGCCAGCTACAACGCTTTTGAAGAAGGCTGGGCGGTTTATTGCGAAAGCATCGGCCGCGAACTGGGCATGGAAAAAGACCCGCTGCAGTACTTCGGCAAGTTGAACGAAGAAATGCTGCGCGCCATGCGCCTGGTGGTGGATACCGGCCTGCATGCCAAGGGTTGGAGCATCAAGCAGGCAGAGCAGTACATGCACAATAACTCGGCGCTGGGCGCCGGCGACGTCCACTCCGAAGTACGCCGCTACCTGGCGATTCCGGGTCAGGCGTTGTCGTACAAGGTCGGCCAACTGACCATCGCCAAACTGCGCGCCGACAGCAAGGCCGCGTTGGGCGACAAGTTCGATGTCCGCGCCTTCCACGACCAAGTGCTGAGTACCGGTTCGCTGCCGCTGGCTGTGTTGCAGACCAAGGTGCAAGACTGGGTCGCCGCCAGCCAGAAGTAGTTCTTCCCCGGCTGCTCCCGGCCGCCGGTCCCTGCGTTTTGCGGGGGCTGGCGGTTTTTTCGTTTATTGCGCCAACCGGCGTGCGCCGCAGTCAAGCCGCATGTCATATACTATGAATACTCCCGATCGACTGGCCGCGCTCAGCATGACCCGCAAACTATTTTGGCAAGACCCCTACCGCAGCACGCTCGACACCCACGTCGTCGCCGTCGACGACACGCGTATCCGCTTGGCCGAAACTATTTTCTTCGCCTTTTCCGGCGGCCAGGAAAGCGATCACGGCACCATCGGCGGTCAACCGGTGCTGGCGGCGGAAAAGGATGGGTTCGATATCGTCTACACCCTGGCCGAGGGGCATGGGCTGCAAGTCGGCGACGCGGTCACGGTCGGCATCGACTGGCCGCGCCGCTACCGGCTGATGAGGTTGCACTTCGCCGGCGAAATGGTGCTGCAACTGGTGTATCAATCGGTGCCCGGCATCCAGCGCATCGGCGCCCACATCGCGCCCGACAAGGCGCGCATCGACTTCGCGCTGGAGAGCAACATCGCCCAACTGTTTTCGGTCATCGAACGCCGCGTGGCCGAACTGGTCCAGCAGGACCTGCCGATCGTCACCGCCTACCACGACGAGGCCAACCAACGGCGCTACTGGAAAGTCGCCGGCTTCGCCGAGATGGCCTGCGGCGGCACCCACCCGCGCACCACCGGCGAAGTCGGCCGCTTGAGCCTAAAACGCAAGAACCAGGGTAAAGGCAAAGAGCGCATCGAGATCACCCTGGCCCCCCTCGAACAAGACACCGACAAGGTTTGAAGCTGAATGCAAACGCCGCACATCCGCCCGGCCACGCCGGACGACTATTCGGACTGGAAAATCCTGTGGGACGGCTATAACGCCTTCTATGGCCGCAGCGGCGCCACGGCGCTGCCCGAGACCGTGACGCACGCCACCTGGCAACGCTTTTTCGACCCGGCCGAACCCATGCAGGCCCTGGTGGCGGAACTGGATGGCCGCTTGCTCGGCTTGGCGCACATTATTTTCCATCGCAGCACGATCGCGCTCGGCCCGAGTTGCTATCTGCAAGATTTGTTCACCAACGAGGCCGCACGCGGACAGGGCATCGGACGCGCACTGATCGAGGCGGTCTACCGCCGCGCCGAGGCCATGGGCGCCCAACGCGTGTACTGGCAGACGCACGAAAGCAATGCCACGGCACGGCGTTTGTACGACGCGGTGGCGGAAAACTCCGGCTTCGTGGTGTATCGCAAGGCAAACTGAATAAAAGGAACCCCCATGACGACTGCAACGGCCTACTCGCAATTAGCGCAGCTTTTTGCCCGCCTGCATCGCTTCAGCCATCTGGGCGCGATCGCCGGCTGGGATCAGGCCGCCATGATGCCGCCCAAGGGCAACGATGCGCGCGCGGCGGCACAGGCCGAGCTGGGCGTGCTGATGCACGGGCTGATCACCGATAGCAAGCTGCCGACCCTGTTGTCGCAAGCCGAACAGGAAGACCTGTCGGAGATGGCGCGCGCCAACTTGGGCGAAATGCGGCGCGAGTGGCGCATGGCCAATTGCCTGCCCTCGGCGCTCGTCGAAGCCAAGACACTGGCGTCGGCGCGTTGTGAGCACGCCTGGCGCAGTCAGCGCGCCGCCAACGACTGGCCGGGTTTCCTGCAGAATTTCCGCGAGGTGGTGCGACTCGCGCGCGAGGAAGGCCGGCTGTTGGGCGAACAAAACGGCTTGTCGGTCTACGACGCGCAAATGGACAAGTACGAACCGGGAATCACCAGCGCCCAGGTGGAACGGATCTTCACCGAGGTCAAAAGCTGGCTGCCGGACTTGATCGCCCAAGTGCGCGACCAACAGGCCAAAGTACCGGTGCCGGTACCGCAAGGCCCGTTCTCCGTGGAAAAGCAGCGTGCGCTCGGCCTGGAGGTCATGCGCTTATTGGGCTTCGACTTCGATGCCGGGCGCTTGGACGTCAGTCTGCACCCGTTCTGCGGCGGCGTACCGGAAGACGTGCGCATCACCACCCGCTATCGCGAGGACGATTTCGTTCAGAGCCTGATGGGCATCGTGCACGAGACCGGGCATGCGCGCTATGAACAGAACCTGCCGCGCGACTGGCTGGAACAACCGGTCGGTCGCGCGCGCTCCATGGGCATCCACGAAAGCCAGAGCCTGTCGTTTGAAATGCAGCTCGGCCGCAGCCGCGGCTTTCTGCAGTTGATCGCCCCACTGATCCAGCGGCAATTCGGCCCCGATCCGGCGCTGTCCGCCGATAACCTGGCGCTGCTGTATACCCGAGTCCAGCCGGGACTGATCCGCGTCGATGCCGACGAGCTGTGCTACCCGGCCCATATCATCCTCCGCTTCGAAATCGAACGCGCCTTGATGAACGGCGACATCGAGGCGGAAGACGTGCCGGCGTTGTGGGATGAAAAGATGCAGTCCTATCTGGGGCTGGATACGCGCGGCAACTACCGGGACGGTTGTCTGCAGGATATCCACTGGACCGACTCGTTCGGCTATTTCCCCAGCTACACCTTGGGTGCGATGTGTGCCGCGCAATACTTCGCCTGCCTGCGTAGCAGCACGCCGGATCTGGATCGCCAGATCGCCGCCGGCAACCTGCAACCGGTGTTCGACTGGCTCGGCAATCACATCTGGCGCCAGGGCAGCCGCTGGTCCACCGACGAACTGCTGCGGCGCGCCACGGGCGAATCCCTGAATCCGGCGCATTATCGCGCACACCTGGAGGCGCGTTATCTGGCATGACCCCTCGCCCATTCGCCCTACTGCTCTTTGCGCTGTGTTGGCGCGCACCGCCGGCCTACGCCGATGCGCCAGCGCAGGTGGCCATCGATGTCGGCCATTCGCTGGCGGCGCCCGGCGCAAAGAGCGCCAGCGGCGAGACCGAGTTCAGTTTCAACCTGCGCCAGGCGCAGTGGCTGCAACAGGCGCTGACGCACGATGGCATCGGCACCCGGCTGATCGGCGCGGCGGGCGACATGGTCCGGCTGACCGACCGCACGGCACAGGCGAGCCAGGCGAAGTTGTTCGTTTCGGTGCATCACGACTCGGTGCAGCCGCAGTATCTGCCCGAGGCCGACCGTTTCCACGGCTATTCGGTGTTCGTGTCGCGTAAGAACCCCTACCCGGATCAAAGCCTGGCCTGTGCGCGCCATGTCGCCCAAGCGCTGCAGGCGGCAGGCGAACGGCCGACGCTGCACCATGCCGAGCCGATTCCGGGCGAAAACCGGCCGTTGGCCGATGCCGCCTTGGGCGTTTACTGGTTCGACGACCTGGTGGTGTTGAAGACGGCTCGGCAACCGGCGCTGCTGGTCGAGCACGGCGTGATCGTCAATGCGCGGGAAGAAGCCCGGCTCAAGCGGCCGGAGGTGGAAAAGAAACTGGCGCGGGCAGTGGCGGACGGTCTCCGCCAGTGCCTGCCGCTAATCCAGTGATTACTGCAGCTTGCTGTTCATGCAGCCGGCGCTTTGACATTCGCGCAAGCGCGCTTGCAGGAACTGCAGGCGATCGGTGGTCATTCGGGTGGCACAGTCCAGGTTGACGTAGAAGCCGCGCTGGTCCGAATAGCTACAGTTACCGTTACGCTCGCGCATCCAGGCCAACTCACCGGTCTTGAGCATTTTTTTGCCGTCGGCATCGAGCCGATTGTGCAATTCGCCATAGGTGGTGCCCAGATCCTTATCGGCCTGCTGGTACACCTTGTTCAGACAGTACAGACCGTCGAAGTCGTTTTTCGGCTTGTCGCAAGCCGAGTTGGCCAGCGCGGCGGTGCTGCAAACCAATAGTGCCGCCATCAGCAGTGATTTCATCGTTTATCCCACGAAAAAGAACCCTTTGACCAATAAACCATAATCAGTCGATATGCAAGTGTACTTTCGGCGCATTGTCGAAATGCGCAAGCCCGTCGGCAATCGCTTCCGCCAAATACTGCAAGGAAAACACACCGCCGTAAGTCCAGGTCGAGCGCATGGTGGCGAAGCGACCGGCACGCACGAACGGCATGGCGCGCCACAGTGGGCTCTGCCACAAGGGACCGCCGGGGTCGAGGGGCGCGATGGCCAATACATGGGTGTCGCCCAGTTGGGCCAGATCGACCACGCGGCGCTGGGCGACACCCCAAGCGCCGGTCTCGACCGGGCAGCCGGGCTGTAGACCGAGGGCGGCGAGCGCAGCCTGCGGCATCGAGTTGTTGCCATAGAGCCAGACCACGGTCGGGCTGCCGACACGGATCACGCAGACCGCCGGCGCGCCTTGCGGGTAGCGCTGGCGCAGTTGGCGCCGCAGCTGCGCCAGTCGCTGGTCCAGGGCCTGCAGACGTCGGTGCGCGTCGGCTTCGCGGCCGAATTCGCGCGCCAACTGCAAATACAGCGCACGCGCCGTGGCGGCATTGTCGTGCTGGCTGCTAAAGGCCAGCAGAACACGCGTCGGCGCAATACGTTCCAGGCGCGGGCGTAGCCCGGCCAACGCCGCATCGGTCAGGATCAAGTCGGGTTTGAGCTCGGCCAAGCGCTCCAGATTGGGCTCGGCACGGCTGCCGGCGTCGAGTACGCCGGGCGGCAATGGCGGTCGGGCGACCCAGCGCCGATAGTCGGCGCGTTCGGCCACCGCCAGCGGCGTGATGCCGAGCGCCAGCAACTGTTCGGCGCCATCCCAACTCAGCGCCACCACCCGCGTGGGCGCAGCGTGGGCGGCCAGCCAAGGCAGGACAAGGCATAACAGACACAGCAGACGCTTCATGACCGTCCTCCCCGGCGCGCCGACAACGACAGCACTAGTAGCGTGCCGCACAGCAAGCCGGCGCACAGGCCAACCGGCAGTTGCATCGGGTACAGCAGGGTACGGCCGAGCGCATCGGCGATCAGCATCGACAACGCGCCGGCCGCGGCAGCGGCCAACAGCTGCGCGCCGACCGCGCGCGCGCCCAGACGGATCGCCAAATGCGGCATCAGGACACCGACGAAACCGATCGGTCCCACCAGGCTGGTCACCAGCGCGCACAACAGGGCGGCCAGCAGCAGCCAACCGGCACGGGCACGCGATACCGACAAGCCGCATGAGACGGCGAGCGCATCGCCGGCCGCAAGCAGGGTCAGACTGCGCCGGCCGAGCCAGGCCAAGAGCGCGCACCCGCCGACCCCCAGCGCCAAAGCCAGGGCGGCCGGCGCTTCGACACGGTTGGTGGAGCCGGCGAGCCAGGCGAGCGTGGCCACGGTATCCAGCCCGCCGCGCGCCAGGACGAATTGCACCATGCCATCGAGCAGCGCCGACAAGGCGAGCCCGGCGAGTACCAGCGCCGAGGGTCGCCAAGCAAAGCGCCGGCCGAGCCACAGTACCAGCGCCAGGGTCGATACGCTGCCGACCAGCGCCGGCAGCCAGCCGACTTGTGCCAGACCGACGCCGGCCAATCCGGCAGAAAGCAGCAGCGCCAAAGTGGCGCCAGCCGAAATACCCAGCAGATCGGGGCTGGCCAGCGGATTGTTCAGCAGGCGCTGCAAAATAACGCCGGCAACGCCCAGCCCGGCGCCGGCTGCGCCGGCGGCCAACAGCCGCGGCCAACGCAGCCACCAAACGATCGCCTCGGGCCAGGCCAGGCACCAGCCGTGCGCGTCGCGTGTCAGCAGACAGGTGCTCGCGGCCAACAGCACAAAGCCGAACCACAACATGGCGGCCAACCTGCTGTCGAGCCGAACGGCCGGGACAGCTGGCGCGGGATCGGGCGGGTCGCGCACCTCGCCCAGCAACCACACCAGTGCCGGGGCGCCGATCAAAGCGGCAGCGGCGCCGCTGGGCACGCTGTCGGACGACCAGTGCGCAGCCAACTGGGCCAAGCCGTCGGTCAAGCACAGCAGCAAGGCGCCGAGCGCCGCGCTGGCCCCCCATTGCGCCGCGATCGTGCGTGCGCCGGCTCGGCGCGCCAGCGCCGGCGTCAACACGCTGATAAAACCGATCAGGCCGACGGCGGCGACCGCCACGGCCGACAACCACAGCGACAGCAGCAAAATCGCCAGCAATGCCGGCAATAGGGCGAGGCCGCGCCCCGAGGCGGTCCCTAGCCCCAGGCGCAACAGCGCCAACGGCCGCGCCAACAACGGCAACAGCATGAGTGGCGGCAGCAGGCGCGCCGCAAGCCAGGGCAGCCAGTGCCAGTCGTATTGCGCCAAGTCGCCGGCACCCCAGACAAACAAGCCGAGGGCGTATTGGTCGTGCAGCAAAGTCAACGCCGTGGCCAACGCGGCGAGCAGGATGTTGAGCGCCATGCCGGCCAGCACCAATTGCAGCGAGCCCAGCCTGTGCCGCCCGGTCAAGAGCAGCAACAGCCCGGTGGCGACGACGGCGCCGCCCATGGCCAGCCAGTCCGGATGATGCGCCGAAAGCCATGGCCACCACACGGCGCCGGCGATCATGGCCAGCCATGCGCCGGAGGCGGAGCCGAGCGTCATCGGCGACAGCAACACATTGCCGCTCAGTTGTTGCAGCAGGCAGCCGGATAGACCGAGCGTGGCGCCGACGACCAGCGCCATGGCCAGGCGAGGCAGCGTGCCGTAATACAGCAGCACCGCATCGAGGTCCGTGCCGGGGCCATCGCGCACCACCCGCCACAACCAGCCGAGATCGCCACGGGCCGGATAGTGTCGACCGACGGCCGCGAACCACACCAGCGCGGCCATCAGCGGCAGCGCCAGCCAAAGCGGGCCGCGCCGCCACCGCAAAGCGCTCATGCCGTCTCCCGAACCACAGCCTGCGGCAAGCCGCCGGGCCGGGCCAGCAGATCGATATCGATCCCGTACAACCGGCTCAGGCGCTCGGGTCGTAAGAAATCGGTCGGTGCGCCGTCGAACGCCACCCGCCCAGCCTGTAACGCGACAATACGGTCGGCAAAGGCGCAAGCCAGGTTGAGGTCGTGCAACACGGTGATCACGCCGCGATGGCGATCGACATTGAGTCGGCGCAACAAGCGTAGCAACGCATACTGATGGCCCAAATCCAGCGCCGAGGTCGGCTCGTCGAGCAGCAGCAACGGCGCGTCCTGCGCCAACAGCATGGCGATCCAGGCGCGTTGGCGCTCGCCGCCGGACAGCAGGTCGCAGTCGTTGTCGGCCAGCGACGCGATGTCGGCCGACTTCATGGCGCTGCGCACCGCCGCATGATCGGCCGCTTGCCAACGGCCCAACAGCCCGCGCCACGGGTAGCGGCCGAGGCCGACCAGTTCGCGCACGGTCAAGCCCTGCCCTGCCGGCAAGTTCTGCGGCAGGAACGCCAGCCGGCGTGCCAGCTCGCGCGCACCGTAAGCGGCCATCGGCTTGCCATGCAAGGTAATGCGGCCTTGGCTCGCTACCGACTGACGCGCCATCAGCCGCAACAAGGTCGACTTGCCGGAGCCGTTATGCCCCAGGATCACCGTCATCTGCCGCGTATCGATGTCCAGCGCGGGCACCGCCAGAATCTCCCGCGCACCGCTACGTACCCGGATATCCCGCAAACTCAGCACAACCACTCCTCGCGCAAACGCGCCGTTCGTTGTTCGGCCGACAGCTTCGGGCAGCTGCCGCACAATTCGCCGTCGGCACGGCGGAAATGCTGGCAGCAAACCCGTCGCGCCAGGCCCAGTCCCTGGCCGCCATCGGGTAGGTCGAATTGGCATAGGCCGCTTTGTTCGGCAAGTCCGGTGGCGGCGAGCCAAGCGTCCGCCCATTGCCGTACCCGTTCGGGCGCGAAGTCCGGCTGACTGCGCGCGACGGCCAGCAAGGCCGACAGCAGGCAGTCGGCCTGCAGCCGGCCGGCCATTTTCGGGTGCAGGCGGATTTGGGCGCTCAAGTCGGCCAGCAGTTGCCGGCAGATCAAACTCGCCTCGGCGCCGGCTGCGGCCAGGCTTTCCTCCGGCAAGGCATAGGCGAGCGGGCGGTGCGCTTCGAGTACGAAGCCCGATACCACGCCGCCTTGCACGCACTGCGCCAGGCTCGCCAGACGCGGCACCGCCCGACAGCGATGAGCCGCCCAGACCAGCAGATACAGCGGTTGCCAGATCAGCATGGTCCAGCTGCGACTGGCCCAATACAGCGGGCCCGCCTCGGGCTGCGCCCGGCGCCAATAGTCGAGCAGGTCGGCCAGCGGCGCCGGCGAGCCGCCGGCCACCAGTTGGCTTGCGCCCGGCGTGCCGACCCGGCCGGTCAGCCCAGGCTGGCAGGCCGCGACTTGCTGCAATAGCCCCTGCAGACTCACCGCGCCCCTCCAGGCCGGAAGCCGGCGATGGGGTTCTCCAGCACACCGTGAAACTGCAGGCCTTGCGCCGGATCGGCCAAGTTGACCATCTGGCGGTTATTGGCCAATTGCAGACGGTTGAGGCAGGAGCGAATGAAAGTCGGCGCGAACAGGTCGAAGCGCTCGAACTTGTCGGCCAGGTGCGGCATATCGGCCTGATAGCGGCCGACGCAGTCGGCGACCGCGGCCCAGAAACGCGTTTCTGGATAGTTGCCCTGTTCATGCAGGATGGCGGCCAGGAAACGGAAGAAGCAGTCGAACACATCGGTTAACAGCGATAGGGTGCACAGTGCTTCCGGCACCTGTGCGCAGATGCGTTCGAGCACGCCTGGCAGCGGCTCGGCGCGATTGAGCACCCCGATCTCCTCGGCAATGTCCTTCATCAGGACGCGCACCGGGATGTGCCGGTCGAGAATCAGGATCAGGTTCTCGCCGTGCGGCATGAACACCAGGTCGTGCTGGTAAAAACAATGCAGCAAAGGCCGCAGGTAGGCGTCGAGATAGCGGCGCAGCCATTGATCGGTGGATAGGCCGGACGCGTCGATCAGCGCCGGCAGCAAGGCCTGTCCGTCGGCGTCGATGTGCAATAGCGCCGCCATGGTCATCAAGCGCTCGCCCGGCCCCAGCCGATCCATTGGGCTTTCGCGCCACAGCGCCGCCAGTTGTTTCTTGTGCGGCCCGTTGTCGTAGAGCGCCGCCTCATAGTACGGCTGACGGTAACCGATGGCCGCCTGCTCGCGCAGAATGTCGAAGCCGCGCGCACCGAGTTCGGCATCGCCGCGCACCAGCGCGTACAACCACTGGTTGATCGCCGGGGTGCCCGACATGTAATACGGCGACAAACCGCGCATGAAGCCCATATTGAGAATCGACAGCGCGGTTTTGACGTAGCGCCGTTCGGGCCGGCTGACATTGAAAAACGTGCGGATCGATTGCTGCGGCGCATAGCGGTCGCGGCTAGGCCCGAGATACACCAGGCGCTGTGTCGCGATCTCGGCGGCAAAGGCCATGACCAGGCGCTGATGCCATTGCCACGGGTGCACCGGCATGAACCAGTATTGCGCCGGGTCGAGACCGCGGGCGCTCAGCATTTCCTGGAAACGGGCCACGGTCTCGTCGCCCAGTTCCTCGCGCATGAGTTGCGCGTGATCCAAGCCGTCGATGTGGCTGAAGTCGGCGCATCGACGCGCGGCGGCCAGCCAGATCAACGACGCGCTGTTGCCGCACTCGGGCGCCCACTCGCCATAGTCCAAGTCGCTAAAACCGATACGGCCGTTATTGGCCACGAACACCGGATGCCCCTCGGTCATGCCGCTTTCGATGGTCTGGTAATCGGCCAGCGCCAACGTCGGCGCCGCCAACCGCTCGCGCTGCAGTTTATAGGCCGCGCTGTAGAGCGTGCTGCTGATCTCGTCCAGGTAGACCGGCAACACCTCTTGCGACAAACCGAGCAGCTCGCGGCACTCGACGATGAAAGCCAAGGCGTCCAGCGCCACCACTTGGTCGTTCTGCCGGCATTCGACGCTCGCAGCGTCGATCGACCAATGGTCGAGCGCCAGCCGGCGCGCACGGAAACGGTATTCGCTTTCCGCGGTCGCCAGGCGATACCTAGTCCAACCGTCCTCATACGCGACGGCCTCCGGCTTGAGCAGCAATTCGTGACTGAACTCGGCCAGCGCCTTGGCAAGCAGGTGGCGGTTGGCCCGTTGCCAGCAGGCCGGCGATAGATGCGCCAGCGGCGCGGACAGCAGGGGATTCGGGGCGTTCATGACAGCGACTCCTCGCGTGCAGCCAGGTCTTCGCGAGTGCAGAAGGCAAGCCAAGCGCGCTTATTGGGTAGATCGATCTGGCGCTGGTAGACGAAGCCGGCGGCGAGATTGATCGGATGGATTTTTTGATTGGCGATGGCCGGTTCGACCACGATACGGCTGACGCGGGGATCGCTGAACAGCCAGGCCTGGATGGTGCGCATCACCGCGCGGGTGAAACCGTGCACCGGGCGCGTGGGCGGCGCGGTCAGGAAATGCATGCCGCAATCGCCCGCCGCCGCCGGGTAGCACGCCGAAACCGGGTCGCGGCGCGGATCGTATGTCTCCAGCAAGAAAGCCGGCTGGTCGTCGCAATGGCCGATCAAGGCCTGGACATGGGCGCTTGCCGCCACCTGCTCGAAGTACCCGGCCACTTGCGCCGGCGTGTAGTGGCGCATGCCCCAGAAGGCGGCGTGCTCGCTCGACAGCCATTGGTGCAGCAGCGCCAGATCCTGCGCCGGAGAAAGGGGGCGCAGGGTGAAGCGGCCGACGCTTGGCACATCATGCGCATAGACCAGGTCGGCGGAGGAAAAATCATCCCGTTTCATGGTTTTCTCCTCAAGCCAGGCAGGCATGATCTTGTGGCAAACGCGCGTCGGGCACGCCGAAAGTCTGGAAGGCGATGCGGGTTTCCACCGGGTAGATTTCGCGGCCGGTCAGCGCGCGCAGCAGGCAGGCGTTGCGGTAGCAGGCCATGCCTAGATCCGGCGTGGCGAGACCGTGGCTATACAGCCCGACGTTCTGCACGAAAATCTCCCGGCCGGCGCTATCCACCGCGTAGTCGCGCGTGACGTCGAGACGCCCCTGGGCATCGCGCCGCAGACGGTCTTCGATACCCGCCAGGCAAGCCGGCTGGCGATACTCGTAGCCGGTGGCGGCAACCAGCCGGGCGGTGTCCAGACTAAAAGCCTGCTGTTGCTCGCACTGCAACAGATCCAGCGTCAGCCCTGCGCGCCCGCCGTGGTCGCGGCAGGCGGTCAACGCGGTATTGGTCATGAGCCGGGTATCGCAGCCCCCTTGCAGCCGCTTCTGATACAGCAGATCGAAGATCTGGTCGATCAGCGTGCGGTTGATGCCCTTGTACAGACCCTTCTGGCTCTCGATCAGCCGATCGCGTCGCGCCGTCGGCAAGGCGTGGAAATAATCGATGTACTCCGGCGAGGTCATCTCCAGCGTCAGCTTGGTGTATTCCAGCGGATAGAAGCGCGGCGAGCGGGTGATCCAGTCGAGGCGGTAGCCGAAACGGTCGATATCCTGCAGCAGATCGAAGTAGATCTCGGCGGCGCTCTGACCGCTGCCGAGTACCGTGATCGATGGCTGCATCTGCAGTCGCAGCTTGTTGGCCAAGTAGTCGGCGCTATGGATCACCCGTTCGCCGAGTCCGTCGCAGCAAGCCGGCAGGCTCGGAACAGTGCCGGTGCCGAGCACCAGCTTGTGCGCAAGCCAAGTCTCCATCTCGCCGCCATGGCGCACGGATAGCCGGTAGACGCCATCTTGCCAGTCGATCCGTTCGACTCGACGCTGGAAGTGGATCGAAGGCAGTTGGCGCGCGGCCCATTGGCAGTAATCGTTGAATTCGGCGCGTAGCGGGAAGAAGTTCTCCCGGATGTAGAACGGATAGAGCCGTCCCTGCTGCTTGAGATAGTTGAGAAAGCTGAAACGGCTGGTCGGATCGGCCAGGGAAACCAGATCGGCCAGAAACGGCGTCTGCATGCCGGCACCATCGAGCAGCATGCCCGGATGCCAGTCAAACCCCGCGCGTTGTTCGAGAAACGCCCCGTTCAGTCCGTCCACCGGTTCGGCCAGGCAAGCCAAGCTCAAGTTGAATGGCCCAAGCCCGATGGCGATGAAGTCGTGTACTGCTGCTTGTCGCATGTCGAAACACCCTTTCCTGTCGGTGCAGTCCGGCGATTGCACATATTTCATGACGCGCAGCCGTCGCGCCGCGAAAACCGCGACGGCTGCGGACAGGGCATGGGGAAACTCACTTCAAGCATTCGTCATTCTCCAATCACAGGAAATTTGTTTGCTGCATATTATTGCAAATGAGAATGATTATCAATACAATTTGCAGCGATCTTAGTTCCCTGCTTTTGCGCCAGGGCGACTTCAACGAGAAAGGCTGGTATGTCGAGCAATACACGGGCGATGGACAACAAGAAACACAAACCGCTGGCACTCATGCTCTGCTTCGCCGCGGTGGGCGTGCACCGGGCGGCGATGGCCGAGGACGCAACATTGCCGACGGTGACCGTCAACGCAGCCTCGGCGGGTGCACAGGCGCCCACCGCTGGCTACACGGCGCGCTCCAGCGCCGCGGCGAGCAAAACCGATACGCCGCTCAACGAGCTCGATCAGTCGGTGTCGGTGGTGACGCGCCAGCAGATCGAGACTCAGAACCCGGGCACGCTGTCGGAGGCGCTGCGCTATACGCCGGGGGTCTACGGCAACCTGATCGGCGCCAACACCCGCTACGACTATGTGGTGCTGCGCGGCTTCGGCAGCGGCAGCCCCGCCAGCAACGAATGGCTGGACGGTTTACGCTTGCTGGGCGACGCCAGCGGCAACAACAAACCGCAGATCGACCCGTTCTTCATCGAACGCATCGACGTGGTGCGCGGCCCGGCTTCGGTGCTATACGGCCAATCGTCGCCCGGCGGTCTCGTGGCGTTGACCGCCAAGCGCCCGCTATCCGAACCGCTGCACCAACTGGAACTGAGTGAGGGCAACCGCCAACAGCGCGCCTTGGGACTGGACATGACCGGCCCGCTGGCCGGGCGGCCGGATCTGGATTACCGGCTGGTGATCAAGGCGCAAAGCGCCAATCAGCAACAAAGTCTGTCGCAAAGCGAGCGCTACGCCGTGGCGCCGTCGCTCATGTGGCGTATCGATAGTCGCAACCGCCTGCTGTTGCAGGCCTATCTACAGAAGGAACCGGAGATCGGTTATAACGGCTCGGTGCCGTACCAGGGTTCGGCGGTGGATCATAACGGCTGGCGCCTGCCGGCCAGCTTCGACGATGCTTCGCCGACCGACGGCAGCCGGCGCGAACAACAGTTCTACGGTTATCGGTTCGAACACGATTTCAATACCGATTGGCAATTCCGGCAGAACCTGCGCTATCAAAGAAGCAAGGTGCGCTCGCAACAGGTCTACCAGACCGGCTGGGCCGCCGACAATTCGAATCTGCTCAACCGCGCCGCATCGATGAACGAAGAGCACGGCGAGGGCTACGTCATCGACAACCAATTGCAAGGCCATTTCGCTACCGGCGCGCTGGCGCACACGCTGCTCGTCGGCGTCGATGCCTATCGTTTGTGGAACGACGGCTACGATCGCACCGGCACGGTCTCCGCCATCGATGCCTCGGCACCGTCCTATGCCAATGAAAACATCGCCTTTGGCGCACCGGTGCCATTCAGTCGCCGCAATATGCAGACCGGGCTTTACCTACAGGACCAACTGGCCTGGCAACAGTGGCGGCTGAACCTGGGGTTGCGCCACGACCGGGCCGAACTCGCGAGCGCCAACCCGCAGACCGGCAGCAACGCCAACCGACGCGACGACAAGACCACCCGCCGCGCCGGTTTGCTCTACCTGGCCGATAACGGCCTGTCCCCTTATTTCAATTACAGCGAAGGCTTCGACCCGAACGGTTCCGGCTACGTCGACGCCAACGGCAATATCCTGCCAGCCCAGCAAAGCCGCCAGAAGGAGCTGGGTATTAAGTACCAACCGGCCAACAGCCCACTGCAGCTGTCGGCGGCCGTCTACGATTTGCTGCAACAGAACATGGCCTACTTCAACCCGGTGCTCAACTATTCCCAACCGGTTGGCAGCGTGCGTTCGCGCGGTATCGAACTGGAGGCCAAGACCCGCGTCGGTAAGCGCCTATCGTTGATGGCCAGCTTCAGTGCCAACCGCATGCGCATCGAACAGGGCGCACAACAGGGGAACGCGCCATTCGGCACACCGGCACGCATGGCGTCGCTATGGGCCGACTATGCCTTCGACAACGGCTGGACACTGGGCGGCGGCGCGCGCTACCTCGGCCCGGTCTGGCTGGATGACGGCAATACGCTGCAGCTGCCGTCGAGCACGCTGGTCGATCTGTCCTTGCACTACGACCTGGGTCGGCTGAACAGCAGTCTGCGCGGCGCCTCGGCGCGACTCGCGGCCGGCAATTTGCTCAACCGCACGTATGTGGCCAGTTGCTACAACAACGCGACCTACTGCTACTTCGGCGCCAAACGCAACCTGACAGCCACGCTGGGCTATCAGTGGTAAGCGCGGCACCCCATATGGCAACCAAGCGAATACCCGTATCGACAGCCCGCGAGCGACATGGCCGCATCGCGATCCTGTTGGCGGTGGGCACAGCGCACGTCGCGGGGCTGGCCTGGCTTGGCGCCGGTCGCGCACCGCCGCCGCGGCCGGAGGCGGTGACGCCGCCGATCGTCACCGGGCGGCTGATTCCATCGTCGCCGGCCGAGCGTCCGAAGTCCGTCGCACAAATGCCGGCGCCGCTGCCGAATCGGCATCCGGCCATGACGCCGCCGCACCCGAGCCCGTCGCCTGTGTCGAGGCATCCGGCAAGCCCGGCGCTGGAATCGACGTCGGCCACCCCAAGCAGCACGCAAGCGACGCAGCGCACGCCCTCGCCGGCCGCCGGCGAGTCGGCGCCGGTGGTACCGCCACTGGCCAATGCCAGCGGCCTGGACAACCCGCTGCCCGACTATCCGGCCCTGTCGCGCCGCCTGGGCGAGGAAGGGACGGTGTTGTTGTCGGTGCTGATCCTGGCCGACGGCCGGGTGGCGGAAGTCGCCTTGGCGCGCTCCAGCGGCTATCCGCGGCTCGATGCGGCGGCCTTGGCGGCGGTGCGCCGCTGGCACTACCGGCCGGCGCGACGCGGCGCCGAGCCTATCGATTACCGCTATACCCAACCGGTGGCGTTTTCACTCAATGACTGATTTTTTGCGAGGCAATGCATGACTTCGGCTTTTCATCTCGATTTGCTCTGGACACAAAGCGATCTGACCCTCCGTCTGGTCGCGCTGCTACTGCTGACGATGTCGGTGGCATCCTGGTACCTGATCATACTGCATGGCTGGCGTTGGCTACGGCTGCGACGCGCGGCGGCGGCCATGGACGGGTTCTGGCACGCGGCAAGTTTCGAGCAGGGGCTGGCGACACTTGGCGCGGCGGGCGAAGGCATCGCCAACCCATACCGCCTGCTGGCGCTGGCGTGCCGCCAGGCGGTGCAACATCACCGCGACAATCAGCAGGATTTGCACGGACAGCTCAGCCTATCCGATTGGCTATCGGAAAGCCTGAGCGGCACCATCGACGAGAGCGCGGAGCAATTGCAAAGTGGCTTATCGGTGCTAGCCTCGGTCGGCTCGACAGCGCCGTTCGTCGGTTTATTCGGTACGGTGTGGGGTATTTATCACGCCCTGGCGAGCATCGCCGCGGCGGGCCAAAGCACCTTGGACAAGGTAGCCGGCCCAGTGGGCGAGGCACTGATCATGACGGCATTCGGGCTGGCCGTGGCCATTCCGGCAGTGTTGGGTTACAACGCGCTCACGCGCGTCAATCGCCGGGTCGTCGGCCGTCTGCAACGCTTCGCACGCCAACTGCACGCCTATTCGCTGACCGGGTCGGTCACGGTGCGGGAGGCGTAACCATGGCCTTCAAGAACGGCTTGCAGTCGTCCGACGACATACTCAGCGAAATCAACATGACACCGTTGGTGGACGTGATGCTGGTGCTGCTGATCATTTTCATGCTGACGGTGCCGGTGCTGACCCACTCGATACGGGTGGATCTGCCGCGCGCTAGCGCCACGCAGGCAGCGGAGAATGCCCACGCGATCACCTTGTCGGTCGACCGCTCGGGCACCGTGTTCTGGGGGCAGGCCGCATTGGATCGGGCGGCGTTGGCGCAACGCCTGGCGGCGCTCGCGCGCGCCAACCCGCAAGCCGAGGTGCGCATCCGCGGCGACCGGCGCGTCGAGTACCAGCATGTACTGGCGGTGATGGCACTGGCGCAGAAAAGCGGCTTGAGCCAACTGAGTTTCATCACTGAACCGGTAGGAAACGCGCAGCCGTAGGAGCGCCTACAAGGATTTACAGTGCCACGCTGCGCGAGGGATCCAGCTGGAATTCATCCACCAGATGCGGCAGTTCCAGGTAGCTTTGCGATTGCATTTCGGTCAGCCGGCTGGCGGTGCGGAAGAATTCGCCGGCGTGCACGCCGTCGAGGTAGATCTGCTCCGCCGGCACGGCACTCGAGGCCACCAATTTGACGCGGTGGTCGTACAGCACATCGATCAACCAGGTGAAACGGCGAGCCTCGGAAGCCTCGGCGGCGCTCAGCGCCGGGATGCCGGACAGGAACACGGTGTGGTAGTCGCGCGCGATCTCCAAGTAGTCGGTCTGGGCGCGCGGGCCGCCGCAGAGCGCGGCAAAATCGAACCAGATGACGCCGGGGGCATGGCGCTTTAGCTCGATGCGCCGGCCGAACAGCTCGAGCTCATGCGGGCGCTCGGCAGCTTCCAGTGTCAAACGGCGAAACATTTCGGCCATTTGCGCTTCGCTTTCGGCATCGGCCGGCACCTTGAAAAGGTCGGCGCGCACCAGCTCGCGCAACCGGTAATCGTTGCCGCCGTCGACCGAGATGACTTCCAGCCGGCTCTCCATCAACGCGATGGCCGGCAGGAAACGGTCGCGCTGCAAGCCGTTGGGGTAGAGGCCGGACGGTGGATAATTGGAGGTGGCGACCAACACCACGCCGCGCTCGAACATGGCGGTTAGCAAACGGTACAGAATCATGGCGTCGGCGATGTCGCTGACGTGGAATTCGTCGAAGCACAATAGGCGGGTCGCTAGTGCGATACGGTCGGCGACGATCAGCAGCGGATCGGTTTCATGCGCCAGGCTTTGCAGTTGGCGATGCACTTCGGCCATGAAGTGATGGAAATGCACACGGCGCTTGCGCCGATACGGCACGCACTGATAGAAGGCATCCATCAAGAAACTTTTGCCGCGCCCGACACCTCCCCACAGATAGAGACCTTTCGGCACCGGCGGATTGCGCAGGCTGCGGCCGAGAAAACGGTCGCGCCGCGTCTTGAAGTCGAGCAGGCGCTCCCACAGATCGGTCAGCCGTTCGATGGCGGCGGCTTGCGCCGGATCGTGAATGAAGCCGTCGCGCTCGAGCGCCGCCCGGTACCAGGCGGCGGGGCTTTGGCCGCTTTCGGCCGGCGAATAGGCATGCTGCGCCACGGGCGATCCTTTCAGGCAAAGAGCCCGGTCGACAGATAACGATCGCCGCGGTCGCAGACGATACTGACGATCACGGCATTTTCCAACTCGGCGTCCAGTTGCAGCGCAACGGCCAAGGCGCCGCCGGAAGACGGGCCGGCCAGGATGCCCTCTTCGCGCGCCAGTCGGCGCGCCGTCTCTTCGGCCTGCGCCTGGTTCACCAGTACCAATCGGTCGATACGCGTAAAGTCGCAAATCTTCGGCAAGTATTCGTCTTCCCAGCGACGGATGCCGGGGATCTGACTACCGGGTTGGGGCTGCACGCCGACGATCTGGATCGCCGGATTCTGCTCTTTCAAGTAACGGCTGACGCCCATGATGGTGCCGGTGGTGCCCATGCTGGAAACGAAATGGGTGATACGACCGCCGGTGTCGCGCCAGATCTCCGGCCCGGTGCCCTCGTAGTGGGCCTGCGGATTGTCGGGATTACCGAACTGATCGAGGATCACGCCCTGCCCGTCGGCCTGCATCTGCCGCGCAAGGTCGATCGAGCCGGGCATCGATCGCGCCGCCGGCGTCAGAACGACCTCGGCACCGTAGGCGCGCATGGTCTGCACGCGCTCGGCGCTGGAGTTCTCCGGCATGACCAGGATCATGCGGTAGCCCATCATGGCGGCGGCCATGGCCAGCGCAATGCCGGTGTTGCCGCTGGTGGGCTCGATCAAAGTATCGCCGGGACGGATGTCGCCGCGCGCTTCGGCCCGGCGAATCATCGACAATGCCGGCCGATCCTTGACCGAGCCGGCCGGGTTGTTGCCTTCGAGCTTGACCAGCACAACGTTGCCGCGGTCGGCGGGCAGTCGCTTGAGACGCACCAACGGGCTCTCGCCGACGAAGTCTTCCAGGTATTTGTACAACGGCGACTCCCTACGGATGGGCGATCAACCAGTCGATGTAACGCGACACGCCCTCTTCCACGCTGAGCATCGGCGCATCGAAGCCGGCGGCGCGCAACTTGCCGATGTCGCCCTGGGTGAAGCTCTGGTATTTGCCTTTGAGCGCGTCCGGGAACGGAATGTATTCCAGGATGCCCTGCCGCACCAGTTCTTCCAGCGTCAGCGCCGGTTCGCCGGCATGACGACGGCAGGCGTTGACGGTGGCGACGGCCACGTCGTTGAACGGCTGCGCACGACCGCTGCCCAGGTTGAAGATGCCGGACAACTCGGGGTGGTCGAGGAAATGCAGGTTGACCTTGACCACATCTTCCACCGAGACGAAGTCGCGGCTTTGCATGCCATCGCCCCAGCCGTCCCAGCCGCCGAACAGTTTGACCTTGCCGTCTTTGCGGTACTGGTTGTAGTTGTGGAAGGCGACCGAGGCCATGCGTTCCTTGTGCTGCTCGCGCGGGCCGTAGACGTTGAAGTAACGGAAGCCCGCGGCTTGGGCGGTCAACCCTTCCTGCATGCGGCGGCGCAGAACCTGGTCGAACAGGAATTTCGAGTAGCCGTAGACGTTCAGCGGCGATTCGTGCTCGCGTTGCTCGACGAAGGTGGTGCCGGCGCCATAGACGGCGGCACTGGAGGCGTACAGAAAGGGGATCGCCTCGCTCTGGCAATGATTGAATAGCGACAGCGTGTACTGATAGTTGTTCTCCATCATGTACTTGCCATCGTGGTTCATGGTGTCCGAGCAGGCCCCCTGGTGCAGCACGGCGCGGATTTCGCCGTCCAATTCGCCTTCGGCCAGCATCATCATGAAATCGTGCTTGTCGAGGTAGTGCGCGATGTCGCAGTCGACCAGATTGCGGAATTGATCGCCGCGCGTCAGATCGTCGACGGCGATGATGTCTCGTTCGCCGCGCTCGTTGAGCGCCTTGACGATATTCGAGCCGATAAAACCGGCGGCGCCGGTGACAACGATGGTCATGTCTGCTCCTTAGCTTAAGCTTATAGCGCGAAAAGTTCTTCCTGGCGGCACACGGCGGTGCCAAGCTTGCCGACCACGATACCGGCGGCGGCATTGGCCAACGACATGGCTTGCGGCAACGGCAGGCCGGCGGCCAGCATCAGCCCCAAGGTTCCGATGACGGTGTCGCCGGCGCCGGACACGTCGTACACTTCGCGCGCCAGCGTGGGTTGGTGCAATGCGCCGCCCGGGGTGAACAACGTCATGCCGGCTTCGCTCAGCGTCACCAACAGCGCGTCGAGATTCAGCTCGTGGCGTAAAGCCTCCGCTTTGCTGGCAAGCCCGGCGTCGTCCTGCCAACTGCCCGCCACTTGACGGAATTCGCTACGGTTGGGGGTAAGCAGCGTCGCGCCGGCGTATTTGCTGTAGTCGTCGCCTTTGGGGTCGATCAGCACGGCTTTGCCGTGCTTGCGTGCGCATTCGATCATCTTGGCGACGTGGGTCAGCCCGCCTTTGCCGTAATCCGACAAAATGACCACATCGTGGTCGTCGATCATCCTCTCATACTCATCGAGCTTGGCCGCCAGAATCTCATGGCTGGGGGCGTCCTCGAAGTCGAGACGAATCAGCTGCTGCTGGCGTGCAACGACACGCAGCTTGATGGTGGTGGAGATGCTGGCATCGCGTTGGAACGACGTTCTAACACCCTTTTCGATCAACAGGCGTTCCAGTGCGCTCGCAGCTTCGTCGTCGCCGACCACCGACAGGATGGTGGCCTGACCGCCGAGACTGACGATATTGCGCGCCACGTTGGCCGCACCGCCGGCACGTTCTTCCATGCGAGCGATGCGCGCCACCGGCACCGGCGCCTCGGGCGAGATGCGCGAAACGTCGCCAAACCAGTAGCGATCTAGCATGACGTCGCCGACCACCAACACGCGCGCACCGGCCAAGCGCGCGCTCAGGCCGGCGGGATCGAGCGACAATTGTTGCAACAGACTCATGCTGCCCTCTCAGCGGCCGATAGCCTGGTAGTCGAAGCCTTGCTGGCGAACCCATACCGGGTCGTACATGTTGCGGCCGTCGAAGATGGTCGGCGTCTTGAGCGCCTGCTTCATCAGGTCGAAATCCGGGCTGCGGAACATCTTCCATTCGGTCACGATCAGCAGCGCGTCGGCCCCCGGCAGCGCATCCATCATGTCGTGCGCAAAGCGAACGCGCGGGTTGTCGCCGACAACGCGCGCGGCTTCTTCCATCGCCACCGGGTCGAAGGCGACGACTTCGGCGCCGCGGGAAGTCAATTCATGCATGATGACGCGCGAAGCGGCCTCGCGCATATCGTCGGTATTCGGCTTGAAGGCCAGGCCCCAAATGGCGAATCGGCAGCCGGACAAGTCTTCGCCGAAGCGGCGGGTGACCTTTTCGACCAAGCGATGCTTCTGGATTTCGTTGGCATCCTCCACCGCTTCCAGTACGCGCAGGGTATGGCCGTTTTCCTTGCCGGTGCTGATCAAGGCCTTGACGTCCTTGGGGAAGCAAGAGCCGCCGTAGCCGGTGCCCGGATACAGGAAGTGATAGCCGATACGCGGGTCGGAACCGATGCCCTTACGCACCAGTTCGATATCGGCGCCCAGGGTTTCGGCCAGGTTGGCCAGCTCGTTCATGAAGGAGATACGCGTCGCCAGCATGGCGTTGGCGGCGTACTTGGTCAGTTCGGCCGAGCGCACGTCCATGAAAAAGAGGCGTTCGTGGTTACGCTGGAACGGCGAGTACAGGCGACGCATGGTCTCGATGGCACGCTCGTCCTCGGCGCCGACCACGATACGATCCGGCTTCATGAAGTCTTCGATCGCGGCACCTTCCTTGAGGAACTCGGGATTGGACACCACGCTGAACGGGATGGTCTGTCCGCGCGCGGCCAGCTCATCGGCCAGCGCCGCCTTGACCTTGTCGGCGGTGCCGACCGGTACGGTGGATTTGTCGACCACCACCTTGTAGTCGGTCATGTGGCGGCCGATATTGCGCGCGGCCGAAATGACGTATTGCAGGTCGGCGGAGCCGTCTTCATCCGGCGGCGTACCGACGGCGATGAACTGGACTTCGCCGAAAGCCACCGATTCGGCGACGTCGGTGGTAAAGGTCAAGCGGCCGGCTTCGACGTTGCGACGCACCAAGTCGTCCAGGCCCGGTTCGAAGATCGGGATACCGCCCTGCTTGAGGGTGGCGATCTTCTTGGCGTCCAGATCCAGGCAGCAAACATGGTTGCCGACTTCGGCCAGGCAGGTGCCCGTTACCAAACCAACATAGCCGGAACCGATAACTGTAATTTTCATGATTGTTTCTTTCGGAAGAGTTCGAGGTCTAAATTAATCTTTTGCAGCACATCCATCGGGTGGTCGGCGCGGGTGATCGGCCGGCCAATCACCAGGTAATCGGCGCCAGCGGCCAATGCCGCCGTCGGTGTCATCACGCGACGCTGATCGTCGGCCGCGCTGTCGGAGAGTCGAATGCCCGGGGTTACCAGCTTGAAGGCGCCCCCCAGTTCGGTCTTGAGCATCATCGCTTCCTGCGCCGAACAGACGACGCCGTCGAGACCGCAGTCTTGCGCCAGCCGCGCCAGGTGCAAAACGTGCGCTTCAGGCGACGTATGGATGCCGATGTCGACCAAGTCGGCGGCTTCCATGCTGGTCAGCACCGTCACGCCGATCAACATCGGCCGCTGGCTCATATTGGCAAGCGCTTCGCGCGCCGCGGTCATCATGCGCCGGCCGCCGCTGGCGTGGACGTTGACCATCCACACGCCGGCATCGGCCGCCCGGGCGCAGGCTTGCGCCACGGTATTGGGAATATCGTGGAACTTCAGATCGAGAAAGACCTGAAAACCCCGCATGGCGAGACTTTCCACCAAGTCGCGCCCCGAAGCGGTAAACAGCTCCTTGCCCACCTTGACGCGGCACTCGGCCGGGTCGAGCCGGGCGGCGAAATCGAGCGCCCCGTGCGCGTCATGGAAGTCCAACGCGACAATCACCGGGGAACGGGTTTCCAGCGCAAGTTCACTCGACAGCAATGGATTCATATCGTCTCCGTCTGATTATTGGGTTTCGGAACGGTTGGGGGTGAAGCTTTCCCACTCGCCGCAGGCCGGGCAATGCCAGAAGAAGGCGCGCGAGCGGAAGTTACAGCATTTGCAGCGGTGAACCGACAAGCGCTGCGCGTGCTTGGCGATCAGTGCGCGCGCCATTTCGGCATCCATGCGGCCTTCCGGCGACAGTGCATCCATCTGCGCTTCGATCAGCCGGTAGACGCCGGACAACGAGGGACGGGCCTGCACCGCTTCGCGCACCGAATCCAGCGCCTGCTGCTCGCTTTCGTAGGTGCAAAGCTTTTGATAGAGCAGATCGGTCATATCGAGCTGCGGGAAGGTCTTCTGGTAGCCGCGCAACAAGGAGATGCCCTCCTGCGGCCGTCCAAGCTTTTCGTAGGCATCGAACAGGCGTTCGGCGGCCATCGACAGGTATTGGTAGTTCTGTTTTTCAATGCTCTGCCAGGCGGCGATGGCGGCATCGAACCGGCCTTCGGCAAATTCGACGTCGCCCAGCAATAGGCTGGCGCGCACGCACTTGCGGTTGACTTTCAGCGCTTCGAGTACATGAGCTCGGGCGGCGGCATAGTTGGATCTGAACAGTTCGCCTTGTGCCAGCTCGCAATGGAATTGCGCCACTTCATGTTGAAACGAGTGCACGTCGTTTTGCAGTTCGTGCGCCGTGGAGATGGCTTGCTCCCAGTCGCGATCCTGCTGGTAGATATCGAGCAATTGGCGTCGTGCCGCCAAGCTCATATTGCCTGACAGCAATTTCAGCAGGATTTCCTCGGCCCGATCCACAAGGCCTGCCTTGCGAAAATCCTGTGCCAGTTCGAAGCGCACCGTGTCGCGCTGATCCGCCGGAAGGGCGACGGCGTCGAGTAGGCGCTGATGCAGGCGGATGGCGCGGTCGTTCTCGCCGCGCTTGCGGTACAGCTTGCCTAGTGTCAGTTGCAACTCCAGCGCCGATTGCTGCTCGCGTGCGACTTCGGCCAGCGCTCGGGCCGCGGCGTCGGTGCGGTCTTCGACCAGCGCGTCAAGGCCGCGGAAAAACCCGGTGGGAACTTGCCGCGCCTGCTTCAGCACGGTGCGCATGTCCACACGGGCAGCCAACCATCCAAGGGAGAAAAAGACAGGTAGCAGAAGCAGCCACCAAAGATCGAGTTCCAAACAACTTCCTTTCCAGGTACCAAGGTCGCGCGACGGGACGAGCGGTTATTCCACCAGTGCGTCGCTCGGGTCGGACTCGACCTGGCTTTGCGGCCGTTGACGCAATTCTTTTTTCAGTTGCGACAGCTCGCGCCTCATCCGCAGATAATAAGTAAAGGTCGCCAGCAAACCGACAGCGGCGCCCGCAATGAAGAAGCCCAGCAGGAAAACGATCAAAGGCGCACTCCAGCTTTCGCCGAAGAATAACTTGAACTCGACGATATGGCTGTTTTGCACGGTGATGGCAATCAGCAACACCAGCAATGCCAGTTCGACGATTCTCAGTAAATAACGCATGTTTTTCCTTTGCGGAAAGGGACTAATTCGCAAGTTTAAACGATCGCGTGGCGAGACCCAAGCCTGTCTCATCAAAGAACGTATAAGTTTGGCCTACAACCTCATCCAGTGGGCCTCTCGGATAGACACGGATTCATGATGGCGTATCGACATTCCGACAGCGAAAAGTCAGCTTCGAAAAATATTTGTCAGCCTTCTCTTTAAAGCCTCTATCCCGGCTAAGCACAACCAAATCCCCGCCGCGGTCTTCGCAATACTCCTCGGCCGCCTCAATGGATTCTTCCTCGGCCTCGTCCGCCGAGCTTGCCTGAAAAGAAGCCACGACACTATTTTCGTAACGCAACACGGTTCCTTTGGTCGAACCGCACCCCGCCAACACCAGAACAAATGCGAACAGAGCTATCTTACGTACCATTCTATCCACCCGCTAAAAAGCAAACGATTAATAGACATTAAACAAATAACATCCATTGGCCGATAGGAAAATAGAAAGTTCCGCGCTCGCCTACTCCACAAATGAAAAACCCCGCACGAGGCGGGGTCTACTTTCGATCCGGCGAGCGGATCGGTCTGGGCAATCCTCAAGTGGATTCCCGAACCGGCGTTTGCAATTCCAGCGACAGGTCGACGCGTTCACGCAGTTCCTTGCCCGCCTTGAAATGCGGAACATACTTCTCAGGAACCGAGACGCTACTTCCCGACTTGGGGTTGCGCCCGACTCGCGGCGGACGGTAGTTCAGATCGAAGCTACCGAAACCGCGAATCTCAATGCGCTCGCCCTGTGACAAGTTGCTGGCCATCGCATCCAGGATGGTTTTGACGGCCAGCTCAGCGTCTTTGTAGACCAACTGAGAATTGCGCTCAGCCAGGCGTTCAGCCAGTCTCGCAATCAGCTCAGACTTGGTCATTTTGCCGCTTACTCTGCGCTATTGCCGGAAGACAGCTTGGCCTTCAGGAGCGCGCCCAGATTGGTGGTACCGGCAGTCACGTTTTCGGACTGCAGGCCCTTCAGGGCAACGTTTTCATCCTGAGCATCCTTGGCCTTGATCGACAGGCTGATCGAGCGGTTCTTGCGATCCACGGCGATGATCATCGCTTCGACTTCGTCACCTTCCTTCAGGTGGGTGCGAATGTCTTCAACGCGATCACGCGACACTTCGGAAGCGCGCAGATAGCCTTCGACGTCTTCCTCCAGCGCAACGACAGCGCCCTTGGCATCGATCGACTTGACGGTACCCTTGACCAGGGCGCCCTTGTCGTTCATGGCAACGTAGTTGTTGAACGGATCGCCTTCCAGTTGCTTGATACCCAGCGAGATGCGTTCCTTCTCCACGTCGATGGACAGGACAACCGCCTCGACGTCGTCGCCCTTCTTGAAGCGGCGAACGGCTTCTTCGCCGGTTTCGGTCCAGGACAGGTCGGACAGGTGCACCAGGCCGTCGATACCGCCCGGCAGGCCGACGAACACGCCGAAGTCGGTGATCGACTTGATCGCGCCCTTCAGCTTGTCGCCCTTCTTGAAGTTCTGAGCGAATTCGTCCCACGGGTTGGCCATGCACTGCTTCATGCCCAGGCTGATGCGGCGGCGGTCTTCGTCGATCTCGAGGATCATGACTTCGACTTCGTCGCCGACCTGAACCACCTTGGACGGATGAACGTTCTTGTTGGTCCAGTCCATTTCGGACACGTGTACCAGGCCTTCGATACCTTGTTCGATTTCAACGAACGCACCGTAGTCGGTCAGGTTGGTCACCTTGCCGAACAGACGGGTGCTGGCCGGGTAGCGGCGGGAGAGGCCGACCCACGGATCTTCGCCCAGTTGCTTCAGACCCAGCGATACGCGGTTCTTCTCTTGATCGAACTTCAGCACCTTGGCTTCGACTTCATCGCCAACTGCCAGCACTTCGGACGGGTGCTTCACACGACGCCATGCCAGGTCGGTAATGTGCAGCAGACCATCGATACCGCCCAGGTCGACAAACGCGCCGTAGTCGGTGATGTTCTTGACGATACCCTTGACGACAGCGCCTTCCTTCAGGGTTTCCAGCAGTGCCTTGCGTTCTTCGCCCAGGGTCGCTTCCAGCACGGCGCGGCGCGAAACAACGACGTTGTTGCGCTTGCGATCCAGCTTGATGACCTTGAATTCGATTTGCTTGTTTTCGTACGGGGTGGTGTCTTTCACCGGGCGAACGTCCACCAGGGAGCCCGGCAGGAAGGCACGGATGCCGTTGACCATGACGGTCAGGCCACCCTTGACCTTGCCGCTGATCAGACCGCCCAGGATGGTGCCGGCTTCCAGCGCTTCTTCCAGTTCAACCCAAGCCGCGAGGCGCTTGGCCTTTTCACGCGACAGCTTGGTTTCGCCGAAGCCGTTTTCCAGTGCGTCGATCGCGACGGTGACGAAATCGCCGACGGCGACTTCGACTTCACCCTTGTCGTTCTTGAACTCTTCGACCGGGATCAGGGATTCGGACTTCAGGCCGGCGTTGACGGTAACAAAGTTGCCATCGACGGCGACTACTTCGGCGGTGATCACTTCGCCTACGCGCATGTCGTGAAGAGAAAGGCTTTCTTCGAACAGCTGGGCAAAGTTTTCCATGGTGAGGGAGGTCATTAAAGGATACTCACATTTGCATGCCTCACGGCATGCGGGTTAGGGTTTGACACAAACCCCGGCGCAACGCGCATCGGGGCAACCTACAAAAAATCAGGCACCGGAGGCTCTATCCGCGAACCAGGCGAGCACCTGTTCGACCGCTTGGTCGATGGTGAGCTCGGTGGTGTCGAGCAAAAAGGCATCCGGCTCTTGTCGGAGGGGCGCCACCGTCCGCGCGGCGTCACGCCGGTCGCGATCGATAATGTCCTGCCGAATCTGCGGGAGGTTAGCAGATTCTCCCTTGCCGATCAACTGCTTATACCGTCTATCCGCACGTTCGTCCGCACTGGCGGTCAAGAAAATCTTCAGATCGGCATCGGGAAACACCACCGACCCCATATCGCGCCCGTCGGTCACCAAGCCCGGCGTCGCCCGAAAGTCGCGCTGACGCTGCAGCAGCGCGGCTCGAACCGCCGGCAGGGCACCGACGCGCGAGGCGCCGATGCCAATGTGTTCGGCGCGAATGGCTTGGTCGACATCGTTGCCGGACAGCAACACTCGACCATCGCAAAAGGTAGCCGGCAATGTCAACGCGGCTTGTGCCAAGGTCGCTTCATCGTCCCAGTCGATGCCATGCAGATCGGCATGGAGCGCTACCAAGCGGTACAGGCTACCGGAATCGAGATAGTGAAAGCCGAGACGGGATGCCACGCGGGCCGCCACCGTTCCCTTGCCGGAAGCGGATGGACCATCGATGGCGATAACGGGAACTTTCATATCTAGCGGCTCCAATAAAACTCGGCATTATACATTCTTGCCAACTGGCAGCCAGGCAACCCTCGACATTGCTGCATTGCACGCTTGTCAATATAGCCATTTGTCATAGACAAAATTACATTACAAGCCACAATGCGTAGCCATACCCACCACTGGAAAGCTGCCATGCGCCATTCGTTGCTGCACATCACCCTCGATCTAAATACCCTGACCGACACGGAAACCCACCTGCTCGTCGACCTGCTGTTCCCGGTTCAACAGCGTATTTTCGGCGGCGGCGATCCGACGCAGTTCAAACAGCTGGTTTTACAATGCCGGGCCGATTACAGCCAGTTGCAGGTGCGGTTCAACCGCCTTGGGCAGCCGGTCGGTTATTGCGCCGTGCATTTCTTCCATATCGAGCACGCGGGCCGACCGACCAGTATCATGCGCGTCCAAGCCGGCCTGCTGCCCGAATACCGTCGCGGCAACAGCATGACGCCGTTCATATTGCACGCCATGTTGAATTACCGCTTACGCCACCCCCTGCGCCAAGTGTATTTCTTCGCCATGCTGATCCACCCGTCCAGCTATCTGCTATGCGACAAGTACGCTCGCCACTTGTGGCCCCGCCCAGCGCGCCCCCTCTCTCCCGAGAGCTGGCATTTCCTCCAGCGCTGCCTGGCGCATTTCGGCCACAAGGTACAGCAGGAAGCGGGACCGCAAGCGGTCCCTGTCGGCCTGCACACGTTGGAACGCGAGGCAGATCGAGCGTTCTGGAAGGGCTCGGATAAGCCGGCGGTACGTTTCTTCTTGCAGCACAATCCCGGTTATACCGATGGCCAGGGGCTGGTGACACTGGCACCGTTGTCACTATCCAACCTGCTGACCGTCGCCAGCCGGTTGCTGAGCGATCGCCTACAACGCCGCTGGCGAACCAGGCGCACCAAACAAGCCTATATCTGATTTGCGCCGAGCCGGCTTGGCAGGTAGAGTGATCAGTCAATTTTCATAT
This sequence comes from Paludibacterium purpuratum, assembly GCF_004363805.1. Taxonomy (GTDB): domain Bacteria; phylum Pseudomonadota; class Gammaproteobacteria; order Burkholderiales; family Chromobacteriaceae; genus Paludibacterium; species Paludibacterium purpuratum. The sequence continues at coordinate 259,761 of NZ_SNZP01000001.1, read as the reverse complement.
TTATCCCAAGTTGATCATTCAATGGAACAGCTGCTTCTTGCACCGATCCCACGTCTAGCCGGCCAGTTGAAACTCCCCGGCTCGAAAAGCATTTCCAACCGGACACTGCTGCTGGCCGCGCTGGCCGAAGGCGAAACGCTGGTGCGCGACCTGCTCGATTCGGACGACATCCGCCACATGCTGTGCGCGCTGCAGTTGTTGGGTGTCCCGATCACCCAAATCGGCCAAACACGCGACTTCTCGGTCGGCGGTTGCGGCGGCAACTTTCCGGTCAAGACCGCCGAGTTGTTTCTCGGCAACGCCGGCACCGCCTTCCGTCCGCTCACCGCCGCACTCGCTCTGATGCACGGCCGATATCGGCTAAGCGGCGTGCCGCGCATGCATGAACGGCCGATCGGCGATTTGGTCGACGCGCTCAGCCAAGCGGGCGCCGACATCCGCTATCTCGACAACCCGGGCTACCCGCCACTGGAGATCTCGCCGGCACTGATCGACACCGGCAAGGAAATCCTGGTCAAAGGCTCGGTATCGAGCCAGTTCCTGACCGCGTTGTTGATGGCGTTGCCGATCGCCGGGCGCGAAGCGACGGTACGGGTGGAGGGCGAACTGATCTCCAAACCCTATATCAGCATCACGCTCAACCTGATGCGCCGTTTCGGCATCGAAGTCCATCGGCACGGCTGGGAGACGTTCACCGTGCCGGCGGGCCAGCACTACCTTTCGCCCGGCGAAATCGTGGTCGAGGGCGATGCCTCCAGCGCCTCCTATTTCCTGGCTGCCGGCGTACTGGCGGGCGGACCTGTGCGCGTGGAAGGCGTGGACGCCGCCAGTATCCAGGGCGATGTGCGCTTTGCCGACGTGCTGAGCCAGATGGGCGCCGACATCCGTTACGGCGACAACTGGATCGAGGCTCGCGCCGGCACGGCGCTACGCGCCGTCGACATCGATCTGAACCACATTCCGGACGCGGCCATGACGGTGGCGATGCTGGCGCTGGCCGCCGACGGCACGAGCCGGCTGCGCAATATCGCCAGTTGGCGCGTCAAGGAAACAGACCGCTTGGCCGCGATGGCCACCGAGTTGCGCAAAGTGGGCGCCGTGGTGGAAGAAGGTCCGGACTACATCGCCATCACGCCGCCGGCCGCGCTCGCGCCAAACGCCGTGATCGATACCTATGACGACCACCGCATGGCCATGTGCTTTTCGCTGGTCGCGCTGATGGGCGTGCCGGTGACGATCAACGATCCGAAGTGCGTGGCGAAGACATTCCCGGATTATTTCGAACGCCTGGCGGCGCTGGCAAAGGACTCGGCATGAGCGACCTCTTCGCCCTGCGGCGCGAGTTCATCGGCCGCTTCGACATGCCAATCCCGCCCGAACCGCGCTTCGCGCCGGAAAACCTGGCGATGTGGGAAACCATGCTGAGCGAGGAATGGCAGGAGTTTCAGCAGGCACTGGCCGACTACAAGGCGCAAGATCCGGCCGACACGGCGCAAAGCACGCGGCTGATGGCCGAATTGACAGCCGAGGGGGTGGACGTGCTCAACGTGCTGGTCGGTCTGCTGCTGTCGCAGGGCATGCCGGTCGAGGCCATGACCCGGGCCATTCACGAAGCGAACCTGAAGAAGTGCGTCGACGGCCAGGTGGTGCGCCGCGCCGACGGCAAGGTGCTGAAGCCGCCCGGCTGGCAGCCGGCCGACAAGGAGGGCGTGATTCGGCAGGCAAAGTCGGACTAAACGACAACGGGGCGCCAGTGCCCCGTTTTCATTTGCGCAAGAACTTCTGATACCAGACCGTGCGCACCTGGCGGGCACGGGAGAAGCGTTCGGCGAGCGCCGCGGCGTCCTCCCGCTCCACCTCGGCAATCAGCCGATCCAGTTCAGTCTGGTAATCCCGCAATTCGGCCAATAGCGCCTGGCGATTGGCCAGCGTGACGTCGCGCCACATTTCCGGAGAACTGCCGGCGATGCGAGTGAAATCGCGAAAGCCGGTGGCGGCGAAATCCAGACAGCGCGCGGCATTGTCTTGACCGGCAATCAGATTGACGTAGCTGAAAGCCAGCAAGTGCGGCAAGTGGCTGACCGCCGCAAAAACCCGGTCGTGCTCATCCGCATCCAGCACCGCGATATGCGCGCCGCAGGCGCGCCACAGCGCACCGATCGTCTCGACCGCCGCCGGATCGGTTTCCGGTAGCGGCGTGAGCACCACATCGCGATTTTCGTATAGGCCGTACTGTGCGGCCACCGCGCCCGAGAGTTCGGAACCGGCGATCGGGTGCGCCGGCACGCAGCGGGCCAGATGGCCGGGCAAAGCTTCGCGCAGAATCCGCACCACATTGCCCTTGGTGCTGCCGACATCGGACACCAACGTATCGGGCGACAACACCGGCGCCATCGCCTGCAGGCAAGCCGCCATCTGTCCAACCGGCGTCGCCAGCAGAACCATGTCCGCATCGGCTACCGCCTGGGCCAGGTCTTGGCTTATCTCATCGACCACGCCAAGTTCTTGTGCTCTTCGCAGATTGTCTTGCGAACGATCGACGCCGATCACACGTTCGACGAAGCCGGCGCGCTTGAGCGCCAGCGCGAACGATCCACCGATCAATCCGACGCCGACCACCACCAGGGTCCGGATGCCTTGCCGCAAAATCCCCTCCTCCGCTTCAGCACAATTGCATAGTCAACGACACATCATAAGCGATTTCATGCCGGCCTCGCGGCATATTCTTGTGCCAGAGCCGCCTGCAGCGGACGCACTGGCGCGAAATCGCGCCAGCGTCGCTCGTCCAGGCTCGCGACCGGCCAGATGCCGGCCAGGCTATTGCAGACGAACAACAGATCGGCACGCAACAAATCCTGCGGCAACAGCCGAACCTGCTCCACCGGCACCTGCGACATGACCCAGTCGCGTAATGCGCCGGCCACGCCGCAGCGGTCGAGCAACGGCGTCTGCCAACGGCCATCGTGCAGCACGAACACATTGCTCAGCGTCCCCTCCACCACCGTGCCGTCGCTGTCGAGCAACACGCCCTCGGCAAACGCTTCCGGCAACTCGCTCTTCGCCATCACGCTTTCCAGCCGGTTCAGATGCTTGATGCCGGCGAGCCGTGGCTGCAGCCCCAGGCGCAACGCACACCAAGTCAAGGCCACGCCATCGCGGGCATGACGCTCGGGGTAACCGGTCCAGCCATGCGCCGCCACAATCCTCGTCGCGCTCGCCTGGGCGGGAATGGCATAGCCTCGCGGGCCGCTGCCGCGTGTCAGCGTGATCTTGGCCACCGCGCTCGGTAGGCCGGCACAAGCTGCCGCAAGCTCGGCCAACAACAGCGACTCGTCCGGCACCGGCAAGCCGAGGCGTGCCGCATCGCGCGTCAGGCAGGCGAACTGCCACGGCCACAGGCAGGGCGTGCCATCGCGGCACTGCAAGGTGCGAAATACGCCGTCGCCGAACGCCAAACCGCGGTCGTCGGCCGAAATTCGGTCGGCAGGCACACCATTGATCAGCATCATTGGTCGCACACGCCCAAGGCGCGCAACAGGCCGCGCGCCTTATGGCGAGTCTCCATCAGTTCGCGTTCGGGATCGGAGTCGGCCACGATCCCGCCGCCGGCGCGGAAGCGCAATGTCTGCTCCTGGCGCATGAAAGTGCGGATCAGGATGTTGAAATCCATGCTGCCGTCGAGATTGATGTAGCCGAGGCTGCCGGTATAGGCACGGCGCGCGCCATCCTCCAACTCGCGGATGATCTGCATGGTGCGCACCTTGGGACAGCCGGTGATGGTGCCGCCGGGAAACAGCGCGCGCAGCACCTCGGCCGGATGTGTACCGGGCCGCAGCCGACCGCGCACATTCGACTCGATATGATGCACGTAGGCATAACTGGCCACCGCCATCAGCTCATTGACCTCGACCGTGCCCGGCTGGCAGATGCGCCCCAGATCGTTGCGTTCCAGGTCGATCAACATCACGTGTTCGGCGCGCTCCTTGATACTGCCGATCAACCGAGCCTTCAGTGCTTCGTCCTCGCGCGGATCGGTCGAGCGCGGGTGCGTACCGGCGATCGGCCGGGTCTGCACCCAGCCGTCGCGGACTTCGACCAGGCGTTCGGGCGAAGAGCTGACAATCTGCGCCGAACCAAAGTCGGCCAAGGCGGAAAACGGCGCCGGATTGGCGCGACGCAGCGCGGCGAACAAATCGGCCGCCTGGCATTCCGGCGCGAGTTCGGCGCGCCAACCGCGCGAGATATTCACCTGGAACACGTCGCCGTCGTAGATATACTGCTTGAGCCGCAGCACGGCATCGGTATAACGCTCGGGGGCGTCTTCGCCCAGCGAGGCAAGTTCGGGCGTCGTCGGCGCGAAAGGCGTGCCGGGTTCGGCGAGCAATGCCTGCAACTCGCGCCAGCTTTCCTCGTCCTCGGCCACAGCCCAGGCCCGCCCGGCACCGCGATCCACCAACAGCGCGGCCGGGATGCGCGCCAGCGCCGCCAAGGGGAAATCGTCGGGCACGCCCTGTGGAACCTTGTCTTCGAAGGCCTGTAGCATTTCATAGCCGAGAAATACGAACCATCCGCCGCAAAACGGCAACCCAGGCTGTCGCGGCGCGTCGTCCCGGCAAGGCAAGGCACGCAGATCGGCCAGGCAACGCGCCGCCTCGCCATCGGCATACAGCCTCAACTCGCGCGGCAGGGCGAACAGGATGTCCCAACCCGCCCAAGCATCGGACATCAGCAGATAGGGGAAACGTTGACGATTGGCGGCATGCAAGGCCAACAGATCGGGCAGAAAATCGAGCACTTCGGCACGCATTGAACAGAATTCCGACGGGCGATAGAAAAGCGCCATTCTACTGGACGAGCGGCGATCACCGCACCGACTTCCCGCTATTGGGCGTGCAGCAGCGAGTGATGCAACTCCGACAGGCTTTGCGGCAGGCGAATGAACGACAGTGCCATGCCGAGCTTGCGCGCCATGTGGGTGGTGGAAAACAGGCCGCACAACTGGTGATGACCATTGCCGGGATTGACCTGCACCACGAGCGTGTGTTGCCGTCCCAATTGCTGCATGGTCGCCACCAGCTCCCCAACCCGGGCTTGCGCCACCTCCTCCATGCTCAGCGCATCGAGCTGGATGCGCGGCGTCATCACATCGCGCACCCAAACCTCGGCATGCGGCTTCCCTTGTTCGCGCATGCGCACAATCGGCCGCTCGCCCAACAGATCCACCGCCGTCACCAAGCCGACCAGCCCGTGCTGGTGATCCTCGACGAACAACAGCCGGATGCCGCTACAGACCATCAACTGATGCGCCTCGCGCAAGGTCGCGTCCTGCTGGATACAGACCGGCCGAACCTGACGCAAATCGGTCATCACCGACAGCGCAGGGCTATCCAACGTCACCACCGCGCCAGGGTGCTGATCGGGTTCCACCAGGTCGGTGGTACGTGGCAGGGAATGGATCGGCAGGGGACGAAATTCGGCGAACATAGCGGACACCTCACAGAAATAACACCGCGCGGCAGCTCGTGCTGTTTTCAACTTAGCGGATAATCCCGATCAGTGCAGTCCGATTGTATGAAAAACCATGAGCGAGCAAGATGGCCGGATATTCAACCGCCAAACAGGAAGAATCCTTGTCGATCATTCGTTACCCGCGCGCACCACTCGCCGCCGCCCTACTTATCTCTTTCGTATCGACCGCCAACGCCGCCGGCTGGCCTTGGCCGGGCTGGCAAGACAGCAACGCCACCCGCGTCAAGGCGCTGGCGCTGCTGCAAACGCTCAACGCCACGCTACTCTCCAGAGACAGTGCGACACAGACCCTGCAACGGTGGTGCGCGGCCCATCATATGGCGCCAGAGGCGCGCATTATCGCCCGCCGCGACAATGCAACCGTCAAATCAGCCAGTGACGAGATGCGCACGCAACTACAAGTTGGCCCCGGCGAAGCGCTCGGCTACCGCCGGGTAGCGCTCGCCTGCGGCGACAAGGTACTGTCCGAAGCCGATAACTGGTATGTGCCATCCCGCCTGAGCGCCGAAATGAACAACACGCTAGAGCATAGCGATACGCCGTTCGGCACCGCCGTCGCGGCACTGCACTTCACACGCCGCACGCTCTACGCGCGCTTGCTGTGGTCGCCACTCCCCATCGGCTGGGAAACGCAGTTGCCCGCGTCGCGCGATGGCGTTCAGGCGCTGGATATTCCCGAACGCATCCTACAACACCGGGCATTACTCTACCGCCAGGATGGCAAGCCGTTCAGCCTGGTCGAGGAAACCTATCGCCAGGATATATTCGCCTTCCCGCTCGATCCGCACTGAGGAAGCCCGGATCGCGATGGCGCCACCGTCGCGATCCGGCGCATCGTCCATCCGACAACCTTGTTTGTGCCGTCATCGCCTCCTAAAGTATTAAAAAGCCCGCAATCAATTCAGCACGCTACCTATATCCAAAAAAATTTTCATCACAACCAGAGCAGGATCACATCATGAAAATTGCCCTACTGGATCGATTGATGCTGTGGCAAAAGTTTTTGATTTTGTTGCTGCTCGCGGTGGGGCTCATCATTCCCCCAAACTATTTGTATCTCCATACCACTAACCAAACGATCAGCGACTCGTTGCGAGAGCGCGAGGGGGTCGCCCCCGGCCGCACCGCGCTGGCCTTGTTGCAACAGATCCAGCAACATCGAGGCCTATCAGCGGCGTTCCTGGGGGCCAGTCAGCTGGCGAGTGAGCGTCAGGCAAAGCAGACGGAAGTCGACAACACTCTAGCCAAGCTGACCGGCCAACTAAAGGACGAACCAGGCGAAATCCAGGGACAGTTGCAACAAATCCGCAGCGATTGGACCGCCTTGCGCGATGGCGTCGCCAGCCGTCACCTGAGCACCGAGCAAAGCTACCAACAGCACACCGCTTTGTGCATTTTCCTATTGCAAGTGATCGAGCAAGTCGCGGATCAATTCGGCTTATCGCTGGATCCCGATGCCGATGCCTACTATCTCATGCGCGCGGCTTATATCGACACGCCAACCTTGGCGGAGCATCTCGGCGAACTGCGCGCCAAAGGCGCGGGCATTTTGGCGGCCAAGCAAGTCACGGCGGATGGCAAGGCGGTGATGATCAGTCTGCACGCCATGGCCTTGGAAGGCAGCGGCCGTATGGGGCGTACCTTCAAGAAAGCCATGAGCGCCAACGCCAGTGTGCAAGGCAAACTGGGGGATTTGATCGATGCGGGGCAAAAACGCACCGCGGAGGCAGCCGAACTGGCACGCACCAAAGTCGTCACCGCCGAGGCCATCGACTATCCCGTCGCCGATTACATCGCCTTCTTTACCCAATCCATCGACGTGGATTTCCAGTTGGCCAATGCGACGCTGCAGCAGGTCGACGATCTGATCGCCGCGCGCATCGCCGATCAGCGCGATACGCGCAATTTGCTCGGCGGTAGCCTGCTGCTGTTGATCGTCCTGGCGACGGCGATCGGCTGGCTGGTGGCCGCCAGCATCCTACGTCCAATCCGCCAGGCATTGAATGCCGCGCAAGCGGTGGCATCGGGCGATCTGACCTACACCATCGAAAGCGGCGGACATAACGAAACCGGCCAGATGCTCGACAGTCTGGCCAGCATGCAGCAATCGCTGCATACCACGATCTCGTCATCGCGCCAGCATGCCATCGACCTTGCCGATGCCGCCCACGCTTTGGCGGAAAGCGCCACGAAAGTCTCGCAGGCATCCGAGCAACAAAGCGAAGCCTCGGCCTCCATGGCGGCCGCCGTGGAGCAGTTGACGGTCAGCATCGGTCAGGTCAGCCACAATACCAACGATGCCAAGGATGCCTCGCTGGAAGCGGAACAATTGTCCAAGAATGGCGTCGAGGTCATCAAGAAAGCGGCCGACGACATTGCCGACATCGCCCACGAGATCGGCAGCACCGCCGAAATGATCAGCCAATTGGGCGAGCAGTCACAGCAAATCAGCAACATCGTCGGGGTGATACGCGATGTCGCCGATCAAACCAATCTGCTGGCGTTGAATGCGGCCATCGAAGCGGCTCGGGCGGGAGAACAAGGGCGCGGCTTCGCGGTCGTGGCCGACGAGGTACGCAAGCTGGCGGAACGCACCAGCAATGCCACCAAGGAAATCGCCCAGATGATCCAGCGCATCCAAACCCATACAGACCAAGCCGTCGACAGCATGCAGCAGACCAACGGCAAGGTAACGCATGTCGTGCAATCGGCCCAGCACGCGCAGACGGCCGTGGACAGCATTACCGGCAGCGCGGTACTGGTGGAGCAAGCCTTGCAGGTGATCAATCATGCATTGCAAGAGCAAAGCAGTGCCAGCGCGCAATTGGCCGGGCGGGTCGAGCAAGTGGCGCAGATGTCCGAACAAAATAACGCCGCGGCCTCGTCCGCGGCGGAGGCGGCGCGTGGCCTGACCACCGTGGCGGATGCCATGCGCCAGGAGGTCGCGCATTTCAAAGTCTAGCGGTTGGATCGACTGTAGGAGCCGTAGGGTGCGGTCGCGAAGCACCGCACCAACCCGTGTCATGGCGGATTGCCTTCGGCGAATCCACCCCACACCCGCTCCTACCGGGCAAGAAAAAAGCCGCTGCACGATGCAGCGGCTTTTTTGCGGCAAACCCGCGATCGATCAGACGCGCTTGAAAACCAGCGTGCCGTTGGTTCCGCCGAAACCGAACGAGTTGGAGATCGCCACATCGATCTTCATTTCGCGCGCGGTGTTGGGGACATAGTCCAGGTCGCAACCGTTTTCGAAGTCCTGCTCGACCATATTGATGGTCGGCGGCGCGATCTGGTTGTGCACGGCCAGAATGGTGTAGATCGCCTCCACACCGCCGGCGCCGCCCAGCAAGTGGCCGGTCATCGACTTGGTCGAGTTGATCGCCAGCTTTTTGGCGTGATCGCCAAAGGCAATCTTGAGCGCGTTGGTTTCGTTGGCATCCCCCAACGGCGTCGACGTGCCATGCGCGTTGACATAGCTGATCTGGTCGGCATTGACGCCGGCGTCGCGCAAGGCGTTGGCCACCCCGCGCGCAGGGCCTTCGGCGCTCGGCGCGGTGATGTGGTACGCATCGGAGCTCATGCCGAAACCGATCAACTCGGCATAGATGCGTGCGCCACGCTTAACGGCGTGTTCATACTCTTCCAGAACCAGCACGCCAGCGCCTTCGCCCATCACGAACCCGTCGCGACCGGTATCCCACGGCCGGGAAGCGGCGGCAGGGTCGTCGTTGCGGGTCGACAGCGCCTTCATGGCGGCGAAACCGCCGATACCCAGCCGGGTGATCGCCCCTTCGGAACCGCCGGCCACCATGATGTCGGCGTCGCCGTACTGAATGATGCGCGCGGCATCGCCGATGCAATGTGCGCCGGTGGTGCAGGCAGAGACGATACCGTAGCTCGGCCCGAGGTAACCCTTGAGGATCGATACGTGCCCGGCGATCAGGTTGATCAACGAACCCGGGATGAAGAACGGGCCGATCTTACGTGGGCCGCCGGCCAGCAGCGCCGCACCGGTCTCTTCGATCAGCGGCAGACCGCCGATGCCAGAACCGATATTCACCCCCACGCGGGTCTTGTCGAGGGTGGAGACGTCGTCGAGCCCGGCGTCGCCGATGGCCTGCAGCGCAGCGGCGATGCCGTAGTGGATGAACACGTCCATACGACGCGCATCTTTCGGCGGAATATAATCGCTGATGTCGAAACCCTTGACTTCGCCGGCAATCTGGCAAGCCAGATCGCTAGCATCGAAACGGGTGATCCGACCGATACCGGACTTGCCGGCTAGCAAGTTGGCCCAGCCGGTGGCGACGTCGTTTCCTATCGGGGACACATGGCCCAGACCGGTAATGACAACTCTTCTCTTGGACACGGGACTTCTCCGCGTTGTACGGGAACGCCATGCGGGGGCGCGGATGCCAAAGCATCCCGCGCGCGCCCTTCTCCCGAAGGTTGGTGCGCAACGCCACCGCGAACGGCGGCATTAAAAAATCTGTAACAGAAGCGCGAGCAAAAAGACCTCTGCGAGAGCGCCTGGCGCTGCGGGCAGAGGTCCGAGGAATACGGCAGCTTACTTGCTCAGGTGAGCGCTCACGTAGTTGATGGCTTGCTGAACGGTCGTGATCTTTTCAGCTTCTTCGTCCGGGATTTCGCACTCGAACTCTTCTTCCAGTGCCATCACCAGCTCAACGGTATCCAGGGAGTCAGCGCCCAGGTCGTCGACGAACGAAGACTCGGTCTTCACTTCGGCTTCGTTTACGCCCAGTTGTTCGGCAACGATCTTCTTGACACGCTGTTCGATGTTTTCCATTTGATAAAAATCCTTTCCCATTCGATGTCGGGATTACAAAACCCGACTATTCTACAAAAAAAAATTAGAGTAGCCTACCTAATTCTGCTTCACGTTGTCGTTGCCTTAAGGCATCAACATACCGCCGTTCACATGCAAGGTCTGCCCGGTAATATAAGCAGCCCGATCCGACGCCAGGAAAACCACGGCATCGGCGATATCCTTCGCGTCGCCCAGGCGGCCGAGCGCGATCTGCTCGACCAGCGCGGTGCGTTGCGCTTCCGGCAACGCGCGCGTCATGTCGGTATCGATGAAACCCGGCGCAACGCAATTGACGGTGATGTTGCGGCTGCCCACCTCACGCGCCATGGACTTGGTGAAGCCCATGATACCCGCCTTAGCGGCGGCATAGTTGGCTTGCCCTGCATTACCCATTGCGCCTACCACAGAAGCGATATTGACGATGCGGCCGACACGCGCCTTCATCATGCCGCGCAACACCGCCTTGGAAGCCATGAACACCGACTTCAGGTTGGTGCTCATGATGGCATCCCAGTCATCCTCGCTCATACGCAAAAGCAACGTATCGCGCGTAATCCCGGCGTTATTGACCAAAATCGACACATCGCCGAAGGTCTTGGCAATTTCCGCCACCAGTGCATCGATGGCCCCCGGCGTCGAAACGTCCAATTGCCGACCGGCGCCCCCTTGGGCAGCCAGACGGGCCGAAATGGCCTCTGCACCCGATTCGGAGGTGGCGGTGCCGATGACGATAGCGCCCTCGGCGGCCAGCGCATCGGCGATGGCGGCGCCGATACCGCGCGAAGCGCCGGTCACCAGCGCAACTTTACCTTGCAACAGCATGTTCACACACTCCTTTTACACCAGTTCGACACGCGCGGTGTCGAGCGAGGCCGCGTCGGTCAAGGCATAGCATTTGACATTGCCGTCGATACGCTTGGCGAGCCCCGCCAGCACCTTGCCCGGGCCGCTCTCGGCCATCAGCACGATGCCGTCGGCCGCCATGCGAGCCACGGTCTCGGTCCAGCGCACCGGGCTGTAGAGCTGGCGCACCAGGGCGTCGCGAATCTGCGCCGCATCGTCGTAAGCCGCGACGTCGGCATTATGTAGCACTTTGATGACCGGTTTTTGAATATCCACATGCGCCAGAGCCGCGGCCAACTGTTCAGCCGCCGGCTTCATCAGCGCGCAATGCGATGGCACCGAGACCGGCAACGGCAGCGCGCGCTTGGCGCCGGCGGCCTTGCAGGCCTCCATGGCGCGCTCGACGGCGGCACGATGACCGGCGATCACCACTTGTCCCGGCGAGTTGAAATTGACCGGTTCGACCACTTCGCCCGCAGCGACGTCGGCGCAGGCGGCGCGGATGACATCGTCAGACAAACCCAGAATAGCCGCCATGGCGCCCACGCCTTCCGGCACGGCCGCCTGCATGGCTTCGGCGCGCAGGCGCACCAGCCGCACCGCATCGGCGAACGGCAGCGCTTCGGCGGCGACCAGCGCGGAATACTCGCCCAGGCTATGGCCGGCCAGCAGCGCGGGACGCGCGCCGCCCGAGGCCAGCCAGGCTCGCCAGGTGGCCACACCGGCCGCCAGCATCAGCGGCTGGGTATTGACGGTCGCGTTGATGGCGTCCGCCGAATCGGCCTTGAGCATGGCCCACAGATCCTGGCCCAGCGCATCGGAGGCTTCGGCAAAAGTATCGCGCACCACGGGCAGTGCGTCGAAACCATCCATCATGTTCAGGCTTTGCGAGCCCTGACCGGGAAAAAGGAAGGCAAACGCCATAGTCTGTCTCCGGAAAAAAGTTGCAATGATGCCGGCCGCCGACGTTTAGAACGTCAGCAGCACCGCACCCCAGGCGAAACCGCCGCCGATGCCTTCCAGCAGCACACGCTGGCCGCGGCGAATGCGACCGTCGCGCACGGCATGGTCGAGCGCCAGCGGAATCGAGGCTGCCGAGGTATTGCCATGCGTCGGCAGCGTCACCACCACGCGCGACATCGGCAGGCCAAGGTGCTTGGCGGTGGATTCGATGATGCGCAGATTGGCCTGATGCGGCACCAGCCAGTCGACCTGCTCTTGCGCCACACCGGCTTGGGCCAGCGTCGTGGTAGCGATTTCGGACAAAGCCTTGACGGCGAATTTGAACACCGCGGGCCCATCCATATTCAGGAACGGCAACCCTTGGATCTTGCCGCCCGAGATCTGGGCCGGCGTGTTGAGAATCTTGTTGTAGCGACCGTCGGCCGCCATGCAGGCATGCTCGATGCCCGGCTCGTCGCTGGCGCCGAGCACGACGGCACCGGCGCCATCGCCGAACAGCACACAGGTGCGTCGGTCATCCCAGTCGAGAATGCGCGAAATGATCTCCGCGCCCACGACCAGCGCCTTCTTGGCCATGCCGGCCTTGATGTAGTTGTTGGCGGTCACCAGCGCGTACATGAAGCCGGCACATACCGCCTGCACGTCGAAAGCCGGACAGCCGTGTACGCCCAGCTTCTCCTGCAACAGGCAGGCGGTGCTGGGGAAGACCATATCGGGGGTCGTGGTGGCGACAATGATCAGATCGATGTCTTCGGGAGCGAGGCCGGCATCGGCGATCGCCTCCCGTGCGGCATACAGGGCCAGATCGCTGGTCTTTTGGTCGTCGGCGGCGATGTGGCGCGCATGGATGCCAGTGCGAGAGACGATCCACTCGTCACTGGTTTCCACCCGCTCGGCCAGCATCGCATTCGTAACCACGTTGGCCGGCAGATAGCTGCCGGTGCCCAGAATGCGTGAATAGACCATGTTGTTGTCAGTTCGCCTCTGTCACGGGCGACTTCAGATTAGCCATCTGCAGCACGACCCGATCGGTGATGTGACCTATGACATTGGAACGCGCCTCTTCCCATGCCTGATGCAGAGCAAACCCGAAGCCCAGAGCATCGGTGCCGCCGTGGCTCTTGACCACGGTGCCCTTGAGGCCGAGGAAGCTCGCACCATTGTAGCGACGCGGATCCAGGCTATTGCGGAACCGCTTGAGTACCGACATCGCCATCAGCGCGCACAGACGCGTCCACCAAGTGCGCGAAAACTCCCGGCGCATGAACATCACGACCATGTGGGCCACGCCTTCGGAGGTCTTAAGCGCCACATTGCCGGTAAAACCGTCGCAAACCACCACGTCCACCTTACCGCGGTAAACGTCGTCGCCTTCGACATTGCCATAAAAATTCAGCCCCGATTCTTTAAGCAGCACCGAGGCGCGCTTGACGCTCTCGTTGCCCTTGATATCTTCGGAACCGATATTCAACAGACCCACTCGGGGGTTTTCACGCCCGGCAATACAAGACACCAGTTCGGAGCCCATGATACCGAACTGCAGCAGTTGTTCCGGCGTGCAGTCGACATTGGCGCCCAGATCGAGCATACAGGTATCCCTGCCTTCCACCGTCGGCAACAGCTTGGCGATGGCGGGGCGGTCTATGCCCGGGATGGTCTTGAGCACGAAGCGCGCGGTGGCCATCAACGCCCCGGTATTGCCGGCGGACACGGCCGCCTGGGCCTCGCCGTCTTTGACCAGGTTGATCGCCACCCGCATCGACGAATCCTTCTTGTTCTTCAAGGCCAACTGCGGCGGCTCGTCCATATCGACCACCTGAGAGGCGTGACGAATGTCCAGACGATCGCGCGCAGCCGACGCTTGTTCGGACAGTTCAGCCTCAATGGCTTGACTGTCGCCGACAAGGATCAGACGTGCTTCGGGATGTTCTTCGAGGAATCGGAGCGATGCCGGGACGGTGACCTTGAGGCCAACGTCGCCGCCCATGGCATCGACCGCTACGGTGATTGTCATCAACGGATACGGTAGTTGGTCCTACCTGTTCTTAGAGCCTGGTTCAGGCCTTGTGAAGGGCAGGTACGGGTAGAGAAAATTACTCGCCCTTGGCCTTCAGGACCTTGCGACCACGATACATGCCGTTCGGGCTGACGTGATGGCGCAGATGAACCTCACCGGTGGCGGGATCCTTGGCCAGACCCGGAGCGGTCAGAAAATCATGTGCGCGATGCATATTGCGCTTGGACGGGGACTTCTTATTCTGTTGAACAGCCATGTTCGACTCCTGAAAAATTCAATTACATATTCATTCGGACTTGCGGCCCTTAAGCGCCGCCAACACCGCGAACGGGTTGGGCTTGTCAGCCTTGGCACGTTCCAGATGTTCCGTCCCGCAGTCGTCGTGTAACGGCGACAACGGTAAGCCCATGATGATTTCGTCTTCGATCAGCGCCATCACATCCAACTCGGGCTCGGCCATGATGGCATCGAGCTCGTCGTCGGCCTCGACCGCTTCCTCCAGCTTGTCCTCGCTGGTGAATAGCGCAATGACCGAATCGGCCACCAGCTTCACTGCAAGGGGCTGCAGGCAGCGCCCGCAGGGCACCGACAGGGCAACCGACAACTCGATGCGCAGAGAGGGCCGGCGCGAGGCGTCGACGAAGCCGGTCAGTGTCCAGGACACCTCCCCGGCGGTCTCGGCAAGCTCCGACAACACGCGCGCATCAAGCTGAGCCAAAGGCACTTTGCCGGCGATTTGCCGCGCGTCGTACGCATGCTTCAGCGGATCAATCAAAATCGGGTTAGACATAAACCGTGCATGATATAATCCAGGCCACTGATTTGTCAAAAAATTACAGCTCTGACCTAACATGCAACTCGTTCTAGCCTCCACCTCGCCCTTCCGGCGCGAGATCGTCGCCCGATTGGGCATCCCTTTCACCGCCTGCGCACCGCATTGCGACGAAACGCCGTTGCCGGGCGAAACCGCCCTCGACACCGCCCGCCGCTTGGCGCGCATCAAGGCGCAGTCGCTGGCTGCCAGCCACCCGGATGCCCTGATCGTCGGCTCCGACCAAGTGGCGCTGCTCGATGGCCGGCAACTCGGCAAACCTAGCGATCACGCGCACGCCGTCGAGATGCTGCGCTTCATGAGCGGGCGCACCACACTGTTCCATACCGCGTTGGCCGTCTACAACAGCGCCAACGGCGAGCTGCAAGAAATGGTCGACATCACCCGCGTCACTTTGCGTCCGCTCGATGAGGAACAAATCCTGCGCTACCTGGCGCGCGAACCCGACGCCTTGCTATGCGCCGGCGCCGCCAAAAGCGAAGGCCTGGGCGGCGCGTTGATCGAACGTATCGAATCCAGCGATCCGAACGCACTGATCGGTTTGCCGCTATTCGCGTTGGTCGATATGCTGGCCCGCCAGGGCATGGGAGTACTGTGATGGCCACCTTGTTTTTGATCCCCGCGCCGTTGGGCGACGCCGACACCCCCTGGCTCCCCGAGCCCGAACGTCTGCGTATCGTCCATATCCGCCACTTCGTGGTGGAAGCGGAAAAAACCGCCCGCAAGCACTTGAAGGCACTGGGTGTCACCACACAGATCCGCGAGCTATCGCTCCTCACGCTGAACGAGCACACGCCGGCGACCGATGTCGCGGCGCTGCTCGCGCCACTGATGGACGGCCACGACGTGGGGCTGATCTCCGAAGCCGGCTGTCCGGCAGTGGCCGATCCCGGCGCGCAGTTAGTGGCGCTGGCACATGAAAAGGGGCTCGCCGTCATGCCGTTGATCGGGCCGTCGTCGATTCTGATGGCCCTGATGGCCTCCGGCGCCAACGGCCAGCGCTTCGCCTTCCACGGCTATCTGCCGGTGGACGCCAGCGAGCGCGCCCAGGCGCTCAAGCGCTTGGAACAACGTTCGCGCGAACACGACGAGACCCAGGTTTTCATCGAGACGCCGTATCGCAACGATGCACTGCTAAGCCAAATGCGGACGCTACTCGCCCCCGACACGCGGTTGGCCGTGGCGTGCGACCTGACCCTGCCGACGCAGACCATTCTTAGCCGTCGCGTCCGCGACTGGCCGGCCCAAGCGCCCGAGCTGCACAAACGGCCGGCGATCTTCGTTCTCCACGCCGCAAGCCGTTAACAACCGGCCCCGCAGCAACAACAGCGGGGCCCACCCTATTTTAGGTTTATTCCTAACGCCGGATCGGTGCGCGTTGTGCAAAATAGACCGACCATCGTTATCGTCTCCATGCGCGCCATGCTCACCCCCGGACAGCCAGACCATCCCCTCATCAGAAAACTCTGTCGTCGCTGGCTGTATTACAGCATCCCGCTCAATGGCGCCATCTCCGCACTGCTCCACTTGGCGATCGTGCGCAATGGTCATGAGCTCGACTTGCACA
The DNA here is from genome assembly GCF_004363805.1 of Paludibacterium purpuratum. Classification (GTDB taxonomy): domain Bacteria; phylum Pseudomonadota; class Gammaproteobacteria; order Burkholderiales; family Chromobacteriaceae; genus Paludibacterium; species Paludibacterium purpuratum. The sequence continues at coordinate 243,182 of NZ_SNZP01000001.1, read as the reverse complement.
TCATGACCATTCTGATGGCGACGGCCCTGCAATTGATGTCGGAGATATCGCTGCTGTCCCACCTGTTGCACAAGCTTCAGACGGCGCTACCGCGATTGACGGCACAGGTGCCGCAACAGCCGAAGGATCTGCCAACTCAGCACTGAGCCGCGCCCACGCGTCGGCGGGCACGCCGGCATGCTCGGCACTGTGCTGCGCCAAAGCCAACGTCGCGCGCCCAAGCGCCAAATACAACGCCGCCTGAGGCGTCCCTCCCAACACAGCCAAGTGCTGTCGCACCGTTGCCGCATCGCCGCGCGCAATCGGCCCCGTCAGCGCCCGGGCCGCCCCCAGCGTCAAGGCATTGTCCAGCGACTGATGCATCAAATTGCCCAGCAACGAGCGCGCAAGCTCGCCCTCGATGCCCGCTTGGGCGGCCACAGCCTGGGCCAAACCGGTCAACGTCACCAGGAAATTCGAGGCGATAGACAGGCTGGCGTGGTAAGCCGCTTTACTACCGGGCGTCAACGAGAAAGGCCGGCCGCCGATCGCGGCCGCGAATGCTTGCAACGTCGTCTGTGCCGCGGCATTGCCCTCCAGCGCGCACAACGTGCCGGCGAAGGTCTGCACCGCGCGGGCAGGCTCGGCAAAGGAAAAGGCCGGATGCAAGCTGCCGCAAACCAGGCCGGCCGAAGTCAATGGCGCCAGCACGGCACTATCCAGCACACCGCTGGCGTGAAAAGCCGTCGCCGCGATGGCGGTAGGCCGGTCGGCAAGACGGGTGGCAAGCTCGGCCAACGCGTCATCCGGCACCGCCAACAGATTCAGATCGGCCAGCGCAACGGGCGCATCGAGCGTAGCCGGCTGGCCGGCGCCGATGAAATCGACCGCCCGCCGCGCCGCCGCCTCGCTTCGACAGCACACGGCGACAACCCGATAGCGGCCCGACTGTTGTGCCAGCCGACCCCAGCTTTGCCCTAGCCTACCGGCGCCGAAAATCGCCAATGTCTGCATTCTGCTTACGACTCCTATCGATCTGTGGCGCCAATTATAACTTTTTGCTTTGCGATTCATCTGTTCAACATAAAGAGGATTATGTATAACCGTAACAGGAGTCCTTGGATTGCTTATTGAAAACAGGCATTAACGTGATACGTCTTATCTTCAGCGGCGCCTTGCCGGCCGCCCCCTCTCAGCCCCAGCTCGACGCATTCCTGGGCGACAGCCGCGCCCGTAATCGCCGTCACGGGCTGTGCGGCGCCATGGTGCTGATGGGGCGCGACTTCCTGCAGGTCATCGAAGGCCCGGATGCCGCCGTCGAGCAGATGTACGACCAACTCAGCCAGCAAAGCCATCGCTACGGCCTGGTGCTGGTAGCGCGCCAGACCATCGATGCCCCGATGTTCGGCCACTGGCACCTGGGCCTGATCCAACCGCCGCTCCCCGGCGACGAATCCGCCCCCAACGCTCAGCCAACCCTGATCGAAATCCAGAACGCAGAAGGCAAGAATGCCGACGAACGCTACACCCTGAAGGTGATGCGCGACTTCATCCTCGGCAAATGGCACCGCAGTCAGCTCGACCCGAACCAGCCCATCGTGCTGCATCGACAGCGCCCTGTCCTATAAGACAGCTCCTCGCCCACATATAGCCGACCGACGATTGCCAGCAATGGCTTAAAATCGCACACAAAATGCATTTTGCATTCCATATGCCAAAGATGTAAAAAGTAGTATCGACCCCCTCATTTTTTTAAGAAGAGCCATGCAGTGATTCGCCTGATCTACAGTGGCTCGGTCGCCGCCGAGCCGGACGCACCACGGCTTGAAGCCTTCCTGGCAGACTGTCGCCGCCGAAATCAGCGCGACGGCATTACCGGCGTCATGGTGCTGATGGGACAAGAATTCTTGCAGGTCATCGAAGGCCCGGAAGAGGACGTCGATCGCTACTATCGCCAAGTCTTCCAGGACTCGACCCGCTATAAGCTGCTGCTGCTGGCCCGGCAAGAAATCGACGCGCCGATTTTCACCGGCTGGAGCCTTGGCTTGATTAGAGGCGATGAAACGCCCAACGATCCGGCTCCTGGCGACGTCTCGATCATGGACATCGAACAGATCGACCCGGCCGACCTCAACGGCAAGCGGACCTTGAGCGTCATCCGCGAGTTCATCGACGGCAAATGGCGTGTCCGGTTTCCCTCTAGCCAGAAACCCACCATCATGCAACGCACCCGCGGATTCTGAACTTCCCCACGCGTTGTTTCGCCTTGAAACCCGCCTCACAACCCGACTCGTCCCCTCACAAGAAAAGCACATGTCGAATCCGCGACGCCACGCGCTACTGCTGGCAGCCATGACAAACGTCTAAAATAGACGATAGGCCCAACAGATGAGGTGAGCCGTGATCTCTTATCGTCATCTCGACTATCTGCTCCACCCGCACCGACCGAATGTGCACCGCGCGCTGCTCAAGCGGCTGATACCGGCATGGCTGCTGCTATCGCTGGTGGCCGGTTTCGCGGCCTGGCGGCTCGAATCGGAGCAAGTAGACCAGTTGGTATTCAATTTATCGACCGATGCCGTGCAGCAGTTCCGCCAGAGCAGTGTCGTGGACTTGTTTCGCCAGACACCGGACACCCTGCACGCGCGCCTCGACCAGGCGCTGCCGCGCACACCGTTCGTCGGCATACGGCTGTTCGACGCCGACATGCACCCGCTCGGCGCCAGTTGGCGCGGCCCGGCGGATCAACCGGCGGTCTTTGCCCCGCTTGAGGCAGGACATCAAAGCGCCGTGCGGGTCGGCGAACACATCTACGTCCAATCGCTGGTCGCGCTGCGAGATGGCGCCGGACGTCCGCTCGGCTATTTCCAATCCACGTATCTGGTGCCCCCCGAAACCGCGCGCGCCATCGCCCACCGCATACGCAACACATTGATCGGCGTCTTGCTGGTGGTGGCGCTCAGCACACTCGCCATCTACCCGGTCATACTTTCGCTCAACCGCGATGCCGTGCGTCTAAGCCACAACCTGCTCGACAGCAACGTCGAGCTCTTGCGCGTGCTCGGCAGCGCGATCGCCAAGCGCGACGCAGACACCGACAGCCACAACTTTCGGGTCACTCTCTATGCGGTGGCACTAGCGGAAGCCTTACGGCGCGCGCCGCGCGACATCATCGCCCTGATGGCCGGCGCCTTCTTGCACGATGTCGGCAAAATCGGCATTTCGGATCGTATCCTGCTCAAGCCGGACGCACTCGACGACGCCGAGTTCGCCCAGATGAAACGGCACGTAGACATCGGGCTACAGATCATTGGAGAAGTCAGATGGTTGGATTTGGCGCAAGACGTGGTGGGCGGCCACCACGAGCGCTACGACGGTAGCGGCTATCCGCAAGGACTGCGCGGCGATGCCATCCCCTTCAACGCCCGCCTGTTCGCCATCGTGGACGTTTTCGACGCACTGACCTCGCGCCGGCCCTACAAAGAGGCGTTTGCCTTGGCGCAAACATTGACGATGATGCAAGCGGGACGCGGCAGCCATTTCGATCCGGCCATGCTGGCGGTTTTCGAGACGCTGGCGCCCAAACTCTACGCGCGCTACCACGCCGCCGAAACCGACGCGCTCAAGCACCAACTGGCCGCGGCGGTGCGCAAATACTTCCGCGCCGGCGCCCAGCGCTAAGCGCGCGCGGAATAGATGGTATAACCGCCGATCGCCATCAAGAACACGCCGAACAACACTTTCAGCAAGTGGCTATCCATGCGCTGCACCCATTGCGCGCCGAACCAGGCGCCGACGAACAGCATCGCCGCCAACACCGCGGCGGCGCGTACATCGACCATCGAAGCCCGGTAATAAGACCAGACCGCCGCCGCCCCTACCGGCGGCAAGAGCACCGCCAGGCTGGTGCCAATCGCGCGCGGCATCGGGAAATGCAGCAAGAACACCAACGCCGGCACCACCAGGATGCCGCCGCCGATGCCGAATACCCCGGACGATACGCCGGCCGTCAGGCCGATCGCCACCAACAAACACCACTCCAACGCTGAAAACATACCCGCAATCCAAAGCACTATATGGAATAAGTATATTCCATATACTCAATGTTATTTGCTTAATATTCCCAACAAAATCTATGCATATAGAATGTTGTTTTAGCACCCGGCGCGTAAAAACTTTATACTCAGCCGATCCCACGCTAGCTCCGGAGAACAAGAAATGCACCCCATTCGCCAAGGCCTGATGCTCGCCGCCTTCACTGCTTCGTCGGCATGGGCAGCCAACACCCTGACCGTCTGCACCGAAGCCAATCCCGACGGCTTCGACGTGGTGCAATACAACGCCCTCGTCACCACCAACGCGTCGGCCGACGCGCTGATGAACCGCCTGGTCGACTATGACCCGGACAGCGGCAAGGTCGTCCCCTCGCTGGCGTCGAGCTGGCGCGTCAGCCCCGATGGCCGTGCCTATACCTTCACCTTGCGGGCGGATGTCAGCTTCCATAGCACCGACTACTTCAAACCGAGCCGCAAACTGACCGCCGACGACGTGGTGTTCACCTTCGAACGCATGCTCAACCCGGCCAACCCCTGGAACAAGATCTCGACCGGCACCTTCCCGCACGCCACCTCGCTGCAACTGCCATCGCTGATCCAAACCGTGCGCGCGCTCGACAGCCACACCGTGCAATTCATCCTGTCTCGCCCGGAATCGACCTTCCTGTCGACCCTGAGCATGGGCTTCGCCTCGATTTATTCCGCCGAGTACGCCAACCAGTTGATGAGCGCCGGCAAACCGCAAGAGCTCAACAGCAAGCCGATCGGTACCGGTCCCTTCGTATTCAAGAGCTACATCAAGGACAGCACCATCCGCTATAGCGCCAACCCGTCCTACTTCGCCGGCAGGGCCAAGGTCGATCAGCTGATTTTCGCCGTCACCCCCTCGCCGTCGGTGCGCCTGCAGAAGCTCAAGGCCGGCGAATGCCAGATCGCCCTATCGCCCACACCGCAGGACGTACTGAGCGCACGCGGCGACACGGCGCTGAAAGTACAGTCCTCGCCGGCCTTCATGACCGCCTTCGTGGCCATGAACAGCCAAAAGAAACCCTTCGACAATCCCCTGGTGCGGCGCGCCGTCAATCTGGCGTTCGACCACGCCAGCTATCTCTCCGCCGTATTCGGCGGCACCGCCACCGAAGCCGTGCTGCCCTACCCGCCCAATACCTGGGGCTATGCCCGGAATCTGAAACCGTGGCCCCACGATATCGCCGGCGCAAAGAAACTGCTGGCCCAGGCCGGTTACCCGCAAGGCTTCGACACCACCATCTGGGTACGGCCGAGCGGTAGCATGCTGAACCCCAACCCGCGGGCCGGCGCCGAATTGCTCCAGGCCGACCTGACGCGTGTCGGCATCCGCGCCAAGGTACAGGTCATCGAGTGGGGCGAATTGATCCGCCGCGGCAAGGCCGGCGAGCACGACATGCTATTCATGGGCTGGGCCGGCGACAACGGCGACCCGGACAACTTCCTGACACCGCAATTCAGCTGCGCCGCGGTTAAATCCGGCACCAACTTCGCCCGTTATTGCGACCCGAAGCTCGATAAACTGATCAGTGCCGGCAAGACCAGCTCGGACATCGGTCAACGCTCGCGCAACTATCTGGCCGCACAAAAAATCATCCACGACCAGACGGTATGGCTGCCGTTGGCGCACCCGACGTTGTACGTCATGACAGCCAAGCGCATCGGCGGCTACCGCGTCAACCCGTTCGGCCGCCAAGACTTCTCGCACGTCAGCATCAAGTAGCAGCGGAGGGAGCGGGGAAATAGGAGGATTCCTCCACCACCGCTCCCCTCCTCCGTCAGGCGTTCTCCGATCGTCATGACAGAGATCGGCCATAGTGACTACAACGCGTTGACTCGCCGAATCATCGCGGCTCAAATCGGTGCCTCAGACGAGCCCTGGGCCACCGTTCAATTCGCCCCTCCCAAACGGCAAGAAATCCGGCGATAAAGCCTTCAACGGTTCCCGCACACTCTTGTTGCAGGAACCTCTCGGGCAAGTCTGACCCGTTCTCAACCGCGCTTGTAATCAACACGTCAAGGAGAAGAACCCGATGAAGACTACCCACTTCCATGGCAGCACCGCCGCCTCGTCCGCAACCCAAGCATCACGCATGAAACGGTCGTCTCTCCCCGCGACCGACAGCAATGGCTTCGACGAGAGCGGCGCTCACTACTTTGCCTATAACTACCCTCGTGGCGTCGGGGATCAAATCATTATCGAAAGGGAGGGGGAAGGTGCTGAGGACTATCTGCACCTCCACGACGTCACGTCTAACGATGTCACCGTCACGCGCCAGGGCAACGACATCATCCTGACCGTCAAGCCCAGACATGGCAACGATGGCGGCACCATCACAATCACGGGCATGCTTGATGGCGAGACCGCCGGTGTCGAATTCATCAGCTTCTCCGACGGCGTGCAGTGGACGTCACGGGCCGAGATACTGCGACATCTCAGTACGCCGACCGAAAGCGACGACACCTCGCCCCAAACATCACGCACGAAACGATCGACAGACGCCGCGACTGATGGTAACGAGAACGGTGACAACGATCTCAGCAGCGGCGACGACACCGACAATATCCTGCATGGCGACCAAGGCAACGACACACTCAAGGGGGGCGACGGCAACGACACCTATCTCTATAAACGCGGCGACGGCAGCGACATCATTACCGAAAAGGACGGCGAAGGCTTTCACGACAAACTGAAGTTCACCGACATCCGCTCCGACGAGGTCTCCATCTCGCGCCAGGGCAACGACGTCATCCTGACCATCAACGGCAATGGCGACACCCTCGCCCTCAAGGACATGCTCGTCGGCCCGAGCGCCGGGGTCGAAAGCATCCAATTCTCCGACACGGAATGGACGTCACGGCGAGAAATACTCGGGAAACTGGTTACGCAGGCCGCGACCGACGGTGCCGACAACCTCACCGGCAGCGACGGCCTCATTGGCGCCGGCCCCCACGATCTCATGCAAGGCCGCAGGGGCAACGACACGATGGCGGGCGGCACCGGCAACGACACCTATCGCTATAAACGCGGCGACGGCAGCGACATCATTATCGAAAAGGACGGCGAAGGCTTTCACGACAAGGTGGAATTCCTCGACATCCAATCCGACGAGGTCACCGTCTCGCGCCAAGGCAGCGATATCATCCTGACCATCCAGACAAAACAAGGCGGCGATGGCGGCACCATCACGATCAAGGGGATGCTCGACGGCCAGCACGCCGGTGTCGAAAGCATCAAGTACACCGATGTGGAGTGGTCGTCACGGCGGGAAATACTGGGGCATCTCTTCACGCCCAGCGAGAGCGACGACACCTTGTCGACCACCCACGGTTCGCGCATGAAACGGTCGACGGGCGGCGAAGGCATGGACGATGACAGCGCGAACCACAGCCCGACCGCCCAGGAGAGCCAAGACGCCCATGGCGGCACGACCATGCTACAGACCATATTGACCAACGAAACTATCGCCAGTAACGACGACGCCTTCTCCGACGACGATGTGACGTGGGGGGCTTCAGAGTACGAGGAACTGAATCGGATGCTGACATCCGCCGAAACGATGTAACAGAACAGGCCCCTAAAGCGGAAAGGGGGGCCGGGCGAAAACCCGGCTTCCCATCCCTACATCCCACTCGCTCCCTCTTCCGACAGACGACAACCGATCCTCATGACAGAGATCGGCCATAGTGCCGACAACGCGTTGACTCGCAGCATCGTCGCGGCTCAAATCAGTACTCCGACGAGCCCAGAGGCACCTGGGCCAAATCAACTCAGCGCCCAATCGCACAGTACTCAACACGTCACGGAGAAGAACCCGATGAAGACACCCTATTCCCATGACAGCACCGATACCTCGACTTCCATCCAGGCGTCACGCACGAAACGGGCGGCATGCGCCGCAACGGATGGCAACGACATACTCGCAGGGGGCCCGGGCAACGATACCTACCTCTATGGCCACTGCGGTGGACACGACACCATCATCGACCTGAACGGAGAAGGTGACTACGACAAACTGGTGCTTATCGGCATCCGGTCCGACGAAGTCACCGTCAAGCGCCAAAACAACGACGTCATCCTGGTCATCCGCGCGAAACAGGGTGGCGATGACGGCACGATCACGATCTTGGGCATGCTCGACGGCGAGACCGCCGGCGTCGAAAGCATTCGCTTCACCGACACACGATGGTCGTCACGGACAGAAATACTGCAACATCTTCCGACCTCCGCCGACACTCCCGATAACCAGTGGTCGCGCAGCAAACGGTCGCTGATCGAGGAAACCGCCAGCAACGACGACGCCTTCTTCGCCGACAATGTGACGTGGGGGGCTTCACAGTACGAGGCACTGAATCGGATGCTGACATCCGCCGAAACGATGTAATCAAACAAGTCCCAAAATGGGAAGGGGAGCCAGGCAAAAACCCGGCTCCCCTTCCCTATTTCACCGCTAAAACGTCAGCTCAAACGCCAGCCCGGCTCGGCGCCGGCATCGACGTCGAGCAGATGGAAATCGTGCTCTTCGTCCAACCCGGCGCAGACGATCATGCCTTCGGACACACCGAAGCGCATCTTGCGCGGCGCCAGGTTGGCGACCACCACCACGCTACGGCCGATCAGCTTGGCCGGATCGCTGTAAGTCTTACGGATGCCCGAGAAAATATTGCGGCGCTCGAACCCCAGATCGACCGTGAATTGCAACAGCTTGGTCGAACCCTCGACGAACTGGCAATCGAGCACTTTGCCGACGCGCAAGTCGAGCTTGGCGAAATCTTCGATACCAATGGTGGGCGCCAGCGGCTCGTACTGGGCCGCCGCCGGCTTGGCCGCCTCGATGGTCTGCTTGTTGGCCACGATCAGCGCATCCACCTGGGCCTGCTCGACGCGGGTCATCAGGTGTTGGTAGGGCTGGATCTGGTGATCCAGCAGCAACTGACCTGCGTCCTCCCACGCCAGCGGCGCGATCTGCAGGAACGCTTCGACACCCTCGGCCAAACGCGGCAGCACCGGCTTGAGATAGATGCTCAGCAGGCGGAAAGCGTTGATCAGCACCGTGCACACTTCATGTAGACGCGCGTCGCTGCCCTCCTGCTTGGCCAGCTCCCACGGCTTATTGGCGTCGACATAACCGTTGACCTGATCGGCCAAGGCCATGATGTCGCGTAGTGCGCGGGCATACTCGCGCGCCTCGAACGCCTGTGCGATCGGCTCGGCCGCTGCTTGCAGGCTATCGAGTAGCGCATGCTCGCCGAGCGCCGGCGCCAGCCGGCCGCCAAAACGCTTGGCGACGAAACCCGCCGCGCGCGAGGCGATATTGATGTACTTGCCGACCAGATCCGAATTGACGCGGGCGATGAAATCCTCCAGCGACAGGTCGATATCCTCGATGCGGGCATTGAGCTTGGCGGCGATGTAATAACGCATCCACTCCGGGTTCAACCCGCAATCCAGATAGCTCTTGGCGGTGATGAACGTGCCGCGCGACTTGGACATCTTCTGGCCGTCGACGGTCAGGAAGCCATGGGCGAACACGCCGGTCGGCGTGCGCAGACCGGCATACTGCAGCATGGCCGGCCAGAACAGCGCGTGGAAATACAGGATGTCCTTGCCGATGAAATGCACCAGCTCGGCCTTGGAGTCCGGCTTGAAATACTCGTCGAAGTCGAGGCCGATGCGATCGCACAGGTGCTTAAACGACGCCATATAGCCGATCGGCGCATCGAGCCAGACATAGAAATACTTGCCTGGCGCGTCGGGAATCTCGAAACCGAAATACGGCGCGTCGCGCGAAATGTCCCAATCCTGCAGACCGCCCTCGATCCACTCGTTCATCTTGTTGAGCGATTCGGCCTGCAGATGCGACTGGACGCGGCCATCGGCCAGCCGGGTCGAACCGGCGGTCCATTTCTTGAGAAAATCGGCGCACTCGCCCAGGCGGAAGAAGTAGTGCTCGGAGGTTTTGAGCACCGGCTTGGCGCCGGAGACCACCGAAAACGGGTTCTTCAGCTCGGTCGGGGCATAGGTGGCGCCGCAGACCTCGCAGTTGTCGCCGTACTGGTCGTGCGCCCCGCACTTCGGGCATTCGCCCTTAACGAAACGATCCGGCAGAAACATCTGCTTTTCCGGGTCGTACAGCTGTTCGATGGTGCGGCTGACGATCTTGCCGTTATCGCGCAGCGCCAGATAGATCTGCGTGGCGAACGCCTTGTTCTCGGGCGAGTGGGTACTGTAATAGTTGTCGTAGCCGATGTGGAAGCCGGCGAAATCGGCCAGGTGCTCGCCGCGCACCCGCTCGATCAATGCCTCGGGCGTCAGCCCCTGCTTCTCGGCCGCCAGCATGATCGGCGTACCGTGGGTGTCGTCGGCGCAGACATAATGACAGGTGTGGCCGCGCATCTTCTGGAACCGTACCCAGATATCGGTCTGGATATGCTCGACCATATGGCCGAGGTGGATGGCGCCGTTAGCGTAAGGCAGCGCGCTGGTCACCAGAATTTTGCGTTTTGCTGTCATTCTTTTCGTCCCTTTTCGTCACTCAATCGGCAAAGTATAACAGTTGCTAGGCACGCGGATCACGCGCCTTCTTCGGCCAGACGGCCACCCGGCGCACGCTCGGCCATGGCCACGCCGACCATGCGGCGCGACAGCAGGAAGAACATCGTGGTCAACAACAGCACCAACAGCGCGTAGCCGACATAGCCGCCCGTCAAGTAGGCGCGCTTAAGCCCTTCGATGCCGCAGGCGTACACCGCCATCGACAGCATGGTCATGCTGGCGGCCACCGCCCCCTTGGCCACGTCGCAGGCGGTCAGCGCAAAGCGATACAGCACGGCGAAGGCCAAGCCCTCGCCCAGGGTCACCAGGCTCATGCCGGCGATCAGGAAGTAGAACTGCAGCGAAGGGAACAGACTGCCGGCAACGATCACCAGCACCCCCGCCAACGCAGGCAGGCGCCCGACCGCGACCGAATGACCCAACGGCCAGCGGTCGGCGAATTTCACCAGCAGCAAGTTGCCGACGATCAGCGCGCCGATCACCGGCACCTGCCACAGGCCATACTGCAGCATGCTCATCCCGGCATCCTCGACCAGCATCACCGGCGACAGGGCGATCCAGCCCAGCAGCGGCAACGCCATCAGCGGAATGCACAAGGCCGAAGCGACGAAGCGACGATTGGCGAACACTTCGCGATAGTCGCGCGCCAGCTTCCCCAGGCTCAACGCATGCTCGCCGCGACGCACGGTTTCCGGCATCGAGGCGATCAGGCCGACAAACGACACTGTGGCCACGGCGGCAATCACCATGAAGCTGCCGCGCCACGGCCATGCCTGAACCAGCGCCGCGCCGGCCACCGGGCCCACCAGCGGTGCGATCAGCGCCACATTGGCCATCAAGGCGGTCACCTTGACGGCGGCTTTCTCCTCGAATGCCTCCTGGATGGCCGCGTAGCCGACCGCCGAGATGAAGCACAACCCCATCCCCTGCAACACGCGCAGCACCATGAAGCTAACGATATCGTGCGACCACAAGGTCCCCAGGCAAGACAAGATGAAGAATGCCACGCCCCACAGCATCACCGGACGGCGGCCGATATGGTCGGACAACGGCCCCATCAGCCACGGCAGCAGCGCGCCGCCCAGCAGGAAACCGGTCATCGAGGTCGGCACCCAGGAGGCGTCGACGCCAAATTCGCGCACCACGGCCAGCATGCCGGGTTGAATCATGTCGTTGGCGATATAAACCGAGAATTCGAACAGCACGAGCGCGAGCGGGAACAACAAGGTGGCGGGGGAAAGAGCCGCATGTTTCTGCATGGAAAAACCTTTCGATAAAGAACGAAAGAGGCCGGGCATGACAGGCCCGGCCTCCCGCACTCGCCAAGAACATCGGCATGTGCATAAATTCAACGGCTTAGATTGTATCACATGAAACTAGTCGGCGGCACCCCGGCCCTGCGGCGCGATCGCGTCGACCGGTGCATGGCCCGTTTGCGTATAGGAGAATACTCACGCTCATTACCGACGCGCTTTGTCATTTCCGGGTAAAATGCCCTGACTCGCAGACAAAGTTTGAGTAGAATACTCGGACATTCCAGTCCCACGACTCCATCTCGGCACCGAAATACACTCATGACCTCCCAAATCGACGCCATTCTCGCCGCGCAGATCGACCCGATCACCCAAAAACCGTATCGCTGCAAAAATCTGCAAGTCGACGCGACGCGTATCGGCCTGGAGGTCGCACTGCCCTATCCGGCCAAGAGCCGTCTCGAAACGGTTCGCGCCCAGTTCGCCGCGGCGCTCGCCCCTGTCGCCGCAGGGCGCTCGCTCGACATTCGCGTCGAGAGCCAGGTCATCAGCCATGCCGCCCAACGCGGCGTACCGTTGATTCCCGGCGTCAAGAACATCATCGCCGTCGCCTCGGGCAAGGGCGGGGTCGGCAAGTCGACCACCGCCGTCAACCTGGCGTTGGCACTGGCGCTCGAAGGAGCGCGGGTCGGTCTTTTGGATGCCGATATCTACGGCCCATCGCAACCGCTGATGATGGGCGTGGCCGGGAAACGGCCCGAGTCGCCGGACGGCAAGCACATCGTGCCGATCGTCAACCACGGCGTGCAGATCATGTCGATTGGCTTCCTGGTGGATGCCGACCAAGCCATGGTATGGCGCGGCCCGATGGTCTCGCAGGCGCTGCAGCAACTGCTCAACGACACGCAGTGGGACAACCTCGACTATCTGGTGATCGACCTGCCGCCGGGCACCGGCGACATCCAGCTGACGCTGGCGCAAAAGGTGCCGGTCACCGGCGCGGTGATCGTCACCACTCCGCAGGACATCGCCTTGCTCGACGCCAAGAAGGGCTTGAAGATGTTCGAAAAGGTCGGCGTGCCGATCCTCGGCCTGGTGGAAAACATGGCGATCCATGTTTGCTCGAACTGCGGCCATGCCGAGCACATCTTCGGCAGCGGCGGCGGCGAGCGAATGGCCGCAGAATACGGCGTCGAACTGCTGGGCTCGCTGCCGCTCGATATCGCCATCCGCGCCGCCACCGACGAGGGCCGGCCGAGCGTGATCGGCGACCCAGACAGCCCGGTCGCCGCCAGCTACCGCGAACTGGCCCAACGCGTGGCCGTCAAGGTCGGCGAGCAGGCGCAGGACTTCAGCAGCAAGTTCCCCAAAATCGTCATTCAGCGTAACTAACGATGATTGCCATGTTCGATTCGGGCTTGGGCGGGCTATCCGTCTGGCGCGCCGTTGCCCGCGCCCTGCCCGACTGGCCGGTCACCTATCTGGCGGACCAGGCCTATTTGCCTTACGGCTCGAAGAGCCGCGAGGAGCTGACCGAGCGCAGCCTGCGTATCGGCCATTTCCTGCACCAACAGGGCGCCGCCCTGCTGGTGGTCGCCTGCAACACCGCGACCAGCGCAGCGGTGGACGTCATGCGCCGCGAACTGCCGATCCCGATCGTGGCCATCGAACCGGCGGTCAAGCCCGCCGCGCTAGCCAGCCACAGCGGACGCATCGCGGTGCTCGCCACCGAATTCATGCTGCAAAGCGCCCGCTTCCGCTCGCTGCTGCAGCGCCATGCGGGTACGGTCGAAGTCCTGCCGCGCCCCGGGCGCGGCTGGGTCGAGCTGGTCGAGGCTGGCGAACTGGACAGCCAGGCGGCCAAAGAAAAAGTGGCAGCCGTCGTTGAACCTTTGTTGGCAGAGCACGTCGATCACATCGTGCTCGGTTGCACCCACTACCCGTTCCTGGCGCCGCTGATTCGCGAACTCGTCGGCCCGGACATGGTATTGGACGACCCGGCGGACGCCATCGCGCGCCGCGCCGCCGATCTGCTGGCGGGTATGACCCCCAGCCAACCGGCCGGATACCGTTTCTATACCACGGACGATCCGGCCCACATGTCCGACGTATTACCGGTTCTGATCGGACAACCTTATCCGGTGCTACACGCCGGCATCTAATAAACCGGAAGGCTCCCACACCGCCTGCACGCCAGGCGGTAGGGGCGCGTTTTTTTCATTTTTTGCGAAGAAAGCCTTTCATGCACAAATCGCCCAGCCCGATTCATTACCTACTCTTGCTGGCCATCGCCCTGATCTGGGGCGCGCAGTTCATTTTCAACCAGATCGTGATCCGCGAGCTGCCGCCCTTGACGCTCGCGGCCAGCCGTGCCGCCATCGGTGCGCTCACCCTCGCGCTCATCGGTCTGTTCATGCCGGACGAACGCCGTCATGCCGCGGCATCGGCGCGCCGCTTGCTGCCGACCTACTTGTTGCTGGCCTTTTTCGAAGCGCTACTGCCGTTGTTTCTGCTCGGTTGGGGACAGACGCGCGTCGAAAGCAGCGTCGCATCGATTCTGATGGGCACGATCCCGATCTTCACCATCGTGCTGGCGCCGCTGTTCGTCGCCGGCCCGCACTGGCGCTTGCCGGCCGTCGCCAGCGTCGCGACCGGCTTCGTCGGCATCCTGATCCTGGTGATGCCCGGTCTGTCCGGCAACTGGGCCGATAGCCTGTTAGGCGAGCTGGCCGTGCTCGGCGCCGCCGCCAGCGTCTCGGTCAGCCTGCTGATGTTCAACCGCCTGGGCGGCCTCTCCCCGGTCATCACCGTGCGCAACATCCTGGCGCTGGCGGCCCTGCCGTTGATCGTACTGGCCCTGATCGTCGACCGCCCCTGGACACTGCACATCAGCCTGGGCACCTTGGAAGCGCTGTTGGTGCTGGGCGTGTTCTGCGCCGGGATCGTGTATCTGATGTTCGCCCGTTTGATCCAGATGGCCGGCTCGGTCTTCACCTCCTTGACCAATTATCTGGTGCCGCCGGTCGGCGTCGTGATCGGCGCCTGGATCGCCGAAGAGACCATCGGCCTGAATGCCTGGATCGCGCTGGCCTTGATCGCCGCAGCCCTGGTCATCAACCAACCGAGCCTATTCCTGCGTCGGCGCTGATCGCTGCACCACGCCATGACCAAGCCGGGGTTTCCCGGCTTTTTGCTTGCCTGCTCTGCAATACTCGGATGAAATATTTCCAAACCATGCCATTTGAATATATTTAATGCCAAAATTTGTGTTGCAGTGGCAAAAAAACTGCAGGTTATGCAAAAAAGTATGGCCGCCATACCCAACATAAAGACATATTCCGCCATGATGACTATAATCGCCCCCTAACTCTTTAAGAGTTTTCCTCGTCTCGATTCAGAACAAGACCAATATCATGTATCGAGGCTCGGTTCGTCGCAGCCGCAGCGCAAAAACATAACAGATACATAACGGCCGCAACGGGAACGAATACGCTATCTCAAGGGACACCACACACACTATGAAGTCAAAGAAACTCACACTATTCATCTTGCTCGGCATGGTGCTAGGCATTCTGACCGGTATGTTCGTCCGTTCGGGCACCACCGATCCGGCCGCGTTGAAGTCCTTCGCCGACAACATCGGCATGCTGACCGATATCTTCCTGCGCCTGATCAAGATGATCATCGCACCGCTGGTCTTCACCACCCTGGTGGCCGGCATCGCCCGCATGGGCGACGGCAAGAGCGTCGGCCGCGTCGGCGGCAAGACGCTGATGTGGTTCATCTCGGCATCGCTCTTGTCGTTGACCCTCGGTCTGATCATGGTCAACCTGCTCAAGCCGGGTGTCGCGGTCAACCTGCCGCTGCCCGATCTGCACGCCGACTCCGGCATCAAGGCCAGCGCCATGAGCGTCAAGGACTTCATCACCCACGCCTTCCCGAAGAGCGTGTTCGATGCCATGGCCAACAACGAGATTCTGCAAATCGTGGTGTTCTCGCTGTTCTTCGGCACCTCCTGCGCCGCTCTGGGCGAACGTGCCAAGCTGTTGGTCGACCTGATGGACGTCGCCGCCCACGTCATGCTGAAGCTCACCGGCTACGTGATGGCCGTTGCGCCTATCGCCGTGTTCGCAGCGCTGGCCGCCACCGTCGCCAAGGACGGCCTGGCCATCCTCGGCACCTACGGCAAGTTCCTCGGCGAGTTCTACCTGTCGATCCTGCTGCTGTGGAGCGCGCTGATCCTGATCGGCGGCCTGTTCATCGGCCCGCGCGTACTGACGCTGGTACGCTCGATTCGCGAGCCGATCCTGCTGGCCTTCTCCACCGCCAGTTCGGAAGCCGCCTACCCGAAGACCCTGGAACAGCTGGAACGCTTCGGCGTTTCCAATAAGATCGCCAGCTTCGTGCTGCCGATGGGCTACTCGTTCAACCTCGACGGCTCGATGATGTATTGCACCTTCGCCACCATCTTCCTGGCGCAAGCGTTCAACATCCCGCTGACCCTGACCCAGGAAATCACCATGCTGCTGATGTTCATGGTGACCTCCAAGGGTATGGCCGGCGTACCGCGCGCCTCGCTGGTGGTCATCGCCGCCATGCTGCCGCAGTTCAACATCCCGGAAGCCGGCCTGCTGCTGATCCTCGGCATCGACCACTTCCTGGACATGGGCCGTTCCGCCACCAACGTCATGGGCAACTCGATTGCCACCGCCGTGGTCGCCAAGTGGGAAAACGAGCTCAAGAGCTGATTCAACGAAACGCGACACTGGTACGCCATGCCCACGGGCATGGCGTTTTTTTTGGGTTGTTCGTTCGGTAGGAACCGGTATGGCATGCATTTTCAGCATTTTCTGACGGTCGCGCTTGGTTGTCAGTTGGTATGCGGCTGGGTAGTCTACTGGTGCGGCCTTTGCCGCGTAGAGGCGCGGGCCCGGGGTGCTAGGAACACCGCCGGGCCCGCTGACCAAACCAACTCATAGCAGGAGTCAGAATGGCTACTCAAGATGGTAATGCAACCCTCGTTTCTTTTCCAAACCCGGATTCCCGCCAACAGCAGTTACTTTCCCTGATTTCCGTGTTGTGCTTGCCGCGCGGCAGTCGTGCAAATTCCGACGAGTGCCGCTTGATCGTCGATAGCCGCTTGCCGTGGGCGTTCGAACCGATCGATGCCAACATGTCTTGGTTGTATCTGCCCAAGGCCGCGCAAGCGCGGCATATGGCAGGGTGCCTGGTGCTAACGGCCGACTAAGGCCTTTTCGGAGGCGGGGAGCACGGCTCCCCGGCCGACGGTGAACGCGAGAGATTACCGCTTGGCGCCCGTCGTATGCTCGGCCAGCCGCGCCTGCAGCCAATGCTCGGCATCCGCTTCGTTGGCGCACACCGCCAACGGGCAAATATCCTGATAGACGGTGTGCAAAACGGCCGGCATGATGCTGCGCCCTTCCAACCCCGGCGCCATCACCCAAGCCGTAGCTACTCGCCCCGCCATGCGCGCATCCTGACGCGCGGCGGCACGCAATGCCAGCAACGCCTCCGGCACACACACCGTCGAGCCCAGCACCACCACGATCAATCCCCATGGCGTCGGCAGCGGATGCACCGCGCGCGTCTCTTCGAAATGATCGCGCGCCAACCGCACCCGTTCGGCATCCCAAGGGCCTTCCACGTACAGCCAAGCCACCGCCCCGCTACATCGGCTCGACACCGGCGACCCCGCCGGCAATCCCTGTGTCATCGCCCTGTCCCTCCAAGCATCGCCATGGTTTTACCATACATTACAAGAGCATTTTTTGCTGACCGAGCACAGCGCAAGTAGATGGAATGATCCAAACCCGTCCAGCGCTGTCATCCGGCCTCGATTTTCACCGACAAACCCGTTGACAAGCCAACCCCCCGCCCGTAGAATTCGCTTCTCACTGAGCAGCGGAGAGGTGCCGGAGAGGCCGAACGGCCCTGACTCGAAATCAGTGGAGGACGCGAGTCCTACGTGGGTTCGAATCCCACCCTCTCCGCCAGTGACCCAATAAGCCCTTGATTCTTCATAACCCAATGAAGCTCAGGGGCTTTATTTTTTTCCCTGCAACAGTAGCACCCAGTGCAAGCCCGGATAGAGATCAATTTATCAGACGGGATCGCGTCACGATGTGATGTTTTTTAGAGCGGAGTAATCGTCAATCCGCTCCTTTATGATGATAAATCGTACGATTTCCTCCCGATGTTTTAGCCCGGTACATCGCGGCATCGGCCAAAGCGACCAAGACATCCGGTAGCACAGCATCAGAGGGATAGATGGCCACGCCCATGCTGGTTGCTGGGAAAATGGTCGTGTCGGGCAGAATGATAGGTTGACATATCAAATGTCTAACTCTTTCCAGAAGCATATTGCAATCAAACTTCTTTTCTACACCCCAGAGTAATAGTACAAATTCATCGCCGCCTAGTCGCGCTGCGGTATCCCCGGCTCTGATTGTTAATGTCAATCTACGGGCAATTTCTTTTAATACGATATCACCACTTTGATGGCCGTGAATATCATTGATATTCTTAAAGTGATCCATATCTAAAAAACAAACAGCAATCTGTGCTTTATTTCGATCTGCCTGAGAAATTGCTTGAAGAAGTCTATCGGTGAAAAGCAATCTGTTTGGCAATCCGGTCAGAGAATCAATGTTAGCGCTTTTGGTGATTGCAGCCAAATCCAGTTTTTGCTGGGTCACATCGCCCATAATTCCAACATAATGAGTTATTTTTTGGTTGGAATCATAAACTGCAGATATATTAAGCCGGATAGCATACAGACCTCCACTACCATTTCTATTCCATACTTCCCCTTGCCATTGTCCTTGTTTGCAAATCGCTAGCCACATGGTATCGAAAAACAGTTTGCTATGGATTTCCGAGGCAAATATCTTAGGCGTTCTTCCTAGAATTTCACTGCTACTGAACCCTGTGATGTTGCATAGGGTTTGATTGATTTCCAATATTCTCTGTTCATTATCAGTGATGCACACCCCTTCGCTGACACTAGTAAAAAGAGAGTCAGCCAATCGTAGCCTGGTTTGTACTGACCATTTTTTACAAGAGTTATCGTGCTCGACAATTTCTTTATTGGCAGCTCCCATAGAGTTCATTTTCACCTCCAAGGTGTTCGCATTTCAGCGCCGCCGGACTGGATAAAATATCATCACGTTGCGCCATCGCATTTACTCACCCCATGGTCACTTTTATATGGTTTCTTCTACAAACGCACAGGCCTGAATGGCCTAATATTTTGAACAAGCTCACCACTTTGCATTTCTCATGCCCTGTCCTGCGGCCTGCCCCTTGCCGCCAACAGTTGGCAGAAGCGATCGTCTCCTACACGCGGCACTGTGCTCGTTGCGATTTCGCTTCGTCGGATAGAAGTCTATCCCTAAGTCATAGCCCAAGCTTATTACTCCTGTCGTGCCGCCTTGCCCTCTTCTCAGGAGCACATCGTGCTCCTAAGTGCACAAGACAGTTTGCGCGAGTTCCCCCTGGCCTCCGGCCGATCCGCACGATTTCACGCCTTGCCGGGGCATTGGCCGAACTGGGCGTCGGCGATGTCAGTCGCCCGATTGCGCTGCCAGCGCTGAAGGATCGCTTCAATGCGCCCTAGGGCATGGCACGGTGCAGTTCGCCGCCATCACCTCCTGCACCAATATCTCCAACCCTGGCGTGATGCTGGCGGCGGCATTCTGCCCTATGAGTTGCGGCAGCTTCCGACGCCCCCGTGAACGTGGGGCGCGGGCCTGGTCGGGGTATTGCACGGCAGGTGGCTGGGCGCGCCGGAGCCGGCGCAATCAGGCTTGATGCGGTAGCGGTGCAGTCAGCAGACGCTGATACTCTTTTCTCACCACCTCATAACACTCGCAGGTGCGCCGCTCCAGTCCACGTCGATCCACAATGGTGATATGGCCCCGCACATAGTGGATCAATCCAGCTCGCTGTAGTTTGAGCGCGGCCTCGGTGACGCCTTCGCGGCGCACGCCCAGCATATTGGCGATCAACTCTTGCGTCATGATCAACTCATTGCCGGGCAGACGATCCAGGCTCAGCAATAACCAGCGGCACAACTGCTGATCGAGCGAATGGTGGCGATTGCATACCGCAGTCTGGCCCATCTGGGTAATCAACGCCTGGGTGTAGCGCAGCAGTTGGTGCATCATCGACTCGGCGCGATTGAATTCGTCTTTCAAGGCCTGCGCCTTCAGCCGGTAGCCATGGCCGGCGCTTTGAACCACCGCGCGGCTCGGCGTCGTTTCTCCGCCCATGAACAAGGCGATGCCGACCGCCCCCTCATGGCCAACGATGGCGATTTCCGCAGAGGCGCCATCCTCCATCACGTAGAGCAGAGAGACAATGGCAGAGGTCAAGAAATAAATATGGCTCAGTGGGCATCCCGGCTCATACAGCACTTTACCCAGTGGCATGTCCACCCATTCCAATTGAGGGGCCAATCTTAGCCATTCACGTTCAGGCAGCCCAGCGAGCAAACCATTCAGCCTGGGGTCGTCATTCATGGTCATTTCCTCTCTAGTCTTCAAGCCATCTCAAGGAAAGCCGCATTGCAGAAAACGAGTATTGGGGGCATGCAAAGAGCGAGTGCAGGGGAAGGCCCTCATTCGAGGCATTTCCAATGCGCCCTGAACGTTGTCGCAGTGGCGTTCCGGTAATGACACGGCACCACAATCTTCATCCCTATGTATGACAGCGCACAGATGACGCCCAGTAAAAGCGCCGATGCTTCAGCATAGTCAATACCCGCATTCAAACCTTTAGCATGGAGCGCCGCCATGAACGCCATCACCTCGTTTATTGTCGCTGTTTTCGTTTTATCCGGTGCGCTGGCTTATGCTGCCGGCTATCTGCCGCTGGCCATTTTACTGTGGATGTGCGCCGTGATCGTGGCACTATCGTTACGAATGGCCAACACTTGGCAGAAATTCGTGGTGCTACGCGCCGGCAAACTGCGCGGAGTGAGCGGACCGGGCCTGTTTCTGATCATCCCGGTGGTGGATCGCGTAGTAACCATCATCGACGAAAGAATCCAGACCACCGCCTTCAATGCCGAGCAGGCACTGACTCGCGACACCGTGCCGGTGAATGTGGACGCCATCATCTTCTGGCATGTGCATGATGCGCAAAAGGCGGCGCTGGCCATCACCGATTACCGACAGGCGATTGATCGGATCGCTCAGACTTCGCTACGCGAAATGATCGGCTCCTCGATGTTGTCCGTACTATTAAGCGACCGCCAAAGCACCGATCAGGCACTGTGCCGCAAGATTGGCGATAAAACCGCGGAATGGGGCATCACCGTGCGCTCGGTGGAAATCCGCGATGTCGCCATTCCAGTAGCGCTGCAGGACGCCATGTCTCGCCAAGCGCAGGCCGAGCGGGAAAAGCAGGCCCGGATCATCCTAGGCTCCGCCGAGGCCGAGATCGCCGGCAAGTTTGTTGAAGCGGCGAATATCTACGCAGAACACCCCACCGCGCTGCAATTGCGGGCGATGAATATCATCTATGAAACCACCAAAGAGCGCGGTACCACAATTTTGATTCCCAGCTCCATGGTGGATAGTTTGAATCCGATGGCTAACATGCTTAAAAAGCCTTCGCCCAGCCGGAGTGTCGTTCCGGCCACCGTAGTCAATCACGCCAGCGCTGTGGACGCCGACTAGCCCACAGCAAGCAGCGCCCGTTAAGAGGCAAGCGGCCGTTGGCGGCTTGTCGAAGGAGGAGCCATGCTACTGAGTCTACTCGACCTGAGCTGGCGGGGCGTTGCCCTGACGACGTTAGGTTTCACCCACCTCACCATCGTCGCAGTCACGGTCTTTCTACACCGGCATCAGGCGCACAGGGCCTTGCGGCTGCACCCGTTGGCCAGCCATTTCTTCCGCTTCTGGTTGTGGCTGACCACCGGCATGGTCACCCGGGAATGGGTTGCCATCCACCGCGCGCACCATGCCGGCACCGACACCATCGGAGACCCGCACAGCCCGCAATATTTTGGGCTCTGGACGGTATTGCTGGAAGGTAGCGAGCTGTACCGCCGCGCGGCCAGCAACCAAGCCATGCTGGATCAGTACGGGAGCAACACCCCCGATGACTGGCTTGAGCGCCGGCTGTATGCCCGCCACACCCACCTGGGCGTCAGCCTGATGCTGCTGATAGATCTGCTGTTGTTCGGCCCCATCGGACTGAGCGTTTGGGCGGTGCAAATGCTGTGGATTCCCGTTTTCGCCGCCGGCGTCATCAACGGGGTCGGCCACTACTGGGGCTATCGCTTGTTCGCAACCAACGACTCCTCGCGAAATATCTTTCCCTGGGGGCTGCTGATTGGCGGCGAAGAGCTGCATAACAATCACCACGCTTATGTGACGTCTCCTAAGCTGTCTGTCCGTTGGTGGGAGTTTGATATCGGCTGGATGTATATCCGCCTACTCGCAAACTTGCATTTGGCAGTGGTGCGCCAGCCTCTGGCGCCCCTACACCTGAATCCGCTAAAACGCCATTGCGACGAGGAGACGCTGCATGCGGTAATCGCCCATCGATATTTGGTATTGGCGCGTTTCGACCATGTCCTGCATCGCACGGCGGAGGTGGAGTTACGCCGCCTGCGCCGCCAGCAGCTGGCGCTGCATGCGACCGCTGGACTGGAGCCCATCCACCAATGGCTGCGACATGCCGCGCGTGAGCCACAGCCGGATTGCGAGCTTCTGGAACGGGTTTTGCCACTCAGCATGACGTTGAGCACTATCTATGCCATGAGGTGCGAGCTCGCCTCGCTGTGGCAGCGTTCCACCAGCTCGACCGCGCAGTTGTCCAGCCAACTGGAAGGTTGGTGCCTGCGCGCAGAAAGCAGCGGCATTGAAGGATTGCCGGAGTTTTCGCGGCAATTGCGGCAGTACGATTGCTAGGCAGCGTGTTACGGCGCGCCAAGGAGGCAATATGAACGAAAGTCTTCGTGTTCCAGAGTTGGATGCGCTTTCCACACTCTGGTCGGCACGCGCAGCTGAGGCCTGGCTGCAACCATGGACAAATTTTGCCCAACAGGGATCAGACCGGTCCGACATCGAGAGGCTTTCCCAGGAGCCGATTCAGGACTTGGAATGGTCCGACGCCTTCGATCAGATGCTGCATGCCCAGATGTCGCGCGCCACTTTTGGAATTTCGCCAGCAAGCCTGGCGCTGGCCTTTTACGACTGGGCAACGCATTTCGCCATCACGCCCGGAAAATGGGCGCATTTGGCACAGAGTGGGACCCATAAGTGGGCTAGGCTCACGCATTACTTGCCGCGCGCCTGCGTCGGCTCGGCTTGCCCCCCTTGCATCGCACCGCTTGAGCAGGACAACCGTTTCCGCGACGAGGCCTGGCAACGCTGGCCGTTCAACCTGTATTCGCAGACCTTTCTGTTGCAGCAGCAATGGTGGCTCAATGCCACGACCGGCATCAGCGGCGTGTCCCCGCACCACGAACAGGTCGTGTCCTTTATGGCGCGCCAGTTGCTAGACATGATCTCCCCTGTGAATTTTCTGGCCACCAATCCTCTGGTGCAGGAAACCACTTTGCGAGAGGGGGGGCAAAATCTGTTGCGCGGCTGGCGCAACCTGTTGGCGGACTGGGAGTGCCGCTCGGCCGGACTGCCGCCTAGCGGCATGGAGCAATTCATCCCCGGCGAAACGGTTGCCATTACGCCTGGCACGATCGTCTTCCACAACCATCTGATGGAGTTGATCCAGTACTCGCCAAGTACCCCGCAGGTCAAGGCGCAGCCGGTGCTGTTCATCCCCGCCTGGATCATGAAGTACTACATTCTGGATCTGTCACCGCACAACTCGCTGGTGCGATATCTCGTGGAGCACGGCTACACCGTGTTCATGATCTCCTGGCGCAACCCGATGGCGGACGACCGCAATTTGGGAATGGACGACTACTTGCGGCTGGGCATATTGGATGCGCTGAATGTCATCGCTCGAATACTGCCGGATTGCCGGGTCAATACGCTCGGCTACTGCCTGGGTGGCACCTTGCTGGCCATCACGGCGGCCTACCTGGCACGGGAAAACAACCCAATCATTCAATCCATCACCTTGCTCGCGGCACAAGTCGACTTCACCGAAGCTGGCGAATTGACACTGTTTATCGATGAAAGCCAAATAGCCTTTCTGGAAGACATCATGCGGGATCGTGGCTATCTGGACGCCAAACAGATGGCCGGCGCATTTCAGTTGCTGCGCTCCAACGATCTGCTCTGGTCCCAGTTGGTGCAGGAGTATCTGCTTGGACGACGCGCGCCGATGACAGCGCTGATGGCCTGGAATGCCGACAGCACTCGCATGCCGTATCGAATGCACAGCGAATACTTGAGACGATTATTCCTAAACAATGATTTATTCGAAGGACGCTATCAGGTAGATGGCCGCCCTGTGGTGCTGCACGACATCCGTGCGCCGGTATTCGTGGTGGCCACGGAGAAAGACCATGTCGCGCCCTGGCGTTCCGTCTATAAGATCAAATTAGCGCTGGGTACCGACAGCCAGTTCCTACTGGCTAGCGGCGGACATAATGCAGGTATTGTCAGCGAGCCGGGGCTCCCCGGCAGACATTTTCGTTTGTCTGCCGGCAGCCACGAGGATCGCTATACCGACCCGGACACATGGCTGGAAACGACCTTGCCGCAACAGGGTTCGTGGTGGCAGGTATGGGAGGCATGGTTGGCAAATCAGTCCGGCGAAGTGACGATGCCGCCTGCCATGGGCTGCGCATCCTGTCCGCCATTGGAACCGGCTCCAGGTCGCTATGTGCTGGAGCGTTAATCCGCCCGTCCTACCAAGATACGGCTTGTTGATAGGTTGGATGTGGACAGGCGTGGACAATCATACCCATGGTGCGTCGGGCGACATAGGACGATATCCTGAACATTGTTTTTTTAAACTCACTTAGCATATGCACGCTAGTGCACAGACCATGCCTGAATATCTCATTAACCTAGTTATAGGTTGGGGCGTTCTGGTCGGCTTCGTCTCTACTGCTCACATAAGATGCCAAGCTGGCTGCGAGTGAAGGCGTTCCTCATGCCAAGATACCATATAGAAACAGCGCGTAATTCTGCGGGTCATTTTGTTGGCTGGTCCATTCAGAACGCTAAAAACTCATGGCCTCTCCATATTTATCCACTCTATGAAATGGCAGAGTACGAGGCCATGCGCTTAGCGCCTGAGACCGACTGGTCTGAGGAAAATCCACCCGAACACGTACCTACTGTCGATGCCTTCCTGCAACTCAGCCGCTGGATATAAGACACTCTTACGATCTGAGCCGAGACATGCATTGACGCCTTATCTGCGCCGGTTGCTCCCGCCGAGGGGCGATTCACCGATGTTCGGCGTAGATGTGCCTGTCGTACGTCAATTTTCACACGGAATTCGAGCACTAAGCCATTATCAATTATGATAATATTGCTCCCACATCAGTTTTCTTAGCACTCATGCATTAAACATAGCGTTTCCAAGCAACACACCGGCATGCCCCTATAGCATGCCGCTTATCTTTTAGCGCCCATTCAAAACAATTAGTTACTAATAAAGACAATTAGCCCTTTCCTATTCAGGTGACACCGTTGCAACCGCAGGACATTCTCATCATCAGCGGCACCCGCCCCGCCATCATCAAGCTCGCCCCGCTCTATCACGCGTTGCGCCAAACCGACTGGGCCCGTCCTTGCTGGCTGCACAGCGGCCAACATGGCGAGTTGGCGAGCCAAATGCTGTCCAGCTTCGCGATCCAGCCCGATATCCACCTCAGCCGTCAAGGCGACAGCCTATTCGAATTCGGTCAGGGCTTTAGAGCGCAAATGGAAGAGGTGATGCGCCGCCGGCGCTGGTCGCTCGTGATCGTGCAAGGCGATACCGAGGACGCCTTCATCGGTGCGCTGGCCGGCTTTTACCATCAGGTGCCGGTCGCCCACGTCGAGGCAGGCTTGCGCACGCACCGGCTGGACCGCCCCTTCCCCGAGGAAGGTATCCGCCAGATGATCAGCCGCGTTGCCCGCTTTCACTACGCGCCGACGCGCCAAGCCGCCGACGACCTGGCTGCCGAACTTGGCCGCGGCAGCGACATTGTCGTGACCGGCAATACCGTGGTGGACGCCCAACAATGGATCGCCGCCCGGCACGCCATCCGCCGGCGTGCGACAGGCCACGGCCATCTGCTGCTCACGCTGCATCGGCGGGAAAACTGGGGAGGCGACCTGGAGGCGATCTGCGGCGCCATCGCCGACATCGCCGCACGTTACCCGCAGTTGCCGATCCGGTTCCCCGTGCATCCCAACCCCACAGTCAAAGCGCCGGTGCACCGCCTGCTGGGCCACTTGCCCAATATATCGCTGAGTGCGCCGCTCGATTATCCGGCCATGCAGCAGGCCCTCGCCGACGCATGGCTGGTGATGACCGACTCCGGCGGGCTGCAGGAAGAGGCGCCCACCTTCGGCGCGCCGCTGTTGGTGCTGCGCGAGGAAACCGAGCGCCCCGAGGCGGTGATCGCGGGCTGCGCCCGCATTGCCGGCACACGCCGCGACAAGATCGTCGCCGAGTTCGAGCGGCTCTGGCACCACCCCGAACAGCACCAAGCCTTGCAAGCAGCCGTCAATCCCTTCGGCGATGGCCACGCCTGCACTCGTATCGTCGAGCACCTGGCGCAAGCCCTGTGTGCACATCCCCGCGAGCAGGCATGAGCGATATCCCCTGGCTGGACGTTTTTTCCAGCTACTTGTTCGCCCTGAAGTTCATCGCCATCGCCCTGGCGATCTTCATGCTGCTAAGCGGGTTGGACGACCTGACTATCGATCTCGTCTATTGGATCCGCCGCGTCTGGCGCGCCGTCACCATCTACCGCCGGCACGACCGCCTGGACTATCACGCACTCTATCAGCCGGCTGAAAAACCGCTGGCCATCATGGTGCCCGCCTGGCACGAAACCGGGGTCATCGGCCACATGGCCGAGCTGGCGGCGCGCACGCTCGATTACGAGAACTATCACATCTTCGTCGGCACCTATCCCAACGACCCGGATACCCAACGCGACGTGGACGAGGTCTGCGCGCGCTTCCCCAACGTCCACAAGGTGGTCTGCGCCCGACCGGGCCCGACCAGTAAGGCGGACTGCCTGAACAATGTGCTCGATGCCATGTTTCAATTCGAGCAGCGCGCCGGCATCGTCTTTTCCGGCTTCATCCTGCATGACGCCGAGGATGTGGTGGGCGACATGGAGCTCAGGCTGTTCAATTATCTGATCGACCGCAAGGACCTGATCCAGGTGCCGGTCTACCCGCTGGAACGCCACTGGACCAACTTCACCAGCCTGCACTATCTGGACGAATTCGCCGAACTGCATGGCAAGGACGTGCCGGTGCGCGAAGCGCTCGCCGGACAGGTGCCGAGCGCCGGCGTCGGCACCTGTTTCAGCCGCCGCGCCATCCTCGCCCTGCTGCAGGAGGGCGATGGGCGCGCCTTTGACATTCAGAGTTTGACCGAAGACTACGATATCGGCTTCCGGCTCAAGGCGCGCGGCATGAGCGAGGTCTTCGTCCGTTTTTCGGTCATGCGCGAGGACGGGGCGGCGCGCGCAACCTTCGGCCGCAACCGGCGCTCCGCCAGCGTGGTCTGCGTGCGCGAGTATTTCCCCGATACCTTGCAGGCCGCCATTCGTCAGAAATCCCGCTGGATCGTCGGCATCGTCTATCAAGGCACGAAGACGCACCGCTGGTCAGCCAACCCAGTTCTCAACTATTTCCTGTGGCGCGACCGCAAAGGGGCGATCAGTAATTTCATCAGCTTTCTCGCCTCGCTGATCCTGCTGCAACTATTGATGCTGCTGGCCTACCAAACCGTCTGGCCCGGCGCCTACCATTTTCTTTCCATCTTCGAGGGCGACGGCTGGCTGCGCGCCCTATTGCTGGTCAACTCGGGGCTGATGGCGAACCGCATGCTGCAGCGGGTGATTTTCGTCAGCGCTTACTATGGCCTGTGGCAAGGATTGATGGCGATCCCGCGCCTGTTCTGGGGCAATTTCATCAATTTTATGGCCAACTGGCGCGCGCTCAGACAGATCATCGAGCAAGGCGACCCGCGCCGTGTCGCCTGGGACAAAACCAGCCACGACTTTCCCTCGGTCGGCGGCGTCAACCGGGCACGCCGACCGCTGGGCAGCATCTTGCTGGAGATGAAATTGATCGGCGAGGCCGATCTCGATGAGGCGCTGCGTCATCAAGGCAATGGGTTGCGGCTGGGCAGTTGGCTCGTTCATCACAACAAGCTTGCCGCCGACGATCTGGCACGGGCACTGGCGGAGCAAAGCGGCGTGCCGCACGACACCGTCGACGCCTACCGGCTGCCGCCTTCGCTGGTCACCCAGCTTCCGGCGGCATTGGCATTGCAATATGCCGTACTGCCGCTGCGCGAGGAGAACGGCGTGTTGCTGCTCGCCAGCGAAAGCGACATCGACCCGGTGTCGCTCGCCGCGCTCGCGCGCAAGCTCAAACGCCCCGTCGCCTATTGCATCGTTCCCAAGGGCCAGGTCACGGTCGGCCTGCGTCGCCACTACACCCGCGCCCGCGAGGCCGATCCGCGCGAACGGCTCGATCAGGCCGTCGCCGACGGCAAGCTAAGTCAACCGCGCGCGCGCAAGCTGTGGCGCCATTACGAATCGCGCCAACTGCTGTTCGTCGAAGTGCTGATGGCGCTGGGCCATCTCGACGCGGCGGCGCTTAAATCCATCCTGCTACGCCACCAGCATGGCCAGCAAACGCTCGGCCGTTTTTTAGTGGACAACGGCATCGTCACGCCGCATACGCTGGAACAGGCACTGAGGCGGCAACGAGAGCTGCAGCCGGACATGGGCGAATTGATTGCCCAAGCCCAGCAGATGAATCCCATGGTGGCCGGATGAAAGCAAGATGGATGCTGGCCGCGCTGATGGTCGGCCTGAGCGCGATCTCCCAGGCGAACGACACCGCCAGGCTGCAAAAGGAAGTCAGCAATTACCGCTACTTCCTGATCTATCCCCACTTGAACAAGGCCTTCGAGCTCGAGCGCCAAGGCCAATGGCCGCCCGCGATCGCCGAGCTGGAGCGCGCGCGCGCCTTGGCACCGGACAGCCCCAGCGCGGCGCTCTACCTGGCGGAAGGCTATCGGCGGACCAGCCGCCCGCAAGACGCACGGCACCTACTGCTCGCACAGAGCAAGATCACCCCGGCCGATACTCGCTTGGCCGACGCGTTGCGATCATTGGCATCGCCCCCCAAGCCCGCCGTGCCCGCGCAGCCTCCCAGCCGAAAGGCGGACGACGCACCGCAACCGCCCTCGCCCGCCCCATCGCTCAGCGAGCGCTTCGATTTGGCGCTAAGCGAACGTCGCCAGGCGCAGGCCGTATCCTTAGCCGACATGCTGCTCGCCCAACAGGGCGATCGACCGTTGGACGCGCTTAGTTACCGGCTGCAGGGTGCGGGATACCATGACGCCGCCGCCAAACTACTGCTGGCGCGTTATCCGTTCGCGGGGCGCGCGGAAAGCGAGCGCCTGCTGTTGCTGCATCGCCTGGCCGCCGTGCTGTCAAGCCAGGTGAATGATCGGCAGCACGCGATGTTGGCCCGCCCGCTGGATACCCCCGCGCTGCGCGCGGCCCAGGCGCTGATCTTGAGGCTGCTGGACGATTGCCCGGCCATCCGAACGGTGCTCGGCGATGGTTCGCCGCGCTACCCGGCGCAAAGCTGGCTGATTCTTGGCGATTGCTACCGCCAGAGCGCCCCCGGGCTGGCCCAAAACGCCTACCGCCAGGCCAGCCTGCTCGGCGCCGGCGGCCTGGCCGACAAGGCGCTCGCCTACCAGGCCTACGCCAACCGCGACTATGCCACCGCATTGCAGAGCTGGCGGCGACAATCGCTGGACGACATGACACCATCAGAGCGCCTGGCCGCCGCGGCCAGCGCGACGCAGGCGCGCGACTGGGACCAAGCCGAGATCTGGCTGAATGCCTATCATGGCGAGGAGCGGGCAGAGATCCATTGGCTGCGCGGTCTGCTGGCCGCCGACGGCCGACACGATCCCCTACGCGCCATGGAGGAAATTTCCCGCGCTATCGCGCTGAACCCGCGCGCCGACTATTCCATGCGCTTGGCGGCATTGCAGCAGCAATCCGGTCAAGCGCGAGCAGCGCTGCAAACGCTACGCCAGGCCGTGGCCCTGGCGCCTGCGGACGGCGAATTGCAAAGCCAACTCGGCTATGCCGAATGGCGCGCCGGCAATGCCGCCGCCGCGGCCCAGGCGCTCACACAGGCGGCGGCCATCCGCCCGGGTGATCAGACGCTGATCCGGCAACTGGTCTTCGTCCAGACCCGGTTGGCAAACAACGACAAGGCCCTGGCCTATGCCGAGCAGGCGCTGGATGCCTGGCCCAGCCCGGCGGACGACGACGATATCGCACAGCGTTTCGCCTTGACCCGACTACACGAGGTGCTGAGCCGGCGCTGGACGTTCAGCCTGGACGCCTGGAGCGGCAGCAACCCCTCGTCCTCCGCCGGCGCGAATGCCAACCAGTCTTATCGCGGTTATTCGCAGATGATGCTGGATTATCTGCTGGGTCACCCCGCCTCGCGCGACGGGCGCACGCTATCCGCATACGCGCGCGTTTTTGCCGGCTCCGCCCAAGAGCCGCTACCGTTGCAGGATCCGGAATTGGGCGTGGGCCTGAATTGGAAGCTCTGGCGCGATCAGGTGATTTATCTCGCCGTGGAGCAGCAGACACCGCTCACGTCGGCATCTGGCCAACGTGCCGATCAGATGGTGCGCGCCAGCGCTTCGTTCTTCAACGCGGGCCGCTACGGCGACGACTGGCATCCGCTTGGCCATGGATGGCTGGCGCAGAATCTTTATCTGGATCTGGCGCGCTATCGTCTCGCCGAACGCACCGCGCTGAGCGCCGACTATCGCATGAGCTATCACGCCAAGATCGCCGAGGGCCAGACCTTGGAACCCTACGGTCACCTGCAATACAGCCACAGCCGCGAACCAGGCGCCGCCGATTACGACGACCAGCGCTTCGGCGCCGGGCTGCGCTGGAATCTGTGGCTAGGTCAGGACGACTATAATGCCTATCCGCACAAGGTCAGCGTCGGTCTCGAGCTGCAACACCCGTTGCATAGCAGCTATTCGCCTGGCAACGCGGTGGTCTTTTCGATAGGAGGACGCTGGTGAGAGGGCTGATCGTCGCCCTGCTGTTGGCCGTGACCCTGCCGGCCCAGGCCATGCGCGCCATCTTCTACCAGCCGCAGCTACGCGACCAGAGCGTGGCGGCGGCGCAATGGCCCGGGCTGTTTTCCGCGCTGCATCGGCAGGGATTCGATACCGTGGTGTGGCAATGGACCCGGTATGGCCAGGCATTCGCCACAGGCACCGAACGGGATTGGCTGCTGGCGCGGATGCGCGAGGCCCATGCGGCGGGGCTTGCCCTCATTGTCGGACTCGCCGCCGATCCGGACTTTTTCCAGCAGCAACAGCGCCGCGATGCCGACCTGCCCGACTACCTGCAAATTCTGCAGCGCAACGATGCCGCACAGGCGCGCGGCTTGCTTTCCGCTCTCGGGCCGGAAATCATTCAGGGCTGGTATCTGGCGGCCGAGGTCGACGATATGAATTGGCGGGAAACCGCCCGTCAGCAGGCGCTCGTCGACTATTTACGCGCAATCCGTGCCGACTTGAGCGCCCTATCCCCCCTTCCGGTCTACATTTCCACGTTCTTCAACGGTCACGCAGCCCCGGATGCCTATGGCCAGTTGATCGACGCCATGACAGCCAGCGGCGTGTACATATGGTTGCAGGATGGCGCCGGCACCAGCCAACTGTCGCCGGTGGAACGCGAGCGCTACCTGAGTCCGCTGGCGAATTGCCACTCCCCCCATGTTGCCGGCGTCATCCATGAGTTATTCATCAACCAGGGTACCGGCGGCGCGTTCGCCCCACGCCGCCCCAACGCCGACGAGGCCGCCGCCCGCTTGCGCCCGCCCGCCTGCCACGCGCTCGACCAACTGTGGTTTTCGCTACGCTATCTACCCGGTATAGGCGAACCGCTGCCGCAATGAGAGCGGCAGGCGCCATTTGCTAGTAAGATCTGGGCTCGCTCCACCAAGTCAAAATCACCAGCACATGCAAACAGAAGTAAACGAAAAGCCTCGCTATGCCATTGTGGCCTCGGTTCAGTTGCCGGAGGTCGGCGATGTCGAGTTCGAGTCCTCGCTCACCGAGCTCGCCGAGTTGGCCAAGACGCTGGGTTTCCAGGTCGTGCAAACCTTCATCCAAAAGCGTAGCGGGTTCGATCGCACAGCCTATCTGGGCGTGGGCAAGCGGGAAGAGATCAGCCACTTCGTTCGAGCCAGTCGCCACGACGACGATGACGAAGATGCGCCGCATGTGCCGAACAGCAGCGCGGTCGAGATCGACATGCTGTTGGTCGACCACGAAATCTCGCCGTCGCAGGCACGTAATCTGGAACTGGCCGTGGGCTGCGAAGTGATGGACCGCACCATGGTCATCCTGGAAATCTTCCATCGCAACGCCCGCTCGCGCGCGGCACGCGCGCAGGTGGAAATCGCCCGCCTAGGCTATATGGCGCCGCGCTTGCGCGAAGCGGCCAAGCTGGCCGGTCCGCAAGGCCGGCAGCGCAGCGGCACCGGGGGGCGTGGTGCAGGCGAGTCGCACACCGAGCTTGACCGTCGCAAGGTACGCGATCGTATCGCCGAGTTACAGCGCGAAATCAGCGCCATGGAACTGGAGCGCAAGACCCAACGCGCCCGTCGACTGGAACGTCAAGGCCAAGGCCTGGCCGGGGTATCGCTGGTGGGTTACACCAATGCGGGCAAATCCACGCTGATGCGGGCGCTGACCGGCAGCGAGGTGCTGGTGGCCAATAAACTGTTCGCCACGCTGGACACCACCGTGCGAGTGCTGCATCCGGAGAGTGTGCCGCGCGTACTGGTCAGCGACACCGTCGGCTTCATCAAGAACTTGCCTCACGGCTTGGTGGCCTCGTTCAAATCGACCCTGGAAGAAGCGCTGGATGCGGCATTGTTGCTGCATGTGATC
This sequence comes from Paludibacterium purpuratum, assembly GCF_004363805.1. Classification (GTDB taxonomy): domain Bacteria; phylum Pseudomonadota; class Gammaproteobacteria; order Burkholderiales; family Chromobacteriaceae; genus Paludibacterium; species Paludibacterium purpuratum. The sequence continues at coordinate 210,156 of NZ_SNZP01000001.1, read as the reverse complement.
GATGCCAGCGATCCGGGCTTCCTACGTCAGTTGGCCGTGACCGACGAGGTGCTGAGCGAGATCGGCGCCGACGAAGTGCCTAGAATTCGCGTGTTTAACAAGATCGACCATGTCGGCAGCAAAGCCGAGCAGGAGGCCTGGGCGGCAGAACTACGCGAACGCTATCCGGACTGCGTGGTGATGAGCGCGCGGCGCCCGGAGGATGTCGCCCAACTGCACGCGACCATCGTCGCCTTCTTCCGGCAAGAGCTGGTGGAGGAAACGTTGCTGCTGCCGTGGTCGGCGCAACAATTGCGCGGCGAGATCTACGCGAGCTGCCAGGTGCTGGAAGAACGGCCGGAGGAGGAAGGCAGTTGGCTGCGCCTGCGTGGCGAACCAGAACAGCTACGCCGTCTGAATGCCCTACTCAATCCAGGCTCGCAAGGCCGGGAAAAGGAATACTGGGAACGGTGAATCGAAAAGGCCTGGGCAAACGCTCAGGCCTTTTGCCTGCCACGGCGCATCACTGAGGTGCAGCAGCGTTCCGCTGTTCGATGCGCAGGACGATTTCCTCCATCTTTTTATCGTGCTTTTCTTGCTGGGCTTGTATACGCGCCAGCAACTGTGCCGAACTGTTGCCGGCCTCGAACGAGGCCACCATATTGCCAAGCACGGTGGAATTGAAGGCCGCGACCCCCAAAACAATCGCCACCACGGAACTGATGCCGGTCATCAGCACGGTATTTTTCAGGCTTTTGGTATCGACCTGCAGCCGCTCGATGGCACTCTGCGTTTCGGCCTGGAATTTTTCGATCGTGTGCTGCGTATCGCCCTGCAACGTCGCAATGGCACTATGCGTTTCAATGCACACCTCTTTGATCGACTGCTGCATTTGCTGCATGGATTGCGCAAACAGATCCATCTTGTCTTCGATGCGCTGAACGCGCGCATCCATCCGCAGCTCGACGGCTTCGAGCCTGGCATCGAGATATTGTTGCGTGACAGGCGTGTGGACTGCGGGGTTCATGGTTTCCTCGATCCGAAGTCGTTTTAGCGCGACTGGCCGGTTAGAAGCCTGGTTACTGCGATAGTTTCTTCTGTTAGGCCCACTGGGCGTTTTTCAGCCCATCATCACTACCAGCACGCGGCACAAACACAACATGACACCGCCTGTACATTCATATTGTTTGCCATGTCTTATGCTATTGGTATTATCAATAATCCAATAACCTCTTCCGTCTCACGCTGCCTGCCAACCGCGATGCGGTGCAAAGCGCGTAGGCAAAAAAGCGATCATGCCCCCACCGCAAGTGCTTACCGACCACGCTGCCGCCGACACCGGCACACAGGAGGCGCTGGCCCAGTTATTGCACGACGACTTGGCTCAGCTGCTCGCCTTTGCACTGATTCAACTCGATACAGCACGCGCCACCGACCCGGCAGGAAGTGGTGCTGCGTTTGAACACGGGCGGCAATTGGTTAAACAGGCACTACACAGCACCCGCGGTCTGATCGACGGCCTACGTAGCGCCGAGACACCGCCTCCCGCCGAACTGGGCCAGCAATGCCGACAACTGGCGCAAGAAATTGGCCGGCTCAGCCGGCGCAAGATTGTACTCGACTGCCAGGCCATCGACATTCAACCGCCACCACCCGCGCAAAGGCTGATCTGCCGTGCCGCACGCGAATTGTTGATCAACGCCTGCAAGCATGCGCCGCGCGCCGACATCCGCATCAGCCTGCGCGCCGCCGACGCGTGGCCGGGCGGCCTGGTGCTCACCGTCAGCGACAATGGCCCCGGTATCGACCCGGCGCGGATGCGACGGCCCGCCGCAGGCCACCACGGTCTGTGCCGGCTGCCGGATCAGCTCGCCCAGGCCGGCGCCCAGCTCGAACTGCATAGCCGTCCTGGCCATGGGGTCCAGGCGCACATCCATTGGCAGCCGAGCACGGCGGGAAGCGAGGGTGCAGTATGACGATCCGCGTCATCCTGGCCGACGATCACGCCATATTGCGCGAAGGTTTGAGCGCGCTGATCGAGCGCGAACCCGACATCCAAGTGCTGGCGCAGGCGAAAAACGGCATGGAACTGCTGCAACTGGCGCGCACGCATCAGCCGGACGTCGTGGTGACCGACCTCAATATGCCGATCATGAACGGGCTGGAAGTCATCCGCCGGCTTAGCGCCGAGGCGCTGCCATGCAAACTATTGTGTCTATCGGTCAACGACCGGCCACAGTGCGTGGTGGAGGCACTCGACGCCGGCGCCGCCGGCTACGTACTGAAAGACAATAGCTTCGAAGAGCTGGTGCGTGGCATCCGCCGCGTCATGGCCAACCAGATCTACCTTAGCGGCGAGCTGGTCGGCGGCGTGATGCAGGCCTGCCGCAACCCGGCGGCGGCCGTCGAGGCGCTGCGCCTGCCGCAGCTCAGCACGCGCGAGCGCCAGGTGGCGCAACTGTTCGCCGAAGGCCACGGCACCCAAGCCATCGCCAAGCGCCTGTTCATCAGCGCCAAGACTGTGGCCAGCCACCGCGAAAATATCTTCAAAAAACTCGGCATACAAACCATCGCCGAACTGACGCGCTATGCCTTGCGCGAGGGGTTGAGTGGGGAGAGCTGTTGACGTTGCCTCGATCGTCATGCCTGACGCCATTTCCCATTAAAATAACCCGCTCAAATCCCAAACTTTTCTTGCCACCGGCTGACGGTTATAGACAGCCAAAAACGCCTCTTTGACGCTCTCCTTGCCGTGCGTCGCCCACACTTCTATCGCTTTTTTTAGTCTTGGGTTATAGGTGTCTTTGATATTCTTGAATTGCTTTTCATAGGTGTCGTAGTCGAATCCATCGCCTTGCAAGCTATCCTTGACATCATACCCGGCATAATACCTATCCAAATCGTCGTACATTTCCTTTACTTCCTCGGCCAGCTGAATCGGGTTTTCGATTTCCTCCCAATAACCCGGCTTATTGACGATATCGTCGATTTGCTTTTGCAGCTCATCGCCTTTCCCAAAGACCTGCTCTAAAAAATCCAACTTTCCCTTCTCTTCTTTCAGCTTGCGAACCTGGACCCCTTCCGGCGTTTCCGCCGTCATTCTGCCGCCATTGCGAGTACGGCCGTAGGTCTTTGGCGCTGTCACATACTCTTTGATGTCTATGCCTTTTTGCGTCGCTTTGGCATAAAAATCCGCCGAGAAACCATTGCCGGTCTCGCAGCCGGTTAGCCAAATCGATCGGCAAACCCGTAATCCGCGCGCCCATAGCGCATTGACCAATGCCACGCCCGACCCATACGGGCCATAACTATCCGAATCGCCATGGGCACCGCTCAAATAAAGGGTATCGTCGGCCCCAATGGTGCCCAAATTGGCGTTAGCCAATTTGACGGATTTCAAGCCAAGGTTTTCTTCTTCCAGCTTGGTATTGACCTTCAGATCGTTCATATCCTTCACGGAGCCGATTAAAACCAAAGCGCTGGCACGCTGTACGACCGGCGCGGTCCGATCCATGCGCCGTTGCAGGATGGGGGAAAGATCCCCTGGGCTGTGAGCCAGCCGCATGGCGCTTTCCCCCATCGCATCCGCCTCGCGCTCCAAGCCGGCATCGTCGTTCACCGCCACGCCAGTCTTCATTTGCAAGGTCGGCCGCACCCGCCCCTGCCGCTGCTGCACCACATGCCAGGCTTCGTGCGGCAGATGCTGATCCTGCCCCGACCCGAGATAAATGTCGCCACCCTGGGCGTAGGCATGCGCTTGCAACTGTGCCGGCTTGTCGGAGTTGCGGTGCACGCGCACGTCGCTCATGTCGAAGCCGGACAATGACTCGATGCCTTGGCGTAGCTGCGCCGGTAGGCCGTTGGCGTGGCTTGGCGCCCCCAGTTGCATCAGCCGCTCGCCTTGTGTCTGCTGGCGCGGGCTGTCGTCGACTTGGCGTTGTGCTGTTCCTTGGGGTTGGTGGCTGTCGGTCAGAGAAGCATCTGACAGGCTATGGGCTTGCTTCGCGGAGTGCATATGCGTCTCCTAGGGCTCAGTGCATTCTTCAACAGCGGGCATTTGCCGTAGCTCCCTGTCCCAGCCCCTCGCAGTACGAGCACGGCTAGATGTTGCGAGAAGGAAGACATTGGCACAAACGAAAATAACAGTGCTCAGCCTGCAAGTTATCACTCCGATAAATCTAAATCTCAGTCACATTTTTTAAAATAGCCACTTTCATATTCATACTTATAGTCAGGTGCTTGATGATTAAGTCCATTCGATGCCCCACAATGAAAAATATTCGCGCCACATTTATTTTCCTGCCGATTACTTCGCACATTAAAAATAACGGAAACATATGATTTACTAGCTAATTCCCCCTTTGTTTTTCCTAGATATATTTTATACATACCATCAGCTGGAAGTTGTCCAATATTAAAACAGTCATTGAAGAATTTTTTCACAAATCCAATAACATCATAACTACCGTACCAATCAAAAAATTCTTTATGAACAAATAAATTGTTATTTTCTATAACATCGAAGTCCACAGAACTTGCAGCTTTGAAATTAAACATGAATTGAGATATCAGGTGACCCACGCCTTTCTTCTCATAAACTAAGCTGGCGGCATGACCGCCATTTTGAGGAGCCGAACACAACACCCGCCCCCCCATCACATCCGCCTCGCGCTCCAACCCCACATCGTCATTCACCCCCACTCCGCCCTTCATCTGTAGTGTCGGCCGCACCCGGCCCTGTTTCTGCTGTACCACGTGCCAGGCTTCGTGCGGCAGGTGCTTGTCCTGACCCGGCCCGAGATAGATGTCGCTACCCTGGGCGTAGGCATGCGCCTGCAATTGCGCAGGCTTGTCTGAGTTGCGGTGCACGCGCACATCGCTCATGTCGAAGCCGGACAGCGACTCGATACCCTGGCGCAACTGCGCCGGCAGGCCGTTGGCGTGGTGCTGGGTTTGCATTTGCGCCAGCCGCTGTCCCTGCGTCTGCTGGCGCGGACTGTCGTCGGCCTCCCGCTGCGCCGCCCCTTGCGGCTGGCGGTTGTCGGTCGTGGAGATCTCTAACGGATCGTGGGCTTTTTTCTCGGCGTACATGGGCACCTCCGAAAGATCAGGGTTTTTCGACTTTGGGTTGTAGCAGCGGAATCAAAAGGCTCAAGATCACCGCCACCAGCACCACGATCAGCAGGATATTGCTCAGTTTGCCGGCGCCGGTGCCGGTGTTGAGGTCCGGGTCGCAACCGAGCAACAGGCCGCCGAACAGCAAAGGTGCGATGGCGGCGAGCAGCAGGTAGAGCTGGTAGGGCCGGCCGAGTGCGCGGATACGGCATGATGTTAGATATAGCAGCAAGGAGACGACGGCGATGAGCGCCAAGAGCGCGAACACGGCGCGCACTTCCCAGCGCCAATTGCACACTTGGTCGCACACCGGGTTCTCGGTCGGCTCGCCGCCCAGGATGCTGGCGCGCACGCTCTTATCGAGCTGACGCGACTGCGCGTCCAGCGTGATCGGCCGCGGCCACAGCGCCGCGCCGCCGAAGTTGTCGTTGAAATACAGCATGTCGTCGTTGAACTGCGCCGCATCGGTGCTGCCGAGCGACACCAGCGGCAGGATGTGGCGCAAGAAGCGCACGCGCTGCCCGCCTGCCAGTGCGGGCACGGTATCGATATATTGTCGCAACGCTTTTTTACTCACCGAGCTAGGCTCGGGCAGCATCAGCAGCAATTTGAGACTAAGTTTGCTAGCGCTTTGATAGGGGTTGCGCGGCAGCGACGCGCTGTCGCCAGGGGGCGGGTCTTCGGCCAATTTGAGATAGTCGGCCAGTTGCGCGACGGTCCACCTGCCGGGCGGCGCGGCATCGGCACTGGTGCCGGCCAAAAGTGCACGCGGCAGCAGATCCGTGCCGTCGATCATCAGGCTCAGCGTGTATTGTCGTTCTCCTTGGCGCAGCTCGGCGATCAGCGCGCGGATCAACCGGTCGCGGAACAGCTCGAACTTGCTGTAATCGGTACTGCCGACAGCCGGGGTCTGGTCGAGATACAGCACCAGGCCGTCACCCAAAGTCTGGCCGCCGCCCATGCCCGGCAGCTTGTCTTGCCAGCGCCGGAAATAACGCGCCAGCGGGGTGTCGATCAGCCGGCGCGCTTCGCTCGCCGCCCTGTCGGCGCGCGCGCGCAGTTCATCCGGGCTCAAGCGCGCCAGAAAACGCCAGTCGCCCCGATAAAGCGTCAGGTCGAGCTGGGTGCGGAAACGGTTGGCGGCGTCGAAGAACGCCAACTGCTCGGCGCTCGGCTGTGGCAAGGCGACATGGCCGTCGTCGTCGATGGGCTGCGCCAGGGTGACGATGTGTTCGTATAGCCCAAAGTTGACCTTCAGCCCAAGTTTAGGATCGTGCCAACCGGGAAAGAAGCCGAACACCTCGCCATCGCGGGCGCTCAGCAGGCAATTGCAGCCGGAGCCCTGCCAGATCGGCGCGGTGGTCGAATACGGTGCGTGGTGCAGCGCGGCCTGGGCGGCCAGCCGCTCGCGCACTGGCGGCGGCATTAGCCACAGCGGCAAGTCCTGCCAAGCGATGCGGCCGTCGGCGCGCAGCAGCGCATGGTTGACCGGCGTTTGCCACGCCTCGGCGCAGCGCGCGCGCCATTGCCCGTCGCTCGGCGCCGCCTGCCGGCTGTCCAATGCCGCCTGCCGCGTCAAGGCTTGGGCATAGCGGCAGACGCGGTCGTCGAGCGCGGCCAGCAACAGCCCGCGGTTCAAATATTCCACGCCGACCAGCGGCAGCAGCAGCCTTTGCAATTGCTTGGCGGCGCCGGCGCTCAAGACGCTGTAATTGACCGGGGGCGCCTTGGCCGCCGACTTGGCCGGCACGGCGTCCGGCTTGAGGGCGATCGGCGGCAGCATGTCCAAGTCTTCCGGCAAGGGCCGGTCGGGATCGAGCGAACTCAGCCCCGGCGGCAGCGCCGTCGGCATGCGCGGCTGGCTGGCGTTGGACTTCTTCGCCGTAGCGGCCGGGGCCGGGGCCGAGGCGTCGGGGACCGGCGCGGGTGGCACGGCATCGGGGGCGATCGCCGAAATCGCTTCGGCGCCGAGCAGATAGGTCACGATCTCGTCGGCGATCGGCAACGGTTGCTGTGCCCGCTCGCCGGGTACGTCGACAATGGTTTTCGGCTCCGGCGCGGGCTTGGGCACCGTCGGCCCGATCACGCGCAGGGTGAAGCGCTGGCGCAGTACTTGATCGCCCTGGTCGCGCAATTCGAGGGTAAAACGCCAGCTACCGGTTTGCACGGTGTTACCCACCACCCGGCCATCGGCGCTCAGGCTCAAGCCGGCCGGCAGGCCGGAGCCGATCTCGAGAAAGCGGTAAGGCGGCAACCCGCCACTGGGCTGGAAGCGGTAAAGATAGGGATGGCCCGATTTCGCAGCAGGCAGCGCCACCAGCGCGGTTCGGTGCAGCGACAAGGCTTCGATGCCCCCCGGACAATTCGGGTCGCCGGGCAGTTGCGCATCGCCCGGCAAGCAGGCGGATGGCGCCAGCGCCAGGGCAGCCGTCGGTGCGGAGGCCGGCGCCGACCAAGCCGGCGACAGCGCCAGGCAGCCCGCCAGCACCAGCGCCCACTGCCGCATCCGTCCCGCGCTCATAGCGTTCTCCCTTCCTTGCGCATTTCGCGTGCCAGGCCCTGGCGCAGGTGCTCGGCCGAGAGCCGTTTTTCGCCGGCGAGTTCGGCCTGGAGTACGGCGAAACGCAGCACGTTGACCATGGCGCCGCCCGACAAGGTGTGGCGTTCGGCCAAATCGAGCAGGTCGATATCGTCGGCCAACCGTTCAGGCTGGCTCAGCAGGCTCTGCCACAGTCGCAGGCGTTGGGTGGCGTCGGGCAGGGGGAAATAGATCATGGATTGAAAACGCCGCGAAAAGGCTTCGTCGATATTGCCGCGCAGATTGCTAGCCAGGATGACCACGCCGGGAAAGTCCTCCACCCGCTGCAGCAGATAGGCCACTTCCTGATTGGCGTGACGGTCGTTGCTGCTGTTGGCGGCGGTACGCTTGCCGAACAGCGCGTCGGCCTCGTCGAAAAACAGTATCCACCGCCGGTTTTGCGCCTGGTCGAACACCCGGGCCAAGTTTTTCTCGGTTTCGCCGATGTATTTGGATACCACCATCGATAGGTCGATACGGTAGACATCGACATCGGCGCCCTGCCCCAACAACGAAGCCGTCAGGGTCTTGCCGGTGCCTGGCGGGCCGTAGAACAGGCAGCGGTAGCCGGGTTTCACCGCGCGGGAAAGTCCCCAATCGTTCATCAGCGTCGGGCCGTTGCGCAGCCAAGCGCGCAGCACGTCGACTTCCGCCATCACTTCGGGCGCCAGCACCAGGTCGTCCCAGCCCAAGGCGGTGCTGATGCGCTTGGCCGGAAACTGCGCGTTGTAATCGGGCTTGTGCCACACCCCGGTCTGCAGGCGCTGCAAGGCCTCGGCGCTGACTTGCAGTAGGCTGGCCAACTGCGGCTCGCCGCCCGCCTCGCCATCGAGCTGCAGCAGGCCGGCGCTGGCAAAGGCATGCTGCGGATCGAATAGCGCCAGCAAGGCGATACGCGCCGCCAGATCGTCGCCGGCCAACAAAAAAGCCGCGGTTTCGCCGCTGGGCAGAAAACCGGCGTGGCGCGCGGCCTTGATACCGCCGAACTCGCTGAACAGGCGGTCGAAATGGCTGTTCTTGACGAAGAACAGATCCAGCGCCGCCGGGCGCAGATGCGGTGCAAGCCCCAACGCCAGCATCAGACGCTCGCGCTCGCCCAGCGCGTATTGCGCCACCATTTCCGCCAACGCGCTGCCTTCCGGCAGTTCGGGCGCGGGCGGCAACGCCGACCAATCGATGCCTTCGCCGGCGAAGTGCTGCTTGAAGCGCAGGTCGAGCACGGCTTCGAACCAGTCGAGCTCGCGCCGCAGCGCTTCGGCGTGCGCCATGGCGTTAGCGCCAATCGACATACAGCGCCTCCGTCATCCAGGGCAATTTGATCGTGGCGTAGGACCAGGGCAACCGGTCGAGCAGCATGTCGAACGGCCCGGGCTTCACCGTCAGGCGCCAATGCGCGGCGGCGCTGGTCTGTTCGTGCCGCAACCCGCCCTCCCGCAGCAGGAAGGTTTCGCGCAGGCCGGTCGGCGAGGTGCGGCCCAGCGCCGACCAATGCGCGATCACCGCGTCGAGCAGGCTGTCGAGCACGGCGCGCGTGTCCGGCGCCACCCCCGCCTCGCCGATTAACGGTTGCGCCAGCGGCATGCCGCACAGCAGCTTGGGCAGCACCCATTCCGGTTCGCTGCCCTGGTCGTGGCCGTCCACCAGGTAGGCCAGGCAACGCACTGCGCGCGATTGCGCCTCGGCGTCGCTAAACCGCGCGCCGTCGAGCAGACCGAGTACGCCGAACAAGCGCTGGCTGTAATTGGCCAATAGCACCAGGCCGGCGTTGTTCAGATAATGGCCATCGATCGCTGGCGGCGGTGCGGGCTGGGGCGCACGGGTTCGCGCCGCGTTTGGCAAACGGCTGGCTTGCCATTGTTCGGCCACGCTTGGCGCCCGACGCAACGCCGCCGAGGAAATCGACCGCACCGGTTCGGCACCGGTCGCGTTCAGCGCTTGATCGAGGAGCGCCAGCCAACGCGCGAGCGTCGCCCCCTGCGCGCCGTGCTCGGACAGCGTCTCGCGGCACAGATGCAGCGCATAGCGGCGCGCCATGCCGTCGGGCGTGGGCGGCAGGCCATCGCGTAGCAGGTAGGCGGTCAAAAAGTCCCAGTGGCTGGCTTGGCGTTGCGCCCCGGTCCATTGTGGCAGCAACAGCGCCTGGGCGGCCAACAACGCACGGCTGGCGGTTTCGAGCGCCGGCGCGGCCGTGGGGAACAAAGCATGCAGGAGCGTCCAGCGCTCGGCATCTTGCGTGCGCGCCAACCAGGCGCGGCAGAGTGTCGGTTCGGCCAGCCAGAGTGCGATGCGCAAGCGCGGCAGCCAGCCGCGCCGCGCCACCGGCTCGGCGGCAAAGGCCAGAATGCGCGACAGCTTGCCTGCGGTCGTGCCGGTGGTTGCGGTGACGGGGGCCACGGCGACCGGCTGCGGGGGATCGGCGGCGGCAGGTGGCGCGCGCCACTCGGCCAGTGCGCGCTGCCACAGTCGCTGCCAACCGCGCGCATCTCGCGGTGCGGCCTCGCCCAGGGCCAATTGACGCAGCGTGTAATCGAGCAGCCAGGCTTGCAAGGCCGACAGCCCCGCCGTCTGTCCAGCCACTGGGCGGGCGCCGCCCGACAGCGCCGCCAGCGCGAACTGCCGCAGCGATTCGTCCCAGCGCGCACCGGCATTGGCGGCATCGGCGCTATCGCCGGAGGCTGCCGCCGAATCCGCCGCGCGACCGGATAAGGCGCCGATCAGCCGCCAACGCGTGGCGGCGCTTAAGCGCCTCGCGCAATCCCAGCGACGTTCGCGTCGCAATAACAAGGTTTGCAGTTGCGCCCGCAACTCTGGCGACGCGCGCCGCTGCGGTCCGGGCAGCCACGCCGCCAGGGTTGCCTCGCTCAGTTCGGGCGGTTCGTCCACCTCCCGCCGTGCCGAATCGTTGTCGACCCTTGCCGCGCGCGCGAATACCACTCGCCGCGGGGCTGCCGCGCCCGAGTCGCGAGCGGGTGGCTTGGGCTGACCCGGCCGGCGCCCCAACACGCAAAACAGACCGCTGAGCAGCATCTGCGTCAATTCGCTTTGCGCGCCGCGACGGCCGCGTAACGTCTGGGCCGGCCGCCAAGCGCTCAGCCAGCCTTGGCCCAACTGCAGGCTGAGCGCGGCACCCAACTCATGCAACAAGCGGCGCAAGCGGTCGGAACTCAGGTTGCCGGCGCGTTGTCCCCATAGCGCGCGCAATCCGGCCACGCGCCAGGCCTGCTGCAGCCGGGCAACCTGATAGGCGCCCAGCCGACCGCGCGCCTGCAAGGGTGCCAGGATCTGTTCGTCCAGCATCGACAAGCTGTCGGCCAATTCGCGGTGGCGCACAGCCAACAAGGCTTGCAGCCCCTGATGCGGTGTGATCTGGCTCAGACGCGCCAGCACATAGTCGCTGGGGTAGATCTGCTGCAGCAGCGTCCATAAGCGCGGGCCGGTGCGCTGGGCCAGGCGCGCCAGCCACGCCGACAACTCACGGCCGGCCAGCGGGCTGAGCGACCAGGGCAAATGGCCGTGCGCCAGGTAATACAGGAAATTTTCCAATGCGTGCTGACTGGCGCTCAACGAGCGCGCGCCGCCCGTCCCGGCCGCTGCGCGCCAGGCCAGTAGTCCGGTGCGCGCCGAGGGCGGCAAGGTCTGCCGCACCCGCAGCAATTGGGTCCACAGTTGTCTTTCCAGGCAATCGGCCCATTGTTCGAAGCTGTCCTCCGGCGCCAAGGGGCCGAGGTCGATCTCCAGGCGGTCGAGTCGCCATACCTCGCCTGGCGGCGACAGATGCGAGAACACTTTATCGATGGCGGCCTGCCCCGGGCCGGCGAGAAAGGCGCTCAAGCGCGCCTGGTGCGCCATGGCGGCGTCAGGCCTGGCGGCGCGACTCTGCCAGCTGAGCGTTTCGATCGCATGCTGGGCGCGGCTCATACCCCCTCCTCGCGTCCCATGTCGACGATCGACCCGCGTAACTGCCCGGCAGTACGGTCTAGTTCGCCGACAACCGACGGCGGAACCTGCCAAGGATCGTCCCGCAACGCCTGGCAATAGGCGCGGCGCGCATCGAGCCAGGCGGCGAAGGCCTGCTCGAACGCTGCAAGCGGCGCGGCGTCAAGCCAGAACAAGCGGGGTAGCACATGCGCCGGGCAGGATTGCTCGACGGTTTCTTTCGCCAGCTCGCGAAATCCTGGATCGCGGCCGCGCGCGGTCCAGCCGGCAAACACCAGGCTGATGCGATGCGGGTAGAAATCGTCCGGCACGTCGGCGGCCGCTTCGGCCGAGCAGGGTCGCAGCAGCACATGCTCGACCAAGTGCAGGCCCTCGGCATCGCGCTGGCTGTCGCAAGCGAAAGCATGCAGGTAGCGCCCGGCGGCGCGCGCGTGCGCCGGGCCGCCGCGTACCGTCAGCGGCCACCAACGGTTGTTCTCGTCGGGCCCCAGCCACAGCGGCCGCCCGGGGTCGTCGACCACGCGATAGCGCTCGGCATGCGCGGCGGCACGCAATAGCGCGGCCGGCAAAGCACTCGGGTCGAGTTCGGTAAAGTAATGAGCCAGCCGATCCGCCACGCGCCCCGCGACCAGATCCTCGGCATAGAGCGTATCGATGCCGGCACGCGACGGCGGCCACATGGCCAGCGCCTGCTGGCCGGCTGGCGCCCCCGCGGCGGGCGCCAAGCGCCGGTTTTCCGCCACGGCCATGCCCATGTCCGCCAAGCGGCGGCACAGTCGTCGGCTGTGGCTGTGGCTGAAGCCGAGCAGCAAGGCGATACGCGTGTGCAGCGGCGCGGTATTGTCCGCCGTGTCGAGCGCGGGCCGGCTATAGTCGAAAGCGCCGCCGCGGTCGCGCGTTTGACGCACGACATCCGTCAGCAGACGGCGTTTGCACTCGTATAAATGCAGTTGCCATTGCGCCGGACGGTAATACCAACCGAAGTTCTGCAGACTGTTCTGCCCGCAGGATTCGCCATGCAGCGCCAACAACAGGTCGAGCACCCGCCCACGCCGCGCCAGTGCCGCATCGGCCTCGGCGAACGCCTCGACGTCGTCGTCGCGCAAGCCGGCCAGTCCCGGTAATCGATCGGCGTCGAGCGGATCCCACCAATAGCTTTGCCCCGGCGCAGCGTCGACGCTGAATAATTGGCGCAGGTGCTGTTGTTGGGCCTCGCCGTGTGCCAGCCACTGCTCCAACAGCGCCAAGTAAGCGGCGAACTGCCCCTCGCCCGCGGCATCGGCCGCCGGCGCGGCATGCGCGGCACGATAGAGCGGCGGCAGATGATGCCAGCTCGACAGATAAGGCATGGGCGCCAGGTAGCGGCCGGCGGGCAGGCTCAGCCAGTGCGAGACCACTTCGTCCGGCACCGACCATCCTGCGGCGAGCCCAAGGGCTTTGCGCTCGTCGTGCAGACGACGGATCACCGCGCCGGTGTCGATGGCGAGAGCAATACCGCGCCGCCTAACCTGCCATTGGCTCAGATCCCCGGCCGCTTCCGGCCAATGCAGCTGTAGCGCCCAATCGTCGCCCTGACGCTCCAGGCTATTGCCTTGCGCCTCGCCCTCGCACGGAATCAGCCGCAGCGACAGAACATCGGCAACCCCGTCGATCTGGCGCAAGGTCTGCGCCAGATCGCTGAAATACAGCGGACTACCCATCTCGCGGCTCAGCGCCTCGGCATCCAGCCAGCCATCACGCAAGGCCGGTCCCTCGAACAGACTGGCGCTATCGAGTCCGCCCTCGCGCATTGCCTGATCCAGCCGCACCCGCATCGATTGACGCTGCGGCACGGCGCCGACTCGCTCGGCCGTGCGGCGCACCAGCTCGACCAGGATGTCGGTCACATCTCGCGGCCCTTCGACGCTCAACTCGAATTGCAACGCACACCAGCGCGGCTTGAGGACCACCGGCGGCACGGCCAGATCCTCGCCCAAGTTGCGCGCTCGCCAGTAGGCCCGCATGGCCTGTACCGCCGCCACCTCGCGTCGCGTTTCGGCGATATTCAACGCCCAGTGCCATCGCCCATCGTCTTGCGGTACCGACAGGCGCGCGTGGCGGAGCTGCGGCACGCGATCGAACAGATAGCGCAACCAATCGCTTTCGGTGCAGGGGCGGCACGGCAGCGCATCTTCGGGCGGGTGTAAGCCGTGGCGCGCATAGTCGATGCGGCCATTCTCGCCGGTGAGCAAGTCGGCCAGCGCCATATCGGCGCCGTACAGCCCTTCGGTCAGCGCGTAGCACAGCGCTTCGAGCAAGGTCACGCCCGGGTCGTGATGGTTGTAGTCGCTCCACAACTCGCCGCTGCCTGCTTGCGCCAGCGCCAAGCCGCGCCGGCGCAAATCGGCGAAACCGTATTCGGGGTCGCCTTCCAAACGCGCGATATGGGCGCCGGTCGGCGCCCCGTCGGCGGGCAGCGGCTGCATACTCATGGCTGACCGCCCTTCATGTGCGGATCGAACCACAACTGCGTCAATTGCGCCTGGATCTGCACGCCGGCACCGAAATCGCAGCCGCTGCGGATTTGCAGCCGATAGCTGGCTTGGCGCCCGCTGCTGCCATGCCAACGCAGTTGCAAGCGATCGCAGCGCCGACTGTAGTAGCCATGCGTACAGCGTATGCCGCGCTTGCGGTTGAACAGATTGAACAGCCCGAGTGTCGGGTTGTAAGTATTGAGCGCCACCGCATGCAGCAGGCCGAAGCGCCCCTCCCCGCTATGGCCGGCGCCGGCCATCACCTCGAACGCCTGGCAGCCCTGCAGCTCGTCGGTCAGATCCTGCCATTGGCCATTGGCCAGCAGCGGCGTCTCGATCCGGCGTGCCGACGCGCCTTGGCGTCCTTGACTGCGCAGCACGCCCGCCACATCCAGCGTAGCCTGCGGCGACTCGGTACCGATACCGACGGCGGGGTGCACGAGATCGTGCTGCAAGGTCAACAAGGCCGGCGCGGCGGGCTGGCCATCTTCGCCGATGTTGTCGCGCGGCGCGCTGCCGCGCAGCAGCAGTGCGTCGCGCGCGCCCGCAAGCTCCAGCCGCCAAGCGGGGTTTTCCTGCTCTTGGTCGCGAAAGAAACTGATCAAGGCATCGTGGCCCGCCAAGGCGGATACTTCGAAGCCATTCTCCACCGATTTGCGGAAGCCTTCGTCGCTCATATTGAGCATGGAGTCGATCAGATCGGCGAAATGCCCTTCGTTGGGCAACGCGCCTTCACGGAAATAGTGCTTGAGCGATTCGCGGTTCCGGCTGGTCATGACGCGTTCGCTCCCGCCGCGTCGGCGCGCCGGCCGACGATAAAGGTGGCGCCGATTTCCAGCCGGTCGATGCCGGTGGCGGGCGGCGCCAACCCCGGCTGCTCGTCGTCCACCCGCAACAGATGCTGGCGTACCGGCAGCAACAAACTCCATGGCTTAAGCGGCGTCACGCCGCGCAGCTCGCCTGAAACCGGCACGTCCCGCAGGCGGTAGAAGTGATGGTCGTCGCGCGCGATATGCAGCAAGGCAAGCCGGCCGACCGCGGCGACGTCGTCCTGCGCGCGCAGAAAGGCTTCGATCGCCTCGGCGCGCAAGGTGGAGTCGAAATCGGCCTCCACACCGCCCGTGTGCCAAGGGGACAGAAATTCGACCAGGGCCTGATTGAGCCGGCGCAGCGTCGCACCGGCATGGCGGCCCGGCTCCAGCCGCAAGGTTCCGCGCACCTGGACGCGCTCGTAGGCGGCATTGCGTACCCACACACGTGCGCCGCTCGGCGCGCGTGCCTGCAAATACGCCTGCATGGCGACGATGGCATCGGCGTCCAATCTCGGCGCTTCGGTGCTGCTGAACAAGCTGCCTCGATGCGGGTGCGGCACCACCACGACCAACACTTGGCCCGGGACGGGGTGCAACGGCAGGCCATCCGCGCTGGCCGGGTGATAGGGCAAACACTTGGCCTTGTGCACCTCGGGAAAGGCATCGAGCAGCAGGCGCTCGTAATCCCAAGCGGTGATGGCGCGCTGTTTGTGGCGCAGGCGTTCGGCGCCGCGCAGGCGCAACGCTTCCGGCGGGTCGGCGACACGCCGCCCGGCCGACTGTCCGACTTGGCGCACGCCGCGTAAACCCGCCAGGCTTTGCGCCGGTGCGTTCACGCTGTCCGGCGCTAGCGGTTCGGCGCTATCGTCGGCCGAGGCGGCCTCGCAGCGCGTGGCGCGGATCGCATGCGCGTGCACGCCGTACAAACCGGCCAACTGGCCAAAGCCCCAATCCGCGCCGAGCCTTAGCCAATAACCGCGAGCCGGCAAGGCGGCACAGTCGGTGCGCATGTCGGCGGGCAGGTTCAGCTGCACGATGCCGGTGCGCAGCATGCCTTGCGTGTCGTCGGCCAATTGCTGTTGCGGCGCCAGCGCGCGCCAGCCGTCAGCCAGCCAGGCAGACCACTGCAGCGCTGGCGGCGTCTCGCGCAGGCGCTCCGCGGCCTCTTCCTTGCGCAAGTGAAACAACAGGCTCAGCGCACCTTGCGGGTCGCTGCCGCCCAGACCGACGAACAGGTTGCCGTCATGTGCGAAACGCGGCAGCAGTCGCGGATAGCCGCCGCCGCGATCATGGCCGAGATCGAGCACACCGAACGGATGTAGATGGTAGACGGCCAGATGGCCCCCGTCGCGACGCGCATCGACGACCTCGCGCGTCAAAGGCAAGGCAAGGCTGGCCTGATAGCTGAGGCTCACCCCTTCCAAACTGGGGGTATAGGGCTCGCGCGGCAGCGGGGCCGCCCGCTTGCGCCGTGCGTTGCGAGTGAGCGCCGCGCCGAGCAGCCCGGGGTAGGCGGCATGCCCGAAGGCGCCGGCCGGCTCGCACAATTCGAAGCGAAAAAAGCCGTTGCGACTATCCAGGCCGTACAAGAAGGGCTGCCCATCCGTCCCGACCGGTATGGCGCGTTGCCAGCGGCGCAAGGTATCGCGCGGGAAATCGAGTTGGCTTTCGCGCGCCAGGCGCGTCTCGCCGCGACGCTCGGCAAACATCGGCAGCGTTCCGCGTTCCGCGCACCATTGACCATCGACCAACAGCTGCGGCAGCAGACGGAACTGGCCATTGCGCCAATCGCCTGGATAGGCGGCGTAGTGCTCGGCCAGTCCACCCGGCCCATCGGGCAACCCCGACCACCTCAGCCGCAGACGTAGCGAGAGTAAGGGCTTGCACGCCAGCTCGGGGCTGCCCAGCAGCATATAGTTGCCTTGCACCGGCATAGGACCGAAGGGCTGAAAGGGCTTGGAGGGATCGAGCCGGCCCAATTGGTTGTACAGCACCAGATGGCGCGCGTCGCGCACCGCCACATCGAGATGCAACTCGCACAAGCGATACTGTTGCAGCAGGCTGTAGGCATAGAGTCGCGAGCGGGTGCGAAGCCGCAATTGCAACACCGCCTGCGCCGGCCAGTGTTCGCCATGCACGCCGGGCTGGCAGGCCACGATAGGCGGCTGTTCCGGCCCCAGACGCAAGGCCAGCGTCAGGCCGCCGCCGAGTTCGGTTGTGCCGCAAAGCCGACGGACGAAAACCCGCTCGATCGCGAGCCAACCGTCCGCCACGCTGAGATGCGCCTGCCACACTTGCTCGAATACGCGACTGAAGATCAGGGTGCGATCCGGGCGATCCGCCGCGCCGCCGCGCCGCGACGGGTAGATCAGGATCAACGGGTCGTCGAGTTCGACTGCGCGCACGCCCTGCCCGGGGTCGCGCAAGCTGGCCGCGTGCGCGCGCAACGCGGCAAGGTCCTCCGGGCGCAGGTCGTCAAGCGCGATCAACCAGGCGGCAAACAGCCGCCCCAGCCGTTCGGCGAATATGCCTGCCTGCTTGGCAGCCAGGCAGGCGGCCAGCAAGAAGGCCACATGCCCGTCGCCATCGAAGCGAGGCGAACGCGCCCAGGCGGCGCGCGCCATCTCGGCCACGTCGAGCGCAGACGGCGGCGTCGGACGAGGGCGCGGCGGGAAGTGCTGCCATTCGTGTGCGGCATAGCGCGCGAACACTTCGGCCACCCAAGCGGCATCGCGTCGGTCGACGGGCATGCGTAGCGCACGAGCGAGCAACGCGTCGTCATCGGCGGGATGCGCAAAGCGCAGGCGCAGGCGCACTTCGCGCCGCCCTTCTCTCAGCAGCAGTAACGGCGAGGCCACGGCGAGGCCAAGTTCGGCGTCCTCGGCTCGCGCGGCCGACCCCTTGGCCTGCCCGCCCAGCACCGGCCACCAGGCCGGGCGAGGCCGATAGGCCGCCTCCGGCGCTTGCGGCGGCAACACTTCCGCCTGCACGCGGGTGGCGTAATCGAATTCGCATTCGGGCGAAATCAACGGATCGCGCTCGACGCGCACACTGCACAAAGCCTGAATACGGGTGTCGCTCAGCGTCAGCGGACCGTCCGCCGCAAAGGCGATCGCCCGGCCGTTGGCATCCTCGCCGCCGATAAAGCGCATACCGGCCGCAATGGAGACTTCGCCCGCGTAACGCGGGTCGCGCTCCAACAGCAGATGGACATACTCGGCGGCTGCCGGCCGGGGTCTCAAACGCAGCACATCGCGGTAGTAGAAATCGATCAGCCGCTCCGGAAAACGGTTGAGCGGCGCGCGACTGACTTGATAGAGCTGCAGCGCGGCGAGCAGCAGCCCCATGGCCGGATCGTGCCGGCCGCTGTGCAGACTTTGCTCGAATGCCGCCTGCGCCGCATCGCGCTCGGCGCCGAGCGCTTGGCTCAGCGCCAGCCAACAACGGCGCAGCAATTGGCGCCGGGTCGCTTCGTCCTCGGCGCCGGTCGCGCCGGCGTCCGGGACTTGCCGTGCCCAGGCCGGGTGCAGCTCGCCCTCGCCGACCCCGAACACCAGGATGCCGCGCGCCCACAATTCGCCCAACCCCGACTCGATCCGGGCGGAAAGCGCCTGGCCCAACGCGACCGCCGCCGGGGTATGCGCGCGGGTCAGACGCCAGCGCATATCGTCGTAACGGCGCGCAAACGCCCACAGCTGCCGCCACAGACTCTCCGGCGCCTCCCAGCTCAAGGCCGAGAGAAAGGTCTGCTGCATCCGTTCGAGCGGCAACGCCGCAAGCTCGGCCAACAACACCGCTTCGTCGCTACGCAGCACCTCGTCCCAGCGCTCGTGCTCGGCGCCGCCGGCAAAGCGCAGACCGGCCGCCTGGGCCACGCTCAGGCACAGCCGCTCGGCCAGGCTGAACTCGTCGGGCAGGATATAGCCCGGCTGAAGGGCTGCGCTCAAACGCTGGTTTTGCCGTGTTCCGTATGGCATGCGATCTCAATAGGCATCGACCGGCGTACTGGCCTGGTCGAGATACAGGGGATAGACGAGGTTGTGCCGGGTATTGGTGGTACGCAGGGTATACACCAGCAGCACGTCGAGCCGGCCGAGCCGGGCATCCTCCACGTCGACGTCGATGCGTTCGAGCAGGATGCGCGGCTCGAAAAACAACACCGCCTTGCGAATCATCGCCTTCAATTCGGCCAGCATGCCCTCGCTCAACGCCTCGAACACCATGCGCCGCAGGCCGCAGCCATACTCCGGCAACATGACGCGCTCGCCGGGCTGGGTTCCTAGCAGGATGCGAAGACTCTCCTCGATGTCCTCCAGGCCCGACACCATTCCGGCCTGTTTGCTGCCGGGATCGAAGTGCACCGGAAATTGCCAGCCGCGGCCGAGAAACGGGCTCATATTCAGCCTCCGATCAGCACATTCAAAATGCCGAGGGTGATATTGCCGCCGTGCGCGGTGGGGTCGCCCACCCGCGCCGCCGGGCGGCCGCCGATCAAGACGGTGGTCGAGCCCTTGACGATCGAATTCGGCATCTCGGGCGCGCCGCTGCACAGGGCGCTATCGCCGACCACGGCGGCGCACAGCCCGCCGATCAGCACGTTGGTAATGCCTGGACCGACAATCGGCCCGCCGCCGTGTGGCGATCCCCAGACCGACACCACCGGGCAAGTATGCATATCGGTCAGGCGCGCGGCGGGCGGCATGGCATGCTCCTCAATTGATCTTGACCAGGCTGCCGCTGACGGTAACCTGACCCGTGGACGACAGCTCGGCCTTGGCGTTGCCTTTGCCGCTAAAACCGGCCTGGGCTTCGCAGTCGATGTTCAGCCCGGCGATCTTGGCGTTGGCCTGGGCGGTCAGCTCGATGGCCATTTGGGCATCGAGCTTGATGTTCTTTTTCGCGCTGAGCGTAATGTCGTAGGGCGTATCGAGCGCGATGCCGTCTTGCGACAACTTGATGCTGTTGTTGTGCTGATCCTGGATCAGGATGGATTGATCGTCATCGTCAAGCACCAGCTTGTTTTTGCCGGGCGTGGTAATGGTCAGGATCTTGTCTTTTTCGTTGAACTCGATCTTGTGCTTAGCGCGGGTGACGATGGCCTTGGTATCGTTGTCGGCCTCGATAGGGTAAGGCGGCGCGTGTTTTCCGCTGTAGAGCGAACCCAGCACTACCGGATGGCTGGGATCATCGTTCAGGTAGCCGACGATGACCTCGTCGCCGACTTCGGGCAAGAACAGCGCGCCAAACCCGTTTGAGCCGTAAAACTGCAGGCAGCGCGCCCATACCCCCTCGGTTTCGGCCTGCATGACCGGCAGCTTGATCTGGATACGCTGGGCGTCTTTCGGGTCGCCGTCGAGTTTGAGCACCACGCCGATCTGCAGCCCGCCGACGCCGGGCAACAGGCCCGCGGCGGCAGGCATTTGCACATCGTCGCGCATCATGTGCCAGTCCGGCGCCAAGCCAAACTCGACCTCCGCGTGCCATTCGCTGTTGTCGAGGCAGTGCTCGACCGCGCTGACCAGCACTTCGCCGGCGAAATGCCGGCCGACCCGTTCGACCTGGATCACCGCGCCCGGCTCGATGCCGCTATAGCCGCGGCAGGTCAAGCGGCCGCGAATGCGCGCAAGCGCCGCCTTCATCTGCGTCGCCTCGGCCCAAGTGGTCAGCGCCGCTTGTTCTTGCTGGGTGGCGGTGTGCAATGCCAGGGTTTTCGGGCTGGCGACCTTGGCCAATTTCTGGCCGCTCAAGTCGCCTTGCTGGAGCAAGGCGGTCGGCTTGGCCTCGCTGCCTTGCACGATGGCCAATTGCTGCGCATCCCAGGCGGTCGCGCGCGCGGCGGTGTATTGATGACGCGCGTCGGTATGGGCGCTGAAGGCGTAGAGGTCGCGCCCCCAGGCCAATTCGCCCACCATCCGCTGGCCTTGGGGCGGCTGCACACTGACGCGGCCGTTGGCCACATTCACCAACAGGCCGTTGCATTCGGCGCGCGCCAGCATGAAATCCCAATCGCTGCAGTCGTATTGCACCAGCTCGTCGTGTTCCAGCGTCGTCTCGACCACATCGGCCGTCAGCCCGTCATACTGGCCGATCAGCTTGCCGATGATGGCGCTATCCTTCTGCTGCAAATAGTTGGCGTTATTGCGGCCCAACGTCATCCTGCAGACCGGGTCGCGGCACTCGACCACCAGACGCGCGGCGTTCGGGCCATCGATTTTGATGCCGATGCCGACCACGATGCCGTCGAACAATGGCTCGCTTGCGGGGCCGTAGCCCGCGCTGATCAGCACTTTGGTTCCCGGCTCGAAAGCATTGCCGTCGCCGAGTTTGAATTTCCCGCTCGCCATATCGCCGTCCTGAACGATCAGTTCGGCCCAGGGGACGCGATTGAATGCGCGCCGCACGGTGAGCGAGACCAACGGTAGATCCACCTGCGGTTTGCCGTCGCAAGACACCTTGACCCGCAGATCGCCCTCCTGATCCAAGCCTGGTCTCGCACCCATGTGTCACTCCAGCGGCGGGAAATGCAGTTGTAGACCGGGCGGCAAAGAGCGAAAGCGCTGCAGACCGTTGAAGCGGGCGACTTCGGCGTAATAGCGGCTATCGCCGTAGATGCGCTGGCATAACAGCGGCAGGGTATCGCCGTCGCGCACCTCGACCATATGGCTCAGGTCGGGGGAACTGGCGCTGATTTCCAGCGAACGTTGTTTGCGGCTGATGTACTCGTCGAAGGCCAGCTCGACCGTGGCGCGCAACGGCGAACCGCTGGGGCGAAACAACGTGTAGGTGATGTTGAGCCGGGTCAGTCGGCCGGTGAACGACTGGCTGCCCCAGACAATCTGCACGATATTGGGCTGGTGCGCCGTGCCTTTGTAGTCGTAAACGACCAGCTTGAGCGACTCGATCTGATCCTCGACATTGATGGGCAATAGGCTAAACAGCGGGCGCGGAATCACGCCGGTGCCGTCGAATACCGTCGAGAACGATAAAGTGCCCGGCTGCATATGGCTAAATTGCCGACCGGCACCGGCGTCGCCCATCGGTTTGCTCTTGGTGAAGCAGGTGGTGAAGGCACGCGCAACCTGGGATGGGTTGACCTGCAGCGAAATGAACGGCGCCGAGGGCATCACCATGCCGTTATGTTCTTCGCACGCCACGATTTTGAGCGCGGCACGCTCCGCCTGTAGCGCATCGAGAATCGCCATGCTAGCGTTCCCGCAGCCGTTCCAATTGCTCGCGCAGCGTGTGCACTTCCGCGCGCTGCGCCCGATGCGGCTGATCCGCCAGCGGGTTTTCTCCGCAGCAGTCGTCCTCGACCGGCTTATCCGTCGCCCTGCCCGCAGCGGCCCCGTTCGAGGCCAGTTCCGACCGGATGACCATTTGGCGCACTTCAATCGTCATGTCTTACATCCCCCGCGAACATTGTAGATAAGCCAACTCGATGGTCTCGATCGCGACGTTGTTTTTGGTCGAGTTGAATTCGTCGACGCTCCAGCGCACGGGAAACGCATTGCTGAAGGTCCAACCGCGCAACCGGTGGCCCTGCTCGTCCAGCAGATAGACGCACACGTCCCGAGGCAAGACCGGTAGCGCCAAACCGCCCTCCAGGGTCGCCTTGCACCAGGTCATCAGCGGCGAGCGGCTATCCGCCACACCGCGTTTGAGCACCAGTTTGTCTTGCTGGACGCCCTTGGGCAGTTTATACACGTAGCGGTTTTCACCGCCGCTGTGCACGTCCTCGGTCTCCATGCGCACATCCAGCCCCGACACCTCCTGGAACGAGCCATCCACGCCGCTACGCTGGCCGGGGAAAGTGACCTCGAACGAGAACGAAACCGGCATGAAATGCGGATCGCCGGGGCGATGGATGGTCGCCATGGCTTAGTAACCGCGCTTAGCCGTTGGCAATCGTCAACCCCTCGTGTGCGATCTCGATGGTTTCGACCGCCACCTCGTTGCCCTGCGCTTTCAAATCGGTGCCGGTGATCTTGGCGGGCCAAGCATTGTTCAGCGTCCAGACCATGGTGGGGCTACCGGCCTCGTCAAGCAGGCTGATGATCACCGGCACGCGCTTGATGGTGTTCATCTTGATTTGGTTGAACCAATCCCAGAACTTGTTATCCGCCTTGAACACGCCCTTTTTCATGGTCACGTTGCCGTACTTCTTCAACCCCGGCATTTTGACCGTGGAAAACACCGGGCTATCGCCCTGGCGATATTCGATCTGCTGAGCCTCCACATCCAGGCCCGACACCTCTTCGAACGACATCACCGTCGAATCCCACTTCACCTGGAAGTGGAATTTGGGCATCGGCCATACATTGGCCGATTGCGCCGAACCGTCGTCTGCCATGTGACTCCCTCCTTAATTCGCGCTGGGATCCGCAAGCCGCGGCCCGTTAGGATTTCTGCATCTGTTGCTGGAAAGTGATTTCGATGAACTCGGCCGGCCGCACCATGGCCACCAGTACCGTCACACGCAAAATGCCTTCCAGAATGTCTTCCGGCGTCATGGTGTCGCCCAGCCCGACATGCACGCTGAACGCATCCTCCGGCGACGCGCCGGCCAAGCCGCCGCGCTTCCAGATACCGGTGAGGAAATTCTGGATCATGCTCCTGATGGTGACCCAGGTATTGGCCACGTTCGGTTCGAACACCAAGGCCTTGGCGGCCAGGCGGCAAGACTCTTCCAGCATGATCATGGTGCGGCGCACGTTGACGTAGCGCCAATCCAGGCTATTGCCGTCCAAGGTGCGCGCGCCCCATACCAGCACGCCCTCGCCGATGAAGCTGCGGATCGCGTTGATCGATTTGCCTTGAGCGGTGACGTTCAGGTCCTCCTGGTCCACCGCCGAAATGCTGACAGTAGGCGAATTCACCCCGCTCAAGCTGACGTTGGCCGGCGCTTTCCACACACCGCGCGTGTTATCCACCATGGTGTAGATGCCGGCCATGGCGGCGCTCGGCGGCAACTGGTTCAACTGGAATTTCACTTCGTCGAGCACGGTTTTGTAGAGCGGGCTGCACGACAGCAGGGTCTTGTTGAGCAGAGCCTTGCTGGTGTCAATGTCGTCCGGCTTGGTGCTGGTGTCGTCTTTCCAATTGGAGACGACATGGTCGAGCGCCGCGGTCAGATCCTTGTAGCGGATCTTGTCCTTATCGGACGCATCGTCGGCCGGCGGTTCGAGCAAATTCAGATCGGCGCTCAGCAGCGTCTTGAGTGCATCGGCGTTGGCGATGTTCTCGTAACTGACTTCCTTGTCGCCGATCACCGAGGTGTTGAGCCAGGGATAATAGGCCGCGGCGAAATCGAGATAGTTGATGCCCAGGTCGCCGCGGAAGTTCTCCACCGGATCGCCGTCGGGGTCTTTGCGGGTTTTGTAGCCGTCGAACACGTCGAGGATGGCGACCCGGTTGCGCATTTCATAGCCGCAATGCTGCAGCATCTTCTGCTGCAAGGTTTTGCAGTTCTCCCGACCGAGTTTGACCGCATCGGGAATCACCAGCATGGTCGGCTCCTGCTCTTTGAGCAGCTCGTCGATACCCGCCGCGAACTTCTCGACGTCGAGATCCTGCTGGTAGTTACCCACCGAGACGATGTAGCAGGGGCCGCCGCCGTTCATGTAGAAATGCCTGAGCGCGGTATAGAGCAGGTAATTGCCGCCTTGTGCGCCATCCTGTTGCTTGAGGACATATTCCTTGCCCTGGGCGGTAAAGGCCGCCTGCGCCACCGACTCGGGTTTTTCGACAATCTCGAAACGAGGCGCCGGACCATCGCCGAAGTACTGGTGGTATTCGGCCATCGAGCTGATGCGCCAGGGTTTCATGCTCAGCGGCTTATTACGATTGTCCGCGATCCGGGTATGGCCGATAAAAGCCGGGATAGCCGTCGCCACCTCCACCACGGAGTTGGGAAAGGCATTTTTTTCCTTGATATAGACGCCAGGCGTCTTCATTACACCCATTGCACTCTCCCGTGGAGATCAAGCGTTGATAAAAATTTCCGACACATCGCGCACGGTGCCGTCGATGGCCTCGCGCAACAGATTGCGCGGTTCGGCCAGCGGCAGCCGCGCAAGCAGCACACGTTCGGTATTGCCGCCCTTCTGCCGCAACTGAAAGCGATGCGTCGGACGTTCTTGCAGTGCGATTTCGCCTTGCGAACGGATCGCGATCGTCTCGCGCCCGTCGGGCAGCGTCTCACGGCAAGGTGTGCTGAAATCGATGCCCGCGGCCACATCGACGATACGTAGCTCGCCGCGCCAATCGCCCAGCAGGAGGTACTTCCAAACGGTTCGGCGTACCGGAATGGAGAGCGAGTAGCGACTGGGCTCGGCGCGCTGCCAAGCGTCCAAGCTCGGACACCCGGGTGGCGCCAGCGGCAAGACCAAACGCGACAGCACGCCGTTTCCACCAGCGAACCCGCTGCCATCCGGCTGCAATGGCCCGGACTCGGCGCCGGCGCGAAAGGTGCCGGCCGCAGCCAGCGCGCCCAGATCGGTGTAATACGCGCACAACGAATCGGAGGAGTGCAATGTGAACACCAGCCCCCCCTCCGGCCAACTGGCGCGCTCGCTCCACAAACCCGACAATTGGCTGTCCCTGACATACAGCTCGACCGTCCCGTTCGCAGCGCGCCACTTCAGGTCGAAGCGCGCCATCAGCGCCGCACTGGCCGCGTCGGCGCTCAGCGCCAGTCCATTAGGCCGTCCCGTGCCGAAATACGGATGGCGCAGACTCAACGCCGCCAACAGGTGGTAGGTGTCGGCGCCGCTATTCACTTTCTCTCCAGCGCCACATCGGGTGCGCGCACCGGGGTTTCGCGCCGCGACGGCATATCGCCGTCCAGGCAGACCAAGCGCACGCGATACAGCACCGATGGCAAATAACGGCCGCCGTGGATGCTCCACATACTGTGCATTTCGCTGCGACTCAAATTCTCGATGTTCAGCACCAGGCGCTCGATGCGGGGATCCAGATCGGGCGAGTTCTGATGATCGAAGACGGGTCTGCTTTGAAAAAAAGCGATGGCGTCGGAGAGGAATTTGAGTGCTTCGGGGTAACCTTGACCACTAAAAGTCGCGGCGCACATCACCAGCAAATTCAGATACAGCGGCTCGGCGCCGCGCAGAAGACCGATGCCGTCGCTACGTGCTCGATGGGCCGCCGTCTCGCGTTCGATCCCACCGATGAACAGCACCAGTTTGTTTTCGGCGAGCAATACCGCCCCACCGCCGGGCTCGTGCAGATTGGAAACCACAACCATGTCTTCGCCCAGCACCGCGCGGCGGCGGAAGTGCTGGTTCAATTGCATGGCGAGGTGGTCGAGCACGCTATCGATCACAAGCAATCCTGCAAAGTTGGCAGAGGCGATCGCCGCCGATTCTCTCGGTCAATCGCTTAATAACACTTGATAACAAGCGTGCATGTTGCAGCGCCGGCCGACAGGGGCGCCATCGGTGGAATGCTGACTTGAACGGCAAAAAAGCTGAGCGATCCGCCTGCCGGTCTTAAGCCGCCTCTTAAGAACCGGCCGGCGACATCGGTATCAACCGCACAGGGTCTGCACCCGCCGTATCAGCTCCTCTTCGGGGACATCCTCGATGTGGGTCGCCAGATACCACTGGTTGCCGGCAGGATCTTCCACACCGGCCGAACGGTCGCCGTAGAACATGTCGGCGGGTGTCGACAATGACTTGCCGCCGGCATCGACGGCCTTTCGATACGCGGCATCCACATCCGCGACATACATATAGAGCATCGCCGGGCCGATTTTGCACTCCGACTTCGGTTGAGGATCCGAGGTCATCACCATGCAATCGCCCACGCGTACCTGGGCATGCAACACATGGCCGCTCGGCAGCTTGTGCAGCAGACACACCTGGGCATCGAAAGCTTGCTGCAAAAACGCAATCAACGCCGAGGCATCCTGAGCGGCGAGATAAGGCACGACAGATTGGAATCCATCCGGAATCGCTTTCACTGACATCATCGTCTCCTCACGGTTTCAAGAACGAACACCCGACGCGACAGGTGCCCACGATGCATTGTAGAAAACAAAAAACTATGCGATATAAATAGCCAGCCCCAAGGCCTTATACGCAAAGGAGACGCTCATGATTGTCGGCGGATGTCTGTGTGGCGGGATACGTTTTGAATACGATGGCGATATCGAAGAGATATCGATGTGCCACTGCGCGATGTGCCGCAAGGCACAAGGTTCTGCCTATGTGGCGGTCAGCCCGGTCGCGGCGGAGAAATTTCGCATCACGCGCGGTCGGGAACTGCTGAAGGCTTACCGCGCCGTACCGGAGAAAGCCCGGATGTTCTGCGCCCACTGCGGTAGTCCGATCTATAGCGCGAACGACCAGTTGCCCGGGATCATCCGCCTGCGTCTGGGCACTATCGAGACACCCTTCACCTGCGACAACGCCTATCACGCCTTCGTCGACTCGAAGGCCGATTGGGAAGTCATCGCCGATGGCTTGCCGCAGTACGCCGAACGCCGACCGGTCAGCCCTACCCAGCCCTGACGGGGGTTCGAATCCCCCTCGGTCAAAGCGCCGTATCGCGCAAACAGTCGATCAGGCGCCGCGTCAGACCATCGCGCGCGGCGTTCGGCGGCCAGACCGCGTAGACGCCCAAAGCCGGCACATGCCACTCGGGCAGCGGTTCCACCAGGCGTCCGGCGGCCAGGTCGTCCGCCACCATGAACGCCGGCGGCGTGCACAGCCCGGCGCCGGCCAGCGCCAACTGGCACGAGGCTTCGATACTGTTCACCCGCACGCGCGGGGCAATGTCGATCTGACTTTCCCTACCATCGCGATGGCGTAGCGTTTTGGCGCCTGGCCGCATGCTAATGCCGATCCAGTCGAACGCGCGCAACGCTTCGGGCCGCTCAAGCGGCACCTGCCCGGCCAACAGCGCGGGCGCGGCCACGAGTTTGCGCGGCAGATCGAATAGCCGCACCGATTTGAGCCCGCTGTCTTGCAGGTCGCCGATGCGAATGGCCAGGTCGATCCCCTCGCCGACCAAGTCCTGCTTTTCGTCGCTAAAGTCCAGCGTCAAGCGCACCTTGCCGTGCTGACGCAAGAACCCCGCTATCGTCCCAATCAGCGCGCTCTGCGCCAGGAACGCCGGCAACGTGACCGACAACGCACCGGACAGCTCGCCGGTACGCTCCGCCAGGGCGCCAAGCCCGGTCTCCGCCGCGGCCAACATCTCGCGGGCATGGCCGTACAGCAACCGGCCGTCGTCGGTCAGCGACAGGCGTCGAGTCGAACGATAGAGCAGCGCCACCCCCAGCCGTTGTTCCAACTGCGCCACATGATGGCTAACCACCGAGGGCGACAACGCCAGAGCGGCCGCTGCGGCACGGAACGACCCCGCCTCGACGGTCTTGGCAAACACGGCCAACGCACGTAGTTCGTCGATCATTAATCCATTCCATAGAACACTAAATACAATTCATATCATATTATCGAACAATCCGGTACGCGTTACAGTCAGTGCTCCTCCCCGATCAAGGAACGCACCATGTCCGACCTGAAATGCGCCATCGTTCTCGACCCACGGCTCCCCACCGGCATTCTGGCCAACACAGCGGCGGTCTTGTCGCTCAGTCTGGGCAAGGCGCATCCGACCTGGATCGGCGAAGACCTCGTCGATGGCCAAGGCCAGCCGCACCGCGGCATCACCACCCGGCCGATCCCGGTCTTGCAGGCATCGACCGAGCAACTGCAGCAACTGCGCCAAGACGCGCGGCCGCATGAGGCCGAATTGACGGTGATCGACTTGATCGACGCCACACTCAGCACGCGTAGTTACCAAGCCTATGCCGAGGCCATGGCCAGCACACCTGCCGACGCGTTGCGCTATCACGGACTGGCGCTGCTCGGCCCGAAAAAGCTCGTCAACAAACTGACCGACCGGCTCGGCCTCTTGCGCTAGGAGATCCGCATGTTGCTGCACTTCATCTTGGCCACCGCGCTCATTACCTTATTGCCCGGCCCTTCGCTGGTGCTGATCGTCATGCAGTCGATGCGTCACGGCGTGGCAGGGAGTTTGCTGGCGATTACCGGCGTGGTGCTGGCCGATGCCTTGCTATTGCTGGTGGTCGTCGGCGGGCTGGGGGCGTTGTTCGCCGCGTCGACCGCGGCCTTCGCACTACTGAAATGGCTGGGAATCGGTTGGTTGATGTACCTGGGGGTCGGTCAGATCCGCAGTGCGGCCGACACGGTATCCGCCGAGGCGGTCGCGCCTAGTCGAGCATTTTGGCAGGGCCTGACCACCACCTTGCTCAACCCGAAGATCGTCGGCTTCCTGCTGGTTTATTTCCCGCAGTTCCTGCAGCGCAACCAGCCGATACTGCCGCAGATGGCGCAGTTGGCGCCGCTGTTTCTCGCCACGGTCTGGCTGGTGTTCGCGTTGTGTGCGCTGCTGGCGCGGGCGTTGCGGCAATTACCGGGGGCAGAACGGGGGCAACCTTGGTTGCAGTGGGTGGCAGGCATGTCGCTGATCGGTTGCGCGCTCGCCTCGATCAATCTTTAGCGGCGGCATTCGAGGCTGATATTATTGACGGCATGTCGCCGATTAACTCGCCTCAACCCACCGATCCGTTGCCGTCGCTGCTCGACGAGATCGCCCTCTGTCGCCTCTGCGCCGAGGTGCTGCCGCACCCGCCTAGGCCGGTCGTGATCGCCGATCGGCGCGCGCGTATTCTGATCGCCGGCCAAGCACCCGGACGCAAGGTGCACGAAAGCGGGATTCCCTGGAACGATGCCAGCGGCCGGCGCCTGCGCGAGTGGCTCGACGTGACGCCCGGGCAATTCTACGATCCGGCGCTATTCGCCATTGTGCCGATGGGCTTTTGCTACCCGGGCAAGGGTCGCGCCGGCGATCTGCCGCCCCGGCCGGAATGCCGCCGGACCTGGCACCCACGCTTGCTGCCCGCCCTAGCCAATATCCAGCTTACCCTGGTGATTGGCCAATACGCGCGCGACTATCACCTGCCGCAGCATCGCAGCGAGACGCTGAGCGAAACGGTCGCGACCTGGCGCACGATGGCGCCAGCGGTGTTCCCCCTGCCCCATCCAAGCCCGCGCAACCAGCGTTGGCTCGCGCAACACCCCTGGTTCGCCGCTGATCTGCTGCCGGCCCTGCGCGCCGAGGTGCGTCGCATCCTGCGGCAGGGCTGACATCGCCGGGCGTTAGCGCGGTTTGCGGCGACGCAGCAGCCACATCGCCAGCGCCCCCAGGCAACCGCCGACCACCGAGGCGACCACCAGTCGCACCAAGTCCACCGCCTGCACGGCTTGGCTGCCGCGCAGCAGCGTCACGCCGTTCATCGCAACGAACACCAACGACAAAATCAGGCTCTGTCTGAAGAAATAGCGGCGAAAGGACAGTGTGGCAGCGGTAGCGGCAGGCGGTTTCATAGCGATTCCCGAAAAAGACGGATGACGGCACGGTGCCGCGACGCTGCCATTTTAGCAGCAGCGCCGGTATCGTCGTCTCTGCCATGGATCAATCTTCCCAACTCGTTTCGGTGTCGCACAAAACAAAACCGCCCGTGTGAAACACGAGCGGTTCGGATCGATACGCCGTTTTCGGCGCGACGCATGCCGTCTTAGCGACGGGTGTAGTTGCTGTGCTCGGACGCACCCGCGGCTTGCGGGGCGTTGACCGCCGGAGCGCTGCTCTTCTGGGCGGCTTGCGCCTCGGCCAACGCGGCCTGGGTTTGGCGCGGTACGTAGTTGCTTTCGGCCATGGCGGCGGAGGTCACGGTCAACAGGGCGATCATCATGGTAAGGGTCTTCATTTGGCTTTTCCTTTTATGCGGTTCACGTCACGACGTGGCGTATGAGACGTACTTTACTTGCACAAAAAGAAATGATAAACGCCAATCTATTTCATTATTTGTTTACCAAAATGAAATTATATAAGACCTCGCAATCACAGCCGGCCAATTCCCCCTAGCCGACACACGGCGTATCGGCGCGATAGCGCTGCGCGCGGTCGAGCAGCCACTGCATGAAGGTCTGCAACGCCACCGAGGTGCTCTTGCGCTCCGGGTAAACCAGGTAATAGCCGCGCTCGCTCTTCATCGGATGGGTACAAGGCACGACCAACTCACCCGAAGACAGCTCGTTCAATACGAAGAAGCGCGGCACCAGCGCCACGCCCAAGCTGGCGCGCGCCGCCTCCACCAGCATGGAGAACAGCTCGTAACGCGGACCGCGCATGGCGTTGATATCGGCGATATGCACCATGTCGAACCATTGATGCCAGGCATCCGGCCGAGCCGACTGGTGCAACAGCGTGAAACGCTTCAAGTCGTGCGGGTCGAGCGGCAACTTCTCTTGTTCCAGTAGCTTCGGGCTGCACACCGGCACGATCTCTTCACCGAATAGATATTCAGCCACCGCCCCCGGCCAGATCGGATCGCCGAAGTGGATCGCCGCATCGAACGGCGTGTCGGTGAACATGAAAGGCTCGGCGCGGGTGGTCAGATTGAGCGTGACCTCCGGATGCTGCGCATTGAATTCCCCCAAGCGCGGAATCAGCCAGCGTGTCGCGAAAGTGGGAATCACCGCCAATTCGAGCACGCCGCCCGACCCCTGATGCGCCATGACCGATAGCGTGTCGCGTTCCAACCGCGCCAGATCCTCCCGGATCTGCTTGGCATACTGCTGGCCGGCGTCGGTCAGGCTGATGCGTTTTTTGATGCGATTGAACAAGGGCACGCCAAGGTATTGCTCCAGGCCGGCGATCTGGCGGCAGACGGCGCTTTGCGTTAGCGACAACTCGGCGGCCGCCCGAGTAAAGCTCAGGTGGCGTGCGGCGGTTTCGAAAGCGATCAGCACATCGGTGCCGGGAATCTTGCGGCGCATGAAAAGTCCCTTGTCGTCCATCACTACGACAAATGATTTGTGCGCCGATGACAGTCATTTCGCACAGATCATTCCAAAAATGCACTATGTAGTGATTTTATATCGTTTGCTTCATAAGTGGGAACTAATAAAAATAAGGGCAACAGAAGTATTCGAGTTTGCTCATACAGAGTTCATGCACAGCACGCACCAACTCATGTTTTTTAAGCATAGGCAGGGCAAACCCGAGTGCAGTGGAATTATCAGCAAGCTGCCGATCATCCACAACCCGATCGGTAGAGAGCCAGACACATCACAGGGAGATTTGTCATGCAAGAAACCATCGTCATTGGCGTCATCGGTTCCGACTGTCACGCGGTCGGCAACAAAATTCTGGAAAACGTCTTTGCCCGCGCCGGCTTCAACGTCATCAACCTGGGCGTGATGGTCAGCCAGGACGAGTACATCGACGCCGCCATCGAAACCAATGCCCAAGCCATCCTGATCTCGTCGATCTACGGTCACGGCGAAATCGACTGTATCGGCATGCGCGACCGCTGCACCGAACGCGGCCTGGACGGCATCCCGCTGTTCGTCGGCGGCAACCTGGTGATCGGCAAGCGCGAGTTCAAGGATGTGGAAGTGATCTTCAAGGGCATGGGCTTCGACCGCGTGTTCGGACCGGATGTCGACCTGCAGCATGTCGTCGACTGTCTGCACCTGGACATCGCCGCCTACCGCCGCGAACATCAGGCTGTAGAGGCCGCGGCATGAAAACCGTCTCCATCGATATCGGCTCCACCTGGACAAAGGGTGCGTTGTTCGAGGTCGGGGATCGAGATCTGCAACTCTTGAAACGGACGGTCAGCCCGACCACCGTGCAACACCTGGCCGATGGCTTCTTTCAGGTGCTCAATGCACTCCTGGACGATGACAACGCCATCGAGCGGATTCGCTCGGGTGAAATCACACTGAACTACTCGTCATCCGCCAAGGGCGGGCTGGCGGTCGCCGCACTGGGATTGGTGCCCAGCATCACGCTGGAGTCGGCCCGCGTGGCCGCCTATTCGGCCGGTGCCAAAATCACCCAGGTGTTCGCCTATCGGATGAACCGCTCGGACATCCGCGCACTGGAAGACAATCCGCCGGACATCCTGCTGTTCGCCGGCGGCACCGACGGCGGCCACTTCGACACCATCTGCCACAATGCCTCGCTGCTTGCGGCATCCAAGCTCGATTGCTCCATCGTCTATGCCGGCAATCGCGCGGTACAGGATGAAGTGACCGATCTGTTGGGCCAAAAGGATCTGGTGGTGGTCGAAAACGTTCTGCCGGCACTCGATCAGCAGAACCCGGATCCGGCGCGCGAAGCCATGCGTTCGATTTTTTTGTCTCGCATCGTCAAAGGCAAGGGGTTGGACGAGATCATCGCCGCCACTGGTTCCGAACCGGTCCCCACGCCCTACGCGGTCTACGAATTCACCCGACATATCCAAGAGCACGTCCCGGGCTGGCATGACTTCATGCTGCTCGACATGGGGGGCGCGACCACCGACGTCTATTCGTCGCACGACCAGTGCCCGCCTCCGGGTGCGGTACAGCGCGGACTGCCCGAGCCGCTGATCAAGCGCACCGTCGAGGGCGACCTGGGCATGCGCGTCTCGGCCGAGGCCGCCAGCGAAACCGGCGAAGCCTTGATCGCCGAACACCTGGCGCACGATCCGGCACAAATCGCCGCTTTCCATGAGTATGTGGAGAAGGTGACCGCCGAGCCGGATTATCTGCC
Source organism: Paludibacterium purpuratum (assembly GCF_004363805.1). GTDB lineage: Bacteria > Pseudomonadota > Gammaproteobacteria > Burkholderiales > Chromobacteriaceae > Paludibacterium > Paludibacterium purpuratum. Next base: position 176,569 of record NZ_SNZP01000001.1, on the reverse strand, counting down.
GCAAGACAGCCAGGGCAAACGCTTCGACACGCTCTTGGCCGGCGCCTGCGCCGCCTATGCTTGCGAACGCCATGCCGGCCGCTCGACCCAGGTCTACACGCTGGAAGGCACCGTGGACGTACAGACCGGCCGCGACCTGACCAGCGTTAAAAAGGTGATCGGCTCCGGCGGTTGGCTCGCCAACAGCAAGGAATTCGATGTCGGCAACTGGATTCGCGAGCGCAAGGTCGATAGCAAAGGCAAAACCGTGCTACTGCCCTCGACCGTCGAGTATTACCGCGACGAACAGTATCTCTTCCCGCTCTTAGCCAACGTGGCAAGAAACTACCCAGAAGCGGCCGCCTTCACCGGTGTCGCGCTGCTGGCGCAATCATGATTGGAAATACGATGGAACTGACAAACAAGAAAATCGAGCTGCCGGATTTTTTGGCGGAACGTGAACAGGTACTGACGACCTGGCCGACCGGCAAAGACGTGAAGTTCGCCGACGGCGTCAAGTATCAGGAATCCCTGCCCGAACACAAGCGCTTCGCCGCCGTGCTGAAGAAGGCCGACGCCGAAGGCAAGACCCTGTCGCAGCCGCGTGCCGGCGTGGCGCTGGTCGATGAGCACATCGCGTTGCTGCAAGGTCTACAGACCGCTTGCGACCTGCTGCCGTCCACCATCGATGCCTACACCCGTCTGAACCGCTACGAAGAGTCCGCCAAGGGTATCGCCAAGTCGCGCGAAGCCGGCACGTCGTTGCTCAACGGCTTCCCGGCGGTCAACCACGGCCTGGCCGAATGCCGCCGTGTGGTGGAAGCGGTCGACAAACCGGTTCAGGTGCGTCACGGCACCCCGGATGCACGACTGTTGGCGGAAATCACGCTCGCCGGCGGCTTCAGCGCCTACGAAGGCGGCGGTATCTCCTACAACATCCCCTACGCCAAGAAGGTATCGCTGGAGAAGTCGATCCGCGACTGGCAGTACTGCGACCGTCTGGTCGGCCTGTATGAAGAGCACGGCGTGCGCATCAACCGCGAACCGTTCGGCCCGCTGTCCGGCACGCTGGTACCGCCGTTCATCTCGCACAGCGTGGCCATCATCGAAGGCCTGCTGGCACTGGAACAAGGCGTGCGTTCGATCACCGTCGGCTACGGTCAAGTCGGCAACATGGTGCAGGACATCGCCGCCATCCGCGCCCTGCGCGAACTGGCCGACGAATACTTCCGCGCCGCCGGCTTCGACGACTTCGAACTGACCACGGTATTCCACCAATGGATGGGCGGCTTCCCGGAAAACGAAGCCATGGCCTTCTCGGTGATCTCGTGGGGCGGCGCCGTCGCCGGCCTGTCGGGGGCGACCAAGGTGATCGTCAAGACCCCGCACGAAGCACGCGGCATTCCGACCATGGAAGCCAACCGCGCCGGCCTGAACGCCACCCGTCAGATTCTGAACATGGTGCAGGATCAGGTCTTCCCGAACAGCGATGCGCTGGCCTTCGAAGTGGAACTGATCAAGCGCGAAGTGCGCGCTGTGATGAGCAAGGTGTTCGAACTGGGCAACGGCGATATCGCCGTGGGCACGGTTCGCGCCTTCGAAGCCGGCGTGATCGACGTCCCGTTCGCCCCTGCCGCCTGCAACGCCGGCAAACTGCTGCCGGTGCGCGACAACCACGGCGCGGTTCGTGTCTTCGAGGCCGGCCAAGTGCCGCTGCCGGAAGACGTACTGACCCTGCATCGCGACCTGATCAACGAACGCGCGCGCGCCGAAGGCCGCGAACCGTCGTTCCAGATGGTCGTCGATGATATTTACGCAATTTCCAAGAGCACCCTGATCGGGAGACCGGCAAAATGAAAATCGTTCGCGCCCTGTTCGTAGCAGGCTATTCCTCTTTCTATTTCGATGACCAACAGGCCATCAAGAACGGCGCCGGCCATGACGGCTTCAATTACACCGGTGCGCCGGTGACCAGCGGCTTCCGCGCCGTGCGCCAAGCCGGCGAATGCGTGTCGGTGCTGCTGCAACTGGAAAACGGCGCCATGGCCGTGGGCGATTGCGCCGCGGTGCAATACTCCGGCGCCGGCGGCCGCGACCCGCTGTTCCTCGGCGAGCAGTTCGTACCCTTCCTGGAAAAGCATATCAAGCCGCTGCTGGAAGGCCGCGACGTGGCTTCCTTCCTGGAAAACGCGCGTTTCTTCGACAACCTGCAAGTGGAAGGCAAGCGCCTGCACACCGCGATCCGCTACGGCCTGACCCAGGCCTTGCTGGACGCCACCGCGCTGTCGACCAACCGCCTGAAGGCCGAGGTGATCTGCGACGAATACAAGCTGCCGGTGATCGCCGAGCCGATTCCCTTGTTTGGCCAGAGCGGCGACGACCGCTACAACGCCGTCGACAAGATGATCATCAAGGGCGTGGATGTCCTGCCGCACGGCCTGATCAACAACGTCGAAGAAAAACTGGGCTTCAAGGGCGAAAAGCTGCAGGCCTACGTCAAGTGGCTGGCCGACCGCGTCAAGCAACTGTCCCCGGACGCCAGCTACCGCCCGGCGCTGCACATCGACGTATACGGCACCATCGGCCTGATCTTCGATAACGATCCGATCCGCGTGGCGCAGTACATTGCCGGTCTGGTAGATTTCGCCGGCGGCCTGGAACTGTACATCGAAGGCCCGGTGGACATGGGCGGCAAGGAAGCCCAGATCGAATGCATGGGCAAGATCACCGCCGAGCTGACCCGCATGGGTTCGCCGGTCAAGCTGGTGGCCGACGAATGGTGCAACACCTATGAAGACATCGTCGACTTCACCGATGCCAAGTGCTGCCACATGGTTCAGATCAAGACGCCGGATCTGGGCGGCATCCACAACATCGTCGACTCGGTGCTGTATTGCAACCAGCACGGCATGGAAGCCTATCAAGGCGGTACCTGCAACGAAACCGACGTCAGCGCCCGCACCTGCGTCCACCTCGCCGTGGCCGCCCGTCCGATGCGCATGCTGGTCAAGCCGGGCATGGGCTTCGATGAAGGCCTGAATATCGTCTACAACGAAATGCACCGCACGATCGCCCAACTCAAGGCGAAGAGGAGCGCAAAGTGAAACCCGCATTCAAAATCCTGTCGCCCACCGCGATTCTGGGCTATGGCTTTCCGGAAGAAAGCTTCCGTCGCGCCATCGCCGAGAAGCCCGACCTGATCGCCGTCGATGGCGGATCTAGCGACCCCGGCCCGTACTACCTGGGCGCGGGCAAGGCCTTTACCGACCGCACCGGCGTCAAGCGCGACCTGCGCTTCATGATCACCGAGGGCGTGAAGCACGGTATTCCGGTGGTCATCGGCACCGCCGGCGGTTCCGGCGCGGCGCCGCACCTGGAATGGTGCCGCCAGATCGTGTTGGAAATCGCCGCCGAAGCGAATCTGTCGTTCAAGATGGCGGTGATCCCGACCGACGTATCCAAGGACGTGGTGCATGCCGCGCTGGACGCCGGCAAGATCGAAGCGCTGGAATTCGTGCCGCCGCTGACGCACGAAGCCATCGACGCCACCACCAATCTGGTCGCGCAGATGGGTGTAGAACCCTTTATCGCCGCGCTCAAGGCCGGTGCGCAAGTGGTGCTGGGCGGTCGTGCCTACGACCCGTCCTGCTTCGCGGCGCTGCCGATCATGCTGGGCTACGACGAAGGTTTGGCGCTGCATTGCGGCAAGATCCTGGAATGCGCGGCGATCGCCGCCACCCCGGGCTCGGGCTCCGATTGCGCCATGGGCATCCTGGACGAAACCGGCTTTGTGCTGAAAACCTTCTCGGATGAACGCAAGTTCACCCCCGAGTCGGCCGCCGCACACACGCTGTACGAGAAGTCCGATCCCTACATGCTGCCCGGCCCGGGCGGCGTACTGAACCTGCGCGAGTGCAAGTTCGAGGACATCGGCAACGGCCAGGTACGCGTGACCGGCTCGCGTCACGAGCACACGCCGTACAAGGTCAAGCTGGAAGGCTCGCGCCCGGTCGGCTTCCGCACGGTGGCCATTGCCGGCGTGCGCGATCCGATCATGATCAAGTCGATCGAGGAAATCCTGCAGGCCGTGCGCCAACGTGTCGAGAACAACCTCGGCGCCAACGCCGACGCCAAAGTGTTTTTCCACATCTACGGCAAGAACGGCGTGATGGGCGACCTGGAACCGGTCAAACAAACCCAGACGCATGAGTTGGGCATCGTGATCGAAGTGGTTGCACCGACCCAGGAAGCCGCCGACACCGTCTGCTCGCTGACCCGCTCGACGCTGCTGCACTACGGTTATCCGGGCCGCGTGGCGACAGCCGGCAACCTGGCGCTGCCGTTCTCCCCGTCCGACATTCGTGCCGGCGTGGTGTTTGAATTCTCGGTTTATCACTTGATGGATCTGCCGCAGGAAGACCTGTTCCCCTTCCATATGCAGCAGGTCACCCCGCAAGGAGTCACGGCATGAAATACGGTATTCTCGACATCGCGCGCGTTGTGCGTTCGAAGAACTCCGGGCCGTTTGAACTGGTGCTCGACATCATGTTCAAAGACCACAAGATCTTCGAGACGCTGCGCGAAACCAAGCAGATCAACAAGGAACTCATCGCCGCCGCCTACCGCCTGACGCCGGAAGACATCCACAATATCGTGTGGTTCGCTCCGGCCCACGCGGTCAAGGTCGTCATGCACCGACGCATCGTTTCCGGCGCACCGGGCGATTCGGACGTCTACGGCGCGCAGCAACACGCACCGTTACTCGGGCTGACTTTCGAGCTCTGAGCAAAAAAGCGCGGGCCACTCGGCCCGCGTTTTTTCTTTTCCTATCAGCACCTTACCCCGCCCCGTCGCTTCCGCGCCACATCCAGAAATTTAAATTGCATATTAAAACAGTTTTTATTGCAAATTTATAACATTTAATTATCATATCATAGATCCGCTGCGATAAAAACGCTACGGTCGTCATGCCGGTAGTTACCGGCATACAGGGAAAAATCACCAATTTTTACAAAGAAAACGGAGTCATTTAGCAATGAATAACCGTCTCAAGTCAGTCATTAGCGCCGCAGCAATCGCCGTCGGTCTGTGCTTCGCCCCGGTGCAAGCCGCCGACCTGCCGCACGTCGTCATCCTAGCCACCGGCGGCACCATCGCCGGTACCGGCGCAACCTCCACCACCACTGTCGGCTATACCGCGGCCAAGCTCGGGGTCGACAAGATGATCGAATCGGTGCCGGAGTTGCAGAAAGTGGCCGAAGTGCGCGGCGAACAAGTGGCGCAGATCGCTAGCGAAAGCATGACCAACGAAGTCTGGCTGAAGCTCGCCAAGCGCATCAATCAGCTGCTGGCGCAAAAAGACGTGGATGGCATCGTGGTGACCCACGGCACCGATACCATCGAAGAAACGGCCTACTTCCTCGACTTGGTGGTCAAGAGCAAGAAGCCGGTGGTCGTGGTCGGCTCGATGCGGCCGTCGACCGCCATCAGCGCGGACGGCCCGATCAACCTCTATAACGCCGTCATCCTGGCCGGCAGCAAAGAAGCCGTCGGCAAGGGCGTACTGGTAGCGCTCAACGATCAAATCAACGCCGCGCGCGAAGTGACCAAGAGCAATACCTCGACCGCCGACACCTTCCGCACGCCGGAGCTGGGCTTCCTCGGCTATATGCAGGACAACAAGGCGCATTTCTACCGCATGTCCACCCGTAAAAACACCGCAGATACCGAGTTCGACGTCAGCAAGCTCAGCAGCCTGCCGCGCGTGGATATCGTCTACGGTTACGCCAATATGGACCGTGTGGCCATGGACGCCGACATCGGCGCCGGCGCTCAGGGGATCGTGCAAGCGGGCGTAGGCGACGGCAGCGTGGCCGCGCAAATGATGCCGGCATTCCGCGATGCTCGCCAAAAGGGCGTCATCGTCGTGCGTAGCTCGCGCGTCGGCAACGGCATCGTGGCGCGCAATGGCGAAGCCAACGACGATAAGGAAGACTTTGTGGTGAGCGACACGCTCAACGCGCAAAAGGCACGCATCCTGCTGATGCTGGCCTTGACCAAGACCCACGACACCCAAGCCATCCAACGCATGTTCTACACCTATTGATGCAAGACCGGCCGCGAGCATTCGCGGCCGGCATCAATCCAGACATGGCCCTAGCGATGCGCTAGGGCCATGTTTTTTTATGTGAAGAGCGATTCCCGGCAGCGACGCACCGGCAGCGATCATTGCTTGTAGCGGGACCAGCCGATTAGCACTGAGCCCGCTTTGCCCCCCCAATTCGGGCGTCCACGCGCCATCTCCTTTCGCCGGTATAGCTTCATGTCAACTGATCCGACGATCAGGAAAATCCCCTTTTCGTTTGTTGCAACGCAAAAAACATTTAAATACACTTGGCATATCTAAACATCATTTTAAGTTTAAATATTTATGCCATAAGCAGCTGTGACGCGTCATTCAGCTGCGCGAGAAAGCAGTCCTCCCCTGCCGTTCTAGCAACATAACGTAGATCGTAACCCGACATCCGACATCGCCGTGTGCACCTGAGAGCCATGATCGAAAGTCGTGTCGAGAATGAGAAGCATTGAGATTGAAAACAGGCATTTATATTACACCTTCATAACAAGAAGCGGTATCCAGAGGGGGCGTCAAGCATCGATAACAACAATCAACGATATGCGCTGTTGAAGCCATTGATGACTTAACAATTTCTAAACAAAGGAAAATTTACCGTGGACATGATTGCCGAAAAAATCTCCGCCGAGGAGATTGCCAACAATGCCATTAATGATTTCAGTCGCCATCTTTGCGTCGGCAAAACAAAGCCGATCCATCAAAGATGCAGCATTCCCTCGTCCAAACCCGAGACGCAAAGAGGCATTATCGTGGCCAGTCTGGCCGACGGTGTGAGCTATATCCACAACGATCTAAGGTGCCTAGAAACGCAGACAATGAAAAATGTCATGCGCGCGCTGGGCGCTGAAATCACCGATCACGATGGCTATCTGGAAATCAAAGGCATTGGCGGCAAGATCAACTATAACAACCAAATTCTGGATTGCTTAGGCTCGGGTTTGGTATTTCGCACGGCAACCGCGTTGGCTTGTACGTCGGATACGCCGATCATCGTCACCGGCGATGCCTCGCTACGGCCTCGCGTCATGAAACCTTTGTTCGATGCGTTGGAAAGCCTTGGCGCTCGACTGAGCTGCCTGGCGGAGCCTGGCAAAGCCCCCGTCGTCAGCTGGGACGGCAACTTGCAAGGCGGCAAGGTCGAGCTGGCCGGCGATATCAGTTCGCAATTCATCACCGCCTTGATGTTCGTCGCGCCGCTGACGCCCAAGGGTATTCACATCAGCGTGCACAACCATCTCCTGTCGCGCTCCTACATCGAACAGACGGCGCATTTCATGCAGCTCGCCGGCATCGAACTGGTTTACAACGATACGATGACCGAGATCCAAGTCTACCCGGGTCATTACAAGCCTATTAATGTCACGCTGGCTGGAGACATGACGTCGGCCTCGTATTTCCTGGCTATGTGCACGCTTTTCCAAGGCGAATACCTGCTGGACAACATGCCATTCCACAGCATGCAAGGAGAGCGTTACTTTCTCGACGTCGTGGAGGCATTGGGTGTGCGGCTTGCTTTCGATGCAGACACCAATCAGCTGCGCTTGACCAATCCTAACCGGGAATTGGTGGGCGACTACCACTTCGATGTTTCCAACTGCCCCAACATCATTCCCACACTCGCGGCATTGGGTGCGTTCGTCAATGGAGAATTCAAGGTAACGGGTGGGAGCATTACTCGGCTACACAAAAGCAATCGCATCAAAGCGATGGTTTCCGAGCTGAAGCGTCTGCAGGTGAATATCGAAACCATTTACCGGGACGACATCGAGGATGGGTTTGTAATCAAAGGCAAGTCGAGCCATCTGGGGGGTGAGACGCTATCCAGTTGGGGCGACCACCGGGTGTTCATGTCCTTGTTCGTTGCATCGCTCAAGATGGAAAAACCGAATCTGATCGATGGTTTCCGCGATGTCATCTGCTCATTCCCGGACTTTTTCAAGCAAGTCGAAAACCTGACTGGCGTTTGCTATGAGTGATTTTAAAAACGCACGGATCCTGGTGCTGGGCGCCAGCACCGGGATCGGTTATGAGTGCGCAAAACACTTCTGTCATCAAGGCGCACAGGTGTGTATTGCATCGAGCAATGGAGAAAAAATCCATGCGGCGTGCGAAAGCATCGGCGCGATGCATGGCAATTTTCCAAGCGTATTTCAGGTCGACTTATCGGATAGCCAATCCGTCGATCGCTTTATCGAGGCGCTCAACGAATCGCACCACTTGGACTTCGATCGCGTGGTGCTCAATGCCGGCGGCCCGCCCTACTACGCCGACTCATTGGACATACCGGAGTCGATTTGGCTGAAACATTTTCAATCGCTATTTCTTAGCCAAATCAAAATTGTCCAGGCTTTGGTGCCGAAGATGAAAGAGCGACGCTTTGGCAGATTCGTGTTGATCGGCTCATCCGGCATGACGGCACCGATACCCGGCTTGTGTATTTCCAATGCGATCAGATCGGCTATGCACGCTTGGCTGAAAAGTGTCAGCGATGAGCTGTCGCCATTCAATATCAACATCAATACCGTGATACCGGGAAAGATCGCAACCGCTCGGCTAGAGCAGATTGAAGCGGCCACCGCCGATCGACTGGGCATATCGAAAGAGCAATATCGGGAAAAGGTACAGACTTCCATTCCGTCTAAAAAATATGGGCGCGCGGAAGACATTGTCAATGCCGTTGCGTTTCTAATGAACAAAGAAGCATCGTCATATATCACGGGCAGCGCTATTCGTGTCGATGGCGGCTTAATCCGCTCACTGCAAGGATAACATCATGGATCTGAAAAATTTCTTCGAGCAAGAAGGCTACGTCATTGTCCCCAATGTCGTTGCCAAGGAAACGATTGAACGGATGCGGAACGATCATACGGAGCTGTTGCAGCATTCCAATCTAAAAACCTTGCCGCAACACATTTTCTTCAAAAAGCCACTTTTCACGGAAACCATCCTCAATCAGGCATTGGATGAAGTCAAGGCTATTCTAGGTGAGGAAAAAGTAACGCTATACCCCAATATGACCGTCCGTGAAAGCATTTATCTTTCCTTTCACAACGACTCTTATTTCATGAAAGAGGAAGACGAAAAAGGGCTGGTTACGCCGGAATTCGTTCAATGCAGTTTGTACTTTCAAGATAACGATGAAGAGAATGGCGGTGGCGTAACCCTCATTCCCAAGTCGCACCTTCTGAACCGCGTAGAAAGAGCCGAGCTAACCAAGCGTGTTAATCAAGGAGAGATGGCCGGGAAATGCATCAAAACCAATATAGGTGATCTGGTTATCTGGGATGCCCGCATCGTTCATTCGAGTACCAAACCTGTCGTCCCGCCAAAAGAAAAAAAACTGGCGCTGCAATGGACTGTATCAAGAACCGAGCTATTCGCTAAAGATTTTATTGCCTATCTGCAACGGCGGGCGAATGAAATGCTGCATGTTTCGGACTATGAAGCCGAAAGGCCATTGGATTATTTTGCAGACATGCCGAACGTCACATTAAATTCTTTTAACTTAAAGCAACGTGACGCGCTGGCAAGCGGAAATATCAATTTTGTGGAGATTCACGATGGGGTATAACAACGCAAACTACATCTTGAATGCACTTGCACAAGAAGATATTACCCATTTCTTCATGGTCCCCGGGAAATTGATCAACCCTTTCATGTCTTGCTATAAGCTCGATCAAGCGCACCCCGCGATCAAACCGATCGTTTGCGCGCATGAAGAAGGAGCGGCCTTCATGGCGGACGGCTACGCCCGCGCCTCGGGGAAAATCGGCGTTTGCTTCACGATCGGCGGCCCCGGAACGACCAACGCGTTAACGGCCATGGCAGCAGCTTATACCGATCGCTCGCCGTTGCTGTTGATCTCCGGTCAGATCCCCTCCAAATGGGAAATGCGGGGGGCATTGCAAGATGCCTCGCAAAGCATGTTCAACCTGATCGACATGGTCAAACCCGTTGCGTCGTCCAGCTTCCATGTCCATAACGCGACAACACTGCCGCGCTATTTCAATCGCACGCTGCACACCTTGTATACCACTCAACGACCTTGCTACTTGTCGTTGCCGGAAGAGTGTCTGCTGGATAACTCGAATCATCGGCATACGATCATTTCCCATGGCGCGAGAAGTCATCGCATCATCGATGCCAAGCGAGCCGACGAGCTGATCGCGAAACTAGGCACTTCGGCCAGAATGGCCATTTTGGTCGGCAGTTTCGCCCGCAGCGAAGCGCTCACGCCATTGCTGGTGGATTTGGCGGAAAAATACAATGTCCCGGTTGCCACGACGGTAAGCGCAAAAGGCATTTTCCCGGAAGACCACCCGCTTTCGTTGGGTTGTTTTGGCTACATGGGCTCCCGGCGTTCCAGCCAGGTGCTCTCTATCGACAATGTGGATTACATTATTAGAATCGGATTCGATTACACGCAGTGGAACACCATGGCGTGGCGCGACGATTTCATTTCTTGCGACTTCATCGACGTTTATGACGATATCGACTTGGTCAATCCGAGCGATGTGATAGGCGATACGATCGTCAGCGATTACTGCACCTTCGTGACTCACCTGATAGATCATGGTGCTTTGCTGCATCAGCAGCAACACGAGCGATCGGCCTGGCTGAAAAATATCATGGCTATTGAAAAATATTATGATATTGAAAACACGCAATTCAATGAAAAAGTTTTACACCCGGCTTATATCGTAAAACAACTTCGAACGATTTTTCCTAGGGATACCGTTCTCTACGTCGACTCCGGCACGCATCGGGCATTTACCGGACATTACTGGGAATCCTTCGGGCCCTACGACTATTTTTCCACCACGACCATCGGTCCGATGGGATGGGCCATTCCGGCCTCGATTGGCGGCAAGCTGGCGAGGCCGGATCAGCCGGTTCTGACCATTACGGGTGATGGTTGCATGTTGATGCATGGAACCGAGATTCAAACCGCGGCCAAATACAACATCGACGTGACATTTGTCGTCATCAACAATAGCTACTATGGGCAAACCTACTTCAACAACATCGACAATATGAAGGAGTTGAGCGATTTGCCGGATCACGATTTCAGCATGTTCGCCCAGGCGCTCGGCGTGCCCTCTTTCAGAGTATCGTCCAGCGATGCTGTCGTCGAAACCATCATGAAGGCCAGAGAAATAAAAGGCCCGAAGTTGATCGAATTCTTGGTCAGCCATGAGCATAAAACACCGATTTACGATTACAAAGAAGCGGCTTCGGCTCGCAAAGACAAAGAGCCGTTTCCCACCGTCAAAAAAGCGACTCATGAGGTGAGCCATGCTTGATAAGACACAGAAGCGCGCAATCCTGTTCTCTTGCATTATCCTGGTTGCAGGGCTGATGGGGATGGATTTCATCAACCCATCGCTGCCCTATATCATGAAATCATTCGGTGTCAGCGAGTATGCAACCAAGTACTTGATTGTCGTATATTTGCTTGGGGTTGGTGTATCGCAATTTTACTACGGCACATTTTCCGATAATCATGGTAGAAAACGAGCCATCATCATTGCGTTTTTGATTGCATGTGTCGGCGTAGTGATTTCAAGCTTTGCCAACACGCTAGATACACTATACATCGGACGCTTCATCACCGGGTTCGGTGCAGGTGGCGCACCGGTTATCGCGCGGGCGATCATATCGGATGTCTGCCACGATCAACTATCCATCAAAAAAGCTTTCTCTTACTTCTCCATGGCTAGCCAAGCATCGCCATCGTTCGCACCCGTGGCCGGTGGTTTGCTGCAGCAGTACTACAACTGGCGAATTGTTTTTATTGGGTTATTGATTGTCAACATCATTGCCATTGCCGTTTTATTGCGCCACCTGCTAGAGACCCACGAAATACCAAAAATCAAGAAAAGCTACAAAGAGCAAGCGGCTATATATTGGGGCACTTTTAAAATCGTGCGATTCATGGCATTCAATTTCGCCTCGGCCTTTATATTTGTCATCACCATCGCCTATTATTCATACATGCCATTTATCTTGCATCAACATGGCTACTCCCCGATTGAAAACGCTTCGATCTACATTGTTTACGCAGGCAGCCTTGTCATTGGATCGCTACTACTATCCAGTCGGCTTTGCAAAATCGACACCAGCTTTTTGTTTAAATTTTGCGTAGCCAGTTTGTTTTTGACTGCAATATCATTTTTTATGCTTTTCAGCTATGCAGGAGATAGCTTGATTTTGATCATTTTGGTCACGATCTTGTTGGCGATCAACTGCGGCATTGTCTCGCCTTTGACCCTGACACTATGCATGTATGGATTTTCGCAGAATAAGGGAGCCGCCAGCGCCGTTCAAAGTTTTGTCAAAATGTTCTTTACTGGGGTAGCGCTGATGTTGTTCAACTTCATACCGATGCAGAGCATGATGCATCTAATGGTGTGCTATTTCATTATTGGCTTATTGCTGTGCCTATGCTATTGGATTGGCACAGCCGGCTCCAGTGAAAAAACGGCGGCGTCCAGTCCGCAAACATCGTAGAAGAACCGGGATATGGAAAAACCCCGGGATCGATCCTGGGGTTTTTCATGGAGAACCAATCGGCTCTAACGGCTGGCGGCTGCCGCCGCGACGCGATAACGTTCCACGCACTCTTGGATTTTCCTACTGTTTTCCGGCTGGCGATTAAGCGCAAGACGCTCTACGGGAGATCGGTCGTTGTAGCCCATATGGGCTTCCACGACGGTGGTGCACCCCCGATCCACCAACAAGTTGCTCCGGTTGATCTTGGCCGTCGCCTGGTCGGCGGCAGCGGCGCCGCCACCGACCAGCGACAGCGCCAAGGTGGTCAACAACATCCGAGATGTCTTCATCGAGATCCTCCTTGTAACAGATCTGTTTAAACAAAATGTTTAAACTGTAGTGTTATAAGGCTGACAGACAACGAACGTCAAGCCGTCGGCGCATCAGGACAACCCACTGTTATCAGCATCGTACAGCGTGCTGCTAGAATATCGATTCCTCACATTACAACAACGCGAGAATCCGTTCATGAGCACCATCCTCGTCACCGGCGGCGCCGGCTACATCGGCAGCCACACCTTGCTGGAACTCATCGCCGCCGGCCACGACCCCGTCGTGGTCGACAACTTCAGCAACAGCAAACCGGAGGCGCTAAAACGAGTCGAGCAGTTGGCCGGCAAGGCCGTGCGCCACCACGAGGTGGATTTGCTGGAGCGCGAAGCGTTGCAACCCCTGTTCAGGCAGTACCGCTTCGATGCGGTGATTCACTTTGCCGCGCTTAAGGCAGTGGGCGAGTCGGTGGCGCAACCGCTAACCTACTACCACAACAATCTGACCGGCACGCTCAATCTGCTGTCTTGCATGCAGCTCGCCGGCGTGCGCAACATCGTGTTCAGCTCTTCCGCCACCGTGTACCGCGACAACGCGGGTATGCCGATTACCGAGGATTGCCCGCTCGGCCCGACCAACCCCTATGGTCAGACCAAATGGATGACCGAGGTCTTTCTGCGCGACCTGGCGCTAAGCGAAGCCGGCTGGCGCGTGGCGTTATTGCGCTATTTCAATCCAGTCGGCGCCCATGTAAGCGGAAGAATCGGCGAAGACCCCAACGGCATCCCCAACAACCTGCTGCCGTTCGTCAGCCAAGTGGCGGTGGGCAAGCTGCCGGAAGTCAAAGTTTTCGGCAGCGACTACCCGACCCCGGACGGTACCGGCGTACGCGACTATATCCACGTGGTCGACCTGGCGCGCGCGCACGTCAAGGCGCTGGCGTTGATGAACGGCGAACCCGCCGTGCACACACTGAACTTGGGCACCGGGTGCGGTTATTCGGTACTGGAAATCATTGCGGCATTCGAACGCGCCAGCGGACGGCGTATCCCCTACCGCATCGTTGAACGGCGTAGCGGCGACATCGCCAGTTGCCATGCCGATCCCTCGTCGGCGGAGCGCCTACTGGGCTGGAAGGCCGAGCATACGCTAGACGACATGTGCCGGGATGCCTGGCGCTGGCAGCAGCAAAACCCCAACGGTTACGTCTAATACGCGGCGGGTTGGCGCATTCGCGAAGCACTGAGCCAATCGCGTGCGCGCAAGTCGGCACCTGCGCATGCGGGAAGAAATCTGATGGGAATTAGTGAATAAGCTGGTCTAGCTCTTGCTCGGTCAGGCCGGTGCATTGCATAACGGCCTCGCGGCTCACGCCATTGGCCAGCATCTTGCACGCCACCATCAAGATGCCCTCGTGGATACCTTCCTGCAGGCCTTCTCGGCGTCCTTCCTGCCGTCCTTCCTGGCGGCCTTCTTGCCGACCTTCTTGCCGACCTTCTTGGCGCCCTTCCTGGCGTCCTTCTTGCCGACCTTCCTCGCGCAGCTTCTCTGCAATGGTCATCACGGCCTCCTCATACTGCGACGCACTGTGCGCCAACTCGTGCAACAGGGTTTGCGGCTCCGCCGTTTCGCCGGCCTGTAGCATGTAATTCAACAGCGATTTAAGTTGATCCTGGCTGCAAGTGCCATGGCTCAATAAGAAACGCAACTCGCCGATCAGTTCCATCATATCACGTCGGTAAATGTGCTTTTGCACCAGCTCCAGAAGGGCGATGCGCTTATGCTGCAAAATTGTCTCGTCCGGGATCACTGTTACGTCGACGAGTGGAAATGGCCGGTTGTAGAGCTTTGAGGCCAGATCCGGTTGGACGAATAAATCGAGCCAATGCGTACTGTGCGGATAAGGGCTTTGGCTACCGTGATAGAACAGCAACGGCACGACCAAAGGCAATTGATCGTGACCTTTTCTCAAATGGTTTTGCATGGCCGCCAGGCAATAGCGCATCAGCCGAAAGGCCATCAACTTGTCCGGGGTCGACTGGTGTTCGATGACGCAGTAGATATAACCCGGCGTACCGCGTGTTTCGACGGAATAGAGAATGTCCGAATAATAGGCACTGAGGTCGGGTTCGATAAAGCTGCCGGACGCCAAGTGCAAGGTGGCGAGATCGCACAGGCCATGCACCGCCGGCGGCAGATGAATGTCGAGAAAGTCGCGCGCAGTGTCCGGGTCGGATAGGAACTGCTTGAAGACGGCATCGTGCGGGGTTGGCATAGGGGGCGATGATAGAGCCCCCTGGTGTGAAAGGCACGTCAGCGCGGTCGAGCCGGGCTACGCCAACCGCTGATGACGTATTGCCGATGACGGATCCGCCCCCTGGTTTAAATGCGCGGGGTCGATACCGACACGTCGCCGCATTGCGCGCGGTGGCGCAGCGCGTGGTCGATCAAAACCAGTGCCAGCATGGCTTCCGCGATGGGTGTGGCGCGAATGCCGACGCAAGGATCGTGACGGCCGTGGGTTTCCAGCTGCACAGGGGCACCCTGCTTATCGATCGAGCGGCGCGGCGTGGCGATGCTGGAGGTCGGCTTGATGGCGATGGATACTTCGATGGGCTGTCCGCTGGAAATACCGCCCAGCACACCGCCGGCATGATTGCTGGCGAAGCCCTGCGGCGTCAATTCGTCGCCATGTTCGCTGCCGCGCTGCGTCACGCAGCCGAAGCCTGCGCCGATCTCCACGCCCTTGACGGCATTGATGCCCATCATGGCATAGGCAATCTCGGCGTCCAGCCGGTCGTAGACCGGCTCGCCCCAGCCCACTGGCACGTTCTCCGCCACCACGCGCAAACGCGCGCCGACCGAATCGAGGCTTTTGCGGATCTCGTCCATATAGTGTTCCAGCGTGGGCACAATGGCGCTATCGGCGGCAAAAAACGGGTTCTTCTCGACGTCGGCCCAATCGGTGAACGGAATCGCCACTTCGCCGATCTGAGTCAGATGGCCACGGATCACGATGCCGAATTTTTCGTGCAGCCACTTCTTGGCGATCGCGCCGGCCGCGACGCGCACCGCTGTCTCGCGCGCCGAGGAGCGGCCGCCGCCACGCGGATCCCGGATGCCGTACTTATGCCAATAGGTATAGTCGGCATGTCCGGGTCGGAAGGCATCGGCGATATTGCCGTAGTCGCGCGAACGCTGATCGGTGTTGCGGATCAATAGCGCGATCGGCGTCCCGGTGGTTTTCCCCTCGTACACGCCGGAGAGGACCTCCACCCGGTCTTCCTCGCGCCGTTGGGTCACATGGCGACTGGTGCCGGGCTTGCGCCGATCCAGCTCCACCTGAATATCCTCCGCGCAAAGCGCCATCCCCGGCGGACAGCCGTCCACCACGCAGCCGATACCCGGTCCATGGCTTTCCCCGAAAGACGTCACGGTGAACAACAGACCAAAACTATTTCCCGACATCCCAGCTTCTCCTTATATCCCCAGAAATCTTTTCCGACGATTCTAGCATGGGCATGCCGGGACACAGAGGTGGCGTGTTATTCCATGTTCAGAGCGAACACGCGCAGCCGATGGCCGTCCGGATCCAGTGCGACGAAGGTATAGCCGAAGTCCAGTTCGGTCGGCGGCTGTAGGATCGGTAGGCCTTTGTCGCACCAAGCCTTATAGAGCGCGCGCACCACATCGTGGTTTTCGACAGGAAACCCCAACTCGCCCCCGCCGCCTGTGACCGCCGCGGCAGGCTCGACGGTATGTTTCGACCATAGGCCGAGCTTCACGCCGCTATCGAGTACGAATAGTGCGAAGGTCGGCGAAGATTCGACAGGCTGTCGATCTAGCAGCCAGCTATAGAAAGCGGCGCTCTGCGCCGGGCTGTCGACATATAGCAGTAGGTAATTGGGCTGGGCCATCAAGCACTCCTCGAACGAAAGTTGGCTCGGGCGACTGCCCGGCTGACAACTGCAGTGTAGACAACACCACTGTCAATTTTTGTCAGTAGTGATGCCGTTTTGCTCGCGCCAGGTCTTGAGCAGGATATGGCGCCGTTGTGGATACCTCTCGGTCAGGGTATCCATGGCGCTGATGCGGTCGGCGCGAAAGTGCCGGAACCCTTGCCGCAGTTCGCACCAAGCCACCAACATGCGCACATGGTCGAAGTAGCCCAAGGCAAACGGCCAGACGGTGCGGGTCGATTCGGCGCCCTGCAAATCGCAGTAGCGCAGCACCACCTTACGCTCAAGTCGAATCGCCTGTCGCACAAGCGCCAGATCGACGGCGGATAACGGCTCGTCGGTGCCGGCCACCAACAAGGCGGATGTATCCAACGCCAGACGCAGGTCGGCCGGCAGCACGGCGGCGATCTTGGCGAGCGCGCTTGCGGCCCCCTCGGCCAGCCGGCTATCGGCGCGCTTTGCCACCCAGCGCGTGCCGAGCACCAGCGCCTCGATCTCCTCCTCGCTAAACATCAAAGGCGGCAGCATGAAACCTGGGCGCAGTACGTAGCCAAGTCCAGGCTCGCCCTCGATGGTCGCCCCCTGCTCTTGCAAGGTGGCGATGTCGCGGTAAAGCGTGCGCAGGCTAATGCCGAGGTCTTCGGCCAAGCGGGCGCCAGCCACCGGATAACGGTGGCCGCGAAGGAGCTGGATCAGGGCCAGCAGGCGTTGTGATCGTGACATGGCAGCGCGAAGATAAAGAACTTCCCGCTTTGCATCATACGTCAGATATTTTCCGAGACGGCGGCAAAATCGCCGGCCAACCAGCGCAATACCAGCGGGAAATGATCCTCGATCGTATCGGGGTGTGTCAGCAACGAGGCATGGTCGTAGTCTTGGCGATGCCCAGTGCTTCGGCCGAGTAGGTGCACACGAGAGTAGTGCGGCCCGGATTCGTCGCGGAAGCGACGCACGTCGTCGCGATGTCCCAGACAAGGGTCATGGTAGGCGGCGAAATACAGTGTCGGCGGCAATGTCGCATGCTTGGCGGCGGCGCCGTAGTCGAAGCCGTCGACCGGATCGACCCAGTGCGAGTGCCGCACCCAGCGACTACTCTGGGCATGGCTTAGCCGACTTTCGTTGTCCGGCCCCAGCCCCATGGCGCGCGTAGGCAAATAGCCGACCGTACGGCTAATCAGATGCGCGGCGCCGTTCCAGAACAGGTCGACTTTCAAGCAACGCTGCCAATTCTTCACTCGGACACTGCGCTTGGAAGCGAAATACACGCAAGAGGTGACGTCGGAGATCAAGTCGGGGTCGCGCAACAGCGCGCTATGCATCAGCACGCCCCCCCAGGAGTGGGCCATCCAATGGATCGGCGCGCTGCCCTTGAGCGCGCGAATGGCACGGTGCGCTGCGGGAATGTCGTCGCGAATACTCTCGGTTTGTCCATGGCGGGCACGCTTGTCGATAGCCGGTGTGCTGCCGCCGCGCCCGCGCAGGTCAAGCACGAACACGTCGTAGCCGTTGAGCGCCAGATAGTGCGCCAGCCCCTTGCCCGAGTTGGAGTAGAAAATTCGGCCATTGGCCATGGCGCCATGCACCAGCAGCACGGCCTCGCCGGCATCCGGCCGGCGAATACGCCGCAGGCGCAGACGGTCGTGCGCCGTCACCGCGACGAACAAGTCGTTTTCCAGATTTTTCACGGCAATCCCAAACGTTGACGTCGTCTAACGCGACTTAGCACTTAAAGCAAACGCTTGTATGATTGCCAGAAACTCCCGTTAACGTCAAGCGACGGTCTGGCGCTCGCGCCAGACCGTCCAACCGGACAACAGCGCCAGCGCCAAAGCAATCAACAGCATACCGACCCCCTCGACCCGATCCGGAGCCTCACCCATCTGCAGCCAGGCCATCAACACCGCCACGGCCGGAATCGCCAGCACGTTCAGGCTCGCCATCCCGGCCGACAGACGCGATAGCAATAACATCCAGGTCAGCCAGCCAAGCCCGGAGGCGAACACGCCGAGATAGAGCAAGATCGCCACCAGTTGCCAACCGACGTGTACCGGCGGCGCCGGCATCAACCACGCCAGCACGCCGAGCGGCATCACCCCCCATAGCATCTGCCAGAAGGTCAGCGCCATGGTGCTGACGCGGTAGCGCAGGCGCAGACGCTTGGCCTGCACGGCGCCCACGGCCCAAGCCAGGCCGCCGGCGATGGCCAGCACGTCCGACAGTGGACCGCCATGCAACTGCCAAGGCTGAATGATCAGCACCAAACCGACGCAGGCGAGCACCACCGCCCCCCACTGCAACCCGCCCAGGCGTTCATTGAGAAAACAGCGTGCCAACAGCAGCGTCCAGAACGGCATGGTATATGCCAGCACCGATACCTTGCCGGCGCCACCGGCCAAGAGCGCCATGGTGGTGAGCGAGCCGAAGGCGGCGGTTTGACTCATGCCAAGCCAGAAGGTCGGCCAAAACGGCGTCGGCCGCAGGCTGCGTCCGGTCAGCAAGATGACGACGCCCAGCGTGGTCACGCCAAGCAGCGTGCGCCAGAACGCCAACTGCAGCGGCGTCATATACGGCAGGCCCATCTTGCTGGCGATCCAGCTATAGGCCCAGACCAGCCACAAGCCCACGAGCAGCGCCGCGCTGCCTCCCTTTCCCCGCATGGTCGACCACCTCTTTCTCAACAAAAAACAAGTGGGCGCGATAACTCACGCCCGCTTGCTAGGCCTCTGGCACGGATCAAGCTTGTTCCAGATTCTTCGATACGATCTCGAACACATCCTTGGACAACTTGGCCGCGGCCAAGCGTTCCAGTTCGGCCTTCATCAATGCCCGACGCTGCGGTTCGACCTTCTTCCAACGGTTGAAGGCCGCCACCAACCGGCTCGCAACCGACGGATTGAGCGCGTCGACCGCCAGCACCTGGTCGGCCATGAAGCGATAACCACTGCCGTCGGCCGCGTGGAAATGCGCCATATTGCGGCCGAAGGTACGTAGCAGCGCGTAGACCTTGTTCGGG
Source organism: Paludibacterium purpuratum (assembly GCF_004363805.1). GTDB lineage: Bacteria > Pseudomonadota > Gammaproteobacteria > Burkholderiales > Chromobacteriaceae > Paludibacterium > Paludibacterium purpuratum. The sequence goes on along the minus strand of NZ_SNZP01000001.1, from coordinate 156,660 downwards.
TTCTTGATCGAGAACGCCGGGTGTGCCAGCGCGCTTTGCACATGCTCGAGTGCACTGGGGATCTGGCTTGAAGCCAACAGAGCGAAGTACTTGTCCATCACCAACGGGTCGCCGATCCAACGGTCGGCGAAGGCAGCCAGGCAGTCGGCGCGCTCGGCTGCGTCGCTGTCGCGCAAGGCCAGCAACGCGCCCATCTGATCGCTCATATTGTCGGCATGCAGGCACTGGCTCTTCGCGGCTTCCAGCGGCCAGGCGTCGTCGAGACGGCTCAGCATGGCCAACGCGTGGTTCTTCAAGGTGCGACGGCCGGCGTCTTCCGGGCGGTACTCGCGGGTCTGGTTGAGTTCGAAGGTCTGGCGCCATTCGCCGCGCAGCGCCTGGGCCAACTGCTTGAGCACGAACTCGCGCACCAGATGGTTGCAGGCAGGATCGGCGGCGTCGAACCACTCGAGCATTTCGCCTTCGCTCGGCAGACCGAGCATCAGCGCCTTGAAGGCCGGGTCGGCGAGCGAGTCCTTGAGCACGGCAGCGAACGCGGCGGTGAAATGCGCCGGCAGCGCCAGCGCCCGGCCGGCCTGATGGTCGGCCACCAGTTGGCGCAGCACGCGCTGCGACAACATTTGACCGGCCTCCCAGCGGGCAAAGGCATCGCTATCGTGAGCCATCAGGAAGGCCAATTGCACATCGGTCAGATCGACGTTGAGCCGCACCGGCGCGGAGAATTCACGCAATAGCGACGGTACCGGTTCGCTAGGCACGTCCAGGAACAGGAACGACTCCTCGGCGCGCTTGACGTCCAGCACTCGCGTCGTGGCGCCGGCTTCCGCCTCGCCCGCAAGCTTGAGCGGCAGATCCTGGCCGTCGCTACCGAGTAGCCCCAGCGCGAGCGGAATATGCATCGGCAACTTGTCGCTCTGGCCCGGCGTGGACGAGCAGGACTGACACACGTCCAGGCGATAGGTGCGGGCCGCCGCGTCGTACTGGCCCTTGACGTCCAGCACCGGAGTGCCGGCCTGGCTGTACCACAACGCAAACTGTTCCAGGTCGACGTCGTTGGCGTCGGCCATGGCGGCACGGAAGTCGTCGCAGGTCACCGCATGGCCGTCGTGACGCTTGAAGTAGAGATCCATCCCCTTGCGGAAGCCATCGCGCCCCAACAGGGTCTGATACATGCGCACCACTTCGGCGCCCTTCTCATACACCGTCATGGTGTAGAAGTTGTTCATTTCGATGTAGCTGTCCGGGCGAATCGGATGCGCGGTCGGGCCGGCGTCCTCCGGGAATTGCATGGCGCGCAGCCCCTGCACGTCTTCGATGCGCTTGACCGCGCGGCTGGTCATATCGGCGGAGAACTCCTGATCGCGGAATACGGTCAGGCCTTCCTTCAACGACAACTGGAACCAGTCGCGGCAAGTCACGCGGTTGCCGGTCCAGTTATGGAAGTACTCGTGCGCAATCACCGCCTCGACCCCTTCGAAGTCGACGTCGGTCGCGGTTTCCTGACGCGCCAGCACGTACTTGGTGTTGAAGATGTTCAGGCCCTTGTTCTCCATGGCGCCCATGTTGAAGTCGCCCACCGCCACGATCATATAGATATCGAGGTCGTACTCGAGACCGAAACGCTCCTCGTCCCACTTCATGGCGTGCTTGACCGCCTCCATGGCGAACACCACCTTGTCCTGGTCGGCAGGTTCGGTCCAGATCTCCAGCGCAACGGTTCTGCCGCTCATCGTGACGAACTTGTCCTTCAGCGCGGTCAACTTGCCGGCCACCATGGCGAACAGGTAGGACGGCTTGCGGTACGGGTCGACCCATTTAACCCAGCGGCGCTTCTTGTCGACCATGCCCTCGCCCACCTTGTTGCCGTTGGACAGCATGGCCGGGAACTTCACCTTGTCGGCGACGATGGTGGTGGTGAACTTGGCCATCACATCCGGACGGTCCATGTAGTAGGTGATTTTGCGGAAGCCTTCCGGCTCGCACTGGGTGAACAGATTGCCGTTGGAGGCATACAGCCCCATCAGGCTGGTGTTCGAAGCGGGCGACAGTTCGGTCTCGATTTCCAGGATGAAGCTGTCCGGCACGTCCTTCACCGTCAACGTATCCTCGCCGAGCAGGTAACGGTCAGGGCCCAGCGTCTGGCCGTCGAGCACGACACCGGTCAGGCGGGCCGAGCCGTCGAGCACCAGGTCGGCACTGTGCGCAGCCGCCTCGTTGCGATTGATCACTAGGCGCGAGGAAACCCGCGTCAACTCGTCTTCGATATCGAACTTAAGATCGACGCGATCGACTAGAAAGGGCGTCGGCAGATAATCGTTGCGGTACTTGACTTGAGGCTGGAGTGTCATTTTCTACTCACTTTAACGAGGTCGATAAGGCGGGGCGCCAGCCCCGCCAAAGATCCGCTATGCTGCGGATTGACTAGTCCGCCGGCCATCGGCCGGTCTTTTTCATTTGGGACAGACGGCAGGCATCGGGCGCTTGCGCCTGTGGCAATACCTGCAAAGTCATCAGTTCGTCGCGCCGGAAGGCGTGCACGGTCGCACTCTGTCCCGGCATCAAACGCGCCTGCATCTTTTCCGGATCGGCGACGCGCAGACCATCTACCGCCACAATCACATCGCCGCCGGATAGGCCGGCAGCCTGGGCGGCGCCACCGTCGAATACCTGCTGCAAACGCACGCCCAGCACGTCGGTCGACGCCTTGACGCCTAGCGTTGCCCGCGGCGATTCGGGGGCGGGCTTGAGAGCACCGAAGCCGCCGCGATCGCCGGCGGAGGCCGCGAGGTCGTAGTCGAGTTTGATGCCTTGGGTCGCCAACAGCGCGGCCAGCGGCAGATCCTCGGTCGAACGTAGCGCACGGTCGAAGAAATCGCGCAGATCGAGCCCGGTGGCGTCGATTGCCAAGGACTCCCACTCATCCTCGGCCAGACCGGCGCCATCCTTTTGCCATTTTTTCCACAAAAAGCGCATGACATCGTCCAAGGACTTGGCGCCGCGCGTCTTGTCGCGAATCAACAAATCCAGAGACAGTGCCACCAACGCGCCCTTGGCGTAGTAACTGACAATGCTGTTGGGGCTGTTCTCATCCTGGCGGTAGTACTTGATCCAGGCATCGAAGCTCGATTCCTCCAGCGTCTGCTTGGTACGGCCGTTGCCGCGCATCACCCCGGAGATGGTTTCGGCCAGTTGGCCCAGATAGCGCTCGCGATCGATCAGCCCGGCGCGCAACAGCGCCAGATCGTCGTAGTAAGACGTGATGCCCTCGAACGCCCATAGCAGGTGGGTATGCCCCTCGCGCGCGAGATCGTAGGGTTGGAACACGGCCGGTTTCAGGCGTTTGACGTTCCAGGCATGGAAGTATTCGTGGCTGATCAAACCCAACAAGCGCATGTAGCCATCGCTGATTTGCTTGGCACCCGGTAGGGGCAGGTCGTCGCGGTCGCACATCAACGCAGTGGAGCTTCGATGCTCCAAACCGCCGTAGATATCCTTGCCGGCGAACAGCATGAAGACGTAGCGGTCGAAAGGCGCCGGCTCGCCGAACAACCGTATATGCCACTCACATATTTTCTTCGCATCGCGCGCCAGGCGCTTCAGATCGGCGCGGAACAGGCCTGAAACCACAAATTCATGCGGTACGCCACAAGCTTTGAACGATACCGACTCGAACGCGCCCAGTTCCACCGGGTGGTCGATCAATTCATCGTAATTCTCCGCGCGATAGCGTCCGAAGCCTCGCCCCTTCTGCTTATCCGGCCGCACAGGCAGGCTGGTCGCCACGCGCCAGTCTTGGTAGTGCTTGCCCTTCGGCGCCTCGATCTCCACATCGCAAGCGGTTTGCTCATACCCCTCGACGGCGAGAAACACGCTGGTACCGTTGAAGAAGCCACGCTGCTTGTCCAGGTAGGCACCACGCACCGACAAATCGAAGGCGTAGACCTGGTAGTGCAACGTCAGCACGCCATCGACCGGATCGGCCTGCCAGCTGTGCTTATCGAGCTTCTGTACCGCCACCGGCCGGCCCGAACACTCGGCGCGTAGCGAAACGATGTGGCGGGCGAACTCGCGGATCATGTAACTGCCCGGAATCCAAGCTGGCAAATGGAACATCTGTCCCTTTTTGGCAGGCTGGGCGACGGTCAAGGAAACTTCGAAAAGATGCGCTTCGGGCGAGGCGGGGCGGATGCGATAGAGAACAGGAACGGACATGAGGAACTATCCTGCAAAGCAAAAACGGGATTTTAACATTGTCAATGGCGTTGTGCTGACCGCCAAGAGAAATTGATACAGGTCAACTAATGTCGACCCCATGACATTATACTGCAAATGTTGTTGGAATTAGTTTAATAACAAAGCAAGCCTGCAAGCCGCCAGGATCAAAGAACCTTGCGAGTTCACGATGACTGGAATTCGTTCGTATATTACGAATGACTATAGAATAACGGCATTGGCATTTCGGGGGATGATTGTTCGGACATTGTCCGGACAGTGGGATTTGTCTCAACAAAGAATCTGCCGGGCATCGAACCGCGGGTAATCCCGGTGCGGGCCTTCTGCGGCGCTGCAGTGTCTTTCACGTTCTGAGTTCGCAACCTTGGAGATAACCATAAATGGAAACGCAATCCACTTATAACTATAAGGTGGTGCGCCAGTTTGCCATCATGACCGTCGTTTGGGGCGTGGTCGGCATGCTGGTGGGCGTCATCATAGCGGCCCAGATGGTGTGGCCGGAGCTCAATTTCGGGCCCTGGTTCCACTTTGGCCGTCTGCGCCCGCTGCATACGAACGCGGTGATCTTCGCCTTCGGCGGTTGTGGGCTGTTCGCCACCTCGTATTACGTGGTACAGCGCACCTGCAACGTCCGGCTGATCTCCGACAAGCTCGCCGCCTTTACCTTCTGGGGCTGGCAGCTCGTCATCGTACTCGCCGCGATCACCTTTCCGCTTGGCATCACCTTCGGCAAGGAGTACGCCGAACTGGAATGGCCGATCAAACTGTTGATCACCATCATCTGGGTGGTCTACGCCATCGTGTTCTTCGGCACGCTGGCCATCCGCAAGGTCAAACACATCTACGTGGCCAACTGGTTCTACGGTGCCTTCATCCTGGCCGTGGCCCTGCTACACATCGTCAACAGCGCCTTCATCCCGGTGACCATGTGGAAGTCCTACTCGGTCTATTCGGGTGCCGTGGACGCGATGGTGCAATGGTGGTACGGCCATAACGCCGTGGGCTTCTTCCTGACCGCCGCCTTCCTCGGCATGATGTACTACTTCGTACCGAAACAGGCAGGTCGCCCGATCTACTCGTACCGGCTGTCCGTGGTGCACTTCTGGGCGCTGATCTTCACCTATATGTGGGCCGGCCCGCACCACCTGCACTACACCGCGCTGCCCGACTGGACCCAGTCGCTCGGCATGGTGTTCTCGCTGGTTCTGCTGGCACCGAGCTGGGGCGGTATGATCAACGGCATCATGACCTTGTCCGGCGCATGGCACAAACTGCGCACCGACCCGATCCTGAAATTCCTGATCGTCTCGCTGTCCTTCTACGGCATGTCGACCTTCGAAGGTCCGATGATGTCGATCAAGACCGTCAACGCCCTATCGCACTACTCCGACTGGGGCATCGGCCACGTTCACTCCGGTGCGCTGGGCTGGGTCGGCTTCATCACCATCGGTGCCATCTACTACCTGATCCCGCGCCTGTGGAACCGCGAAGAGATGCATAGCGTCAAGCTGATCGAAGCACACTTCTGGATCGCCACGGTCGGCGTAGTGCTCTATATCGCCTCGATGTGGATCGCCGGTGTGACCGAAGGCCTGATGTGGCGCGCCATCAACCCGGATGGCACCTTGACCTACGCTTTCGTCGAAGTGGTCAAGGCCGTGCATCCCTACCTGATCGTGCGCGCGCTTGGCGGCCTGTTCTATCTGTCCGGCATGCTGATCATGGGTTACAACGTGTTCCGCACCATCAATGCAGGCAAGGCAGTCGACGCCAAGATTCCGGCGTTGGCGGCACAAGGCCACTGAAAAGCGGGAAGGCAGAATAAAAATGGATAAGATTCAGAAACTTGTCGAAGAACACGTCGGCTTCCTGATCGTCTTCACCCTGATCGTGATCAGTATCGCCGGCCTGGTGGAAATCGTTCCGCTGGCATTCCAGAAATCCACCACCCAGCCGATCGAGGGCCTCAAGCCGTATAGCGCCCTCGAATTGACCGGCCGGGATATCTACATCCGTGAAGGCTGTTACACCTGCCACTCGCAGATGATCCGTCCGTTCCGGGCCGAAACCGAACGCTACGGCCACTACTCGGTCGCCGGCGAATCGGTTTACGACCATCCGTTCCAATGGGGCTCCAAGCGTAATGGCCCGGACCTGGCCCGAGTCGGCGGTCGCTACTCCGACGAATGGCATCGCGTCCACCTGACCAACCCGCGCGACGTGGTACCGGAGTCGAACATGCCGGCATTCCCGTGGCTGGCCAAGAATCTGGCCGACGCGGACGACGTTCAGGCGAAGATGCGCGCGCTACGCGTGGTTGGCGTGCCGTATACCGACCAAGACATCGCCAATGCCAAGTCGGAAGTCGACGGCAAGTCCGAAATGGACGCGCTGATCGCCTACCTGCAAAGCCTCGGCCTTGCGCTGAAGAACGTGCGTTAAGCCATGGACTGGACCAATTTTGCCCGTGAGCTGTTTACGGTCTTCTGCTTCGTCTCGTTTCTGCTGTTTGCCTGGGTCGCCTATAGCAAGCGCTCCAAGCAACGCTACAACGAGGTGGCGAACATGATCATCGACGACGATGACACACCCAAAGAAGACCCTGCGCAGCAAACCGGCAACGGAGCGAGATGATGAGTGATTTTGTCAGCGGTTTTTGGGGGATCTACATCACGGTAATCGTGGTCGTCGGCTTTATCGGCTTGGCGGTATTGCTGATCACCCAATCGAAAACAACGGTCAAGCCAGGGGAACAGGCGCAGACCATGGGCCATGTGTGGGACGGCGACCTACAGGAGTACAACAATCCCCTGCCGCGCTGGTGGATGATGTTGTTCTATCTAACCTTGATCTTCGGCGCCGTCTACCTGGTGCTGTATCCGGGGCTCGGCACCTTCGCCGGCCTGCGCGGCTGGACCTCGGTCGGGCAGTACAACGAGGAACGCGCCCAGGCGGAAGCCAAGTTCATGCCGATGTACAACAAGTACCTGCAGATGGATCTGAAGACCGTCGCAGCGGACCCGCAAGCGCACGAGATGGGTCAGCGCCTGTTCCAGACCTATTGCATCCAGTGCCACGGCTCCGACGCGCGCGGCGCCAAGGGCTTCCCGAACCTGGTGCACCACGACTGGATGTACGGCGGCGATCCGCAGACCATCAAAACGACGATCATGGGCGGGCGCCATGGTCAGATGCCGGCCTGGGGCGCGGTGTTGGGCGAGGAGAAGGTCAAGGACGTGGCCAACTACGTGATGCAGATCGCCGGCAAGAAGCATGATGCCGAACGCGCGGCGCGTGGCGAGACCACCTTCAAGACCATTTGTGCTTCCTGCCACGGTCCGGACGGCAAGGGCAACACCGCCATCGGCGCGCCGAACCTGACGCACCCGAGCGGGGTATGGCTGTATGGCGGTACTGAAAAGACCATCATCGAAACCATCACCAACGGCCGTAACAACCAGATGCCGGCCTGGAAGGACTTCCTGGGCGAAAGCAAGGTGCATCTGCTGGCCGCCTACGTCTGGGGCCTGTCCAATCTGCCGCAACAACAGCAGCAGTAAACCGATTCAAGTCTGTCCGTAAGCCAAACGGCGGAAGCGATAACGCTTCCGCCGTTTTTCATTGTGCGCGCCGGTTATTCCTACACGCGATTCGGTCTACATCCACGCCCCCACGCCACTCGACCGACAAACCTCGCGCCGCCTTGCCTTTCGAAGCTGGATGCCCCCATCGGGCGCACGTCATGCATCCCGTCAAGCTATTCCACGCTCAAAGGAGACAACGAATGGATTCATTCATCACGCCGCACCAGCAACAGCTGATCGATACCCTGCCCGGTTTTTGGGGGTGTAAGGATTTACAGTCCAACTTCTTGTACACAACGCAACAAACTGCGGAATTATTTGGATTTCGACACAAAGAAGAAATCGTTGGCCTGAGCGACCTGGATCTGCATTGCGACGCCGCGGAGAGTGCACACTTGTTCCGAGCACAGGATCGCGAGGTCATCCGCACCGGCCAGACATTGCGTATCCTGGATATCCATCGCTACAGCAACCACACCTGGCGTTCAATGCTCACCTGCAAGAGGCTGTTGCGCGACCCGGCGCAAAACATTGTCGGCACCATTGTTAATACGCAGGAACTCAACAGCGACGAACTGCTGCAACTCGGGGCGCTGCTGGGCAAAATTGCCTATAGCCCCATGAGCGGCAGCGATCAGCTCACCACTCGTACCAGCTTCATCATCGGCCACCCGAGCCAAGGCCCCAAACTCACTCAGCGCCAGCAGGAGATTCTGTTCTTGTTGCTGCGCGGGCGTTCCGCCCGGCTGATCGGCCGCGCGCTCGGCATCTCCACGCGCACCGTCGAGTGGCATGTATGCATGCTCAAGGAGAAATTCGCCGTCGTGAGCAAAAGCGAACTGATCGACAAAGCCTTCGAGCAAGGCTACTTGAACAACCTGCCGCCCGGGCTGTGCAAGCGCTCGCTGTCGATCATCCTGCGCGAAGATTGAATAACCCGCCGTGGCTCATCGCGGCTCAAGCCGCCTGACGAGGCGGTAGGGGCATTCATTTTCAGCATTTTCTGACGGCCGCGCGCGGTTGTCAGTGTAAGTGTGGCTGGGTAATCTACTGGTGCGACATTCGTCGCTGAAGAGGCGCGAGCCCGGGGTGGTTGCACACCGCCGAGCCCGCTGGCCAAACCCACTTTTCAAGGAAGTAAGTATGGTTGCTCACAATCTTAAAGCCGTTCCTGTGTTTTCACAAAACCCTGACTCCCGCCAACAGCAGTTACTTTCCCTGATTTCCGTGTTGCACACGCCGCGGCCCCGTCGTCCAAATTCCGACGCGTGCCGATTGGTGGTCGATAGCCGGTTGTTCGGGGCGTTCGAGCCGCTCGATACCAACATGTCGTGGCTCTATCTGCCCAATGCCGCGCAGGCGCGTCATCTGGCGGGATGCCTGGTGCTAACGGCCGATTAACGGCCTTTCTTTAAGGAGGCGGAGGGCGCAGCCCTCCGGCCGAGTATCATCGAATGGCCGTTCGCCTCGCTATCGCACGCGCTTCAGATCAATCCGAAATACCTGTCCTTTGGAACAGGTATCCTTGTCCCACACCATAACAATCCATTAAAATCCATAACTTCATTTTAAACAATAATGTCGTGAATGATTCGCGACAGCCTCTACACTCATGGATGTTTCTTCGTTGTTGGCCGCCTTCGCTTCCGCTTTTACGCAAGATCGACGTCTGCTATCGCTGCAACTGGGCGACGATGGCCAATGGGATGGCCGGCTGCTGCCGCAAAGCGTCGATGGCGAAGAAGCCGTCTCCGACAACTATCGCTATAGCGTCGACTGCCTGTCGCCCGACGCCAATCTGGCGTTGAAAAACCTGCTCGGTCTGTCGGCCCGCTTGGCGATTCGGGATCAAAACGGCGAAGAGGTGGTTCGTGCCGGGGTGGTGACCCAGGCACAAGCGCTCGGCAGCGACGGCGGTTTCAGTCGTTACCGGTTAGTCCTTGAGCCGCCGTTTGCCCTTTTGCGTCACCGAACAACCAGCCGGGTTTTCCAAGATTTGTCGGTGCCGGACATTGTCAAGCAGGTTATCGCCGAACATCAGGCCAACAACCCGGTGTTCGCCCGGCTGCAGACGCTGGCCATTGAGCTGACGCGCCCCGCCGCTCCCCGCAGCTACACGTTGCAGTACCGCGAAAGCGATTTAGCGTTTCTGACCCGCTTGCTGGCGGAGGAAGGCTTGGGTTGGCGTTTCCATACCGCAGACGGCCACATTCAACTGACGGTGTTCGACGACCCGTACAGCCTGCCGCAATCCAGCCAGCAACGGGTGCGCTTCCATCGCAGTGACGCCACCGAAGCCGAGGACGGTCTGACCGAGTGGCAGGCACGCCAGAGTCTGGCTACCCGCCAAGTGAGTTTGGCCAGCTTCGACTACAAAGCGGTGCAGACCGGCCAGGGCATGGACAGCAGCCAGCGCCCCGACCAGCCGGCCGAGCGCTCCTTGGAGAGCTACGATCCGCAATCGCTGTACTACGCCTCCGACGCCGATGGTCTGACGCGTTATGCGCAATTGCGCCAGCAGGCGCACGACTTGGCCGCACAAGGGTTTCAAGGCAGCGGCACGGCGCGTGGCCTGCATGCCGGGCACTGGTTTAGATTGGACGAGCATCCGCTCTACGAGCGCAAGCCGGTCGATCAACGCGAGTTCGTGGTCACCCGGCAAAGCTTTCAGGCGCGCAACAATCTACCGGAGGGACTGGCTCAACAATTAATCAGCGCCAGCGACAGTCCGCCCTATCGAACCCAATTCGACGCCCAGCCCAGAGGCCTACCGCTATCGCCGGCCTACAGCGGCACCGAACACGCCAAACCGACCGCGCTCGGCGCGCAAACCGCCACCGTGGTCGGCCCGGGCGGCGAGGAAGTGCACACCGACGAGCAAGGCCGTATCAAGGTGCAGTTCCATTGGGCACGCAACCAGGAACACCCGGAGGCCGGTGCCGGCTTCGACGAACGCTCCAGCTGCTGGGTACGCGTCGCCATGCCTTCGGCCGGCGCCGCCTGGGGGCACCAGTTCATCCCGCGCATCGGCCAGGAAGTGCTGATCGACTTTATCGAAGGCGACATCGACCGTCCGGTGGTGACCGGGGTGTTGTATAACGGCAGCCATAACCCGCCATCCTTCTCGGCCAGCGGCGCACTCCCGGGCAACAAGACGCTGTCCGGCATTAAATCGAAAGAGCATCAGGGCGGCGGTCACAACGAACTCTTGTTCGACGACACGCCAAACCAGGTACGGTCGCGACTGGCGAGCAGCCACGGCGCCACGCAACTCAACCAGGGCTTTCTCACGCACCCGCGCGCAGACGGCAAAGCCGAAGCACGCGGCGAAGGGTTCGAACTACGCACCGACCAGCACGGCGCCGTCCGCGCAGCGCACGGCCTATTACTCTCGACCGAAGCGCAACAGGGTGCCGCCGGTAACCAACTGGCACGCGCCAGCGCTCAAGCCCAACTCGACGCCGCGCTCGCCCTGAGCCAAAGCCTGGGTGACGTGGCCACGGCACAGTTGGCCGACACGGTGGATATCGAGCCGCAGAAAAAACTCGACGAGCAGAGCAAAGCGTGGGAAACCGGCAGCAATACAGGATTGAACGGCCAAGGCACAGGCCAACAACCCATTCTGGTCATGAGCGCCCCAGCCGGTATCGCCAGCCTAACCGAGCAAAGCCAAACCGTCGCCGCCGGCAGCAACTTGGACTTGGTCGCGCAACGCGACGTCAACCACACCGCTGGCCGCAGATGGCTCGCCAACGTCGGCCAGCACATCAGCCTGTTCGTCGCCGGGGTGAAAGATGTCATCAGCCTCAAGCTGATCGCCAGCAAGGGCAAAGTGCAGGTGCAGGCGCAAAGCGGCGAGATGGAGTTGACCGCTGAACAAGCGCTTTCCATCACCTCGGTTAACGGCAAACAGTTGTACAACGGCAAGAAGGAAGTGCTGTTGACCTGTGGCGGCGCATACATCCGCATCGCCGACGGCAAGATCGAGCTGCATGCACCGGGCAAGGTCAGTATCAAGGGCACATCGCAGATCATGGATGGGCCGACCAGCCTGAATTTGCAACCGCCTTCGGTGCCGTTCATGCAAAAGCAGGCGTATAGCCAACGGTTCAATTTACGCCAAGCCATGCGAGGCGACCCCACCCTCAGGCAGAGTCCTTACAAGGTGGTCGACAGCCAAGGCAAAACGCTAGCCTCGGGCAACTTGGATAACGGCGGCAGCACCGACACCGTATTTACCAAACAAGCAGAGAACATCGAGACGTATGTGGGGAATGGGCAATGGACTCTCGTCTCTCATGTGCCTACCAACCCCGACGAATTAGATGGAGAAACCCAGCATGTCGCAGGTTAAAGTGTGTGTGACCGTCCGCCAGGGAAGAGCGCTGCCGATTGTCGGCCTATCCTGCAGCATGAGCGATCGCGCGGATGGTGGGCAGTTCGGCATTACCGATAGCCATGGCATGGTGTCGGCCCAATTCCCCGGCGGCAGCCAAGTACGGTTCTCGGTGCTGTCCAAAAAGATGAAAGCCCACAAATATATCGGTACGCTGCAGCTCGGCCCCGATAGCATTGCGGAACAGCATTTCACGGCGGTGGTGGACTTGATCAAGATCGAGGCGGAAACCCAACCGCATCCGCCGGATTCCCAACAAACCGTCTATCCGGATATCAAACCGCAACCCAAGCCGACCCGCCACTCGCCGGAGGGCAGCAATCCACTCCATCCGCAAGGTATGCCCACCTCTTCCGGTACGGATGCGCAAGGCAATCCGGAAACCAAGGTCGATGCGCAAAATGCGACCTTGATATCGCTGGAGCAAATGCAAAGAATGTGGCCAGCAATTGTGCACATGCATGCTGGGCCTGCTAAAAATGCCAAGATGGCAGAACTGCAAGCCATCGCGGATGAACTGAATCATGATCCGATTAGGTTCAAACTCGACACACCACTGAGAAAAGCACATTTTTTTGCTCAGGTCATGCAAGAGGCTGGACCTGGTCTCGAAAAAAATGAAAGCTTTAACTACTCCCCTAAAGGCTTAATTGGCATCTTCCGATATTTCCGTCGCCATCCTGATGAGGCGGAGCTTTATGGCCGCCGCCATGGCCATCCAGCCGAGCCTTCTTCTATTGCCAATAGGGCATACAGTAATGAAGGAAATACAAACCTAGGAAATGGAACGGTTGAAAGCGGCGATGGCTGGAAATATCGTGGGCGTGGTTATAAACAAGTAACGGGTCGAACAAACTACACTCAACTGACCAAAGATTTTCCGAAGCTATGGCCTGGTGAATCTATTAATTTTGTCGAAACACCGGATTTGGCCTCACAGCCAAAATATGCCATTCGGTCAGCTGTATGGTTTTGGTGGTACAATGGCTTATATAAAATCGCCGACAAAGGTTCTGCACCAAGTTTTGTCGATGAAATCACAGCTATCGTGAACAACAAAACCAACTCATACAACGACAGAAGAGATAATTTCAAATTAACTTTGGCGATATTTAGATGAAGAAATTAATATTCTCATTTCTTTGGGTTGTTATTGTGCAAATTGCTAATGCAGAGTGCACAAAGCCTATATTGGTCAGTGGAAGCTTGAGCAAAGACTCACAAACCGACACGGTTTCAATAAGCTCTAAACAAGACTGTCAGAATCATCCTGGGACAGTATATTCAACAATTGCTGTTTCTTTAAACGAAAACTCAAAAAAGCATAGCTTTCTTTCAAAAGAATTCTCCTATCCAAATAACTACGAAATTGATGCATCCATCAAGAATGGCAGCATTTTTATATATGAATCATCTGGAGAAGGTTACCGGCCAGTCTCATTAAGCAGCGTCTATCAGTTTAAATTTACCAAAAATAAAATACGCTTAATTGGATTTACTGAAACAACATTTTCTACCATATCCAAGGCAACAAAAGAGGAAGCTACACCAGATGAAAAAGACGAAAATTTAATAGATAGAAGCAAAGTAGTTAATTACAATTTACTTACTGGGGAATATAAAATCACGAAGAAAGGTTATGATTTCTCTAGGCCAGAAAAAACAAAAATCACCACAGGTAATGGTGGATCTTTCGAGGTCTATTTGGAGAATGTAGATTTCTTTGCTCATAAAGATATATTTTCTTCTCATATACCTTCAGCGCTGCTATCTGATAATAAATAATATACTCAGGCATTAGAAAATCATTTCACATAAAATTTCTCTCTAACTTGCCAAATAAATTTAGCAAGTTTTCATGAGGAAATTTTTTATTTTATATTTATTCTTACTTTTATTTCCTATGTAGCAACAGCAAGCCCGTCATGCTCAACAAGAAAAGCTCGTTGCAGGTGCGGCTTGTCGCCGCGAATGCCCGCTACCGGCCAATCGCGGCGACAAGCCCCCCGGAACCGCTCTTCATCTGCCCACGGCTCCCTCCTCCCCTTTCCCGCAGCAGCAAGGCGCCGAGTCGCACGGTGTCATCGGTTCATCGTGGCAATGCCTCGGGCAGGGCTCGGCGTGGTAGCGACACAGCAGGAACAGCCGCGTCACAGGCCCGCTGCAGCAAAAGCGCAAACGCAAAGTCCGGTGCTCGCCGCAGTCGAGCCGTCGCCGCGGCAGGGCATGCAGGCCTTGGTACAGGCAGGGCCATTCGGCACTGGCGTAGCAATGGATATCGCGGTATTCGAGATCATCCCGGCAACCGCCCTCCGGCAACCAGGCGGCTTCTACGCAGTGCTCGGCCGGCGGGTCGCTTTCGCAGGTTTCGAACAGCAAGGCGAACTCGCCCACGGCAATCTCCGGCTCGCCGGGCAGGAAGGGGAACTGGCGGCGCACCAGTTCGATATCCAGCTCGCGCATCGACTCGCACTCGGCGTGCGGCGCCTGCTGGAAGCGAGCCCAAGCGGAAGGACATTCGTGGCGGATTTCCAGCAGGCTCCAGCCCTCGCCCGGCAAGTGCCGCTTGGCGCAGCGCAACGCTTCGCAACGTAATGCCTCGCCCCCTTCGCGCGCGGTGTAGTTCAGATGCAGCACCACATCGCTCAGGGTATCGAAGTCGAAGGCATTGTTCTCGGGCGGCAATTCGATGCGCCAGCGACTGACGGCACCATGGTACTCGAACGGCAAATAGCGCTCGTCGCGGAAGTTGAGTTCGAACAAACCATCGTCGTTCTGGCCATCCGAGGTGGCTATCGCCTCGCGTGCGCCGTAGAGGCGCAGCAGGCGCGGATCGTCGCAGCAGCAGGTGTAGTCGCAAGCATCGTGCTGTTCGTCGCAACAGCGGTGCGGCGGTGGGGTCAGGCGCGGGTCGATACGGGTTTGGCTGCTCAAGAGCGTCAGGCGGCAATGCACGCCGGTATACGGCCCGGTGACGCACGGCAGTGTCAGACTGACATTCTTGATGCGCCGCAGGTACATGCCGGGATAGTCGGCATCGAACATCCACTCCGGCAATTCGATTTCGCAGTGGCCGACGGCGCGCAAGCGCAGATAAGCCAGCGGGAAGTGCAGACGTAGCGAGAAGTGCTTGGTCAGTTCGTACTCGCGCAGATTCTTGTCGCGGTACGACTGCGCCATACGCGCCAGAGCCAGATCCAGCCGCTCGCCCGCCAGCAGCCCCTCATGGAGCGAATCCCAGGCATCCGACGGGACAAAGCGGCGCCAATCGTCGCCACGTTCGAGCCAATAGGCCTGCTGCGCCTGGTGTGCTGCGCGCATGGCCATCTCGTAGGCTTGGAAATACAGCGCACTGGTTTCCTTTTGTAGATACAGGTACAAGGCGTCGCCACTGAACTTATCTCGCAGGAAATCCAGCGTCTCCCTGCTCTGCTCGCTCTGGCGCTGTTGCATGTTCAGCTCCTGCAGCGCCTGGTCGCGCCGCCGGTCGGCGCCCAATATCTGGCGTTCGATCTGATGGATCTCGATCGGTAGCACCTGCGTCTGATGTAACCATTCGTCGGCGCGCCGCTCCCAACCGGCGTTGGTCAAATCCAGCCCGGCGGTGGCGCTTTCGATGTCCGCCACCATGTTGATGATGCGGGCGATGGACTCGAACATGCCGGCAAGCTTGGTGCCGACCGGCAACTGCACATAGTCCGAGGTGCCGACGAACACATCGGGGATCAGCTTGATCACTTCGCCGATCGCCTCGATGGTGTTGCCCGCCGCGTGCGTCACGATCGCGCTCTCGGTCAGGCTTTGGTACTGCAGCTCATCCGGGATCAGGCCATGCTGCAGCAAATTGGTGTAATACAGCAGATTGGCCTGGCTCGAAGCCTTGGTCTTTTGCAGCGCCTCGATCTGCCAGTCGGCGTCGCGCCACTGGTCTTGCCGCATACCTAAGCTCATCTCGGCGACTTCGGCCTCGAAGCGGGCACGCATGGCGTTCAGATACTCGGCGTCGCCCTTTTCGTAGGCGGCCAACAAGGCGCCGCCCAGTTCGCGCACTTTGCCGGCCAACTCCTGGGCGCGGCCGATCAAGACATCGAAGCGGTAGGGACTGGACACGCAGCAGTCGTCCCAGGGCTCCGGGCACGGCGTCGAGACCGGGCAGCCGCCATCGCCCAGACATGGGCGGCCAAAATACGGCAGCTCGCAACCGGGCCGCCCCTCTTTGAAGCGCCGCCCATTCTCGCAGCGATGCAACAGATCGAGCCGGTCGGCCACCAGATCGTATACGGCCAGTAATCTAGGATTGAGCGGCGCGAAATCCGCCACGAACGCGGCCACGGTCATGCCATCGGCCACGGTGTGCTTCATAACATCGGCCGGACGCGGTCCCAAGATCCATGAGGCGGTATCCAGCAATAGACGCGCCTGTTGGAAGGCTTCCGAGGTCGATTTGCGCAGCATGCTATCGGCCCAGGCCAATAGCGTGTCGAGCACTTCGAGCAGAATCGAACGGTTGCGCGCCACGGCATCGCTGATGCCGGTGCTGCTGCAGCAGCTGTGAATCAAGTCGCTCTCGCCCACGTGCGTCAGCGTGTTGGCGTCGGTGTCGTCGGTGCTGCGCTTGCAACGTACCCAGGTATTGTCCTGATGCAGCGGATCGAAAGCCAATTGCAACCACTTGATGGCCGACTCGAAACGGCAGTGCGCACGCTGCACGCAGGCGACCGCCAGCGCGGGCGCATAGAGGCTGGTGGGAAACAGCGCGGCGCCGGGCTCATCATAGACGAAGAACGGATAGGCCGGCAATCCGCCCGGATAGCTCAGCCCGGTCGGTTGGGCACTATCGACCAGCGGCAAGGTTTGAGCGCTGTCGGCCGCAAGGTCGTAGCGGAAGCCGGGTGCGCTGGGGTCAAGATAACCGGGCTCGGCAGCTAACGCGCCGCTGACCGCGAAAGTCAGCGAATCGTCCTTGCGCCCCAGGAATTGCAGGTCGGCGCTGGCGGCATCGCTCACCGCGACTCCGGTCACGGCGCGACGCGGCGGCTGAAATTCGCCGTTGTGCAACCGCGTCCAGGCCAGGTAAACGACGGGTTTCGGTGCCCAGGCCAGCAATTGCGGCAATTGCGCCGGTGTCTGCCACAGCGTCGATTCCTGCTCGGCCGCATCGTACAGATCGTTCTGGAACCCGTACTGGAAATTGTGCGGCTCGACATCCTCGCCCACGGCCATGACCGGTTCGTTAAACACCTCGCCGGCCTCCAGCCAGAAATAATACTCGTCGCCAAGCGGCGGATGCGTCTCGCCGCAGCACGCGCAGCAGGTCGTGCTTTGGGCGTTGCCTTGGGGCGCAAAAGCATGACCGGCAAACGGCTCGCCAGCCGCGGCGATACGATAGAAACGCCGCCCCATCTTGACCGCCGCCTCCAGCCAGAACGGCAACGGCGGCCCATAGGCCTGGGCGGTCGCCAATCCTTGCGCCGCCGCGGCCACCGCGCCGGCGGGTTTACCGCCGGTCGGATCGTTCGGGGTGCCGCCGCCGGGGTTGGGCGGATTGGGGATGTCGGCGGCCAAAGGCGCCAGCCACGACAGTTGTCCGTCGCGATCCGGCAATCCTTGCAAGCCCAAACCCTCACGCTCGGCGATGATGTGTAATTGCGATGGCTCGCGTTGCTGCAGCACCATCAGACCGCCGTGTGCCGGCGGCACTTGATCCGGCCACCACTCAAGCCCGCCCGGCACGGCAATGGACAAGGTTGCGCGAGCCAGCTCGTGCTTGAGCAAGCGGTAGGCTTCCACCTCGCTCGCCCGTGCCGCTTCCGCCCACTCGATCCAGTTCTCGCGGTACACCTGGCGCGTTTTACAGCGCAGCCAAACGGCGTAATCGGCGAACTGCTTGTCCCATAGACGGGCGAAATCGCCGCTCACCGTCCATCCCGCCTCCAAGCCCAGGCGCGCACGCCGCATGAAGCTTTGCACGGCGCTGATGGCCTCCTGGATGCGGCTGGCCTTTTCGCATACGCCAGTCGAGACATCCAGCAACAGCAAGGCGGCGATATCGACGGGGGCGGCGGCAAAACCGCCCCAGGGCAAGGGCACGCGGCTATTGACGGTCAGATAGGCCAGCAGGGCGTCACGGGCATTCCGACGCAGACAATCGTTGAGGCGGCGCAGTCCCTGATAGCGCCGCGGCGCGCCAGCGGCAAACTCCCCTTGCTGCGCGAAGGCCACCAAGTTGGCATTGCCGCTGGCGCTCTCCCCTGGTAGAGCGATATCGGGAGTGGCGCTAGCCCACAGGCAAGGGCGGGCGAATTCGATGTCGCGCGCAGCGAAGTCGTGCGCCAACTCGCGCATCCCGTTATCGGCATGCCATACCCGCACTGCCCAGCGATCGTCCTCCAGGTCAAGGCTTGCGAGGGTATAGAGCGCACCGGCGGCCAGATCGAACACCTGGGTGACGGCATGCGCATGACGCAGATCGACGCCGATATGCCGCAGCAAATAGCTCGGGTCGGCCGGCTGCTGCTCCTGGGCATCGTGAAACAACAACCAGGCTGGACGGGACGGGGCGCTATGGGTGTCGGCGCGCATGCGCGTGTAATCGAAGGTGCGCTCCCACCAGTCGAACAGCGCCTGCTGCCGTTTCAGGCTCGGCGCGACGCGATCGTCCACCGCGGCATCGGGCGCCAGATAGTTGTCCAACAGCGGCCAGAAGTTGAAATCGAAACCGGCGTCATGGCTGATATAACCGCCGCCCGAGGGCGCGTAGGCGCGCCCGGCGAAACGATCCGGGTTGGCCAGCATGAAGCCCAACTCGGACTGACGGTCGTCGGCGATGCGCTTGGCCGACAGGTCGAAACGGCTGGCGAACAGCATCCCCTTGAAGGCGCGCTGATAGGTGCGGCGGATATCGCGTAGCGTGCTGACATAACGCGCGTCGAGATAGTTGTTCAACACGCTGTTGTCGCGCTGCTTGATCCCCTGCCCCAGCGTGCCGTCTTTGTCCTGCAAGTAGAGCCGGCACAACGGCAAGGCGATCCAGTGTTCATCGCTGTCCGGCCCTTTGTATTTCAGGGCGAAGCCGGTGTGGAATGGCCGTGGCTCCTGGCAATCGCAGTCTTCGCCGCGCGGTTCGGGCTGTTCGAACTCGATGGTCAATTGGTAGGCGCCGCGAGCGAGCGGCAGATGGGGATGCGCATGCTCCTGCTGGTCGTCCCAGCGATGGTTGAGCAATTGCCAAGTCCGTTGCCCGCGCGCAAGCTGGACGCGCCAGCGCCGTTCCTCGGCCTGCTCGAAGTCGGGCACTTCGCCATCGCGGCTGGGTGCGCCCGCCAGAAAATGGTAGTCGCCGGCTTCTTCGATCAGCAGTACCCCGCGCCAACGCACGACAAACCCTTGCACGCCCCCCAGCAAAACCCCGTCCTCGTCGGACAGGGCATAGCCGTTGTGCAGCGTTAGCGTCTGCATTTGCTGCGCCGACAAGCTGGCGCCGAGAGCGGGAATCACCGTGGGTTGCGGCGTATTGCGGTGGTTGCGTACCGCGTCGAAGGCAGTGAGCGGCCCGCGCGTTTCACGCCACAGCGTGTTGTTCGCGCCCACGCCGAATTCGCCCATGAGCCCGGTCCCGGTCAAGCCCAGCAAGGCGGCAAAGCCGCAACCATTGGGCCGGGGTTGCCATAACACAGGCGGTTCGGCGCCATTGTCGTTTTCCCACGGCGCAAGACCGCGGTTCTCGTCGCCCCACAGATTGCGGATCACCGCCCAGGCGACCTGCTCGCCGCCCTCGTCCGCCCGCTGAGCGTGACGCGCCAGATGGCAAGCAATTTGCCGGCAACGCGCGTGGCAAAGGGCGAACTGATGCTGGAAAAAGGCCCAGCGTTCGTCTTCGTCGCCACATTCGATCAGCAAGCGTTCGGCCGCCGCATAGTCGTCGAAAAGAAAGGCAAACGGCGCCAACGCCAGGCGCGGCAGAAAATACAGGTTCTGCACCGCTTGCTGCTCTGCCGCCGTTGCCAGCGGCCGCATGGCGGCCAATTTTTCGATCACGGCTTCATCGCGAAGCGGCAACTGCGTCCAGAGCGATTGCGTTGCGGCGTCGTACTGGAAAGGCCCATCCAGCGGGGTATTCCACATCAAGGGGTTTGAGCCGGGCAGAGGAACGCCGAAGCGCCGGTCGAGAGGGCTCGCGCCCAGCATGCTCGGGAAGAAATGCTGCCCCAGCGTCTGCCATGTGTCGCCGCCGGCGGGCGGCTGAAAACCGAAATCGTCGCGCAGGCTGGCGCTGATGCGCGCCCAGGTCCAATGGTGAGCGTCGTGCGGTGCAACCGTGAGCGCCAACAACTCGCGGCGCAAATGCCAAAGCGATGCTTCGTGCAGCTCGTCCGGTAGATCCAGCGGCAGATCGAGCGCTTCGTTGGCGGTTTGCAACGGGAAAGGATCGTCGCCATCCAGATGGGCATCGGCACTGAACAAATACAGCACCTCGCCGACGCTGAAGGCGGAGGCGTACAACTTGGCCAGCACTTCGGCGAAACGCAGCGTAGCGCTTGGCTTGGCATGCCATTCGAGCCCGGCCGTTGCGGGGTCGAACCCCGCTAGGCGCGATAAGGGATCGAGGTTTTGCTCCAGCAACTTAATGAACTGCGGCGGGCGGTCATGGCAACGATGGCGACGCAACGCCGCGGGGCGCACGCCGTGCAGCAACTGCGCCACGGCCCATGACCATTTGCGCGCGCCGCTGCCCACCCAGAGCGCCAGGATATGCAAACGATCGGCACCGCTGCCCGGCGCATGATCGTGCCCATCGCGTAAGGCGACATGGCATTCCTCATGCAACAACAGGAGCGATGCCAATTCGCGCAGGAAGGCCATGCCGCCGCCGATCGGCATCAACACCGCATAGCAGTCGGCCAAATCGTTCATGCTGAGACGGATAGCGCCGCAGCATTGCAACTTGCGCCACAAGCGGATGAACACCGCCAGCGTGGCGAAGCCTGTCTGCGCCGGCGTGGTATTGCCGAAAGTCAGCGAATAACGCGCTGGATAGCATGGCTCGCAGGGCGGTAGCTTGCCGTCTTGGCTGCCGCTGTAGCTGAAGGGCACCACCCCGCATTGCTGCAACTCGACCAATTCGCACCAAGACAAACCGGTGCGGGCGAGAAACTCCGACACTTGCGACAAGGTACGGGTCCACGGCACGCGATTGCTGGTTGCCGTGGCGAAGCCCAGCATGCTCCATGCCGCGGTGGTGGTGGCATCGCCGAACCAGGCATCGGCCTCTTGCTGCGTCAGGCACAAGTAGGCCAGCGTCAAGTCCAGGCTCAGCGGGTAACGCCACAGGTGCGCCTGAAACACCGGCGGCGCAAGCGCCGGGTCGTGGACAAAGGCGGTGATGTCGCGACGGAAGCGGCGCATGACCGAATAGCGCGAAGTGCCGAGGTGGCGTAGGTAGGCGCCGTTGACGTCGAGCGCCTGCGAATACGGCAAGCCGGGCGCGGAAAAGTCGTTGGCCAGCAGCGCATAGCACGACGGCACCGCCAGCGGCACCGCTGGGCTGGAATAGCCCGGCAGCGTCGCGTAAAGCGTCGCCGGGTCGTGGCAGCCCGCCTCCCCTTCTTCCGACGCGCCGCAGCAGTGCGCGGCACACAAGGGATAGCCCGCCAGCGCATCGCCGGTAGTCTGGTAGACCACTCCCTGCGTCTGCCCCGGCGCGGTGGCGACCAGGCTCTCCAGATTTTCGTTGACGATATCGATCAACGGCAGCGGGATTTCGAGATTGGGACAATCGGCCAACAATTGGCCCAGCGGGCCGCGCCGGGTGGCGAGCACATCGCCCAAGGTGGCGTGGCCGGCGGCAGGCAGCGCCTGCGGGTCGTCGCATGTGGCGCTCTCGGCCAGCGCCAACAGCTCATGCAGGTATTCGATTTCTCCCAACGGCGAACGGCACGGCGCCGGCAGGCAATTGACCAGATCGCCGGGATTGACCGGTCCGAACGGCCCGGGTACGGGGCCCTGCCCGGGGTTGCCGCCGACGTTGCCGAAGATCGTGGGCGCATAGTCGTAGGCCAGGCTACCGATCAGCGAGGTGGCGAATTCGGTCAGCGACAACGCCAGAACATCGCTTGCCGATCGGAAGCCGCGCGCATAGAGCGCCTCCATCAGCGAAAACCCGAGTTGGGGCGTCACGCCGAGCGGCTTGACCAACGCGGATAACCCGTCGAGCGCATGCATGGCCTGCATCAACCAAGCCTGGGCATGGGCGTCGTTGGGAAAAAGCATCTGCGCGGCTTGCGCCATCAGCGTGTCGTCGAAGCCGTTACCCAGCACGATCGGCGCCCCGCCGGGCAACAGCGCATATTGCTGCATCGCCTGCGCGATCCAGTCGGTGGCGGGCGGCAGCAGCACCGGCGGCGCGTCCGGGTTGCCGGCGCTGTAGCTTGCCGGCGGCGCAGGCGGTGCGGCGGAAAAGAACTGCCGGATATAGGTGATGAAAGCCGCCAGTCGAGCCTCGGGGCTGCCCAAGCCGGTAAAGGGCGGCAACCATTGATTGCCCGGCCAACCGGGACTCCCGACAAAGAAGGTGCGCCAATCGGAACTCAGCGCCTCGGCCAACTGCGCCACCGTGGTGGGGTGCACCGCACCGGCCGGCGTCACGATCAGATTGGCCAGCACCAGATCCTTCAACGACTGCGGGCTGCCGGGCGGCACATAACCTTGCGTCAGCGCCACCAGGACAAAATCCAGATAATCGGCCGGATGGGTCACGGCCTCGCCGCCGGGCGGGCTGACGATGATCCAGAATTCATTGATCGGATGCACCGTGGCATCGGGCCAATCGGCACCGTAGGCCAGCCAATCGTTCAGCACCGTGGTGATCGATCCGTCCACCGGGCACGGTGGGCGCGACTGACTGCCGCCGGCACTGAGCGCATTCATGCGGCGCACGGCCTGCGCCGGGTTGATGGCAGGCCCGGCGCCGTTGATCTTTTCTTGATCGGTGATGACCCCCTTGTCCACGGCATCGGCCAGCTGCACCAATAAGCGCTCGGCCCGGTCGCCGGTGGCCATGTTAAAGCGCTGCGCCACGCTGACTTGCGGCGGCAGATTGGCATCCAACGCGTAGAAGTATGCTGCCGGCACCCCAAAACTCACCGGCAACGCGCCGCCGCCCGGATTGACCAGCAACACCTCCGTGCTGCCCAACGGGCCGCCATGGCTGATACCGGCATCCACCGGCAGTTCGAACAGCGCCCGGGTGGCCGATAGGGTCATCTGTTGACACTTGAAGGCCGCCGCCACCGCGTACACATAGGTGGTGAGCTGCTGGGCGTTGGCATCGCGCGGCGCGTAGTAGGACGATAGCGACCCTTGGAACTGCAAGCGGTTCTGTTCGTGACTATCGGTCAAGGTGCCGGTGTTCGGCGGATCGGTATACAGATTTTCCAGCGTGTCCGGCGGCACCGGCATAGGGCCGGGCACGCTCCAGACAATTTCATGAGCTAGATTGGCGCATTGCTGCGGATTCAAATCGGCCAGCGCCGGCGGGGCACCGCCGGGATCGATGTTCAACACCGCGGTCATGGCCAAAACCAGATCGTCGAACGCCGGCGGCGTGCCGTCCGAGGGCAAGCTGACGCTGATACCGTGCGCCGACGAGGGCGGCAGCGTCAGATAGCAACTGGTGACGCTCAGACCCTGATACATGGCGGGCGTGGGCGAACCGCTCGCCAGCGTCGCGTTGTAATACGCCTCGGCCACGTTCCAGCTATGGCCGCCGCGCGTCATGACGATACGCAGGTTTTCGAATGCGGTCGGCGACGCCACCTTGATCACCGCCGTGGCCACGCTGACCGGGTAATACACCAGCGGCGGCAAGCCGCTACTGAGTTCGAAGTGCTGCACGATGCCGGTGGCCGGATCGAAAGTGGGGAAAGCGGCGTACACGGGCGGCGCGGGCGGCGGGGAAATCGGGCTGGAAGTCGGCGGGATATACTTCGCGACCCCGACCGAGACCCCTTGCGGTACGCTGCCGTAGGTCAGGTCGAACGCTTCGATCTGTAGCCCGGTCAGGTAATCGATGAAAGTGTCGCCGTCGACGGGAGTGCCCGGCACCAAACGAATGACGATCAAGGCTGACATGATGGAATCACTCCTCTACAACGCATGCGACATCAGATAGCCAAAACCGGCGGCAAGCCCGCCGACGATGGCGGCACCGGCGATGACGGTCAGAGAAACCGGGGCGGTCGCCACGATCAGCACCGCCGCGACGGCAACGGTCGCCCCGGTCGCCACCGCCCCCGCGGTACCGACACCGATCGCCGTGGTATTGCTGGCGCCATTCTCGCGCGCAACCCCTTCGAACACGTAGCCCGCCGGCGCGCCCACCAAGCCGCCCAAGGCGGCCGGACCGCCGGATTCGGCCCCGGAAAGCGCCGCGGCGCCAAGCCGCGGCAAACCCAATTGCAAGGCGGTATGGCCCGCCGCCTCGGTCACCAGTAGCGATTCGGCGGTTCCCGGCACCAAGGTCACGCCCAATTGGGTCGCGGCGCCGCTGATCGGACTGCCGCCCCCTCCGCCCGCCGGCAAGCGCGGCGGCGCGGCGGGCGGGGCGACATGCGAAGCCAGCTCCTCTTCCACCAGGCCGGCTTCGGCCGACAGTACCGAGGCCACCGGCGGCGCTTGACTTGCCAGCCGCTGGGCGCGACGCGCCATCGCGGCGTCGGTATTCGGCCCCGGAATGACTTCGCCGGTGGCCGGGTTGATATCGGCGTCGCGCGGCGAGAAATTGACCGACGGTCCGGTTGGGCGCTGCCCGCCGTTCGGCGACGGCAACAGCGTCAAATCGTCCGGATTGATGCCGATGGAACGCAAGAACCGCCCCACAGCCGGATCGCGCGCGATCCGATAACGCAAAGCGGCATTGGTGCGGCGGCCGGCCGCGGTATTGGCGGTGGCCTGGTCGGCCAGATCGCGGATTTCCTCGATCTCGTCCAAACGCCCGGTCAGCAACCGGCTCTCGGCCTCCTCGGGATTGTCCGCAATCGAAACCGCCGGACGGCGCGGCGGCGGCGAACTGCCGACGTAGTTGCTCTTGGAGCAGGTATTGGTCCGACAGTCGAGTAACTGCTTGTTCGCCGGATCGGAGGGAGAACCGGCCACACCGCCGGCCAAATCGCCCCGCACCGCGTCGATTTCGTCCACATGCACGGCAAAGGGCACTTCGCGTAGCGGCGAGGAGGAGGTGAAGTTGATCTCCTGCCCCTCGAAGTCCATGCAAGTGGCGACCGTCGGATCGCAGGCCGTGCCATTGGTATCGGTGTTCGCCACCGGATTGCCGTTGGCGTAGGCATAGAGGTTCACGCCGCTTTCGATGCCGAGCGGATCGCAACTGAGCCAGCGCCCCAGCCACGGCAAGTAATAGCGGGCGCGGTGATAGCAGAATCCGGTTTCTTCATCCCGCTCCATCGCCGTATAGCGATAGCGTTTGGCCGCGGCCCGCACGCGCCGGTTAAGCGACTGATAGGCGGTACTGCCGTAGGGGTAGTACTCCTCGTAGCTGATCAGGCGTGCGGCTTCGTCGAGTTCGAGGCAGGACGAATCCAGGTGATCGGCCAACTGGTAACGCGTGAGACGCGCGGGGGATGGATCGTGCGCCGCACCGATCGTCCGGGTCTCGACCATGGCCACACGCCGCTTGCCGTCCATCACGTGCAGGGTTTCGCGCGCCAACTGCACCTTGACGCCGTGCGCGTCGTATTCGCGGTAAAGCTCGATGCCGCCGAGATAGATCCGTTCATGCATGCGGCGACCGTTGAAACGCTCGGTGACCTTACGCACGCGGTCGCCGCCCGCGTCGTAGACATACCAGGTCGTCTCGCCCCGAGCCGCGTCATCGTCCGGCCGCACCGCCTGGCGCGCAGAGCAGTGCAGTTGATCCTTGAAATCCCAACTCATGGCGCTTTGTCGCGGCATGCCGACGATATTGCCGTGCGCATCGTAGCGGTAATGTTCGTCTACGCGGCCGACTGCGCTATGGCTTAAACGGTTATTGCGTTGCGCGGAATCGATCAAGCTCGGCGCGTCGTAGTGGTAATGACGCTGCCAAGCGATCTCGCCGAGATTGGCCGACAAGACGCCGTGGTGGTGCAGCAGTTGCAACAGGTTGCCCACTGCGTCGTATAGATATTCCTCGCACCAAGGCTGAATCGCTTGCGGATTGCCTGGCCAGCGTTGCCCGACGCGCGGCACGTCGCTGGCACTGGCCGGGGCGCCGTCCTGGCCCGGCGCGACGAACTCGCGCCCATCGGCCGCGATCAGCCGGTAGAGCGGGTCGTAAAGATAATCGTGGCCAGGCTGCGCCACCGCACCGTCGAAATACAAGGACTGCTGGGCATCGTCGCCGATACGGGTGATATTGCCGACCGCATCGTAGACGTAGCTCAAATCCTGCAAAACAGCGCCGCCGCGACACGTCGCCAGGCGCCGCAGCCGCAGGGTAAGCGGGTCGTAGTCGTAGTCGCTGGCCACGCCATTGCCCAACACAATGCGTGTGCGCCGACCTTGAGCGTCATAGTCGATCTGCTCGATCGGGCGCAGGCTCGCTCCCGTGCGCGCCAAGATCGCCGAGGGCCGGGCGGGCAGATCGAGCCAGCAATCGATGCGATCCAACAGGTTGGCCCGGTTATAAGCGGGGCGCAGTACGGTATAGCCCGCCGCCGATTGCTGGCTATATGGCAGTAACATTTGCACCGGCCGATTGAGTGCGTCGAACACCGACTGGCTGCTGAAGACCTCGCCGGCATCGTCCCAGTCGGGCAGATCCTTATAGTCGTTCAGCAGTTGGCGGTGGGTTTCCGGTACATTGCCCTTGAAATCGTAACGTTCGCTGGTGACGATGCCGGCGGCGTCGAATTGGCGATAGGGGCGCGTTCTCAGGTTACGCGCCGCGGCATCGTGTTGCGCTTCGCCGTACTCGGTCTTTTGGTACACCACCTCGCGGCCGAGCGTGCGCGGGTCGGATTCGGCCGTGCTGCCGCGCACACTATGGCGCAGGCTGCGGCGCAAGCGGTCGTATTCGGTGCGGAAACCGTGCCCCCGGCTATCCCAGGCGCGGATCGGCTTGTCGCTGACATCGTGCAGCATCCAGCGTTCGCCGGCCTCCATGCTTGCCTGGCGGATGCGATGGCCCAGCATGTCATAGTCGTACAGCGCGACGGTGCGCCCCAAGGCATCGATCACTTGGCGCAGATTGCCTTCGATATCCACCAGACTGCGCGTGGCATAGACCCCGAAACGACCGTTATCGGCCAGGCTGAGAAAGTCGTGGCCGAGCGCATCCTGGTACACCCTAGGCGGCGTCGCGGCATGTTCGGCGGCGCGCAATGCGGCGTTGCGCTCATCCGCGCCGAGTTGACCATCGGCACGACTCGCGTACCAAGTCGGCAGGTAATCGACCGGCGGCAGCAAGCGGAAGTATCCGCCGACATCGGGGTCTTCCGCCGGGTCGGCTTGCAGCACGGTGTCGTTGGCATCCCAAGACTGCTGCTGCCAAGGGCCGATCACCACCTTGCGATAGCTATGATCGGCCATCAGCAACATCACCAGCCGGCCCAGCGGGTCATAGCACATGATCGGCGTGACGCCGACCTGACGCAGCTGCGTCTCGGGTTCGAACAGGTGCGTGCTGCTGAAAAACGGCTGGTATTGCTTGACCGGCTTTCCCTTGTTGTTGAATACGGTGCGCCCCTTGCCCACCCAGCGAGGATCGAGCGGCCCGGAGAGCGGCAGTCCGTCGTCCGCCAGGCGCAAAGCACCCGGCACGATATCGCCGTCCGGCAGCCGCGCAGGCGCCGCGCGCAAGGCGCCCGGCCCTGGCTCCGCCTGGATCTTGGATTGGATTTCGCGGCCGAAACCATCTGAATAAGTCAGGGCGATGTGGATCGGGCCGACCTGATCCGGCACCAAGTCGCTGACATGCATTTCACGCGCCAAGGTGGCGGCAAATGGCGGCTCGCCACAGCGGCGGTAGCGGTGCGGGTCGTAAACGAAACGGGTGGTCGCGCTCTTGAGGAGCCCTGCGGCGGCGGCCTCCGGGCTGGCGGCAAAGTCCTGCAGACGGGTCAAATCCAGGTTGGCGTCGAACACGCCGAAGTCGTCCAGGGAATCGCCCACCCCCTCGCCATCCTTACCGCCGATCGCGGTCGCCACCGTCCGGCCCAAAGCGTCGAAGGCGGCGCTCTGCCGGTTGCCATTGGGGTCGATCATCAGGCTCGGATGCAAGACGCGGAAATCGTAGCGAGCCGACACGGTATTACCCAATGCATCGCGCGTTTGCGCCACCAGCAGATCATGCAGGTAATCCACCGAGGCCTCGGCGCCAAACGCGTTGCTGAATCGCCGGGGAAAGAAGAAATGCGCGCAAGCCTCCGCCAACTCTTCGGCTGGCGCGGCCAACGCATCCGGGTGATAGAAGCTGCGCCCCGAAGGCATCCACCAGTGCCCGTCGCCATGCAAGTCGACGTAACCCCCTTGATCGCCCCCCTTGCCGCCCAACAAGGTGGCGGGATCCGGCAGCAACGGGATATCGACGCCATCGCGCGTCTGGCGATAGATCCGGTCGATCAAACCCGGGGTGAACGCCAAGCGGTAGCCTTCGCCCGGCAGCGCCAGCGACTCAAGCTCGCCCAACGGCAACAAACGGTTCAAATCGTTGCCGCGGTAACGGATCGCCTCACTGTCGATCAAGCGGCGATAGAGCATCGGCAGCACCGCGCCGGCAGCTTGGACGTCTTCATAAGGCAGATCGATGGCTCCTTGCGCCAACAAATGCTGCACCACCTCGAAGCGCAACAGCCTCGGCACGCCGCGACCTTGTTTGGCCGCGTAGGCCTCGGCCAGCCGAATCAACTCATAGCTTTGCGCACTGGCTCTTAGCGGCGTGCGATAAGCCTCGGCCAAGTCCACCGCCCCGGTGAACGCGGCCTGGCTCAACGTCGCGAACATTTGCCGCTGTCGGGCGCGGTCGGCATCGCTCAAGTGGCCGCCGCATTCGTGGTAGCGACGGCCATAGGCGATCGCCAATGCTTGCAGCACGTTGCCGTAAGCGTCCACCCGCAACACCATATCGTGCTTGATACGTGGATCGGCCAGCCAACGGATGCCGGCCTGCGAGCAGCCGGCCGCCTCGGGCAAGGTGTGGCCGTCATGGACGGCGAACAACTTGCGCTCGTATTGGCAGCTCAGGGTTTCGCGCGCATGGGTAAAGAACACCGCGTAACGGTTGGGGCCGCGCGGCTGCAGCGGCACGATGGTGTAATTGGCTTCCGATACCGAGTAAGGCCGCGTCGATTCGGGGGTATCGTCCAGCGCGTACACTTCCTGCCGCAGCCGCGCGCCCTTGAGCGCGCGCACCGCCTCGCGCAGGGCATCCCCAGTCAGCCCTGGCGGCAAGACGGTGTCGTCGAGCAGCAGCGCCGCCAGCTCCGCCTGGTCTAGCCCCGTTTCCCGATAGTATTCGTGTGCCAGTTGGCGCGACACCCGGCCGGAGCGGTCGAGCGCACCGGTGTGGTACCACGTCTTGGTCAGCACCGGCGGCACGAAGAAAGCGGGATCGAAGTTGCTCGCCGCGCCCTCGTCCTCGTCCACCCCGTAAGCCTCGGTGTCCCACTGGTCCACGCGAGCAAAACCGCGGAACTCGCGCTCCAGCCCGTCGTAATGGCCATGGTGATAGGCATAGCGGGTGACAAAGCGATTGCCGTCGATCAGGTCTCGCGTCTCCACCCGCGCCACGACATGCACCGGAAACGGCAAGCGCGTGATCCATGGCGTACCGGCAGCCTGATCCTCCAGGTAGAAGTGCGTGGAGGAGGCATA
The DNA here is from genome assembly GCF_004363805.1 of Paludibacterium purpuratum. Taxonomy (GTDB): domain Bacteria; phylum Pseudomonadota; class Gammaproteobacteria; order Burkholderiales; family Chromobacteriaceae; genus Paludibacterium; species Paludibacterium purpuratum. The sequence continues at coordinate 126,582 of NZ_SNZP01000001.1, read as the reverse complement.
GTCGATCCGGGTCTCGGCGCCCAAATTGTTACGTACCGAGACCAACAGATGCGGTTTACCGCCAGCCATCAGATCCAGGTACCACAAAGGCCGGCGCGCATGCCCCGGAAGCGGCGAGGACCAGAGCAGACAGGCCGTGCCGCGACCGAGGAAATCCACCACCGTCAATGCCGTGGCGCTGTCGGTGGCGGGCAACTGCGCCAGGAGACGCGGCTCGGACCAGCTATTGCCGTGCCGATTGAGGTAGACGCGGATCCCATCGCGTCCTCGGTACAGGATATCGGTGGTGCCGTAGCCTTCGATATCGGCCAACAGGATACGCCGCTGATCGAAACTGTCGCGCTCGTCGAACCAGGGCGCGTTGTCCATGCAGACCTTGGGGCCGAACTGTCCATAACCGATGTTCGGCCAATAGCAGACTTCGCCGTTGCGGATGCGTACCAGATCGGTCAATCCATCGCCGCTCATATCGGCCAGAAAGACCGATTGGGTACCATCGGCGAATACCACGCGCGGTCCGCTTTCCTCATCGAGACTGGGATGAATACGTCGCTCCGGGCCGAAACCATCCGCACCGAGCGACTCATGCCACAAGGTGACCGCCGTATCGCGAGTCAGCAGAATGTCGGGGTGGCCATCGCCGGTCAGATCGATAAAACGCAGATTGGCATCGCGCCAATCGAGATCGGGCAGCGAAGGGAATGGACGAAATGATTGCCAGCCGGCCGCCTCGCCGCGCGGGTAGAACCCCGGGTTCGGCGCATCGAATTCCGCCAGGGCCAGATTGCCGTCGCGATACAGGTCGAGCAATTGCTGCCTGCCGGCGTTCAGATTAGCCAACGAGGGGCGCGCGGAGACTTGGCGTGCGGCACCGAGCATCCCCTCGCCGAGGTTGGGCTTGTAGAACCAGCCGTTACCCTGCTCCGTCAACACGCCGGCGATCCCCTCGCCGTTCAGATCCACCCAGCGGTAACGAGATAGATCGATACCCGCGGGCAAATTGTCCAGGCTATCCTCGGGCGCGGCCTGCACCGGCAGTTGCCGGTAGCGGCCGTCATCCAGGGGGCTTTCGCTGTAATCCAATGTCAACTCGGGCCAGCTGCGCTTGAGGTAGTCCCCGTTTGGCAATCGTTGATAACCGGACTGCGTGGCACCGATCATCTGGCTGCCGCGCGCTTTTTCGCGGTAATTGAAGTGCAGCGCACTGACCAGATAATCGGCAACGCCCAGTTCTTCCGGCAGGTGATGCAGCATCAGCACACGACGGCACAAGCGGTAGTGGCGCACTTCGAAGCCGGCGCGATAGCCGGAAAAGGGGTCCGCGCGCGCAGGCCACGCGTGCAACGGATCGAGGCGCACGCCTGCGTAGCACTCGCCATCGTCGGCCGTCGTCTCCTGGTAATGCCCCTCGCCGTAATCGAACAGCAGTTCGAACAGCCATGACGCATCGGATAGATCGGGCAATGCCGGCGGCCGAAAACTGGGACTGGTCGCATCCAGCAATAGCGGCCGACGGTTGCCGTAACGAACCGATTTCAGATATCGGTTGGCCCCGCGCAGACGGTTGCGCTCGTTAGCCAGTCCGAGATCCACGCCTTGCTGGTCTTCGGCCAGGTAGCGATAGTCGATCGCGTTGCCCTTGGCATCGTAGCTTTGGCAGATCAGCCAGGAGAAAACACGGCGGGGGTCGCTGGGATCGCTGATCCGGCTGTCGGGCGTGGCGCCGTAGATCGTCAAGGCATTATCGCGACTGAAGCTGCGCCAATGCGTGTCGCCATCGCACTCGCGCGTCCAACGCTCGATACGCGAGAACATCCCTTCGATGCGCGGCCGATAGTAGCGGATGCGGTAACCGTGCCGGTGCGTTTCCTTGATGCGCGAACCGCCCTCGGAGTCTGGCAACAGTACGGGAACCAGATCCTCCGCCCCCGACAGCAGAAAGCTGTCCGACGCCTCATCGTCCCGATATTGCGGCAAGCCTTTGTCGGTACGGCGGCTGACCGTCGGCAATCCCAATTGCCAGCCCATGCCGAACGGGCCGTTGCCGGTTCCCGAGTCGTAAGACAGCACGAGTTGCGGCGTGGCGCCGGCACGTCCGGGCGAGCAGGCAATCGGAAGCGTCAATGAGCTGGTGCCGGTCACGGGGTTGACGGCAAATTTCTCGCCGATGCCGCGAACGGCACCCCCGCCTTTGGGCAGATCCGGCACAGGCGATGTCGACCCGCTATCTTGCACGGGAGAAGCATCGGACATGACAGGGTTGGAGTTCGGCATACGCCCCCCTCTGCACTGCGATTAGTGCGTTGAGAGCCTGTTATAGCCACACCCCAAGGCAATGACAAACAAAAAATTAATTGTTTTAATTATGATAATTACAAATAAATGCAACATCGCCGCAGCGCGATCATCCTTGCCTGGGAAAACCTAAAATGCATTTAACATAAAGCAAAACTACGACTGAAGAACTATGGCTATATGAGAGGGGTTATGAGAGGGTAATGCTGCACAATAATAAGATAGTCAGGCACAATTCATCCGCGCCTTACTTTTAAGAACAGTCTCGCAAGGGAAAAACCATGTCGGGTTCACTCAAGGACATCAAGGTCAAGGTGGAAGGCCAACAAGAGCAATCGATTTCACTGTACGAAAAATCTCGAAAACTCTATCCGCGCGACGTACGCGGCATCTTCGCCAAGTGGCGCTTGTTATTTCTGTTCGGTACGCAACTGTTTTATCTCGGCATGCCTTGGGTCACCTGGCATGGCCGCCAGGCGTTGCTGTTCGATCTGGTCAACCGCAAGTTCTACCTGTTCGGCCTGACCATCTGGCCGCAGGATTTCGTCTATCTGTCGGCGCTCTTGATGGTCTGTGCTTTCGGCCTATTCCTCTGGACCACCATCGCTGGCCGTTTGTGGTGCGGCTATGCCTGTCCGCAGACCGTGTACACCGAGGTCATGCTATGGATCGAACGCCTGATCGAAGGCAATCACGTACAGCGCATGAAGCTGGATAAACAGTCGATGAACGGGCGCAAGTTCGCGATCAAATCGGTCAAGCACGGCCTGATGATTCTGTTCTCGCTCTGGACCGGCTTCACCTTGGTCGGCTACTACACGCCGATCCGCGATCTGGTGGCCGCCGCGCCGACCTTCGACTACGGGCCGTGGGAAACCTTCTGGATCTTCTTCTACGCCGGCTTCACCTACCTGTTCGCCGCCCACATGCGCGAACAGGTCTGCAAATACATGTGTCCCTATGCCCGCTTCCAAAGCGTGATGTTCGACCGCGACACCCTGATCATCTCCTACGACGAAGCCCGCGGCGAACCGCGCGGCGCACGCAAGAAAGGCATCGACCCCGCGACGGTCGACTTGGGCAGCTGCATCAATTGCGGTATTTGCGTGCAGGTGTGCCCGGTGGGCATCGACATCCGCGACGGCCTGCAGTACGAATGCATCGGCTGTGCCGCCTGTATCGACGGCTGCGACGAAGTCATGGACAAGATGGGCTACCCGCGCGGGCTGATCAGCTACACCACGGAGAACGTGCAGGAAGGCAAGTTCAGCCGCGAGCAGATTCCGCACCGCATTCTGCGGCCGCGGGTGATCATGTACTCGGTGGTGCTGCTGGCGGTGTTGGCAACGGCCGGCACGGCGTTCTACCTGCGCTTGCCATTCAAGGTCGACATTATTCGCGACCGCGCCTCGCTGGTACGTGAAACCGACGACGGCTGGCTGGAGAACAGCTACAGCATCCGCATCATGAACGTCACCGACCAGCCGCAGCATTTCACGGTGAAGGTCGACGGGCTACCGGACTTGCGGCTGCAGACGGACGAAAAGGAAATTACCGTCCGCCCGGGCGACAATCGGCTGGTCGGCTTACGCGTCCAGGCAGAACCCGAGGTCGCCACCAAGGGCAGCCACGAGATCCACTTCACCGTCACCCAGGTGGAAGATCCATCGCTCAAGACCCGAGAGAAATCGAGTTTTATCGGGGAATAACCCCCCCTTCCCGCCCCCCAATCACGCCGTCGTCTTCGACGGCGTGATTGCATCCAATCGGCAAAAAGCGTCCAATTTGGTCTTCGCATCGAAAACCGGAGATCTAAACATGCTGCAACGTTTCCCGCGACTCGTCGTTTTGTGCGTCGCGCTGCTGCTCGGCGCCTGTGCCGGCACGCCCTATCAGCCCACCTCGCTGAACGGCAATATCGATCTGCCCGCGGGACTGTTCAAGGATGCGCGCAACGTGATGGTGCGCCAGCGGCTGATGGATGTGAGCGGTAGCGGCGGTGCGGCGGCGGTGTTGAGCGAACAGTTCCTCAACCATCCGAAGAAGACTCCGCTGGTCTACGCCCTGATCTACGACCGCCGCGCCATCCGTGCCGGGGGACATTACGAAGTGGATACCCAGGTCTACGCCAACGGCGAATTGAAGTGGCATGCATCGCAGACGGTGACCGGCACCGACAGCGGGTTGCCGGCCACCGTCGACATCCGGGTGGCGCCGGTCGCGCCATAATCGACCAAACCTGATGTCGAGCAACACCAAGCTGATGCAGTACCCGTTATTGTTTCATTTCTAATAACAGAAAAGGTCCGCGTGGACGTTCGCGTCCGCGCATGGGGGGACAATATGAAACGCCACTTCTCGCTGACCCAACAATTGACCGCCACCTCGGCGTTGAGTTTTTTCGCCCTGCTGCTGGTGGGCATCATTGGCATGTTCAAGCTATCCGAATCGCAGGAGCGCTTCGACTACTCGATGCAGTACGTGTTTCCAGCCATCCAACAAATGAGCGATCTGAGCAACGCCTCGGACCAACTGCGCATCGACGTGCTGCTGCTGCCGGTCGCAGCCCAGGCAGCCAGACCGGAACTGGAAAGCAAGATTGCCGCGCTCGATGCCTCGATGGACAAGACCCTGTCGCAATACGTCTCCGACTATACCGATCAGGATGTGAAAATGATCGGCCAGGCCAGAGTGACGTTCTATTCGGCGCAAGATCCGATATTGCTCAAGCAAGACGTGGCGGCGCTCAAGGCCTGGCGTACCGAGCGCGCCACTTTCCTCAAGGCGGTTCGGGCCAACGATCAAGCGGGCATGCAAGCCGCCTACCCCGGTTTCGCCAAGGCCAGCGATGCGCTGACGCAAGCCTTACAGACGCATCTGAAGATGAACTACGACCTCGGCAACGACGTCTCCAACAGCAATCAGGCCAACTATTTGCTGGCGCGCAAACTGATGCTGGTGTTGATCGTCGTGTCCGGCGTGCTATCCGCCTTGTTCGGCATCCGCATGGTGCGCAGCATGCGCACGAGCCTGCTGGCGTTGAAAGACACCATGCAGCACATCAAGGACAGCCTGAACCTGACGCTGCGCGCCCCGACGATCCGCCATGACGAAATCGGCGAAACCTCGCAGAACTTCAACGAACTGCTCGATCGGCTGCAAGACAATCTGCGCACGATCCTGCGCGGCGCGGATGGCGTGGCGCAATTGGCCAACTCGGTGACGGAGGCCTCGCGCAAAGTCTCGCAAAGCGCCGGCGTGCAAAGCGAGGCGTCGTCGGCCATGGCCGCCGCCATCGAGCAGATGACCGTCAGCATCAGCCATGTGGCCGATAGCGCCCGCGACACCCGCGACGGCGCACAGCTCGCCGGCGAAAAGGCCAAGCAGGGCACCGAGTCGATCAGCGCCACCATCGGCGACATCCACAATATCGCCGGCGTGGTGGAAGAAGCGGCCGAGAGCATCCGCAAACTCGGCGAAGAAAGTACCCAGGTTGCCAACGTGCTGCAGATCATCCGCGACATCGCCGACCAGACCAATTTGCTGGCGCTCAACGCCGCCATCGAGGCCGCCCGTGCCGGCGAGCAGGGACGCGGCTTCGCCGTGGTGGCCGACGAGGTGCGTAAACTGGCCGAGCGTACCGCGCAATCGACGCTGGAGATCGGCGCCACCATCAACAAGATGCGCGACTACGCGCAAAGCGCCACCAGCCACATGGCCAACGTCGAGAATCTGGTGCAGACCGGCGAGGAACGCGCCGACCTGGCTGACAGGTCGATCCGGGAAATCCACGAAGCAACCCGTATCGCCTCGCAGCAGGTGGGGGAAATCAGCCAGGCCATCGGCGAACAGGGCGCCGCGAGCCAGTCCATCGCCACCCGGGTCGAACAGGTGGCCGGTATGGCGGTGGAAGCAAGCCACGCCTCGGAAGAAACCGCGCGCCTGTCCGGCGAACTCGATCAATTGGCGCGGGAACAGATCCGTATTTTGAAGAGCTACTCGCTGTAAAGTCGGGCATTCGCGGCTTCAGCCGCGACGCCTTCCCACGCCACATTTTCAGCATTTCCTGACAGCCACGCGCCATTGTCACTGGCTCGCTAGCTGGGTATGGTGGGTGTCGCGGCGCAAGCCGCGAAAGGCGCGGGTTCGGGGTGTTCGCAGCACCACCGAACCCGCTGGCCAAACCAACTCACAGCAGGAGTCAGTATGGTTGCCCACGATGGTAATGCAGTCCCTATCTCTTCTTCAAATCAGGATTTCCGCCAACAGCGGTTACTTAGCCTAATTTCCGTGTTGTGCTTGCCGCGTCAGAGTCATCCAAATTCCGACGAGTACCGATTGGTGGTCGATAGCCGGTTGTTTTGGGCGTTCGAGCCGCTCGATAGTCACATGTCGTGGATGGTTCTGCCCAAAGCCGTACAGGCGCGGAGGCTGGCGGGCTGCCTGATTCTAACGGCCGACTAAGGCCTGCAACCGGAGGCGGGGGACGAAGCGCCCCCGACTGGCGGTGGCCTGATAGCTGTCTACCTTTAAAAAACGAGAAGGTTGGTGCGTTGCTTCGCAAACGCATCCTGACAGCCGCTCCACAAACTAAAAAAACCGCCCGAAGGCGGTTTTTTGACACCAGGCAGGGCGACTCACACCTGCTTGAGCCGTGCGGTGAAGTGACGCAGGATCGGCGGCTCATACTCGAAGGTCAGGCCGCGAATGCTGTTGGCTCGGGCATTCAGGTCGATCAGACAATCGGCGATGTAGTCCATATGGTCGTTGGTGTAGACACGGCGCGGAATGGTCAGGCGCAGCAACTCCAGGTCGGACGGTTCCTGTTCGCCGGTGACCGGATTGCGGCCCAAGAGCAGCGAGCCGATTTCCACCCCGCGGATGCCGCCTTCCAGGTACAGCTCGCACGCCAGCGCATGCGCCGGGAATTGATGGGCCGGAATATGCGGCAGCATACGCTTGGCATCGACAAAGACCGCGTGGCCACCCGTCGGCGTCTGGATCGGCACGCCGCCCTGCGCCAGGCGTTCGCCCAGATAGGCCACTTGGGCGATGCGATAGCTCAGGTAGCCGTGGTCCATCCCCTCCTTCAAGCCAATCGCCAACGCTTCCATATCGCGACCGGCCAGACCGCCATAGGTGACGAAGCCTTCCATCGCCACACAGCGCACCTGCACCGCACGGAATAAATCGAGGTTGTCGCGGAAACAGCAGAGACCGCCGATGTTCACCAGGCCATCCTTCTTGGCCGACATGGTGAAGATATCGCCGTAGCCGAACATTTCGCGCACGATGTCGCCGATTTCGGCATTGGCGTAGTCGCGGTCGCGGTGCTTGATGAACCAGGCGTTTTCGGCAAAACGCGCGGCGTCGAGGATGACCGGGATGCCGTGTTGGCGCGCCAGCCGGCTGACTTCGCGAATATTGCCCATCGATACGGGCTGACCGCCGGCGCTGTTGCAGGTGATGGTGACGATCACCCCTGCCACGTTGTCCGGGCCGTGCGCGGTGATAGCGCTTTTCAGACCCTCGACATCGAAGTCGCCTTTCCAGTCATACGCCTTCTGTGTATCTAGCGCGGCCGGGGTCAGCAGGTTCTGCGCCCGAGCGCCGGCCATCTCCACATGCGCCTTGGTGGTGTCGAAATGATAGTTGGAGAAAAACACCGGCGCGCTGCCCTTGACGCGCTTGACCAGCTCGGGGAACAGGATCTGTTCGGCGCCGCGCCCCTGGTGCGTCGGCATGACGTGCTGATAGCCGAACACCTCGCGCACGGTCTGTTCCAAGTGATAAAAGTTGCGACTGCCGGCGTAGGACTCGTCCCCCATCATCAACCCGGCCCACTGGCGGTCGCTCATCGCGCCGGTGCCGCTGTCGGTCAGCAAATCGATATAGACATCGTCGCCATGCAGCAGGAAGGGATTCCAGCCGGCGGCATCCAATGCCTGGCGACGATATTCGGGGGTGGTTTGGTGAATCGGTTCTACCATCTTGATACGGAACGGTTCAGGAATACGACGAGCCATGTTTACTCTCCCACGGACGCGACTTAGCCTGCCTCAAACGGCAAATGCATGTCGGCCGGTACTGTTGCGGTGACTGAAAACGGCAAAGCGAATGCGCCGCTCGGCGCAAGGGAGATCAGGCGCGGGGAAAGTCGTAGGTCAAAACGATGTCGAGCGTGTACCAGTGCGGAACCACAGCCCTAAAGCAGTGAGCATCCATCCTCAAACTCGATACTGTATGGTTGGTCAAAACGCCCCATGGCGCTTTGCTTAGCCTACGCCACCCACCTATTTGAGTTCAAGTAGCAATAAATCATTTTTTTGCGATGTGACAATCGCTTCACATAGCAGCACTTATATGCCAACCGGCGCATCCCAACAAAACTTTTATTCCGATGACTTTGTGCAAACCACAAGACTTATATCAACAAACACGCACATGATGACATATAAATACCCACAAACAGCAAAAAACCCCCTTAGCACATAAGAATATCGTTATCATGCGAGTCCCCAGCAGTGCCACCACTGTATGGGACATAACAAAAGCATATATAAGTCGTTGGTCCCTCAAGCTCGTTGCACTAGGAAAACACAGATGATCAAACAAGCACACCCAAAGGGCCTGTACTTGCTCTTTGTCACCGAAATGTGGGAGCGCTTCAGCTACTACGGCATGCGCGCCATCTTCGTCCTGTTCATGGTCAAAGCACTGATGCTGGACAAGGCACACGCTTCGGGCATTTACGGCACGTACACCAGCCTGGTTTACCTGACCCCGCTGATCGGCGGTTACATCGCCGACCGATACTGGGGCAATCGCCGCTCGATTATCGCCGGCGGTCTGTTGATGGCCTTCGGCCAGTTCATGATGTTCTTCTCCGGCTCGCTGTTCAGCCATTCGATCGGCACCGCCACGACCCTGATGTACACCGGTCTGGGCGCGCTGATCGCCGGTAACGGCCTGTTCAAGCCGAACATCTCCTCGATGGTCGGTCAGCTGTATCCGGCGGGCGATAAGCGCGTCGACGCGGCCTTTACCATTTTCTACATGGGCATCAACGCCGGCGCACTGCTGGCACCGCTGGTCTGCGGCACCCTGGGGGACACAGGGGATCCGCACGACTTCAAGTGGGGCTTCCTGGCAGCGGGCTGCGGCATGCTGGTCAGCCTGGTCGTGTTCACCTTGCTGAAGAATGCCTACCTGGTCACCCCGGAAGGCCGCGCAATCGGCATGGCGCCGACCCGCTCGACCGACGCCAGCGGCCACGCCAAGCACGAGCCGCTGACGCGTGTCGATTACGAACGCCTGGCTGTGATCTTGATCGTTTCGCTGTTTGTGATCTTCTTCTGGTCGGCCTTCGAACAAGCCGGCGCGTCGCTGACCTTCTTCGCCGAAGAACAGACCAACCGCAACTTGCTGGGCTTCGTGGTACCGGCTTCCTACTTCCAGTCGATCAATCCGGTCGCCATCGTGTTGTGCGCGCCGATCTTCGCCTGGCTATGGACCCGCCTCGGCACCAAGGGTATCGAACCGGCCTCGCCGACCAAGATGGCCATCGGTCTGTTCCTGCTGGCCGTCGGCTATCTGGTGATCGCCTTCGGCGTCGATGGCCTGCAACCCGGCGTCAAAGTCAGCATGATGTGGCTGTTCAGCCTGTATCTGCTGCACACCTTCGGCGAGCTGTGCCTGTCGCCGATCGGTCTGTCGCTGGTGGTCAAACTGTCGCCGGTGCGTTTCACCAGTCTGATGATGGGGATTTGGTTCCTGTCCAACGCCGCCGCCAACAAGTTCGCCGGCGTGCTGTCCGCGCTGTACCCGGACCCCAAGATGGCGCCGCCGGTATTCATGGGCCACACCATCAACAACTTGCATGATTTCTTCATGCTGTTCGTGGTCATGGCCGGTATCGCTTCGTTGATCCTGTTCGTACTGTCGAGCAAGCTGAAGAAGATGATGCACACCACGGCTTGATCCGGATAGCGAACACTACAAAAGCCACCGCCCGCGCGGTGGCTTTTTTTTGGCTGGCCATGATCGCCGGCAGGAGCCGCTCTACGGACATAAAGATTTTTCATGCAATACGCTAGGTTTAAAAGCATATTAAGCTTTGCTGGTATAAAATAGCCGGTTGCAAAAATTGCCGTTTCAGGAATCGACATGGAACAGACTCGACGACGCGTGGTAAGGGTTTTGATGGCTTTGCTGGTCATCCGGCTAATCGCCATGTTCGTCATCCCGCTCAACGACACCACCGAAGCACGGTACGCGGAAATCGCCCGCAAGATGCTGGAGACCGGCAACTGGGTCACGCTGCTGCACGATTACGGTGTGCCGTTCTGGGCAAAACCGCCGCTATCGACCTGGTTGTCCGCTGCCACCATGGGACTATTCGGTGTCAACGCGTTCGCTGTGCGCCTACCGGCGCTGTTGCTAGCCATCGGCGCAGGCTGGCTGATCTGGTTGGTCGCGCGCCGCCGCCAAGGTATCGACGCCGCCTGGATCGCACTGCTCGCGCTCGCGGGCGGGCTGCTGTTCTACCTGTGCGCCGGTACGGTCATGACCGACCCGGCGCTGATGTTCTGCGTCACGCTGTCGCAGGTGGCGTTCTGGCTGGCGCTACGCGAACGCAGCAAATTGTGGGGCTACCTGTTTTTCGCGGGTCTCGGCCTGGGCTTGCTGGCCAAAGGACCGCTGGCCATTGTGTTGGTCGGCATGCCGATCTTCATCTGGCTTTGCCTGCGGCGCGAGTGGATGACGATGTGGCGCGGTCTACCCTGGCTGGGTGGCCTGCTGCTGATGCTAGCCATCGGCGTACCCTGGTACATCCTGGCGGAAATGCGCACACCGGGCTTCCTAAACTATTTCATCATGGGCGAGCATGTACACCGCTTCCTCGATCCGGGCTGGAAGGGCGACCGTTATGGTTTTGCCCATGCCACGCCGCATGGCATGATTTGGCCTTTCGCCTTCGCCGGCCTGCTGCCTTGGTCGCCGCTTGCGATCTATTGGCTGTGCCGGCGCAGACCCGCGCCGGCAGGCGAAGCGGACGATGGCTGGATGTCGTATATCGTGTTGTGGTCGCTGATGGCGTTGGCGTTTTTCACCTTGTCTGGCAATATTATCTTCCCGTATCCGCTGCCGATGACCGGCGGCTTCGCCCTACTGTTCGCCGAACTGTGGCGTCGGAGCCGGATGGCGAGCGCCCCGGTCGTTTGGCTCGGGCTCAGTGCGGGCTTGATCACGCTGGCGGCGACGCTGGCTTTCGTCGCGCTGCCCGGCAAGGTCGGCCGTACCCAGGAGACGTTGATCCGTGCCTGGCAGGCAGAGCACCCGACAGCAGATAGCCGGCTACTGTACTGGGACACCCGGCGCGAGTTCTCCGCCGAGTTCTATTCGCAAGGGCGCGTGCGTACCAGTACCGATGCACAAGCCGCACTGGCGCTGCTGCAAGACCATACGGTGGACTACATCGCCACGACGCCAAACGACTACTTGACCTTGCCTGCCTCGGTCAAACAAGCTTTTGAAGAAATCGGTCGCTTCCACAACCCGGGCGAAGTCACCCTGTTGTTGCGCAAGCGACAAGGCAATGCCTGACCAGGATCCGCTATGACCGAAGATTTTGTCCCAGAATATCTATTGCAACTTCGTGCCGCCGAGCGGCCGGCCGATCCGCTGGTCAGTTGCATCGTGCCGGCCTTCAACGAAGCGGAGAATATCGCACCGCTATTGCACACCCTGCATCAGATCCTACTGGCCCAGGGGCTGCGCCACGAATTGATCGTGATCGACGATGGCAGCCGCGATGCCACGGTCGAGCGGGTATTGCGCCTCAAGGAGCAATTGCCGGTCACCTTGGTGCAACTTTCGCGCAACTTCGGCAAAGAATTGGCGCTGACCGCCGGGATCGATCTGGCGCGCGGCGACGTGGCGGTGCTGATCGACGGCGATTTCCAGCACCCGCCGGAAATGATTCCGGCTTTCCTCGACAATTGGCGCAAGGGCTACGACATGGTCTACAGCGTGCGCGCCAGCCGCGAGGGAGAGAGCTTCGCCAAGCGCTGGTTCACGAGGGTGTTCTATACGCTGCTCAATACCGGCGCGCAATTGAAGATTCCCGAGAACACCCAGGATTTCCGCGTACTGGATCGGTGCATCCTGGATGCGCTACGCCAAATGCCGGAGCGTAACCGCTTCATGAAGGGGCTGTACAACTGGGTCGGATTCACCCGATTGGGCGTAGAAACCCATACCAACGACCGGCGCGGCGGCCAGAGCAGCTTCAACCTTTACCGCTTGCTCGGTCTGGGGCTAACCGGTTTGACCGCGTTCTCCAATGTGCCGCTGCGGATCTGGACCCTGGTGGGTAGCATCATCTCGCTGACCTCGATCGCCTATGCGCTGTTCGTCCTGCTGCAAACGCTGCTGTATGGCAACGATCAGCATGGCTGGCCGACGCTGATCGTCGCCATCATGTTCCTCGGCGGCGTACAGCTATTGTCCATCGGCGTGCTGGGCGAATACATCGGCCGGATCTTCACCGAAGTGAAACTTCGCCCATCCTACTTCGTCAGCCGCATCACCCACCTGACGAGCAGCGACGAGGGCCGCGAGTGAAACGGCAGTTGTTCTGGTTCGGGGTCGTCGGCATCAGCGCATTGGTGGTGCACTACCTGACGGTGACCGTCGTACTGACGCCGTTGGGGTTGGCGCCGCTCATCGCCAATGTCGCCGCCTTCCTGTTGGCGTTCCAGGTCAGCTACTGGGGCCACCGTCAATTCACCTTCGGTCACAGCGGCACGCCGCACCGGCAATCGCTGCCGCGCTTTTTCGGCGTTGCCTGCCTGAGCTTCTTCGTCAACGAAGCTCTCTATGCGCTATTGCTACGCTTCACCGCGCTCGACTATCGCGTCTCGCTGCTGATCGTGCTATTCGCCGTGGCCGCGCTGACCTTCGTACTGAGTAAACTGTGGGCCTTCCGCGCGAGGAGCGCGGTCTGATGCGCCGCCTGGTTCTATGCGCCGACGATTTCGCCCAATCGCCCGGTATCAGTCGCGGCATTCTCGAACTGATCGGCGCCGGTCGCTTATCCGCCACCAGCGTGTTCGCACAATCCCCCTACTGGCGAGAACTGGCGAGCGAACTCGCACCGTTGCCGGTGGACGTCGGCCTGCACTTCAATCTGACGGAGCCGTTGGGCCAGCCGGTGCGCGGCTTGAGTTATTGGTTGTTGGCGAGCCAACTACGGCTGTTGGCGCGCGCCGATCTGCGCGACCGGCTGCTGGCTCAGATCGACGCCTTCTGCGACGCCCTCGGCCGCTTGCCGGATTATCTGGACGGCCACCAGCATGTACACGCACTCCCCGTGGTGCGCCAAGCGCTGACCGAGGCGATCGCACTGCGCTGGCATGATCGCGCGCCACCCTATGTACGCCGCCCGGACCGTCTGGCCGACCTTGGCGACAGCGGCTTCAAGGGACAGGTGCTCAAGCAGTGCTGTCACGGGTTCAGCGCACATTTGCAGCGCCATGGCCTGACCGGCCCCGATTGGTTCGCCGGCCTTTACTCGTTGACGCCCGGCGCCGACTTCGCCGCGCTGATGCAGCGCTGGCTCGCTCGGCTGCCCGACGGCGCCCTGATCATGTGCCATCCGGGCCATGCCGATCCCCTGCCCGACCCTATCGCCGCGACGCGGCCACTCGAATACGCCTATCTGGCGAGCGATCGATTCAACGCCGACTGCGCTGCCAATGGCGTGCGGCTCGCGCGCTACGCCGGCTGATTCATCGGCCACATGCTCACCAGGCAGTGGGGTGCCAATCGGGCAGCGCGATCAACGAACGAAAATCCTCTCGCAGAAATAATGCGCCCTGCTGCGGCGCGCATTCGAAAGCAAAGACTTCGCCATCGAGTTCGAACCGCAGCCACCAGGCATGCAGATACCCCCGATCCACCGGCTCGGCGCTTGCCGGGTGATAGAGCGGATCGCCGATGATCGGCGCGCCGAGACTTTTCAAGGCGACGCGCAATTGATGTGTCCTGCCAGTCAGCGGCTTGAGGAAGAAGACACGCACGCCGGGCGCGAGCGATGTGCTGAGAAAACGGGTTTCGGCCGGGTGTTGGCGGCTGGGCAATAAGCGCCAGGCACCGCCGCGGCCTTTCTCCATGTCGCCGCGGATCAAGCCCTGTTTCTTCGCCGGCTTGCGATCCGACAGCGCCAAATAGCGCTTGTCGATGCGCCGCTCCGCCAAAGCGGAGGCCAATTGCCGAGCGGCGTCGGGGCTACGGGCGAGCAACAACAGTCCAGAGGTCATGCGATCTAGGCGATGCACCGGCCAAACCGGCCCAAGCGCCGCCCGCACCGACTCCACCAAACCGGCCTCCTCGCCATGGCGGTGGAAGCTGACACCGGGGGATTTGTCGATCAGAAAAAAACGCGGGTCTTGATGAACCAAACGAAACATAGCGTCAATCCACCGCCAGGTCGCGCATGCGCGCCTCGGCCTCCATGCGCATCTTGCGGCGGATCTCCGCTGCGCGGAAACGCTTCTTTTGCTCATCGGTATCGAGCGTCAACGGCGGTACCGGCATCGACTTGCCATCCTGCCACGCCACCATGGTGAAATAACAACTATTGGTATGGCGTACCAGCCGCTGCTGGATGTTTTCCGCCACCACTTTGATGCCGACCTCCATCGAGGTGCGACCAACGTGATTGACGCTGGCGAAGAAAGTCACCAGCTCGCCGACGTGGATCGGCTGCTTGAACAGCACCTGATCGACCGACAGCGTCACCACATAGCTGCCGGCATAGCGGCTGGCACAGGCATAAGCCACCTGGTCGAGCAGCTTGAGCAACACGCCGCCGTGCACGTTGCCGGAAAAATTCGCCATATCGGGCGTCATCAGCACCGACATCTTCAGCTCGCGCTCAACCATGCGCGCACTCCTTCTAGATTGATTTGACATGCCAAACTGCTAAGATCATAGCAGTACAAGGGCTTGTTTCCATGTCGATTTCATCCATCAGCGCCAGCACCTTCGGCAGCGCCAGCCCTTACCCGGCTAGCGGCAGCCAAACGTTGACGCCCGCCCAGCAGCAAGAAGTGGCCCGACTCCAGGCCATCGACCGGGACGTGCATGCTCACGAGCAGGCCCACCTGGCCGCGGCCGGCGGACTCGCCACCAGCGGTGCCAGTTTCAGCTACGAAACGGGACCGGACGGCAAGCGCTATGCGGTAGGCGGTGAGGTTTCGATCGATACGTCGCCGGGCCGCACGCCGCAAGAAACACTGGATCGGGCCCGGCGCATTCAACAGGCGGCGCTGGCGCCGGCCGACCCTTCGCCGCAGGATCGGCGAGTGGCGGCCGAAGCCGCGCAGCAGATCGCCCGTGCCGAAGCGCAACTGCGCGAAGCCCAAGCCCAACAAAACAAAACAGCCGGCGGCACCAACAACGCCACCGGCCCTTCTTCCTACTCCGCAGCCGGCACCGGGGTCAACAACAGCGCCTCGGCCGGCAGCCTGATCAATACCTACGCCTAGGGCTTGTGTCGTGCCAGGCGCAAACCGTTGCCGACCACGATCAAGCTGGCGCCGACATCGGCGAAAACCGCCATCCAAAGCGTTGCCAAGCCAGACAACGCCAAGGCGAAGAACACCAGCTTGATCGCCAGTGCCAAACCCAGGTTGAAACGCAGCACCCGCATGGTTCGGTGCGCCAGGGACAGCATTTGCGGTAGCTTGGCCAGCCGGTCGTCCATCAAAGCCACCGAGGCGGTTTCCAGTGCCGTATCCGATGCCGCGCCCATGGCGACACCCAGGTCGGCACGCGCCAGGGCGGGTGCGTCGTTGACGCCGTCGCCGACCATGGCCACCACACCGTAGCGGGCCTGCAGCCGCTCGATCTGCGTCAGTTTATCTTCAGGTAGCAAAGCGCCCTGCGCGTCGTCGATACCGGTCACCCGCCCCAGACTGTCGACCACCCGCTGATTATCGCCCGAGAGAATGACCGCATGCACGCCAAGCGCCGCCAGGCGGGACACCGCCGCCGCGGCCTCGGGTCGTACCCGATCCGCCACGGCGATCGCCCCAAGCGCCCGCGAGCCCTCGAGCAACAGCAAGGCGGCCTGCCCCTGGAGTTCGATCTCATCCAACGACTGCTGCAGCGCCGGACCCCATGCACCGGCATCGCGCGCCATGCGCTGGCTGCCAAGAGACAGTTGGCGGCCGGCGATCATGCCGCTCACCCCCAAACCCGCCTGCTCGCGCAACTGTTCGGCCGGCGGCAAGTCAAGCTGGCGCGCGCCAGCGGCCGACAGCAAGGCTCGAGCCAAAGGATGGGTCGAATGTGCGTCCAACGCGGCGGCCAGGCGCAGCACCTCGACCTCGTCGCACTCGGCCAACGGAAGGATACGCACGACTTCGGTCTGTCCGGTCGTCAGGGTGCCGGTCTTGTCGAAAGCCACGGCGCGCACACGGGCGGCGGTTTCCAGCGCTTCGCCGCCTTTGATCAACAACCCGTGCCGCGCGGCGGCGGCCAGCGAGCTGACCAGCGTTACCGGCGTGGCGATCACCATGGCGCAGGGGCAGGCGATCACCAACAACACCAGCGACTGGTAGAAAGCGGTGCGGGCCGGCATCAGACCGAACAGCGGCAACAGAATGGCGGCGGCCACCGCCAGCAATACCACAGCCGGGGTATAGATCCGAGCGAAGCGGTCGATAAAACGCTGGGTCGGCGCCTTCGAGGCCTGGGCATCGCGCACGCTGTCGATAATGCGCGCCAGCACCGAGCCGTCGGCCGGCGCGCGCGCAACGATCTCGACCATGCCCTGGCCGTTGATGCTGCCGGCGAATACCGGCTCGCCTTCGCCTTTGTCGCGCGGCAGGCTTTCGCCGGTGATCGGCGCCTCGTTGAAATCGCTGCGGCCGACCACGATATCGCCGTCCAACGGCACCCGCTCTCCAGGCCTAACCCGCAGCTTGTCGCCCACCGCGACCTCCGCCACGGCCACTTCGCGCCAGTCATCGCCCGCACGCACCCAGGCGGTCGCCGGCGCCAGGCTCATTAGCTCGCGCACGGCCCGACCGACACGCGACAGCGACATGGCTTCCAGCTTTTCCGCCAAACCGAACAGGAACAGCACCATGGCCGCTTCCGGCCACTGGCCGATCAGCAGGGCGCCGCTCACGGCCAGCGCCATCAGGAAATGAATGTTCAGCACGCGGGAACGCAATGCGATCCAGCCCTTTTTCAGGGTCGGCAGGCCACCGCAGGCAATCGACAGCACGGCCAGCAGAACCACCAGCGGATGCTGGTCGTGCATCCCCCAGGCCACCCCCTCGGCCGTGAACGCCGCCACGCCGGACAACGCAAACCATCCCTGTCCGCCATGCCGCGTCGAGGCCGCCGGTTCGGAAGCTGCACCGGCAGACAAGGGTTCGGCGCGCATGCCGACATGAGCGATCGCATCGATCAAGCGCTGGGATTCCAGTCGTTCGTGCTCGACCGTCAGCACCCGCTCGAAGAAATCGAAATGCAGCTCGGTCACGCCCGGCACACCCGCCAACGCCTTCTCGATCAAGCGAGCCTCGGTCGGACAATCCATCGCCTGAATGCGCAGCCGGGTACTTTCGGCACCGGCCTTGTCGCTTAAACGGGCCTTCAGAACACCGCCATCGGTGCCGCCACAACATGCGCCAGCCTGGTGCGCGTGCTCATGCGAATGTTCATGCTCGTGCTCGTGCTCGTGCTCATGATGAGCTTCGTGCTCTTGCTGGTGCTCGTGTGCGCTGACAGTCTCGGTACAGCCATGTCCGTGACAGCCACAACGCTGTTGATGGGTGGTCGATTCGCTCATGGGGCAATCCTTGCCATGCAGTTCGGTTGTAGTCAATTTCACACCCTGAAGCTACTATAGGGTCAAGATCTTTTTTGCGAGCATCATCATGCTGATCGGCGAACTAGCCAAAATGGCTGGCTGCGAAGTGGAGACCATCCGCTACTACGAGAAGGAAAAA
This sequence comes from Paludibacterium purpuratum, assembly GCF_004363805.1. GTDB lineage: Bacteria > Pseudomonadota > Gammaproteobacteria > Burkholderiales > Chromobacteriaceae > Paludibacterium > Paludibacterium purpuratum. The sequence continues at coordinate 108,256 of NZ_SNZP01000001.1, read as the reverse complement.
CTTCTCACTGCACCTGACCGCAGTCCGGCAGGCTACCGTCATTACCGCAGCGAACATCTGGGCGAATTGAACTTTATTCTGCACTGCCGCTCGTTGGGCATTTCCCTGGCGGAGATCCGACAGCTGGCCGATTTTCGCGCCGACCCGACGCTGGCGTGCGAGGAAATCAACCAACTGATCGACCGCCACATCAAAAGCGTGCACCAACAGGTCGAATCCCTGCGCCTGCTTGAGCAGCAACTGCAGGTATTGCGCCAGCGTTGCCCGCAGGCGAGCGATGCCGCGCACTGCGGGATTCTGCAAACGCTGGTGCAGGCCGCCGAAGGCGAAGGTTGTGCCTGCCACGACAGCGAGCGGTCAAGCTGACGAGACGATTATTTGAATACCCCGCGAAACACCGCGCTCACCGTATTGGTTGAGATCGACACCTGAATCAAGGTATCGCCGGCAACACGCCATTCATGGGCCTCATCGCGTGGCAATTGCGCCAACATCCCAGGCGGCGGCAGGCGCTTGGCGATTCCCGGCGGCAGCGGTTTGCCGCGCGCCAGATTCTTGGCGATTCCCGGCGGCAATGCCGGATAGCCGACCAAACCGTCGTTCACCGCCAGAGCGCGCGCTTGGCCGTAGGATATGCCGACCCCCACGGCGGCTTCGTCCTGCGCCATCCGTTTGTTCGACTTGCCATGGCCCATGCCATGCCCTTGCCCGTGTCCTTGGCCATTACCGTTGCCGCCCGGATCCGCCATGACCGTCGGCGCCATCGCCAGCGAGGCGATCAGCACGACTGCCGACACAACAAAACGATGTTTATCCATTGTGTTCACCTCATATAAAGAAATGGGAGTCGGGTCTTGTCTGTCGCACGAAGCATGCATCAAACAAGACCTGACTCCCATATAAAATATATAGCAAAAAAAATGGGCCGGCGATTGGCCGGCCCGAATCAACGCTCGTTATGGGACATACGGAGAAATTCTTCCGCGATGGTGCCCACACAGCACACAGGGAAACGTTTACTGCTACTGCAAATACATTGCGATCAGCGGCGCGGCGAACACGGTAGCGACACCGCCCAGCATCATGGTCAAGCTGGCGACCACCCCTTCCTCGGCGCCGATCTCCAACGCCTTGGCGGTGCCGGCCGCATGAGCCGCCGCGCCGAACAGCGCACCTCGCGCCAGTTTGCTGCGTAAGGGCAACAGCGCCAGCATCATTTCGCCGAACAACATGCCGCACACACCGGTAATCACGACAAACACGGCGGTCAGCTGCGGCGATCCGCCAATGCTACCGGTCGTCACCAGGGCGAACGGCGTACTGATCGATCGAGGTGCCAGGCTGCGTTGCAGCAGGTCCGACAGGTTCAACCATCTTGCCAACATCACCGAGCTGATCACCGCGACCGGCATCCCAACCAACACACCCGCGCTGAGGGACAGCCAATGTTTGCGAATCAACTGACGATGCTCGTAAATCGGTACTGCAAAGGCGACAGTCGCGGGGCCAAGCATCCAGCCCAACCAATGCGTCACCTGAAAATATTCAGCGAACGGCTCGTGCAACAGCTGCACCAGCAATATCAGCAAAGCCGGAACGGCAATCAGCGGCGAGCTCCACCAAGCCCTGTGCTGGCGATAACCCCATTTAACGCCCCAATACAGCGCCAAGGTCACCAACATCCAACACCATGCCACTATCTGCGCCATCATGCCGTCCTTCCGCGCCATTGGCGCTTGAGCATGATCTCCAGCCGATAACAACGGTCGACCACCAATGAGGTGACAACCATGACGATCGCGGTCGAAATCACGATCACCAACAGAATCTTCAATCCGGCGGTTATAATCACATCCGGGTACTGCACGACCGAAACCACGGCGGGAATAAAGAACAACAACATTTCCGCCAACAGCCATCGTGCGCCATCCCTGCACCACTCGACCGGAAGCCATCCCAGCCAGAGCACCCCGAGCACCAGGAACATCCCCAGCACCCCGGCGGGCACCACTGGCAGGAACTGACTACTCAATCTATTGGCTGCCAGCCAAACCGCGCTGAACAACACGACTTGAACCAAAGTCCGCATCGTATTCGTACAACTGGAAAACCTTGCTGCCAACATGATCGAGCCACAACACAACACAGGGAGAGACGCTAGTATAGGAGCGCTGCTAACATTCTAAAAATGAATTAAACTTATAAAATCGATTCCATTATGGAATGTTATAGATGGACATCCGCGCACTGCGCTACTTTACAGAAGTGGTTCGCCAACAAAGCTTTACCCGGGCAGCCGAAAAGTTGTTCGTCACCCAGCCGACCATCAGCAAGATGATGAAACAACTGGAGGATGAGCTCGGCATGCCGCTGTTTATCCGCGAGGGGCGCGGCTTTCGCCTCACCGATGCCGGCCAGGTCACCTTCGAGCGCGGTCAGGACGTGCTCTCGGCCATGACTCGCATGAAAACCGAGCTCTCCGACTTGGTATCGCTCGAGCGTGGCGAACTGATGGTCGGCTTACCGCCGATGTCTGGCGGCGCCTTCCTGGCACCGGTGGTCAGCGCATTCCGAGAACGTTATCCGAATATTGAACTCAAAGTGGTGGAAGACGGCGCCGTCGCAATCGAAAATAGCGTCAGGAGCGGCCAGTTGGAAATCGGTGCCGCGGTACTGCCGGTGGACAGCCAGGTGTTCGAGCAATTCGGCTTCGCGCGCGACCCGTTATGCGTGGTGGCACCGGCCGGATCGCCGTGGCAGGGACGCGAATCGGTTCGATTGGCCGATGTGGCCGATTGGCCCATCGTGTTCTTTCCGGAGGATTTCACGCTGAGCCGGCGAATCCGCGACGGTTTCGCCCGACTCGGCCAGCCGATGCGCATCGCCGGTCGCAGTGCGCACTGGGACTTCATCGTCGCCATGGTCAACGCCAAGCTCGGCATCGCGTTGCTGCCGCAATCTGTCACCGACCGGCTGGAGTCCTGGCCGTTCGACGTGATCCGGCTGGATGAAGAGCAAATCGTCTGGAATCTTGGCCTGATCTGGCAAAAAGACGTTTATTTATCACACGCTGCGCGCGCCTGGATTCAGGTCACGCAAGAAATTTTGGGGAAGTTGCCATGAAAAGAAAACTTCGCGCCTGTGCCATGTTATTGGTATTGGGCCTACTCGGCGCCTGTGGCGATCTATCGCTGAAAAAACCCGAAGTGCAAGTCGCCAGCATCGAAGCCGGCAAAACATCGCTCTTGGAACAGGACTTCACCGTCACGCTCCGCGTGCAGAACCCTAACGACCGCGACCTGAACGCTCAAGGTCTGTACTTCGACTTGACCAGCCACGGCAAGAAGATCGGCTCGGGCATCAACAATCAGCCGATCGCGATCCCCGCCATGGGCGAAGGCACCGTGCCGCTGACCGTGCACACCTCGCTGCTCGAACTGCTGCAGCTGACGCAAAGCGCACTGCAGCAAGGCAACACCACGCTGGACTACCAGATCAGCGGCTATCTGGACGGCCTCAACGGCTGGGGCAGGATTCCGTTCAAGCGCGAGGGGCAGTTGAAGTTGCCGCATTGAATGTGCCGCGCAACATACTGAACAACGCTTGCACCGGTTTGGCGCCGACTGCGGCCGGCGCCTGCACCAGACCGTAGCTGCGGAAAATGCCGGGCTGTAGCGCCAGCATCCGCACCCCCGCCAGATCGACAGGCACGGTCGATTCCGGCAGCACCGCCACGCCCAGCCCCTCCTTCACCAGCACCGCCGCGCTGGCCCAATCATGGACAGTGACACGGATCTGGTTCAAGAAAACGCCGGCTTGGGCACTCAAACTTAGTGCATTGTTGCGGCAGCCGCCAGTAGCCGCGATGAAGGGCTCGTCGGCCAGCTCCGCCCACGAGACACCTTGTTGTCTCGAACGTCTGGCCAGTGGGTGGGCGTTCGGCACCAGTACCACCCATTCGGAACGGCCAAGCATGATCGGCGAGCGCTCGGGGGGCGGATTCAACATCACCCCGACTTCGGCGGTACCGTCCTCCAGCCAGGACTCGACCTCCACATCGCTACCTTCCAGCATGACCAACTCGATACCGGGGTGCCGGCGCCGGAATGGCCCGAGCAAGTCGGGCAACACATGCGAAAAAGCGGAAGGGAAACTAGCGAGACGGATGCGGCCATGCCCAAGGCCCTGGTTTTCGTCGGCAAACGCCCGGATTGCCTCCCACGCCCCCAGCATGTCGCGCGCTTGGGCGATGATGTGCTCCCCCAGCTCGGTGACGGCGACATGGCGCCGCTCGCGGCGGAACAGCGGCATGCCAAGATGCGCTTCCATTTGTGCAATCGCCTGACTAGCGCCCGATTGCGTCATGCCGACCCGTTCCGCCGCCCGCGTGATATTGGCCAGATCCGCCACGGCAACCAGCAGTTGCCAATGCGTCAAATTCATCATGGAATCAGTAGCTCAACTAATGGTTCGAAATTGGCGTGTTAATTTTACCGTGGCACTCGCCCACGGCAGACTCGTTGGTGTTCATTCAGGCCGTATCGGCCTATTCGACCCTACGTGGAGGAGCACTGATGAAACTGTATTACATCCCCTATACCTGCTCGCTTTCGCCGGATATCGTCTTGCGAGAGCTCGGTGTGGACTTCGATCTGATCCGCGTCGACAAGGAAAGCAAGCGCACAGCGGATGGCAGGGACTTCCTGCAAATCAATCCCAAAGGCTATGTCGCCGCGGTGGAACTCGATAATGGCGAGGTACTGACGGAAGGACCGGCCATCATTCAGTATCTTGCCGACCAGTATCCCGAGAGCGGGCTCGCCCCCGCCAACGGTACACTCGCCCGGACCCGCTTGCAGGAGTGGCTCAACTACATCACCAGCGAACTACATCACGGTTCGGCGGTGTTGTTCAACGATTTTCTGAGCGATGAGGTCAAAGCGAAATTTCGCCTCAAACTAGATGAGCGCATGCGCATCGTCGAGGCGAGACTGGCCGAGCACGAGTACCTCTTCGGCGAACGTTTCAGCGTAGCCGACGCCTATCTGTTCACCGTGCTGAGCTGGTTCAAATTCCTCGGCATCGACCTGGCGACATGGCCCGCGACACAGCGCTATCTGCGCGCGACGGCACGCCGCCCGTCGGTGCGCGATGCGCTCATGGGCCAATCGGCCGCATAGTGTTTACCTAGCCGCGACGATGCTGCGGATTCCGGAGAGGACTTGACGGTAGTCCTCGAGGAATCCGCACATTCCTTATGGCTTGGGTTTGACCTTGGTCTGGCCCTCGACAATCGTTCCTTTCAGATGCTTGACTCGCAGCACCGCGCTATCGGCCGAAAGCTGGGTGATGACACCGTCGCCGAGCATGGTTTGCTCTCCCAGCAGCAGCTTGCCGGTACTCGGGTCGGGAATCGGTTGGCCGTCTTCGTAAATCAACATGGTGCTGTCGTCTTCCAGCCCATCTGCGGCGCCGAGATTGATGATGTACTTCTTATCGGCGCTATTTTTGACGATATTGCCTTCTAATGGGTAAACGGTCTGGATCTCGCTCTTCAGCTTGTCCTGCAAGTCGGAAAGCGAGTCGTCCAGGCATTTATCCTTGTCGTCGGAATAATTTCTAACGTTGGCGAACAGGGTCTTGGTCACCATGCCTGTTTGCACATCGATCAGCCTCATCTCCAGTGTAAGAATAGTGATGTAAGCCGCTTTTTTGTTATTGCTATCCGGCACGATTTCATCCGGATGCAGAGGGCTTTCCGAACCGTTGACGCGGGCAACGGCCACCATTTGCGCGCCGGCTTGCTTGCCTAGATTGGCGAGCGTCTTTGGATTGGCGCCGAGTAGTCCTGCTGGCTGCTGCTTTAACGCGTTCAGCATGGCGGTTTGCTGGCCAGGTGCAACGGTGGTGAAGCGGCGGCTATTGACCAATGTCTGAGCATACGCATCGGAGATGGCGGCAATCGGCAGGTTTGAATTGGACTCAAGAACCGGCAGCACCGTCACTGTCGGGTTGGCAAAAGCGCCGAGGCCGAATACCCAAAACATTGCAAGCTGCAAAAAACGTTTCATTCTTTAATATCCTTACACAATTTTCTTTTCAAATATCCGATGCGCATTTTTCGCTCGGCAATTGTTCTATGTATGAAGAAACATTGGCACACATTACCCAGCCTATCGCCCCTTATAGCTTTGGCGTTACCAGGGTTTTTCCTGGCTCCACCGCCCCATCCAGACCCGAGGCTTCCAATACCGCAATATCGCCCGATATCTGGGTAATCTTGCCCACGCCGAGAATGACCCGCTCACCTTTGGTCACCTTGCCGGATACGGGGTCCACGCTGTTTTTGCCATCGTTGTAAACGATCATTTTGTTGCCTATTTCCTTGGCTTGGCAGGCATTGATATCGAACAAATATTCGCCAGCGGATCTGACTTTGACAATATGGGCGCTCAGCGGATAACGGTCGGCTATTTCTCGTTGCAGTGTGACCTGAAATTTTTCGAGACTTTCGTTGATGGCGGCATTGGTCATCATATTTTTATAGGTATCGTTGACATGTATATTGTCAGATACCTGGCCAGTATTAACATCAACCAACACCATATCGGCGGTCAATAAAGAGGGATAGTCCCAATACACATTGACAGAAAATGCAAGCATACCGGTAAGCACGAGAGCACTTGGAGCAACATGCATAGTTTTAGATATCGAGTGGTGCACGCTAACCAAGGCCACCATGTCTGCCCCGGCCTGTTTACCAACAAGTGCCACGGCGGCCGGATCGGCTTTCAGTAATTCCGTTTGCGGAAACTTGAGCTTATTCAACAAGGCTTTGGGTTGTGCCGGTTTGATCAGCGTAAAACGATACGTATTGGCAAATGCCAGGTTAATCGTATCGTCAAGGAGCGCTTCAGGGATTGCCGCAGAGGTCTCAATAACGGGAAGCAGCGCGATCGTTTGGCCTGCCCAAGCGCTATAACCGGATAACCACAGCGCGGCAAGGAGCAGAAGGCGTTTCATTGATTGTTTCCTTTATTTTGAATTCTTATTTTCTTATTAATTCAGTAATATTACGGCTGAAGCTTATCTTACCAAGAGTGCGGTTTGGTTGCACAAATTCAAACCATCAAAATCATTATTGACAATCACTCTCACGCCTCAGCGATTCCCAATCATCGCTCAATGAAAAAGGCATATTTTCGATTCATACGCCTAAGCCATTTGCTGTACGATACTTATTCAAAGATCATTTCACGATCATGATCGACGTCACGGCGGCACCTAGCTATGAGGGTAAAAATGGCACTATTAACACGCGAGATTCACATTCAATCGATCCGATTATCGCTGCAGCCATTCACCGCCAGCGACGCCGGCGAGGCCTACGGCTGCATCACCCCGACGCTGGCGCGTTTTATGTCGTGGGATCCGCCCGCCAACCGGGCATCGTTCGACCAGATCTACCAGTCGTGGTTAACGTCGATGGCGGATGGCACGGACTATGTGTTCGCGATACGACAGCGCGCCGATGACCATTTCTTGGGCTTGGCCGGTTTGCACCACCTGCGGGAGGACAGTCCGGAACTCGGCATCTGGATTCGCGAAGACAGCCACGGCCATGGCTTTGGCCGCGAAGCGGTGCGACTGGTGGCGCAATGGGCAGCGCAAACGATGCCCCCGGCCAGCTTCACTTATCCGGTGGCGGAGCAGAACAGCCCCAGTCGAGGCATCGCCGAGTCGCTGGGCGGGATGGTGATCGACCGCTGCGAGAAGCCGAAGTACACCGCCGTGATTTATCGCATCCCCTGTCCCCCAGCGTCCTAACCCGCACTGTCGAAAAGCGCCCCCCCTTCGGCACGAATGAGGTCAATGAAGCGCCGAAGCCGGGCTGGGTAGAAGCGGGCGTAGGGATAGACCAGACTTACCGGCAGAGGGGCAGCCTGCCATTCCGGCACCAACTGGACCAGTTGGCCGTTGGCCAACGCCTCGGTCAACGCCCAGCGCGAGCCGATGCCGACGCCTAGGCCGCGGATGGCGGCGCTGCGCAAGGCATACAGGCTGTCGGTGCTAAAACGCGGCTTGATCTGCAGGCGTTTGCGCTTATGGCTGACGGTGTGTTCCAGTAGCACCTCGTTGCGATAGTAGGTGTGCAGCGCGAGCCAAGGCAGCTTGGCCAACTCGCCCGCGTCCTGCGGCACATCCCGCCCGGCCAATAGCGACGGCGCGGCCACGACGATGCGCTGCACCTGCCCTAGCGGAATAGCCACCAGTCCGGGGTCGGTCACTTCGCCGACCTGAATGGCACAGTCGATACCGGCGGAGATGTAGTCGTGAATGGCACGATCGTCGTGCAGCAGCCACTCCACCGTCATGCCGGCGTGCTGTTGCAGGTAACGGGCCAGCGGGCCGACCAGCCGGTCTTGACCGAAGGCGTGCGGCACAATCACCCGTAGCGTCCCTTCAGGCTCCTCGCGTGCGCCTTTCAATTCCGATTCGAAGCGGGCCCAACCGGCCAGCAGCTCCTTGGCGCGCTCGTAGCAGCGCTCGCCGTCCTGGGTCAGGCGCATGGTATGGGTGGTGCGCTGGAGCAAGCGCAGCCCCAGCGCACGTTCAAGGGTTTGCAGGCGGCGGCTGACGGTGGGCTGGGTGGTGCCCAATTGCGCCGCCGCGGCGGAGAGGTTGCCGGCTTCGACGATACGCAAGAACGTCAACATCAGTTCGATTCGATCGCCGGTACCCGGCGGCAAGAGCAGCGTCCCGCTCGGGATCTTACTTTGCGAGTCATCCAGGGCCATTGGCGTTTTTTCGTTCATAGTCATACGTTAAATGTATAACAAATCTACATTTTGCGCACCTACCCATGCATCACGCGCACAGCCATCATGCAGACGTTATCCATCGTTCCATGAGGTTGATCATGTCCACGACCGAAGTGCTACCGGCCGAAGAAGCACCGGCCATCTCGCAAACGGCCGCACACCCCCTATCGCGCGCGCTGATTCTGTTGCTGGCCGTGGCTGCTGGCCTATCGGTGGCTTGCCTGTACTACAGCCAGCCGATGTTGGGGGTGATGGCCGGCGATATCGGCGCGTCGAGCCGCGCCGTCGGCTTGATTCCGACTTTGACCCAGTTAGGCTACGCGCTGGGCATTCTGCTACTGGCGCCGCTGGGCGACCGTCACGACCGCCGCAATATCATGCTGGTCAAGGCGATGCTGCTGGTTCTGGCGCTGCTGTTGGCGGCGCTGTCCCATTCGCTCGCCGCCTTGCTGCCCGCTTCGCTCATGATCGGGCTGATGGCGACCATGGCGCAGGACATCGTGCCGGCCGCCGCCACGCTGTCGCCGGAAGCCGCGCGTGGCAAGGTGGTCGGTACGGTCATGACCGGCTTGCTCACCGGCATTTTGCTCTCAAGAGTGGTGAGCGGCCTGGTGGCCGAGCAGTTCGGCTGGCGCACCATGTTCTTCATCGCCGCGGGCAGCATTGTGCTGATTAGCCTGGCGATTCGTCGCTTCCTGCCCCATGTGCGTCCGACGACGACCCTGCCCTACCACGCCTTATTGGCGTCACTGTGGACGCTGTGGCGGCGACATGATGCACTGCGTCGCGCCGCGATCGCGCAAGGCCTGCTGTCGCTGGGCTTCAGCGCCTTCTGGTCGACACTGGCGCTGATGCTCGCCGATGCGCCGTTCCATCTGGGCAGCGCCGTGGCCGGCGCCTTCGGTCTAGCCGGCGCCGCCGGTGCTTTGGCCGCGCCGCTGGCCGGCCACATGGCGGATCGGCGCGGGCCGGAAGTGGTCACGCGCATCGGCGCGGGGCTTGCCATCATCGCTTTCGCACTGCTGAGCTTGGCTACGACCTGGCCGGCCACGGCGCAATTGATCGCGCTCGGCATCGGTACGGTGCTATTCGACCTGGGCGTGCAAGCCAGCCTGATCGCACACCAGTCGGTGATCTACCGGATCGACCCGGCGGCGCGCAGCCGGCTCAACGCCGTGCTGTTCGTCGGGATGTTCATCGGCATGGCGGCGGGCTCGGTCAGCGGCAGCTGGTTGCTGGCGAGCCATGGCTGGCTCGGCGTGACTGGGCTTGCGGCCGTTGCTTCGTTGGCCGCGCTGGGTGTGCGGTGCTGGAAGTAGCAACGTCGGCCGTGGGAGCGGTTTTAACCGCGGCGGCCATCGCGGCTCAAGCCGCTCCCACAAAAAAAGCGCCGGCATCATGCCGGCGCTTTGTCTTTGCTAGATCCTGCGGGCTTAAGCCATGCCCTTGGACTTCAATAGTTCCATCATGGTGCTGCCGATTTCCGCCGGGCTGCGGGTGTAGGCCATGCCGGCCTTTTCGAAGGCGCGGAACTTCTCTTCAGCCGTGCCCTTGCCGCCGGAGATGATGGCGCCGGCGTGGCCCATGCGCTTGCCCTTGGGGGCGGTGACGCCTGCGATGTAGCCGACCACCGGCTTCTTCACCTCGGACTGGATGTATTCGGCCGCTTCTTCCTCGGCGGTGCCGCCGATCTCGCCGATCATCACGATCGCTTCGGTTTCCGGGTCGTTCTGGAACAGTTTCAGCGCGCCGACATGGTTCAGCCCCGGAATCGGGTCGCCGCCGATGCCGATGCAGGTGGTCTGGCCCAGGCCCAGCTTGGTGGTTTGCGCCACGGCTTCGTAGGTCAAGGTGCCGGAGCGCGAGATGATGCCGATCTTGCCGCGGCGGTGGATATGACCCGGCATGATGCCGATCTTGCACTCGCCCGGGGTGATGATACCGGGGCAGTTCGGGCCGATCAGGGTCACGCCGCCAACGGTTTCGATGTAACGCTTGGCCTTGAGCATGTCCAGCGTGGGGACGCCTTCGGTAATGCAGACGATCAGCTCGATACCGGCATCGACCGCTTCGACAATCGAGTCGAGCACGAACGGCGCCGGCACGAAAATCACCGAGGCATTGGCGCCGGTGGTGCGCACGGCTTCGTTCATGGTGTTGAACACCGGACGGCCGAGGTGGGTCGCGCCGCCCTTGCCCGGGGTCACGCCGCCGACGATCTGGGTGCCGTAGGCCATGCACTGTTCGGCATGGAAGGTGCCGTTCTTGCCGGTAAAGCCTTGTACCAGCACCTTGGTGTCTTTGTTTACAAGTACGCTCATTGTTCTGTCCTTTTTGTGCTGGGTTAGGCTTTGACGGCGGCCACGATCTTGCCGGCGGCGTCGGCGAGGCCATCGGCCGGCGTCAGCTTCAGACCGGACTCGGACAAGAGCTTGGCGCCCAATTCCGCATTATTGCCTTCCAGACGCACCACGACCGGCACGGTCACATGCACTTCCTTGACCGCGGCGATGATGGCTTCGGCAATCATGTCACAACGAACGATGCCGCCGAAGATGTTGATCAGCACGCCTTCCACCGACGGATCGGCCAGGATCAGCTTGAACGCCTCGATCACGCGCTCCTTGGTGGCGCCGCCGCCCACGTCGAGGAAGTTGGCCGGTTGACCGCCGTAGAGCTTGATGATGTCCATGGTCGCCATCGCCAGACCGGCGCCGTTGACCATGCAGCCGATATTGCCTTCCAGCGCGACGTAGTTCAGATCGAACTCGGAGGCCTTGAGCTCGCGCTCGTTTTCCTGGCTCTTGTCGCGTTGAATCGACAGCTCCGGGTGGCGATACAGCGCATTGCTGTCGATACCGATCTTGGCGTCCACGCAAGCCAGCGCACCGTTGGCGCGTACCGCCAGCGGGTTGATTTCGAACAGGGCGAAATCGTTGTCCACGAAGGCCTGGTAGGCGCCGAGCATCAGCTTGGTGAAGGCGGCGATCTGTTCACCCTTGAGATTCAGGGCAAAAGCCACTTCGCGCGCCTGGCACGGCTGCATGCCGACCAGCGGGTCGACGGTCACCTTGATGATCTTTTCCGGGGTTTCCTCGGCCACCTTCTCGATTTCCACACCGCCTTCGGTGGAGGCCATGAAGGTGACGCGGCGGCTACCGCGGTCGACCACGGCGCCCAAGTACAGTTCGCGCTCGACCGGGTACATGTCTTCGCACACCAGCACCGAGTTCACCGGCTGTCCCAGTGCGTCGGTCTGATAGGTCACCAGCCGGGTGCCCAGCAACGACTTGGTCACATCGGTGGCTTCTTCGCGGCTCTTGACCACTTTGACGCCGCCGGCTTTGCCGCGACCGCCGGCATGCACTTGGGCCTTGATCACGGCGAATTTGCCGCCGAGCGTGTCGAACGCGGCTGCGGCTTCTTCAGGCGTCGCCGCCAACACGCCCTGCTGCACCGGCAGACCGTACTTGGCCAACAGCGCTTTCGCTTGGTATTCGTGGAGGTTCATCTATGGTTTCCTTTTCACTGGGCCGGCGGCTCGCACCGCCGTGCCAGATGGTGGCTGATTTGCAGCTTCTTCAAGGGCGGAAAGTCCCCGCCCGGTATTTCATTGGTCAACCGTGCAACGCACGCTTGTCGCAGGCCAGCGCCGCTTCGTGCACCACCTCGGACAAGCTCGGGTGCGCGTGCACGATGCGGGCGATATCCTCGCTCGCCGCTTTGAATTCCAGCGACAGCACGCCCTCGGTCACCAATTCGGATGCCATCGGCCCGATGACGTGCATGCCGAGGATGCGGTCGGTTTCGGCGTCGGCCAGAATCTTGACCGTGCCTTGCGCCTGCCCCATGCCAAGCGCACGACCGTTGGGAGCGAACGGCGCCGTGCCTTTCTTGTAGGCAATACCCGCGGCCTTGAGCTGCTCTTCGGTCTTGCCGACCCAGGCGATTTCCGGCGAGGTATAGATCACCCACGGGATCGAACCGAAATCGACGTGCGGCTTCTGGCCGGCAATGCGTTCGGCCACGGCCACGCCCTCTTCCATCGCTTTGTGCGCCAGCATCGGCCCGCGCACCACATCGCCGATGGCCCAGACGTTGGGCAGATTGGTGTGGCAGCTATCGTCGACCACGATGAAGCCGCGTTCGTCCACCTGCAGATTCACCGCTTCGGCGCCAAGGCCGTCGGTGTTCGGCACGCGGCCGATGGCGACGATCAGCTTGTCGACGGTCAGGCTTTCGCTCTTGCCGTCCTTTTCGTACTCGACGGTCACGGTCTTGCCGGTCTTGATGTTGCCGATCTTGACGCCGGTCTGGATGTTCAGCCCGGTGTCCTTGGTCAACGTGCGCAGCGCTTCGCGTGCGATCTGGGCATCCGCGGCGCCGAGGAAGGTCGGCAGTGCCTCCAGGATGGTGACCTCGCTACCCAAACGGGCCCAGACCGAGCCCATTTCCAGGCCGATCACACCGGCGCCGATCACGCCAAGACGCTTGGGCGTGGCGGCCATGGCCAGCGCGCCGGTGTTATCCAGCACGGTCTTGTTGTCGATTTCCACCCCCGGCAGCGGGCGCGGACGGGAACCGGTGGCGACGATCACATGGCTGGCGGAGACGGTCTCGACCTTGTCGCCGTCGCGCACTTCGATCTGCCACTTCTCGTCGGCACGGCCCTTCAAACTGCCCAGCCCGTGCAGGTTGGCGATCTTGTTTTTCTTAAACAGGAAGGCAACGCCGGCGGTCAGCTTCTGCACGATGCCATCCTTGCGCGCGACCATCTGCGCCGGGTCGAAGCTGGCGCCCTTGACGTTGATGCCATGCTCGGCGAAGCCATGGTTGAGCGCATGAAAGTGCTCGGACGACTGCAACAGCGCCTTGGAGGGGATGCAACCCACGTTCAGGCAGGTTCCGCCCAATGCCGGCTGGCCATCCGGTCCCTTGTAGGCATCGATGCATGCGGTCTTGAAACCGAGTTGCGCAGCGCGGATGGCGGCGATATAGCCGCCGGGGCCGGCGCCGATCACTACGACATCAAATTCCTGACTCATAAGTCTTCCTTGAAGGAGAAACGCAAATCGTGATGCGGGGCGCGGCGGGGGGATCGCCCCATGCCGCGCCCCGAGCCCGCGTCGATTACAGATCCAGGATCAGACGCGCGGGATCTTCCAGCAGATCCTTGATGGTTACCAGCGTCAGCACGGCTTCGCGACCGTCGATGATACGGTGGTCGTAGGACAGGGCCAGATACATCATCGGCCGCACCACCACCTGACCGTTCTCGACCACCGCACGCTCCTTGGTGGCATGCATGCCGAGGATCGCCGATTGCGGCGGGTTGATGATCGGGGTCGACATCATCGAGCCGAACGTACCGCCGTTGGTGACGGAGAAGGTACCGCCGGTCAGGTCTTCCAGCGCGAGCTTGCCGTCGCGGGCCTTGACCGCGAAATCGGCGATCTGGCGTTCGATCTCGGCGATGCTCAGTTGATCCGCATTGCGCAGAATCGGCACGACCAGACCGCGCGGGCTGCCGACGGCGATACCGATGTCGAAGTAGCCGTGATAGATGATGTCGTTGCCGTCGATCGAGGCATTGACCACCGGGAATTTCTTCAAGGCGGCCACGGCGGCCTTGACGAAGAACGACATGAAGCCCAGCTTGACGCCGTGCTCCTTCTCGAACTTTTCCTTGTACTTGTTGCGCAGATCCATGACCGGCTTCATGTTGACTTCGTTGAAGGTGGTCAGGATGGCGTTGGTTTGTTGCGACATCACCAAACGCTCGGCAACGCGTTGGCGCAGACGCGACATCGGTACGCGCTGTTCCGGCCGATCGGCCAACAGGCCCGCGACATTGACTGCCGGCGGGGTGCTTGCCAGCGCGGCGCCGCCGGCCGGTGCGCTCTTGGCCAACACCGGACCGGCCTGGGCCGGCGCAGCGGCCGGGACAACCGGCGCCTTGGCGGCGGCCTGCACGTCTTCCTTGAGGATACGGCCATCGCGGCCGCTACCGGCGACCTGGGACAGGTCGACACCGCTCTCCGCGGCGAGCTTGGCGGCCGACGGCATGGCGGCCCCACCCGGCGCCGCGGCGACAGCGGCGGGTGCTGCAGCAGAAGCCGCGGCCGGCGCCGCGGCGGCGACGCCTGCCACCGCTTCGGTATCGATCTGCGCCAGCAACTGGCCGGACACCACGGTCGCGCCATCGGCTTCGACGATCTTGACGATCACGCCGGCCTGAGGCGCCGGCAGCTCCAGCACGACCTTGTCGGTTTCCAGGTCGATCAGGTTTTCGTCGCGGTTGACGGACTCACCCACCTTCTTGTGCCAGGTCATCAGCGTGGCTTCGGAAACCGATTCCGGCAATTGCGGGACTTTGACTTCGATCAGCATCTTCTTCTCCATTGCGCGGGGGCGCAGCCCCGCGGGTTTTTTTGTCTCGTGCCTTACTTGGTAAGGGTCATGGCGTCATCGATAAAGGCCTTGAGCTGCGCGACATGCTTGCTCATGTAACCGACGGCAGGCGACGCGGAGGACGGACGACCGGCGAACGCCAGCGTCTGCTTGCCGATCAACAGCCCCTCCAGCCGGTGGCGAATCTGATACCAGGCCCCCTGGTTGCGCGGCTCTTCCTGTACCCAAAGTACTTCGCGCGCCGTGGAGTAGCGTGCCAGCTCGGCGGCGACTTGCTCGGTCGGGAACGGATAGAGCTGTTCGATGCGCACGATGGCGATGTCTTTGTCCAAGCCGCGGTCGCGGCGGGCGTTGAACAGGTCGTAATACACCTGCCCGGCGCACAGCAGCACGCGCTTGACCTTCTTCGGGTCGGCCACGGTGCTGTCGCCGATCACCGGGCGGAAACCGCCCGTGGTCAGCGACTCGATCGGGCTCATCGAATCCTTGTAGCGCAGCAGGCGCTTGGATAGGAAGATGATCAGCGGCTTGCGATACGGGCGCAGGATCTGGCGACGCAGCAGGTGGAACATCTGGCCGGCCTCGGACGGCATGATCACCTGGATGTTGTGCTCGGCGCACAGTTGCAGCCAGCGCTCCAGGCGGGCGGACGAGTGCTCCGGACCCTGACCGTCGTAGCCGTGCGGCAGAATCAGGCCCAGACCGCACAAGCGGCCCCACTTGGTCTCGCCCGAGGAAATGAATTGGTCGATGGCGACTTGCGCGCCGTTGGCGAAATCGCCGAACTGCGCCTCCCAGATCACCAGATCGTTCGGCGCCGAACAGGCATAGCCGTACTCGTAGGCCAACACCGCTTCTTCGTTGAGAATGGAGTCGATCACCAGGAAATTGCCCTGACCCTCGGCCATATTGCGCAACGGCACATAGGTGCCTTGATCCCAGCGCTCGCGGTTCTGATCGTGCAGCACCGAATGGCGGTGAGCGAAGGTGCCGCGACCGGAGTCCTCGCCGGACAGCCGCACCGAATAACCGTTGGTCACCAGCGACGCATAGGCCAGGGTTTCGGCCATGCCCCAGTCGACGTCCTGCTTGCCCTCGGCCATGGCGCGGCGCGCGTTGATCACCTTCTCGACTGTCGGATGCAGCTTGAAGCCTTCCGGTACCGAGGTGACCTTATCGGCCAGACGTTGCAGATCGGCCAACGGCAACGACGTGTCGGTCGGATGCGCCCAGTGGGTGCCGATGAAATGGCTCCAGTCGTTGGCATGCTCGCGCTTGTAGTTGGACAGCACGGTCTGTTCGACATGCTCGCCCTTGTCCAGCGCATCGCGATAAGCCTTGATCAGGCCATCGGCCTCGTCCTTGCCGATCACGCCGTCGGCGATCAGACGGTTGGCGTACAACGCGCGGGCGCCCTCGTGCTTGGCGATGCGCTTGTACATCATCGGCTGGGTCAGGAACGGATCGTCGCCCTCGTTATGGCCGAGCTTGCGATAGCAGACCATATCGATGACCACATCCTTCTTGAAGGCCATGCGGTAATCGAGCGCCAGCTGCGTCACGTAGCACACGGCTTCCGGATCGTCGCCGTTAACGTGGAAAATCGGCGCTTCGACCATCTTGGCCACGTCGGTGCAGTACAGCGTCGAGCGGACGTCGCGCGTATCCGAGGTGGTGAAGCCCACTTGGTTGTTGATCACCAGGTGGATCGTGCCGCCGGTGCCGTAGCCACGGGTCTGCGACAGGTTGAACGTACCTTGGTTGACGCCCAGGCCGGCAAACGCGGAGTCGCCGTGAATCAGCACCGGCACCGCCTGCTTGCGTTCGCTGTCGTTGCGATGCTCCTGGCGGGCACGCACCGAGCCCTCGACCACCGGATTGACGATTTCCAGGTGCGAGGGGTTGAACGCCAGCGAGACGTGCATCGGGCCCGACGGCGTCGGAATATCGCTGGAGAAACCCATATGGTATTTGACGTCGCCCGAAGCCAGGTCGGAGGTCTTCTTACCCTCGAACTCGGCGAACAGATCGCGCGGCAGCTTGCCCAGCGTATTGACCAGCACGTTCAGGCGGCCACGGTGGGCCATACCGATGATCAGTTCCTGCGTGCCGTGCTGGCCGGCATTCTGGATCAGGTGATCGAGCGCGACGATGGCGCTTTCGCCACCCTCGAGCGAGAAGCGCTTCTGGCCGACATACTTGGTGTGCAGATAGCGTTCCAGCGTCTCGGCGGCGGTGATCTGCTTGAGGATGCGCTTTTTGCGGGCGGCGTCGAAACGCGGCGTCGACAAATCGGCCTCGAAGCGATGCTGCAGCCAATGCTTTTCTTGCGAATCGGTCAAATGCATGTACTCGAAACCGATGCTGCCGCAGTAGGTCTGCTTCAGGCGCGCCAGAATCTCCGACAGCGGCAGGCGCTGCGGCCCAACCAACGAGCCGACGTTGAACTGCACCGCCATGTCGGCGTCGCCCAGGCCATGGTTGGCCGGATCGAGTTCAGGCGCCGCGTGCTGATCCATGCGCATCAGCGGATCCAGATTGGCCTGGCGTGCCCCCAACACGCGATAGGCCGAGATCAGCTTCAGTACGCCGACCTGCTTTTGCATCGACTCCCACTCGGCGACCGCGCTCTTGCCGCGCGCGGCCGACGGCTGTTTCGCCAGTTGGATGAACGATTCCTGGATCGGCAAGTGCGGCACATCGCGCTCGCTCGCGCCCGGCGCCTGGGCGAGCTTGTCGAAGTAGGCGCGCCACTGTTCGTCGATAGCGTTCGGATCGGCAAGATACTGTTCGTACAGCTCCTCGATGAACGGTGCATTCCCACCGAACAGGTAGGAATGACTGTACATGCTTTGCATCATGGTTCGGTCCTTTGTTTTGTCTTGGCTGCAGCGTGGTAAAAGCGTTATGGCGATGGCGGCGGCAAAACGCCGCGATCGACGTAAGACTCTTGGGGGGAGTGGGCGGGCATGTCGCATTGCCTGCGGCGAATGCGAGCTACGCCCAACTCCCTACCCTCCGTTTAGCGCTTGGTGACCGGCACGTAATCGCGACGCGGCGCACCGGTGTACAGCTGGCGCGGACGGCCGATCTTCTGTTGCGGGTCGGACAGCATTTCGTCCCAGTGGCTGATCCAGCCCACGGTGCGCGCCAACGCGAAGATCACGGTGAACATCGAAACCGGGATATTCAGCGCGGCCAGCACGATGCCGGAGTAGAAGTCGACGTTCGGATACAGCTTGCGCTCGACGAAGTACGGGTCGCTGAGCGCGATTTGTTCCAACTTCATCGCCAACTTGAACTTCGGATCGTCGTGCAAACCCAGTTCCTGCAGCACATCGTGGCAAGTCTCGCGCATGATGCTGGCGCGCGGATCCATGTTCTTGTACACGCGGTGGCCGAAGCCCATCAGGCGATAGCGCTTGTCCTTCACGCCCTGGATGAATTCTTCGATGTTGTCCTCGGAGCCGATCTCGTCCAGCATCTTCAGCACCGCTTCGTTGGCGCCGCCATGGGCCGGGCCCCACAGGCAGGCGATACCGGCGGCGACGCAGGCGAACGGGTTGGCGCCGGAGGAACCGGCCAGGCGCACGGTCGACGTGGAGGCGTTCTGCTCGTGGTCGGCATGCAGGATCAGAATACGATCCAGCGCGCGTACCAGCACCGGGTTCGGCTCGTACGGTTCGCACGGGGTGGCGAACATCATGTGCAGGAAGTTGGCGCTATAGGACAGGTTGTTGCGCGGATACATGAACGGCGCACCGATCGAGTAGCGGAAACACATGGCGGCGATCGTCGGGATCTTGGAGATCAGACGGAACTTGGCCACCTTGCGGTGATCGGGGTTGGAAATATCCAGGCTGTCCTGATAGAACGCGGACAGCGCGCCGACCACGCCGACCATCATCGCCATCGGGTGGGAGTCGCGGCGGAAGCCCTTGAAGAAGCTGGATAACTGCTCGTGCACCATGGTGTGGTGCATGATGGTGTAACTGAATTCTTCGCGCTGCTTGGCGGTCGGCAGTTCGCCGTTCATCAGCAAGTAGCAGCACTCCAGGTAGTCGGAATGTTCGGCCAACTGTTCGATCGGGTAGCCGCGATAGTAGAGCTGGCCCAGATCGCCATCGATGAAGGTGATCTTCGATTCGCAGCTCGCGGTGGCGAGAAACCCCGGGTCGAAGGTGAACATGCCGGTCTTGGCAAAGTTACGGATGTCGACGACGTCCGGCCCGAGCGAACCGGCCAGAACCGGCATCTCCAGCGTATCTTTGCCTTCGCTGTAAGTGAGCGTCACTTTACGGTTGGTTTCCACTAGCTTAACTCCCAGTTGTTATGGTGATTTTGTTTGCAGCCCCTCGGGTCTATCGACCCTAACCGCCCGCGCGAGCAGGCGGCTTTCCCCTCCCCGTTCAGACGGCGCGCAGCAGGCGCACGATCGCCATCAGCGCCGCATCGTCGAGATCGGCCTTGCCGTTGACGACGTCGAGAAAATCGTTGTCGTCAAGCTGAAGCAGACGGCGGTAGTCCGCCAGTTGGCCCTGATCGAGATCGTCGAAGCCGCTGGCGAGAAACCGCTCGAGCACGATATCGAGCTCCAGCAGTCCTCGCCGCGAGCGCCAACGAATCCGCTTCTTTTCGGTGGCATCGATCTCGCTCATACCGCGCGCTTCACCATCAAGTCCTTGATCTTGCCGATCGCACGGGTCGGATTCAGATGCTTCGGACACACATCGACGCAGTTCATGATGGTATGGCAGCGGAACAGGCGGTACGGGTCTTCCAGATTATCCAGGCGTTCGCTGGTGATCTCGTCACGCGTATCGGCGATGAAACGGTAGGCGGCCAATAGGCCCGCCGGGCCGACGAACTTGTCGGGGTTCCACCAGAACGACGGGCAGGACGTCGAACAGCAAGCACACAAGATGCACTCGTACAAACCATCCAGTTCCTTGCGGTCTTCCGGCGACTGCAAACGCTCGCGCTCGGGCGCCGGGGTGTTGTTGACCACATAAGGCTTGATCGAGTGGTATTGCTTGAAGAACTGGGTCATGTCGACGATCAGGTCGCGCACGATCGGCAGGCCCGGCAGCGGACGCAACGCGACCGGCTCGGACAGGCTCGCCACGTCGGTCAAGCAGGCGAGGCCGTTCTTGCCGTTGATGTTCATGCCGTCGGAACCGCAGATGCCTTCGCGGCAGGAGCGGCGGAACGACAGCGTGTCGTCCATCGCCTTCAGCTTGGTCAACACATCCAGAAGTTTGATGTCCTTCGGACCGATCTCCACCTCGTAGTCCTGCATGTAAGGCTTGGCATCGGTCTCCGGGTTGTAGCGGTAGATCGAAAAACGCATTTTCTTCATGTCTGGGCTCCGGGTCAGAAAGTCCGTTCTTTCGGCGGAATGTAATCCACCGACAGCGGCTTGGTGTGAACCGGCTTATAGCGCAAGCTGCGGTCGGAACCGAAGAACAGCGAGTGCTTCATCCAGTTATCGTCATCGCGCTTCGGATAATCGTCGTGCGCATGCGCACCGCGCGACTCCTTGCGCGCCTCGGCCGCCACCAGCGTGGCCACGGCGACTTCGACCAGGTTTTCCAGTTCCAGCGCTTCGACACGCGCAGTATTGAACACCTTGGACTTGTCCTTGATCTGCAACAGGCGGGCACGGTCGGCCACCTGGGCGATCTCGTCCACGCCCAGCTTGAGGTTGGCGTCGTTACGGAACACCCCGGCACGCGACTGCACCGTGCGTTGCATCGCGGCGCGCACATCGGCCACTTCCTCGCCGCCGGTCTGACCGTCGAGTCGCGCCACCCGGGCGAGCGACCGGTCGGCCGCATCCGCCGGCAGATCCTTCCAGGTCGGCATTTCCTCGCGGATGTACTTGATCATGCTGTCGCCGGCCGACTTGCCGAACACCACCAGATCCAACAAGGAATTGGTGCCCAGACGGTTGGCGCCGTGCACCGAGGCGCAGGCGCACTCGCCCGCGGCGTAGAAACCGTTGACGCGCACTTCCGGGTCGTCGCCCTTGGGCGCGACCACTTCGCCGCGATAGTTGGTCGGAATGCCGCCCATCATGTAATGACAGGTCGGGATGACCGGGATCGGCTCCTTGATCGGGTCGACGCCGGCGAACTTGATCGCGATTTCGCGGATACCCGGCAGACGCTGATTGATGATGTCCGGACCGAGGTGATCGAGCTTGAGCAGCACGTGATCCTTGTGCGGGCCGCAACCGCGGCCTTCCAGCACCTCGAGCTCCATCGAACGCGAGACGAAATCGCGCGGCGCCAGATCCTTGAGGTTCGGCGCATAGCGTTCCATGAAGCGTTCGCCGTTGGCGTTGAGCAGAATGCCGCCCTCGCCGCGCACGCCCTCGGTGATCAGCACGCCGGCGCCGGCCACGCCGGTCGGGTGGAACTGCCAGAATTCCATGTCTTCCAGCGGCAGCCCGGCACGCACGCACATGCCCAGGCCATCGCCGGTATTGATGAAGGCGTTGGTGGACGCGGCATAGATACGGCCGGCGCCGCCGGTGGCGAACAACACCGCCTTGGCGTGCAGCACATAGATCTCGCCGGTCTCCATTTCCAGCGCGGTCACGCCGACCACGTCGCCCTCGGCGTCGCGGATCAGATCCAGCGCCATCCATTCGACGAAGAACTGGGTATTGGCGCGCACATTGCGCTGGTACAGCGTGTGCAGCATGGCATGGCCGGTCCGGTCGGCTGCGGCGCAGGCGCGCTGTACCGGGGTCTTGCCGTTATGCTGCGTATGGCCGCCGAACGGCCGTTGATAGATCTTGCCGTTCTCCAAACGGTCGAACGGCATGCCGAAATGTTCCAGCTCCACCACGGCATCCGGCGCGGTGCGGCACATGAACTCGATGGCATCCTGGTCGCCCAGCCAGTCCGACCCTTTGACGGTGTCATACATATGCCACTGCCAGTGGTCTTCCTGGACATTGCCCAGCGAAGCGGAAATCCCGCCTTGCGCCGCCACGGTGTGCGAACGCGTCGGAAATACCTTGGAAAGCACGGCGGTCTTGAGACCGGCCTCGGACAGTTGCAGCGCAGCGCGCAAGCCGGCGCCACCGCCCCCCACAATCACTGCATCGAAACGACGAACGGGTACGCCCATTACAGCCCCCAGACTACCTTAACGGAATAGATGAAACAGGACACCAGCCACAGAATGGTCAGCACATGCAGCACAAGGCGCACGCCGACCGGTTTGACATAGTCCATCCAGATATCGCGCACGCCCACCCAGGCATGCAGCAAGAGCGCCAGCAACGTGACCTGGGTCAAGAGACGCACCCAGGAACAAGCGAACAACGCCTTCCAGCCGGCAAAACCCGACGGCATCACCAGCAGGAACAACACCAGCGCCAGGGTATAGGCCAACATGATCACGGCGGTGGCGCGCTGGACCAGCCAGTCGCGCAAGCCGTAGTGGGCTCCGACAACAATACGATTCACCATACCGCCACCCCCAGGATCAAGGTCAGCACCAGGCTGACGACCAGCACGGTCTTAGCGGTCGCGCGCGCGGTGGCCAGTTCGAGCCCCTTGTGCATATCGAGAAACAGGAAACGAATGCCCGCCATCGCGTGATGCAGAAATGCCCATAGCACGCCGATCAGAACCAGCTTGACGAGCGGATGGGCGATGACGGAACGGAAGGCATCGAAGGATTCGGCCGAGCTCAGCGAACCCTGGAGGAGGTAAATCAGGACCGGCAAGAACAGGAACAGCGCCACGCCGCTGACCCGATGCAAGATCGAGACAATGCCGGGCACCGGAAGCCTGATTTTGGCCAGGTCCAGATGCTTGGGTCTTTGCTTCTGCATTTGGTTTTCCACTTTGTTGAGCAATATATATCGACGGTTCCCGACCTGCGGGACCGCCCGAGCCGTCGACTCTTGTTGTGCGGTCGACTCTGGCTTCGTGCTTGGCCATACACCGGTCGAAACCGGAATATGACCGATGAATTCTATCAAAAGCGGACGCTTGCCGTCCGAATCATGGCTGCCGGCCAGTGGTAAAAGCGAGCGAATCGGTCAGACAAATCCGCTGCCGCCACTCCAACGGCTCGCCCTCCATGGTCGCCGACACCCGCAACTGCGACAGCACCGGCTGGTCGGGCGCCACGCCCAGCATGGCCGCGTCCTCGCGCCCGAGCATGACCGCACGCAGTTGCTCGCCCGTCACGCGGAGCCGCACGCCGAAACGCCGCTGCAGCGTCACATAAACGCCGCCGCCACATTGGCGGATCGAGCGCGCATCCAGGCCGTCGAACGGCTCGGCCGGCAGATAGGCATCGTCAAGCGCCACCGCCAGACCGGAGAGCCGCCACAACTGCCGAACCCGGATCACCGGCGCGCCGCGTCTGAGCCCCAGCACCTGGGCCACCTCGTCCGGCGCATTGCCGCGCGAACAGCCCAAAAGCTCCAGCACCAGCTCGTCCGGCTTTTCGTTCAATAGCCCCGGCGTCACCAGATAGCCCGCACCCCAGTCGCTGGCCACCTCGGCCACGAAAGTACCGCGCCCCTGGCGCCGGTACAGCACGCCCTGCGTCACCAACTCGCCCAGCGCCTTGCGCACGGTGCCCTGGCTGACATCGAGCTCGGCCGCGAGCTCCCACTCGCTGGGCAGCGCCTGATTGGCCTGCCATTCGCCATCGACGATACGCCGGATCAAAACCGACTTGATTTGTGCATAAAGCGGCAGACGCCGCAGCGTGTTTCTCATCATCCCCGTCTTTTTATCACCAAACAAATCAAGCGTAAAGACCAGTCTTATATAAGACATAAGTTTCAGACAAAGACATTTACCAAAGTAGGACATTTCCAAACACATCGCGAATTCTGCGTGCTACACTCAGTCATCCTGACGCAATCGCAGCAACAAAACGGACACAACAAAAGGAGAGTCAGTCATATGAAAGCCCCCGTACGTGTAGCCGTAACCGGCGCTGCCGGCCAGATCGGTTACAGCCTGCTGTTCCGCATCGCCAGCGGCGAAATGCTCGGCAAAGATCAGCCTGTCATCCTGCAACTGCTCGACCTCCCGCAAGCGCAAACCGCGGTTAAGGGCGTAATGATGGAATTGGAAGACTGCGCCTTCCCGCTGTTGGCCGGCATGGTCGCCACCGACGACCCGAACGTGGCGTTCAAGGATGCCCAGGTCGCCATCCTGGTCGGCGCCCGCCCGCGCTCGAAGGGCATGGAACGCAAGGATCTGCTCGAAGCCAACGGCGCCATCTTCACCGTGCAGGGCAAGGCGCTGAACGACCATGCCGACCGCAAAGTGAAGGTGCTGGTGGTCGGCAACCCGGCCAACACCAACGCCTACATCGCCATGAAGAGCGCGCCGGATCTGAATCCACGTCAATTCACCGCAATGTTGCGTCTTGACCACAACCGGGCGCTGTCGCAGATCGCCGCCAAGGCCGGCAAGCCGGTGGCCGCCATCCGCCAATTGGCGGTATGGGGCAACCACTCGCCGACCATGTACGCCGACTACCGCTTCGCCACCATCGACGGTCAGAACGTCAAGAGCCTGATCAACGACGAAGCCTGGAACCGCGACGTGTTCCTGCCGACCGTGGGCAAACGCGGCGCCGCCATCATCGAAGCACGCGGTCTGTCCTCCGCCGCATCGGCCGCCAACGCCGCCATCGACCACATCCACGACTGGTGGCATGGCACCAACGGCGAATGGGTGACCATGGGCATACCGTCCGACGGTTCCTACGGCATCCCGGAAGGCCTGATGTACGGTTTCCCGGTGGTGTGCGAGAATGGCGACTACAAGATCGTGCAAGGTCTTGCCATTGACGAATTCAGCCGCGAACGGATGACCCTGACCCAGAACGAACTGGAAGAAGAACGCGCAGCGATTCTTCCCCTGCTGGGCTGAACGCTCCATCCGTCTGCCTGACGTAGCGGCAGCCGACCAAAGCGCACCCCTCGGGTGCGCTTTGCATTTGCAGCCAAGGCCTGCCGACCGATTTGTTAAAAGGACGCCGCGCCAGCGAAACCTCAACATGAGGAGCACGCGCTCCTAGGTTTTTCTCGATATTTTTTTGGAGTAGTAGACATGATCGAAGCCGAGGTACTGAACCAGATCGCCGCCCAAATGGAGGACCTGGCCAGCCGATTGACCGATATTCGGGGGTATCTTTGACTACGCTGGTAAAAAAGACCGGCTGGAAGAAGTGGTTCGCCTGACCGAAGATCCGGAAGTCTGGAACGATCCCAAACGCGCCCAGGACTTGGGCCGCGAACGCAAGCAACTTGAAGACGTCGTCGTCACGCTGGAGTCGCTCGACGCCGGCATCGGCGACAGCCGTGACCTGTTCGACATGGCGCGCGACGAAGGCGACGACGACACCGTTCTGGCCGTACAGGCCGACCTGGTCGACATCGAGACACGCCTGGCGCAACTCGAATTCCGCCGCATGTTCAACGACCCGATGGATCCGCGCCCCTGCTTCCTCGACATCCAGGCCGGCGCGGGCGGCACCGAGGCGCAGGACTGGGCCGGCATGCTGCTGCGCATGTACACCCGCTACGCCGAGCGCAAGGGTTTCAAGGTCGACGTACTGGAAGAGTCCGAAGGCGAAGTCGCAGGCATTACCAGCGCAACGCTGAAGATCGAGGGCGACTACGCCTACGGCCTGTTGCGCACCGAGGTCGGCGTGCACCGTTTGGTTCGTGTTTCGCCCTTCGATTCCAATGCCCGCCGGCACACATCGTTCTCGTCGGTATTCGTCTACCCCGAGGTCGACGACTCGATCGAAATCGACATCAATCCGGCCGATCTCAGAATCGATACCTACCGCGCTTCCGGCGCGGGCGGTCAGCACATCAACAAAACCGACTCCGCGGTTCGTATTACCCACAACCCAACGGGCATTGTGGTACAGTGTCAGAACGACCGATCTCAGCATCGCAACCGCGACGAAGCCATGCAGATGCTGCGTGCCAAGCTATATGAGCTTGAGCTTAAAAAGCGCAATGCCGCCAAGCAGGCACTCGAAGACAGTAAAACCGACGTGGGCTGGGGGCATCAAATTCGCTCCTACGTTTTCGACCAGTCTCGTATCAAAGATCTGCGTACTGGCCATGAAGTCGGCAACATCAAAGCCGTGATGGACGGCGACCTCGACGATTTCATCGAGGCCAGCCTGAAGCAAGGCGTTTAAAAGCCGGGGATGGTCCCCGGCCGTAGTAAGGGAAACCCGCTGCCCGACGCACACTACCCCACGCGCGCCGACGACGGTTTCCCCATTCAGTAGCTAATGGAGCTTTTATGTCTGAACACGAACAAACATCTGCGATTCAGGACGAAAACCAAATCATGGCGGAGCGCCGCCTGAAGCTGAAAGCCATCCGCGAAAAAGGCGTCGCTTATCCGAACGATTACAAACGCAATGCGTTTGCCAAAGATCTGCAGGATAAATACGCCGGTAAACCGGGTGACGCGCTGGAAGCCGAAAAGATCGAGGTCGCCGTCGCTGGTCGTATGATGCTTAAACGTGTCATGGGCAAGGCTTCGTTCGCCACGCTGCAGGATTTCACCGGCGCGATCCAGATCTTCGTCGCCAGCGACGACATCCCGGCCGAAGCCTACGACGACTTCAAGCGTTGGGATATGGGCGACATCCTCGGGGTCAAGGGCACGCTGTTCATCACCAAGACCGGCGAGCTGACCGTGCGCGCAAGCGAAGTGCGTCTGTTGTCGAAGGCCATCCGCCCGCTGCCGGACAAGTTCCACGGCCTGGCCGACCAAGAGCAGAAATACCGCCAGCGCTATGTCGACCTGGTGATGCACGAAGAGTCGCGTAGCGTCTTCATGAAGCGCTCGCAAATCATCCAAGGCATCCGCCAGGTGATGATCGGCGAACGCTACCTGGAAGTGGAAACCCCGATGATGCACCCGATCCCGGGTGGCGCTTCGGCGCGTCCGTTCAAGACGCACCACAACGCGCTCGACATGCCGCTGTTCCTGCGTATCGCGCCGGAACTGTATCTGAAGCGGCTGGTGGTCGGCGGCTTCGAACGCGTGTTCGAAATCAACCGCAACTTCCGCAACGAGGGGATGAGCACTCGCCACAACCCCGAGTTCACCATGATGGAGTTCTACGAGGCCTATTCGGATTACCATCGCATGATGGAATTGACCGAAAGGATCATCCAGGACGGCGCCATGCGTGTCTGCGGTTCGTTGCAGATTCCGTACCAGGGAAAAACCGTCGACCTGTCGAACTTCGACCGGCTGACCATCGTGCAGGCAATCAAGAAGTACAACCCGCAGTACACCGACGCGCAGCTGAACGATGCCGCGTGGGTGGCCGCGGAGATCCAGCGCCTCGGCGGCAAGCTACCGCCGGCCAAGGGCTTGGGTAGCCTGCACCTGGCACTGTTCGAAGAGTGCGCCGAAGGCCAACTGTGGAATCCGACCTTCATCATCGACTACCCGGTGGAAGTGTCGCCCTTGGCGCGCGCCTCGGATAAACACCAAGGCATCACCGAACGCTTCGAGCTGTTCTGCGTGGGTCGCGAACTGGCCAACGGTTACTCCGAGTTGAACGACCCGGAAGACCAGGCCGATCGCTTCATGCAACAGGTCAAGCAGATGGAAAGCGGCGACGACGAAGCCATGCATTACGACGCCGACTACGTGCGCGCGCTGGAATACGGCCTGGCGCCGACCGGCGGTTGCGGTATCGGCATCGACCGTCTGGTCATGCTACTGACCGACTCGGCCTCGATCCGCGACGTCATCCTCTTCCCGCACATGCGCCCCGAGTAATACCTCGACGCAAGCCTACGAGAGCACAAAACCGCGCAACCCAAGGGTTGCGCGGTTTTTTTTGTCCGTGGCGAACCTCGCGTGGACAACCGGCGATCCGATGCTATCCCGGGGGTTCGGCCAACATACGAGCCTCGGCGGCCAATAGCAGATCCAGATAGGCCGGCGCGATCCACCCACGGTGTGCGATAAGCCCCTCGGAGACCGGCCGGTGGCAAAACCCCACGCGCGCGCGCTCTGCGAGCTGCGCCACCCGCGGCGCCGGCCCGAAGCCGCTGACGGCGGCAAGGCGCCACAAGTGGAACAAGCCGTACCACACCATGCATGCCTGCAAATAAGACGGCAACGCGATGGTCGCGCCCGTCCATGGCGATTGGATCGTTACCGTCCACGCTCGAGCAGACTGAAAAGGCGCGCAGGACTCTTCGTAGCGATAGAGTAGGCAGTGAATCGCCTCGTGAACCAAGGCATCCATCAAGGCGGGAGCATCCGCCTCGGCAAGATGTGCATTGGTGATACGCACCAGGCCGACGTAGTGACTGAAGGTACTGGAAAATAGCCCGCGCGGCGTTTCGGGTTCGCAGCGCAGTGCCAGCACCTCGATGCAAGTCGTCACCAAGGCCGCCAACGACGGCGACAGATGCTGCAATGCCGCCATCGCATCGCTGAGCTGGTCCAGTACCGCTTCGCGCTCCGGAGAGGCATGGCAGACCGTGCGCCACTGACCGTCTTCGTCCGGAAAGGTTTGCCTGCCATCCAGATCCAGAGCCAGTGCGTCAGCTAGCAAGGTGACGCGGCGCGCGCAAGGCAACACGGCCGAGTCGCAAGCGGCGGTGTCCAAATCGCCCAACTCTTCGAGCAAGAAACCGGCCAAGCGTGTGCCGCCTCGCCAAACGTCCTCGTTGTCGTCGTGCCGATAAAGTAATCGTGCGACCTGCGGTGTGCGTAAGAAACGCTGGCAGCGCGCCGGGGACAATGCTTGCAGCGCCTGGAAGATGCAGCCGTCGTCGACGCTTTGTTCACATAAATACTGGACACGCTGCCACAAAAACACGTCATAGGCCGCCTGCCAAGGGCGCCATGCTTGCGGCGGCGCCTCCCATGCCAGCAGATGAAGTAAATGCTCCAGTGCCACCGTCGTCGGCGCTTCGCCGGCCAGAGCATTAACCATCGATGGCCGCCACGGCGTGGACGCGTTGGTGTAACGGCTCGAATAGCGCACGCCCGTAGGCGGTGAGCGCCGGATTGTCGCAAAGCGGCGCAGCCAATACGCCGACATCGGCTTCCATCCGTTCCGCGGTATGCCACCATCCCGTCGTCCCCGTCATGGCCAAACCGTTCTGACGGAAGTCGCGGTACATCAATAGGATATTGGCGAACGCATGATACGCGATCAGTACCCGCGCCAATGGCCGCTCGCGCGCGACGGCCGGCGAATAATAAAGCTGACGGTCGCTACCGTCGTCGACTCGTCCGACGCGCCCAACGACATGGTAGTACTGGTGCGACGCCTCATGAACCAGCATCTCGGCCATCGTCGCCACATCCGTTGTATGCGACAACAGGATGATGCCAGGCGCTTCGGACCAAGTGCTGCTGCGCGTGCGGGTTTCCTTGCATTGGCAAATCACCGCGCCGCGAATCACCCGCTCGACCCAGATCAGATAATCCGGTGCATAACGGGCAAGCAAGTCGAGTGCGCGCGCCAGCGTGTCGGCCATGCCGGCATCGGGTTCGGGATAGCCGACAATGCTGCCGAACTGATCCTCCAAGGTCAGTTGGCCGCGAATGGCAAACTCCGGCAGCAGCAGGATCGACTGATGGATCCCCACTCGCAGCAACGCTTCGGGCTGATCGCATTGCCAGCCGTGCTCGTCGGCGTAAAAACTCAGCGTGCTCGGCGCCCCGCGCGCAAAATCGACAAACGATACGCTCGCCTGCCCGCCGTCGCTCACAACCGAAACCTCCCCTTCCACCGGCAGCAGCCAGTTTCCCCAGCGCATCATACCCGCTTCACTCAAGCTGCCGCGCCAATCGCCGGGGAGGCCATGGGAAGTCAGGTGCAAGGCGAGGTGCAGCGCCACATCCCCCGCATCGACCTCATCGGTCTCCAGCGCCCACTGCACACGGCCGAATGCCATATCCCATGCCAGGCCGGCATCCAGACTGCCGCACTGCGAACGCTGCCGCCAGCGCTCGATCAGGGGAATCACACCAACGCTTCTTTCCGCCAGCAGTGCCGCACGGCGTTGCAGGAACATGTCCACCACCGCCTGGGCATGAAATAACACCACCGCTTCGAATAGCACCGGATCGAAAGCGATTTTCGGGCAGGCGAACTGACGATAACGGGGATCGATCGCATCATTGTGCATAGTCATTCAGCCAGACTGGCTGTCCAAAGGCTAGTGGTCGGATCGCTGAGCAGCGTCGGCGGCAGATCCCGGCGGATGACCGAGAGCATGCGTTCGGACAGGGCATACAAAGCGTGGCAGTAAATCGACGGGTGGTCGAACCCGGCGCCATCGAAGCGATGCGGCAAGTAACCGCCGCCGCAACTGGCGAAATGCGGACAGGCTTGGCATTGTGCGCAGGGCTGCTGGATTTGCGCCAAGCGGTAAACCGAGGCATGCAGATCGAGCGGATGCTGGAAGATGTCCAACTTGTCGTTGGCGTACTCGCCCCGGCAGATGCGCACCACATCGCTGACGCCGATCGAACCATCCGATTCGACCACGCACAGCCGGCGCAGATCGCCGCCCAGCGCATCCAGCGGCGACTTGATGCCCATGAAGCCCATCATCATCATCTCGAACAGACGAATTTGCGGTGCCGCGCTCCCCATGGCATACCAAGCTTCGAACGCTTCCAGCAAAAAGCGCCGGTACGGTTCGACGCCGCGCCATCCTTGCGGGTAGTTGACGTAATTGCCGTCCGGCAGCAGAAACTCGAAAGCATCGAAGCCGTTGTCGACGAACCAGTGCACTAGCTTGCCGCCATCGAGGTCGGGATTGACCACGCACAGGATACTGCCCATCAGCCGGTTGAAATCCGGTCCGGCGGCACGCAGAGCGCGAATCTTATCCAGCAGCTTCTGCGTCGACCCCTGCCCGTTGCGCATGATGCGAAAGCGGTCGGCCACTTCCGGCGGACCATCCAGGCTGATACCGAAAGAGATGCCATTGCGGTCGAACAGCTCAAGCCATTCCGGATCCAGCAACAAGCCGTTGGTCTGTAGGATCAGCCGCAACCTGACCGGCGCGCAGCGCTGGCGCAACATGTCGATCAGCCGTTGCATGCGCTTTTTGCCCAGAAGCAGAGGCTCGCCGCCATGCAACTCCACCACGAAAGCGTCCAGCCCGTACTGTGCGCAATGCGCGACAATGCGTTCGGCCAGTTTGGCGACCACGACATCGGAAATGAGCGCCGGACGCGACTTCCACGAGTCGTCGCCACGGTTGTATACATAACAATAGGTGCAGTTGAGATTGCAACGCTGTGCGACCTTCAGCACGATCCAGTCCAGCGCCGGAGAGCCCCCCCGAGCCATGGCGTTCACGATTCAGCCTCCGCGCGCGACGTTGGTGACCTGCTGCTGAATCGTCGGGTTGCCGCCGGAGCGAGAGTGCCCGCTACCGTGTCGATCGTAACCATCCGCCAGCGTGGCCGGATTCATGGCGCGTGTCGTCAGTTGTTGCAGCACTGCGTTGTGGATTTGCTTCAGATCTTCATTGCTGGCATTGGTGAGATCCACTGCGGGTTTGGTTGTCATGATGAGAACCCTTTATCACAAGAAAACAACGTGGAGGGAAACCGTCCAAGCGAGAACGGTTCTCAAACACTATGTCAAAAAATTATGTGCGGCAAACCATGCAAACCGTATCGCTTTACCAGTAGCAAAAATCAAAAAACAATACTAAAAACATATATTTATACGACAGCCCATAACAACGAACCTGACCATGTAGGCACGGCGATAGGGTGCGGTCGCGAAGCATCGCACTTAACGTGCGATGGCCTGGTGGATTGCCTCCGACGAATCCACCCAACAGCCGCTCCAACTGGGGAATGAATGCCATAAAAAAAGCCCCGAACGGGGCCCAAGCGTCAATGAAACTACCCTCCTCACTTCGCCGCCAACACCTGGCGGAATCGCTCGCGCCACCATCGGAGAAGCCCCACACGCCTTGGACGGGTAAACGCCAGATAACGCGCCAGCAGGATACGTTGACGAAGCGCCCAGGCGTTCGCCGGAACTTCATCCGACACCGATGGCCGTTTGTCCTGCATCGTGTGATTGAGCAAATGAATATAAAGGCCCATGGCCTTCTCCTGATCATGCCGCATAAAGCAGCGACCAGATCATCATAGAAACTTCAATATAAAAACCGCATAAATCCGCCGCCCGGATTCTCGGCCGGCCCCCTCCGTTGCGTCCAAGCCGGCCTTCCCGAAAGATTTAGCATTGGCTCAAATACCACAAGCACCGCGTGTACAGATTACTGTAATCAAAGCGAATTAAACTTTTGCCAATTATTTCAAATTACTTGCCATGGGACTATTTAATAGTGGAGTGGCATAATCACACAATTGCCAACTTGGTAAACGCGGAGTCCATGCAATGACATCGAAGTCAGAAGATCAAGCCCCGTCCACCGAACAGCCCGTCGATCCGTCGCGACGCAAACTGTTCGAAGCCGCCGCCGCGCTTGGCGTAGCCAGCGTCATGCCAGGTGTCTGGCCGCAAGGCGCCGAGGCCGCGCCCAGCGCCACTCCCCTGCATCTGACCGGCGGCGCGCTCGACAAACAGCTCAAAGCGCACGTCAAAAACATCGTCGTCATCTACCTGGAAAACCGCAGTTTCAACAATCTGTTCGGCAACTTCCCCGGTGTGCGCCATCCGCTATCGGCCGTACCGCCCGAAAGCTACCGCCAAAAGGATCGCGACGGCGTCACCCCGCTCGCCACCTTGCCGAAGATCTGGGGCGGCCTGGTTCAAAAGGGGCAGACAGTCGCCGGCAAGTACTACATGATCGGCGAGGACAAGATCACCGGGCTTGCCAACGCGCCGTTCCCGCTCAAGGATGCCGAAGGCAAACTCCTGCCGGAAGCCGTCATCACCCGCGATCTGTGGCACTTGTTCTACCAGAACCAGCGACAGATCAACGGCGGCAAAAATGATGGCTTTGTCGCCTGGGCCGACTCGGGCGCCTTGCCGATGGGCTACTACGCCGAAACCGCCAAGCATCTCAACCAATGGCAAATCGCCCAGGAATACACCCTGTGCGATAACTTCTTCATGGCAGCCTTCGGCGGTTCGTTCCTCAACCACCAATTCCTGGCCTGCGCCCGCGCGCCGTTCTACCCCAATGCCGAGAACAGCCCGGCCAAAAGCAAGATCGCGGTACTGGATGACGGCCCGACAGGCACGCAGCTGAAACTGGCGGCCGACTGCCCGGCCTCGGCGCTGAACGGGCAGCCCAAGTACGTCAACAATGGCGCCATCTCGCCGGATGGCTACGCCGTCAACACCATGGCGCCGCCCTTCCAGCCAAGCTACATTCCGCCGGCCGCTGGCGGAGATCCGCTACGGGCCGATCCACAGAATCCCAGCACCCTGCCGCCGCAAACCCACGATACCATCGGCGATTTGCTGTCGCGCCAGGGTGTCGACTGGGCCTGGTACAGCGGCGCCTGGCAAGCTGCGCTGGATGGCAAGGGCGGTGCCGACGCACCGAACTTCCAGTACCATCATCAACCGTTCAACTACTTCGAACGCTTTGCCCCGGGCACCGCCGAGCGCGCCAAACACCTGCGCGACGCCGGCCTGGGCGACAGCCCGATCTCCAACCACTTCCTGGCCGATATCGAAGCGGGGAAATTGCCGCCGGTATCGTTCTACAAACCACAGGGCAACCTCAACCTGCATGCCGGCTACTCGGATGTCGAATCCGGCGACCGCCACGTCGCCAACGTGCTGGCTTACCTGAAGAAGAGCCCGCAGTGGAAACATATGGTGGTCGTGATTACCTACGACGAGAACGGTGGCTGGTGGGATCATGTGGCGCCGCCGAAAGGCGACCGCTTCGGCCCTGGCTCGCGTATTCCGGCCATCGTCGTCTCGCCGTTCGCGCGCAAGGGGCATGTCGACCATACCTTCTACGACACGACCTCGATCTTGCGCCTGATCACCCGAGTACATGGCCTGCCTAAACTCGAAGGCATCCGGATTCGCGACGAGGCCTTCGCGGCCCTAGGTACGCACGGCCCGGGGGACCTGACCAACGCTCTGGCGCTTGGCTGACAGATCGCCCACCCAGGCATCACGATGCTGGCAACCGGCCGCCGATGAATCGGCGGCCGTTTTTTTTCGCGGCGACGTCTAGAATGACAAACGCCGGATTGCGCCTATATTCAAAATGAATAACCAGCAAACACCCCACTTATCCAATGACCACGCCCTCCTCCAATACCGCACCGGATAGCGCACTGCCCGACGACACCAGGCAGCCGGCGCCGCACCGCCGCCTCGAAGGGTTGACGATCCTGGCGGCGGAGGATTGCCGCGTCAATCAAATGGTGCTGGAGGAGATGCTGAGCGCGGAAGGTGCGCACGTCGAGATGGCGGAAAATGGCCGAGAGGTGGTCGATCGGCTGCGACAATGCGGCGCCGACCGCTTCGACCTGGTCCTGATGGACATCCAGATGCCGGTGATGGACGGTTTCGAAGCCGCTCGCCAGTTGCATGCGCTGGTGCCTGGGCTACCGATCATCGGTCAAAGTGCTTATGCCATGGCCGAGGATCGGGCCAAATGCCTGGCAGCCCATATGGTCGACCACATTACCAAACCGTTCGACCGGGATTTGCTCGTGCTGTGCATTCTGCGCCACGTCCGCCCCGGCGGCCCGCCCCTTCCGGTCGCGGCAACGCAACAGGAACCGGGCAGTGCGGTCGACCCGTGGGGCGAATTGGCTAGCCGCTACGCCCGCAACCCGGCTTTCGTCGATCAACTGCTGAACGTTTTTCTCATCAGCAATAGCGGGCTACCCAACCAACTGCGCCAGGCATTGTCTCGCCAGGACACCCGCGCCCTGGCGGGACTCACACACGGCCTCAAGGGGATGGCCGGCAGCATTGCGGCACACGAGCTGCAGACCTTGAGTCAGAGCGCCGAGCAGGCAGCCAAGCTGGATGCGCCCGAATTGGCACAATGCATTGTCGAGCTGGCCGCCAGGCTTGAGCAGACTTTAGAGCAGATAAGGCATCGCATAACGCTGTAACGTAGCGGGCGTTTCCTATACTGCCAGCATGGATAATGCCTCCCAGAGACATCCGGACATGCCGCCACCGAAGAGTCAAACGACACAGACACTCAATGCCGACCAACAGGCTGCGTTGTTTCGGGCCATTGCCGACAACTCCAACAATGTTGTGGGCGTCAAGGATCTGGCTGGGCGCTACCTCTATGTCAATACCAAATACAGCCAGCTATTCCATTTGCCGCAGGAGCACTACCTCGGCCGCACCGACGCCGAGCTGTTCCCGGCAGACACCGCCGCGCAGTTTCGTGCCAACGATCTGCGCGTTCAGCACGACAACATGGCACTGACCATCGAGGAAATCGTGCAGGTAGACGGCCAAACGCGGCATTTCCTATCGGTCAAATTTCCGATCCACGATTTCCTCGGCACGCTGTACGCCACCGGACTGATCGCCACCGACATCACTGCGCGCAAGGCGGCGGAACAATTGCTGTGGGCGAGCGAAGAACGCTTCCGTCTGGCTTTCGAACAGGCCACTGTCGGCATGGCGATGATCGACATCGGCGGCAACATCTTGCGCATCAATCCCCATGGCAGCCAATTGTTCGGCTACCAGCACCCCGAGCTGGAAGGCCGCAGCATCGAAAGCATCACCCATCCGCAAGATCGCGCACGCGTCATGGCCCTGATCCGGAAAATCCTGCGAAACGATTTACCGCATGGCGAAATCGAGAAACGCTACCTGCACAAAGCCGGCCACTTCCTGCACTGTCGCGTCGCCATCTCGCTGGTACGCGACCCGCAGGGAGTGCCGCTGTATTTCGTCGCTCACATCAACGACATCACGGAAACCCTACGCATCGAAGAAGAACTGCTGCGGCTGGCCAATACCGATCCGCTCACCGGTGTCGCCAATCGCCGCCCGTTCCTGGAACGCATGCAACAAGAACTGGCCCGGGTGCGGCGCTATGGCACGCCGGCCTGCTGCCTGATGCTCGACTTCGATCACTTCAAGCTCATCAACGACCGCTGGGGTCACAGTAGCGGCGACGCTGTGCTGCGGTATTTCAGCCAGACCTGCCTGCAACGACTGCGGGCAACCGATCTGTTGGGAAGATTGGGGGGAGAGGAATTTGCCATCCTGATGCCGGATACGGCACTGGCCGGCGCCCGCGAATTGGGCGAACAATTGCGTGTATGGGTCGCCGAACACCCGCTGCAGATCGGCGACCAGCAGATCTGCTTCAGCATCAGCCTGGGCATGACCGAACTGCGGGCAGACGATAAAAACCCGGATCAAGTACTCGCCCGCACCGACGAGGCGCTGTACCGCGCCAAGGATCTCGGGCGCAACCGCGTAGAGGTTGTCTGACGAGCGCCCAAGGCCTCTACGCCGGCAGCAGCACCCCCTGGCTCAGCAACTGGGCGAACTCGGCCGCCGGCATCGGCTTGGCCAGCAGGTAGCCCTGCACCAAGTCGCACCCTTCTGCCAGCAGGAACTGCCACTGTTCGATGGTTTCCACCCCTTCGGCCACCACTTTCATATTCAGTGTCTGCGCGATGTTGATCACCGCCTTGGCGATTTCACTGTCGTCGCTGTCGCCCGGGATATCCTGCACAAAGGAGCGGTCGATCTTCAACTTGTCGGCCTTGAAACGCTTGAGGTAAGACAGGCTGGAATAACCGGTACCGAAATCGTCGATAGAGAGTTGCATGCCCATGCGTTTGATGGCGCCGATCGTCTGCACGGTCGCCTCGACATCTTCCATCACCACGCTCTCGGTCACTTCGATGTCCAGCGCCCGGCCCGGCAGGCCGTTGGCGGACACCGCCCGCTCCAGGGTCGCCACCAGGTCGGCCTGGCGGAACTGTAGCGCCGACAGATTGATCGCCAGCGAAATTTCCGGCAATCCGGCGGCATTCCAGGCAGCCAATTGACGGCAGGCTTCGCGAATCACCCAGTTACCCAATTGCACGATGAACCCGCGTTCCTCGGCAACATCGATGAAACGATTCGGTCCGAGCAGGCCGAGTGCGGCATGATTCCAGCGAATCAACGCCTCGGCGCCGACGATGCGCCCGGTACGCATATCGACTTGTGGCTGGTAGTGCAGCAGAAATTCGTTGCGATCCAACGCAAAACGCAACTGACTCTCGATCGCCAGAATTTCGTGCGCGCGGGCGTTGAGGTCGGCGGTATAAAACTTGAAGCTATTGCGACCGAACGACTTGGCGTGATACATCGCCGCGTCGGCATTGCGCACCAGCATATCGAAATCGCGTCCATCCTCCGGATAGATGCTGATGCCGATCGACGGCGTGATGCTGATCGAATGGTTATGCAGATCGACCGACGGGGCGAAGGCATGGATGATGCGTTCGGCAACCATCGCGGCCTCGCTCGGGTCGCCGATCGCCGGCAGCATGATGATGAACTCGTCGCCGCCTTGGCGCGCCACCATCTGCCCTGGCGCCAGCACCGACTTGATACGGTCGGCGGCCACCTGCAGCAGCGTGTCGCCCGCCGAGTGCCCCAACGACTCGTTGATGGTCTTGAAGCGATCGAGATCCAGCAACAACAAGGCTAGATGGAGGTTGTCGCGGGAGGCTGCGGCAATGGCAAGCTCGGTACGATCCTGCATCAGCGCGCGGTTGGGCAGATTGGTCAGGACATCGAAATGCGCCAGGAATTGGATGCGCTCGTCGGCGGCGCGACGCTCTGTCTGGTCGCTGAAAATCGCCACATAGTGTGTCAATTCGCCCAGCGGACTCTTGACCACATTGATCGCCAGCCACTCGGGATAAATCTCGCCGTTCTTGCGCCGGTTCCAGACTTCGCCCTGCCAGAAGCCCTGACTGCCCAGTTGCTGCCACATCTGGGCATAGAAGGCCGCGTCGTGGCGCCCGGAGGATAGGATGCTCGGTTTTTGGCCCAGCACCTCCTGCTGGCTATAGCCGGTGATATCGCTGAAGGCGCGGTTGACGATGCGGATGCGCAGGTCGGTGTCGGTGATCATGATGCCTTCGGTGGTGTTTTCGAACACCTTGGCCGCCAGTTGCATACGCTCCTCGGCACTGCGGCGTTCCGAGATGTCGCGCACCATGCGCCATACCGCGTTGATGCGCCCCATCGAATCGCGCATCGCCACCGTCTTGACACTGACCGGCACCGCATTGCCGAAACGGTTCAGGTAGGTGGCCTCGAACTCGTCGCAGTAACCGAAGCGCAACACCTTGTTGTCCAGGTTGAAATGCTCCAGCGCCTCGCTCTCTTGCGCCACCAACGACCAGAAGTTTTGCAGCTTGAGCTGATCCAGGTTGTAGCACATCAGATTGAGGAAGGCCGGATTGGCATCGATCACCTGGCCGTCGAGCGAACTGATGACGATGCCGTCCAGATTGGACCAAAACAGTTCGCGGTATTTGTTTTCCGAGCGGCGCAGCGCTTCTTCCATCTCGCGCCGGCGGGCGATGTCCGCTTCCAGGGCGATGGTCTTGGCGCGCAATTCGTCGAACAGGCGTTTGAGTTCGGAGCGGGTCCATTCGAGGTGGCGCCCCAGACGGCCGATCTCATCGCTACGCTCCCAGAGGAAGTGGCTGTCCAGCTTGAGCTCGGCCAGTTGGGTGGCTTGGTGCGTCAGTTCGCGGATGGGGCGCAGGAAGCGCGAGTGCAGGATCGCCATGATCAACAGCATCGAGAACACGATCTGCGCCAGCAACGTCCCCAGCATGCGCTGTAGATCGCTCTTGAGCTGATTGGCCAGATGCTCGGTATCGAATTCGATGGTGACCTGACCGATTTCCTCGCCGCGGTAGATCACCGGCTTTTGCAGCACGGAGACCGAACCGATGCGTCGCTCGCTGCGCAACGCCGAGAGGAAGACGGTGTTCGATTGGGTATCGGTGACGCGGATCGACACCACGCGCGGGTCGTCCATCACCGATTCGATAAGCGGTGCGCCCGATTGCCGGCTGAGGTTCCACAAGGGCTCCTGCATGCCAAGCGCAAGGATGTCCAGTACGCGCCGCTGATCGGTGGAGAGATCCGTGGTGGCCGCTTCGCGTTGCAGATTCAGCGTCAATGCGCCGCTCAGCATGGCGGGAATCAGCACACCCAACAGGACCGCAATCAGAAATACAGTGCGCAACGAAAGTACGGCAGCAAAACCGGCTTTAGCGTTCGACGTTGTCATGCGATCTCAGTCCGTCCAAATCATCAAGAAAAACCTGGATGGGAAATTATGTCGATCATCTTTGCGTGAAGTATACACGTACATCATTATTTACCTCACTCAGATGTTATGTCTTTTTATTATGATTCGGGAAATTTCTCAAACTTAGGAATTTACTTACTTAATGACAAGACATTAGATTGCCTTGCCTGGGTCGAATGCCTACAATCGATTCATTTTTCCATTCGGGATCGATACCATGGCGGGCAAGACTTATGACCTTGTGCTGACAGCACGCTGGATAATCACTGTCGAGAACGATGGTGAAGTGCTGGAGAACCATGCACTAGCCATCCGCAATGGCGTCATCGAAGCCATTCTTCCGGCCGCGCAGGCCGCCACGCTTGACGCAGTCCGCCATGTGAAGCTCGACAGCCATGTACTGATGCCCGGTCTGATCAATCTGCACGGTCACTCCGCCATGAGCCTGTTGCGCGGCATGGCCGACGATCTGGCGCTGATGGATTGGCTGACCGGCCATATCTGGCCGACCGAAGGCAAGCATGTGCGCGACGACTTCGTCTTCGACGGCGCAATGCTTGCCATGGCGGAAATGATCCGCTGCGGCACCACCACCATCAACGATATGTATTTCTTCCACGGCGCTATGGCGCGCGCGGGGCTAGCCGCCGGCATGCGCACCTTCGTCGGCTGTTCGATTCTGGAATTCCCCACCAACTATGCCGTGAACGCCGACGACTACATCAGCAAGGCGCTGGCCGAGCGGCGCGAATTCCTCGGCGAAGATCTGGTCACCTTCACCCTGGCACCGCATGCGCCCTACACGGTCGGCGACGATACCTTCCGCAAGGTGGTGACCCTGGCCGAACAAGAAGACATGTTGATTCACTGCCACATCCACGAAACCGGCGTCGAAGTGGAAAATGGCGTCAAGGAACACCACCAGCGGCCTTTGGCCCGTCTCAAGGCGCTGGGGCTGTTGTCGCCGCGCCTGATCGCCGCGCATATGGTGCATCTGTCGCCGGAGGAAATCGCCCTGGCCGCGAGCCACGGCGTTTCGGTGGCGCACAACCCGTCGTCCAATATGAAGCTGGCCTCGGGCATTGCCCCGGTCGCCCAGATGCTGGCCGCCGGCGTCAATGTCGGCATCGGCACCGATGGTGCCGCCTCCAACAATAAACTGGACATGTTGGCCGAAACCCGTCTGGCCGCCCTGCTGGCCAAAGTCGGCACGCTCGATCCGACCGCGGTGCCGGCCGCCACCGCATTGCGCATGGCGACGCTCAACGGCGCCAAGGCACTCGGCATCGACGACCGCACCGGCAGCCTCAAGGCCGGCAAGCAGGCGGACGTGATCGCCATCGACATGTCGGCGCTGGAAACCGCCCCGACCTTCGATCCGATCTCGCACGTCGTGTATGCCGCCGGCCGCGAACAGGTCAGCCATGTTTGGGTCAAAGGTCAGGCGCTGATGAACGAGCGTAAACTGCAAACCCTGGATGAAGGCGCCCTGAAGGCCAAGGCCGAAGACTGGCGCCACCGTATCGTGAGTGCGAAATAAGCATGGATATCAACGTCGACGAGAGCGAACTCGCGAAATTCAGCGAGCTCGCGCACAAGTGGTGGGATCGCGAAAGCGAATTCAAGCCGCTGCACGAAATCAACCCGTTGCGACTGGCATTTATCGATCGTCACGCTGGGCTTGCCGGCAAGAAGGTGCTGGACGTCGGTTGCGGCGGCGGCATCCTGGCCGAGAGCATGGCGGTGGCGGGCGCCGAGGTATGCGGCATCGACTTGGCGAAGAAGTCGCTCAAGGTCGCGCAACTACACAGCCTGGAGTCGGGCGTCGCGGTCGAGTACCGCTGCGTGCCGGTCGAGGAGCTGGCGGCCAACGAACCGGCGCACTATGACGTGGTCACCTGCATGGAAATGTTGGAGCACGTCCCCGACCCGGCCAGTGTCGTCGCCAGTTGCGCCCAATTGGTCAAACCCGGCGGCTGGGTGTTCTTCTCCACCCTCAACCGCAATCCGAAGGCCTATCTGCAGGCCATCATCGGCGCCGAATACCTGCTGGGCATGCTGCCGCGCGGCACACACGAGTACCAGCGCTTCATCAAACCCTCCGAACTGTCGCGCATGCTGCGTCCGCACGACCTGGAACCGGCGGAGTTCACCGGCATGCACTACAACCCGCTCAGCAAAGTGTATTCGCTCGGCGGCAGCACCGACGTCAACTATCTGGTCGCCACGCGGCGCAGCTAAGGCTCGGCAGACGTCTGGAGCCCCCCCCCGAATGCCAGTCGGTCAACGCCGACTGGCATTTTCGCGACCGCACCCAACGGCCGCCCGGCTTCTTCTTTTGCGCCAGATCATATTCCGGCCTCCGCCCCGCACTTCTCCTGTCATTTCGCTCGCCCGATCACTTGCCACACGGGTAGAATGACTGCCCATTGTTCGACAACCGAACAATATAATTTTACTTAATAGATCATAAGCAAATCGCATCAGGAAATATCCGCGTATGCAGGAGCCGCACATGTCATTCAAGGCCAACGATTCGCTGACCGAACAAATCGCCCAATATCTGGAACAACGCATCATCCTGGGAGAAATGAAACCCAGCGAGCGCATTCAGGAACTGCGCATCGCCGCCGAACTGGAAGTCAGCCGCGGTTCTGTGCGCGAGGCACTGCTGATTCTGCAGCGGCGACACCTGGTGGAAATCTTCCCGCGCCGCGGCGCCGTGGTCGCCAGCATCGCCGCGAACGATGTGAGGGATTTCTTCGAGCTGTGGCTGATGTTATTCGACCGCGTGGTCTGCAACCTGGCGAAAAACTGGCAAAACGACGACCTGGCCGGTTTCTTCGAACTGATGACGCGGATGGATCACTGCCAACGCCAAGGCGATCTGCAAGGCTTCTATCAGCACGGCATGGATTTCCTGCGCACGCTGTATCGTTATGCCGACAACCGCTACCTGAGCGACACCCTGGACGATCTGTTCCCGCTGACCCAGCGTTGCCTGTTCGCCATCTTGCGGGCGGGTCAAACCCAGATCGCGCGCACTTACCGGTTCCTGGAAGATCTTCTGAAAGTCGTCATTGAACGCGACGAGGCTCGGCTGCACCGCATGGTGACCGATTTCGGTGCGGGTTACAGCGAGTTGGCGCAAGCCTCGGCCGAAGCGCTGCAAGGCCGGACGTTGCGTTA
The DNA here is from genome assembly GCF_004363805.1 of Paludibacterium purpuratum. GTDB lineage: Bacteria > Pseudomonadota > Gammaproteobacteria > Burkholderiales > Chromobacteriaceae > Paludibacterium > Paludibacterium purpuratum. Next base: position 65,536 of record NZ_SNZP01000001.1, on the reverse strand, counting down.
AGCGCTGTCTTTACGGTACTCGACAAAAGCGAAGCGCAGGCCGTCGGCACTGACCTGCGCTTCGCGCATTACTTCACGCCAGCCAAGCGTTCGGAATTCGGGAAAACGCGCATCGCCCGCCACCGCCAGCTCGATCTCGGTCAAGAGCAGACGATCGGCCTGCGACAAGGCTTGCGCGTAGAGTTCGGCGCCGCCGATCAAGCAGACTTCGGCCACATCGCCCGCCAGATCGAGCGCCTCTTCCACCCCGTGCGCAGTCTCCACGCCCTCGGCACGCCAATCCGGCTGCCGGGTCACCACGATGTTGCGCCGCCCCGGCAGCGGACGGCCGATCGACTCGAACGTCTTGCGCCCCATGATCACCGGCTTGCCCAGCGTCAGCGCCTTGAAATGCTTCAGATCCTCCGGCAGATGCCAAGGTAGCCGGTTATCGATGCCGATCACCCGGTCGGCGGCCATCGCCGCCACCAACGTCAATAGCGGCCGCGTCATATCGCCACCGGCGCTTTGATATGCGGATGCGGCTCGTAGCCCTCTAGCGCGAAATCCTCGAAGCGGAAGGCGAACAAATCGCGCACCGCCGGATTCAGACGCATGCTCGGCAACGGCCGAGGCGCGCGCGACAACTGCTCGCGCGCCTGCTCGAAATGATTGCTGTACAAGTGCGCGTCGCCCAAGGTGTGCACGAAATCGCCCGGCTGCAGATCGCACACCTGCGCCACCATCATGGTCAACAACGCGTAGCTGGCGATATTGAACGGCACGCCAAGGAAGATGTCCGCCGAGCGCTGATACAACTGGCAGGACAACTTGCCGTCGGCCACATAGAACTGGAACAGCGAATGACAAGGCGGCAGCGCCATCTCATCCACCAGCGCGGGGTTCCAGGCCGAAACGATCAACCGACGGGAGTCCGGGCTTTTGCGGATCATCTCGACCACCTTGGCGATCTGATCGATCTTGCCGCCGTCCGGCGTCGGCCAACTGCGCCACTGGTAACCGTACACCGGCCCCAGATCGCCATGCTCGTCGGCCCACTCGTCCCAGATCGACACGCCGTTTTCCTTCAAATAGCGGATATTGGTATCGCCGGACAGAAACCACAACAACTCGTGAACGATGGATTTCAGATGCAGCTTCTTGGTGGTCACAAGCGGGAAGCCCTGCCCCAGATCGAAGCGCATCTGATAACCGAACACCGAGCGCGTACCGGTGCCGGTCCGGTCTGACTTGTCCTGGCCATGCGCCAGGACGTGCTGCATCAAATCCAGATACTGTTTCATGGTGCCTCGAAGGTTAGGGACATAACGCTCGATTGTACCCGAAACCGCTAGCGGCGAGACTACATGCATAGGCTATTCAGGTAGCTTCTCACACCTTAAATACGCTAACATCCGGTTGAAAATTCATAGATTGCCTTGAACCGAGACGATGGCAGAAGACTCAGACCTCGAACGAACAGAAGCCGCAACCGGTAAACGGTTGGAAGAGGCACGTTCGCAAGGCAACATTCCGCGTTCGCGCGAACTGTCCACCTTCGCCCTCACCATGACCGGCGTGGCCATGCTGATGTCGCAAGGCGGCAAGCTGTCGCATTACATCATGGATCTGACCCGGCGCGTGCTGACCTTCGACCACGCCGCGCTGCTCTCCCCCGACAATATGCTGGAACGCTTCAAGGATGCCATCTTCGGCACCTTGTGGCAGATGGCCCCCATTCTTGGCACGCTATTTTTCGTCGCCCTGTTTGTCCCCATGCTGATCGGCGGCTGGAATTTCACCACCAAGGCGGTGGAGCCCAATTTCGGCAAATTCAACCTGATCAGCGGCTTGGGCCGGCTGGTATCGCTCAATTCGGCCACCGAGGCGCTCAAGGCGATTCTCAAGTCGCTGCTGATCGGCGGCGTCGCCACCACCGTTCTGTGGAAACAGCGACAAGAAATCATCGGTATCGGACAAATGCCCCTCGAATCGGGGCTGGCCAAGCTAGTCGATATGATGATCCATAACTTTTTCATCATCGCCGGCGCCATGATTCTGCTGGTGGCGATCGACGCACCCTATCAGTTGTGGAGCTACCACAAGAAACTGCGCATGACCAAGGACGAGGTCAAGCGAGAATACAAGGAACAGGAAGGCTCGCCCGAGGTGAAGGGCAAAATCCGCCAGATGCAGCGCGAAGCGGCGCGCCGTCGCATGATGCAGGCCGTGCCGACCGCCAACGTCATCGTCACCAACCCGACGCACTACGCTGTCGCCTTGCTCTACAAGGAAGGCATGCGGGCACCGCAAGTCGTGGCCAAGGGCTCGCTGATTCTGGCCGAGAAAATCATCGACCTGGCGCAGGAAAACCGCATCGCCATCATGCGCGTGCCGAGCTTTGCCCGCGCGCTGTACTTCAACACCGAACCCGGCGACGAAATCCCGAGTCGGCTTTACGCCGCGGCAGCGCAGGTACTGGCCTATGTGCACCAGTTGAAGCTTTACGAAATCAACGGCGGCCTGGCGCCGGTCTACCCGGACCAGATCGAGGTCCCCGCGGATCTTGACCCACAAAGCAAACGCCAGCATGATGCGGCGCCTGGCGCGAGCGAATAATCGGGTATGGACAATTTCCTAGATGTACTAAAACGGTTCAATTATGGGGCCCTGGCAGGCCCGATCCTCATCATCCTGATTCTGACGATGATGGTGCTGCCGCTGCCGCCGTTGCTGCTCGATATTTTCTTTACTTTCAATATCGCCGTATCGGTGATCGTTCTGCTCGTCGGCATCAATGTACGCAAGCCGCTCGATTTTTCGGCCTTCCCTGCCGTATTGCTGATCACCACCCTGTTGCGCCTATCGCTTAACGTCGCCTCCGCGCGGGTGATTCTACTCAACGGCCATACCGGCCCGGCAGCGGCCGGCCACGTCATCGAGTCGTTCGCCCGCTTCCTGGTCGGCGGCAATGTCGCCATCGGTATCGTGGTGTTCGTGATCATCACCATCATCAACTTCGTGGTGATCACCAAAGGCGCCGGCCGTATCGCCGAAGTCAGCGCCCGCTTCACTCTGGATGCCATGCCAGGCAAACAGATGGCCATCGACGCCGACCTGAACGCCGGCCTGATCGGCGAAGAGGACGCGCGCAAGCGCCGTGCCACCATCGCCGAGGAAGCCAACTTCTTCGGCGCCATGGACGGTGCCTCCAAGTTCGTGCGCGGCGATGCCATGGCCGGCATCATGATCATTCTGATCAACATCGTCGGCGGTCTGATCGTCGGCGTGGTACAACACGACCTGGCCGCCGGCGAGGCGGCCACCACCTATACGCTGCTGACCATCGGCGACGGCCTGGTGGCGCAGATCCCGGCGCTGATCATCTCGACCGCCGCCGGTATCGTGGTATCGCGCGTCGGCACGGATAAAGACCTGTCCGAAATGCTGTTGGGACAGTTGTTCACCCAACCGCGCGTACTCAACATCACCGCCGGCGTGATCGGCATGATCGGCATCATCCCCAACATGCCGCACTTCGCCTTCTTGCTGATTGCCGGCATGCTGAGCATGCTGGCGCGCCAGATGAGCAAGCGGCACGCGCAGGCGCAGCAAGCCGAGCAGAAAGCCGAAGCCGCCTCGCGCGTGGCGCGCGAACAGCCGGTGGCCGAAGTCAGCTGGAACGACGTGCAGCACGTGGATCAGTTGGGGCTGGAAGTCGGCTACCGCCTGATCCCGCTGGTAGACCGCAATCAGGACGGCGAGCTATTGCGCCGTATCCGCGGCATCCGCAAGAAGATCGCCCAGGAGCTGGGTTTCCTGGTGCCGGCCGTGCACATTCGCGACAATCTGGAAATCAAGCCCAATGCCTACCGCATTCTGCTCAAGGGCGTGGAGATCGGCCGCGGCGAGGCCTTCATCAACCAGATGCTGGCCATCAACCCCGGCAAAGTGCTGGGCGAAATGACGGGCATGAATACCACCGACCCGGCCTTCGGCCTGCCGGCGGTGTGGATCGACACCGCCAGGCGCGAGGAAGCCCAGGCGCTGGGTTATACGGTCGTGGATACCAGCACCGTGGTGGCGACCCATATCTCCAACCTATTGCATACCCACGCCGCCGAACTATTGGGTCGCGAGGAAGTCCAGGCGCTGATCAATCACCTGACCAAGGAATCGCCCAAGCTGGTCGAGGATCTGGTGCCCAAGGTGGTGCCGATCGGCACCTTGCAGAAGGTACTGCAGCAATTGCTGAGCGAGGGCATCCATATCCGCGACATGCGGTCTATCGTGGAAACCCTGGCCGATCACATCGGCGCGACGCAAGATATCGACGAATTAGCGGCGGCGGTGCGGACCGTTCTGGGCAGGGTCATCGTCCAGCAGTTGTTCCCGGGCGAGACCGAACTGCCGCTACTGACACTCGACCCGGCACTGGAAAATGTGCTGATGCAAGCGGTACAGTCCAAGGCCGGCGGCGGTCTGGAGCCGGGCTTGGCGGAGAATTTGCTCGCCAGCGCGGCGCAGGAATCGGAACAGGCCGAAGTGCAAGGGTTCAACCCGGTGCTGTTGACGCCGCCGGCGCTCAGGCCGTTGCTGGCACGTTTTTTACGCCGCCCCCTGCCACAGTTGCGAGTAATTTCGCATAATGAGATACCGGATAATAAATCGATTCGTATAATTGCCGTTATTGGGGGCCATAAGGGTTAACGACTGATGGTGGTCAAAAAGTACTTCGGAAAAACCACGCGAGACGCGCTGCGCCAAGTTCGCGAAGAACTGGGTGCGGATGCGCTGATCCTGTCGAACCGCCCGACACAGGGCGGCGGCGTGGAGATCATGGCCGTGGCGGATGCCGATGTCGCCAATCTGGCAACGACTCTGTCGACCTCGTCGAGCCGTCATCCCCCGCGCAACGCGCCGTCGCCGACGCACGGCACCGCCGTCAATCGCGCATTGGCGCGCACATACGCCATGCCGGTCGAACCGCTGTCGGCACCGCCGGCGCCGCGCACGGAAAGCCGCGCCGCCGAGCCGGAAGCGCCGGCCGTGCGCCCGGCGTCAGCGCAGCAGTACGCCCAGCCAGCGCCCCCCTTCGAGCCCCCTGTCGCCCCGCAGACGCGCCAGGCAGCGCCGACCGCCCCCCCGCGCACGACGACCGTCGCGCAGGCGACGGCCGAATCGGCGGTGATGGCCAGCGAATTGAAGGAAATCGGCGACGAGATCAAGCTCTTGCGCAGTCTGCTGCAAAGCCAGCTCGCCAGCTTCGCCTGGACCGATATGGAAGGGCGCACGCCCAACCGCATCGAGTTGTTCAAGCAACTGCTGGCGACCGGATTGAGTTCGACCTTGATCCGCCAACTGATCGAAAAGCTGCCGTCGCAATACAACGGAGAAACCGCGCTCAAATGGGCGCGCTCGGCGCTGCTGCACAATCTGCGCTGCGTCGAGGCCGATAACGAAATGATGGAGCGCGGCGGCGTCTTCGCGCTGGTCGGCCCGACCGGCGTGGGTAAAACCACCACCGTCGCCAAGCTGGCGGCACGAGCCACCATGAAGTTCGGCCCGCAGCATGTGGCGCTGATCACGACCGACAGCTACCGGATCGGCGCTCAGGATCAATTGCGCATTTACGGCAAAATTCTTGGCGTGCCGGTGTTCTCGATCCAGAACGAGGGCGATCTGCAACTGACCTTGGCCGATCTGGCGACGCGGCACATCATCTTCATCGACACGGTCGGCATGGGCCAACGCGACGCGCGTGTCGGGGCTCAAACCAGCATGTTCGCCGCCATGGATCGACAGGTGGACCGCATCCTGGTCATGGCGGCCAATGCCGATGGCCATACGCTGGAAGACGTGGTGCGCAACTATCAGGGACAGGGGCTATCGGGTTGTATTCTGTCCAAGATCGACGAGAGCGTTTCGCTCGGCGCCAGCCTGGACATCGTGATCCGCAACCGCCTCAAGGTATGCTATGTCACCAACGGCCAGCGCGTCCCGGAAGATCTGCACAGCGCGCACGGCAGCTTCCTGGTCGATCGCGCGCTCAAGGCGCCCCACACCAACTCGCCGTTCGCCCTGCAACACGATGAATTGCAAATCCTCAATTCGGCGCAGGCAGGCTGGCTATGACGCTGAATCAGGATCAAGCCGCCAGCTTGCGCATGCTCAATGCCCGGCCCACGCGTGCGCCGAGCTTTGCCTTCATCGGCGCGGAAGGTGTCGGCACCTCGACCTTGGTCACCGAACTAGCCGTCGGCGTGGCCTTTGCCGGCGGTCAGCCGCTGGTCATCGATTGCTGCGCGGGCCAACAAATCGCCCGCCGGCTCGGCGTGCCGACGACCGCCACCCTGGAAACCCAGGTCATCAGCATGAGCGGGCTGGCCGAGATGACCGCCCGCTCGCGCCAGGGGGTCACCCTGGTCAACCTGTACGCCCGGCCGGAAGAACGCGCCCTGTTCTCCTCGCAGTTGTGGCTGCGGCTCGGCGCCGAGTTCGCAGCGCAAGAGCGGGACGCCACATCGCTCTTGATCGATGTTCCCAACCCTGCCATCGACCCGGTGCCCGCCTGTGTGGCGGATAACCTGATCCTGGTGCTGACGCCGCAGGCGGAGTCGCTGACCATGGCCTACGCCACCATCAAACGCTTGGCGACGATGTATGGCCGAACCTGCTTCAATGTGCTGGTCAATCGCGCGCGCCACCTGGAAGAGGCGCGCGAACTATTTGCCCGCCTGTCGTCGGTGGCCAGCGAATTTCTGACGGTCGCCCTGCGCTGGGTCGGTTTCGTGCCGGAAGATGGCGCGATCCGGCGTAGCCAAGCCTTGCACCGTCCATCGCTCGAAGCTTTTCCGCAAAGCGAATCCAGCATTGCCTTTGCCCAACTGGCCGCAGTGCTGCCACAATGGCATACAACAGAGACTACAAACAGTAGTACAGGCTACATGGATATGCTGATTGCCGCGTCACGCGACTGGGCGGAAAGCGAGGGAGCTGTTTGATGACCAACCAAATGCCTTCGAAAGTGGTGGCGGGTTACCATCCCAACGCCCATGGCAGCGACCTGATCCTGGACATCACCCAGTATGCCCCGATGGTGAAGAAGATCGCCGGCATCCTGATTTCGCGCCTGCCCGCATCCATCGAGCTGGACGATTTGATCCAGGTCGGCATCATTGGCTTGATCGACGCCGCGCGCCAATTCGACCCGAGTCAAGGTGTGCAATTCGAGACCTTCGCCAGTCAACGCGTGCGTGGCGCCATGCTCGACGAGCTGCGTCGCGAAGACTGGATGCCACGTCAGACGCGGCGCCACGCCAAGCAGATCGAAGAAACGATCAACACGCTTGAGCAACGGCTGGGACGCAGCCCGATCGAATCGGAAATCGCCGAAGAAATGGCCATGCCGCTGGCCGACTATCAGGAGCTGTTGGGCGAATGCAAGGGTTTGACCCTGCTGCATTACGAAGACTTCACCGACGACGACGGAGACCCGCTCGGCGGCCTGGGCAACCTGGTCGACAGCAGCAGCCCGGATCCGCTGGCCACTTTGTCGGACGACGATTTCCGCCAATCGCTGATCGAGGGCATCAAACTGCTGCCGGAGCGCGACCAACTTTTGATGGCGCTCTACTACGAACAGGAACTCAATCTCAAGGAAATCGGCGCGGTACTTGGGGTATCGGAGTCCAGGGTCAGCCAATTGCACAGCCAGGCGATCGTCCGGCTGCGCGCAAAATTGAAAGACTGGCTTTAATATAAAAACGCTGGCAAAAAAGGGCTGCTCACGATCTTTGGGCGGCCAAAAAGAGAAAACAGGCAAGAAGTAAAACCAACAATATCGGATCAGGCTCGTGGACAAGATCAGCATAATCGCTATTATCGGCGGTTTTTCCGCCATCATCGCCGGCCAAGCTATGGAAGGCGGCAGCGTCGGTTCTTTGCTGCAGCTGACCGCCTTTATGATCGTCATAGGCGGCACGCTCAGTGCCGTCATGTTGCAAAGCACGCCCAAACAGTTCATGACCGGCCTGCGTATGATGCGCTGGGTCGTCGCACCGCCGGCATTCAATCATGAAAGCATGATCCGCGAAGTGATCAACTGGAGCCAGAGCGCCCGCCGCGGCGGTCTATTGTCGCTCGAAGGCTTCGTCAACATGCAACGCGACCCCTTTACCCGCAAAGCGCTACAGATGCTGGTCGATGGCGGCGAACCGGATACGCTGCGTAGCGTGATGGAAGTCGAGATCACCATGTTCGAACATGCTCGCCGCCAGGCGGCCAAGATCTGGGAGTCGGCCGGCGGCTACTCGCCGACCATGGGGATTCTGGGTGCGGTGCTCGGCCTGATCCACGTGATGGAAAACCTGACCGACCCATCGAAGCTCGGTGCCGGCATCGCCGTGGCCTTCGTGGCCACCGTGTACGGCGTGGGCGCGGCCAACCTGCTGTTCTTGCCGATCGGCAATAAACTGAAGAACATCATCTCGGGCGAAGTGGCCATGAAGGAGCTGGTGGTCGAGGGCATCGTCGCCATCGCCAACGGCGAAAACCCGCGGATCATCGAGACTCGTCTGCGCGGCTTCCTGGCCATGCACGAGTGAGGAGGATGGTGCGTTGCCGGCGGGTTGGCGCAATGCCGAAGGCGATTGCGCCAACCCGCTCCGCTAGCTGTTCTCCGAAAGTCGGATGCTCGTATCTGTCGTCGGCTTCCGGAAATATCCCGTCAATAGCTTGACGACATCCGGATCCATCAACACAGGGCCGCTGAGCGGCGCATCGCTCCCGCCATCCCGACTGCCCAGGTAGCACCAGCGGTCGAAATGGTGCTCGCGCACCATGCCGCTGACCTCGTCGCGCTCGACCACGGCCACCGCGCCCGGGTAGGGCCAATCGCGCCCAGCCAGCCGTTCCAACGCTTTGAGTAAGCGGGCATTGTGTGCCGAGGCCGGCTCGCGACCGATGCAAGCACCCTGACAACCGCCTTTCCCGCGCCCGTCACAAGGTTGCCCCTTGCGACTGGTGACCCGCTCCACCCCCAACACCCACTGACACAGGCCTTGCGACTCGGCCAACTCCTTGAGCGCCTTCTTGGCGTCGCGCGGCGTGCGGAACAGACCGTAGTGCCGCGTCGAACCCTCGCCCTGCAAGTCGGCGCCGCTGACGATCTGAGGCCGCAACATCCCCTCCTCGTCCGATTGCAAACGCAGACTACAGACCTCGCTGGCCATGCGACCTTTGGGATTGAGCCGCGGGCGCAAGGTTTTCAGCAGCACGATATTCAACAACGCCGAGCCGAATTCGCCCAGCGTCTCGGTCCATTCGATGCGCCCGGCGTCGCCCGCGAGCTGGAGTGCCTTGCCGTGTCCCGGCGTGAAATGCGCCAGCACGCCACGGCGCAGATTGCTGTCGTGGCCGACATAAAGCGGCAATCCCTGGCGATCGTGGATGCAGAACACGCCGGGCACGTCCGGCAAGGCGTCGAAGGTCTCGACATCCATGCCGGCAGGCGGCGCGCTCTGTGCCAATAAAGCCTCGGCGGCGCTGGCGAGCACGTCCTGCCCCAACGCCGAACCGGCGGCCAGCAAGAAACGATAGACCGCTTCGGCATCGGCCAAGGCCCGATGCCGCTCGGGTAGCACGATGCCGTGGCGCGCCATCACCGCATCGAGATTGTGTTTGTAATGCTCGGGATACAACTTGCGCGACAGCTTGACCGTGCACAGCGTCTCATTCTGCAGGCGCAGCCCGGCACGCTTGAATTCGTTCTTCAGTACGCCGTAATCGAAACGCACGTTGTGCGCGATCAGCAAGCGGCCGGCCAGTTGCTGGCGGATCGTCTGCGCCAACTCGCCGAATGCCGGTGCGCCCGCCACCATGGCGTCGCTGATGCCGGTCATATTCTGGATGAAGGACGGGATCGGTTGGCCGGGATTGACCAGCGACTCGAAACGCTCGACCCGCTCACCGTCGATCAGGATGATCCCGATCTCGGTGATACGGTCGCGAGCAAGATGACCGCCAGTAGTTTCGAGGTCGACAATGGCACAGGGACGAGAAAATGGCATCGATGAAGTCCGGGGAAAACGATGTGCGGCGGAAAACGCGACTTTCGTAGCGCGCAAGTCGTTCATTTTACTGCCTATTGGAGAAAATTCCTATATTTCTTGACATGGATATGACTCGTCGCTACAATTCCGTTCTCTTACAGCGCACCCGTAGCTCAGTTGGATAGAGTATCTGGCTACGAACCAGAGGGTCGGGCGTTCGAATCGCTCCGGGTGCGCCACAAGAATTAGTCCCTATAGTTTAGCGGTTAGAACACTGCCCTTTCACGGCGGCGGCCGGGGTTCGATTCCCCGTGGGGACGCCAGTTTTTGCACCCGTAGCTCAGTTGGATAGAGTATCTGGCTACGAACCAGAGGGTCGGGCGTTCGAATCGCTCCGGGTGCGCCAAAGTCAGTCCCTATAGTTTAGCGGTTAGAACACTGCCCTTTCACGGCGGCGGCCGGGGTTCGATTCCCCGTGGGGACGCCAGATTTCACAAAAAGCTTTCGCTACTGCGAAAGCTTTTTTGCTATGCGCGCGACGGCGCCGATGATAGTTATAACTTTTATTATCTATCTATTAGCAAATCATTATTTATTCCGCATTTTGGCGAGCGTACTCTCATTCCATTCGCTCAAGGGGACTCGCCATGACTGAAAACACCCACCTGCCCTGCTTGTTTGTCGATCTAGAAAAAATCCGTCACAACACCCGCCTAATGGTTCAGCGCTGCCACCAGAGCAGCATTGAAGTCGCCGCCGTGGTGAAATTGATGCGCGGCTCGCCGGAAGTCGCGCAAGTCATGCGCGAAGCGGGCGTCGATCTGCTGGCCGACTCGCGCCTGAGCAATCTGGCAAGACTGGTCGACCTTGGGCTACCGCGCATGCTGTTGCGTTTGCCGTCGCCACACCAGGCTGACGAGGTGGTGCGCCACAGCGAGATATCGCTCAATTCGGAGGCCGTCACACTGCGCGCGCTGTCCGCAGCGGCCAGTCGGCACGGCCGGCAGCATCGAATCGTCGTCATGCAAGACCTGGGCGATCTGCGCGAAGGCTGTTTCGATGAGGCCGAAACACTGGAACTGGCCCGCCTGGCGAGCAGCCTGCCTGGCCTCGGCCTGGCAGGTATCGGCGCCAACCTGGCCTGCTACGGCGGCGTCGCGCCGTCGCCGGAAAACCAGCAGCGACTGGTGGATATCGCCGAGTGCATCCGCCGGGAACTGGCATGCGAATGCCCGATCGTCTCTGGCTGCAATTCCGCGGCCGCCTTCATGCTACTCGATGGCAGCCTGCCGGCCGGCATCAACCAACTGCGGCTGGGCGCCTCGCTCTTGATGGGCATCGGCCTGAACGACGAGCCGATACCCGGCCTGGTACAAGACACCGTCACGCTAACCGTGGAGGTCATCGAGCTCAAGGACAAACCCTCGGTACCGATCAATTCGACCGCACTGGATGCCTTTGGCCACAAACCGGTCTTCGAGGACTACGGCATCCGGCACCGTGCGCTGTGCGCGCTAGGCAAACAGGATGTGTCTTTCAGCGAACTCACGCCGCTCGACGCCGGTATCCGCATCGTGGGCGGCAGCAGCGACCACCTGATCCTCGATCTCAGCGACGCGGCTCGGCGCTACCAAGTCGGCGACAGCATATCGTTCTCGCTGAGCTACGGCGGTGTCCTCGCTTGCATGACCTCGGATTACGTCGCGAAGGTATTCAACCGGGAAAAATAACTTGCGCCCCCCCCTCTCCGAGCGCCTGTCGGTAATCCGCTTGGGGAGGGTGCATGGTTGTTCTATAATTCAGCTAATTCTAATTTGGCACACATGCAGTGCCATGAGCTGAACCATGCATCTCGACAACTTCGATATTCGCTTGCTGCGCCTGTTCGTCACCATCGTGGAGAGCGGCGGCTTTTCCGCGGCACAACGCAAGCTCGGCCTGTATCAGTCCGCCATCAGCAACAAGATGAACGACCTGGAAACCCGCTTGGGCATGAAGCTGTGCCAGCGCGGCCGCAAGGGGTTCCAACTGACGCCGGAAGGACGGCAGGTCTACGACGCCACGCTCAATCTGCTCAAACTGATCGACCAATACGAAGACGAGTTGGGCGACATCAAGCATGTCACCTTCGGCCATGTCCGCATCGGCCTATCCGACAACATCGCCACCCACCCGGACTGCCGCCTGCATGAGTGTCTGCGCCGCTTCAGTCAAAACTGCCCCAATGTCAGCTTGAGTCTGGAAGTCTGCGACGCCGCCCGCATCGAGACGCTGCTGCTGCAAGGCCAGTTGGACATCGGCGTGGCCTCCAGCGAGAAACAGCTACCGGGGCTTAGCTATCAGTTACTCTTCTCCGAGACCCAACGCCTGTACGCCGCCAGCCGGCACCCGATTTTCCTGCACTCCCCCGACCTGGTGACCAGCAAGAAGATCCTGGCCTATCCGATTGCCGGACGCGGCAAGGCTCACCCGGTCACGCCGCTGTGTCAATCGATGGGAATGAAGTCGCGCGCCGTTTCGACGCATATGGAAGGCACCTTGCACCTGCTGCTATCGGGCGAGTTCATCGGCTACCTCCCCGACCACTACGCGCGCATCTGGGTCGAGCGCTGCGAACTGCGGCCGATCCCGACACCGGACCTGGACTACAGCGCACCGTTCCACCTGATTCTGGCGCGCTTCAGCGCCCATTCGCACGCCACCGCGACGCTGATCGAGGAGATCCTTGCCGGCCACGCCGCGACGGCCGGCGAGGCGGAAATGACTGGCGATAGCGCTACGACGTCATCGCACGCGCGCTGAGCGGCATGGCGTGACGCAGCGGGAATAACGACCTGTGAAGAGATAAAGCGGGCGGGAAGATAGAAGGCCATCGAAGCACGTCGAAACGTGAATCCGATGGCCAACGATAGCATGGCATTCGTTCAAACTCGTTCGCCAGGCCTCACCAACGACAGCAACAGGATCCACCCCATCCATACGCGCCATAATTGGGCGGCGGCATAATGATCACGACCCCGGTTGTCGGGGGACGCGGCGCCACGACGGTAATCAGCGTGATCTGGAAGACCGGAACGAAGAAAGTGCCGGCCGGGATACAGCATCCCGGGTATTCCGTGATCGACACGCCGGCGCCCGTCCAACACGCAATCCACTCCGTCAGCACATGGATCACGTAGACCCTTTTGATACACAGCTCGGTGGCCTTGACGTTGGGAATGGCGACATAGCGCGAAGGCGCGGCGATGATCTGGCCCAGATTATAGGCTTGACCGCTTAGCGGCGCGTGCAGGTTCAGCGACAGCGAGTACTCATATTTGTTGCTCACCTCGGCTTCGCTGAATCGGCACTGATACTCGATCACCAGCTTTTTGAACTTACCTGTCAGATGGGGAAGGATGCTTTTGTATTTGTCGTCCGCTTCTTCAAAGCGCACAGACAGCACATCGATGTTGGCCATGAATGCCTCCTAACAAAAGGGGAGAGGATCGCTCCTTTTTGCGACGGGAAAGGGGACCACAAAAATGTAACTTCGTTACATTCCACGATGTTATAGATCATTCATTTTGGAAATGGAACCAAAAATAATGCCGATGTCCTAAGTAAAAATACTCACCTACTACCCTTCTCAGCGGGACCTTACGGACAAACCGGCATTACAGGCGATAGCTCAACGACGTCATCACACGCGCGCTGAGTTTCATGGCGTGGCGCAGCGGTAACGGCAACTTCGCCGCGCCGAAGTCGTGCGCCATCTCGGCATGGCGGCGCTCGTCGTCGCGCATCTGCGTCACGATGGCCCGGCTCCTGCCGTCTTGATCCGGCAGCCGCGTCAAATGACTCTCAAGATGCGCGGTCACCTGCTGTTCCGTTTCTTCCAGAAAACCGAGATTCCACTTGTCGCCCAGTACGCCAGCCGCCACACCGATGGCCAACGAGCCGCCGTACCACAGCGGATTGAGCAGACTGACCCTGCCGCCGAGCTCGCGCACGCGGCGCTCGGTCCAGGCCAGATGCTCCTCCTCCTCTTGCGCCGCCTGGCGCAGCGCCTCACGCGCCGACGCATCGCGCGCGGTCAACGCCTGCCCCTGATACAAGGCCTGTGCGCAGATCTCGCCGCAGTGATTGACACGCATCAACCCCTCGGCATGACGTTGCTCCTGCTCGGACAATTCGGCCTCGGGCACGCTATCGTCCGGGTGCGGACGCACACTGTGCGCCGGCGCCAGCAAGGTACGCAGTCCCTTGTCGAATTCGATGATCAGTTTGTCGAACATGGTGTATCGGTCCATTCCTGCAGCATAGGGTACGAATTATACCGTAATCATGTCGGCCTTTTCCCTATCCGCATCGCCCCCAGGGGAAAAGCTTGGTTATAATCGAGACATCGTTCGTTTGAGTAACGCTAAAAAAGGATTGAATACGATGGATCTGAAGCAAATCCCCGCCGGCAAGGAAATGCCGCACGATTTCAACGTTGTGATCGAAATCTCCGCCAACGGCGACCCGATCAAATATGAATTCGACAAGGATTCCAACGCGATCTTCGTCGACCGCTTCATGGGCACTTCGATGTTCTACCCGGCGAACTACGGCTTCGTACCGAACACCCTGTCGGGCGACGGCGATCCGGTGGACGTCCTGGTCGTCACGCCGTTCCCGCTGCCGCCGGGCGTGGTGGTACGCTGCCGCGCACTGGGCCTGATCAAGATGGAAGACGAATCCGGCGTCGATGCCAAGGTTGTCGCCGTGCCGGTGGAAAAGTTGTGCCCGATGTACAAGAGCGTGCAGAAGCTGGAAGACCTGCCGGAACTGCTGCGCAACCAGATGGTGCACTTCTTCGAACACTACAAAGACCTGGAAAAAGGCAAGTGGGTCAAGGTGCAAGGCTGGGGCACGCTGGAAGACGCCGCCACCGAGCTGAAAAACGGCGTGGCCAACTACAAAGACTGATCCCCGAGTGCGCGAAAAAGCCGGCGACACGCCGGTTTTTTTGCGCCCGCAGCCGCAACCGGCTCACATAATCTGCTAGGCTGAAGGGCAGACGCTCCCAATTACCTTGCGCACACGAGAACACCGTGAAAATCACCGTCCTAGGGAGTACCGAGCACGACCAGTGGTTCGCCCGCCGACTGCTGGCACACGGCTTCGAGGTCTCGGAGGCTAGCCAGAGCGAGCATCCGTTCACACGGGCAACAGGCGGCAACGCCGG
This sequence comes from Paludibacterium purpuratum, assembly GCF_004363805.1. Lineage (GTDB taxonomy): Bacteria > Pseudomonadota > Gammaproteobacteria > Burkholderiales > Chromobacteriaceae > Paludibacterium > Paludibacterium purpuratum. Next base: position 50,293 of record NZ_SNZP01000001.1, on the reverse strand, counting down.
CCCCGGCTTGCTGGCGGATCGTCATCTGATCGACACCGGTGCCAGCGGCATCGAGGCGCGCCATCATCTAGCCAGCGACTGTCGCGATGCCGGCTTCGGCTATGCCGAAATCGCCGGCCCATGGCAAGCGTTCGGCCAGCAATACGGGTTTGCGCTATTCATCGGCGCGGCGCCGGAGACGCTCGACACACTGACCCCGTTGTTCGATGCGCTGGCACCGCAAGCCGGTGCCTGGTTGCCCTGCGGACCGGCAGGCGCCGGACGTTTCGCCGCCCAGATCTTCGACGCGCTCTCCATGGCCTGCGCGCTGGCCTGCCAGGCCGGCTGGTCAACGCCCGGCCACACACCGCAGCCCCCGGACTGGGGCGCCTTCTTCCTGCAGCAACAAGTGCTGGCCGACAAATTGCTGGCACTATCCCAACTGTATTTGTCGCTCTACCCAGAGACCGAGGAAGCAGAATCGCCTTGGCAGCAACTGGCCGCATTCAGCCAACCGCCGCGCCAGCAGGCCCACTTCGCCGCAAACCTGGCAAGGCTGATCACGCTGGCACTGACGCAGCGCGAAGCACAACAGGAAATGCTGACCCAGTTGATGGGCGGTCTGAGCCCACGCCCGCCCCAGGCATAAAACGAAAAAACCGCCCTAAGGCGGTTTTTTTTCGTTGCACATCCGCTCGGCGATCAAGCGCCGGTGGTGGCTGCCGGCTTCTTGCTACGAGCCACGGCGGCGGAGGCAGCCTTGGCCGAGTTGGTGGCGGCCTGAACACTGGCTTCGGCGATTTCGGCGCCTACCTTCTTGGCGGTCTTGGATACGCTTTCGAAAGCGGCGTTGGATTGGTTCACCAGCGTCTTAAGCGCAGTCACAGCGATGTCGGAACCGGCCGGGGCATTCTTGGCCAGGCGGTCCAGCGTGCTGATCAACGTTTTGTTGTTTTCGGCAACCTGCTCTTCGATGAAAGCCGACAATTCGTTCTGCGTCGCCACGGCAGCGTCGTAGACATTGCGCGCAACGGCAAAAGCTTGGTCGATGGTCGGCTGAGCGATGTTGGTCTGAAATTCGACCAGGCCCTTCGGATCCTTCACTTCGGCCAGAGCCTTGAAGGTTTGCGCTTGGTCGGCCAGCAGCTTGCGGGTCAGATCCAGTTGCAACGAGGCCAGGCGCTCGGCGCTGGTCAAAACGATGGAGGACAGGCGCACAGCTTTGTCAAACTGCGCTTGGCCAATAGCAGAGAATTCCTGAGTGTTGAACGACATGGATAGCTCCTACATAAGTTAGACAGATCTTGCCGCGAGAACATCAAGCCTGCATTTGTTGCACCGCACAATCAAACTTTACGCACACGGAAATCTTCCGTCAACCATTATTGCGGCGCACAAGCGCACAACTCACTAATTCCGCATCATTTTTACGACAAGTTCATTCCAATATCATTACAGAAGCATCGCCCCCAGCCACCTACCCTTTGGAGCAGGTCTGTTGCCGCGCAGCAATACGACGGTCAAAAGCCTCAATTCCGTAGGACAATTCTGGCGGATTGATTGAAAGCTCCCGCACAAGGAAGTACACTGCCACCCATAAAAGAAATCTATCCAAAGGCATCATGAGCCAAGCAGCAAGCAATATATTCGACATCAAATCCGCCAGCCTCGATTTGCTGGCGCTGATACCTCGCACAACCGACCTGGAAACGCTCACGCAGGCCTTGGCACAGCGCTTCGGTCAGCGTTCGGCACTGGGTGGCGAAGCTTTCGTCATCGATCTCGAGGGCCTCGAAAACCCCGAACAGCTCGACCTCGGCCGTTTACTGCCGCTATTGCGCCAGCACGGCTTGCGCGTTGTCGGGCTGCGCCACCCATCTTCCGCCCTGGCGGCCTTGGCGGCACAGCATGACCTGGTCTATCTAGGCGACGCACCGCGCGCCGACAAGCCGGCCGCCGCGCCGGCGCCCGCCAAGCCAGCCAAGCCCGCGGCAGAACCGACCCCGGTACCGACCATGTTGGTCGAGCGCCCTGTGCGCGCTGGCCAACAGATCTACGCAAAAGGCAGCAATCTGGTGGTATTGGCCATGGTCAGCGCCGGCGCCGAAATCATCGCCGACGGCGACATCCATGTGTATGCGCCGCTGCGCGGCCGTGCCTTGGCCGGTGCACGCGGCAATACCGCGGCGCGCATCTTCGCACGCAATATGGAAGCCGAGCTGGTCTCCATTGCCGGCGTCTACCGCACTATCGAACAGGCCCTGCCCGACAGCATTCGCGGCAAGGCTACCCAGATTTTCCTGGAGAACGAGCGCCTGGTGATGACCGCGCTCGGCGAATAACCGATTGACATTCAATAGGGAACCACACGTGGCAAAAATCATTGTCGTGACATCGGGCAAGGGCGGGGTCGGCAAGACCACCACCAGCGCCAGCTTCGCCTCCGGCCTGGCACTGAACGGCCACAAGACGGCCGTCATCGACTTCGACGTCGGCTTGCGCAATCTCGATCTGATCATGGGTTGCGAACGCCGCGTGGTGTACGACCTGATCAACGTGGTCAATAAAGAAGCCACGCTGAACCAGGCGCTGATCAAAGACAAGAACTGCGACAACCTGTACATCCTCCCCGCGTCGCAGACCCGCGATAAGGATGCGCTCACCGAAGAGGGCGTCGAGCAGGTGCTCAAAGAATTGGCCGAGATGAACTTCGAGTACATCGTATGCGACTCGCCGGCCGGTATCGAAAAGGGCGCGCTGTTGGCGCTGTACTTCGCCGACGAAGCCGTCATCGTCACCAACCCCGAAGTGTCCTCGGTACGCGACTCCGATCGCATCCTGGGCATCCTGTCGGCCAAATCGAAACGCGCGCTGGAAGGCCGCGAGCCGGTCAAGGAGCACTTGCTGCTGACCCGCTACTCGCCAAGCCGAGTGGAAAAGGGCGAAATGCTGTCGGTGGACGACGTCAAGGAAATCCTGCGCGTGTCGCTGATCGGCGTGATTCCTGAATCGCAAGTGGTGCTGCAGGCATCCAACGCCGGTAATCCCGCCATTCACATGAAGGGTACCGACGTCGCCGAGGCCTATACCGACGTGGTGTCTCGTTTCTTGGGCCGCGACTGCCCGATGCGTTTCCTCGATGCACCGAAGACCGGTCTCCTCAAGCGCCTGTTCGGAGGCTAAGGTATGACGCTCATTGAAAGAATTTTCGGCAAACGCCAAAAATCGGCCGATATCGCACGCGAAAGACTGCAGATCATCCTGGCGCACGAGCGCAGCGGCCGTGGCGCCGGCTCGACGCCCGACTATCTGCCGGCGCTGCAGCGCGAACTGGTGGAAGTGATTTCCAAGTACGTATCGATCAACCAGGACGATATCAAGGTACAACTGGAGCGCCAGGACAACTTCGAAGTCCTGGAGGTCAACATCGTCCTGCCGGAAAAGAATCGCTAAGACACCATGACGCTAACCGAACTGCGCTACATCGTGGCCGTGGCACGCGAACGGCACTTCGGCCGCGCGGCACAGGGCTGCTTCGTCAGCCAGCCGACGCTGTCGATCGCCATCAAGAAGCTGGAGGACGAACTGGGCGTCACGCTATTCGAGCGCGGCGGCCAGGAAGTCAGCGTGACCGAAATCGGCGAACGCGTCGTCGAACAGGCTCAGCGCGTGCTGGAAGAGGCGGACACCATCAAGCGCCTGGCGGGCGAGCACCAGAACGAACTGGTCGGCCCGCTCAAGCTCGGCGTCATCTTCACCATCGGGCCCTATCTGCTGCCGCGCCTGATTCCGGCGCTACGCCAATTGGCGCCCGACATGCCGCTGATCATCGAAGAGAATTACACCGCACGCCTGGCGGAAATGCTCAAGCGCGGCGAAGTCGACGCGGTCATTGTCGCCGACCCGTTCGATGAGCCCGGCACCATCGCCTGGCCGCTGTACGACGAACCGTTCGTGGTGGCGACGCCCAAAGGTCATCCGTGGGAAAAGCTCGAACGGGTGGAGACCGCTCAGCTATCGCAGCAGAGCGTACTGCTGCTCACCCAGGGCAACTGCTTCCGCGACCAGGTGCTGCAAGCTTGCAGCGACCTGGCCAGCCGGCAGAATCATGGCCATGGGCTCGCCGGCATGTTGCAGGGCAGCTCGCTCAACACCATCCGCCACATGGTGGCGAGCGGCATCGGCATCACCGTGATGCCGGCCACTTCGGTCAGCCCCGCCGACGAACCATTGCTGTCGATACGCCCGTTCAAGGCTCCGGTGCCCGAACGCCGCGTATTGCTGGTGACGCGCAAACAGTTCTTCCGCCGCAAGGCGATCGAGACGCTGCAACAGGCGATCTTCCATTCCGGCCTGCCGGAAGTCTCCATGCTGACCGATCTGCCTGCGCCGCTCACGCTTTGAAAGCGTTCGTCCGAGCGTTGAAGCAACGGCCCGAATCGGGCCGTTTTTCGTATTACTCGATCTTTTCGTAGCGCACTTCCAGGATATCGATGTCCTCGTCGCCATCCGGACCGCGAAACAGTACCGTATCGCCCTCGCGAGCCTTCAGCAGGCTTCGGGCAATCGGCGAGATCCAGCTGATGTGGTTCTTCGACAGGTCGGTCTCGTCCACGCCGACAATGCGCAGCAATTGCTCCTGGCCATTGCCGCGAGCGATGAGCACCGTGGCGGAAAAGAAGATCTGGTCGGTCGGCGGGCGCGTCTCCGGATCGACCACTTCGGCGATCTCCAGCCGCTTGGTCAAAAAGCGGATACGGCGGTCGATTTCGCGCAAGCGGCGCTTACCGTAAATGTAATCGCCATTCTCGGAGCGATCGCCATTGCCGGCGGCCCAGTTGACCACCTGCACGATTTCCGGCCGCTCGCGATGCACCAGGTGATACAGCTCTTCCTTCAGGCGTCGCCAGCCGCCAGGAGTCAGGTAATTCTTACTACTGACGGGCAAGCGCTGCTCGGCGGGAAGATCGTCTTCCGCGTCATCGTCCTGCTCTTTGGTAAAAGCCTTGTTCATCATAAAGCCCAGAAAATAAAAACCCCCAAGCGCTAAGGTAGGCGCCTGGGGGTTCGAATTCAAGTCAAGCGGCTCAGCGACGCGGCTTGCCGCCGGTCATGGTCAGGTGAGCCCACTTCATCACCGCGGCCACTTCGACTTCGTTGAGTTCGTAGAACTGCCCGCGCTTCAGGCGCGGCGGCAGGCCGATTTGGCCGAAGCGCACCCGCATCAAGCGGCTGACCTGCAGGCCGAAGTGCTCGAACATACGACGCACTTCGCGATTGCGGCCTTCCTTGAGCACCACCCGGTACCAATGATTGCTGCCCTCGCCCCCCTGGTCGATGATGCGATCGAAACGCGCCGGGCCGTCCTCCAGCTCGATTTCCTTGCACATCTCGCGGCGCTGCTCGTCGGTCACTTCGCCCAGCACGCGCACCGCATACTCGCGCTCCACTTCGAAGCTCGGGTGCATCATATTGTTGGCCAATTCGCCGCTGGTGGTGATGATCATCAAGCCGCTGGTATTCACGTCAAGCCGGCCCACCGCCACCCAGCGGCTGCTCTTGGCCTGAGGCAGGCGATCGAATACCGTCACGCGGCCTTGCGGATCGTCGCGCGACACGATTTCGCCCTCCTGCTTGTGATACAGGATCACGCGCGGCAAGCGGTCGGCCCACTTCAGCTTGATCGAGCTGCCCTTGACGGTCACGCGGTCGTGCGGCCCGACCTTGTCGCCCAGCGTCGCCTTCTTGCCGTTGACCAGCACTAGGCCGGCCTCGATCCACTCTTCCATTTCGCGGCGCGAGCCGACGCCCGACTGGGCCAGTGCCTTCTGTACCCGCACAGGCTCGATACGATCGTAATCGACGCGGGTTTCGCGCAGCTGGCGCGCCCGCTCCTGCATTTTCTGCCCCGGATCGCGCAGCATCAGTTTCTTGGCGCGCGCCACCTTGGGGGCCGGCGTGCGCTCGTCGCGCGGCGGGCGGACTTCTTCGCGTTTATCGCGTGCGTAGGGCGCGCGCTCGTCCCGTCTGGTACGATCCAGCGGGGCACGCTCATCCCGTCTGGTACGTTCCAGCGGGGCGCGTTCCAGTGGCGCACGCTCGTCGCGGCGCGCAAACGGTGCGCCGCCCGGGACGGTGCGACCGCTCGCCGGCTTCTTGCCCAACGGGGTTTGCTTGCCGGAACCCGGCGGCAATTGCGCCGGTTTGGATTTGATGAACGACGAGCCTCCCGGCTTGCCGCTACCAGCCGGATTGCGCGGCTGGCTCGTCTCGCGGCCTTTGACACGCGCCACCGGTTGGCGGGCGCGATTGTTTTGTCCTTTAGACATGTCGATTCCTATTCATTGGAGCGTGTCCCCACGCCCATAACCCCTTCAACTATCCAGGGGCGAGTCGTCCGGCTCGATACCCGGCACCACCAAGGCGCCCAACTCGGCCAACGGCGGCAGATCGCCGAGCGAGTTCAGGCCCAGATCGTCGAGAAACTTGCGCGTGGTGGCATAGAGGCCGGGTCGGCCCGGTACTTCCTTGTGCCCGATCACTTCGATCCAGGCACGTTCCAGCAGCGTCTGCACCACCCCGGTCGATACCGTCACGCCGCGGATCGACTCGATGTCGCCGCGCGTAACAGGTTGCTTATAGGCAATAATCGCCAAGGTTTCCATGACCGCACGCGAGTAGCGCGGCGGTTTTTCCGGATTGAGCCGCGCCAAATAAGGCGTCAACTCCGTGCGAGCACGAAAGCGCCAGCCCGACGACAAGCGCACAAGCTCGACCCCGCGCCCAAGCCAGGCACGCTGGATCTCATCCAGCGCATCGTTGATCGCCGCCGCCGCGACCTCCTCGGCAAACAGCTTTTTCAGTTGGCCGACCGACAATGGCTCGCTCGCCGTCAGCAGGGCGGTTTCGAGAACGGTCTTGAAATGGGTCGGGTCGCCCGTCATGGACATGGGTCACGTGCAGAAATGCGGGAAGCTGCGGATTTTACATGAAAAATCAGCTGAGTGGGGAGATGTTGCCGCCAGTTTACGCCGGCTCGGTCGCGGTATTGGCACTGCGCACGTAAATCGGCAGGTACGCCGCCTCCTGGCTGACCCGCAGCAGCCCCTCCTTCACCAGTTCCAGAATGGCGATGAAATTGACCACCAGGTACGACACGCCCCGCTCGATCTCGAACAATGCCTCGAACGGCACATAATCTCGACCGTCGACCTGGCGCAGAATCCAGCTCATCTGCTCGCGCACCGACAGCTGGTCAGTGGTCACCTGGTGATGGCGGTTGCGCGCGGCGCGCGACAGGATCGATAGCCAGGCCTGACGCAGATCGACCGGCGTCACATCCGGCAAACGCGTCTCCGCGGTCTGTTCCAACAACACCGCCAGCCAAACGAAATCGCGCTCGGCTTGCGGCAATTGGTCGAGCGCCAAGCCCGCGAGCTTCATCTGTTCGTACTCCAACAGCCGGCGCGCAAGCTCGGCGCGCGGATCCTCCACTTCGGCCTCGTCCTCGCGCGGCGGGCGCGGCAGCAGCAGGCGCGACTTAATCTCGATCAATAGCGCCGCCATCAGCAGATACTCGGCAGCCAACTCAAGACGCTCATGCTGCATGGCATCGATATACGCCATGTATTGCGAGGTGATCGGCGCCATCGGAATATCCAGCACGTTCAAATTCTGCTTGCGGATCAAGTACAACAGCAGATCGAGCGGCCCCTCGAAACTCTCCAGGATCACCTTGAGCGCATCGGGCGGGATAAACAAATCCTGCGGCAACGCCAATACCGGTTCGCCGAACACGTGCGCCAGCGGCACACCGTCCGGCAACACCGGCGCCTCAAGCGTGAAACCGTCGTCGGAGACGCCGCTCATGGGTTACAACATCATGTTCAGCAGGCCGTACATCAGCCGCACCAGCGGCGATAACAGCAAGGACAGCACATTCACCCCGCCGAACTGGCCGAGCACCATCAGGCCGATCAGCACCCACATGCCATAGGGTTCGAGTCGCGAGTATTGCCAGGCTAGCGGGCGCGGCAGCAGGCTCTCCAAAATACGGCCGCCATCGAGCGGCAGGATCGGCAGCAGATTAAGCGCCATCAGCATCACATTGATCGTCATGCCGGCCTGGCTCATCAGCGCCAGCGGTTCGCTATAGCCGTTGGCCATCGCCAGCGCCAGCTTGAACAGCAAGGTCCAGATCAGCGCCATCGCCAAGTTGGCGCCCGGCCCGGCGGCGGCCACCCAGAGACCGCCGAAGCGCGGGTTCTTCAGCGCGCCGAAATTGACCGGCACGGGCTTGGCCCAGCCGAAGATGAAACCGCCGACCGACAAGCACAGCAACGGCAACAGGATGGTGCCGAACGGATCGATGTGTTTGAGCGGGTTGAGCGTCATGCGTCCCAGCACATAGGCGGTCGGGTCGCCGAAGCGTTTGGCGGCGTAAGCGTGCGCCGCCTCGTGCACGGTGATCGCCAACAGGATCGGCAGCGCATAAACGGAAATCTTCTGCAGTAAGTTCAATGTATCCATGGACTCTCGTTTCTAAAATTCGGCACTGAATTACAACCCGAACAGTGCTGGATCCCCTTTGCCGCGCCGGATCAGCGTCACCCCATCGGTCAAGTCGAGCACCGTCGTCGGCTCGCTTCCGCTCCAACCGCCGTCCAGAATCAAGTCGACCTGATGCTCCAGCCGATCGCGAATATCGTAGGGATCGCACAACGGCTCAGGCTCGCCCGGCAGCATCAGTGTCGAGGAGAGGATCGGTTCGTTCAACTCCTGCAGCAGCGCCTGCGCAACCGGGTGATCCGGTACGCGCAAGCCAATGGTCGAACGTTTGGGATGCAAAGTGCGGCGCGGCACCTCGCGCGTCGCCTGCAAAATGAAAGTAAAACTACCCGGCGTCGCCGCCTTGAGCATGCGGAACTGCGCGTTATCGACCTTGGCGTAATTGGCCAACTCCGACAAATTGTTGCACACCAAGGTCAGGTGGTGCTTCTGATCCACCTGCCGGATCGACAGAATACGCTCCATCGCATGCTTGTCGCCCAAGCGGCAGCCAAGCGCGTAACAGGAATCGGTCGGATAGACGATCACCCCGCCCTCTTGGAGGATCTTCACCGCCTCGCGGATCAACCGCGCCTGCGGATTTTCCGGGTGAATCACAAAAAACTGAGCCATTTCTTTTCCTCAGCGCACGATGCGGTCGGCCAACAGCTCCCACACCGGCCGGCAAATCGGCGGCAGGTCGTCGGTGCGACCGACATCGCGGCAGCCCTCCCCCGGCGCATGGAAATCGCTGCCGGCACTGCTCCACAAATCGAAGCGTTGCGCGATCAGCGCGTACTTGTGCATATCGTCCAGGCTGTGGCTGCCGCTGGCCACTTCGATGCCCCGGCCACCCGCCGCCTTGAATTCGTCGATCAGCCGCTCGGTCAACGTGCGCCCCATCTCGTAACGGCCGGGATGCGCGATCACCGCCTCCCCGCCTGCGCCGACGATCCAACCCACCGCATCGGCAAGCGTCGCCCAACGGTGCGGCACATACCCCGGTTTACCCGGCGTCAGATATTTGCGGAACACCGTGCGCACATCCTTGACATGGCCTTGCTCCACCAGGAAGCGGGCGAAATGGGTACGGCTGATCTGATCCGGGTTGTCGCAGAACACCATCGCCCCTTCGAACGCCCCTTCGATGCCGACGCGCGCCAACTGCGCAGCCATTTCGTGCGCCCGGTCGATACGCCCCTGGCGCACGCCATCGAGCCCGGCGCGCAAGGTCGAATCGTCCGGATCGAAGCCCAGTCCGACGATATGCACCGTCTGCGCCTTGACGCCCCAACTCACGGAAGCCTCGACGCCGTTGAGAAACGGCAGCCCCAGCTTCTGCGCTTCGGCGCGCGCCTCGGCGAGGCCGGCCAGGCAATCGTGGTCGGTCAACGCCACCAGACTGGCTTCGCGTTCATGCGCACGGGCAATCACCTCGGCCGGCGCCAGCGCGCCGTCCGAGGCGCGCGAGTGGAAATGCAAATCGATACTAGCCATTCAAACCCTCCCGAGCGGCGCCCTGGCGCGCTTGCCAATCGGCCAACGCCTGGCGATAGGCTGCCAGTTCGGCAAAATACGTGGTCCAGACGCAAAACTCGCAGCCGCTGCCGCAACACATGCTGTCCTCAGGCGGCACAGGCTCTTCCGGCGCCGCGTCGTCGGGCACATCAGCCATGCGCCGCGACCACCTCGATGGTAAAGCCCGCGCCGCTGACACGGCTGCCCGGACGGATCTTGCAGGTCTTGCGCAGCTCCTGCCGACCATCGACCGAAATACCGCCTTCGGCCACCATATGCTTGGCTGCGCCACCGCTATCGGCAACACCGCAAATCTTCAACAAATCGCACAACGCGATATATTCACCGCGCAATTCAAAAGTTTTCTGCATTACTTCACATCCATGCTGGATAGTGCTGTGAGCGGGCGGTGGATAACCATGCCAACTCATTCACATATCAGGGAAAATCATGACAGCCTATTTTTTAGGCACCGCGACTCGGCTATCCACGACAACGCGGGACAGTGTTGTGAGCCGATTGTGGACAACCGCGACAAGCGTATGAGGCAAAAGCGGTTTTTCCATCTGATCAAATTTTAGGCAATTTCGGCTGGATTTGCCGTAGCGCCCGCCAAGCCAAATCCACGCGCGCCAGCCCCTCTCCGGCAATTTCCCGCACAGTCGAACCGTCGGCGTGCAAGGCGCTACGATAACGCATCAGCAACGTGGCGCGTCCATCCGGGTGCGTACGCAGCGGATCCGGCGTCCAGGGAATATCCGGCAACGGCAAGAGGGTCAGCGCATAGTTCCGCGGCAGATAGAGCGCAGTCAGAGCCGGATCGACAGTGCCAAAGGCCACTTCCGACCAGATCAGACAAGTCAACACCGTACTATCGCACAGCAGCCAGCGTGCGCCGCTCGCCGCCGCTTGCGCCTCGGCCGCCAACTGTCCGCGCGCAATCGCCAGCAGATCGTCGAGCGTCGGCCGGTACGGTCGCTCGGCATAATAAGCGCGCGCATATTCCGGCACCAGCGCACACGACTCGCCGGCGTTACGCAAGCGCTCTGCCAACGCTTCGGCCAAGGTCGTCTTACCGCACGACTCCGGCCCGACCAGCGCCACTTTGCACTGCGTCCCTTGCATGCCCGTGCCCAACACTAAAACAAACATTATATGACTCCGCGCGGGCGCTGGGTAAATTCTCACAAGCCACGGGGACAGCCTTGTGAACCGGCTGTGGATAGCCGCGACAAGTCGATGATCGGCCTGGCTTTTTTACAACCGCTCATTTTTTAGGCAACACAAACAGGTTTTCCACGATGGCCGTGGAAAGCGTTGTGAGCCGATTGTGGACAAGCGCCGTAAGTGATTGAGCCGACTACCGAATGCGATGACTGCTGAAAAAACAGGCAAACCCGGCGTCGAAGACCGCCCTACCGCACCGCAAAGCGGCCGACTGGCCCGCTACACTGTTTTCCACGCCGAGCGTGGAAAGGACTGTGGGCCGACTGTGGACAAGACGGGCAAGCTCTTGATAGCAAGGGAAGATTGACGCGTCGATCAAAAAATAGGCAACGTCTCGTTGAGCGCTTCTGCCGGTGGCCCCGGCGGCTCACTCCTTGCTGCAGGGCGCACCGCCGCCCAACAAGGTAGCGCCGCAGCTGGTCTTGCAGCCGGCGTAGGCCACCGGGAGGCCGTCCAGAGTGTCGTCGGGGTCGCCCTCGGCGATCACGCAGTCGTCGTGGCCTTCGATGGGGCAGGAGCACGGCGTGCCCAGCACGGCGACACGCAGACCGTCGATGGTGGCCAGCGTGCTGCCGCCCAATACCTTGCCGCCATGGCTGGTAGCGCAGCCTTCGGTGATGACTTGCCGGGCCATTACTGCACCCGCCTTTCCACGAACGGGTCGTAGGGTTTGGCTGGATCCGGCGCCTTGCCGCCATTGTAGCTGTTGGGCTTGTTGCCGGCTTTTTCGGCATCCGACGGCGGCGACACCATGATGATGCTGGCGCGGCCATCCTGTCGGAGATGCACGGTGGCGGACACGCCGCCGTCGCGATAGCTCTTCATCGTCGCCAGGCCGAGCATGACGAACGGCGAGGACGCGCCGGTGTCCGCCACGCGACGCGTCAGGTTGTAGCTGGTTTGGGCATCGGCGAAATCCAGCGCATGCGGCGTGGTGCGCAGCGCCATGGCGCTGCTGAACGGAACGATGCGACGGTCGTCGCGGCCGATATCGTAGAACAACCACTTGGGCGCCTGCCCATCCGGCAACGTGGCCAAGGCCTGCCGCCAGCCTTCGACCATCGCGTCGGTCTGCTGGTGGCGGTCTCCCTGCAGGCTGACCTCGACCGGGCGATGCAGATAGCCCAACAGCGGCGCGCGGTCGTATTCGTCTTGCAATTGCCACTTGGTCCAGCGCACCGGAATCCACGGCGTCGGTTTAAACCCCGACTTTCCGCCATCCCAAAACGGCAGGTATTGCCCCTGGCCGGCATTGGGGTCCACCTCCTCGATCAGGGTCTTAACCTGCTCGTTCCAGTAGGTGGTGGGCATAACGGTGTAGGCTTTGGGAGATTTCTCGTAAACCTCCTCGGCATCGAAGTAAAAATTCCACAGCTTGATTACGTCATATCGTTTGTCGTGGTAGTTGAGCTTGTACGGCACCTCCACCGCGTAGGGGCGAATGAACTGGTCGACGCGGTCGGTGCGCGTCACCAGCAGCGCCGCCATGCTGTCCGGCATGGTGGGAACGAAGCGGGCGTCTTTACCCCCTAGATAGTCTTCTTGGCTGTCGGTACTCAAGAGCAAGGCGGCCGGCAAGGTGGGGTTGTCGTCGAAGAAGCGGAACAACTGTTGAACCAGCACATCGCCGCCGTCGCCTTGGTGCGATGCCAGGCCGGTGAACATATGAATGCCCAGCCCGGAGCCATGCTGCGCCTTCAGAATTTGATTGATACCCCAGCCGCGGCCATCGGTCACCAGTACGGGAATCGGCCAGCGCTCGACCCACAGCCGCAAGGCATTCTCTAGCGTTTTGTTGAAACGCTGGGTATTGACGATGCGTCGTGCCCGCGCCTCCCACTGGTAGCTGTTCGGATCCCGATCCAGGATGTTTTGCCAAGGGTTATCGATCTCGTCGAGACGCTGCCATAGCTTCATCTGGCGATAGCGATCCACCGTCACCGCGAGGCTACGGATTTCCAGCGTGAACTGCTGCTGCGCCTTGGCGTCGGCGACCCCCTTGGCGACCAGGGCATGTTGCTCGGCCTCAAGCGCCAACTGCTGCTGTTGCCGAGCCGTGGCCACGTTGAGCGTCGCGCTGGCCAGCGCCCACTGGCCGCCGAATAGCGTCAACACCAGCAGTAAAGGCGGCAGCAGCCACCAGGCGAGACGCTGTGACATTGGCGTGGGCTCCGTGATCAGGGACGCAGGGCAGATGATAGTTTCGACCACTACCATCCACATGGCCAGACAGCCTAACAGAACCAACAGCCAGGGCCAAAGGCGCGGGCGAACGGCGCCGTGCATCATGCGCGGCCTCCTTGCGATCGTTGCGCCCGGGTCTGACTGACGATCGGCGCTGGCGGCGTCGTCGGCACCAAGTGGCCGGGGAACACGCCCTCCTGGTAGTACTTGGCGGTGGCTTCCACCAATTCCCGCACAAGCGGATCAAGTTGGTCGTATTTCACCATTCCTTCCTTTTCTTTGTCCCAATCGGTACGCCAATCAGCCATCGCTTGCAACAACTTCAGCCAGAACGGGTTATCGATGCTCCAGGCCTGACCGATGGCCACGTCCATGGCCGTCACCCAACGGTGATGCTCCGGGTTGGCGACGATGGACGAGTGGTAGGAATTTTTGAAGGTTTCCGTGTTCTGGTAGTGCTGGCGCGCCAGCCGGCCGGCTTGTTCCTGGTCGCCGGCCGCCGCCGCGGCTTTGGCTTCCTCGGTGGGCAGGCCGCCCTTGACCAACGCGTCGCAGGCATCGATCGGGTCGGCGTTTTGCTGGCCGATATAACCCGGTCCCTCGGCGCTCATGAGCTTTTCCATATTGCCGGGCATGGCCGCGCCGCTGTCCTCGCCGTAGTGCAAATCGGGGCGGAAAGGCGGGTTGAGCGCCTCGCCAGTGATCTGCACCTGCTCGTTCGGGTCGAGGGCGACGCTGGACAAGGTGTCGATGAAATCGCCGCCGTCGTATTCCGGCTCCCCCGACTCGCGCGGCGTGTAGAGGCCCGGGGCCGCGCCCACCAGCGTGGGCTGGCCGCCGCGGTGGCGCCAGCTCCACACCCGCTGCAGGAAGCGCGGCCCCAACTTGCCGAGCAAGGGGATCGGCTGCGCGGCACGGTGCCGCGCCTCATGTTTATGCACCGGCGTGCCATTGACCGCCTGCGGCACGCCCAGCGTGCCGATGCCCTGCACATTGGCCAGCCCCACCGTGCGATCCTGCGGACAGAAGTACAAATACACCTTGCCGCGATTGTCGCGCTCGGGAAACGCAATGCCCTGCGCCGGGTCGGCCAGGTTGTGGTAACTGTCGCCGGCGAGATTGGCGCTGTCGACCCACGGGCGGCGCCCCTGGCTTGGCGTCCAGGCGCGGCCAGTGCGGCCGAGCGAACATTCGCGCTCTTCCAGGATGCGCAGCTCCGGCAGCGGATGCGGCTGGTCGGTGATCAGCTTCACCAGGTTGATCAGCGTTTCCACCCGCGCTTGGGAGGTCTGCTGTTCATGGCCGCTTTGCGTGGCGTAGTCGAGCCAGGGCTCATGAATGCCATAAGGCGGATGGTTCATGATCAGGCAATCGGCGTAGCCGTCGGCGCCGCCGTCCTGGTGCAGAAAGGCCTGTGCGCACAAGGACACCAGGCAGCCCTGGCTATGCGCCACCAGGGTGATGGTCTCGTTGCGGCTGATCCGGCGAACTTGCCGGATCAACGCCGCCAGCCGCTTGGCGGCCAGCGCCATGTAGCGCCGGTCCGGGCATTGCTTCAGGCTGTGCACGCTATCCGCGCCCTGGTCCGCCAGCCAGGTGAAGAAGCCGCCCTTGAAACGGCCGCCGAACATATCCGGGATATTGCTGGTGGCATTGGCGAACATGCCGCCCATTTTGGCGAAACGCGCATCGAGGCGGTTGCCAAATTCGTCTACGTTCTGGCCATAGACCTGCTCTTTACCTCTTTCCCTTTTGCCCGCCCGATAACCCCAATGGAAATGGATCACCGGACTGTTGGTGCGGTCGTTGGCGACGCGCTGGTAGAAGATCGCGTCCGGGTCGTCCACCGCCTCGTCGCCCTCCTTGGGAAGGCGGAAGTCGTTGGGGAACAGATCCGGGCGATCCAGCCGGTCATTGAGGCCGGCACACAACCCGGCATCCAGCGCCGGGTAGCTGACGCCGACGTCGTTGACGCCGTGCACCAGGATGATCACGCCGGCGTGGTTGCGCTTCACCTCCACCGGGTGGTTCTTGTATCGGTTGGGCAGCAGCAAGGCCGAGGCCTCGCCGACGTAGTAAACGTCTTCGCTCATGGTTGCGCTCCTGGTCAGTTTTGTTTGGGCAGGATGCGTGCCCGGGCCACTTGCATCGCCTGGTCTTGCAGCAGGTCGGCTTGGCCCTTGTCATCGGTGGTGCCCTTGAGCACGCTGCCGTCCTTCAGCGTGATTTCGTAGTCGCGGTTAGCCGCCAGATCGGGTTGTACCGCGCCGCCGCCGGGATAGTGCAGCTGGAATTTCTGGTCGGTCGGCCCGGCGGCGAAGTTAGGCGACGGCACGCTGTCGCCGGCCGGCCCGCTCATATGCTTGGCGTTGGCTTGCTGGAAGATTTTTCCCGGGGTGCCGAGCGTGATGTTGCCGTCGAGCTTGATGAAAGAGCCGGCGTTGGAAACCAGCCGAATGGTGGGGGCATGCACCAGCACCTCGCCATTGACCACCGACAGCCGGATGTTTTGCTCGGCCTCCGCCGTCAGGCTGTTGTGTTGGGCCTGCAGCAACATCGGCCCCTGGTGCGCGATCAGCCGCATATCGCCGGACTGGGCGAACAGGCTGATACCGTTGCCGGCCTGTACGCTGTACTGCTCGCCGGCACTGCACTGCAGGTGTTTCTTGGCGGCCAGGTCGTAATTGAGACCGGCATAGCCGACGATGCCGGCCGGCGTGCTGTAGCTGAGGCCGCCTTGCGCGGCCAGGCTCATCAGCGGGGCCCCGCCGCCGCTTTGCTTCGGCGCGGTATTGCTGCCGTGTTCCCAGGCCTTGAGCTGTGCGATCAGCGCTTGCTGCACGGAACGATCCAGCGGTAGCGCCTGATGCTGGGCGGCGTAGTCGCCAAAAGCCTGGAACAGCTCGGCGCACTGATCGAGCAGTTCCAGCGTCTCCTCGCGCGCCAACTGGTTCTGGCTGGCCTGCAACCGGGCATACGTGGTGAGCAGCACCCCTTGCGCGGCGCGCAAGGCGAGGCTGGCGTCGGTGCGTAGTTCCGCGCCTTCGCCGCGCGCTTCTGCCTTGCCGTCTTGGCGCGGGTGGGTGAGGAAGCCCAGGTTGAGTTGCGTTTTGGCGTGCTCGCTGCTGAACTTGGCGCGCACTTCGCCGGGCGTATCGTCGAACAGCCATTCGTTGTACTGACTACCCTGGTGCTCTTTGCTCTTGATGCCGGACAGCGTCTTGTTGGCCGGCAAACGGCCGACGCCGCTAAAGCCGGGCGTCGGGTGGCTGCCGTTATAGAGCACGCCGATGATCACCGGACGATCGATATCGTTTTCGATAAAGTCGACCAAGACTTCCTGACCGACTCTGGGTAAAAATTGATGGCCGAAACCCGCGCCGGCGGATGGCATGGCCATGCGCAGCCAGCAGGAGGACTTGTCGTCCAGATCGGCCGGGCTTTCCCCTTGCCGTTGCCAATGAAATTGCACTTTGAGGCGTCCGAACCGATCGGTATAAACCTCTTGTTCGGCGGGGCCGACCACCGTCGCCGTTTGCGAGCCAAGGCTGGTGGGTTTGGCATGCTTGCTATCGGCGTAAGGCGGCGTCAGCCGGATACCGCGGCGCTGGGCCTGGAATTGCGTATGGAACGGGACCTGGGCGGTTCGATCGCCCATGCCGGCGATTTGCGCCAAATCGGTGGGCAGGTTGTTGCGCGCGGTAAAACTTTGCTGCGTCACCACGAATTCTCGCTGCTCGCGGCGATCCTGCTCATGCGCCGGGTGGTCGTCGAGGCGAAAGATCTGGCCGGCGGCGAGGCCGCGCACCGGGCCCGAACCTTGGAACGCTTTGGCCTGCAAATCGTGCGCCTGTTGACGTAGCTGGGCGTAACGGGCCAGTTGCTCGATATCGCCAGCGTAATGCAAGCCGGGGCTATCGTAGTCCTGCAAGCTGGCTTGCAACGCCGCGCCGCTTCGACCTTGCTCGATGCGACTGTCGTCGCCGGCATGCCGGGTAGACACCGGCTGGTAATCGAATGAGGCCAACGCCACGCTGCCGGGCACGATCTGGCGCGAGGCTTGCCAGTCGGTCAGGCCGTCCTCCGCTTCGGTCGCGTCGGCGCGATGGTATCGAACACGGCAAACCGCGGCTTCGGGCAAGTTGAACGAATCGTCGAAGACCACCAGCTTGACCTGCGGGATGGTACCGGGCGACGAGCCGCTTGCGTCGTCGCTATGGTCAAAGCGCCAGGCGTAGCCCTCTTCGCTTAACAGGCGTTCGACGAAATCGAAATCGCTTTCTCGATATTGGAGGCAGTAACGCCGAGGGCGCGCGTCGCGCACGTGTAGGTCCAAGGTCTGAACCCGCGCGAAGACGGCATTGGCAGCGGCATGTTCCGCGAAGATTTTTTTGACGATGTCCGGCACCGAGACATCTTGAAACACGCGGCTGGTTTTACGGTGCCGGAGCAGGGAAAACGGGCTTTCCACCGTCAGGGCATAGCGAGCGAAACCGCCATCGGATCCTAGCAATTCCACTTTGGACACCACGCCGCAGCGCACCGTCTCGACACCGTCCGCCCCGGCGATGCCGAACCGCGCCGGCAGACCTAACAGTGTTTTCAACTCGATGGCGCAATCCGGAGACAAACAGGTGAGCCGGTAGCGATACGCCCGGGAAACGCCTTCTTCCCCGACAACCTCCAAGGGCAGCAGCTGCTCGGCGGAAAAACTGTCGGCAAGCGCCAGCGAGAGCGCACGGCTTTCCTGATTGAAAGCGGTGGCGAAGCTGGCCAAGAGCGAAGTGATGTCCATGAAAGCTCGCGCTTTTGAAAGTGGAAGAGCGAGCAATACTATTTAATAGTTACAGGTGATTCAACTAATCGATTTAAATTACAAGATATCCTTAAATGGCCGAATAGATAGTCTGCCGAGGGCTTTGGCGCCTATGCGGCCATTACGGAACCTGTCCAAAAGGACAGGTTCGCCGTGTCGAAAGTCAGCTCGCCTCGCCGACCCAATCCCGCGTCAACGCACTGCGCTTATCCGCCAGGCTCCCGGCTTGCTCCGAGACCCAGAGCAACTTGGCCAAAGCGGCCTCCGGCGTCAGATCGCCGCCCGGGATCGCCCCTGCACGCACCAGCGGTTGGCTGGCGGCATAGGCGCCCGGCTCCACCGCGCCGCACACCGCTTGGGTGATGTTCAACACCAGCATGCCGCGCGCGCAGGCCGCCGCCACCCCCGACAGCAAGCCTTCGTCGGCCGGCGTATTGCCGTTGCCATAGCTCATCAGTACGGCGCCGTCCAACGACGCGTTCGACAGCGTCGCGCCGATCAAGCCCGCGCCCACGCCCGGCGTCAGGAAAAAGACCGCCACCTTGCCGTTAAGCCGCGGCGATTGCGGCGCCATCGCATCGGCGGCCACGCGCCAACGTTCGCGATACCATGTCGGCGCAATGCCGAACTCGGCCAACGGCGGGCAATTGGGGCTATCGAAACCATGAAAGCCGGCGGCATCGACTTTGCGCGCGCGACAACCGCGCAACATCACCCGGTCGAACACCACCACCACCTCTTGCAAATCAGGCTGACAGGCCGCCTCGATGGCGTCGGCCAAATTGCTCCAGCCATCGCTACGCGGCCGGATCAGCGGCAGTTGCGAGCCGGTCACCACCACCGGCTTGCCCAAACCCTGCAAGGCGAAAGCCAGCACCGAGGCGGTGTAGGCCATGGTGTCGGTTCCGTGCACCACGATAAAACCGTCGTACCGGTCGCGACGGCCGACAATATCGTCGACTATCTGCCGCCAGTGAGCCGGCGTGATGTCGGAGGAATCGATCAGTTGCGGATATTCGATCACCTCCAATTGGCAATGCGAATCTTGTAGGCGTTCGATCAGGCGCGGCAGCAGGCCGGGTTCGGGCGCCAGCCCCTCGGCCGTATCGGCCATTCCGATGGTGCCGCCGGTATACAACATCAAAATGCGAGGCATATTCCACTCCACATTAATAATGTCGTGATGGTAGCGCATTGACACCGCGCGTGGGGACACTGCCCAAGGGGGAATGGGGGGTGAAGACACAAAAGCGTGCGTAACAGAGTAGCGCAATTTATAACTTGTATTTTAAGATAAACAAATACTACATACTGCTAGCAGAGCGGGTATCGGAGAGATGGCATGCAAATTGATCAGCAACAGGCAGAAGCGGAACTGGCACAGGCACGTTCGGCATTAGAGCGAAACGATGTGCCGCAGGCTGAGGCGCTGTGCACGCAGTTGCTGGCCCGCG
This sequence comes from Paludibacterium purpuratum, assembly GCF_004363805.1. Classification (GTDB taxonomy): domain Bacteria; phylum Pseudomonadota; class Gammaproteobacteria; order Burkholderiales; family Chromobacteriaceae; genus Paludibacterium; species Paludibacterium purpuratum. The sequence goes on along the minus strand of NZ_SNZP01000001.1, from coordinate 30,568 downwards.
CGCCAGAATTCGCGCCGGCCTTGCATCTAGGCAGTCTGCTGCTGTTCCGGCAAGGCGAAATGCTGGGCGCCATCGAGCGCATGATGCATGCCATCGAACTCGACCCGGCCCGCGCCGACTGGCTCAACGACCTGGGTAACCTGCTGGCGGCCCACGGCCAGCCCGAACAGGCGGTGCGCTTTTTCCAACATGCGCTGCTGCTCAACCCGGAAAACGCGCAGGTATGGAACAACTTGGGCGCCATGCGCGAGAAGCTCGGGGAAACCGAATTGGCGGGCGAAGCTTTCGAGCACGCCGTGGCACTCGATGAAACCCTGGTGGATGCCTGGGCCAACTACGCCAACTGGCTGACCGGCCAAGGCCGCGAACAGGACGCCGCCGAATGCGTGCTGCGCGCTTTCGTCGCCGCGCCGGCCGACGGCCAACCACTGGTGATGCGCGGCATGGCGCTGGCTCGTCTCGGCCGCCAGGCGGATGCCGCCGAGTGCTATCGCCAACATCTGGCAGCCAACCCGGAAGACCCGACCGCGCTGCACCTCTACCACGCCTGCCTGCGCGACCAAGTGCCGACTCGCGCTTCGAATGCTTATATCGAAGCCAAGTACGACGACTATGCCGAGACCTTCGACAGCCATCAGGCCGAACTGGGCTATCGCGGCCATCACATTGTCGCCGGCGCGGTGGCCGTGGCCTGCGGCCAAGGGCTACGCGCGCTGGATCTCGGTTGCGGCACCGGCCTGGTCGGCAACCTGATCGCCGGCCAATGCGTCAGCCTCACCGGTATCGACCTGTCGGATAAGATGCTGGCGCACGCCCAGGCAACCGGCCGCTACCATCAATTGCAGCGCGCAGAAATCATCGACTGGCTAAGCGCCCATCCCGCGCAATACGACCTGATCACCGCCGCCGACTTGTTGATCTATTTCGGCGACCTGACCCCCTTCTTGCAGCAGACCTACAGCGCCCTGCGTCCTGGCGGCCGTCTAGTCATGACGTTGGAAGCACTGGCCGATTCGGCCCAAGAATACGAAATCCAGCCGACCGGCCGTTTCCGTCATGGCGAACACTACGCGGATACATTGCTGAGCCGGCAGGGTTTCGATCAGATCGACATCATTCCGGAAACGCTGCGGGTGGAAGGCGGCGCACCCGTCGCCTGCTGGCTGGTGACGGCACGCCGACCGGCTTGAAGACGACGAGGGGCTCAATCCCCTCGCACTAGCAGAATCGGCAGATCCGCCTGGCGCAGCACGCCCTCGGCCACGCTGCCCAGCAGCAGATGCATGATGCCGCTGCGACCATGCGTCCCCATGATGATCACATCGGCCGCCACGTTGTTGGCGGCCGTCAACAATACCTGAGCAATCGGGTCTCCGCGGTTTTGCAACAGCAGTGTTTCCGACGCCACGCCGGCGGCTTGGACGCGCGCCTTGGCGGCCTCAAGCAGGCTGTTGCCGCTCTCCAGCAGCGGCTGCTCCAACGCGGCGCTGTCGAGTATCTCGGGATTGCCTCGGCCATAAGTCGGCGTGTCGATGCTGTGGGCGATGATCAAGGTGGCGGAGAGCGACTTGGCGAGCCGGATGGCCTCGGACAGTGCCAGGTCGGAAGGGGTGCTGTTGTCGATTGGAACGAATATGCGCTGGTACAGCATGGCAAACTCCTGTTAGTCGATAAACCACTGTAGACCGCCGCGACGGTGCGGGGTTTGACCAGACTCAAGCATAATGCCAAACGATTAAAAACGCTTTGTCTGCTAAGACACCTGCAGGAACTGTCGCCGTAGGGTGCGTTCGCGAAGCAACGCACCAACCTCACGTGCGCGAAGGCGGGTTGCCTTCGGCGAACCCAGCCTACGGCTACTCCTACTAGCCGGCGAAGCGCTCCCCGGCCTGGGCGCGCGCCAAAAATGCCATCATGGCGGCCACGCCCGGCTCGCCCTCGGCCGGCGACCAGGCGGCGATATCGTCGGCGCCCAAAGGCATATAGGGGCCATGCTTGACCTCGAAAATCACGCTACCGGGCTCGAGCGCGATGACCGAATGCCAACTGCCCGCCGTTTGTTCGCACAGCGCCAAACCCTCGCCGCCAAGGCGGACGCGGCGGCAGACCGAACCGTCATCGTCGAACTGGATCAAGTCGAAAGTCCCGGACAACGGCATCAGCAACTCGAAGGTATGCCGATGACGGTGCGGGCGCACATAGGTACCGGGCTCCATGGCGATCGCCAAGCGCTGAATCGGGTCGGCCAATTCCGCATGGAAATTCTGATGGGCACGCAGACGCGGTGCGGCTGCCGCCTGTGCACTGAGCGCGCTCAAATCGGCGCGTTTCAAGCTCTTCATAAAGACCTCGGTAAATAGATAGGATGTTTGTGCTTTCAAGTCAGCCTAGTTATTATGTCAGACTTTGATGATTCCCCTGTCGATTCGTCCACTACCACGTCGCGCCAACCGCCAACTCAATGACCTATCACTCTTTTGATACGACCTCGACACCGACTCGCCATACTTGGTGTGCATGGGTGGTTTTTGCCGTCATCTGGTTCGGTGCCCTCGGCCATAATGTATTGATTCACTCCGACGAGGGCCGCTACGCCACCTTGTCGCTCGGCATGCTACAAAGCGGCGACTGGCTGTCGCCACGCCTCAACGGCCTACTTTATTTCGAAAAGCCCGTCCTGCCCTATTGGCTTGGCGCGCTCAGTTTCCAATGGTTCGGCATCAACGAATTCGCCGCGCGCCTGTGGCCGGCGCTGGCCGGCTTCTTGTCCATCGGCCTGGTCGGCCTGACCGCCAACCGTCTATGGGGCCGCGAGGCCGGCAACTTGTCGGCCATGGTGATGGGCAGCAGTTGCTGGGTGGTGCTCAACAGCCACTTCCTCAATCTCGATACCGGATTGATGGCCTTCCTGACGCTGTCGCTGTGCAGCTTTCTGCTGGCTCAGCGCGAAGATGCCGGGCAAAGCGCCCGTCGAAGCTGGATGTGGCTGTGCTGGGCCGGCATGGCAGGCGCCACGCTGAGCAAAGGCCTGATCGGTATCGCCATCCCCGGCGCCGTGCTGGTGCTCTATAGCCTGCTATTCCGCCAATTCGCCTTCTGGCGCCGACTGCACCTGGTGTCGGGCCTGATCGTTCTGCTGCTGTTGACCGCCCCCTGGTTTATACAGGTTTCACTGAAGAACCCAGGGTTCGCGCACTTTTTCTTTATCCACGAGCACGTCGAACGTTTCCTGACCACCGAGCACCGCCGCTCCGGGCCGTTCTGGTATTTCGTCCCCTACCTGCTGGTGGGCTTCATGCCCTGGGTCACGCTGCTGCCGCCGATCCTGTCGCAAGGATTGCGTCGCGAGGGACGCGGCCAGATGCAGCCCGACCGCCTGTTGCTGGTCTGGGCGGTATTCGTCTTCCTGTTTTTCAGCAAATCGGGCTCCAAGCTGCCGTCGTACATCCTGCCGATGTTCCCGGCGCTGGCGCTGTTGGCGGGCCACCTGCTGTCGCGCCAACGACCGGCCTGGCTGCTCAAGCATCTGCTAGTGCCGGTGCTGTTCTGGCTGTCGCTGCTGGTGGCGACGTTCTTCGTCCAGCGCTGGGTCTCGCCCGACACTCCGCTTGCCGTGCTGCGGCCGCTGGCCCATTACACGGCGCTCGGCGCCTTGACCTTTTTGCTTGGCGCCGCCTGCGCCTGGCGTTTTCTGGCGCTGGAGCGCCTGACCGCCGCCGTCATTGCCTTGTCGCTGGCGAGCTTGGCGTCGCTGACCTTGATCCAGGTCGGCTACAACCCCTACGCGCAACTGAAGAGCAGCAAGGAAATCGTGGCGATGCTCAAACCGACGCCCGATACCGAGGTGTTCTCGGTCCGCTACTACGATCAGACGCTGCCGTTCTATTTGCATCGCGATGTGGTGCTGGTCGACTACGTCGACGAGTTCGAATTGGGCGAGAAGACCGAACCCACTCGCTGGATTCCCACGCTCGACGGCTTCGCCGTGCGCTGGCGCGCCGCGCACCGGGCGCTGGCCATGATGGCCGGCGACACCTATCAACAACTCAAGGCACAAGGCTTGCCGATGCAGATCGTGTATCAGGACCCGCGCCGGATGGTGGTCGCCAAACCATGAAATTGCTCGAATTCGCCCTGATTTTGCTAGGTGTCCTACTCAATGCCGCGGCCCAGCTCTGCCTGAAAGCCGGCGTACGCCAGATCGGTCACTTCGATTTCTCGCCGGCCAACATCCTGCCGATCGGCTGGAAACTGGCCACCAACCTGCCGATTTTCGGCGGCCTATCCTGCTACGTGGTCAGTGTGGTGGTGTGGATTCTTGCGTTGTCGCGTGTCGAGGTCAGCGTCGCCTACCCGATGCTGTCTATCGGCTACGTGGTCAACGCACTCTTGGCCTGGTGGCTGTTCGGCGAAATGATCACCGCCCAACGGATGGCCGGCATCGCCGTCATCATCATCGGCGTCGTGTTGGTCGCGCGCAGTTAAACCAAGGATCGCTCATGGACTTTCTGCCTTTTACCCGCCCGGATATCGACGAAGCCACCATCGCCGCCGTCGGCGATGTACTGCGCTCGGGCTGGCTCGCCACCGGTCCGCGCTGCCGCGAGTTCGAAGCCCGGCTGTCGTCGTTCGCCGGCGGTCGCCCGGTACGCGTGGTCACCTCCGCGACGGCCGCGCTGGAAATGGCGTTGCAAATCGCCGGCATCGGCCCGGGGGACGAGGTGATCACCACGCCGTTATCCTGGATCGCCACCGCCAACGTCATTCTGGCCGTCGGTGCCACGCCGGTATTCGTCGACGTCGACCCGGCCACGCGCAATATCGACCTCGATCGGATCGAAGCCGCCATCACGCCGCGTACGCGCGCGCTGATGCCGGTCGACCTGGCCGGTTTGCCGGTCGACCGCCAGCGGCTCTATCGCATTGCCGAACAGTACCGCTTGCGCGTTATCGAGGACGCCGCCCAATCGATGGGCGCGAGCTGGAACGGCCAACGTATCGGCCAAGGCGGCGACCTGGTGTCGTTTAGCTTCCATCCGAACAAAAACATGACCAGCGGCGAAGGCGGCTGCTTGGTGATGAACGACGAAGACGAGGCACGGCTGTTCGAAAAGCTGCGTCTGCAAGGCGTCACACGGCTGCCGGACGGCACCATGGATGTCGACGTACTGGGCGGCAAAGCCAACCTCACCGACATCGCCGCCGCCATCGGCTTGGGCCAGCTAGAGCGGCTGGAAGCCTTCAACGCGCGGCGACGCGAGCTGGCGCAACGCTATTTCGAACGACTCGACCCGGCGCTTGGCCTCGAACTGCCGCTGGCCGACTTCGTCAACGGTAACTGGCATATGTTCCAGCCGCTGCTACCGCTCGCGCGCATGCGCATGACGCGCGGCGAATTTATCGAGGCCATGAAGCAGCAGGGCATCGGCATCGGCGTGCACTACCCGGCAATGCATCTGTTCTCGCTATTCAAGGCGCACGGCTTCAAGACGGGCGATTTTCCGATCGCGGAAGATATCGGCGCGCGCACGATCACGCTGCCCTTGTTCCCCGCGATGCGCGACGAAGATATCGACCGGGTGTGCACGGCGCTCTCGCAAGTCATGAAACCTGTACTAAATTAAACCATCATGTCAGACGTCATAAATCTATCGGTTGTTATACCGGTGTACAACGAAGAAGCCGTGCTGGCGGCGCTGTTCGCACGCCTATACCCGGCACTCGACGCCCTGGGCGTGCGCTACGAGATCGTCTTCATCAACGACGGTAGCCGCGACCGTTCGGCCGCCATGCTGGCCGACCAGTTCGAACAACGATCCGATGTCACGCGCGTCGTGCTGTTCAACGGCAACTTTGGCCAACACCGCGCGCTGTTGGCCGGCTTCGAGCATTGCCGCGGCGAGCGCATCGTCACGCTGGACGCCGACTTGCAAAACCCGCCGGAAGACATCGGCGTGCTGCTTGCCAAGATGGACGAAGGCTACGATTACGTCGGCTCGATCCGCCGCAAGCGCAACGACAGCGTGTGGCGCCACGTCGCCTCGAGGCTGATGAACCGCCTGCGCGAACGCATCACCCACATCAAGATGACCGATCAGGGCTGCATGATGCGCGCCTATAGCCGCCGCATCATCGACACCATCAACCAGTGCAACGAACTGCATACCTTCATCCCGGCTCTGGCCTATCAGTTCGCACAAAAGCCGACCGAAGTGGTGGTCGGCCACGAAGAACGCTTCGCCGGCACTTCCAAGTACTCGCTGTACTCGCTGATCCGGCTGAATTTCGACCTGATGACCGGCTTCTCGCTGGTGCCGTTGCAACTGTTCTCGTTCCTGGGCATTTCGGTATCATTGCTGTCTTCGATCCTGGTGATCTACATGGGGGCGCGTCGATTGATCATCGGTCCGGAGGAAGGCGGGTTGTTCACGCTGTTCGCCATCGCCTTCTTGCTGATCGGCATCGCGCTGTTCGGTATCGGACTGTTGGGCGAATACATCGGACGGATCTACCAGGAAGTGCGCAAGCGACCGCGTTACCTGATCAGTGCCGTGTTGGAGAAAAACTCGTGACGCGCGTCGTGGTGTTTGCCTACCACGATGTCGGCGTGCGCTGCCTGAAGACTTTAATCGGCGCAGGCGTCGACGTCGCGCTGGTGATCACGCATCGGGACAATCCGAACGAAACCATCTGGTTCGACAGCGTTGCGGGCGTCGCCGCCCAATACGATATCCCGACCATGACCCCGGACGATCCGAATAGCGACGACGTCGTGGCGCGCGTACGCGCGCTGGCGCCGGATTTTCTGTTCTCGTTCTACTACCGCAAGATGCTGGCGGCCCCGCTGCTATCGACCGCGAGCCGCGGCGCCTACAATATGCACGGTTCCCTGCTGCCGAAATACCGCGGCCGGGTACCGATCAACTGGGCGGTGATCCACGGCGAAACCGAAACCGGCGCCACGCTGCACCAGATGAACGTCAAGCCGGATAACGGCCCGCTGGTCGACCAATTCGCCGTACCGATCCTGCCCGACGACACCGCCGCCGAAGTATTCGACAAAGTGGTGGTCGCCGCCGAGATCGTGCTGGCGCGCAGCCTGCCGCGTCTGATCGACGGCAGCGCCGAATTGACGAAACAAGATCTGAGCCTGGGCGCCTATTTCGGCGGCCGCGGCCCGGAAGATGGCCGCATCGATGGCAAACTGCCGGCGCGCGCGTTGCACGACTTCGTGCGCGCCCTATCCCGGCCCTACCCCGGCGCCTTCGCCGACACGTCGGCTGGCCGGCTGATCCTGTGGAAAACCCGCGTGTTGCAGCCTGCCGGCAGCCAGCCCGCACGGCCCGGCGCCAGCTTGAGCGTGGACGGCGCGCATCTGCGCCTCGACTGCGCCGATGGCGGTGTATTACGCATACTTGATGCAGATCTGGACGAACAAACGCTGGATACAGCAAGATTCGCCGCGTGCTTCGGTGAGCGCGCGACGCTCCCTCTTTAAATTGTGAAACGGTTGAACCCCATGAAAAAAGTTCTCATCCTCGGCGTCAATGGCTTTATCGGCCACCACCTGACCAAGCGCATCATCGAAACCACCGATTGGGAAGTGTACGGCATGGACATGCATGCCGACCGCGTACTCGAGTGGCGCGATCATCCGCGTTTCCATTTCTTCGAAGGCGATATCACCATCAACCGCGAGTGGATCGAATACCACGTCAAGAAGTGCGACGTGGTGCTGCCGCTGGTCGCCATCGCCACCCCGGCCACTTATGTCCAGGCGCCGCTGCGCGTCTTCGAACTCGACTTCGAAGCCAACCTGCCGATCATCAAGTGGTGCGCCAAGTACAAGAAACGCGTGGTGTTCCCCTCCACCTCCGAGGTGTACGGCAAGAGCACCGACGCTGAATTCGACCCGGAAAACTCCGACCTGGTATACGGCCCGATCAACAAGCCGCGCTGGATCTACGCTTGCTCCAAGCAATTGATGGACCGCGTCATCGCCGCCTACGGCCAGCAAGAAGGGCTGGACTACACCCTGTTCCGCCCGTTCAACTGGATCGGCGCCGGCCTGGATAGCATCCACACCCCGAAGGAAGGCTCGAGCCGGGTCATCACCCAGTTCCTCGGCCACATCGTGCGCGGCGAGCCGATTCAATTGGTGGACGGCGGCGCCCAAAAGCGGGCCTTCACCTATATCGACGACGGCATCAGCGCGCTGATGAAAATCATCGAGAACCGCAACGGCAAGGCATCGAGCCAGATCTACAATATCGGCAACCCGACCAACAACTTCTCGATCCGCGACTTGGCCGGCATGATGCTCAAGCTGGCAGCCGAATACCCGGAATACCGCGAGAACGCCACCAAGGTGCAACTCAAGGAAACCACCTCCGGCGCCTACTATGGCAAGGGCTACCAGGACGTGCAAAATCGCGTGCCGAAGATCGCCAACACCATGGCCGACCTCGACTGGGCGCCGACGGTCAGCATGGCCGACGCACTGAAGGGCATCTTCGACTTCTACCGCGATCAAGCCGCCTCGGCGCGCGATCTGGCGGAGTAATCGATGCCCAAGCTGGCCCTCAAGGTCGACGTCGATACCTGGCGCGGCACCCGTGACGGTGTGCCGCGGCTCATCGAACTGTTCAGCCGCCATCAGGCGGGCGCGACCTTTTTGTTCAGCCTGGGGCCGGATCACACCGGCCGCGCCATCCGCCGCGTGTTCCGCAAGGGCTTCCTGCAGAAGGTTTCGCGCACCTCGGTGGTCGAGCACTATGGCATCTGTACCCTGCTATACGGCACCTTGCTGCCCGGCCCGGACATCGGCCGGCGCGAGGCCGCGCTGATGCGCGGCGTTCGCGACGCCGGTTTCGAGGTCGGCATCCATACCTGGGATCACATCAAGTGGCAGGACTTCGTCGCCGGCAAGGATGCGGCCTGGACCGAACGGGAAATGAACCTGGCGGCTCAGCGCTTCACCCAGGTGTTCGGCCAGCCGCCGCGCACGCACGGCGCCGCCGGTTGGCAGATGAACCACGCCGCCTACGCGCACGAAGCGGCGCTCCAACTCGACTATGCCTCGGATTGCCGCGGGACGCAGCCGTTTCAGCCGGTCGACGAACAGGGTCGCTTGCTGGGGGTACCGCAACTGCCCACCACGCTGCCGACGCTGGACGAACTGATCGGCCTGGACGGGTTGACCGCCGACAACGTGCACCGCGTGCTGTTGGATCAGACGGCGAATAAGCCCGACTGCGGACATGTCTACACCTTGCATGCCGAACTCGAGGGGCTGCGCTTACTCGACACGCTGGATCGACTGCTGAGCGGTTGGAAGCAGCAGGGCTACCAACTGGTCTCCTGCGCCGAACTGTTTCGCACGCTCGACCCGGCGACCTTGCCGCGCTGTCCGGTGCGCATGGGCGAAATTCCCGGCCGTAGCGGCACGCTGGCCTTGCAGGGGTAAGACGATGATGCAACTCTTGGCGGCACGCATCGACCGCAGCCGGCGCATTCTGGTGAATGCCCGGCTGGATGGTTATCCGGCCTATTTCTACATCGACCCGGCGGCGGTTCCCGCCTGGTTGCAACAATCAGCCGTATCGGCCGACGAAGCGCTGGCCCTGCTACAGGCGCACTGGGAGCGGCTGGCACCGGCCCTGGAAAAACAAGTCCGCCGCCACGGCAACGATTTTGTCGTCACGACCGACTCGCTCGACCTCCCGCGTTAAGCGCGCTCCAACACCGTCAAATTGAAGTCGCATGCCGCCTGCAACGCCGTCAACTGATCTTCGCGAATGCGCTTGACCCAGCACTTCTCATAATGCCGCCCGCCGTCGCTTTGCCAGCGGAAACCTCTTTCCTTGGCCTTGTCGCGCTCGTCATACTGCACATTGGCCTGCACGATCAGCCATTTGCGTTGGCTATTGGCGATCACCTGCGCCAAGTCGTAGCGCTGCAGGATCGCCAGCATGGTCATAGCGTCGCCGATGGCGCGATGTTGGAAATGGTTGAGCAGACCGTGAAAACCGGCGAGGTAGATCAACTGCCGTCCGTTGCAAGCGCGCGGATAGTCGATGTCGTATTGGGTATCCAACCACGGCGTGGCGGGCAGCTTCAGACCGAAGCGGACGAAGGCCCGTTCGAGCATCTGCCGGTCGAACTCGCGGCCATTATGCGCGACCACGTAATCGGCCTTCTGCATCAGCGTGGCGATCGGCTGCAGCGTGCGGATATCCCACGGCCGGCCATGGCGCGCCAACAGCGCGTCCGATAGCCCGGTCATCTCCGCCGACTCGGGCGACACCGGCCCCTCGGGCTTGAGCAGCACCGACAACCACTCCACCGGCTCGCCGAACTCGCTGTCCCACAACACCAGACCGACTTCCGTGATGAAATTGTCGGCGGGATCGCCGTTGAAGGCACCGCCGGTTTCCAGATCCAGCCCTAAAAGCAGCATGACATATCGCCTCCTCTGACAAGAATGTCAGCATAAGCCCTCTGCCCGGGTTTCGCCCACCGCAAAACAAAAAAGGTGGATCGCTCCACCTTTTTGCCTTGCGACTGCCGCGCGACCTAGACCCGGAAGCGCGAGAACATTTCGCGCATGCGCGCCGCGCCCTGGCTCAGCGTCGACAGCGTCTGATGCACACTGCCCAGCGAGTGGTCGTTCTCGATGATGCGGCCGTTGATGCGCTCGGTACTCTGCGCGATCACCGTGGTCGCCTTGTGTTGTTCGCTGGTGGACAGCGCAATCTCGTTCATCTTGGCCTCGACCTGGCGCATCGCCTGCTGGATGGTGGCAATGCGTTCGGCCGCGCTCTGCGTCAGCCCGACACCGCCATCCACCGCCCGCACCGTCAGCTGCATATTGCCGACCGCTTGGCCGGTCTCGTTGCGGATCATGTCGACCATGCCGGCGATTTCCTGCGTGGCGCCGCCGGTACGCTCGGCCAGCTTGCGCACTTCATCGGCCACCACCGCGAAACCGCGTCCCATTTCGCCGGCGCGCGCCGCTTCGATCGCGGCATTGAGCGCCAGCAGATTGGTCTGATCGGCGATATCCTTGATCACCTCGGTGATACCCGAGATCTGCTGCGAGCGCTGATCGAGCGAGGACAGCATATCCGACAGCCCCTTGACCACATCGACCGTGCCCCCCATCTCGCGCGAGAGCTTGTCCATATCGCCGGCGCTTTCGCTCGACACCGATCCGGTCTGCGCCACCAGGCCATCCGCCTCATGCGCCGCATCGGCGATATGCGAAATGCTGACGGTGATTTCCTCCAGCGTGGCGGCATTGGCGCTCGACACATCGGAAATCTCACGCGAATCGCTGACCACCTTCTCCACCGAGTGGCCGGCGGCCTGTACGCCTTCGATCAACCGGTCCGCCTCCTGCTTCACGCCCTGGAACATGGTTTGCAACTGGCCGATGAAGACATTGAAGGCGCTGGCGGTCTCGGCGATTTCGTCCTGCCCCAGTACCTCGATGCGACGGGTCAGATCGCCCTCGCCCTGCGAGATCTCCTGCATGGCCACCTTCAGCCGCTGCAGGCCCTTGAGCATGCTGGCCAACACAATGCTCGCAATCGGAACCAAGATGATCAGCGCGGCAAGCACCGTGATGGAAATGGTGATCATCACCTTGGTCATCGGGTCGGTCACCACCGATGTATCCATCGAAACGCCCAACAGCCAATCGGTGCCCTCGACCGGAACGATCTGCACATAGGTCGACTGACCGTGCGTGTTTACCTGCAGCGTTTCGCCGCTCGTCGCGGCCGCGGCCAGGCGGTCCGCCGTCAACTCGGGCGCGGCATTGGTCAGCGGCTTGAGCGTCAACTGCGCATCCGGGTGCGCCAGCACCTTGCCGTCCTTACTCACCAAGAAGGCGAAGCCGTTGCCGCGCAGCTTGACCGACAAGACCGTCTTGACCAGATCGTCGATGAACACATCGCCGCCCACTACCGCCTTGAGACTGCCGTTGCTCATCACCGGCGCGGCGAAAGTCAGGCACAGTCGGCCCGTGGTGAAATCGGTATACGGTGCGGTCACCCCCGGTTTACCGTTGCTGGCCGCCATCTGATACCACGGACGCGCGGTCGGGTCGTAGCCCGGTTTGGCCGCATGGCCATCCGAGTACACGATGTGCCGGTCGGCGAAACCGATATACGACTTGTTGAAGCCGCCGGCTTCATTGATGCGTCCGAGTGCCGGCACCGGCTCCGCCATATCGGCGATCCCCCCGGCGGCGACCACGCTGGTCATCTTGTCGTTGTACCAATTGCGCACGAAAGTGGAATAACCATGTGCCGTACCCGACAACTCATGGTCGACCCCTTCGATCATGCCGCTTCGCATCTGGCTGTAGACCAGCAAGGCAATGACCAGACTGACCAGCGCCATGAGCATGGCGACGAAAACTATCAGTTTGACGCGCAAAGACCGCATGATGGAGATTCCTGTGTAATGTTCTTGTGCGACCGCCCGCCGGGTCAGTCCCTTATATAGCTCAAACCGATATAAAACTAAGGAAAATCTATTCTAGATAGCCAGTTTCCGTGCACGATACCGCGCCGGCCAAGGCAATGCAGGGGTATTTTCGCTAGGTGTCGTATCTCGCCCACGCAGGCGAAAATACTGATTGAATTACAGTGGGATTTGTGATTATAAGTTTAATATCCGACAATCAATGACAATTGAATGATTAATACTGAAAAGCACACAGGGTTCTTGCCGTATGCCCGGCAAGGCCAGCCTCGGCGGAAGAAATGAAAATGGCAGGCCGCCCATATAGCGCAGCCTGCCAGGATGTACAACGATGTGGCCTATCGGCCTCCCCCCAACGCGACATTCCTCATTATTTTCGCTTATTCTTGGGTAAAAATCTCACCAAGCAATGTCAATGTAGTACCCATTACGCATTTTTAATTTGATCATGATCATGTTTTTGGCAGAATTTCCCTCATCCACTGCCCCCCTAAAACGACATTGCAATAAAAAACCCGCGATCCGCTCGCGGGTTTTTTGCACAACGATCGAACCGATCAGGCGGATTCGGCCTGCGACAGCGCTTCGCGCTGCTTCTGGCCCAAGCCGAACACCTTGTAGCATACCGACACAGCCGCCAACAGCAATGTGCCGACGATCAGCGAAACCCGGGTATCCGGATTGATCAGCATGCCGATCAGCACGCAGATCAGGAAGGCGATCGTCAGGTAGTTGGCCGCCGGGAACAGCACCGACTTGAACGGATGATCCTTGATCGTCGCGGCATGGGCGCGGCGGAAGCGTGCCTGGCACACCAACACCACGAACCAAGGCACCATGCCCGGCAACACGCTGGCGCTATAGACATACACGAACACGCGTTGCGGGTTGGGGATGATGTAGTTCAAGGCGGAGCCGATCAACAGACAGGCGATGGTGACCCAGATGGCATTGACCGGCACGCCGCCTTTCGACACGCGCGACAGGAAGGCCGGCAGTTGACGGTTCTGCGACAGGGTGTACAGCATGCGGCCGCAGCTATAGATACCGCTATTACAGCCGGACAGTGCGGCGGTCAGCACCACGAAATTGATGATGCCGGCGGCAGTGCTGATGCCGATCTTGGAGAAGGTCAGCACAAACGGGCTACCGGTGGTGCCGATCAGGTTCCACGGATAGATGGTGACGATGACGAAAATGGCGCCGATGTAGAAAATCAGAATACGCCACACGATATTATTGACCGCGCGCTTGAGCGTCACTTGCGGGTTCTTGGCCTCGCCGGCGGTAATCCCCACCAACTCGACCCCTTGATACGCCGCCACGACCAGACAAAGCGCGAACAGGAAGCCCTGCCAGCCGCCGGCGAAGAAGCCGCCGTGCACGCTCAGATTGGCAAAACCGGTGGCCGGCATCGAGGCATTGCCGACGAAGATCAGCTTCAGACCGACCAGGATCATCACCACAATGGTGGAGATCTTGATCAAACCGAACCAGAACTCGAATTCGCCATACAGGCGCACCGCCAGCAAATTGGACGCCGCCAGAATGCCGACGAACGCCAATGCCGGAACCCACTGAGGCAAGCCGGGGAACCAATACTGCATATACACCCCGGCGGCGGTGATTTCCGAAATGCCCACGGCCACCCACATCAGCCAATAGCCCCAGGCGGTCAGATAGCCGAAATACGGATGAAGGTATTTGTGCGCATAGACGGCGAACGAGCCGGTGACCGGCTCGGTGTACAGCATTTCGCCCATGATGCGCATGATGAAGAAAATGAACAGGCCGGCAATGGCATAAGCCAACAGCACCGACGGACCCGCCCAATGCAGCGTGCTGGCGGAGCCCATAAACAGGCCGACACCGATGGTGCCGCCCAGTGCAATCAGTTCGATATGTCGCGACTCCAGCCCGCGATGTAGCGTTTTCTCTTCCGGATTATCATTCATGATGTTTTTTTTCCAGCGTGGTGATCAAAATGTCCTCCGCTGTTTTAAGGCCTTGTCTGACAATGTGTCAAGAAAATTGCCAAAAAATGACATTTCCATGGCATAAATTTCACCAACCAAACCATATGACATCACAATAAGCCCAAGCCCCCCGGCCCATAGCGACTGGTTATACATCAAAACAAAACGTTCGAACCGTCGCAAATTTGATACGGTTAATTTCCCTATAAAACCAAGCACCTACCAGCCATCTACACTGCCAACCGGGTAAATCATCTCAAACCGACGGGCTATAAACGAAAAAGGCGGCACGATGGCCGCCTCGATCCTGCTTCGACAAGATTAGAAGCGCCAAGCGGCGCCCAGCGTGACCGCCGTGGTCATTGGACGGGCGGTGCCGATCAGCGTCTGCTGAGTGCTGAATTCGGTTCTCTGCACTTCCAAGCTGGTTTCCAGAAGGTCGATCGGCGCGTAGGCTACGCCCGCGCCGTAACCCCAACCGTGGAACTTCAAGTTCTGCGAATCTTGTAGAAAGAAGGTGTGGGTATTGGACTCCATGCTGGCATGCTGATAAGCCACCTTGCCGTAAGCCATCCACTTCGACGAGATCAGGTACCCCGGCGCGAGCGACACCGACCAGCGGTCCTTGAACTCGCCGGAAACCTGCACGAGACGATTACCCGCCGTACCGGCCGACGGCTTGTTCAGACCGTAACTCGCCGCAGCGTTGAGCACCACCTTCGGCGCCAGCGCCAGGCCATAACCGACATTCAAATCGTATGCAGCGCTGCTGGCGGACGTCGGGTTGCGACGCAGCATGCCGCCAAAGTCGACATCGGTGTGCAGGCTGCTAACACTCAGGCCAATGGACGGACCGACGAACGGTTCGGCGGCGAATGCGCTACCAGCCACCAGTGCTACGGCTAACATCGTCAGGCGAATCTGCTTCATTTGCATTTACATCTCTCCGGGAACTCACGCAATGACTGAATCATTGGCATTCAACATAAAAACAGCTGGGAATTGACCGCCGGACGCGGTAATCGCATGGCAGAGCACCGGCCACCTACATCGAAGCCTCAAGGGCGGCAGTGGGACAGGGAAACCTAGCTGGGGAATATTTTGTTGAATTCTAAGTAACGTCTTTATGGCGCACGAATAGGACAAGTCCGAAATGTCTTACATGTGGCAATCCATTAGCCGTCGGAGTCCAGCCAAAAAACCGCAAAGGAGGGGCAGGCTCTCAAGCTGCTCTGCAAGAAACAAAAAAGGCGGCCCTCTGGCCGCCTCGATCCCACTTCGACGATGTTAGAAGCGCCAAGCGGCGCCCAGGGTCACCGCCGTAGTCGTCGGGCGACCGGTGCTGGCGTTCATGCGCTGGGTGCTGTATTCGGTCTTCTGGACTTCCAGGCTGGTTTCCAGATGATCGACCGGTGCGTAGGCCACGCCGATGCCGTAGCCCCAACCGTGGAAATGCAGGGTCTGCGCACCTTGCGCCGGGAAGGCGCTATCGTTCACCTCGATATTGGCATATTGATATGCCACCTTGCCGTAAGCCATCAGCTTCGGCGTGATCAGGTACCCCGGGGCGAGCGACAAGGACCAGCGATCCTTGAACTTGCCGGTAACCGAATTGGTGCTGCTGTAGCCCAGCGAACCAGCCGACGGCTGGTTCAGATTGATACTCATCGCACCGTTGAGAACCACCTTCGGCGCCAGTTCCATACCGTAGCCGGCATTCAGATCGAACGCGGTGCGGTTGGAAGACATCGAGTTGTTCAGACCGCCGCTGAAATCGACATCGGTGTGCACGCTGCTGACACTCAGGCCGACGGACGGGCCAACGAACGGTTGGGCGGCGAACGCACTGCCGGCGACCAGTGCTGCGGCGAACATCGCCAGGCGGATCTGCTTCATTTGCATTGACATCACTCCATAAACTCGATCAATGACAAGATCATTGATATTCGACATAAAAAAATACGACGGCGAATTATAGAGAGACGCAACAACCATAACAACAAAACATTATATATACACGTAATGCTATATGTATAAGCATGTGTTATCAATCAGATAGCGACAATCGCATGCCTCATTTAAACAACACACCCAATCCATCACCCGCCACATTAGCCCGGCCGCACAAAAACCAGCAAGCCACTGATTTAAAAATAAAATATTGAAAAAAGTCGAAATAACCCATGTCGAATTGGATTATTAATGCCAAAAACATAGTTTTTTAGAGTAGATTCTCGACAGTCATCTAACTTAACGTGACGATATATTATTATTTGTTAAGTTAAAACAATGACACGCAGCACCTTGCCGGCGCGTTTGATCGCCGGTTTACTTTTTTTGGCGCCGGCAATTGGCGCCGCGCCGCTGAGCGATGAGCAGATTCGTCTGCAGCAACAACAACAGCTCGACCGGCAACGCGAGCAGCAGCAACGCCGGCCGGACGTATTCCTCGCCCCTTCGACCCCAGCGCCCGCCGTCCCCGCCGCCCCCAGCGGCGGCCCGTGCTTCCCGGTGCACCGGGTGGTGCTCGACGGCGCGCCGCCGGCCTGGCTCGGCTGGTTGACGCCGTTGGCCCATGGCGCCGAAGGACGCTGCCTGGATCTCGGCGCCATCAACCAACTGGTCGCCACCCTGACCGACGCCCTGGTAGCGCACGGCTTCGTCACCAGCCGCGTCTACATTCCGGAACAGAACCTGCAATCCGGCCAGCTGCACTTGGTGGTGCTGCCAGGCCGCATCCAAGCCATCCGGCGCAAAGGCGGCGGCGCGCAGCGCGAACTGGACAGCGCCTTTCCCACCGGCCCCGGCGATCTGCTCAACCTGCGCGACCTGGAACAAGGGCTGGAACAACTGGCGCGCCCCGGTTCGCAGCAAGCCACCATGGAACTGCTGCCGGGCGACGCGCCGGGCGCGAGCATCGTCGAAGTGACGCTGACACAAGGCCGACCGCTGCACGCGAGCCTCAGCGAAGAGAACAGCGGCCAGAGCGCCACCGGCAAGAACCAGCTCAGCGGCCAGGTGCTGGCCGACGATCTGCTGCACCTGAACGACGTCTTGACGCTCAACCAAAGCCAGGACGCCGACGGCGTGGCCTACCCGCGTAGCCTGTCGCAGTCGATCGCCTGGCTCGTACCGTGGGGCAACTGGAGCGCCTACTTCAGTTACAGCGCCTCGCAATACCGCCAGGCCCTCGACACCGGCCTGCAGACGCTGACGTCCACCGGCCACAGCCGCAACACGCAGCTGTCGCTGACCCGTTTGCTGCATCGCGACCAAACTAGCAAGACCGAACTGGCGTTTTCGCTGACGCGCAAAGCCTCGCGCAGCTATCTGGAGGACAGCGAGCTCTTGAACCAGCGGCAAGACCTGAGCTATCTCGGTCTGCAACTGACCCACCGCCAGTACCTGGGGTCGAGCGTGCTCAACGCCAGCCTGGGCTACAGCCGCGGCGTGCCGGTATGGGGCGCGCAGGACGATAGCCTGGCGGCCCAGGGCGGGCCGACCACGCGCCCGGAAATCTACAGCGCCAGCCTCGACTGGCGCCAGCCGTGGCAATGGGGCGGCCAACAAGGCGCCTATAGCACCACCCTCAAGGGGCAATACAGCCCGAGCCGGCTGTTGGCCGGCGACCAGTTCGGCGTCGGCGGTCACTACACCGTGCGCGGTTTCGACGCCGACAGCCTGGCCGGCAACAACGGCTGGACGTGGCGCAACGAACTGAGCTGGACACTGGGCGCGAGCGGCTGCGAGGCCTACCTCGGCCTCGATGCCGGCCAAGTGACCGGTACCCCCGGCGTCACGCTGTCGACCCAGCGCATCGCCGGCAGTGCCATCGGCCTACGCGCCAACCTCGGCGGCCACCTGACGGCCGAGCTCACCCACGAACAACCGCTGACCTTGCCCAACAGCTGGGCAAGGCAGTCGATCACCCACTTCAACCTCACCCTGCAGTGGTAAGGCGGCATCCCTCATGAACCGACACCTCTATCGCATCGTCTTCAATCGCGTCCGCGGCCAATTGATGGCTGTGGCGGAAACCGTCAACGCTCACGGCAAGGCCGGCGAACGCGGGCCGGGCAGCGCGCCCGCGACCGGGTTCGCCCTGCGGCCGCTGTGCTTCGCCGCCCTGTTGGCGCTGGGCAGCGCGGCGCTGGCCGACGGCATCGTCGCCGCAGCGGGCGGTCCGACCGTGGGCCAGGCGGCCAACGGCGTGGCGCTGGTGCAGATCGCCGCCCCCAACGGCGCCGGGGTGTCGCACAACCAGTATCAGCAGTTCAACGTCGATGCCAACGGGGCGATTCTCAACAACAGCACCGCCATGGTCAGCACCAAACGCGGCGGCTACATCAGCGGCAACACCAACCTGAAGGGCGGCAGCGCCCGGGTGATCCTCAACGAGGTGGTGCAGGCCAATCCGTCGCAACTGAAGGGCTTCATCGAAGTGGCGGGCCAGCGCGCCGACGTGGTGATCGCCAACCCCTGGGGCATCAGTTGCAGCGGTTGCGGCTTCATCAACACCGCGCGCGCCACGCTGACCACCGGTACGCCGCAGTTCAACGCCCAAGGCGGCGTGGCGAGCTACAAGATCAACGACGGTCAGATCACCGTCGACAGCCTGAACGCCAACGACGCCGACAGCTTCGCCATTCTGACGCGTGCGCTCAAGGTCAACAGCGACCTGCACGCCAAGGACCTGCAAGTTCGGCTCGGTCGCAATAGCATCGACGCCGACACCCTCGCCGCCACACCGCTGACCGACGCCGCGCCCACACCGGCGCCGGCCTTGGCGCTGGACGTCGCCGCGCTGGGCGGCATGTACGCCAACGCCATCCACCTGATCGGCACCGAGAAGGGCGTGGGGGTGAATAGCGAAGGCCACTTGAGCGCCTACGGCGGCGAACTGACGCTCAATAGCGCCGGGAATTTGACATTGAAGGGCACGGTCGTCGCGAGTAGCGATATCGGTTTGCAAGCCGGCCAGACCTTGGCGCAACAAGGTCTGCTACTCGCTGGCCACGATGCAACACTGCAAGCCGATAATATTCAGGCGCAAGGCCAGTT
Source organism: Paludibacterium purpuratum (assembly GCF_004363805.1). GTDB lineage: Bacteria > Pseudomonadota > Gammaproteobacteria > Burkholderiales > Chromobacteriaceae > Paludibacterium > Paludibacterium purpuratum. The sequence continues at coordinate 11,039 of NZ_SNZP01000001.1, read as the reverse complement.
GCTGGCGGGGGCTCGCATCGTCGGGCAACAGCCGGACGGCAGCGTGACCCTCGGCTTCGATAGCGGCAGCTTGAGCCTGGCCGCCAAGCAACTGCAATCGGCTAGCAGCTGGCTGGCCGTTAGCGGCATCGACGTTCGAAGTGCGCAAATCGACCTGAGCAACGCCTCGCTGCACACCGGCGGCAAGCTGTCGCTGGCGGGACAAGACGGCATAGACCACCCCCTGGCGCAACTGACCAGCCAGAACACCACCCTGGTCGCCGGTCAGGCTCTCCATATCCAAGCCGAGCAAATCAACCATGACGGCGGCACCTGGCAAGCGGGTCTGCTGGATTTGACCGGCACGAGCGGCAGCAACGCGAAGGGTACCCTGACCCAGACCGGTAGCGAACAGGGCTCGCTGAGCTTCAGTGGCCAATTCGACAACCGCGCAGGGGTGATCGCAGCAGAAACAGGTAGCATCAAGATCAAGGCCGGCCAACTGGACAACCGCTCCGGCGGGGATATCCACAGCCGCGGCGACTTGACGCTGGATCTGACGGACAGTCTGCAGAACGATGGCGGCTGGCTCGGCACGGACAAACTGTCCGGCATCAAAGTCATCGGCAACGCGGCGCTCAACAATGGCGGCGGCACCATTCAGACCGGCCACCTCGACATGACGGCGGGTAGCCTGAGTAATAGCGGCAACATCAAAGCACTGGATGGCCAGGACAGCAAACTGACCCTCACCGGCGCGCTGAGCAACCAGGGCACACTGGGCGGCAACGGCAATCTGACCGTCACGGCCGCCAATGTCGACAACAGCAAGGGTCACCTGACCAGCCATCTAAATCTGAACGTCGACGGCGGCAGCCAACTGGGTAACGACGGCGGCACCCTCGCCAGCGACCAGCTACTGACGTTGAACGCCAAAGACATCGACAACGGTAGTGGCACCGTTGACGGCCAGCAATTGCAACTGACGGCCGGCAGCCTGGAAAACGCCAAGGGTGGCAAGATCGCCGGCCACGACACCAGTAACGGCAAGCTGACACTGACCGACAGCCTGAGCAATCAGGGGCAGATCGTCATGGCCAACAGCCTGACGCTATCTGCCAAACAAATCGACAACCGTGGCGGCCACCTGGAAAGCCTGCAAGACCTTAGCTTCGATAAAGTCGAAAGCCTGAAAAACGACGGCGGCACCCTGCTCGGCGGTAACCAGGCTGGCTTCTCCTTCGGCAGCGGCAGCCTCGACAACGGTAGCGGCACCATCCAGATCGGCCACCTCGACATCCATGCCACGAGCCTGAGTAATAGCGGCAGCATCAAGGCGCTGGATGGTCAGGACAACACGCTGAACCTCTCCGGTGCGCTGAGCAACCAAGGCACACTGGGCGGCAACGGCAAGCTGACCGTCAAGGCCGCCAGTGTCGACAACAGCAAAGGCCGCTTGGTCAGCCATCTAAATCTGGCTTTGAACCTGAACGACGGCAGCCAACTCATCAACGATGGCGGCACGCTCGCCAGCGACCAGACGCTGACGTTGAACGCCAAAGACATCAACAACGGCAGCGGCACCGTTGACGGCCAGCAATTGCAACTGAAGGCCGACAGCCTGGAAAACGCCAAGGGCGGCACCATCACCGGGCGCGATGCCAACAACGGCAAACTGGATCTGACAACCAGCCTGAGCAACCAGGGCCAGATCGTCATGGCCAACGGCCTGACGCTATCGGCCAAGCAGATCGACAACCGCAACGGCCATCTGGAAAGCCTGCAAGGCATTACTTTCGATAAAGCCGAGAGCGTCAAAAACGATGGTGGTACCTTGCTCGGCGGCAACCAAGCAGGCTTTACCCTATCCAGCGGCAGCCTCGATAACGGCAGCGGCACCATCCAGTTTGGCCACCTCGACATCCATGCCAGCAGCCTGAGCAATAGCGGCAGCATCAAAGCGCTGGACGACAAGGACAACACGGTGACCGTCAGCGGCGCGCTGACCAACCAGGGAACGCTGGGCGGCAACGGCAAGTTGACCGTCACTGCCGGCAGCGCCGACAACAGCAAGGGGCACCTGACCAGCCACGGCGCCTTGACAATGACCGCCAAGAACGGCGGCCAGATCAACAACGACGGCGGCACGCTCGCCAGCGACCAGACGCTGACCCTGACCGCCGGCGACATCGCCAACGGCAGCGGCACCATTGACGGCCAACAACTGCAACTGACTGCCGGCAGCCTGGAAAACGCCAAGGGCGGCACGATCATCGGGCGCGATGCCAATAACGGCAAACTGGCACTGACAACCAGCCTGACCAACCAGGGGCAGATCGTCATGGCCAACGGCCTGACACTGTCGGCCAAACAGATCGACAACCGCAACGGTCACCTGGAAAGCCTGCAAGGCATCACCTTCGATAAAGCCGAGAGCCTGAAAAACGATGGCGGCACCCTGCTCGCCGGCAACCAGGCAGGCTTCACCCTCGCCAGCGGCGCCCTCGACAACGGTAGCGGCGCCATCCAGGCAGGGCACTTCGATATCACGGCCAGCAGCCTGAAGAACAGCGGCAGCCTGATCGGGCTAGATACACAGAGCAGCAAGCTCGCCAGCAGCGGCGATATCGACAATAGCGGCACCATCGGCAGTAACGGTCAACTCAATACCAGCGCCGACAATCTGACCAATCACGCGCAGGGCAAGATCGTCGGCGCTGCCGGCTTGGATCTTCAGCTGACTCATGCGCTCGACAACGACGGCGGCAAATTGCTCGCCGGCAAAGGCACGCTACTCAATATCAAGGCCGATGTCGTGCAAAACGGCAGCGACACCATTCAGGGCGGGCATCTACAAATCAGTGCCCGCAATGTCAGCAACAGCGGCACCCTGCTCGCGCTCGACGACCAGGACAACAAACTGACCCTGACGGGTGATCTGACCAACCACGGCTCCATTCTCACGGCGGGCAAACTGACCGCCAGCGCTGTCGGCATGGACAATGCCAATGGCCATGTCACCACCGGCAACGACCTCAGCCTGACCATGGCCAAGGTCACGGCATCCGGCACCTTGCTGGCCGGGCAGGACTTGCAATGGACAGTCAAGGGCGGCTCGGTGATGATGGAAAAAACCGCCACGGTGCAAGCCAACCGCGACCTGACTCTGACCGCCGGCCAACTGAGCAACCAGCATCAGTTGCAAGCCGTGCATAACCTGACCCTGACTGTCGGCAATGTGGACAACCAAGGCACCCTGGCCGCGGGTACCCTACTCAGCACGACAGGCAAAACCCTGAGCAATAGCGCCGGGGCCGGCATCAGCGCCGCCGCGCTGACACTCGGCAGCGACACGCTCAATAACGGCGGTCTGATCACAGGACAGACGCTGCAGGTAACGGGCGCCACACTCAGTAATACCGGGGACAAAGCCTGGATCGGCAGCAATGGCGACATGAGTCTGCAACTGAGCCAGAGCATCGAGAACAGCAGTGGGGCCAACATTTCCAGCCAGGGCAACCTGCTGATCGGCAAGGCCGATAGCAAAGTGGCGCTGGTGCACAACCAGATCGGCACCATTGCGGCGGAAGGCAATGCCGAGATCCATGCGACTTCGTTGGTGAACGAGTCGAATCAGGTCACGGTGACGCAGACGACTCAGGTGACGGGTAGCATCCCTGTGTACATATGGAATGATATTGGGCATGAGGAATGCCATGGGAAAGAAGACCAAAGTTGCCGAACCATACCAGGCCCATCGCATCAGCAAGTGGGGGGTACGCCTCCACAGGTATTCCTTGGATATCGTACAGTGCGCGAGGGGGGAAAGGAGCATGATTTTGATGTCATCCCAGTATACGGTCCAGCCACGCCCTCTTACTACAACACTACCAACACCACCAGCGACGTCGCCAGCGGTCAGTCCAACCCGGCCTACATTGAAATCGGCGGCAGCCTGAACCTGGATATCGGCAGTGCCATCAACCGCAGTAGCTGGATCACGGCCGCCGGGGATATTCATCACACCGGCAACGATGTCCAGAATACCGGTCAGCCGCTTTATCGCGATACGTTCTATCAGGATGGCAAGACGGGTCAGAGCACCCAAATTGGACACGAACTGATCGGCACCACCGACTCGGTCTATCACGCCAACCGCAATCTCACCCTGCAGGTTAGCCATGTCCAAAATGGTGCCATCGCCAATGGCCAGATCGACTCGCCGAGCGGTAGCGGGCTGACGCTCGACGGCAAACCGATCAATCCGGTCGCCGAGGCACCGGCACACCAGCAAAGCGCCTCGGCCAAAGCAGTCAGTACGGACGATAGCAACGCCGGCAGCGTGACGTCGTCCACCCCGCATAGCGACACCGGCACAGGCAGCGCCGACACCGTGGCGCCATCGACCCCACATAACAGTACCAGCGTCGCTATCGAGGTATTGCCTGCGGGCGCCGCCTTGCCCAAAGGCGGGGCATTTGACCCACACCCCGAGGCTAGCGCGCGTTATCAGATCGAAACCGACCCACGCTTTGCCAGCTTCAGCCAGTTTGTCTCCTCGGATTACTTGGCAAAACAGCTGAACTTCGACCCGGGTAAGCTGCAAAAACGGCTGGGCGATGGCTATGTCGAGCAACAGTTGGTATCGCGTGCCATCGAAAGACAGACCGGCCAACGCTACCTGACGGGTTTCAACAACGGCAATCAGCAGTATCAGTCCTTGCTCAACAACGCGGCGACCCAGGCTAAATCACTGAATCTGACGCTGGGGGTCGCGCTGAGCGCCGATCAAGTCAAGCAACTGACGCAAAACATGGTTTGGCTGGTCAACAAGACCGTCGACGGCCAGCAGTTGCTGGTGCCAGAAGTCTATCTCGCAGCGGGCGACACTGGCGGCACGCGCCCGCAAGGCGCCTACCTGGCCGCACAGAACATCACCATGCTGGGCGATGGTAGTCTGGTGAGCGGTGTCGGCGGCACCATGCATGCGGATGGCGATATGAACATCCACATGGCCAGTGTCGACATGCAGCACGCCACGCTCGATGCTGGCGGCCGCTTACAGATGCAAGCCGACGGCGACATGAAACTGAGCGCGACCAACGTGCACAGCGCCGGGGACACCACCTTGGCGGCGGGCCGGGATCTGACCGTCACCGGCGAGCAAGTCACCATCGCCCATGGCGGCCCAGTCGCCGAATCGCGCACGACCACCACCGGCAGCAGCATCGATACGGCGGGCAAACTGCAACTGCTGGCGGGGCACGACCTGTCGCTGGCCGCCTTCCAAGGCAGCGGCCAAACAGGCATCGAACTGCAAGCCGGTAATGACCTGAGTGTCACCGGCATGCAGTCGACCGATACCACCACACGACAAAACCTTACTGGATTCAGCGAAACGCGCACATCGCATAATCACGGCGACGAATACAGCTGGACCCAGACCGGCACCAGCTCGTCCTACCAAAACGATACGGTTCAACACACGCTGGGTAGCAGCCTGGCAACCAACGGGGCAATGTCGGTCATGGCCGGCCACGACCTGCTGCTATCCGCGTTCCAAGGCAAGGCCAATGGCGCCGTCGACCTGATTGCCGGACACGATCTCAGCGTGCAAAGCACCTTGGATGCCAGCACATCGAACCGCTCGGCGGGGTTGAGCTATGGCTATGGATGGGGCTTCAACCAGAGCGCATCCAGCTCAAGCCAACAGTTGAACCAGACCAGCGTGACGGGCAGTACACTAAACGTGCAGGCAGGCAACGATCTGACACTGACAGCCGCAGGGCTACAGGCCCAAAGTGGCCAAGCGAATCTGATCGGCGGGCATGACGTCAGCCTGGCGCAGTTGACGACACACACCACGGACGACGTGCATGGCGGCAACGGCTACTGGTCGCAGCCGGGGCAAACCCTCTGGGGCGACACCAGCAGTTCGTCCAGCGCTGTCCATGGCAGCCAACTGCAGGCCAGTGCCGGCCTGAGCGTACAAGCTGGCCACGACCTTTCCGGCCAGGCCGCCAGCCTCAACACCTCCCAAGGCAACGCCAGCCTACTGGCCGGCCACGATTTGAGCCTGACCGCCGGCATCGATAGCCAGGACTACCTGCACCACTTCGATCCGGGTGAAAAGTCAGAAGGCAACTACTATAACAACCAGCAGCTGAAGCGCAGCAGTGTCAGCGCCGGTGGCGATGTACAGCTGCAGTCGGGCCATGACACCGCACTCAGCGCTGCCGCATTGCAAGCGGGTAGCGGCCAAGCCACGCTATTGGCCGGTAATGACATCAAACTGAGTGCCGTGGCGACCCGCAACGCCAGCGGTTGGTGGGATATGGGTGGCAGCCGAGGCGACCAGAGCGACGTTAGCCAAAACGGTGCGGTGTTGACCGGCAATACCGGCTTGACCCTGGCAGCCAAGCAGGATCTGACGGCACAGGCGGCCTTGCTGGCTAGCAAGCAGGGCACCGTCACCCTGGCGGCCGGCCGCGACGTGAGCCTGACCACCGCGGCCAATGTGCACGACGACTACAGCAAAACAGTGAGCGAAAGCGGCGGCTTCTTCAGTAGCAGCACCACCACGACCATCGTCACCCACCACAGCACCCAGGATGTCGGCACCAGCGTGCAAGGCACAAGCATCGACATGAGTAGCGGCCGCGACCTGACGGTGACCGCCGGGCGTGTCAACGGCAACAACGATGTCAATCTGCAGGCCGACCGCGACCTGTTGATCAATAACGGCAACGCCGTTTCGGAAAACACCTTCTACCAGCACACTGAAAAACACGGCCTGACGGCCAGTTGGACCGAAGGGGTGGGCATTGGCGGTAAGCAAAGTACGCAGACCCGAGGCGGGCTGCAAACCGATGCCATCGGCAGCACGATTTCCGGCGGCAAACTGACGCTGAGCGCCGGGCGCGATGCCTCGGTGGTGGCCTCCAACCTGCTGGCCGACACCGACCTGAGTCTGCAGGCCAACCGCAACATCAATCTACTGGCCGCCGACAATCTGTCGCAAGCCGGCAGCAAGTTCCAATCCAGCTCTTGGGGCATCGGCCTGCTGAACGGGCTCAGCCCGCGTCAGACCATGATCGACTGGCGCCGCAACGAAATGGATAACACGCAAAACGGCGTCAGCCAAACCAGCAGTCTGCTCAGCGCCAACAATGGCAAGCTGAGCGTCGTAGCCGGTGCCGACCAGCAATTCCGCGGCAGCGGCCAAGGCAACCTGCAAAGCCAGGGCACCAACCTGCAAGCCGCGCAGGACGTCACCCTCACCGGAAACAGCATCACCCTCGACGCCATCACCAACCGCAACGACACGCGCTCGCATAGCCAAAGCCAAAGCTTCACCATGGGTAACGAGCTGGCCGGTGTGATAGGCAGCGCCGTCAATGCCGCCTACGATGCCTATCAGGCCTCGAAAGATGGGGCGAGCGACCGCATGCAGGGTGCCTTGGCACTCAAGACAGGCTACAACGCCTATAAGGCGGTAGGTGCTTACGACAAGTTGACCGACGGCAGTACCGGCAAGCAAATCTCACAGTTCCTGGACGGCAAAAAACCGGAAGGCTCCGACGGGGCGAGCACCAGCCTGATCGGCGTCAGCAACAAATTCGCCTACGGCGAAAGCCACCAGGACAGCGAAAGCCATGACAGCCAGCAACGCGGCAGCATCGTGCAGGGCCGCGATGTCACCATCACGGCGCGCGATACCGACATCACCATGCAAGGCGCCAAAGTACAGGGCACCACCGTCAATCTGGATGCCACGCGCAACATCCTGTTGACCGCCGCGGAAAACCACTCGGAAATCCACAGCGAAGGCGGCGGCTTCAACATGGGCGGTGGGGCCACGCTGGGCATCGGCGGACAAACCGGCCTCAGCTTCCAGGGCAGCCTCGGCACCAACAGCAATGTCGCCAATGGCCACGAAACCCACTATGACAACACCCTGGTGACCGCCAGCGACCAACTGACCACCCATAGCGGCCAGGACACCACCCTGCGCGGCGCCCAACTGGCCGGCGGCAGCATCAAGGCCAACGTCGGCGGCAACCTGTCGATCTCCTCGCTGCAAGACCAGAGCGTGTACGAAAGCCACCAGAGCTCGACCGGCTTCGACCTGAGCATCTGCGTGCCGCCAATCTGCTATGGCCAGATGGTCACCGGCAACCTCAACTTGGCACGCACCGACATCAACCACGACTACCTGAGCGCCACCGGCCAAAGCGGCATCGCCGCCGGCCAGGGCGGGTTCGATATCCTGGTGAGGCACGACACCCAATTGACCGGCGCCGCCATCACCAGCCAGGCCGATGCCAGCCATAACACGCTCGCGACAGCCAGCCTAGAGAGCCAGGATCTGGCCAACCACCAGAAAACCGAGGCGAGCTCAATGAGCCTGAGCCTAAGTTATGGCTCCAGCGCCAGCTTGATGGAGAATCTGGGCAACAACGTCAAGGCCAATGCTGTAGGCAACGCACTGGCCGGCGCCGGGCTACCGAAGAATGAAGACCAGCATAGCCAGACGCAAAGCGTGATCAGCCCGGCCACCGTCACCATTACCGGTAGTAGCGACGCCGCGCAGGACGCTTCCAGCCGTAGCACGGTCGCTGAATTGCAGAGCCGCGACGCCAACACCGCCAACGGCGCGCTGACCAACTCGCTCAACCTGCAACAAGCGCAAGACTTGCAGGCGAAGATGAAGGACGCGCAGCAGACCGCCCAGGCGAATCAGATCATCGTCGGCGTAGCGCAACAGATTGGCGGCGACATCGCCGACTCGATGAAAGCACAGGCCGAGGCCGACAAGAAGCAAGCGGCCACGTTGCAGAGTCAGGCCCAGCAAGCCTCTCTCGCCGGGGATAGCGAACAAGCAATCGCGCTGAATAAGCAGGCCGACACCCTGCTCAACAACGCCAAGACCAGTACCGAGGGCTGGCAAACCGGCGGCACCTACCGTCAAGCCACTCAAGCGGCGATTGGCGCGCTAACCGCTCTGCTGGACGGCAACGCCAAAGAAGCTGCTGCCAATGCCGCCGCACCGTATCTGGCGACGTTGGTTAAAGAGATGACCACCACCTTAGACCAAGATGGAAAGCCGCAGGTTAACCTGCCAGCCAACGTCATGGCCCATGCGCTGGTTGGCGGTGTGCTGGCAGGACTGAGCGGTAAAGATGCGACGGCAGGTGCAATCGGCGCCGGTAGTGCGCCGCTGGCAGCCAGGGCGATCGCCAAAGAGCTGTACGGCAGCGACAACCCGGAAACACTGACCGAGAAACAGAAAGACGAACTGGCACAACTGACCTCGGCCGCTGGCGGTTTGATGGGGATGGTGGCAAGCAAGGGTAGTTTCGCGGCGGCTTCGACTGCGGCAGACGCGGCGAAGAATGAGGTGGAGAATAATACGACTGCGAAGACTCCTGTGACGGAAATTTATCTAAAACCCGATGAAAGAAAAGCATACAAGGAGGCCCTGTCTCATTGCACTTCAAGAGGAGCCCCGACCGTCTCGTGTTCCCAGGTAACGTATTACGAGAACCTGAGTGTTCAGCATCAATCTGAGCAAGATGCCCTGAAGAATGTATATCCAGAGCTGGTCCTCACGCTGCCCTGGTTGGGAGGGGCGACAACCGCAGTAGAGGCAACGCTAGCAAGTAAGCTGACTACCGGGATTTTGGGAGCTGGAGTCAATTATGGTTATCAGAAAGTCACGCTTCCCAAGGGGCAGAACGTCAATTGGGTGGATGTAAGCATGGCAGGTGCATCCGGATTGTGGACAAATGGAGCATCGCTGGGCAGTTCCACTCTCTACAATGCCTGGACGGCATATGTTGGTTCACATCTGCAGGGACAAGATGCCAAGGCAGCAATGGCAGGGGCCGCTATAGGTACAGTTGTCGGATTTAAAGCGGGGGAAGCGCTTACTGGAAAGATAAACTCTGCAGTAAACCCCTGGTTCAGGCCTGATTGGGTAAAGTCAGGGCCCTATGGGATAGTAAAGTGGAATTCGCCAAATCCAGTTCCAGCTTATCTGGGTGCAACAGTTGGAAACTGGACTCAGGAAAAATCAAACTCTTTGGTTGTTAACGGAATAAGTCACTAAATTATAAATGATTAAATTTATTTATATTTTTATCATCAACTCACTTGGCGTACTTCTTGCATTTAATGCAGCTGGCTTAGCCTTACTTTTGGCAAAACCAATCGTATTTTGGATAAGCACAGGCAACCTGTTATTGCAATGGCATTTTTCAGATATAAAGATAATTTTTGGCGATGAATATGCTTTGATCGGTATCTCAATTTTTATTGGATTTGTGCTTACCTTAAATGCATTTAAAAAATTTTTTTAGAAGATATGCAGCTACGGGATCAGGTCTCAATACTGTTTGGTTAACGCTCTCGGCAAAAAGAAGAAGGCACTTCGCGGCAAGCTAACATTCGATCACCCCCGGCCGGGGAGCCTCGCTCCCCGCCTCCGGAAAAGGCCTTAATCGGCCGAGAGAACCAGGCACCCCGCCATATGACGCGCTTGCGCGGCATTGGGCAGATACATCCAAGAGGTGCTGCCATCGATACGCTCGAACGCCCACGGCAAGCGGCTATCGACGATCAGGCGGCACTTGTCGGAATTTGGACGACTGGCGCGTGGCAAGCACAACACGGAAATCAGGGAAAGTAACTGCTGTTGGCGGGAATCCGGGTTTGGAAAAGAAACGAGGGTTGCATTACCATCTTGAGTAGCCATTCTGACTCCTTAGGAGAGTTGGTTTGGTCAGCGGGCTCGGCGGTGCGTCAACACCTCGGGCCCGCGCCTCTTCGCGGCCTTGGGCCGCACCAAGTACATTACCCAGCAAGAGGCAAATAGACAACCGAGCGCGGCTGTCAGAAAAGGCTGAAATTTTGGGTGGGGGTGGCTTGGGTTTGGGGGGCGTTGGCGGGGAATCGCGGTTGAAACCGCTCCTTGTATTGTGGGAAGTGAAGTTGAGAAGGGGGAGGCTGGATGCCGTACCGCTCCTTAGGCCTAATGCCTGTGACGTAGATTTTGCGCC